>CAVQLZ010000022.1:0-47987 GCA_963713465.1 uncultured Acidobacteriaceae bacterium
GTGCGTTGTCAGTTTACCGCGCGCCTCCGATTCCTCTCTGCACGGATGGCCAACTCACCTGGGCGAGTCTGCGAATTGTCGCATTGCACGCGCCGACCGCAAAATTGGTAGAGGTTGAACCTGTGCGAAACCGAGTGACGGCACGCGAACGCCCGACGGGCCCTCGCTTGCCAGGTCCCCTGCTGCCTGGCTCCATCACTCGGTCTCTTATCTGTAGTACGCAGCATCCAGCAAATCGGACTTCTCAGCCGCAGCACACAAATTCCTGCACTGCCGCGGGCACGTCTCATTCGCAAATGAAACGAGGCACTGCGCAACCTCACTGCGTTGGATTGCGCGGGAACTTGATATACGGCAAACGCACGTTGTCGATGACGACCTGGTCGGTGCGAATCGCCGCCGGTGCCTCAAAGCCTTGTCCGGTCCCGGACGCCTCACTTGAGTTGTTCAGGGTCATCTCCGCAGCGCCCCCGGCGGTCACGAAATCGTCCTGGTCGACGCCGTCGCCGCTCAGCCCCAGTCCCCCCACCAGCACACCGTTGCGATACAGCGGCAGAGAGCCGGGGAAGAACACGATCCCGTTCTGATGAGGATTGGCTGGCTGCGATCCCTGGGTGCACGGGTTCGCGGTGTCGAAGGTGTACAGGTTGAAGAACGGTCCATTATTGCTTCCGTTGATACCGGGTGGAAAGAACGGCTGCGCGCCGAAGCTGACGGGGCGGTTGGGGACTGCGGTGCCAGGTGGAACTCCGGGCAAATCGACCGATCCCGGCTGGCTATCGGCGTAGACGCCCGGCAATTGGCCGGCCGTGCTGCTGAAGTAAACCACATTGCGCGCTTTGGCGGCCGAGACGTCGATGCTGAAAATGGTCGCGTCATGCATGCGATAAATAGCCAGGAAGTTCCCGTCCAGGTCGGAAACCGAAACCATCATCTTGGCGCGTGAGCCCAGAGGCAGGCGAATGGCGGCGCGAGTGACGTTCGCAGTCGCTACCGCGGCGTTGACGACGTTCATCACATCGGCTTCACTAAGTCCGCCAGGATAAGCGCTCGCCATCGGGCCAACCAGATAGCCCTCGGGCGTAGCACCGGGACTGGACGTGGGGCCCGTGGTGAATCCGCCGGTTAGCGTTCCGGCGGTGACACCGGCGGGCGCCGTCTGGTTATTGACAAAGGGGAGAGCAACGCCATTGATGGTCACGACTCCGGGCGGCGGTATTGAGCCCAGCCCGAAGACGTTGGTGTCGCCTGGAATGTACTTCGCGATGTCGAGCGTCGATCCCGTGAAGGCGGCGTACTCAGCGGCGTCGTAATTGCCGTTATTGGTGCTGCTATCGTAGGCTACAACCCCAATCCCTCCAACCACGAAACCGTTCTCAAAGATCGGCACACCTCCAGGATTCACCGCGAACGGCCGGCTGTCGTAAACGTCGTATTTGCCGGTGATAATTCCCAGCCCCGGACTGGTGCCGTTGATCAGGGTCGCAGGCGGGACCGCTTGACTTTTACCGTTGACAAGATTGTAAGTCACGTCAAACGGGCATCCACGATTGGTGTTCTCGATGCCGTAGAGCGCAGCATTGGCAGCCCCCGCAACGCCCGGCGGAAAGTGGACTCCGCTAATGTAGCGGACGGTGCGCGACGACAAAGGCGCCTGGTCGTTGCTGAAGAACGCGCCCGTGCGCGCCAGCGCAACCGCCAGTTCATCCGCCGGCTCCAAGGCATTGAAGTTGCCGATGCCCATAGCCGGGGCATTCGCCGTGGCATAGACACCAAGAATTCTGCCCAGCCGGTCGGTGACTGCGACCTCGATAGGGATGTTCACCGACTGCACCGCCGCCTGCACGATGGCAGTGACCTCCGACGCTTGGAGCGCCGGTTCCATCTGTTGTACTACCGGCGGATCGCTGCCCGCACTGCCCGTACTCGAGGACCCGCTTCCGCCTCCACCGCCGCAGGACATCAGCAACAGCAGCGCCGCGGCGCAGATCATTGACCGACAAAAGAACTGGACGCGCCTTTTCATCTGTGACATGATGCAAAACCTTGGCTGGGCAAGATCGTTCACTTGCGGGACAGTCACTCCGCATCCCGCGGTTGAGACCGTACGCCGAGTTTGTTTTCTTAGAGCCGCAATTATGACGATATTTCCTGCAAAGTCAAGCAATGCTTGCTACCGGGCGCAGGTTGTGATACCAAAGTAAGCCCATCGATTTTGACCATCGGTAACGTCGGGAGTTCGGCGGTGCGTGTGAAAGCTGCGAGCATCCTGCTCATTGGCGTGGCGTGGTGCGCTATGACTCTAGTGGCGTGCGGCGTTGCCATGGCATCCGATACCCAAACCCAGCAGCCGGTTTCGCTCTGTGCCGGCGCTTCTTCGGACGTACTGGGCCAGCAGGTGCTCGGGCACGCACTATCGACGGCCTCCATCCAGGGCGTTACCTGCGACACCCAGGGCCGGGTTCTGCCGGGTGTGACCATCACGCTGACGCGTCCGGGAGCCAACATCAAATCTGTTGCCAGCAACGGAGAAGGAATATTCCGTGTGCCGCGCTTGCCGGTGGGCGCCTATGAAATCAGGGCGACCAAAGATGGATACAAGCCGCAGACCCTGTCCAGCGCGCAATTGAAGGGCGGCGAACTTATAACCCTTCAGGTGCGCTTAGAGCCGATCACGGCAATGGCTCCGGAAAAAGTCACCACGGGACTGCCCGGCGCAGCAGGCACCGCCGCACCGGAACCGCCCCCGAGTTCTTCTTATCCCACCGCGATGGAGAACCTGAAAACACCTACGCCCGAGGGTGTAGCCGCGCCGGCGATCCTGGTCGGCACCACCCCTGCGCCCGACCGGTGGAATCTTTTCGATATGCCGCTTTGGCCACGATACGGTAACGGCGGCGATTATCCCTACGTGCAGGGGCATTGGTACGATCCCTTCAACCGCAACATCTTCAAGGGCGACCGGCCCATCATCGGCCAGAACTGGTTTTTCGATTTCACCGGCACCAGCCTTTCGGCAATGAACATTCGGCGGCTGCCGGTGCCGAGCGGGGTGACGACCCTGACGCCCGGCACCGAAGATTTCTTCGGCAAAGGTGAGCAGTTCTTCGGCTCGCAAAGCTTCATTCTGTCGTTTGATCTGTTCCAGGGCGACACCAGCTTTCGTCCCATTGACTGGCGCATTCGGGTCACTCCGGTCATCAACCTCAACTTCCTGCAAACCCGCGAGCGCGGGATTGTGAACATCGACCCCGCCAATGGCATCAACCGCTTCGACGCTCATACCGGGTTGCAGGAGGCGTTCCTCGAAGCCAAGATCCATGACCTGAGTCCGAACTTTGATTTCGTCTCGGTTCGCGCCGGCATACAACAGTTCGTCAGCGATTTTCGCGGCTTTCTTTTCGCCGAGGAGCAGCCGGGGATTCGCATCTTCGGAAACCTGAAATCCAATCGCATCAATTACAATCTTGCCTACTTCTACTTCCTCGAGAAGAACACCAATAGCGGACTGAACACCTTTACCCAACGCCACGAGCAGGTTTATATTGCCAACGTTTACATCCAGGACTTCTTCGCCAAGGGGTACACCAACGAATTCAGCTTCCACTACAACCGCGACGATCCCACTCTGCATTACGACGACAACGGCTTCCTGGTGCGTCCCTCGCCCATCGGCGACGTGGTTAATGGAATCATCATCCAGCACCAGATCGAAGCCTATTACCTGGGCTGGACCAGCAACGGGCACATCAAGCGCATCAACGTAGACCATGCGTTCTACCAGGCGCTGGGCCACGACACCTTCAACCCCATTGCCGGACGGCCGGTGAACATCAACGCGCGGATGGGAGCTTTGGAGCTGTCGATCGACAAAGATTGGGCGCGGTATTACACGTCGGTGTTTTATTCCTCCGGCGATTCCAGCTACCGCTACGGTCCGTCTCGGAGCAATACCGCGACCGGCTTTGACACCATCGTGGACGATACCAACTTCGCCGGCGGCGCCTTCAGCTTCTGGGACCAACAAGGCATCGGACTACTGAGTACCGGCGTTGGGCTGACCACCCCCGGAAGTCTCCTACCTGCGCTTCGCTCCAACAAGGAGGAAGGTCAGGCCAACTTCGTTAATCCTGGCATTTACATCTTCACCGCCGGCGCAGATTTTAATATCACCACCAACCTGCGAGCCTTCTCCAATTTCAACTATTTGCGCTTCGACCGCACCGAACCGCTGGAAATTTTATTGTTTCAGGAAAATATCAAACACAGCATCGGAGAAGACTTGGGCTTCGGTGTCAGGTATCGTCCTAAGCTGAATGAAAACTGGGTGGTGACCGCGGGAGAAGCTACGCTGTTTCCCGGGGCCGGTTTAGACAACCTTTACAACAGCAAAGTCCTGCTTTCCGGCTTTGCCTCGGTGGCTTTCACCTTCTGAGTTACCCATGCGATTAGTTTGCCAGTCCCGTGTTTCGCGTCTGGTGTTGGTCGCCGTAGTTTTGTGCGCGGTTGCCGTTTTTACTCCGCGAGCGCGCAGCGCCGCGTCGCCGCCTGCGGGCAAGCCTCAGCCCCAGCCCCAGACGCAGACCACGTCAGCGCAGGAGCCGCTCCCCGCCGGCATATTCCTGCAGCAGTCCTTCGAAGACGCGAAGCAGAAGACCGACGGCTGCATGAGCTGTCACACCTCCGAGGACAGCCCAACGATGCACAAGTCGGGCAGCTTCGCGCTGGGATGCACCGACTGTCATGGCGGCAATGCGAAAATCTTTCTGCCCGCCGGCACCGCCCCGAATTCGCCTGAGTATGTGAGGCTTACCAAAGAGGCCCATCCCAAGCCGCGCGTTCCTGAAAATGCGTGGAACTCAGCCAATCCTATTCGCGCCTACACCAAGTGGCTGAAGGAAGACGCGGATTACATCAAGTTCATCAACCCGGGCGACCTGCGCATCGCCGACGAAACCTGCGGCCGCGCAGGCTGTCATACCCAGGAAGTTCATCGTGTGCAGACCAGCATGATGACCCACGGCGCAATGTTGTGGGAAGCGGCGCTGTACAACAACGGCGCGTTTCCGCTGAAGGACGCGCACTTCGGCGAAAGCTACAACCGCGAGGGAATGCAGCAGCGGCTGGAGATGAAGCCGCCGCCAACGGAAGAGGAGACGCGAACCAAAGGCATTCTGCCTTATCTGGAGCCGCTGCAGCGTTGGGAGTACTCAGAGCCGGGAAATGTGCTGCGCGTGTTTGAACGCGGCGGCGAGAAGAAGCAGGAGGTCGGCAATCCCATCCTCGATGAGGAAAACGGCAATCCTGACGTCAAGCTGAGTTTCCGCGGCTTCGGTACCCTGCTGCGCACCGATCCCACCGTGCTCGGGATCCAGAAAACGCGCCTGTACGATCCGCTATTGTCGTTCCCCGGCACCAACGATCAGCCCGGCGACTATCGCGCCTCGGGATGCAGCGCCTGCCACGTCATCTATGCCAACGATCGCTCGCCGGAGCACTCGGCCAGCTACGCGCAGTTCGGCAACATGGGCGAATCGCAGACCAACGATCCCACCGTTCGCAAAGGCCAACCCGGCCATCCGCTGAAGCACGAATTCACCCGCGCCATTCCCTCCAGCCAGTGCATGGTGTGCCACGTTCACCCGGGCACGAACATGGAAACCACTTACTTCGGATACACGTGGTGGGACAACGAAATCGACGGCGACAAGGGCATGTATCCGGCCAAGCAGCGCAACCCCAGCGCGAAGGAGCAACAGAAGGTACAGACGCGCGATCCCGAGCGCACCGCCATTCGCGGCAACTGGGACACCGTCGATTTCCTGAAACATGTCGGCGACATCGGCCCCGGCTCCATCAACAGCAAGCTGCAGAATACGCAGTTCGCCGACTTCCACAGCCACGGCTGGATCTTCCGCGCGGTCTATAAGCATGACCGCTATGGCCGGCTGCTTGACGCCGAAGGCAACATCGTCAAGTCCGATGATCCCGACAAGTTCGGCAAGGCCGTCCACCTGAAAGACATTCACCTGGAAAAGGGCATGCACTGCATCGACTGTCATTTCCAGCAGGACAGTCACGGCAACGGCAATCTGTACGGCGAGACCCGCAATGCCGTTGAAGTCGATTGCATCGACTGCCACGGCAGCATCGAGCAAAAGGCGACGCTGAAGACTTCGAGCTTTGCAGCTCCGGCCGGCGGGACCGACATGGACATGATGCGCACGCCCACCGGCGAACGGCGCTTCTTCTGGGAAGGCGGCAAGCTCTATCAGCGCGCCATGCTCGATCCCGATAAGAAGTGGGAAGTGGTGCAAGTCCTCGACTCAATCACTCCCGGCAACGAGCACTACAGCGAGAAATCGCGCCTGGCCAAGACCATCCAGAAAGACGGCAGCACCTGGGGCGATGCGCGCGTCGCCGGCGACAAGCTGGCGCATGACAACAGCAAGATGACGTGCTACGCCTGCCACAGCTCGTGGGCGCCCACTTGCTACGGCTGCCATCTCCCCTTGACCGCCAATCAGAAGATGCCCATGCTGCACAATGAGGGCCGAATGACGCGCAACTGGACCTCGTATGACTTCCAGGTGTTGCGCGACGACGCCTACCTGCTCGGCATCGACGGCACCGTTACCAAGCATCGCATTGCGCCGGTGCGCTCCGCCTGCGCCATTCTCGTCAGCTCGCAAAATGCCGATCGCGACTGGCTCTACTTCCAGCAGCAGACTATCTCCGCCCCAGGCTTCAGCGGCGAGGCCTTCAGTACCTTCGTCCCGCACACGGTGCGCGCCAAGGAAACCAAGACCTGTACCGATTGCCACGTCTCGCAGAAGATCGACAACAACGCCTGGATGGCGCAACTGCTCACCCAGGGCACCAACCTCATGAACTTCATGGGGCGCTACATCTACGTCGCCACCGGCGACAAAGGCTACGAGGCCGTCGCCGTCACCGAGCACGACGAGCCGCCCGCGGTCTACGGCAGCGACCTGCAGAAAATTGCCTGGCCTGCCGACTACGACAAGTTCGTCAAGGGAGGCCGCCAGCTGAAGGAAACCTACGACCACCCTGGCTCCGATATTCTGCATCCGGGCGGCGAGATCCTCGACGTGCAGGGCCGCGGCGAGTATCTCTACACCGCGATGGGCAAGGGCGGCTTTCGCGTCTACGATATTGCCAACCTCGACGACAAAGACTTTTCCGAGCGCATGATCACTGCGCCCGTCTCGCCGCTGGGCCAGCGCTTCTACGTCAAGACCAAGTACGCCATGGCCGTGGCCACGCCCACCACGCTGGGCGTCGATCCCCTGCGCCATGAGTTCCCCGAGAATGAAGAGCAGCCCATGTTGGCCGCCAAGAATCCCGACCTCAATTACCTGATGTACGGCTTCCTCTACGTGGCCGATCGGGAAGAGGGACTGGTCGTGGTTGGCGATCCCAATCTCGCCAAACCGAAGTACAAGTTGCCCGGTGTCGGCACCTTGCTCGACGGCGACCCCGAAAACAATTACCTGGTGCGCATGCCGGGCTTTAACCCCGATAACAAGCTGCACGGCGCGCGCCGCATCACCATTGCCGGCAACTACGCCTACATCCTGTGCGATCGCGGGTTGGAAGTGGTCGACCTCCACAATCCGACCAAGCCCAGTATTACGGCTGAAATCGGCGCGCCATTCCTGAACCAGCCGAAGGGCCTGGCCGTGCAGTTCCGCTACGCCTTCGTTGTCGATAAAGACGGTCTCAAGGTATTGGATGTGACCCACCTCGACAGGCCCGTGCCCGTCGAGAACGCGTTCGTGAAGCTGGACGACGCGCGCAATATCTACGTCGCCCGCACCTACGCCTACGTCTCCGGCGGCAAGCAGGGCATGGTCATCGTGAACGTTGAGCAGCCCGAGCATCCCAAGCTCGACCAGGTCTTCAACGCCGGCGGCGCGATGAACGACGTCAACGACATCAAGATCGGCATGGTCTCGGCCGAGGCGTTCGCCTTCGTTGCCGATGGCAAGAACGGCTTGCGCGTGGTGCAGATTCTTTCGCCGATGAACGATCCGGAGTTCTCCGGATTCAGCTTCCCCCCCAAGCCGGTTCTGATTGCCACGCATCACACCGAGGGTCCGGCGCTGGCGGTCTCCAAGGGCATCGATCGCGACCGTGCCGTCGATGAAAGCGGCAATCAACTCGCCGTCTTCGGACGCCGTGGCGCGCGCCCGTTCAACCTGCAGGAGATGCAGCGAATGTATCTGCGCGATGGCAAGCTCTACACCGTGACCGACAATCCTCCCGGCCCGGCTGTGAATGCGATCGAGCCGCAACGCGCATCCACCGGACAGCAAGGCCCAGGACAATAGGGTGCCCCAGGTTCGCGTCCTTCGTTTGGACGCTAACCTGGGTCCCGTCCACGACACTAAAGAGTAACCATCAGATCGCGTTCTTCGTCCTTTCGCGGCCATCAAACGCTCTAAGATGAACTCGACACGCGGTCGCTCCAACGGCTGCGCCCCCACGGGAGTATCACTATGAAGAAGACCTTCGCAGCGACGGCAATTCTGTTGGTGCTGGTGATGACCGCCGTAGCATCAGAGCGGCGCGACGACGATGTCGACCGCGTTCAGACGGCCAGCATCGTCCTCAAGCAGATCATGTCCGCTCCCGACAGCGCTATTCCCGACAGCATTATGTCGGGCGCCAAGTGCATTGCCATCATGCCCTCGATGCTGAAGGCCGGTTTCATTTTCGGCGCCAACTACGGCAAGGGTGTCGCGACCTGTCGCACCGAAACCGGCTGGAGCGCGCCGGCATTCTTCAAGCTGACCGGCGGCAGCTTCGGCTTTCAGGCCGGTGGTCAGGCATCCGACTTGGTACTGATCATCCGTACCGATGACGGCATGCAGTACCTGCTGCACAGCAAGTTCAAGCTGGGCGCCGACGCCTCAGCCGCTGCGGGACCGGTGGGCCGCGACGCGCAGGCCATGACCGACCTGACCTTGCGCGCTCAGGTGCTGACGTATTCCCGCTCGCGCGGACTTTTCCTGGGCGTCTCGCTGGGTGGTGGTGTGATCAAACAAGACGATGCCGATACTCAGGCCTTCTATGGCAAGACCTGGACCTACCGCTCGCTATTGAATGGACAGGTGCCCGCGCCGACCGATGCCCAGGGTTTCCTGCAGACGGTCGAGAAGTATGCGCCCACCCCGCGACCGCATGTCCCGCCAACCGTCTCCGCCGATCCGGCCATGAGCGTGCCAACGGCTTCCGCAGCACCGGTCGCTACAACGCCGGCGCCGTCCTCCGATGCTGAGCCACCGGCTTCGAGTTCGGCTGCGCGACCGGCAGAGCCCGTCGCCGCATCAGCGCAATCCATTCCTGCAGCCGAAGACGCAACCACAACGCCGCCCACCACCGCGACACAACTCAGATAGGTGACTGCGAAGGATTCTTTATAGAGAAGAGTGATGACGCGACGCCGAAGCGCCGCTCATTCAGAGTTATGGTTTCGGCGTGTCGCTATGCGGCGCGGCCGAACTCGGCGCAGTGCCGCTGGAGGCCGACTGGTTCGGCTGATCGAGATCGATCAACTGCGAGCCGGGCGGCTGTTGCAAAGCGAACTGCTCGTCATGCAGCGGCTCGTTGATCACCAGCTTATCCACCGTGAGCCGGATGGAATATTCCTCCTGCGGCCGCTTAATTTCAATGACGCTGGGAAAGCTGACCCCGTTATGGTCCGCATAAACCTGGTACGTGGCCTCGGTTGCAATGGCGCCGTTCTGGTCGAAGATGACCTGCTCATGCACCGACAGGTTGGTGCGATCGAAAACGATTTTGCGGGCCAGGTACCAGTCGTTACCCGCGCGATGGATTACCAGGATTTCATAGTCCGGCTGCTCCAGCGTCCGCGTCTTCTTTTTGTCGTAAATCAATTCCCGGCTGTCTTCCAGCACGGCGATATCATTGTTGGGATCCAGGTCGGGCAGCAGCAAGGCCTGATAGATCACCTGCGGGCGCAGGTTCTCCAGCGTGCTGCCGCCGGGGTGCACTACATTGTTGTGGCCCACGTAGAATTTGCTCTTGGCCGGGATCGACACCTTAAACGTTTCGCCGTCGCTCACCATGTCGAACGCTTTGTTGCGCACGATGGGAAACAGGCCGATCATGCGCAGCAGGTTGGGCTTGCGTACCAAAATATAGCCGCGAATTTCCTCGTACTCCGTGACCTTGCCCTTCTTTTCGCCGCCCACGGAAGCAGCGATGTCGACGGTGGCATTGAGGGTCTGAATTTTCGCGGCTTCGCTCTGGATGTAGGTAACGAGTTGCTGTTTGCTCGCGCTCTCCAGCTTGGCGGTGCTGGTGCGCATCTCTACCGTCCGGGTATGAAAAAGACACCCGGTGCCGCCCATTAGCAAGGCAAGCGCAGCGATAGAGCTAGCAAATCCGGACCTCGTCATAAGTTTGGCAGGGGCGGCGAGTTGAAACCAGTAGTATACGGCAGATGCGGAAGCTACTGTCCCGTCGCCACCGAGTGCCGGTACTGGGCGACATTGCGGGCGTGCTCTTCCAAGTCGCGCGCGAAGCGGTGATGGCCGTTGTTGTCGCTGACAAAATACAGGAAGTCGGTATGCGCCGGATGCATCGCGGCCTTGAGCGACGCTACTCCGGGATTGGCGATCGGCCCCGGCGGCAGGCCCGGATACTTGTAGGTGTTGTAAGGCGAATCGAACTGCAGGTCCGAGGCGTAGATGGTGCCGCGATAACGCCCGGCAAGCAGCGCCGCATAGATCACGCTGGGGTCCGCGGCCAACGCCATGTTGCGGTCAAGGCGATTGTAGTAAACGCCGGCGACCAGCGGCCGCTCGTTGGGATCCGCGGTTTCCTTCTCCACGATGGAAGCCATGGTCACGATGCGATGCGTGTCGGCGCGTCCCAACAGACCAATGCTCTGCGCCTGCTGCCGGAAGCGATGCACCATGGCCGCGGCGATGTCGTGCGCGCTGTCGATGCGGGTGAACTGATAGGTGTCGGGAAAGAGGTAGCCCTCCAGCGACTTCGCATCCGGATCGATATCGCGCAGGAGAAATAAATCGCTACTGGCGGCGGTGAGAAAATCCGATGCCGAACCCAGCCCCGCCTGCTCGACCGCGGCGGCAATGTCGAACATGTTGTAGCCTTCGGGCACTACCACGGTGCGCGCGTAAACGTCGCCGCGCGTGAGGCGTCCCCACACATCAACCGCATTCGCCTTTTGGTCGAATTTGTACTCGCCCGCCTTCAGCGTTTTGACGCCCTTGATGTAGTCGATGAAGAGGAACGCGGCCGAACTGCGGATGACGCCTTGCTGCTGCAGCTCGCGCGCGATGTGGCGCGTCGTCCAGCCGGGGCGCAACAGGACGAACGTGGCCTGCCGCGGCTCGACCGGCAGTAGCGCTGCCCAGGTAAACCAGATGGCAAACGCCAGAAACAGAACAACAATCAGTTTGAAGAGAAATCGCACGTGACCTATTAGACCAATCCTACAATTAATTCAGGTTTGTATCAGGACACGACTTGATACAAGCCAATCGTGCGGTCTGTTGTTTTGATGAGCGATACACGTTCAGTGCTGCTCACGCAGAGTGATCTTCAAGGGGCGAGATCTTGCGCAGCTCCAAGAACGATTCGAGAATCAGCACCGCGGCCAACTGATCGACCACTTCGGCGCGCCGCCGAATGCTCATCTCTGTTTCACGCAGCACCCGATTGGCCTCCACCGACGTCAGCCGCTCGTCGAACAGATGCACCGGCAGCTTGAACCTGCCGCGAAGGTCGTCGGCGAAGGCGTGCACTTTTTCCGCTTGAATGCCCTCCTCGCCGCTCATGCGGAGCGGAAGCCCCATTACGATTTCTTGCACCCCGTATTGCCGGATGAGCCGCCGCAGGTAGTCGAGGTCGGCTTTCTTGTTGCTGCGGCGGTACGTCGGCAAGCCCTGCGCCGTGAGGCCTAGCTCGTCGCTGACAGCCAGGCCGATCTTGCGCGCACCGAAATCGATGGCGAGGATTCTTGCTCCGGACTTCGAAGAGATGTTTTGCATCTTGAGCACAGCCAAAGTACCATGCTCGGAATCTTACAATTGCGAGTACCGGGTCTCCGGCGCGCTGGGGTGGGAGTACCATAGGCAAAATGCCTAAACAGGTTTTGGACAATCCGGAGCCCATTCCGCGCGAGGCCGATCCCGACATCGAGGCCAACGCCGCCGGCGGCCCAGCGCCAATCCCTCAGGTCTCGATCAACCGCTCCACAGTTGCCGAACTGGATCGGCAGCGCATGCTGCATATGCAGACCGCGGCGCTGGTGATCCTGGCCAGTGCGGCGGCGCTCACCTTGATCTATGTCGCCAAGTTGCTGCTTGTTGTTATCCTCGTATCGATTCTGCTGTCCTTTGTCCTGGCGCCGGTTGCCGACTTCCTGGTGCGGTTTGAGATACCACGCGGATTCGGCGCCTTCATCGCAGTGACGCTGCTGGTCGGCGCACTCGGATTCGCCAGCTACGTTTCCTACAGTCGTGCGCTGGATTTCATGCACGAGGTACCCAAGTACAAGGCGCGCATTCAAGCGATGGGGGCCAGAGTCCGTGAGCAGGCGGACCAAATTGAGAAGACCACCGAAACCGTGCTCCCTGAAAACGAAGACAAGAAGGCGATAACGGTCAAGCAGTCGAGCAGTTGGACGGACATGGTCAGCCGCAACGCGAATTCGGTTTCCGAGTTCGTGCTGACGCTCACCTTCATTCCCTTCCTGGTTTTCTTCATGCTGAGCTGGCAGGACCACGTGCGCTCGGCCACGGTGATGCTGTTCAGCATGGAAAACCGCAACTCGGCTTACGTGATGCTCGGCCTGATTGCGCGCATGATCCGCTCGTTCATCGTGGGCAATTTCATCATCGGCGTGTTCGTCAGCGTATGCAGTATCGCGATTTTTGGTTTGATCGGCCTGCCGTACTTTTACTTTCTCGGAACCATCAGCGGATTTCTCAGCCTGATCCCTTATCTGGGCGTGCTGCTCGCCGTGGTGCCGCCGTTGGTCGCCGACCTTGGCCATCTCACCGCTGCAGTTGCGGTGATTGTTATCGTCACCGTACTTGGACTGCACCTGATTGCGATGAACGTTCTCTATCCCAAGATTCTGGGCAAGCGCCTGCAGTTGAATCCGCTCGCGGTTACGATCGCACTGCTGTTCTGGGGATGGTTGTGGGGTGCGATGGGTCTGGTTCTGGCGGTTCCGCTGACCGGTGCATTGAAGATCATCTGCGACCACATCGAGCGTCTCCGACCGTATGGTGCATGGCTGGGTGAGTAGCCGCGCAGCGGCGTCATTTTGGGGTAGCCGCGGGCGTGAGCCCGCGGTTGTGGATCGCCTCGAATCGGAGCAGCCGAGCGGCGACACCAATCTCAGCCCTGTACCGCCGCCCTGCGGTTCGGGCTCTCAATTTAACTCTCGCCGGGCTCACTCCCACGGCTCAAACAAATCGCGCTCTGCGGGCTCGTGCCGCCGCCCCATGACTGGTATGTATCGCAACATCAGAGTCCGCGCACCTCTGGCGAGAAGCGAAGAGCGAACAGCCGCAACTTTCGCTACAATCGTCCTTCGGAGAAATTCATGCCACATATGGTGCATTGCGTAAAGCTGGGGCGCGAAGCCGAGGGTCTCGACGAACCGCCCTTCGACAATGAGATGGGACAGAGGATCTACAACAATATCTCCAAGCTCGCCTGGGAACAATGGCAGGAGCACATGAAGATGCTGCTCAACGAGTACCGCCTGCAGCCCTGGAAGAAAGACCACCAGGAATTTATCGTGCAGCAGATGCAAGCCTATTTCTTCGGCGAAGGCTCATCGGAGAAGCCGAAGGAGTACGTCCCGCCCAGTCAGTAACTCACTGCGATGGAAAGCTTGGGTAGGGACTGCGATGCGACCCGGATTCGCGAAACGGAGTCGCTGGAACCCAAGTTTTTGTCAAAATTCTGCTATTCAAGAGCGTGCGTTGGTTGTACTATGCATCGCATCGGGGGTGCTTATGGCCTGCGCTGGGGACAAGTGCCACTTCAAGTACTACGCCATCTGGGTAAGAGACTTAAGAGTCAGCGTGAAGCCGCTACACGGATGTCCTGCCAAAAAGCCTGAAGACCCTAAGATCTACGAGGCAATCATTAACCAGGTCAAGATCGACCAGGGTCTCCCTGACTGGCCGAAACAGTATCTGGATCCTCAGTGCGCACCTCCTCCGGCGCCTGTACCTCCGCCCCCAGCCCCGCAAACCTGTGACTGCGTTCCCATAAAAGACCAGGATTTGAAGTGGTCGCCATGGAGTCCGTACACGATTACGCCGACTACGGTGGACATCGGCAAGGTGCAGGGAGGGTCTGCGCCGTGCCAATACACGGTGACGGGTCTGTACTATCTGGCCAGCGTCGTCGTCGAAGGTACGTGTCAGACAAAGCCGGACAAGGACAACTGGAAGCCACCGGAGAAGAAGAAAACTCCCGAAGAGGAAAAAGGGGAAGGTCTGGAGAAAGAAAAAGAAGGCGAGAAGCAAATTGTCCCACCGAAAAAGAAGAAGTAGTTATCGGCGCATGTACGGGACGAGCAGACGCGGGTCTATTTTCTCGTGAGATCTCCGAGAAGCTGGGAGAATATGCCCTAAGCTCGCAGGAGCTGACGATCATCGCCATCGAGGGGCCGAGCGCAGCCGGCAAAACGACCTGGTGCCGAGCCCACGCGACTCATCCTTGGGTCGAGGAAGCTCCCTATCACATCGCCACGCCCGATCTATACGTCGACCCCGCCGATGTCGGCCGCTTCTGGGTCAATTACAACTCGGCGAATTGGCAGCGTGCACTCGAGATTGAGCGCGAGCACGGCATCGCCGTCTGCGATGGCGATCCCTTGCATCTCTACTTTTCATGGTCGCTGTGGAAGTCGGGCGCGCTCGATCGCAAGCTCTTCGACGTTGAACGCGAGCTGTACCGCAACGCCTTCGAGTGCCGGCAGATGGGATTCGTCGATTGTGTGCTCTGGCTGGAAGCTCCGGAAGACGAGTTGCGCCGCCGCGCGCAGGGCGACACCGCACGCAAGCGCAAGCGGCATGAAATCTATCTCGCGCTGGTTCCCTGGATGAAGCGATGGTTTGATGCGCGGGAGCGTCTGCTGCCCGGGAGCGTGCGACCGCGCAACAGCAAACTCAGGTGGGAAGATCTTGCTGGCGGCGCGTCTCGGCAGCGCTACGATGTCGCGCTGATGGATGAACTGGACATGATGTTGGGATAGCGATTGCGAATTAGAGCTTGGCGTTCAGCACGCGACTAACGCGATCGGGATCGCGCGCAATAAGGATTAAATAGGCGCGGGTGGGCTGGTCCGGTTCGGCGCGGCCTTGCTCCCAATCACGCAGGGTGCCGAGAGGAATGTGATAGCGGAGAGAAAACTCTTCTTGTGTGAGCTGCAAAGCTCGACGAATGATCTTGGCTTGCGGCGTGCGCTTCATGCGCCGGAAATCGGCGGGGCTTAAGGGCTGAGCGTCACGATCGGCTCTCGCGGCGGCTTCGACGGCGTCCTCCGACATGGCGCGCGGTGCTTTACGAATTCTGCTCGAAGTATTGGCTCTGTTCATCTCGCGTCGCCCTTCTAGCGGAAATGATGCGAATGCGCTCCTCGCGCTCTGTGTAGACCACAGTCAACAACACATGCCGTTCCGCCATGCCAATGACGATGAATCGCTGCTCACCGTAGTCCTCGCGATCGTCATGCAGCTCAATGGCAAACGGGTCTGCAAAAACCGCCCTGGCGAATTCGAAGCTCACGCCATGAAGCCGCAAGTTCGCGGTGGCTTTGGCAGAGTCCCACTCGAATGCCTTCTTCATGATAATACGGGAAACCCGTAGAACGGCTCGATCCTTACGCCCGTGCGGCCTGCTCGTCGGAGCTGAGGGGCAGGAAGTACTGCGTGCCGCGGATGGGCTCGCTCACGCGGCGCAGCAGGGCCTGCAGGTCTTCGCTGCGCTCCACGAAGTCGATCTCCGAGGTATTGACGATCAGCAGGTCCGACGAGGTGTAGTGAAAGAAGAAGTGCTCGTAAGCCTTGATGACCTCTTCCAGGTAATCGTCGCTGATGGCCTTCTCGCCGGGCGCGTTCTTTTTCTTCAGGCGCTTCTTCAGCACTTCAGGCGTGGCCTGCAGATAGATGACAAGATCGGGCGTGGGCACGTTCTGGCGGAAGAGTTCGTAATAGCGGTTGTAGACGTCGAGCTCGGCATCGCCGAGATTCAGGCAGGCGAAGAGTTTGTCCTTCTCAAAGATGTAATCGGCCACATACGTCTTGTTCGGATTGCGCTTCAGGTCGAGTCCGCCAAGCTGCTCGTAACGGGCGATGAGGAACGCAAACTGTGCCTGAAACGCAGCGCCCGGCTCGCCTTGGTAAAACGGCTTGAGGAAGGGATTGCCGTCAGGCTCGCTGATGCGCTGCGCGTGCAGCGTTTCGGCGATGACACGCGACAGCGTGGTTTTGCCGACGCGGATGGGGCCTTCGACTGCAATGTACCGCGGTGGTTCAAAAAGGTTCGCCATGACCAGAGAGGAGCTACGAACCGCAGAATAAATTGCCCCGGCGGCCCGTGGCAATTAGCGAGTTGTGCAACCTGTGGAAATAGCGCCAGCTACAATCATCTGCATGAAACCAGCGCTTCTCGGCGCGGCCGGCGTCGCCGCTGTCGCCACCTGGGCCGGCTTCCACACCATGTGGCCGACATCGCAGGTGTACGGGCGCACCTTCATCGGCTTGGGACGCGGTTTTCGCCGGCTCGCGCTCACCTACGACGATGGCCCCAACGATCCTTACACCTGGCGGCTATTGGAGGTTCTGGAGCGGCACGGCGTAAAGGCGACCTTCTTTCTGATTGGGCGATTCGTCGAGCAGAAGCCGGAGATCGCGCGCGCTGTAGTTGCGGCAGGACACTCCATCGGAAACCACACCTGGAGCCATCCCAATCTCATCTTCGCTTCGGCGGCCGAAGCGCGGAGGCAATTGCAACAGACGCAGCAGACAATTTTCGATGCCACGGGAGTTGAACCTCAACTTTTCCGGCCTCCGTTTGGCGGACGCCGCCCAGTCACGCTGCGAATCGCTCGAGCCATGGGATTGCAGCCGATCATGTGGAATGTTTCGTGTTATGACTGGAAGGCGATTTCCGCCGATCAGATTTTTGCCCATGCCGAGCGTCAGATTTGCGGCGGCAACGTCATCCTGCTGCATGACGGCGAGTATCACCGCATCGGCGTCGATCGCAGCCGCAGCATCGAGGCGAGCGATCGCATTCTGTCGCGCTACCAGGCGGAGGGATGTGAATTCGTGACGATTCCAGAGATGATGGAAAGGCAGTAACTAGCAAGTAGCAATCACGTATTGCGACCACGACACCCGCTACATGGGCAAGGCATGAGTCAGGGCACGACCTCGCTCGGGCCGTCCACAGTGTCTCCCTGTTCGCCGGGCTTTAGCCCCCGCTCCTTGATCCTGCTGCTGCGGAAAAATTCCAAACGCTCGCCCACCCTGCTACGTCTTAGCCTGTGAGAGCAGCCATGCACGCGGGTTCAGGATGCCAACGCAGCCAATGAGTTCCACCTTGATGTGGCGGGAGACGGATAAGGTACTGCCCGGCGCTGACGACGTAGCGAGAGTGGAACACATTGTCCGCGAACATTCCCGCTTCGTCTTCAAAGTTGCCTATGGTGTGCTGCGCAACCCGCACGACGCTGAGGATGTGGTGCAGGAAGTTTTTCTGCGGGTACACCGCTCGGGCACGAACAGCGTCGTCGATTTGCGAGCGTGGCTGGCGCGGATCGCCTTCCGCTTGGCGATTGATCGCGTGCGCAAGCCGCAAACCGAAGAACTCGGAGCCGCGGAGCCGCCAAGCAGCGATGCGAATGCTGAGCACTTGGCGATTTATCGTCAACGCGTCCTTCAGGTCCAGCGGCTGATCGCGGCGCTGCCGGATGACTTGCGGCATCCGCTGGTGCTCTCAGCTATTGAGGAGTTGAACTCGCAGCAGATCGCCGAAGTGCTGGGGATTTCCGAATCCGCAGTACGCGGGCGAATCTTTCGCGCGCGGCAGATGCTGAAAGAGAGACTGGCCGCTTGGGGAGCGAAGCGATGAATCACAGCGACGGATTCGACAACATTCTGGACGAGGCGCTGCAGGAGTATCGCGAGGCGGAGCCGCTGGCGGGGATCGAAGATCGTGTGCTACGGCGCTTGCGGAGGGACGTTGCGCGCCGTCCGGCATTTGGGCGGCAATGGCGAGTGGCCACGGCGGCACTGGCGATGATCGCGATCTTGATCTGGGCTGGCGTGCGTTTCGGATATCCGCATCGGTCTTCGCCGCCGCCGTTGGTTCGACAGAGGATGCCTGCCATCCCCGTTTCGCCCGAAATCACTCAGCTTCGCGGTAGAGAAAATCACATCTCGCCGGGGCCCTCAGTGCACAGCCGCGCCGTCACGGTGGTCGCACGACAAGCAGCGCAACTTGCGAACGCAACCCCCGCGCCCGTGCGGGAGCAATTCCCCATGCCCGCCCCGCTCGACCGTGAGGAGCGCGCCTTGCTCGCGCTGGCGCGGACCGATCCTGAAGCCCTGCGGCCGCTGGCACAGGACGGAAACAATGTCGTTGAGATAGCGCCGATCACAATTCAACCGCTGGAGCACGGCGACACCGAAGGAGAAGACTGATGAATCGCCCAGTGTTTTACTTTGCCTTTCTACTTACGCTGATTGCGAGCTCGCCCGTCTGCTTTTCCCAACAAAAGGAAGCCGAAGAGGCCGGCAATTCGGCAAGCCAGCCCATTACGCCGCATTATTACAAGCTCAATTTCGTCCTGAAAGAGACGGACGACGGCAAGACTGTCAACCAGCGAAGCTTCACCTTGGAAACAACTGCTTCGCCGGCGCGCGGCACGAGCGATGACCGCACCAGCATGCGTGCCGGAACCCGGCTGCCGGTAGGAACAGGGGAAAAGGGTGGCGTGGAGTACCTAGACGTTGGCACCAACATCGATGCCTATCGCCTCAGAGAAACCCCCGAAGGTCTAGAGATGGTCGTTGACGCGAGGATCTCATCGGTTGCGGCCGAGCCTGCGGGCAAGGCCGACACCACGCCCATCCGGGAGGTGAGAGCCAGTTCGCGCGTGTTGGCCCAGGTCGGTAAGCCCACAACGGTTTTCACCGCCGACGATCCGGCGAGCAAGCATCGCTTCGCTCTGGAAGTAACGCCAACGCGCGAGCAGTGATAGGGGCTTTATTTGCGAGGGACGACTTAACGGCGCGCTGCTTCGCACGCTCGCAGCAGCGCGCTGGCCTTGTTCATGCACTCCTGGTATTCGCTCTCGGGGTCGGAGTCGGCGACGATGCCCGCGCCGGCCTGCACGTACGCGCGATTGCGGTGCAGAACCATGGTGCGGATGGCGATGCACGAGTCGAGATTGCCCGCGTAATCCGCGTACAGGACCGAACCGCCGTACACGCCGCGCCGCACCGGTTCCAGCTCTTCGATGATCTCCATGGCACGAACCTTGGGCGCGCCACTTAGTGTTCCTGCCGGGAAGCACGCAGCCAAGGCATCCAGCGCGTCCAGATCGCCGCGCAGTTCGCCCTCCAGCGCCGACACCAGATGCATCACGTGCGAATATTTCTCCACGTACATCAGGTCGCGGACTTTCACCGTACCGTATTCGCTGACGCGCCCCAGATCGTTGCGCCCGAGATCGACCAGCATGACATGCTCGGCGCGCTCCTTCTCGTCGTTGCGCAGTTGCTCGATCAGGCGCTCGTCTTCGGCGGCATCGGCGCCGCGCTTGTGCGTGCCGGCGATGGGACGGTACTCCAGCTTGCGTCCCGTGACCCGCACCAGCATCTCGGGGGATGCGCCCAGCACGTGCAGATCGTCGAGCTTGAGGAAGAACATGTAGGGCGACGGATTCACCGTGCGCAGCGCGCGATAGATCTGGAACGGCTCGGCGGGCGGTTTGAAGTCGAGCCGCTGCGAAAGCACGACTTGAAAGATGTCACCCGCCGCGATGTATTCCTTGGCGCGCCGAACGCTCTTCACAAAATCGCTATGCGAGGTGCTGTTGTGGACTTTGATCGCCCGCAGCTTGCCCGAAGGCCTGCCATGAAGATGTTGCCCGCGCAGTCCCTGGTCCAGCTTGCGTTCGATGGCAGAGATGTCGGCGAGCGCGCGGTCGTAGGCTTTGCGCGGCGATTCTGAGCGCACGTCGGCGGCGGCAATGATATGCAATTGGTGGCGCAGATGGTCGAAGGCCAGCAGCCGGTCGTAAAAGGTGAAGACGCAATCGGGCAGGCGGAGGTCGTCCTTGGTGCGCTCGGGCAGGCGCTCGAATTGCCGCACCATGTCGTAGGCGAAATATCCGACGGCGCCCGAAGTAAACGGCGGAAGCCCCGCGACCTGAGCGGGACGGTACTGCCGCAGATGCTCGCGCAGCAAATCGATCAGGCTGCCCTGGTGCTTACGAGTGGAAGAACCCTCGCGAATGATGGCACTGTTTCCGCGCGCTGTAATCACGGTCCGGGGCTGCGCGCCGAGAAACGTGTAGCGCCCGATCTTCTCGCCGCCTTCTACGGAATCCAGCAGAAAGGCATACTTCTGCCGGGCGGCGAGGCTGAGGAACGCTCCTACCGGTGTCAGCAAATCGGCGCTGAGCGTCTGGGCGACGGGAATCAGCGTGGCGCTGCGACTGAGTTCGAGAAAGCTGCGATAGTCGGGGGTGAGCATGGGCTGAAGGAGTAATCGGGATTATACGAGAGGCTGATAACAGGTCACCTCAGCGATGGCAAAATTGAATAGGTCCTTGGCTTGGAGACCACATGTGCCTGATGCCCACAGTGAAGCCCTCCGCAAAGCTCCTCTTGATTCCTGGGTTGCTCTCTCGCCCGATCGGACCACGGTTGTGGCTGTGGGCAAAAGCTATGAAGAGGTTGCTGCGGCGCTGGACCGCAGGGGTGATACGGATGCCATCATTCTGAAGACCCCACCGGCTTGGCTACCCCTGGCCTTGTGATGAGTCGATTGGCATCAATTCGAACACAGCGCGGAACGGCGAAACCCAAAGCCGCGTCACTTGCCCACGTAGCTCACACGCCAGATCGAGTTGGAGCCGTCATCGCTGACCAGCAACGAGCCATCGGGCGCGACCGTCACGCCCACCGGTCGGCCCCACACGTCGCCGTCGGGAAGCACGAAGCCGGTGAGGAAATCCTCGTATTCGCCATCGGCGTGACCGGTCTGATGGAGCGGGACGCGAATGACCTCGTATCCCGTGCGGGGGTTGCGGTTCCACGAGCCGTGCTGCGCGGCGAAGATGTCCCCGCGGTACTCGACCGGAAATTGCCGGCCCTCATAAAACGCCATCTCCAGCGAAGCGTTATGCGGCTGCAAGAGCACATCGGGAACGATGACTTTGCTCTTCAACTCGGGATGTTTCCCCTTCAGCCGCGGGTCGGGATTGGGGCCGATGTAGTAATACGGCCAGCCATAGAATCCGCCGGCCTCGACGTGCGTGATGTAGTCGGGCACAAGGTTGTTGCCTAAGGCGTCGCGCTCGTTCACCGAAGCCCAAAGCTCGCCATCCTTGGGATCGAAAGCGAGGCCGCCGCCGGCATTACGAATCCCGTAGGCGTAGACCCGCATGTCGGAGCCATCCGGGTTCATAACCAGAATGTCGGCGCGATTCTTTTCGCCAGGATGAGTATCGGGATCGTCTACGTTGGAAGCTGAACCCACCCCGACAAACAACTGCTTGCCGTCGGGCGAGAATACCAGATCGCGCGTCCAATGGCCCTCGTGGTCGGGCAAGGTCGCGACGTGCTCCGCTTTGCCGGTCGCCTTCAGGTCTCCATTGTGATAGGGGAAGCGCAGCACCGCGTCGCTTTGGCCGATGTAAACGAATTGCGGGTTCGGTCCCGGCGGGTAGAACGCGATCCCATACGGTTGCGACAGGCCGGTCGACGAACACCGAGGACTGTTGCGGTTTGCCATCGGCGCCGATGCCGCGAAAAATTTTGATATCGCCATCGTGGCTCTCGGCCACGAAGATATCGCCGTTGGGCGCGGTCAGAAGCTCGCGCGGATTCTTTACCTCGCTGGTGAACAACTCGACCTTGAATCCGGCGGGCGCTTGCGGCCATGCGTCCTTGGGACGATCGACGACAGCAGGGCCGTTGTCCGCCGACTTGGTAGCGTAAGGCTTCGGCAGGTCCTGCGGCGTGATCTTGTGGGTCGCGCCCGGCTTCTCGTATCGAAAGTCGGTGAAAGGCGCCTTGGGCGGCGGCGTGGAGGAGGGATTTTGAGCGCAAGCCGTACAAGAAAACAAAAGCACGATTGCGAAGGGAGAAAAAGGAACGAGCAGCTTCTTCATTGCAACCTCAGACTCGGACTTGCTCGAAGCTATGGATGCATGGAAAGCGCGGAAGGCACAACGCCGGAAGGCAGAATTTCTCGTAGCGCCGTGCCCTGAGTATCGCGCATTTCTCTTGGACCCAGCTCTCGAAACCGCGAGACCCTTCGCAAGCTCAGGGCAGGCCCTGGGCACCCGGCGATCGGGAGCCGCTGATTCCCAACTACGCGCGGGTTTGGGCGTCCATGTAAGCGCGAAGTATCGAGTTGATACGCGTCTGGTATCCCGGGCGGGTGCGGAACCAGTCCAGAAGGTCGGCATCCAGCCGCATGGTGACGATCTTCTTAGGCTTGGGGAGGACGACCTTGGCGCCGCGCCAGAACTCCGCAGTCGTCGGAAGGATATCGGGATCCTTGGCGGCCTCCGCTTCAATCTGGTCGTCGGTAAGGGAGCGCAGCCGGTCCCAGTCCGTTCGAAGCTCAGTCTGCTCGCGTTTCGATTGCTTCCCAGAACGCATATTGTATTTACTCATGCAAGCTGATGACTCGCCGCACCTACTTACCGGTTCAGCTTCCTCGCCTGGCAGGCGTCCACGACCTTGGTCGGATCGATTGCGTCCGAATCCAACTGCATCTCGACCACCTTGCCCTGCTTGTCGATCAGGTAATTCACCCGGCGCGCAGCTTTGTATTTCGGATTGTAGAGGCCGTACTCCTTGGTCACGTCGCCGCCCCAGTCGCTGAGCAGCGGAAAGGTCACGCCGATCTGTTGCGCCCACGCCTTATTGGAGAAGGGAGAATCCATGCTTACACCCAGGACCTGGGTGTCGGCGGCTTCCAGCTTGCTCAGGTTCTGCTGGAAGGCCTGCATCTGCTTCTGTCAACCACCAGTGAAAGCAAAAATGTAGAACGCGAGCGCGACGTTTTTCTTGCCGCGGAAGTCGTGCAGCGAAACCTTCTTGCCGTCCTGGTCTTCGAGCGTGAAGTCAGGGGCCATGTCACCCACTTTGACTTTAGGTTGCGGCGCCTGGTCAGGGTTGGCGGCAAAGCCGGGCGTTAGTGACATGGCGACCAGCAGTGCCAGTAAGACTTTGCTCATGAAATCTCCTCTCAGAAGAATCATCAGGTAGAGCGGACCTTTAGGTCCGCGTTAAGTTCGCCCTATTCGAGCGAAGCCCCGGCAGGGGCGACAACGCGGCGTGGCCTTGTGCCGTGCCCCAAGGCACTCAGAATCTCTCTTCGCTCGTGACGCGGGACTGAAGGCCCGCTCTACCCATTAATTGAAGCCATGCCTTAGATCTTTTCTGCCGGAAACTCCAGGTCCGCACCCAGAGGGTCGGTCAGCCGGTTGGTGAGATTGATCAAGCCGACCAGCACGTCCAAGTCGACGACCTGTCCGTCGGAAAGATGCTGCTTGAGCGCCTGCACATCGGCGTCGCTGATGCTTCTCAAGTCGCGCGTCAGTTTGTCGGCAAATTGCAACGCTGTCTGCTCGGCCGCGCTGAATCTCTGGTAGTTGCCGTCCTTCAGGTCCTGCCAATCCTGCGCCACCAACCCTACTCGCTTCGACGAAGCGATATGGTGCTGCAGTCAATACTCGCAACCGTTCACCGCGGAGACGCGGATGTAGACCATTTCGTACAGGCGGCGCGGAAGAGCGCGGCCCACCGTGCCATAGAAGGCCAGAAAAGTCTTCAGGACCTCCGGGCGATGCGCCAGCAGCTTTTGCACGCTGCCGGGCTTGCCGCCGAGCATCTCCTTGTAGATGTCGCGGACCTCCGGCGGAGCGTTCTCCATTTCCACGTACGGCAGCCTTGCCATAAGCTCACCCCCTCCACGCTAGTATAGTTACGTAAGCCTCCACATTGTCACCAGCTGTCCCATGGATCAGCCCATTCGCATCATCGGCGCCGGACTGGCGGGTTCGGAAGCCGCCTGGCAATGCGCCCGGCGCGGCGTTGCCGTGCAACTCTTCGAGATGCGCCCGGGCCGCTCGACCCCGGCGCATCAGACTGGCAGCTTCGCCGAGCTGGTTTGCTCCAATTCGCTGAAGTCGGACACTGAAAACACCGCGCCCTGGTTGCTGAAGGAAGAGATGCGCCGCGCCGGGTCGTTGCTGATGGAGATTGCGCGGCAGACGACCGTGCCCGCCGGCCATGCACTCGCGGTCGACCGCGAGAAATTCGCCGAAGCTGTCACCCGCGCGATTGAACGCGAGCCGCTCATCGAGGTCGTGCGCGAGGAGGCGACGTCGATTGATGAGGACGACCGCATCGCGATCATCGCCACCGGGCCGCTTACTTCCGACGCGCTGTCGCGTGAAATCCTGCGGCTGAGCGGAAGCGAGCAACTGTACTTCTACGATTCCATCAGCCCCATCGTCGAGGCCGATTCCATCGACATGTCGCGGGTATACATGGCCGCGCGCTACGACAAGGGCACCGCCGACTACATTAACTGCCCGATGACGCGCGAGGAGTACGACCGATTTCTGGATGCGTTACTGGCGGCGCAATCGGTCGAGGAGAAAGACTGGGAGAAGCTTAATTATTTTGAGAGCTGCTTGCCGATCGAGGAAATCGCGCGCCGCGGCCGCGACACACTGCGCTTTGGTCCGATGAAGCCGGTCGGGCTGCGCGATCCGCGCACCGGACAGATACCGTATGCCGTGGTGCAGTTGCGCCAGGAGAACCTGCGCGCGGCCTCCTACAACCTTGTCGGCTTCCAGAATCACCTCAAATTTGGCGAACAGGCGCGCGTGCTGCGGCTCATTCCCGGACTGGAGAACGCGCGGTTTTTGCGCTTCGGACAGATACATCGCAATACTTACATCAATGGCCCCACGCTGCTGACTGAGACTTTGCAGATGAAGCAGCATCCGAACGTGCTGTTTGCCGGTCAGATCTCCGGGGTAGAAGGATATGTCGAGTCGATCGCCACTGGTTTGCTCGCGGGAGTTCATGCCGCGACATTGGCGCGGGGCGCGGAGCCGGTGCCCCCTCCGCGAGCGACGGCGTTTGGGGCGCTCGTGAACTACATCTGCCACGCCGATGCGAAGAACTTCCAGCCGGCAAACATCACGTTCGATCTGCTGCTGGCGTTGGACGAGCCGACGCGACGCCGAGTTCGCGACAAGAAGCAGCGGCATGCGATGGTGTGCCGGCGGGCGTTGGAGGAGCTGGAGAGGTGGCTAGATTCGAATCGCTTTCCTAGCGCCGTACCGCATGCGACAATAGAACTTCCCTCGTCATGAACCAGGTTGAGATCGCTCCCACTCGCGCCCAAGAACCCACAATCACTCCTGAACTGCTGCGCGATCACGGTATCTCTGCCGAAGAATACGAGCGCATCCTGAAGACGCTCGGGCGCGAGCCTACTTTTGCGGAACTCGGCATCTTCAGCGTGATGTGGAGCGAGCATTGCTCCTACAAATCGTCGCGCGTGCACCTGAAGCGGCTGCCCACGCACAGCCGGCGCGTGGTGCAAGGGCCGGGCGAGAACGCCGGCATCATCGACATCGGCGACGGCTGGGCCTGCGCCTTCAAGATCGAATCGCATAATCATCCATCGTTCATCGAGCCGTTTCAGGGTGCGGCAACAGGTGTGGGCGGCATTCTGCGCGACATTTTCACCATGGGCGCGCGTCCCGTCGCGGTGATGGACTCATTGCGATTTGGACCGATCACGTCTCCCACCCTTTCGGCAAACGAGGGCAACAAGGATGGGGCGGCCGAGCCCAGGTTAGCCCAAAAGAAGGGCGAACCTGGGGCACCCACGACTGGAACCACGGTCGATCAGGCCACGCTGCACAAGAATCACTCCGTGCTGGAAGGCGTGGTCAGTGGCATCGCGTCGTATGGCAACTGCTTTGGCGTGCCCAACGTGGGAGGCGAGGTTAAATTCGAGAGCTGCTACTCCGGCAATCCTCTGGTGAATGCGTTCGCGCTGGGGCTGGTGCGGCGCGACCAGATTTTTTATGCGAAGGCCGCGGGCGCAGGCAATCCGGTGATCTATGTTGGCTCCAAGACCGGCCGCGACGGTATCCACGGCGCCACCATGGCCAGCGAAGAGTTCAGCGAGGAGTCGGAAGCCAAGCGGCCCAACGTGCAGGTCGGCGATCCATTTCTGGAGAAGCTACTGCTGGAAGCCTGTCTCGAGGCCATGCAGACCGGCGCGGTAGTCGGCATTCAGGACATGGGCGCGGCGGGCCTGACCTGCTCGACCTGCGAGATGGGCGGGCGCGGCGGCGTCGGCCTGGAGATCGAGTTGGACCTGGTCCCACAACGTGAGACTGGCATGACGCCCTACGAGATCATGTTGAGCGAGTCGCAGGAGCGCATGCTGCTGGTTGCGGAAAAGGGCCGCGAGGACGAAGTTTTCCGCGTGTTCCACAAGTGGGGGCTCGACGCTGTGACCATCGGCCGGGTCATCGACCAGCCCACGATGCGCGTGCTGGAGCATGGCAAGGTAGTCGCAGAAATTCCCAATGCAGCGCTGACCGACGATGCTCCGCTGTATCGCCGGCCACTGGAACGCTGGGAACCGCCGGTCGCGCGCGAGGCGCCGGAGAACATCGCGCTGGGCCAGAAGCACGATTTTGCCGACGAGCTGACGTGCTTGCTGGCCAGCCCTAACGTCTGCTCCAAGCGCTGGGTTTTCGAGCAGTACGATTCCATGGTGCAGACCAACACCGTCGAAGGTCCGGGAGGCGAAGCGGGTGTGATTCGCGTCAAGGGCACGACCGCGCGGGTTGGCCATGGCGCTCGACGGCAACGGGCGCTGGTGCTGGCTCGATCCCAAGCTGGGCGCGATGCACGCGGTGGCCGAGTCGGCGCGCAACGTGGCCTGCACCGGGGCGACGCCGATTGCCGCGACCAATTGCCTGAACTTCGGCAACCCGGAGAAGCCGCACATCATGTGGCAGTTTTCCGAGACGATCGACGGCATGAGATTGGCCTGCAATGAGCTGGAGACACCGATTACCGGCGGCAACGTGAGCTTTTACAACGAGACGCTCGGGGAAGGAATTTATCCGACGCCGGTCATCGGAGTGGTGGGGATTCTGGAGGATGTGCACAAGGCCGTTGCCCCGGATTTTCGCCAGCCAGGACGCGCGCTCGTCCTGCTGCGCGGCTCGGAGCCGGGCGACTTGTCCGATGTGGAAGCGGAGTTTGGTTCCTCGGAATACGCGAAGGAAATCCTGCGACAGATTTGGGGTTATCCGCCGGCGTTGGAGATCGAGCGAGAAGCTGCACTGCAAAGGGCCGTGGTAGAGATGATCGACGGCGGCCTGATCGAGTCGGCAAAGGATTGCTCCGAGGGTGGGCTGGCGGTGAGCTTAGCCGAATGCTGTTTCCGGCATGAGATTGGCGCGCAGGTCGAGCTTAGTTCGGGCGGATTACCGCCGGAGTTCGTCCTCTTCGGTGAGGACGCCAGCCGAATCGTGATTTCATGCGACCCCCAAAAGGTGGGGAGAATCAAAGAAATAGCTGGGAAATTCACAGTTTCAGCCGAACAGATTGGTAGTACCATCTCCGGTAAGTTGGAGATTACGATTGACGGCGAGGCTGCCGTCGCGACAGAGGTGTCCGAGCTGAAGGCAGCATGGGCGGAGGCGCTGCAGCGCGCATTGCATGTCGAGACGGAAGAGCGGCTGGTGCCGGAGACGCTGCAGAAGAGCTAGTTGGTAGAGCTGGCCTTCAGGCCAGCGTCCACGCAGTTCAGCATGCGCAAGGCGGCTTCAGCCGGTGGACTGGGCGGGGCTAAAGCCCCGATTTCGTTTTTCAGTCAGGATGACGCGGACCTGAAGGTCCGCTCTACCTTTCCGATCAGGTGGGCGATGGAAATCTTCTCCGATAAGTTACGCGAAGAATGCGGCGTGGTGGCCATCTATGGCCATCCCGAGGCCTCCAAGCTCGCCTACCTGAGCCTGTACGCGCTGCAGCATCGCGGCCAGGAATCGGCGGGCATCGCGGCTTCCGATGGTGAGCTGCTTCGCCTGCACAAATCGATGGGGCTGGTCTCCGACATCTTCAATGCGGATGCGCTGGCGCGCGTTCCTGGCTCTCTGGCCATCGGACACACGCGCTATTCCACCACCGGCGATTCCGCGCTGCTGAACGCCCAGCCCATCATGGTGGAGTGCAGCAAGGGCAAGATCGCGCTGGCGCACAACGGCAACATCACCAATGCGCAGGAAATCCGGGCGCAACTGGACCAGCAGGGCTCCATTTTCCAGACCACCAGCGATACCGAAGTCATCGTCCACCTGATCGCCCGCTCGCGCGAGCAGACCCTGCCGGATGCTATCGCCGATTCGCTGCGGCGCGTGGAAGGCGCGTTTTCGCTGGTGATGCTCACGCCCGACCGCGTCTTTGCCGCGCGCGATCCTCGCGGCTTTCGGCCGCTGGTGATGGGTAAAATTCCCGCCCAAGCCGCGCATCATGCCGACACCATCGTCTTCGCTTCCGAGACCTGCGCTTTCGATCTGATCGGCGCGGTCTACGAGCGCGAGGTCAAGCCGGGTGAGCTAGTGATTGTCGGCCCGGAGGGGGTGCACTCGCGCTTCTACTCGGCGCAACAGCCACAGTCGAGCTGCATCTTCGAGCACGTGTATTTCTCGCGTCCCGACAGCATGGTCTTCGGCCGCGCGGTGCAGGAATCGCGCGACGCCATGGGCCGGCAATTGGCGCTGGAGTCGCCGGTGGTAGCCGATATTGTCGTTCCGGTGCCGGATTCCGGTGTCACCGCCGCCATGGGATTTGCGCATGAGAGCGGCATCCCGCTGCAGTTCGGCCTGATCCGCAATCATTACGTGGGCCGCACCTTTATTGAGCCGGAACAACGGGTGCGCGACTTCGGGGTAAAGCTAAAGCTGAACCCGGTGCGCAGCGTTTTGGCCGGTAAGCGCGTAGTGCTCATCGACGATTCCATCGTGCGCGGCACCACCAGCAGAAAGATCGTTCGCATGGTGCGCGACGCGGGGGCCAAAGAGGTGCACATGCGCATCTCGTGCCCTCCGACCATCTCGCCCTGCTACTACGGCGTGGACACGCCCTCCAAGGAACAGCTCATCGCGGCGAACAAGTCCGTGGAGGAGATCCGCGCATACACAGGCGCGGACTCGCTGGCCTATCTTTCGCTCGAGGGTTTGCGTAAGGCGGTTGGCGACGCCGGCGATCCGCACCTCTATTGCACGGGTTGCTACACCGGGAAGTATCCGACCAACATCGTCGATGTGGAAGACATCGCACCCGCAATGGCCGAAACGCAGTAAGCCCCGAGGTCAAGCGACGCAGTTCCCAACCAGAGCGCTGAACTGACATCCGCTGCGCGCCGCTGCTACACTGCGCTTATGCTCGCTCCGTACGCGGTTCGCGTTGAGGATTCGCGCGGGCGCCGCTATCCCGAGCCGCCGCATCCCTATCGCAATCCGTTCCAGCGCGACCGCGATCGCGTGGTCCACGCGCGCGCCTTTCGGCGACTGGAAAACAAGACGCAAGTCTTCACCCGCCGCTACTCCGACCACTTCCGCACCCGGCTGACCCACACCATCGAGGTAGCGCAAATTTCGCGCACCATCGCCGCTGCGCTAAACCTGAATGTGGACCTTGCCGAAGCGCTGGCGCTGGTGCACGACCTGGGGCACCCGCCCTTCGGTCATGCCGGCGAACGCACGCTGGACCTGCTGATGCGGCAGCACGGCGAGTTTTTTGATCACAACCTGCAAGCCTTGCGCACCGTCGAGGAGATCGAGCTGCGGTATGCAGAGTTTCGCGGGCTAAATCTTACGTTTGAAGTGCGCGAGGGCATCATCAAGCATTCGCACGACTACAGCGCGACGGAGCATCCGGAGCTGAGCGAATATCTGCTCGATTTGCGGCCGCCGCTGGAGGCGCAACTCATCGACCTCACCGACGAGATCGCCTACAGCACGGCGGATTTAGACGACGGCTTCGAGGCGAAACTGCTGACGTTATCCGCAATCCGCCAGCGAATGCCGGTGTTTGGGCGGTTCTATGTTGAGGTTGAGGCGAAGTATCCCAGCGCCCCGGAAAAGTTGAAGTTCAACGAGGCGCTCAAGCGCGTGCTCGACCGCTTCGTGACCGATCTGATCGAGAACACCAGGCTCCGCGTTAAGCAGGCGGAAGTAGGAAGTCTTGAACAACTACGCCACTATCCCGAACGGCTGGCGGGATTCAGTCCGCAGGTCGAGGCGGAGCGGCGCGAGGCGAAGAGGTTTCTCTACGAATCGCTCTACAACTGCAAGCCGCTGGAGCCGGAGAAACGAACCGCAGAGAAGGTAATCACGGAATTCTTCACCCACCTGATGACGCATCCCGAGGCCCTGCCGCGCGCCTATCAGGAGCGTGCCGCAAGCGAGACGCTGGCGCGTGTGGTCTGCGACTACATCGCCGGCATGACCGATCACTACATCGAAGATCTGCGCAAGAAGCTGCTGACGAAGAAGAAACCCGAGTCATAATTGTCATAGAGGATGAATGTTAGAAGTATCGGCCAGCAAAGCAAGGATTGAGATTCTTCGCGCACCCGGCTTGTCATCGTTGCCATGGCTCGTGCATGGATTCAGCACGCGGCGGGGCGGCTTTTCGAGCTGCTACGGCGGCAAGGCTCTGAATCTCGGATTCACGCCGGATGATTCGACAGAAAATGTGGAGCGTAACCGCGAGGGGTTTCTCACCGCATTGGGGGCAACGCAGGCCGACGGAGGTGTTTGGCCCTTGCTGCAGGTGAAGCAAATCCATTCTGCGATCGTTCATCGCGCGGACTCGGCAACAGCAGCACCGCTGGCGGGCGATGGGCTGATCACAGATAAGCCGGCCCTGTTGCTGGCGATCAAGACCGCCGATTGCGTCCCGGTGCTGGTCGCCGACGGCAAGCGGCGGGTAGTGGGTGCATTCCACGCTGGCTGGCGAGGGACGCTGGCGCGCATTGTGCAGAAGGGTGTCGGCGAGATGCAGCGTCACTTCGGCAGCTTGCCCTCGGAGCTGCTCGCGGCAATCGGGCCTTGTATTCGTCGTTGTTGTTATTCCGTGGGTCCCGAAGTGCGCGCGCAATTCGAGTCGCAATTCGCTTACGCCCACGAACTTTTCGAAGAGGTCTTCGATGCCAATGCGCTCCATGTGCGCTATCCGCTGCTGTTCCTGAACCAGCGCGCGCCGGGGCACGGCGAATCGGCGGCGGAGATACACCTCGACCTGGTCGAGGCGAATCGGCGCCAACTGCAAGACGCCGGGGTGAACCAAGACAATATCAGCGTGATTGAAGGTTGCACTGCCTGCGATAACACGCGCTTCTTCTCGCATCGCGCCGAGTTCGGCAGGACGGGTCGAATGATGGCGGTGATCGGAATTCGTCCGGAGTAATCTGTGGCTGTGTTGATGAACGCGGGTTTGGCATTACTGGTCTTCGCGGTGCTCTATCTAGTCAGTCGAGGGTGGGATCTGTGGGGCGACCGTAGAAATCCCCGTGGTAATCGAAAGCCCGAAATCCCAGCACCAAACGAAGAGGCTGCTGCCTGCGATAGCCGCGTGAAACCCGCGAATTTTGGCGCGCACTTTGCGGGTGATCGCCGCAGTTGGCATTGACGAACGGGTCTATTTTTTCGCCTCGACCGACAACTGCCATCTCTCCAGCGAGGCGCGAATTCCATCCCGGCTGATGTCAGGGTTGATACTTAGTTCAATGGCCGCAGCCGAGGCGAGTTCGACCTTGTACTCTTCGCATTCCTGTACCGTATCCGGCGGACTGAAATTCCACTGTTGCCGGACGACATCCTTCCAGGATCCTGCTCCATAGGGCAGCCATCGCAGAACGAACTCCTGCGTGCGGGAGAACGATTCTTCTTTGAATAGCAGCCGAATGAAGCGAAGCGTCTGCGGATGATCGAACAAGAGACGTATGGTTTGTGTACCCGGCGCATCGGCGCGCCAACCACGCTGCCCATCGCCCACCAGCGCTGCTTCGATGGGATAGCCCTCGGCCTCTGAGGTGACCTCGACGGACGCCGCCGTGTCCAACGCAAGCCAGGCAGGGCCTGATTCGGAATGGCTTCGACGATCGGAAGGAACGAGCCGTTTTCGCATGCTCTCTCAGATGCTTACTCCGGCGAGCAAATTGCCGGCGACGAATTCGTCTACCCTAGTTTTCCAGCTTCTCTGGGCCTTCTCTCAGGCGGTCGCTGACCAGCAACCCATCGTCGACCGTCGCCCCCTGAATGTCCGCAGAAATCGGCGCCGAATCGAGCTCCGTTGATTTTGCCGATTCCACAGCCAAGCTGGCACTTCCGTTTATCTTTCTTGCGGCCGTGATACGCCAACCAGCTTCCTGGAAGCTGTTCCGTTGCGGTAATGACTCGCAACTCTTTCTGATCGCCAAGCGCAGTGAATCGCCCCATTGCGCGCCGTGCTCCTCTGCGATATAGGAATTGGCCAGCGGCTCGAGATCGACGTGATGCGGTTTGCCCACCAGGAAGGCGACGATCTGTTGCGGCTTCTCTTTCTTGATTTCGTCCCGCCAGGCAAGGGAACCGCGATAGTCCCGGCGAATGTCGATCAGCACCATATCGTAGCGATCGCGATGCCAGATGGACGTGGCTTCGGTCAAGTCACTTGCGCCAACCACATCCACTCCGTGGAGGGCCAGGATCTTGCGGCGCAACGCCCGCCTCTCGGAATTGGCGTCCACTAAAAGGATGCTGGGTTTGTTGGGGAACTTCGCTGCGGAGAGTTGACTACCCGCGTTCGTCACAGGTCACCTCGGGTGAAGCGCAGCCGATGCAGAGCTGCCGTTCTGAAGAAAAACTCTCGGGCGCCGCTAGCTGGAGAGCGCGGGTGAGGGGGGCTGAAAAGTGTGCCAGCCTCGTTCCGGCAAGAGGGGCGAGAAGCCATCTCGGATGTTGCGAGATGGCTTGATTATACGCCCGGCTGCGATTTGCCTACGAGAACACTTCGCCCGGCATACGGGACAGGGTGCGCGTCGACAGCGTGTTTTGGATCGCGCGTGCCTCAATCCGTCCGCCGGCATGGAATTGCTTGCGTGCGATTTTCAACTTGAGCGCGCGCTCGATTGCCCGCAATTCACCGATCTCGGCCCCCGAAACCAGGGTCGAGGCGCGACCAGCCGAGCCCATGCGACCGGTGCGGCCAACGCGATGGATGAAGTCCTCGGGAATCTGCGGCAGATCGTAGTTGATGACGTGAGCGACATTGTTGACGTGGATTCCACGCGAGGCTACGTCGGTGGCCACCAGCACCTGGAATTTGCCCTCTTCGAATCCATTGAGCGCTCCGGTGCGCTGCGATTGGCTGCGATCGCCGTGGATCATCGCCGCTGCGAAGCCGTCGCGCAGCAGGTTCTTGGCCAAGCGTTCGGTACCGTGCTTGGTGCGCGCGAAGACCAGCGTCTGGCCTTTCTCGGCATAGAGAAGCTGGCGCAGCAGATCGGATTTTTCCGCTTGCGGCACTTCGAAAGCCTGCAACTCCACGGTGTCGGCCGGCTTCGAAGTCGAGCCGACGGCCACGCGAACCGGCTTGTTCATGTAATCGTTCACGAGATTGAGCGACGGAAGCTTCCAGCGTCGCCGAGAAGCACAAGGTCTGGCGCTCGCGCGGCAACGCCGCTACGATGCGGCGAATAGCCGGCAGAAAGCCCATGTCGAGCATGCGATCGGATTCATCGAGGACAAGCGTTTTTACCTGGCGCAGGTCGACCAGCTTGCGCCGGAGGTAATCCTCCAGCCGTCCGGGGGTCGCGACCACAATGCGAGCGCCTTTGCGAAGGGATTGGAGCTGGCGCTGCTCGCTGGTGCCGCCAATGACCAGCGCGGCCGGAACGGATTTGCGTTCGCGCAGCTTTTCATACTCCTCGTGGACCTGCATGGCCAACTCGCGCGTCGGCACCAGGATCAAGGTCGATATCTCGCGCGGCGAATTCTCGAGCGCCAGCCGCTCGATGATCGGGATCAGAAAAGCCAGGGTCTTGCCGGTACCGGTCTGTGCGGTGGCAAGTACGTCTTTGCCCTCCAGTGCGGGAGGTATCGCGGACGCCTGGACCGGCGTCGGGGTAGTGAAATGGAAGTGTGCCAGCTTCTGCTGGAGCCCAGCAGATAGGGGCATGTCTTTGAATTGTGTCAAAACGATTTTTTCTTTCTTGGAGAGGCGTCTCGCGAGTAGGACCGCTTTATCGGAGCCCCGATAACTTTTCGCTGGGGTGATCCGGGCGGGCGAGTCGCGAAGATACAACTGAAGCCGCTCTAGTTTTAGTCGGCGCTGAAATCGAAACGGAAGCCGGGAAGGCGGGAGATCGGATCGAACAGATCGGATGTCGCTTGCAAGCGGCCGTAGCCAATAGCGTCTAGTTAGTACTATAGCACAGTTGTGGACTCCGCATTTTCATCGACGATCTTCGCAACTCCCGTGTAAGAAAGTTCGCGCCGTGGCGACTACCTCAAATGTGAGAGGCCAGGACGACCTTTACCAGCAGGCGGCATCGGAGTATGGCGCGGCGCTGGCCCGTCTGGCGCGCGGCTACGAAGCCGATCCGGACAAACGGCGCGACCTGCTGCAGGAAATCCACCTTTCACTCTGGCGCAGTCTGGAAGGCTTCGACGGGCTGTGTTCGCTGCGTACCTGGGTGTATCGGGTGGCGCACAATGCCGCGACTTCGTATGTCATTCGGCAGCGGCGCTCGCGTCCCCAGACGTTGCTTGGCCTGGACGAAGTTGAAGCTTTGGCGATCGAGCCGGAAACCGACAACAAGGTGGCACTGCACCAATTAACCGGCCTGATCCAACGCCTGAAGCCTCTCGACCGGCAAGTGATTCTGGCCTGGCTGGACGGCATGGATGCGGCCGAGATTGGCGAACTCACCGGACTTTCGTCCGGGAATGTAGCCACGAAAGTTCATCGGATCAAAACGATTCTGGCCCGAGATTTTCAGGGAGGACGCAATGGACGATCCTAGAAATCTTTGGCAAACCCAGGAGGTGGAAGAAATGAGAATCTCAATGGAAGAACTCCGCGCGAAGGCGGCGAAGTTTCAGCGCCGCATGCAGTGGCGAAACCTGCGCGAATACCTGGCTGCCCTGATTGTAATTTTGTTCGCTGGGGTGGCATGCTGGAAGACGCCGCAGATCGTCCCACGGGTTGCGTTTGCGTTGCTGGTCGCCGGGGCGATCTATTACATGTGGCACTTGCATCGCTGGGGTTCCGCCAGGCCTGTGCCTGCAGATATGGGACGCGCGGATTGCGTCAGATTCTATCGGGATGAACTCGAACGGCAGCGCGATCTGGTGGGCAGTATCTGGAAGTGGGCTATCGGGCCGATAATGCCCGGAATGGTTCTGCTCAACACATACTTCATCGTGTTCCCGCCAACCAGCCGACGGTTTTCGGTTGTCAGTGTAGTGTTGCAAGCCGCACTTGTCTCGACAATCGGTTGGCTTAATCTGCGTGCAGCGCGGCGGCTTGACCGCAGGATCGCGGAACTGGATCGCGAGCTAGGCGGCATGTAAGGGCAGCCGCTGTGACCAGGCTCGAGTTGCTCGCCCGGGGTCTTGCTCATGCCCCAACGAAATAGGTCCTGGGAGAGCATAAACTAACGGAGAGACGCGCTCTCAGACCGCAGAATGGACCAACACGATTTTGCTGCGCTACTTGGCGAAATCGTGGAAATCAAAGCCCTGCGGCTGGCCGTCTTCATCGTGGGTAATTACCAGATCGGCGACGGGTTGGGTCTCAACCGGGGCGCTGTCGGGGTCTCCAGGCTGCTTGCGCTGGGCCTTCCGTTGCGCCTTCTCAACGCGCTTTTCCTGGCGCGCGCGTTCCTTCTGTCGTTTCGTGAAAGTCGTGCGAGAGCTTCCTGCCATAGGTCTAGATTACCACTTTTATTGATTCAAATCGCCGCTCGATCGGTGCAATGTTTGCTATTCGCCGTCGCGAGCGCAGCGCGAACCCGATCGGCGCGGGAGAAACCCACTCGAGCGGCGAATGATGTACACTCGAATGAGGCCATTTACGGCATTCGCGGAGGATAATTTGGCAGAGGTTCGATTGCAGGAGGGCGAGTCGTTGGAGAACGCCCTGCGCCGCTTTAAGCGGAAGGTCCAAACCGAAGACATCATCAAAGATGTGAAGCGGCACTCCTTCTACCTGAAACCAGGCGAGAAGAAGCGGGTGAAGCAAGCCCTGGCGCGCAAACGCGCGCGGAAAAAGGCCCGCACCAGTAGCGACGAACGGCGGTAGCGAAGCCGTTTCCTGTCCAGTGTCCGGGCGTCAGCTATGGCAAGAGATTCGCGAGTTCCACTCAGAATCGTGACGCCCGTGCGGCTTAGTAGTTCCCATTGGTGATGCGGTGGGTGAAGGGTTTCATCGTATTGACCGCGTGTCCGCCCTGAGTTCGCCCCGAAGACAGGTCCTGAATTTCCTTCTCGGCAGCGGATTCAGCCAGTTCACGCGTGGGGGCGTGGCCCCAGGAAACCAGTTCATCGGGGTTCTGCGACCGGCAGATCATCCAATGATAACGTGTGCCTTGGTGGTAAGGCTCCACGTCAAATGACACGACATACGAACTCGAAGCTTTTCCCATTCCACGCCTCTTGTTGGAGTCTTGCGACCCTGCGATTCAGCCGAGCCCCACTTGTTTTCGCGATCGGCAATCGAATGTAATCGCGAATGCTTTTATCATACGCTCATTGCCCAGGTCGGTGTGTGGGCGCCGATTAGCCGAGCCCGAGCGTCTTTCGGTTAACCCCTGTTCGTTCCCGGACGAGGCCGTCCGTCGGCGAACGAATGCCACAGCGCCGATCCGAATATACGAACTGTATCGCACTATAGGCAAAGCGATTCCGCTTGCCTGAGTGCGGCATGGGAATTGCACTTATCATCACAGCGATGCGCAGCCTGCTTCACGACATACAGTATGCCCGGCGCCAGATGACCAAGTCACCTGGCTTTTCCGTAGTGGCCGTACTGACGCTGGCGCTCGGCATTGGCGCAAGCACGGCGATCTTCAGTGCCGTGAATCCGATACTTCTGAAGCCGCTCCCCTATCCGCACGCCAGCCGGATCATGATGATCTGGAACACCTATCACGGTGCGCGGGCAGAAGTAGCTTTCGGTAGCTATCGCGAACTCGCGCAGCGGAACCATTCGTTCGAGGAGCTGGCGGTGTTCGAGCCCTGGCAGCCGACCCTGACCGGCAACACCCAACCGGAGCGCCTCAATGGCCAGAGTGTGAGTGCGAGTTATTTCCGGGTGCTTGGCGCCGCGCCCGTGTTGGGCAGGGATTTTCTGCCCTCCGAGGATGTCTTCCACGGACCCAAGGTTGCGATTGTGAGCGATGGGTTTTGGCGGCGGCAGTTGAATAGCAATCCAACGGTCCTCGGAGCGCAGGTCAAGATCGACGGCGACGACTACACCATCATTGGCGTGATGCCGCGCAACTTCGAGAATGTCCTGTCGCCATCGGCTGAGATATGGACGCCAGTTCAATACGACACACGGCAGATTGCGGCCAACTTCAATTCGTGGGCGTGGGGCAATCATCTGCACATGGCCGGCCGCCTCAAGCCCGGCGTAAGCAGAAGCCAAGCGATTCAGGAATTGGAGCAAATCGGACGCACGCCGTGGAGCGAATTTCCCCGGCCGCGATGGGCCTCGCTACAAAACCTGATCGTGGATTCTCTGCAGGATGACATCGCGCATGACGTCAAGCCCGCATTGTTTGCGGTGTTGGGCGCTGTGATTCTGGTACTGACGATCGCCTGCGTCAACGTGATCAACCTGCTGCTGGCACGCAGCGGGCAGAGACGCGGCGAATTCGCCACCCGGGCCGCACTGGGCGCATCGCGGCTGCGGATTATCCGGCAACTGGTGACGGAGAGCCTGCTGCTTGCGCTACTCGGCGGTGCGGTCGGCATGGCGGTTGCCATTGGCGGCGTAAGAGTACTTATCGCCCTAAGCCCGCCCGGGCTGCCACGGCTGGACGCGATCTCGGTTGACCGGGCGGCGTTCGCCTTTGCCTTCACCGTCACCACGTTGATTGGTGTGCTGACCGGATTGTTTCCGGCGCTGCACGTATGGCACGAGAAACTTCACCTGCGAATTCAGGAGAATTCTCAGCGCACTGTCAGCACTAACTCCGCGGCCAGACGCAGCCTGGTGGTGATTGAAGTGGCGCTCGCGCTGGTATTGCTAATCTGCGCGGGACTGCTGTTGCGCAGCATGAGCCGTTTATTGGCAGTCGATCCCGGATTCAGAACGTCGCGTTTGCTCACCTTGCAAGTGCAGACCTGGGGACACCAGTTTGACGAGGTTCCTTCCACTCCCGGCGTGGGCGACAGCTTGCGGCGCCGTTTCTTTGAGCAGGCGCTCGAAGCGGTGCGCCAAGTACCCGGCGTTGAGCAGGCCGCGTTCACCAGCTTATTGCCGCTCAGCGATGATCCACCGGTGGTCGCACTGTATGGTGCACAATTTGAGAGCGAGGACCCGCAGACCGGACACAATGTGTTTCGCTATGCCGTGAGTCCCGATTACTGCCAGACCATGGGCGTCCCGTTGCGTAGCGGCCGGCTTCTGGACGAGCACGATACTGCGAGCAGCCCGCATGTGGCGTTGATCAGCGAGTCCCTGGCAAAGCGCCAATTTCCCGGCCAGGATCCTATCGGCAAACGTCTTCATGTGGGGCCCAGAGACAAGCCGTGGTACACCGTCGTCGGCGTCGTGGGAAACATCAAGCAAACCTCGTTGGCAGTCGATCAGCCGGATGCGGTCTATATCCCGGAGCAACAGACGTGGTTCGCTGACGATACGCTCTCGTTTGTCATCCGCAGCCGCGGCGACGCCGCCGCCCTCGTTCCTGCGGTGAAAAGCGCCATCTGGTCGGTCGACAAGAATCAGCCGATCGTGCGGGTGGTCACCATGGACAAGCTGGTCGCGGTGTCCGAAGCCGAGAGGCGGTTTGTCTTGATTCTCTTCGCAGCATTCGCGACCATTGCGCTGACGCTGGCATCCATTGGCGTCTACGGCATTCTTTCCGGCAGCGTCAATGAACGAACGCGTGAAATCGGCGTGCGAACTGCGCTGGGTGCTTCGCGCGGCGACATCGTTGCCCTGGTACTTCGTCAGGGAATGATGCTGGTCGTCGCCGGCGTGGTGATCGGCTTGTGTGGTGCGCTCGCCGCCAGCCGGGTTCTGGTCACACTTCTTTTCGGCATCTCCCGCGTGGATCCCGTCGCCTATGCCGCGGTGGTTGGCCTGATGGCAGTGGTTTCCGGCATCGCTTGCTGGGTGCCCGCGTTGCGGGCCGCACGCGTCGACCCGGCCATCACTTTACGCGCTCAGTAGCAGGAGCCTGCCTGCGGTGTCCTTTTGATTCAGCCCTCATTGTCGTATCCGTCGGCGCGGTCATGTTCACTCATCACAGATCGCTTAGAATTCCAATGATTAAGTTGGACTGTAAAGGCAAATGACGAAATGCCCGCCATTGCGATCATCGGTTACGGCAATCTGATGCGGGGAGACGATGCCGCCGGAATACTCGCGGCCCGCGAGCTGGAGGCGTACTTCCGCGACGATGATGAAGTCAAGATTGCCGCCGTGCAGCAGCTCACGCCCGAGATGGCAGAAATAGTGGCCCGCAGCAGCTTCGTGCTCTTTCTGGATGCCTGCAATGAGCCGGAGCCAGGAACGATTCGATGCATACCGGTTGACGCGGAACCGCAGGCGTGCCGCTTTACCCACCAGCTCACGCCGGCCGCATTGCTCAACGCCGCCCAACAACTCTATGGGCAAGCAGCGAACGCCGCGATTTTGACGCTGAGCGGGTGGTCATTCGCAGTCAGTGATGAGGTTTCAAGCGGCGTCCGCAAGCGCCTGCCGGAATTCATCCGGCAGGCGAAAGAATTAGTTGAAACCCACAAGTGACTTGTGTCGCTGAATTCTGGTGGCTGCCAGAGCAGTTTCAGGATTGGTGTATCCAGGTAGAGCGAGCCTTCAGGCTCGCGTTCCGTGGATCGCTGGAAACCGAGGATCAGAGGGCGGTCTTAACGCGGCGCTGAAGCGCCGCTCTACCAGGACACGCCGAGTTCGTCACGAGTGTTCAGCTTGCGCGCAGAAACAGGCTGCGAGGTTCTTTTCCCACATTGGCAGAGTTCCGAATCGAATCCGCCGGTCACCCCTTCAGGTGACGCTGGGCACAGAGTTCCGGTCCATCCCGTGAGAAGCTAGAACCGAGGAAACGCAATGGCGTCGCGGGAAGCGCTCCGCTTCCAAATTGAGCCGAGCGTCGCTAACGTTCCGGAACGTGCTGGTCTCTGCCGAGAAAGGAGCGCCAGGCACATGGCCACAGCCCAGCTTGCCTCGGAAAGCGCCGAACAGACCTTCATCGACCAGGTTATTGCCAAACAGAGCGGACGCCCCGGTGAACTGCTCGGGATTTTGGAGGCAGTGCAGGAGCACACTCCGCACAAGTATCTCTCTCACGGAACTCTGCAATACATCGCCAGACGCCTCGACATCCCGCTCTCGCGCGTCTATAGCGTGGCAACTTTCTACGCCCTCTTCAACCTGCAGCCGCAGGGTGACAACACGATCTGCATCTGCCGCGGAACGGCATGCCACACGCGAAATTCGCGGGCATTGTTGGAGAGCCTTCGCCTGGAGCTGGGTCTTGGCCTGGACAACGACGACCAGCCCGAAGCCGACAAGCTCACGCTAACCACGGCCGACCAAAAATTTACTGTCAGAACGGTTGCCTGTTTCGGACAATGCGCACTCGCGCCGGTGGTGGAGATCAACCACCGCATCTGCGGCCACGTCAACGAGCGCACCTTACAGCGCGAAGTCCGCTCGCTGGAACGGGAGAATGACTGATGCCGCGTATTGAAGACATTGGCGCCTTCAATGCTGTCCGCGAAAGCGGGCTGGCAAAACTGCTTCCTGCGGTCCCCCGAATTGCCATCGGCATGGGCACCTGCGGACGCGGCAACGGCGCCGAAGGCCTTTATCACGCCTTCGCGGAGGCGATCGACTTCAGCGGGACAACGTTCTACCTGGCCAGCGTCGGGTGCTTCGGGGCATGCTGCCAGGAGCCGATGGTCAACCTTCATGTGCCGGGACAACCGCTGCTGGTGCTGCATCGCGTGCAGGCCAACGATGCCGCACGCATTCTGCACGACATCACCAGCGGCAGCATTAATCCCGAGCAGGTTTATTGCAAGATCGAAGAGTGGGACCACATCACCGGCTCCATTCGGTACGGTCACGGCTATCCCGACGTCCCGCTCTGGAATGAAGTGCCGTTCTTCAAGGGCCAGAAGAAGATCGTGCTGCGCAACTGCGGGCTCATCAATCCCGAGGACATCGAGGAATACATCGCGGTCGGCGGCTATCAGGCGCTGTACAAGACGCTGATCGACGAGAAGCCGGAGCTGGTGATCGAGCAGATCAAGGCCGCGAAGCTGCGCGGGCGCGGCGGCGCCGGATTTCTCACCGGCAACAAATGGGAGTTCCTCCGCAAGGCGGTTGCCGACCAGAAGTTCATCATCTGCAACGCCGATGAAGGCGATCCCGGCGCGTACATGAACCGCAATGAGATCGAGAGCGATCCGCACGCGCTGCTCGAAGGCATGATCATTGGCGGGTACGTGATGGGCGCGACCCAGGGAATCATCTACGTGCGCGCCGAGTATCCGCTGGCGGTGCACCGGTTGCAACGTGCGCTGGAGCAGGCGCGAGAGTACGGCCTGCTGGGGCCGAACATTTTGGGACGCGGATTCAGCTTCGATATCGAATTGGTCGAGGGTGCGGGAGCATTTGTCTGTGGCGAGGAGACCGCGCTGATCGCATCGCTCGAAGGCGAAGCCGGACGTCCGCGACCGCGTCCGCCGTTCCCGGCGCAAAAAGGTCTGTGGGGCAAGCCCAGCAACATCAACAATGTCGAAACCTGGTACAACATCGCGCCCATCATCACCAAAGGCCCAGCCTGGTTCACCGAAACTGGGAGCCCCAAGAGCGCCGGGACGAAGGTCTTCTCGCTGGTCGGCAAAGTGCTGAACAGCGGCCTGGTCGAGATGCCGATGGGCACGCCCATCAAGACCTTCCTCTACGACATCGGCGGGGGCGGAGTCGACGGCCGCACCATCAAAGCGGTGCAGACCGGCGGCCCCTCCGGCGGCTGTATTCCCAGCGAGATGTTCGACACGCCGGTGGATTACGAGAGCCTCGCCCAGCTCGGCTCCATCATGGGTTCCGGCGGCATGGTGGTGATGGATGAAGACAACTGCATGGTCGATGTCGCCCGTTACTTCGTCGAGTTCACCAATTCCGAGTCGTGCGGCAAATGCATTCCCTGCCGCGTCGGGCTGAACAAATGCCTGCGCATCCTCAACCGCATCACCGATGGCGCCGGTCGCATGGACCACCTGGAGCGGCTGGATGAGCTGAGCCGCTACATTCGCGACTGCTCGCTGTGCGGCCTCGGCCAGACCGCACCCAACCCGGTGCTGACCACCATGCGTCACTTCCGGCAGGAGTTCGAAGACCACATCGTCTCCCGCCGCTGCATCGCCGGCATCTGCACCGAGCTGGCGCTGTCGCCCTGCGAGAACAGTTGCCCGCTGCACATGAACATCCCGCGCTTCCTCCAGCTCTATAAAGAGGGGCAGATCGAGGAAGCCTTCGAATCGGTCATCCTGGACAACCCGCTGCCGTGCTCGACCGGGCGGGTTTGCCAGCATCCGTGCGACGAGCGCTGCCGCCGCGCCGCCGTCGACGACGCCGTCAACATGCGCGAAGTGCATCGCTTTATCGCCGACTACATGCTGTTGAGTGACCGCTTCGAGGAGAGTGTGGAGCGCGTTCTGCTGCACCGGCTGGAGTCGACGGGCCGCAAGGTCGCGGTTGCGGGCGCCGGTCCGGCGGGGCTGACGGCGGCGTTTTATCTGGCGTTGCTCGGCCACGACGTGACGGTCTTCGATGCGCTGCCCGAGGCTGGCGGCATGCTGCGCTTTGCGTTGCCGGAGTATCGTCTGCCCAAACCCGTCCTGCGCCGTGAACTGGGGCTGATCGAGCGGCTGGGCGTGAAGTTTGTCTTCAACACGCGGGTGGGATTCGACCTGCCACTCAACGATCTCGACGAGCGCTTCGACGCCGTTTGCCTGGCCATCGGCACCTGGAAGGAATCGTGGGTCTACCTGCCGGGCACGGAGCTGAAAGGCGTCTTCCCGGCGCTGCCGTTCCTGGAGTCGGTATCGAAGGGCGAGTTTGTACCACTGGGGCGCAAGGTCGTTGTGATTGGCGGCGGCAATGCAGCCATCGACTCGGCAAGAACGGCACTGCGCCTGGGATCGAACGTAGCCGTCGTCTATCGCCGCGAGCGCAAGGACATGCCGGCGATTGAAGAGGAGACTGCGGCCGCCGAAGAAGAAGGAGCGCGGATTGTCTTCCTCTCCGCGCCGCACCGCATCATCGGCGACGCCAAGGGAAACGTCCGCGCGCTGGAAGTCGTCAAGACGCGGCTGGGCGAATACGACCGTTCGGGACGGCGCAAGCCGATCCTGACCGATGAGGTGCAGCGCTTCGAGTGCGATTCGGTGATTCTTGCGGTCGGCGAGACGGTCGACCTCGACTTCGCCAAGGCCTCGGGTTTGCAGATTAAAGAGGGTGGAACGCTTGAGGTCAATCACTTCACGCTGGAGACCAGTCGGCCGCGTTTCTTTGCCGGCGGAGATCTGGTGACCGGCGCCTCCAACGTCTCCAACGCCATGGCGTACGGTAAGCAAGCGGCGCAATCGATCGACGAGCAATTGATGGACAGCAGACGCTGGGAGCAGCTCTTCCGGCCGATGAAATACGAACAGTCGCCGCCCAAGACCACGAGCGAAAGCCGTCGCCATCACTCGCGCGCGGTGCCGGTGCGCGAGCGCGCCAGCTCGTTCGAGGAAGTTGTGGTTGGGCTCACGGCGGAAGAGGCCCACGAGGAGTGTTGCCGCTGCCTGCGCTGCGACGTCGGCGTGACCGTGGCGCGCTAAGAAGGAGTTCGTCTTGCCCGCAAAGAAAATCTCGATGCGCATCGATGGCGAGCTGGTCAGCGCGCTGGAGGGGCAAACCGTTCTGGAGGCGGCGCGCGCCAGCGGCAAGGCCGGCATTCCGACGCTTTGCTTTCTGGAGGGCCTGACGCCGGTCGGCGCCTGCCGCCTGTGCATGGTCGAGGTGGCCGGCGTGGATCGACTTTTTCCCGCCTGCACCACGCCGGCGCAGGATGGCATGTCGGTGGTCACCAATTCGGCGCGCCTGTCACGCTACCGCCGGATGACGGTCGAGCTGCTGCTGGTCGAGCGCAACCACGTCTGCGCCGTCTGCGTCGCCAATGGCCACTGCGAGCTGCAGGACATGGCGTACTCCATGGGCATCACCAGCGTGCGCTTCGCCTACAACTTCCCCCGTCTGCCGGTGGACGCTTCGCACCCGCGCTTCGTGCTCGACCACAATCGCTGCATCCTGTGCACGCGGTGCGTGCGCACCTGTGCCGAAGTCGAGGGCGCTCATGTATGGGAGATGGTAGCGCGGGGAATTCACGCGCGCATCGTGTCCGACCTCAACCAGAGATGGGCTGATGCGACCACCTGCACCAACTGTGGCAAGTGCGTACAAGCGTGTCCGACGGGCGCTCTCGCCGAAAAAGGCAAAGCGGTCGAGGAGATGACGCGCTCGACGGTTGCCTTGACTTCGCTGGCGAGGCACAGAGTCGCGGCCCCGGGCGATCACGGGCGAAGCGGAGGATCGAGTCTATGAAGAAGCTAAGGCTCGCGACGGTTTGGCTCGATGGGTGCTCCGGCTGCCACATGTCGCTGCTCGATCTCGATGGCGCGTTGATCCCCATTGTGCGCAAGGTGGACATCGTGTACGGCCCGCTGGTGGACGCGCAGGAGTTTCCTGAGGACGTGGACGTCACGCTGGTGGAAGGCGCCATCTCGACGGAGGAAGATGTCGAGCGGCTGCAGCAGATTCGCGCGCACAGCAAGATGCTGGTGTCGCTGGGCGATTGCGCCGTGACCGGCAACGTGGCCGCGCTGCGCAATACCATCCCGGTAAACAAGCTGTTGCAGCGCATTTACGTGGAGGGCGCGGATGCGGACCCGGGCATTCCGCACGACGGTCTGCCGCAATTGTCGAAGCTGGCGCGTCCGGCCCAGGACTTCGTCAAAGTTGACGTTTGCCTCCCCGGCTGCCCGCCGCCGAACAAGGTGATTGCCGGGTTGCTGAACAACCTGATTGAGGGGCGCAAGCCCGAGGCGAACCAGAAGATAAAGTTCGGATAGGAGTGGCTGAGTACCAGCAGAGGTATGAAGGTCTACGGAGACACAGAGAAATTGATAGAAAAACCTCTGTGTCTCTGTGCCTCTGTGGTGAAAAGGAAGTTCCGATGAAGCGCATCACCATTGAGCCCGTAAGCCGCATCGAAGGCCACGCCAAGATCACCATCCAGCTCGACGATTCCGGCAAGGTCGCCGACACGAAGTTCCAGGTGACGCAAGTCCGCGGCTTCGAGAAGTTCACCGAAGGCCGTCCGTTTTACGAGATGCCGGGCATTACCTCGCGCATCTGCGGTATCTGCCCCATCAGTCACCAGCTGGCCTCCGCCAAGGCCTGCGAAGCCATCATGGCGGTGCGCATTCCCCGCGCCGCGCAATTGCTGCGTGAGATCATTCATTGCGCCCAGATCGTCCAGTCCCACGCTCTGAGCTTCTTCTATCTTTCCGCGCCCGACCTGCTGCTGGGCATGGACGCCGACCCCGCTATCCGCAATGTTGCTGGAGTGATTGAAGCCAACCCCGAGCTGGCGCGCGCCGGCATCGAGCTGCGCAAGTTCGGGCTGCTGGTGATCGAAGGCCTCGCCGAGGAGCGCGTGCATGCCTCGTGGATCGTTCCCGGCGGCGTGAAGTCGCCCATGACGCAGCAGGCGCGCGACCGTTTCTTTACCTCCATTCCCGCAGCCCTGGCCACAACCGAGAAGACCCTTGGCATTTTCAAGGGCGTTCTCGACCGCTTTACCGAAGAGATCGCCAACTTCGGCTCGGCCCCCACGATGTACGCCGGAATGGTGGACCGCCGCGGAAACATTCAGCTCTACGACGGCATGCTGCGCTTCCGCTGGCCCGACGCCGGCATCGTGCATGACGATATCGCGGCTGAGGATTACTCCAAGTTCATCGGCGAAGCGACGGTAAGCGATTCCTATCTCAAAGCCCCGTTTTACAAGCCGCAGGGCTGGCCGGAAGGAATTTACCGGGTAGGACCATTGGCTCGTATTAACGTCGCAGAGAAGATGGGCACGCCGCGAGCCGATGCCGAGCTGCATGAATTTCGCCGACGCTTCGGCCGCATCGCACACAGCTCGTTCCTTTATCACTACGCGCGCTTGATCGAGATCATCTACGCGCTGGAATGTATGCAGGTTCTTCTGCAGGAGCCGGACGTACTCGATCCTCGCGTTCGCGCCCATGCCGGCGTGAACGCGCTGGAGGGTGTGGGCATGATCGAAGCCCCGCGCGGCACCCTTATCCATCATTACAAGGTGGACGAGAACGGCGCCATCACCTGGGCGAACCTCATCGTTGCCACCGGCCACAACAACCGCGCCATTAGTGACGGCGTTCGCCAGGTCAGTGAGCACTTCATCCACGGCGACAAGCTGGAGGAAGGCATGCTGAACCGCGTCTCCGCGCTGGTCCGTGCCTACGATCCCTGCCTGAGCTGCTCGACCCACGCCATTGGCGTCCCCGCGCTGGACATTTCTCTGGTCAACGCAGAGGGCGCCCTGCTCGACCGCTTGCGGAGCGACTGAAGTCCCTGCCTCTTCGGCTGTGATCGATTGCTCTGGTCTGCCTGCTTAAGACGTTGAACATCGCGGGGATCAGTACGCCTCGATCCCGCATCCGGTCTACCTTTAGCGCACCTAGATCAGGACCTTCTTGCGCCGCAGCTTTCTCTAGCGACACCACCGCCGCCGCTTAGTGAACCGGCCCAGATCCAGGCCCGATTCGCGGATCAAGTTTGATCTCGCCGAAGGTGTTTTCGTAGTTCACCAGGTTCTGCTGCAGGATGGTGAAGAGCGCCTTGGCCTGCTGCGGACTCAGGTAGACTCCCTGGAAATTGCGCACGTCCACTCTGGTCTCGTCCTGCTGCTGCAACGTGCCAAATACCAGAAAGAAGTCCCAAACATTCACGCGAACCTGCACGCTGTTGGCATAGTTCTCGCGGTAATCAGGAGTATTGGTCAACTGAATTGCGGGTTGTGTGATGGAAGATTGCGGTGGATTCGGCATCTGTACCTCAGGTGACGGTTGTCAGTGGTCGGTTGCTGGGCGCAGATTTTCCTTTGCACAACAACTTATGTTCGAAGTTGCAAGTTTAGCAAAAGATATCTCACGCCGGGGTCGCGACACTGTCTGATCGCGAGCGGGGAGCCTGCTCTTGGCCAGCGGAACCTTCTTCTCTCACGACGGACAACCGACAACTGACAACCGCAAT
>CAVQLZ010000023.1:0-25744 GCA_963713465.1 uncultured Acidobacteriaceae bacterium
CTCCCGAGCTTCCCGATCCCCCGCACCCGCACTGGCGTTGTAGTGTTCCAAAGGGCGCTGGCGTGAGCGCTCGCGCCGGAGCAGTGGCCGGCTTCATCGGGAGCGAACCTGCTCGGTCATGGCTGCCGGCCTCCAGTCCTGCGCTGGTTTCGAGAGGCCATGGATGTAACCCTCGCCTCGCGCTTCATCGTCCGGTACACGGCCTGCGCAATCTGCGTTCCGGTCGCCTGCGGTTTCGCATTTGCCTGCACCTTGAATGCGCCCGCGTTGACCGTTTCCACCGACAGTGGGCCTTTCAGCAGATTCGCCTGCCCCTCCGCAGCCAGCAAGCGCGCCAGTTCCGCCTGCAACGCGGCTGCGATCCGGTGCCGGTCGCGCGCCGCGAATCCATGCAGGACGAGCTCTTCAATATGCAGCTCTATACCCATCCGGCAACCTCCGCATCTGCGAGCGGACGCTCGATTTTGGTGAATTCGCTGCGCGCGGCCGAGAGCAGGTGCGACATACGCACCGGTTCTCCGGCATCAGCGGCAAGAAATGCCGCGCCCATGGCGATGTTCTGGATATTGCCGCCGGCAGCGCTCAAGCGGGCAAGACGGTCGATGCGCAGCCCCTCCGTAGGCGTCTGGCGGGGAAATGCCCGCGCCCAGATCTCCGCCCGCTGCGAGGCCTCGGGGAAAGGAAATTCGACCACAAAGCGAATGCGGCGCAGAAAGGCCGTGTCGAGCGCATCGCGGCGATTGGTGGTCAGGATGGCAAGGCCGCGATAAGCCTCCATGCGCTGCAACAGGTAGCTGACCTCAATGTTCGCGTAGCGGTCGTGGCTGTCCTTCACCTCGCTGCGCTTTCCAAACAGCGCGTCGGCCTCGTCGAAAAGCAGTATCGCGGCGCTCTCTTCGGCCGCATCGAACACGCGGCGCAGGTTTTTCTCCGTCTCCCCAATGTACTTGCTGATCGTCTGGCTCAGATCGATGCGGTAAAGGTCCAGCCGCAACTGATTGGCGAGAACTTCGCCGGCCATCGTCTTGCCGGTGCCGCTGGGGCCGGCGAACAGAGCGCTGATCCCGAGGCCGCGGCTGCCCTTCGACGCGAACCCCCAGCTCTTGTAAACCTTGCTGCGATGCCGGACATGAACGGCGATTTGCGATAGAAGCTGTTTCTGTTTCTCCGGCAGCACGAGGTCGTCCCAGGCCGCGACAGGCTCGATGCGTTGCGCCAATCCTTCCAGGCGCGGCCGCGACTGTATCCGGCAGGCGTCCCACAAGGCCTGCGCTAACGCCGGAGCATCGGCGCCATGGTCCGGCAGCGACTCCAGATTCGCCTGCCAAAGCTCGCGCGGCATCTGCGCGACCGCGGCCTCGATCCGGTTTGCGCTCATGCTGAACTGCGAAACGATCGCCGCCACATCCCCATTCAGCACCGGTGCCACCGCGCCCAGTGCCCGATACCACAGCTCGATCTGTTCCTTCGCCGTCGCCTTGGGAACGTCGAAGGAGAGCAGCTTCCGTTCAACCGGCTTTATCTGTTCCCGGCTTGAGATCATGAGAGGGCTGCGCAGGGTTGCGATCAGCCGCGTGACCGCAAACTCGCCTGCCGCGTCCAGTACCGGCCCGTCGTCGAACTCCAACAGCAGGCAATTCGCTTGCAGAACGCTCTCTCGCTCCCAAAGCCGGAGGAACAGGTCGATCTCCGCGGCCCCACGGGGGATGGCCTGGACGTTCAGGACGTGCAGGCCTAAGCCCAGCAGCGCGCACGCCTGCGCCGCCACTGCGCGTCGGCTCTCCGGCTCGCTGCCGCACAACTGCACCACGGGCCGCGATTCCTGCCGGTTCCGGGGAGACACGCAGTCGACGATGCGCTGCGCCACGGCCAGCTCCGAGGGCGTCAAAGTGCGGGCAGGCCGCACTTCATCCACCACCCCTCGCACCCGCTCGTCCATGCTCCGCATCCCCGTCAGATAGTGAAGAATCCGCTCGTCGATGCGCAGCGGGCTGGAGGTCAGCGCGTCGCCGGAGAGCACCTCGATCAGATGCCAATGGCGCAGTGGCCTTCCCGGCAACATCGCGCTCCAGTGCGCCTCGTCAAAGGTAGCCAGGGCCAGGCTGAAGGTCGGCAGCGCCGGACGCTGTCCCTTATTCGCCGCCTCATAGATGGACGCAAAGCGGGAATCGAGCTCGACCGCCGCGCACATCAGCAAAATCCTCCGCTCGAAGCTCGACAGGCCGAAGGTCCCGCAAAGACTCTCGAGTGATGGAGGGGCCTGGGGCGATACCTCGCCGCCCTTGGCCGTGGTGAACTCGGCCGCAGATGCATCCTCGTCGGCCTTCGCTACCTCGGCTTCGATGGGAGCCGACGCGTGATGCTGGCGCAGCGCTTCGCGCACATCTTCCAGCGCCCACATCAGGTAGGCCTGGTTGAACTCTTCCCAACTCTGCTCGGAGACGTTGCTCATGCGATGGTCACCGTAGGTCCGAAACCTGGACTGGAAGAATCGAGATCCAGAGGACTCTCCGCTCCATCGACCTTTGCCCGAATGAAATAGACCCCGCCCGCCACGCCGGTGATGTCGCACGTGAGCGTACCCGTAGCAACCGTAAGAGGAGGAAGATTGAAGGAGTACGCCGTGGGCGTCGGCGGCGAAGCGGTTGAGTTCTGGTTGAGTATGAGCGTCACCCGTTGGCCCGGCTGAACGTTGGGATTGACGGTAACGCTCAATGTCGTACCGGCAATGGATGGCCCGCTCAGGACCGGCTGCAAAACCAGCGCCACCACATTCGATTCCCAGCCCGGATGCGGCTCCGCCGGGTGGCCGAGCTCCAGTTGCTGAACCACTTGCAGGCCGAGCACGCCCGCCTGCACCCCGGCCGGCACCGGCATGATGATTGCGTTCTCCGTCACCACCGGCGGCGTCACCGTCATGTCGCCGATCCGCACCATCGTGATGTCGCCCAGCAGTTGTGTGCCCTGTATCACGAGCGTGCTGGTGGGCAGAATGGGCTGTCCGGCTGCTCCTCCCTTGGGCATCGCCTGGGTAATCGTCGGCTGGGCGAACGGCATCACATAAAGTTTTCTGTGCTGCACGGGTAGAGCTTCCTGCGGCGGCGTCTGATCGCTGATCAAAACCACCGAGGCCTGGTAGGCGGTCGACAAGCTGTACTCCACCTGAAAGAACGCCGACCATAACTTCGAGAACTCCTCGAGCGTAAGCGGGGTCGGCGTAAAGCGGATGCGCTCCACCTGATTGGCCAGATCGGATGTCTTGAGGAAGCTGAAACCTGTGGTTGCCGACTGAATGTTCGTCGGCGAAAGCAGCGGCTGCGCCTCCAGAGTGACCGCCACCGCGCCCAGCATCAGTTGCGGCTCCAGTTGGTCGTCGCTGCCATGAAAGGTAAACAAGTAGTGAAGATCGAGCGCCGCCACGGGCTGCTTCACCAGCGTGCCGTCGGCCCGGCGCGTGGGTAGGTCTACATTGCGGAAGGCAGCATTCGGCGTCACCTGGTAGAGGTAGACATTAAGGTGCGGCGTCCCCTCCTGGCCGCTCGTCCGGTCGGGCCGCCGGAAGCGGACTGCGGCGCCCGGCACGGCAGTCTGCACCGGACCGATGAGTACCTGATAGAGAGCGGCCGTGACCGTCGCAATAGCCAGATAGTTACTCATCGCTTCGCTCCGCTGCCTCGACTCAAGTAATCGTCCAGCGTCACAGAGGGCCTGAAGCGCGGTGGCGGGCTGCGTTTCACCGGCTGCTCCGGAAACACTGCGCGCACTTCCACCCGTCCAATGGTTACTCGAATCTCGGGCTCCGGCGCGCCGTTGGCGGGAGCCTGAGGTGCAGCCCGGTTTGCGGCTGCCGGCCTTGCGGCTGCATGCTCCGCGCCGGTCGCGAGGGTTGCCGTTTCCTGCCTGGGCGCAGGGCGAATAGACAGATCCGGCCTTAGCTCCGGCTTCAGAGTTAGCGGGTCTCCGGGCCATGGCCGGCCAGGCGCGTCCTCAGTTTCCGGGCCCGCTTCCTCTCGAGAGCCATCCTGAAGGACTCCCACCATGCGGGCCGGTTCAACGGTCATCGGCAGCGCCCGTCTCGGTTGCGATTGCCCGGTTGGAGCCTCGTCGCGACGCACAGGTTCAGTTGCCTGCGAAGAAAGCATGCGAGGCTCGATCTCAGACCCGGAAGCGGCAAGGAAAGCGGCTCGGGCCGGCCTCTCATTGATCTGTTCGGGCAGAGCCGGGGTTCTTACCGTAGGCGAAACGATGAAACCTGAGTCGGGTGCATTCGCGCTTGACGGCCGCAACGCTTGGGCAGATCGAGTCGGTTGGCCAGTTCGAGCCTCTTGGCCGGTTCGACTCTGTACTGCTCCCTCATTCGTCTCGCGTCTTTGCGCAGTTGCTGACTCTAAAGCCTGTCCCGTCGGCTCAAGCTCGGGCACATGTCCAGTATTCTGCGCCGGTTGCGTAAAGGTTTCGGCAATCGTGCGGCGCGCGGCAGTTTCGCTTCCCGGGATCCTCTTCGCCTGCAAGGCCGGCTCAGCGGGAGTTGGCGGCGTCACCGGAGAACCCGCGCGGGCAGTTGGGCGAGCAGCAGGCTGAGTCGGCAACGGCTCGGGCGCGGATTCCGCGGGCACAGGTGCCGGGCCCGGCAGCCGCGGCGATAAATCCGTTGGCCGGGTCAGCTCCGTCGGCCGCGCTGCGCGTGGCTCCATCGCGGCCGAGACCTCGTCCCCCTCCGCTCCGCTGCGCCTCAGGATTGTCTTCCACGCTTTCTTCCCGGGGAGGCGTCCGCGCCGCCAGCAGACCGTCGTCGCTCTGGACAGGTTCAAAGCGAGAAGGGACGCGAGGCCGCACCGTCTCCAGCGTTCCCTTGCTCCGAGCCGCCAGGTTGCGCAGAAACTCGCTCATGTCCCCACCATTTCCAGATAGAGCTGCCGCCGGGTTGCGCTCAGCGCCAGAATTTCCGCCTCGCGCCACCCATAGGCCCTGGCCAGGGTGTGCACTTCGAAAAGCATGCGCCGGGCCCAAGCCTCGATCTCCGTCCAAAGAAAGGAGGCGATGTCAAAGGCCGCGCGCCACCGGTGCTGGCACGATGGACAATCGATCTTGAGTTGAATATCCGCTAGCGGGTCGGCCTGAGCCATCGACTCGGCAATCCCGGTAACCACCTCGGCAGGCAATTGCAATACATTCCCAGGAGCGCCCGCCCGCTCCACCGAGAGCAGGCAACGCTGCAAAAACAGGGAACGCCCAGCCTCGACATCTTCCGCGCCTTCCGCGGCGATGACGTCCTCCGTGGTCGGGATTCGAAAGACCACGCTGCAATCCCCATGCGTCAGGGAAATCGCGCCCACTTCTGTCGCATCCGCCCCGTCCGCCATGGCCAGCAGATCGCGGACATCCAGCGTCAGTTCCATTCTTTCCCGGCACGCCGGACAAGCTGCAATTGCCGCCATGCGGCGACCCCAGAGCGCCTCCCGCAGCCGCAACAGTTCGGCATCCCGCCGCCCCACGCTCAGCGACGCCAGCTCATCCGGGCGGGCTCCCGGATACATTGCCGCTAATAGCAAAAGAGCACGGCGGGTTGACGTGCTGGAGTCGCCGTCTTCCCAGACATTCAGCAGTTCTGCAGCCGTTAGAGCTCGCATGACAACAATCAGGTCGGGATGTTGAACGAAGGTTCGGCAACCTCGGTCACCGAGATGTCCCGCTCCCAGCCTTCGTTTTCCAGCTTGATGTGCTGGATGGCGACGGCGTTCGCGTTGGCATCGAGGTCCGGCATCGCCTGGTACTCCGAGACCCAGCAGCGGTAGATTTTGTAGGCCTGGACTTTTTGCCCGGCCTCGTTATGAAGCTCGAGGATGATGTCCTTGCGGAAGTCCTTGAGCGAAACTTCCATCCCCGCCTTCGCCCCCAGATGCCAAACTTTGCCAACCCACTCCTCGAACGCGGTATCGAAGGTGATTCCCCGCTCCAGGGTAATGGCGTCAAATTCGTTGCGGCCGGGCGATTTGCGGCTGGTCGAGGGATCCGCCCCGTCGCGAAACTTCACTACCTCGGTGGTGCGCTTCAGCCCGGTCACCTTGCTGATGCCCGCCACATATTTCCCGTCCCACATGACGACGAACTTGAAGTTCTTATACGGATCGTGGCGATAGGAATTCACGGTAAATTCGGCCATGCGAGTTCTCCCTAACTAGACGTTTGCCCGGTTATCTGCTGGATCTGGATCACCACAAACTCGGCCGGATAAAGCGGCGCGAACCCAACCACAATATTGACCACACCGTTGTCGATGTCGGTCTGGGTGGTGGTCTCGCTGTCGCACTTAACGAAATAAGCCTGGTCCGGAGTCTGCCCCTGGAAAAACCCCTCGATGAAAAGGTTCTGCATGAACGAGCCGACATTGAGCCGGATCGCCGACCACAGCGGCTCGTCGTTGGGCTCGAACACCACCCACTGCGTTCCCTGGTAGAGGCTCGACTCGATGAACAATGCCACCCGCCGAATCGGCACGTACTTCCACTGGCTGGCCTCGGCATCGGCGCCGAGCAAGCGTGCGCGCGCCCCACAGCACCGGCCCGTAAACCGGGAAAGTACGGAAGCAGTTCAGCCCCAGCGGATTGAGGACGCCGTTCTCCGCGTCGCTCATCAGGTAGGTCATGTTCTGCACCCCGTTGAGCACCGCGCCGATCCCCGCCGGAGCCTTCCAAACTCCGCGCGTGGTATCGGTATTGGCGTAAACGCCGGCCACCAGTCCCGACGGCGCAAAGGTGCGCAGTTGGCTGTTGTTGAGCGGGTCGGCCAGCCGCAGCCGCGGCCAGAAAGCAGCGCCGTTGGCGTTGACGACGCCAATGGTGCTCGATTTCCAGTCCACCGCCGCTGCCACCGTGGTTATCGTTGGCGGCGGATCAATCAGCAACATCGCCCGGCACTGATCGCACAGGGCAATGGCCGCCGAGTAAACCGCCACCGGATCGAGCGCCGTGTTATTGGTGTCCAGCACGCTCGGATTTCCGGCCGAGGCCCGCACCGCGTCCGGAATGCAGAGCAGATTGAAGGCGACTTTGCTCAGCGCGTAAATGCCCGATTGCGCCAGCGGATCACCGATCAACTGGTCCGCTCCCGGCAAGCCGTCCATCGGCACCGCCGGCATCGAGCTCGTCTGCGCCATCGAAGGGTTGCCGGTGCCCAGCGTGTAGTGCGCCACGTTCACAGTCGTCGGTCCGGCCAGCGTTGTACTCCCCGCGCCCACCAGTCCCAGCGCGGTCGCCGCATCCTCGTTGGTCGGCGAAGCGGGCACGGCGGTGAAGGTGATGGGCGCGTCCCCCTGGCCGGACGCGATAGCATTCACCTGTATGCCCGACCCGCTGCCGCTCGACACCACAGAGCACGTCACTGAAACATCCGGAGGCAGCGCCCCCTCCAGCCCCAAAGCCGCCGCCGCATCGTTCGCTCCCGCCGTCATGGGAGGGCTGAAGGTGATCGCGACCGGCAGTCCGGTCGCAGTCGCTGTTGCCGACACCACAATCGATCCGTCCGTCGGCGTAGACGAGTTCGGTATCGGCGTGCAGGTCACCGTAACCGCCGGAACGATGGGCACTGCATTTAATGTGTTCTGCAATTGCGTCGCAAGCGTATTCGCAAGATCATGCACATTGGTCGGAATCGGGCTGCCATTCGTAATCACCGTCACCTGCGCGGTGGTGGGCGCAAACCCCGCGGGCAAAGTTACCGTCAGGTCGCAATCCGCGTTGGCGTTGGTTGCGCCTGGCCCCGGCGAACCGCCCAGCGCCTGGTACACACCTGTCGCCCCGGTAATCACAAACGGGGTCCCGACCATCTGCGCCGCCAGCGTATTGTTGATGGCGGTTTCGAGGTCCGCGGCGATTCCCGCAAGCCCCCCAGGGGTCAATGACGATGGAATCGGCGCACTCTTTTCGTAAACTACAACCGGCACTGCTACAAGACCGACGGAAGGAAGGTTGACCTCGAGCGTGCAATTCTCGGCTGCCGGCGATCCTCCGAGCGCGGTAATGACACCCGCCTCCGTCACCGCGCCCCCCACTAGTCCCGCCGTCAGCCCCAGCGCGGTCGCCGCATCGTTCACAGTCGCCGACACCGGGGGGCTGCTGATGCTGATCACCGCGTCCGGCATATTGGGCAGCAGCACATTCACCCGGATTCCTGTACCCGTCATCACGCCGCTGCTCCAGATCGGCGCTGCCGAGCAACTAACCGAGGCGCCGGGCATTTGCACCACCATCGCGTTATTGATGGCCGTCTGCAACTGCGACGCGAGTCCCTGCACGCTCTGCGGAATCGGCGCGCCCTTGCCGATCATCTTGATCGCCGGCAGCGCGGGAAACGAAGGCGGCAGGTTCAAAACCAGCATGCAATCCGCGCTCGCCGTCGTATTTGTATTACCGCCGCCCAGAATGGCGTTCACGCTCTCCAGATAGTTCGTTGTCACGGTGCCCGTGGTTACCGCCGTCGACGCAAGCGCGGATCCCACCACCCCGCTAACCATCAGCGCCGCAAACGTCAGCGGCAAATCGCCCACGTTGACCAGTTGCGATCCGTTGTCCGGATCGTTGAGCACGTTGGCAATGAAGTTCTGCGCAAACGAATTCAACGTCAGCGCCGGGAAATACTCGGTCGTATTCGTAGCCAGGTTGGTGACCGTCAGATTGAAGGCCAGTGGATCGCCCACCGGAGCCGGGGCAAGGTTCAATCCCTGCACGTCGATATCGATCAACAGCTCGCCATTGGCCCACGCCCCGCTGCTCAGGGCGCTGAAGGTCATATTGCCGACGCCCACGTTGGCGTAGATCTGGTCCGAGGGAGAGTTATACGAGCCGGGCGTCCGCACCACCCAGGCCTGCGATCCGCCATTCAGGAAGAACTGCTGCACGGCATAGCTGAGTTCGCTGTTCGACGCCAACCCTCCGAACAGCCGCTGATAGTCGGAGAAGCTGAAGATCATCTCCGCGCGATTGTCGATGCCGGTCGCCGTGTATCCAACGAAAGCGGCCACCGAGGTTGCCACGCCCGTAATCGGGTGTACTGGGCTGGGCAACTCCTGAATATAGACGCCGGGATAGGTATATGTACTGGACATGACACCTCTCTTTAGGTCCTGCGGCCGCTAAGTGCCGCCGTTAGGTTTGAGGCCGTGAGTCCGGTTAGGAAACTACACTTTATTGGCGAGGAAGGCGGACGGTAAGAAGATGAAGTAGCTGCGTCCCAGAAGCACGAGCTAAGTGCTCCACCAACTCCATATCCAGCATTATCCCACGTAACAAGAGAGAAAAGATGGCTGACTCTACGGCTAGTTCGAGACGAAGTCAAGCACGAAGGTGGCAAAAATCATTAATTATTTTTGTATTGTGACCAGCGACTGGTTTTCCGGTACAACTACCTTGTGTAGTACGTCGGAAATCTCTTCATGTAAGCTTTCAAGATTTGTATCAGGGCACGGCTTCAGCCGTGCCGAAAAGCATTGTTTTTCCTTGGGCTTTGGCCCCTGAAACAGGCTGAAGAGACTGTGTCGCAACCCGAAGACGATTTTCGTGGTGGAACAAACGGCTCGAACCATCAATCAAACTAGCCGCAAAGCGGCGGGATGAAGTTAGGCGGGGGCGTTAGCCCCCGAACAAGTGGGAAAAATGCCGAGCCGCGGCAGCGGCGACACCACTCGCGACACAATCTCTGAAGCCCACATATTTCTGCGTTCATTCGGCACGACTAAAGTCGCGCCCTGATACAAAGCGTGCGCGGATAAGTCACGGTCTTAATGACGCACTACACTATTCACGCAAGTATGACGTGCGCACTTTGTAGATTAGCCGTTCGGGATAGTATCACCGAATTGCGAGGTTGTTGTGGTGTCCACAAACTAACAGGCGCAAACCACCTATCCTAATCCCGGCTCAGACGTACCCGGCTCCAGGCCACCGACCGGCAGGAACACCTGAAACGTGGTGCCGGTTGATCCGTTCTTCATACGGGACCGAAAGCGCAGTGTGCCGCGATGCTTGGATAGCAGCGCTTGCGATACCCACAGTCCCAGTCCTGAGCCCTTCAATTCCTTGGTGGTAAAGAAGGGATCGAACATTCGCTCCCGAACATTCTCCGGTATGCCGGGACCGCGATCATGGATCGTCACCTGAGCGCCGTGGCGGCCCAGGCGGCAAGCCGAGCGGACCCGGATCACCACCTGACTATGGGGTGGGGCGGCCTCGATAGCATTGCGCAACAGGTTGCTGAAGACTTGCTTCAGTTGTCCCGGGAATGCATCAATGGCGAGGGTGGGTTGCTGCTCACAGATGATCTGCACCTGGCGCGTTACCGCCGATTTCTCATAAAGCGCCACCACGTCCTCCACCAGACTACCCACATCCACGGCTATGGCGTGCACCGTGTCGCGATGGAAGGACAGGGACTGCCTGGTGATGCGCCCAATGCGATCAAGCTCCCGGCTAGCGGAGGCCAAATAGCTTTGTAGATCAGCCTCGGACACCCCTGACTGCGCCAGGTAAATAAGGTTGGTCAGCGCCTCCAGTGGATTGTTGATCTCATGGGCGATCGCGTGGGCAAGTTTTCCCGTCGCCGCCAGCATCTCGGCGGTGCGCATGGCATACTCGGCCAGATTGCGATCCGTAATATCCCTCAGGACGATCACCCGCCCGACCGGCACGTCGTCTGCACCCATAACATTGACGGTCACCTGAACCGTCCTGCGGCCGAGCTGAAAGTCGGCACTGTAGGGCTCTGCTTGTTGATGGACTAGAGGGGCGTTGGTTCCGAGCACACGCTGCAATACCTCGGAGGCGTCTAGGCCGCGTTGGCAAGGACATTGCAAACCGCAGATGTCCGCAAACGCCTGGTTGAGCCGAGTTATCCGCCCTTGCGCATCTACAAACGCCAAGCCTTCGGACAGAGCATCGAAGGCCGACTGCCACTGCGCCGCCGATTCGCGCGCCACCATTTCCGCCGCCCTCAACCGCAGGAGCGCGCGTATGGTTGCTACCAGCACGACCGGGTCGATGGGATGGGTCAAGTAGCCGTCAGCCCCGACTTCCAATGCTTTGGCTCTGTCCTCATTCGCCACGAAGGAAGCTGAGATTTGCAGGACCGCAACTTGAGCGGTCTGTGGGATTGTTCTTGATCTTCCGGCACACGTCATAGCCAGAGAGGTCTGGCAGGTGGACATCCAAAATGGCGATGTCAGGAAGCGATTGCACTTGCTCCAAGGCTTCTTTGCCACTCGTCGCCGATTCGCAGTTGTAGCCGGCACGTTCCAGGATGCGGCAGAGTACATACCGATTCTGTTCGCGGTCGTCGACAACCAAAATGCGGGGACGTTTCTCAGGCATTTTGCTTCGAGCCCGTGATCTTGGGTGCCAGCCCGGCACTCTCCAGCCAATCGAGGAAAGGCCGCGCTGAAAGGCGGGCTGACACATCCTCTTTGCGAACGATGCTGGTCCCAAGACCCTCCAATTGCAGCTTTTCCGCTTCGGACAGCGGCTTGGAGGTGTAGATCAGCACGGGCAGCATCTGGGTGGAATACTCGTTTCGCAGTTGCTGCAGGACTTCCATACCGCTCACGTCCGGCATGAGAAGGTCGAGAATAACTCCATCAGGACAGTTCTGGCGAATCAAGCGGATGGCGTCGGTGCCGTTGGCGGCTTCGTCAACCTCCAGCCAGGGCTGATTGAGCAACTCCCGAACAATGTATCGCGATACCTCGTTGTCATCGACCACGAGAAGCCGCCGCAGTCCGGTTTGCGCGGTAAATTGCCGGAGCTCACGCAACAGGACGTCACGCGTGATCGGCTTTAGCAGAAAGACGCTGGCTCCCTTGGCAATCGCCCGTTGGCTTTCGTCGTGCGCACTGGTGACGATCAGCGGCAATGTCGGCAAGCGGTCGCGCACCCCACTAAGGAATCCCCAGATGGGCTCCTCTCCAATATAGATATCGGCCAGCACTGCGACCGGCTCATGGCGCTTGATCCAAACCTCCGCCTGGGCGGCATCGCGAACCAGAATCGGTTGGAACTCGGAATGCCGCAAATAGGATTCGAACAGCGAAGCCGTCTTGGGATCGTCTTCGATAATCAGCACCGGCGCACGGTGGAACTCGGGGGCGGGAAGTAGGGCCGCTTCTTCTGGGAGCGCCGACTCGCCCCGGTAAACCATCGGAATTTCGGCGAAAAACCTGGAGCCCGCGCCCACTTCGCTTTCTAACCACAGGCGGCCGCCCAGCAGCATGGCAAGATTGCGGCAGAGCGGCAACCCCAGACCGGTGCCCCGATGCCGCTCTTGCAGCGGATTTTCGACCTGGCTGAATTCCTTGAAGATGGTTTCGTGGTGTTCCGCTGGAATACCTATGCCGGTGTCGGCTACGCAAAATATGACGTGGTTGTCATCCGCAGTACTGGCCGAGACTGTCACCTTGCCCTGCGGAGTAAATTTCAGCGCGTTCGAGATAAGGTTGCGCAGAATCTGCGAAACCTTCCCCTCATCCGTATGCAGTGGCGGAAGCGTAGAAGAGTCTTCGAAAACCAGTTCCACGGAGCTGTTGTTCGCCAGCAGCGGCTTGAGCATGCCCTTCAATGCGCTGAAGAGTTCATGGACCTCAAACGCCTTGGCGCGCATCTTGATCTTTCCCGCCTCCACCTTCGCCAGATCAAGCAGGTCATTCACCATGTCTTGCAGGTCGCACGCCGAAGATTCAATGTAGCGAATCTGCTTTTCCTGCTCGCGTGTCAGTTCGCCATCCGCCCTATCCATCAGCAGGCGTGCCAGTGAAATGATGGAGTTCAGCGGGGTGCGGAATTCGTGGGAAACATTCGACAGGAACTTGGTCTTAAGCTCCGAGGCGCGCCTCAGATAATCTGCACGTTCGTCAAGTTCTGCGTACAGCGCCACAACTCCGCGGTTCGTGTCCTCCAGTTCGCGATTGAGCAGGGTTAGTTCGTCCTGCCGGGCCCGTAGTTCCTGCAACGTGTTCATCAGTTCCAGGTTCTGGCGATCAATCTCCTCATACGGATTTTCCGGCGCCCGGGCCTGTAACTTGTGGACGACTTCACGAACCATGTGGGCTGTAAGAACGCCGGCATGCCGCGGGATATGCTTGAGCATCCGTACGGTCGTGCCGCTAGGGGTTGCGGCGATGTGGAAGTCATCCATCAGCCGCTTGGTTCCCACAATGCCCATGCCCATACCGGTCTCTGACTCGTACCGCCCTTCCAGAATCTCTTCCAGATTCGCGATGCCGGGTCCGGAATCGGAGACGATCACCTCCAGGGCTTGCGGGGGATCCAGAACCACCGAAAATGTCACCTGACCGTTGCGGGCATAGCGGAACGCATTGCGTGCGATCTCCGAAGTTGCCGTGGCAAGCCGAATCTGGTCCTGGTTGTCGAAGCCCAGGACCAACGCAAACTCGCGTGCGCGTTGTCTCGCCTGGACAACATCGCGTTCGGTGCGGAGAGCGATACTTAATGTGGAGTTGGACATCGGATCACGCACCAGCTTTTACGACGACCACGCTGGCATCATCGCGCTGCCGCCGAAAATCGCGGAACAGTGCCCCACCAATCACCGCAGGATGCCGCGCCAGCAGGCCGGCGTAGGAAGAGAGGTCCCACTTCGACTGTAGCCCGTCGGAATGCATGATCAGGATGCCATCAGCAGGCCATTCCACCCGGAACTCCTGGATTTTCGGGGTCGTCAGCCCAAGTGTGCCGTTGTGTGAGATGAGATTTCGCGAAATGTGTGTGCCCATTAAAACGCCAACCGTGTTTCCCACGCCCGCATAAGCCAGCGTATGGTCCGACAAACGAATCTCCGCGATGGCCCCGGCCGCCCCACGGGTCTTCTTCAGCGCGTCATGAATGCGGGAGAGAATCTCAGCGGGGCTGCGATCGACGCGCTGGCGGAATACGGCAATGGCCTCGTTCGCGGCGTCGGCCGCATCCGGGCCGTGTCCCAGGCCATCCACCAGCAGAATCACAATGCGGTCGTCGCTCTGGTGATAGCTCCAGGCATCGCCGCAGAATCGTTCTCCGGGGTACGGCACTGCCAGTCCCGCGACCTGTATGCCGGGTGCCGAAGCCGCTGCCGCGAGTTCAACGAAGACAATCGTTCCGTTGCGCGCGGTGAAGATTTCCATGGAACTGGCGATTCTCTGGATCGCTCCTAAGCCCGCGCCCATGGTGCCTGCGGTGGAATACCCGTCTTCCATCGCTTGTGCCACATTCGCGATGCCGGGCCCATTGTCCAGAGCCAGGATGCGAGCCACCGGTCCATGATCGTTGGTCGACCCGAAGATGATGGTGTGTCCGCCGCCGCCGTGCAGCAGAACGTTGCGGGAGATTTCCGTGGCCAGCAATGCGAACTCGCCGCACTTGACCGTATCCAACCCTAGCCGCTCCGCGGCCAGCAGTCCCGTACGTCGCGCTTCGCCTACCGAGCTTTGGTCGGTGATCGCCACGTATTCTGAGACTGCTATTTCCATCGCACCACCGTAACTTTCGTTCCTTTTCCGATTTCCGATTCGATGGCAAATTCGTTGACCAGGCGCTTGCTGCCGCCCAGGCCCAACCCCATGCCGGAGCCGGTCGTAAATCCGTCCTTCAAAGCCGTTTCGATGTCCGGTATGCCCGGCCCGTTATCTTCAAAAATGAGCTTTAATCCGCTGCGAGCTAGTCCGTTGACCACCTCGATCGTCATCTGTCCGCCCTGACCGTGATCCAGCGCATTGCGCGCCAGTTCGCTGGCCGCGGTGACCAGCTTGGTCTGGTCGACAAGGGTGAACCGCAATTCGGTTGACCATTGCCTGACTTTTTGCCGGGCGAGGACCACGTCGTTGGAGTTCCTTATCGGAAGCTGTTCACGCTTCAGAACGCTCATTCCTTGTTCCTGACTGCGTCGCGGAACGGCTTTCGTAAAGTAGCTCCATCCCTGACTCGACATTCAGGGCCGTCCGCACGCCCGGCAACGACATGCCGAGTTCGACCAGCGTGATCGCCACTGCCGGCTGCATTCCCACCACCACGGTCTCGGCGCCCAGAACGCGCGACATGGCCGCGATGTTAGCTAACATCCGTCCGATGAAGGAATCCACGATCTCTAAGGATGAGATGTCGATCAGCACCCCTCCGGAACCCCACTCGGAAATCTTTTGGGTCACATCATCCTGGAGCTGCATGGCAAGCTTGTCATGCATATCCACCTGGATGGTGATCAGAAGAAAAGAGCCCATGCGAAGGATTGGTATGCGCTCCATTTAACTCTCCTTCGCGCGCAAGGCGGTTTCGGTCTGTGGGACCGCGCCGTTCGCAGCCGCCGGAAGACGAACCACGCCCTTGCCGCTCCTGTGCAGCGCCAGGGCGAAAGCATCCGACAGCTTGGCCTTGGTGATGACATCCTCCAGGTTGATACCGAGGTGAACGATGGTCTGCGCGATCTGCGGGCGAATGCCGCTGATGATGCACTCCGCGCCCATCAAGCGAGCGGCGGTGATGGTTTTCAGCAGGTGCTGGGCCACCAGCGTGTCCACGGTCGGCACGCCGGTGATATCGATGATGGCGTATTTGGAATTGGTCGCCACCACCGTCTGCAGCAGATTTTCCATCACCACCTGGGTCCGCGCGCTGTCCAGAGTGCCGATGATGGGCAGCGCCAGAATGCCGTCCCAGAGCTTGACCACGGGAGTGGATAGCTCCAGCACTTCGTGCTGTTGGCGCGCGATGATTTCTTCGCGTGTGACCATATAGGCTTCCGTGGTCAGCAAAGCCAGCCGGTCGATCAGTTGCGTCGCGCTCCAAATCGCGGTAAACAGCTCGTCCTGGTTCTTGGTCAGCTCCTGACGCAACCTGACAAACAGCGGCTGCTTCAGCGACAGGACGAAAGTCGCCGTTTCCGAGGGGGTGAAGCCCTGGCGGGCCCGGGAAGCGGAAATCTCCTGTACTAACTGCTTGGCGGTGGCCCAGCCGGGCCCGCTAAGATCGGTCGCTTCGCTCGATTTCGCGCCTTGCACCACGGCGTTCAGAAGAGCGCCGGATTGCTCTTCCAGTTCCACCTTGCTCATCAGATCGGAGCGCTGGAGGGATTTAGTCATCCCCTCGATCCAGTCCTTGCGAATCTGATCTTGGTGGCGCGAAATAATCTCCGCCAGTTGGCTCATGAATTCCTCCAGTCGCAAATCGATGCTGCGCAAAAGCTAAGCTTCTGAGTCCGGGACCCGAGTTGTGCGGCTTACGCGCGGCAGCAATGTCTAAGCGCGAGGCGAGTTGCTCGTGACATTAGAAGCGAAAATCGCAATTATTGTTGTGAGACTCTGGCTGAAAAGGGCGCGAGCACTCGCTTGAGTGCGGCCACGCCTTCCCACTTGGGTACCACAGCATTCACGTTGAACAGGCGGCACAGGTCCTGCTGCTCCTTGCCCATCACCGTCCAGACAATCATCTGGGTCCCGGACAATCCCGGATTACCGTGCCAAAAGCGTAAGAGCTCGTGACCGCTTTCGTATCCCAGATCCAGGTCCAGCAGAATCAAATCGGGCAACGGAGCCTGCCCCTCGAGGGCTTTTTCCAGATACACCTTTGCGGCACTGGCCGTCGCTCGGGCCTCGATGGCGGAGAAACCGAGCTCCTGTGCAACGTCGGCAGCAATCCGCACATCGGTGGCCTGATCCTCAACGATAAGCAGGTTACTCATGGCTGACCCCAAACCCCTAACATCTTACTCGCGGCGTGCAGTCCCGCACAAACTCTCGATACTGTTCGCCGTCGCGTCATGTCTGTACGCAGGTCTGACGTACCCACTACTTTGCTGGGGGCAGTGTAGCGATGAAAGCATTTATTTCGCGCAGGACATCAGCCTCATCGGACTGGAAGACATAATGAGTCGCATGCGGGATCAGGACAATGTGGGCTGAAGGAACTTGCCGCTCGAAGGCTGCGACCTGCTGCTTTTTGATACGAATCATGAGTGTCTGCCTCGCGGCTTCGGCGCGGGATTGCGGATCATCTCCGGACACGGGATTGGGATCGCTTGCGACAATCACGAGGGCAGGTACGTGAATGGTGGTGAAACGTTCCCGGCCTTCCATGATGGCGAAGAGATCTGGCGTCATCCTCGGGCTCACCGGAGTGGGAGGAAGGTTCTTCGTATCTTGCTGTTGCTGTTTGACCTCCTTCTCCACCCGCTCCAGATTGGCAATCAGGTCGTAGTAATCTTTCACCGGCTCCTGGGCATACCCATTGGTGAACTGGCGTAGCTGCTTCCGTAATTCGATGGCATCCAGTTCCAGCTCGCCGTTGGCCTGATCGTAGAGTGCGTAAGGATAACCAGCTTCCAGGTAAATGAGTCCGGCGACCTTTTCGGGATGATGCGATCCGATGTAGCTTAGCTCCTCGCCGGCAATGGAGTGCCCCACGAGGACGGGATTATTGAGATGCAGCGCATCGATGACGGCCAGCACATCTTCACCCAGCCTGTCGGCGGTATAGTTCGTCGCGTTGGGTTCCGGGGCGCTGGAAGCACCGCGGCCACGGCGCGTGATGCCATAGACGTGATAGCTGGCCGTGAGCTTCGGAGCGAACTGATCGAAGATGTGAGCCGTGTCTCCCAGGCCCGTTAGCAGAACCAGCGGCCGCCCAGTGCCTCCCCAATCGAGCACCTCCAGGCTGACACCCGTCTCTACGGAAACCATTTGGACCGTATGTGGAGATGAATCGATCTTCTCCTGAGCATGCAAAGTGACTACTACGAGGAAAAAGAGAAGAACGAAGTGTACTCTGCGGAATCTCATGGAGCGACTCCTGGCCGAAGCTTAGCAGCTGTATGGTTGTGGAGCGGTTACGGGGATTTCAGAAAAACGTGTGACAAAAACGATCCGTCAATTCCTTTGTAGACGGCCTCTGCAATGGAATGTCAACCCAGCGGCGAGATCATTTAGCGCATTCGGAAGAACGGAAATAGAAAACAGTCCTTCATTGCGTAAGCCCTGATAAACGCGCCAGCATTCCGCGGTACACCACTTCCAAATTTTTGTCCGCTGAGCAGGTTGCTGCATCTAAAATTCGGGCTTTCGTTCCGGGAGCGACTGAGGCGCGGTGGCACGCTCCTCGGCACTCGGAACGGGTGTCCGACATCAACATTGAATAACTGAACGAAGGGACTGTCATGACAACCTATCATCGCACCGACGTAAGGGGGCACAAGCTGTTCTACCGTGAAGCTGGAGCCAAGGATTCGCCGGCCATCGTACTTTTGCACGGCTTTCCCAGTTCCTCACACATGTTTCGTGACCTCATACCGCAACTCTCCGACAAGTTCCACGTGATTGCTCCAGACTATTTGGGGTTCGGCTATAGCGATGCTCCCAGCGCGCAGGAGTTCGAATATACCTTTGACAGTCTGGCAGCCTACGTCGAGGAACTGCTTTTCAAGAATCTCGGCTTGAAGCAGTTCAGCATTTATGTGCAGGACTACGGCGCACCGGTCGGCTACCGCATTGCTTCCAAGCATCCCGATGCTATTCAGAGCATCGTCGTTCAGAACGGAAATGCCTACGCGGAAGGAATCGGTGGTGCGTTCGATCCGATGAAGCCATTCTGGGCGAATCGCAATTTGGAGACCGAGAAACCCGTGCGAGGTCTTCTGACCAGAGAAATGACCGTTTTCCAGTACACCCACGGTGTTACCGACCCAGACCGAATCAGCCCCGATTCCTATACGGTGGACCAGTTCTTCCTCGATCGTCCGGGGAACGCCGCAATTCAGCTCGATCTGCTTTACAACTACCAGTCCAATGTCGCGCTTTATGACCGTTGGCATGAGTACTTCCGCAACCGGCAACCCAGAATGCTGATCCTCTGGGGAAAGAACGATCCGTTCTTCACCGTCGAAGGGGCCAAGGCCTACCAAAAAGATCTTCCCAACGCAGAACTGCACCTGATCGATACCGGGCACTTCGCGCTGGAAGAATTCAGCGGCTTCATCGCCGAACGGATGCGCAAATTTCTTGGTCAAAGCGCCGTGCCGCGTGACGTTACGGCGGCTTAAATTTGTGGATAGGAGTCGGAATGTGTCAGTTCCTGGAAGTATTACCGTAGTTGCGGTTCACGGGGCGTGGGCCGATGGCTCCAGTTGGAAAGACGTAATTCTCGGCCTTGAACGAGAAGGTCTGCGAGTAATCGCAGCTCCGATCCCTCTGACCTCACTGGGTGATGACACCGCAGCATTGCGGCGTGCCATAAGCCGTTCGCAAGGACCGGTTGTTCTTGCCGGCCACGCATATGCTGGCGCTGTAATCGCTGCCGTGAACCACGAGCGCGTGAAGGCGTTGGTATATATCTCTGGACTCGCTCCCGACGAAGGCGAAACCGTTGCTCAGGTCTTCTATCGAGACGAAAAACACTCTCTGTCGCCGCACCTGGCCCCGGATGCTGACGGTTTCATCTGGATGCCGGACGAAGGTTTCAGCAATGCTTTTGCGCAGCATGCCTCGGCAGAACAAATCGCATTATCCGCGGCTGTGCAGAGGCCGATCTCGGTGAAGTGTATTCAAGAACCGGTTCCAACACCGGCGTGGAGAGCCATACCTTCCTGGTTCCTCATCGCAGAAGAAGACCGCATGATCAATCCCAAAACACAACACTTCATGGCGAAACGAATGGGCGCCACCACGCGGGTACTCGCTGTCGATCACACGCCGCTGCTCAGCGCGCCACAGAAAGTTATGGACATCATCCTGGAGGCAACGCGGGCGGTTTCCCGCACCAAGGAGGCAGCGTGAATTCCGTCGCTATTGTTACCGGAGCAAGCCAAGGCATCGGCCGATCGACCGCGGTTCGCTTGGCTCGCGACTTCTCAGCGGTCGTACTGGCAGCGCGCAATGCGGACGCACTGGAAGAAGTGGCCGATGCTGTAAAGAGTGCGGGTGCCGAGCCGCTTATTTGTGATCTCGATTTGAGCCAGGTCGAATCTGCCCAAGGACTGGTCAAGAGCGCGCTGGAACGCTTCGGCAGAATTGATGCGCTGCTGAATATCGCGGGTGCCGTCCCGCAAATTCATTTGTTCGAGATGACGGACGAACAATGGCGCGCAGGTGCGGAACTGAAGCTTCACGGGGCACGCCGTCTGACCATACTGGCTTGGGAAGCACTTAAGAAGTCGAAAGGGTCGGTCGTGTTCATGTCGGGCAGTGCGTCTCTCGACCCGAAACCGGCGTTCGCAGCCGTCGCCGCGATCAATGCCGCCATCACAGCACTTGCCAAGGCGTTCGCCGAGCAAGGCATTCAAGACGGAGTGCAGGTCAACAGCATCGTTCCTGGGCCGGTGATGACGGGACGGCGGCGTTCCTTCATGGAGAAATGGGCGCCGGCACATAACATGAGCGTCGAAGAGGCGACAAGAGAGTTTCCCAAAGAAGTGGGAATCAGCCGCTACGGAGAGCCGGAGGAAATCGCCGAGCTGCTCGCATTCCTGGTGTCCCCTGCAGCAAAATGGATGACCGGTAGCTCCGTCCGAATGGACGGCGGCGAAATCAAAGGCATTTAACGCTGCCGGTTGCCCGTCCGATTCGAGAAGAAATTGCTCCGATTTCGAGAAGAAGAACATACGCATGGCTCGCCTACTCTCAGTGAACGTCGGCCTTCCGCGCGACATCCCATGGAACGGCAAGACTGTCCGAACGGCAGTCTGGAAATTTCCGATCGAAGGACGACGCATGGCGCGCAAGCTTAACCTCGATGGTGACGGTCAAGGCGATCTCGCCGGCCACGGTGGGGAGCAGCGCGCCGTATTTGTCTACCAAATGGACTCCTACCATTTCTGGGAGCGTTTTCTCGGCCGCAACGACTTCAGCTTCGGCCAGTTCGGCGAGAACTTCACGGTTGAGGGGCTTCTCGATGACCAGGTCTGCATCGGCGATCGCTACCGCATCGGTGATGCGTTATTTGAGGTGACAGCGCCGCGCGTAACCTGCTATCGCGTCGGCATTCGCATGAACGAGCCTCGCATGCCGGCCCTGCTGGTCGCCCACCACAGGCCCGGGTTTTACTTTCGTGTGTTGCAGGAAGGAAAGGTTGGTGCCGGCGACGAAATCGTAAAGGTCGCCGACGGGCCGGAGCAGATCACGGTCGCAGAGATGGATGCTCTGCTGTATTTGCCGGGACATTCGCGCGAGCAATTAGAACGAGCGCTTCGAATCCCGGCCCTGAGTAAAGGCTGGCAAGGTTCCTTCCAGGCGATCCTGCAGCAGGAATCGAGTGCAAAAGCTACCGGCGGAAATCCCGGACTCGCCAATGAGGAGCCGGCCCCGGCATGGCCTGGGTTCAAACGGATGCGGGTCGAGCATATCGGCAAGGAAAGCGAGAGCGTGACCTCATTCACGCTGGCGCCGGTTGACGGACAACCATTGCCGGTCGCCCAGCCGGGTCAATTTATTGTCTTGCGGTTGCCGGTAGATCCGGATAGGCCCCCGGTTCTTCGCAATTATTCCTTATCGGATCTGCCCGCCTCGGACCACTTCCGTATCAGCGTCAAGAGTGAAACGAATGGGATTGGAAGTTCGTTTCTGTGCAACCGCGCGAGAGCAGGTGATGTATTGGAGGTCAGCGCACCGCGGGGAACATTTACGCTGCGGCCTGGCGCGCGTCCGGTTGTTCTGTTAAGTGCCGGCGTCGGCGCAACTCCCGTGCTCGCGATGTTGCATTCGCTCGTCGCGGAAAAATCACCACGGCCGGTCTGGTGGATCTACGCAGCCCGCGATGGAGCGAATCATCCGTTTGCAAAAGAATCCCATTCTCTGCTGGAGCAATTACCTAGCGGAAGAAGCTACATTGTGTACAGCAGGCCCGCTGCAACCGACCAACTCGGCACGGGCTTCGATGCTTCCGGGCACGTTGACGTAGCTCTGCTCGAGAAAATCGGAGTACCACAAGATGGCGAATTCTATCTGTGCGGCCCGTCTTCATTCTTGCAGAGCATGCGCGAGGGGCTTCGAACCTGGGGTGTGACTGCCGACCGCGTGCACGTGGAAATCTTTGGTGCGCTCGCGGACATTACGCCTGGTATCGAGCGGGTTAAACATGCCCCGCACCTGCCGTCAGGGCCGCCCGGACCGGGCCCATCAGTGTCGTTCGCGCGAAGCGGGATCACCGCCGCTTGGAATCCCAGCTTCGGGAGTTTGCTTGAGCTGGCCGAAGCCTGCGATGTTCCTGTCCGCTGGGCCTGCCGGACCGGGGTCTGCCACACCTGCATGACGGGCCTGGTGAGCGGCTCGATTACGTATCAGCCCGAACCACTCGAGAGACCGGCTACAGGGAACCTACTCGTGTGCTGCTCGCAACCCACCGCAGATGTGGTGATCGACCTGTGACAGAAACCCTCAATCAGAATCCAACCCTTCCCACGCGAATCAGCGCCGACCAATCAGGCGCCCCGTCCGCCGCCAGGCCGGCAGCATTAATGTGCTCACGCTCCTTCAACTCCGGAAATGGAAGGCCGCCCGTCACTAGACGCCCTCGGTTGTACAGCAATTCATCTAGTGTGCCATTTAGCAGGAGTTGGTAGTTCCAGGGCTGGGGATTCTTCACGTCTTTAGCGATCTCGGTATCGAGCGTGGTAGTGCAGTTTCGCGTTAGCGCGTTATACCACTCCGGATGGTCACGCAATTTGTTCAGGTAATCGGCGTAGATGAGGAATATCTTGCGTGCCTCGTCCGGCGTGACGGTGGTGCGATACAGGAAGACTTGCTCGTCCTTGCGGTAATTGGTGCGCAAGCGGATGACATCGCGCTCATCGGCGGTGATAAAGATCAACTCGTACTGGCGGAAGAATCCCAGGACCGCCGAATACGACTGGCCGACTTTATAACGTGCCTCAATCGAAAAGGCGATGTGATCGTTGTCGCCGAATTGAAAGCTGAGAATCGGGTGGCCAATATACTTCGGTCCCCAGGTGGTAAAGAAAAGGTCGGCGTGACGGAGTTGCGATAGATAAACCGTCCGGTCGCTCCAGCAATTAGAGTAATCGGTCTTGGTGCGGTAATCGCAGTTGCGCAGGTTGTGGATCGTAACTCGATCTCCGTTGATCTCGATCCAGGCGGTCCGCGCAGCGTCGGCTTGCCAATCGCCATCATTCGACGGTTTCAGGCTGAGCCACCAGATCAGCACAATGCAGAAACCTGCGAGACACAAAACCACCACCCTAATCCGTGGTTTGACCTTGAATAGGATCGCCACAATCGCGACCACATAGATCACGGCCAACGGAATGCGCAAACTTGCAATCCGAAAGTCGACGTAAAGGGCCGCCACCGCCCATACGGTCATCAGCGCCAAAACAAACCACATCACTGCGAGCCCCAGCGCACGTAGCGCCCGGAGCCAGACTGGCGATGTCGTAGAACGAAGGCGTTCTCTAGGATTAGTCATTCAACCTACAAATATAGTCACATTGTCTGGAAGTCCAAAGGCAACGCCCACGCCCCTTGTCTCTCTTTAAGGTGTCGTCGTCAAGAAGGTCAGCTCGGGAACTCTGGCGATCAGCCCGATCTCCCGCGACAGCTCCAGGAAGAGTTGCAAGCCGGCGCACGCTTGGGAGTCGAGGTAGTAATGGATGTTCTGCGTAAGATACTCCTCGATCGTACTCTCGCTTAGCCCCAGCCGGGTGGACCACTGCTGCGCGGTCACGGCAATATTGGCCGCCTTTAAGCCATGGTCGCGCGACTGCTGAAAAACCTGGACAAGATTTAGCCCTTCCGGTTTGCGCTCCAGCGAATCCCGGCGCACCGCCCAGAAGGCAAAAACGAATGCCTGACCAGTAGCTTCGTGCCACAAATGAGCCAGGTCGAACAGGTGATAGCCGGCATCGGTGGGAACCTGCAACGCGGAGTCCCCGATCAGAAGCGCGGCATCATGGTCGCGCAGCATCTGTTCGAGATCTGGCGGATGCGGCTGCAGCTGGCGTGCGCCGCCTAGGAATTTCTGGAACAGAACCTGTAACAGCGCAACCGAAGTGCGGGAGGACGTGTCCGCGGCCACCGTTCGCACATCCTCAATTTTCTTCTTGCTGACCAGCAGAATGGAGCGGACCCGGTCTTTGGAGGCAATTGCGATGTCGGGAATGACGCTCAGTCCGGGAATCTCGGCGTACGTAAATGCCGGAATGATACCGATGTCCGCCTGATTGGCCGCCAGCGCCGCCGCGCACTCGGATGGCAACGTGTAAGCGATCTCGAAGTTTCTGGCCGCATCGCCGTGCTCGAAGTCCCACATTAGTGGAGCGGTGTTGAGGAAGGAAATGGCTGAGAGGCGCAGTCCGGGCATGAACCATCGAGTCTAGCAAAAAGGGACGCTGCCCCCGCCAGCTGCAGGAGTGTGACGGTTGTCCTTGACGGTAACCGCAGCGCCGGTTACTCTGCGCAACGTCCGGCCCAGCGGACCACGGGAGTTGTCATGGACGTCGAGGCGCCGGTCCGTAGCGAAGATTTTGCGCTCACCCGTAAATTGCAATGGCTGGCGCTCCTACTCACGCCGGGCGTCGGCACGGGCCGGGCTCGCAAATTGGTCAACCATTTCGGAGATATCGGCCGGCTGTTCAGCGCTTCTTTGACCGAGTTGGAGGCGTGCGGATTGCCGGCTGCGGCAGCTCAAAATATCGGGTTGGGTAAGTCGCTCGAGTTGGCAGCCGATGAATATGACCACGCCCGGGAGTTGGGCGCGTCGGTCATCGTTCCCGGCGATGTTGAGTATCCCAAGCGGCTATTGGAAATCTACGATCCGCCGCTGGCTCTGTATTTGAAGGGTGACCCGGAAATCATTGATAAGCTTGGCGTTTCGGTGGTGGGGACGAGGCATCCGACACCCTATGGCGTGAGTATGGCAGAGCGGCTGTCCCGCGACCTTGCGGCCCGCGGCCTCATCATATTCAGCGGAATGGCGCGCGGCATCGACACTGCCGCGCATCGCGGCGCCCTCAACGGCCACGGCCGAACGGTTGCTATCTGGGGAACTGGAATCGACGAAGTTTATCCCAAAGAGAATCGCAAACTAGCCGATCACATTCTCGAAACCGGCGGCGCGATCATCAGCGAGTTTCCCCTCGGCACATTTCCGGCGCCGCAGAACTTTCCCGTCCGCAACCGCATCATCAGCGGGATTTCGCTAGGCGTGCTCGTCATTGAAGCTGCCGAATACAGCGGCACACGCGTGACTGCCCGTTGCGCTCTGGAGCAGGGACGCGAAATCTTTGCCGTTCCTGGAAACGTAACCAACAAGAATTCATGGGGCCCTAACACATTGATAAAGCAGGGAGCTGCGCTTGTTGCCACCTGGGAAGACGTTTGGGAGGAACTGCCAACCGCTGTGCGTCTTGCCTTGACCCCACCCGAGCAGCCTGCATCGTCGGAGCAGCCGCCGGCATCATTGTTTACGGGATCGGAGTTGCCGCCTCACGAGAAGAGAATCCTCGCCCTGCTGCGAGTCGATGAATCAATTCACATCAATCAGATTGTCGAACGCTTGAGTGCGCACCTGTCGTCGTCAGAAATCTTCGAAGCGCTTTTCGAGCTGGAATTGAGCGGCCGGATACGGGCGCTGCCGGGAAAGTACTACGTTAAAACGATGTAGGGCTCGATCGAGTAACACTTCCGCCTAGGCGTGATGTCATGAAAAAAGGGATCGCCGCGATGACCATTGAAATTCACAAACCAGAACTCGAAGCCCTCATTCGGGAGCGA
>CAVQLZ010000024.1:0-41405 GCA_963713465.1 uncultured Acidobacteriaceae bacterium
TCGATTCCTTCCGCGCTCACCACCTTCCACTCACGTAGACCGGCTTCCGTGCCGTTGAACGCCAGCCAACTATCTCGTCTCGAATCGATCCTGGCGCGGCCCCACAATGTGAACCTAACCTGGGGCGGCGCTGAAAAACCTGTGGTTCTTGCAACAAAGTTTGGAGTAAAATCCACGGCCAGCCACCGTCCTTTCAGCTTTAGACTTGTTCCTCCGTATCAGTGCGCGACACGCGAGTCGCTGGGGAAGTTCCAGTATTGACGAAGGGCAAACTTATGAAGAGATCAATCGCCGTTTACCTCCCGCTTGTGCTGTGTCTTCTGTTTTGTACGGGAATTTCTGCGCAGCAGGCCGCGCCATCGCAGCCGGCGCAAAAGCAGGCCGTTGCTTCCGCGACGACCGACACGCAGAAGAAAAATGTCCAGGAATACATCGAGCTTTTGCGCTCCAACGTTCGCCAGCAGAAAGCCGAGATCATGGGTTCAATGATGGCGTTGGACATCAGCCAGTCGGCAAAATTCTGGCCCATCTACAACCAGTACGATGGGGAGCTCACCAAGCTAAACAATCAGCGAGTGGCCAACATCCAGGATTACGCCAGCAGCTACGACGACATGACCGACGCCAAGGCGAATGAGCTGGTCCAGAATGCGTTTGAATATCGCAAACAGCGCGCCGAGCTTCTGGCCAAATACTATGGCCGCGTGAAGGAATCGCTGGGCGGCGTTCAGGCCGCTCGCTTCGTCCAGATCGAAGAGCAGTTGCTGGAGATTATCGATCTGCAAATTGCCTCGTCGTTGCCGATTGTTGGACAGGGATCATAAGAGCTGCCAAGGAGAGATGCTGATATGCAAAATGCATGTGTTCGGACAACGATTCTATTGGCCATGGTGAGTGGCATCCTCGCGGCCGCTGCGCAGCAGAAGGTCACCGTCCCCGCCGGCACGCGCCTGCTGGTGCGCATGGTCGATGGGGTAGACTCCAGCAAACAGAAGGTGGGATATCGCTTCACCGCCGACCTCGAGACAAATTTGCAGGTTGGCGACTTGGTGGTGGCGCCCGGCGGCACGACAGTTTATGGCCGGCTGGCCAACGCGAAATCGGCGGGCAACATGTCGGGCGGCGCCGAGCTGACCCTGGAATTGACCGACATCGTGATCAACGGTACGGCCTATCCGCTGCTGACCAGCACGTATGAAGTGCGCTCGCAGGGGAAGGGCAGCAACACGGCAAAGAAAATCGTTGGCGGCGCCGGATTGGGAGCGCTCATTGGCGGAATAGCCGGTGGAGGCAAGGGCGCTGCCATTGGACTTGGCGCGGGCGCGGCTACGGGAACTGCGGTTTCGGCGGCCACAAAAGGCAAGCAGGTTTCGGTGCCGAGCGAATCGCTGCTGGAGTTCCGGTTGGCCCAACCAGTCACGCTTCCAGTAGTTCGTTAGCTTCCCACTAGGGATTTCCCTAGCTTCGCTTCCCGTCGAAGAAAGCTACAAATTTATTGCGGAAGAATTCGCCGTCCGTCATTTAGAATGCCCGTCAAGCTGACAAAACAGATTACGTTCTGCCCGGCTATCGCGAAAGTAGCTCATTTCGAGGAGCTCGTTGTGTCCCAAAATTTCAGGACTGCCGCTTGGATCCCCCGGATTCTCGGGATCGCAGTTTGCGCCGCTTGGCTGCTTTCACTAGCCGCCTGCGAAAAGCCAGAAGAAAAGCCCAAGCCCGGGCCGCCCGAGGTGCTGGTCTCCGAAGTTGTGCAGCAAAACGTGCCCATCGTTCATGACTGGGTGGCGCAACTGAACGGCCCGGTGAACGCGGAAATCACGCCCAAGGTGCAAGGCTATCTGCTCCGGCAGGATTACCAGAACGGCTTCTTCGTGAAGAAGGGGCAGTTGCTGTTCGAGCTCGATCCTCGCCAATACGAGGCCGCGCTGGATGAAGCCAAAGCGCAGGTCGCCGTAGCGGAAGCCAATTTGGAAAGATACAACAACGATGTCGCCCGCGACACGCCCCTCGCGGCGCAAAACGCCATTCCGCAGAAGCAACTGGACAACGATCAAGCCAGCCAGGCTGCCGCCAAGGCGTCTGTGCAAGCCGGCATGGCCAACGAGGCCAACGCCAAGTTAAATCTCGCCTGGACCAAGGTGTACTCCCCCATTGACGGCATCGCCGGGGTATCGAACTCGCAAATCGGCGACCTGGTGGGAACCACGACGAAGATGGTCACCGTCTCGCAAGTGAATCCTATTTGGGCCTACTTCAACGTCAGCGAGGGCACCTTCCTCGAATTCGCTCCGCAGGTAACAAGCATCATCACCGGCAAGGTCAGTCGGAGCAGTCTCAAGAACACACCAGTGGATTACATTCAGGCGAATGACCAGCCCTATCCGCACAAGGGCGTCATCGTTTACGTGAATCGCCAGATCGGCACGCAGACCGGCACCATCCAGATGGCGGCTGAATTTCCCAATCCGGATGCTGTGCTTCGGCCCGGAGGTTTTGGGACGGTGCGGCTCTCCGCCGGCGTAAATGAGGGCGCTCTGCTGGTGCCGCAGCCGGCGGTGATCGAGGTTCAGGGGAATTACCAGATCATTGTGCTCACGCCTGAGAACAAAGCCACGTTTCGCCCGGTGAAGATGGGCGATCGCGTGGGCACGGACTGGATCGTCGCCGAGGGGCTGAAACCGGGCGAGCGCGTGGTGGTGGAAGGCATCCTGAAGGTGCAGCAGTTTGCGGCGGCAGCGCCTGAATTGATGAAGACGGGCGGCATTCCAGTTGTTCCCAAGCCGTACGTGGCTCCCACGACGCAGGCGGCGGCAGGGAGCAACTGACCATGTCGACGTTCTTCATCAACCGGCCGATTGTCGCCATCGTCATTGCCATCCTGATGGTCATGCTCGGTGTAGTGTCCATCTTCGAGCTGCCTACCCAGCAGTTTCCCAACATCGCCGACCCGATGATCCAGGTGAAGGCGAGTTATCCCGGCGCGGATGCGCAGACCATCGCGGAATCGGTGGCCACGCCGATTGAGCAGCAGATGTCCGGCGTCAGCGGCATGAATTACATGTACTCGCTGAGCGCCAGCTCCGGCGGCGGCATGACGCTCTATATCGACTTCGCGCTTGGTACCGACATCAACACTGACCAGATTCTGGCGCAAATGCGCCAGGGGCAGGCGAATTCGCAATTGCCATCTGAGGTGACGGCGCAGGGGGTCATCGTGCAGCCGGGCACGACGGCGCCATTCATGCTGCTCGATCTGTACTCGCCCAGCGGCACCTACGACAACATCTTCCTGGCGAATTACGCGACCATCAACCTGCAGTACGCGCTCACCCGTATCGCCGGCGTTGGACAAGTACAGATCTTCGGCGCTGGTCCTTACGCGATGCGCATCTGGGTGAATCCCGATCGGCTGGCCAGTCTGGGCGTCACCGTTTCCGACATTACGAATGCCGTCAAGGCGCAGAACAAAGTCAACCCCGCGGGCCAGGTCGGAGGCGAGCCGGTTCCCAACGGACAGCAATTCACGTATAACGTGCGCGCTCCGGGGCGCCTGCCCACGGCCGCGGACTTCGAGCAGATTGTTGTTCGCGCAACGCCGGATGGTTCCATCCTGCGCCTGAAAGATGTGGCGCGAGTGGAGATGGGCTCGCAATATTACTCCTATAGCGCGCGGCTGGGGGAAGCCGGCGATAACAAGCCATCGCAGCCGGCAGCGCTGATTGCGCTCTACCTCACGCCCGGAAGCAACGCGCTGCAAACCCGCGCCGCCGTCCTCAAGATGATGGAGGAGGCCAAACTCAGATTTCCTCAAGGCCTCGACTACATCACCGCCCTGGATACCACGCTCGCGGTCAGCGCCGGCATCCACGAAATTTATAAAACCCTGGGTGAAGCTCTAATTCTGGTGATTCTCGTGGTCTACATCTTCCTGCAAGGGTGGAGGGCCACGCTGATTCCGCTGCTCGCGGTTCCGGTCTCGCTGATCGCAACCTTCATGGTCTTTCCTCTGCTGGGGTTTTCCATCAACACGCTATCGCTATTGGGATTGGTCCTGGCCATCGGTCTGGTGGTGGACGATGCCATCGTCGTGGTGGAGGCGGTGGAGCACCACATCGAGCATGGGCTCTCGCCGCATGACGCCTCTGTCAAGGCAATGGAGGAAGTTTCCGGGCCGGTCATCGCCATTGGATTGATTCTGGCCGCGGTGTTTGTTCCCACGGCATTTATTCCCGGTATCACCGGACAGTTATATAAGCAGTTTGCGGTCACCATCGCAATTTCCGTTCTCTTCTCGGCGTTCAACGCGCTGACGCTCAGCCCTGCACTTTCGGCCATGTTGCTTAAGCCCAAGAAGGAGGCGCGCGGGCCGCTGGGCGCCTTTTTCCGCTGGTTCAACCGGGTCTTCGGCCGCGCTACCGACGGTTATGTTACCGCTTGCAGCCACCTGATTCACAAGGCGGGCTTCGCCTTTCTGCTGCTGGCCTTGGTTACCGTGGCGGCCGGGTTCTTTGGCAAACGGCTGCCGCAGAGCTTCCTGCCCGATGAGGATCAGGGATACTTGTACGCCGGCTTGCAACTGCCGGACGCCTCTTCGCTGCAACGCTCGTCGGATGCGGCGCGCGAAGTCGAGAAGATCATTAAGGACACTCCGGGCGTCCAGTACGTCAGCTCGGTCATGGGCTATAGCATGTTGAGCGGCGTTAACGCCACCTACAGTTCGTTCTTCTTCGTTTCGCTGAAGCCCTGGGACGACCGCAAGACCCCGGAAACGAGCTATGACGGCATTAAGAAGCATCTCCAAGTGGCGCTCTCGAAAGTGGCCTCCGGGATTGCATTCTCGTTCCCGCCGCCGGCGATTCCGGGAGTAGGGACCTCGGGCGGAGCTACCTTTATTCTCGAGGATCGCTCCGGCAGCGGTATCGACTTCCTCGCCAAGAACACGCAATTGTTCATGGCCGAAGCGCGCAAGCGTCCCGAAGTAACCGGCCTGTTGACCACGGCCCTGTTTGGCGTTCCGCAAGTTGGGGTGAAAGTTGATAACGCCAAGGCCTTGACCCAGCAAATTCCGCTGGACCAGCTCTATCAAACTGTCCAGACGTTCATGGGCGGCTCACTGATCAATTACTTCAACCGCTTCGGTTTGCAGTGGCAGGTTTACGTGCAGGCCGATGGAGACTTCCGGACCAACGCCGGCAACCTGGGCAAGTTTTACGTGCGCAATGCCGCCAACGAAATGGTGCCATTAAGCACGTTGAGCAGCACCTACGCCCGTAGTGGCGCTGAGTTCGTCATGCGCTACAACCTGTTCAACTGCGTCCAGATCAACGCCTCGGCAGCGCCGGGGTACAGTTCAGGGCAGGTCATTGCCGCACTGGAAGACGTCTTTCACAAGACCATGCCCGCACAAATGGGGTATGACTTCAGCGGCATGTCGTACCAGGAAGTCAAGGCCTCGCAGGGCGTTTCGCCCGCCGTCGTTTTCGGCATGGCGTTTTTCGTCGTCTTCCTCATCATGGCGGCACAGTACGAAAGCTGGACGTTGCCCTTCAGCGTGCTATTGGGTGTGCCGATCGCAGTCTTCGGGGCGTTCATCACCTTGTATTTTCGACGCCTCGACAACGACGTGTACGCCCAGATCGGGTTGGTCATGCTCATCGGATTGTCAGCTAAGAACGCGATTCTGATCGTGGAGTTCGCCAAGCTGGAGTACGACAAGGGTAAACCCTTGATCGAGGCCACGTTGACCGGGGCCCGGCTCCGATTGCGTCCCATCCTGATGACCGCATTCGCGTTCATCCTGGGCTGCGTGCCCTTGTGGAGGGCAGCGGGCGCGGGCGCAATTTCGCGCCAGGTGCTGGGCACCTGTGTGATCGGCGGCATGATGGCAGCGACGCTGCTGGCCATCTTCTTCATTCCGGTTTCGTTCGATGTGGTGGAGCGCTTCGGCGGATGGTTGTCGAAGGATACGGAGCACCCCGGCACCGCGAAGCCAGGGCTCGCGGAGGGAGCGGGCGATGACTAGCATCAAGACGTGTGCGGTTTTTGTGCTGCTGCTGGTGCTGGGCGCCTGCAAACTGGGCCCCAACTATCAGCGTCCTCCGTTGGATATCCCGGGAGATTACCGCGGGCTCGCGCCGGAACCGGTACCTTCGCAGACGGCAGCGCCTTCGCCCATCGCCACCGTACCGCCGGCGGCACAGCAGACCACCACGCCGCCGCAGGGAACGCCGCCGCCTGCTCCTCCTCCGGAGACGGCGCCACCAGCTGCACAGCCTGCGCCGGCGCCGTCCGAGCCCAGCCAGCCACCAGCGGCAGCACAACCACCCCAGGCTGCCGCACCGCCCGGCCAGCCTTTCGGCGACGAGCCGTGGAGTTCGGTGTTTCAGGACGAAGTGCTGCAGGGGCTCATTAAAGAAGCGCTTGCGAATAACTACGACATTCGTATCGCTGCCACCCGCGTACTGCAGGCCAGTGCGAATGTCGGCATCGTTCGCGCCAACCAACTCCCCACCCTGGATGGCTTCGCTTCTGAGACCTACGAGCGCAATATTCAGCTTCCTGGCGCGCCCACCTACGGCACCTTAGGGTTGAACTTCAACTACATTGTCGACTTCTGGGGCCAGTATCGGCGCGCTACTGAATCCGCACGAGCGACGCTTCTGTCCACTCAATACGCGCAGAGCGTGGTGCAGATTACGCTGATCGATTCGGTTGCGACCAACTACTACCAACTGCTGCAGTATGACGATCAGCTTGAATATTCTAAGAAGACGGTAGAAGCCGACCAGGAAATCCTCAAGCTGAATGAGATCAAGTTCCATGGCGGCGAGGCTGCGATCTCAGACGTCTATCAGGCCGAGGTCCTCTTGCAACAGGCCGAGGCCGGGGTCATCACCTATCAACAGCTTGCCGAGCAAAGCGAAAACAACCTCAGCATCCTGCTGGGCCGAAATCCGGGGCCCATCAAACGCGGCCTGAACCTGGTCGAGCAGCCGCACCTGCCCGAAATTCCGGAGGGCTTGCCGTCGGACCTGCTGCGCCGCCGCCCGGATGTGCGCGAGGCTGAAGAGAATCTCGTCGCGGCCAACGCGAACGTTGGCGTTGCGAAGGCGCTGTTCTTCCCGCAATTCCCCATCACGGCTTCGTTCGGAGCCATGAGCACTGCGCTGAATTCATTCCTGGCTGGACCGGGCACGTTCTGGGCGATTGCCGGCTCAGCTACGCAGCCCATTTTCGAAGGCGGCCGTCTCCGGGCCAATTACCGATTGGCGTGGGCCCAACGCGACCAGTTTGAATTGCAATACAAGCAAACCGTGCAACAGGCACTGGCCGACGTGTCCAATAGTCTCATCGGCTACGCGCAAGCGCGCAAGTATCGCATGAAGATCGAGGAGCAGACCCAGACCTACGCCGACCTGGTGCGAATCTCCAATCTTCGCTACCAAGGGGGCTACACCGCGTTTCTGGAAGTGCAGTACAACGAGCAGCAGTACTTCCAGTCGGCCTTGACGCTATCGCAGGCCTGGTATCAGGAGCTGCAATACTATGCGTCGCTCTATCAGGCGCTGGGCGGCGGGTGGTAAACGCCGGCGTTCGAGTCTGCCGAGAATCCGCCTCGAATTTGCCGGGCGGTGAACGATTGTCGACCCGTTCCGGGTAATCTGCGTTAGCCACTAGTGTAGTGCGTCATTAAGGCGTCACTTATCCGAGCACGCTTTGTAACAGGGCACGACTTTAGTCGTGCCGAATGAACACGGAAATATGTGGGCTTTAGAGACTGTGTCGCAACCCGAAATCAATTTACGTGGTGGGAAAAACCGTCAGAATTGCAGCAGAAACGGCCGCGCAGCGGCGGGATGGTGTTAGCCTGGCGCGTAGCTTGATCCGAAGCATTAGCGATGGAAAACTGCCCTCAAGGGCGTTGGTGGGGAGATATGCGAAAAACTTGCTGCTGCCTGGGGAGCTTGTTCGTCCTGCTGATTACCTCCGGAATCGCTTTTGGGCAAATAGAACATCAATCGGCGACGTTGGTCATCAATGGAAATGCCGGGAATGCGCCGGTGATCCAGGAAAACGGCCGCACCTATGTCGACGCGGAAGCCTTGGCACACATCGCAAATGGCTCATTGAGCTTCAGCGCCAATCGGATTGTCTTGACCGTGCCGCCGCCGGCCGACGGTGCCTCCGCAGCTGCTGAAGCACCCAAAGCGCCAGACGACGCGGCCCTATCGCGGGAATTCATGAAGGCTGGGATCGAGGAGATCGCATTGCTCCGCGAATGGGGTGCTTCCGTTGGCTACGCGGTTCAGAACGGGTATCCAATCCAGGACGCTTGGGTTAACAGCTACCAGGAAAAAGCGGCGAACGGGGTCGGACTGGCTTCAGCCGCAGCCTCGACCACGGCTGACAAAAACGCGCTGCAACTCCTCAAAAACGAGTTTGACGGCGTGCGTCAATGGAGCAATCAACTCGTCGAGGCCAGCAAGAACATGAATACCGCAAAATACTCGATGGACCCGGGTTCATTGCGCGCGGAGCCGCTGTCCCAGAAGTTAATCGCTTGCTACCACTTTCTCGGATCAATGCTGGGAAGCGGCAGTTTTCAGGATGATTCATCCTGTCACTGAGGCCCCGCCCGACGCCTTCCATGATGACCGCCCCTGAAGCAGAATGCAGGCGCTGACCAGCATCACCCAGAGCGGGAAGACCGCGGGAATCCCGGGCACAATGCCAATGCTCAGCAAAAGGCCGGCGGACAGCACATACCCGGTGAAAGCGACCCAACGCGGCAAGACGCGTGTACGGAGGAAGATGGTAGAGGTGGACCCCATAAATACGCCGGCCATTTTTGTGGCGAACAAGGATGTGAAACGGTAGATCTCGGCGCGGCCAATAAGGTAAACCGGGGAGATTGTGCCGGCGCTCTGCCCAGTCGTGAGCAGCCCGACGAGCGCGCCGGCGATTGCCGTCGCGGTAAAGATCATGGCGACGTACAACAAACCGCTGCCCAAGAAAACTGTGCTAAAGAAACGGTCTTCCAGATCACCGAGCCGATCGCGGACCACCGCGATGAACCAGAGAAAGGCGATTCCAGCGAATGGAAGCAGGTTCAGCGCCAGGATAATCTCTTTTGAGTGCTGCACAATTGCCGTTGCCGCGGCGACGGGATCGGGAGGAACAGACACCCAAATCAGTACTTGGCTGGTCATCAGCAGGAGCGAAAAAACTATGCCGGCAATTGCTGCCGCCCGTGGCGTTTTCAATCGTTGCCGGATCAGGTCGCTCTCCCGCTCGAATCGGTTGGCCGGAGCCGGTTGCGTCGCATAGGACTGATGGTTCATGGCTGCTTCTTATCCCGGTGATTGGTTTTCCTGTGCCGATCGCTACCGCCGGCCGGGGCGCGGCTGGCGAATCCAACTTCAGCCTAATCCTGATTGCCGACTGAATAAAGCCCACACAAACTCAACTGCAATACTCAACAAGACTCTGATTTAGCCTCGGTTTTGAAAGGGCACGGCTTCAGCCGTGCCGCAAGTGCGGCAAGTTCAGTGCCGGCTTTTAGCCCCCGAGGGCGATCAGCAGCTTGTGCAGAGTCTCCTTAACAATAACAACTGTGGAATTTCCTATGTCTTTTTTGGTAAGGAGAGTAAGCTGAACAACGCACAAGACAGCGCTGGCTGGGCTAAAGGGTCAAGTACTTGTGACTCCAGTTCACAGGTTCGCGCCGAAGTGCGGAGCATTGCTACTGGCAGAAACCCGTTGCTTGAAAGTTATTGCTGGCGGCTTGCCAACCGCCGTTCACAATAGCAGCGTGACCCGAGTAAGAACTGTCTCAGCTCGCTGAAAAATTCTCTCCGCCTCAGTGGAGAGGGATTGGAGCGCTTATGCTTCGCATGAAATCGGTTCTGGCCATAATTCTGAGCTGGGGACTCGTGCTTGCAACTTCGCCGGCCGGGCTGGCCCAGGAGGCGCCGCCGGCTCCCTATTCTTCGGCGCAAATCGATGAGCTGGTGTCGCCGATCGCCTTGTACCCCGACGCGCTGGTCGCGCAGATCCTGGCCGGCTCCACGTTTCCTGACCAGATTGTCCAGGCTAACACTTGGCTGCAAGCCAACTCGGGGTTGAATGACGCTCAGCGCTCGGAGCAGGTTAACAATCAAAGCTGGGATCCCAGCGTCAAAGCGCTGACTCAGTTTCCGTCGGTGCTGTCCAACATGGCGTCGAACCTTTCGTGGACGTCGGCGCTAGGCGACGCCTTCTACAACCAGGAGAAGGATGTGATGGCCTCGGTGCAGCGGCTGCGCAAGCAGGCCAAGGCTGCGGGCAATCTGAAGTCCAGCTCGCAGCAGACGGTCACCACCGAAACCCAAGGCGGGCAGCAGGTCATCGTGATCCAGCCCGCCAATCCGCAGGTGGTTTATGTGCCTGCCTACAACCCAACCGTGGTGTACGGCGCGCCCTACTATCCACCGGGCTACAGCACCTCCGCCCTGGTGGCGACCAGCGTGATTTCCTTCGGCGTTGGGATAGCGGTGGGAGCGGCCATCAGCGGCGGCTGGGGATGGAACAGTTGGGGCTGCGGCTGGCACGGCGGCAGTGTGACTTACAACCGTAACGTCTATGTCTCCAACAGCAATGTCTACCGCAATGGGGGATATTACGGAAACGGATCGCGCCCGTACGGCGGCAGCTACAACCGTAACGGCAACAACTACAACCGCAACGTGAGCGGCAATACGGTCAATATCAACGGCGGCAATCGCAACAACGTGAACACCGGAAACATCAATACTGGCAATCGCAACAACAACAACATCAACAGCGGCAATCGCGGCAACAACAACGTCGCAAACGGTGGTAATCGCGGTAACACCGCCGGCGGCGGCAACAACAACGCCGGTAATGGCAACCGCCCGAATGCCGGAAATAATGCAAATCGCCCGAACGCCGGCGGTAGCCCGAATCGTCCGGCGCAACAGCCGTCGGCCAATCGCGGTTACGGGCAGCGTCCCTCCAGCGGCAACACCGCGTTTGGCAGCCCTAACGCCGGAGGCGCTACCCGCGCGGAGAGCAATCGCGGGAAGCAGAGCTATGGCGGCTCGTCCGGCGCGTCGCGAAGTTCAGGTGCGGCCCGCGGAGGCGGTGGTGGTGGAGGCAGGCGCCGGTAGCCAATATTCGGCAACATTGAAACATGGTCAGCCCGTTTATGCGACAAAGAGGCACATCTATGAAACTGCAATTCAACTTCGCCCGAGCGGTTGGGTTATGCATTCTTCTCTCCGCGGTGGTCTGCGCCCAGGAGCAGGGGCAGAAGACCTTTGCCACTCCTGAAGATGCCGGCAAGGCGCTCTACGAAGCCGTGCAGTCCGGCGACAAAGCATCTGTGGAGGCAATCCTCGGACCGGCTTCGGCGAAAATTGTTTCTTCCGGTGACGAAGTGCAGGACAAGAAAAATCACGACAACTTCGTCGAGCGCTACGGGCAGATGCACCGCTGGGCGAAAGAGATCAATGGCGATCAGACTCTAATGCTGGGCGCGGAGAACTGGCCGTTTCCTATCCCGCTGAAGAGCAACGCCGGGCAGTGGTATTTCGATACGCTCGCGGGCATGAAGGAGATTCTCTTCCGCCGCATCGGCCGCAACGAACTGGCGGCCATTCGCGTCTGCTATGCGCTGGCCGATGCCCAGGACGAATACTTCGGGTTGAAGCAGCAATATGCGCAGAAGATCATCAGCGATCCGGGTCAGCAGGATGGGCTGTACTGGAAGGTGGCGGAAGGCGAAACGGAAAGCCCCATCGGACCGCTGGTGGCCTTGGCGACAGGCCAAGGCTACGGTGGGCAGCATGACACGCCGCAGCCGTTCCATGGCTATTTTTTCCACACCTTGAAGGCGCAGGGCGCGAGCGCCAAGGGCGGCGCGAAGGACTACATCGTGGATGGCAAGATGACCGGCGGTTTCGCCTTCGTCGCGTGGCCGGCCGAGTATAAGAACTCCGGCGTGATGACGTTCCTCGTCGGCAAGGACGGCGTGGTCTACGAGAAGAACCTTGGCCCCAAGACCGCCGACGTGATCAAAGCGATGACCACCTACAATCCGGACAAAACCTGGAAAGCCGTGTGGGCCGGAGAGGAAGAACAATGAGCCGGCTGAAGCTCCATCTTTGATGGGAAGCTGACGGCCATCTCTTCGCGTGCTATTATGCGGGCCGATGCCCAGGCAAGTAATTGCCGCCTGCTTCTAACCGGCAGGTTCGCCAAGGTGCCTATATGCCCGTCTGGCCTAAATATCCCACACTGTATGAGATCAATGCCTGGGTCTGGCTCGCGGAGCTGAGCGAGAAACAGGGCCGCCCCGTCGACCTCGGCTCCGTGCCCGCCGCCGAGTGGGACATGCTCGCGAAGCTTGGCGCTGACGCGGTCTGGTTCATGGGAGTGTGGGAGCGCAGTCCCGCTGGCATTGCTATCTCCAACCGCAACCCCAACAACCTGGCCGATTTTCGCCGCGCGCTGCCCGACTTCCGCCCGGAAGACAATGTGGGATCTCCATACTGCGTTCGCCAGTACGTTGTCGATCAGCATCTCGGCGGCCGCAAAGGTTTAGCTCGCGCGCGCGAAGAGCTGGCGCGACGCGGGCTGCGGTTGGTGCTGGATTTTGTTCCCAATCACGTTGCCCCCGATCATCCCTGGGTCACCCAACATCCGGAGTACTTCATCCACGGCACCGCCGACGATGCCCGCCGCGAGCCGAACTCCTACATTGTGGTAGGGCAAGCAGGTTTTCGCCTGCGGCAAGGACCCATACTTCCCGGCCTGGGCCGATGTTCTGCAAGTTAACGCCTTTGCGCCAGGACTGCGTCGCGCCGCAACCGATACCCTGAATGACATTGCCAGCCAATGCGACGGCGTGCGCTGCGATATGGCGATGCTGCTGCTGAATGCAATCTTTGAGCGCACCTGGGGCAGTCGCGCGGGAGTCGGACCGGCGACCGAGTACTGGGCGCAGATCATCCCCGCCACTAAACAGGCGCATCCCGACTTTCTATTCATCGCCGAGGCGTATTGGGACCTGGAGTGGGAGTTGCAGCAGCAAGGCTTCGATTTTTGCTACGACAAGCGCCTCTACGATCGCCTGGAACACGAGAATGCGGAGAGCGTCCGCCTGCACCTCTGCGCTGATCCGGGGTACCAGGGCCGGCTGTTGCGATTTCTTGAGAACCACGACGAGCCGCGCGCCGCCGCGACATTTTCGCCCGCCAAAGAGCGCGCCGCCGCGCTCGTCACCTCGACCCTGACCGGCGCGAGGATGTTCCACGAAGGGCAGTTCGAGGGGCGCAAGGTGAGGCTGCCGGTATTTCTGGCGCGCCGGCCGCAAGAGCCGGTCGATACCAGCCTCCAGGACTTTTATTACCGTTTGCTGGCGGAAATCGCCAACCCACTATTTCATGACGGCGACTGGCGATTGTGTGAGCGGACAGGCTGGCCGGATAACCCGAGCTTTGAGGATGTAGTTGCGTGGAGTTGGGCGCGAGGCAGCGGTCTCTGCCTCATCGTCGTGAACCTGAGTGACCGTCCAGCGCAGGCGAATGTGATTGTCGCCCGCGACCACCTTCGCGGAAAACAGTGGCAATTAAATGACATGTTTTCGGGCGCTCTTTTCGAGCGGGCCGGCGACCAGATGCTCTCGCCCGGTCTGTACGTCGATCTGCAACCCTGGAGCTATCACTTCCTGCGTTTCGCCGCAGCCGCTGATTCCAAGATCAAAACTGCCGCCCGAGCTACGTGTGCGTAAACCGGAAACCCATTCGTAGGGCAACGTTGTTAAGCTAGACGTAGAAGGAGGAGCCATGTCCGCGTCCACTGACAAGAAGTCCCAGCCGCTTTCCTATGTAGAAGTGACGGAACAGAAACGATTGAATACTGCGCGCGAAAACGGTGTTCCGTGGAAAAAATGGGGACCCTATTTGAGCGAGCGGCAGTGGGGTACCGTCCGCGAGGATTACAGCAGCAATGGCGATGCGTGGAATTACTTCTCCCACGATCAGTCGCGCTCGCGCGCCTATCGCTGGGGCGAGGACGGGCTGGCCGGGATCTCCGACGACAAGCAGCGTCTTTGCTTCGCCATCGCGCTATGGAATGGCCGCGACCCAATTTTGAAAGAGCGCATGTTCGGGCTCACCAACAGCGAGGGCAATCACGGCGAGGACGTCAAGGAATACTACTTCTATATCGACAGCACGCCGACGCATTCGTACATGAAGTATCTGTACAAGTATCCGCAGCGGGCATTTCCCTATCGCGATCTGGTCGAAACGAACGCGCAGCGATCGCGCGAGGAGATGGAGTACGAGCTCCTCGACACCGGAATCTTCGACGATGACCGCTATTTCGATGTCTTCGTCGAGTACGCCAAGGCCGAACCCGAGGACATGCTGGTCCGCATCTCGGTCCACAACCGGGGCCCGGAAGCAGCGCAAATTCATCTGCTGCCTACGCTGTGGTTTCGCAACACCTGGTCATGGGGGCATGGCGGCGGTTCCAAGCCTGTCCTCAGCGGGACCAGTGCGAGCACGATGCGAGCCTCGCATCCGGAGCTTGGCGACTACTGCTTGGAATGTGAAGCCCCGGCCGAGTTGCTGTTTACGGAAAACGAAACCAATGCCGCCCGGCTGTGGGGCCAATCGAATCCAACGCCATATGTGAAGGATGCTTTTCACGAGTACGTTGTCGCAGGCAGGCCAGAAGCCGTGAATCCTGCGAAGAACGGAACCAAGGCGGCAGCGCATTACGTTTTGGATGTTCCTGCGGGCGGCAGCCGAGCTGTACGTTTACGCCTGAGCAAGCAGCCGGTCGCCAATGCCTTCGCGGCGTTCGACCAGACATTGGCGCAGCGCCTTGCGGATGCCGACGAGTTCTATGAGCGCATCACGCCCAAGAACCTGACGGAAGATGAGCGTCGCGTTTACCGGCAGGCCTTAGCGGGAATGATGTGGACGAAACAGTATTACTATTTCGACCTCGATCGCTGGCTGAGTGAGCATGATTCTCATCCGCTGGTGGGCGTAGGAACCGGCAGTGCACGAAACCCGGACTGGTTCCACATGCTCAACAGCAACGTCATCTCCATGCCCGACAAATGGGAGTATCCGTGGTACGCCGCCTGGGACTTGGCCTTCCACACGCTTTCTCTTTCTCTGGTGGACTTCGACTTCGCTAAAGAGCAGCTTCTGCTGATGCTGCGCAACCTCTATGCTCATCCCAACGGACAGATTCCGGCCTATGAATGGAATTTCAGCGACGTAAATCCTCCCGTGCATGCCTGGGCGACGTTGTTCCTGTACCGGGTCGAAGCCGAGTTGGGACGCGCCGACCTGCGATTTCTGGAACGGTCGTTTCAGGGGCTGATGCTGAACTTCAACTGGTGGGTGAATCGCAAGGACCCGGAGGGACGCAACGTTTTCGCCGGCGGGTTTCTGGGGCTCGACAACATCGGCGTCTTCGATCGCAGCGCGCCGCTGCCCACCGGCGGCCACCTGGACCAGGCCGATGGCACCGCCTGGATGGCGTTCTACTGCCTCTGCATGCTCGAGATCGCGCTTATTCTCACCGAGTACGATGCCGCCATGTATGAGGAAATAGCCTTCCGTTTCCTGGAGCATTTCGTATGGATCACCTACGCCATGGATCGCATTGGGATCAATAACGACGAAATGTGGGATTCGGCGGACGGGTTCTTCTATGATTTGCTCCATCTTCCGAATGGTGATGCGGTGCGATTGAAAATTCGCTCGGTCGTGGGGCTGTTGCCATTAGGCGCTGCGGCCATATTCGAGGATGGCAGTCTCGCCAAGCACCCCAGGATAATCGCACTCATAGAGCTGTTCCGGGAGCGCCATCCGGAGGTGTTAGAAAAAATCGCCATCACCGAAGGTTCATTCGCGGGATACGGCGGGCGCAAGATGGTATCGGTCTGCAATAAAGAGAAGTTGCAGCGCATTCTAGCGTACATGCTCGACGAGAACGAGTTTCTCAGCCCTTACGGGATTCGTTCGATGTCGCGCTATCACCTGCAACACCCATTCAAGTTTCAGCTCGACGGACACGAACTTAGGGTGCAATACCTGCCGGCCGAGTCGAACACGGGCATGTTTGGCGGCAATTCCAATTGGCGCGGACCTATTTGGATGCCGGTGAATGCGCTCATCGTACGTGGGCTGCTGATCATGTATTCGTTTTATGGAGACGACTTCAAAGTTGAATGTCCGACCGGCTCGGGAAAGTATATGACCCTGTTTGAAGTATCCAAAGACATCAGCCGGCGACTGTCGAACATTTTCCTCCGTGATTCCAACGGCCAACGTCCCGTTTATGGTGGGACGAAGAAGTTCCAGGACGATCCTCACTGGCGCGATTACATCCTGTTCTACGAGTATTTCCACGGCGATAACGGCGCCGGGTTGGGGGCCAGCCATCAGACCGGTTGGACGGGAACCATAGCGCGCACTCTTGATGTGTTCGCACGCATGAAACCGGAGGACGTAATGCGCGCACCCCAGAAAGTCATCTCGCGAATGACGCGAGAGCAAGTTGCAGGGGTCGATTCGTAGCGGGATTAGCTGCCACGGGGCAGACCGTAGGCTCATTCAGCCGCGGAGCGGCAACATTTGTGTTAGGCGTGGGCGTCAGCCCGCGCTCCGAGTTGGACCAAAGATGAGCCGCGGAGCGACGACACCAGGCCTCGACACAGTGTCTTTAGCCCCTGAGGGCGATCAGCAGCTTGTTCAGAGTCTCCTTAAGCGTTCTGTGATGCGCGTCACGCCATCATGTCTGCAGCACAGCTATAATCAAGTTGTGACTGATTTCGTCGTCAGAAGGGTCGCCGAGGCCGATTTTCCCACCCGCTGGGGACAGTTCCGCATCCACGGCTTCGAGGCCCAACCCGGCAAATCGCCGGTAAACGGAAACGGCAGCGCGCGCAACGGCGAGCCCACCTCAGCGAAGGAAGAGGCCGTGGCGCTGGTGATGGGCGACATCCACTCCATTCCGCCGTTGGTGCGCATTCACTCGCAGTGCCTCACCGGCGACGTTTTTCATTCCATGCGCTGCGACTGCCGGCAGCAGCTCGAGCTGGCCCTTTCCATGATCGCCACAGCCGGAGCCGGCATTCTGCTTTATGAGCAGCAGGAGGGCCGCGGTATCGGCCTCATGGCCAAGCTGCAGGCTTATGAGTTGCAGGACCGCGGCCTGGATACGGTCGAGGCGAATGTCGAACTCGGCTACGATAACGACTATCGCGAGTACAAGCTCCCCGCCGAAATGCTGCGCCAGCTTGGCGTGAAGCAGGTCCGGCTGATCTCGAATAATCCCGATAAGGTCGCCGCGCTGGAGAATGCCGGAATCAAAGTCGTCGAGCGCGTCTCCGCCGAAGTCGAGCCCTACAAGCCCTCGGAAAACTACCTGCGAACCAAGAAAGAGAAGATGGGGCATCTGTTCACCGAGCGCTAGCCATTAGCGACGCAGCTCTCTCTCGAATTTTTTCGAATTTTTTACTGGTAACGTTCTTGCTGCGGCGAGTAGCCAGCGAGCACATAAACCATCTCTGATCTCCGGCAGCTTCTCCATCGCTAGCAAGTGTCTGCGGATCGTCGCGACATCCCCTCGCGCCAGCGGTCCCGTGAACGCCGCTGCCGCGTGCCGACTTCAGATAATTCCGCAGCGTCTGCTCGAGCAATGGGCAGATCACCGCCTTGATGTCTCGCTTCCGAATGCCTGCCGCGATCGCCGACCTGCTCCATCGAAGCCAGCAGCGCGATGACCAGCGGTGAGGCGAAGCTGCCGAAGGCGTGATAGAGCACCTTGTTCTGCTTTTTTGATGGCGAACGGCTTCCGCCCAGGTCTTTGACAATCGATTTCGCAACCCGCACTGCCGCCGGATCGCCTCTCCATGCGCGAAAGCCACGCCTGCCATTTGCGGCACTTCGCCGCGCACAAAGGTCATCATGGGATGCACGGACGCTACTCGCGCGCCCATGTTCGTCGTAAAGGACTGAAGTTCATCACTCGTCAGCGCACCACTGGAGTGAAAAACCAGTTTGCCCTTCCAGTCACCCGATTGCGCCAACTGGCGCGCGACTCCGGCGATGGCATCGTCGGGAACCGCGAGCCAGACTATGTCGGTGGTGAGGGGCCGCTTTCCAAACGCGACGACCTCCGCACCGATGCGCCGCGCCAGTGCTTTCGCTCGGCGAACATTCTTGCTGCCTTGACGCACCACGACCGCGCTCACCGGGTATCCGGCCTCTGTGAGCGTCAGGGCCAATGCACTGCCGAGGTTTCCCGGGCCAACGATGCTGATCGTCGGACGTTTCGAACCGGATGGTTTGGGCACGGCGGGCAGCATAACAGATTCGCTCGTACTCCGGAAGCTGCAGGTGCCGGCATCCTGTCTTATATTGATTGAATGCCAAGCAAGAAGACGGTCCGCCAAGACATCAACCCAGCCAACCGGAAAACAGAAGTTGCAGGTGCTGTCATCGAAGGTCGTTTACGAGGGCAAGGTCTTCAAGGTTACATCCGACAAGGTGACGGAGCCCAGCGGCATCACCGCGACGCGCGACATCGTGCGTCATTCCGGGTCGGTGGTCGTGCTGGCCATCGACGAAGACGGCGATGAGCCCCGCGTCTTGCTGGAGCGCCAATATCGCTATGCCGCCCAGGATTACCTGTGGGAGTTGCCCGCCGGCCGTATCGATCCGGGCGAGGTAGCGCTGGCCGGCGCCAAACGCGAATTGATCGAGGAGACCGGCTATCGCGCCAAACAGTGGAAGCGCGCCATGATCTTCTATTCCAGTCCCGGGTTTCTGGATGAGACCATGGCCATCTACCTGGCGCGCGATCTTACTTCCGGCGAGGCCCAGCCGGAAGAGGACGAGTCGATTGAGTGCGAGCTCGTGCCCTTGTCCGAAACCATCGACATGATCTTCTCGGGCCAGATCCGCGACGGTAAGACCATCGCCGGTGTACTGTGGTTGGCCGAGGCACTCCGCCGCAGGGATTTAGATTAGAAACAAGTATTATAACCTTAATCTATGATTACGGACAAAAACCTGCCCAAACCAGCTAAAAATGCGGCTTTGCGCTGTATACTTTGTTGACAACCCCCTCGAAGGAAGCGCATAGTTAAACTACGCAGTTCAAGCAGGCTCCGACACCGTGCCATAGGTTGGCGTGGGTCCTTCGTAAGACTCTCCTAGACTCTGGTTCCGGACTCAACCTGATGGACGCAATTTAAGACCAGCGCCCTCAGCTGGGGCGCTGTTGGGCTCTGCCCGGAGGAAGAAGAAAGTGAGATTGAAAGGGACCGTAAAGTGGTTCAATAACGCAAAGGGTTTCGGCTTCATCGGCCGCGATGATGGCAATTCCGACGTGTTCGTTCACTACAGCGCGATCAGCTCGGATGGGTACAAAAGTCTGCAGGAAGGCGATCAGGTGGAATTCGAGATTGTGGAGGGACAGAAGGGGCCGCAGGCCGGTAATGTCACGAGAGTGCAGTAACTGGCAAGACCAAAATTTGAAGCCCGGCCACTGCGGCCGGGCTTTTTATATTGGCATGTTCTTGGCGGGAGCGTTGGAGGTCGTAGGCGCCTTTCCATCCGCAAGCACGACAGACGTTATTAGCATTTAGCACTTAGTGCGTTTCCGGATTTGGTGCGTCCTGGTAGAGCGGCGCTTCAGCACCGCGTTAAGGCCACTCTCTGATCCTCAGTTTTGCATTCCGCTGCACAGGGAGCGGAATGCAAAACCTATCTCCGGCGATCCACCGAAGCGAGCCTAAAGGCTCGCTCTACCTGGATACACCAATCCTGAAACGGCTCTCGCACTCAGCCAAAGCCGATCAGTCGCGAGCTTTAGCTAAATGCTAACTGCTCGCGTTATTGCTGAACGCCTACCGGGAGCGCCGCCGTGCCTTGGGCTGACGTCGCCGGCGCCTTGACCGCGAAGAAATCATGGTCGTAGAGGTTGCGGTACAGAATGCCCGCCAACTCGGCGGCTTTGGGACCGAACGTCGGCCGGCCGCCTTCCAGGAAGATCACCGTAACAATCCGGCCATATTGGGTGTTGGCAAAGGAGCCAAACCAGCCGAAGCGCGTCCCGTCTTTCGAACACGTTCCGGTCTTACCCAGAATCGGCTCTTCGATGAAGTTGGTCCGCAGCAGCCGCGCGGTGCCATACTCCACTGCGCCTGACATGCCGTCGGAGATCTCAGGAACCAGCGGGCCGATGTCCAGTTGGCGCTTGACCTTCGGAGTGAAGTTCGCTACTTGTTCCGGCGTCGTCGGGTGCTGCAGATAGTACAGCGTTCCACCATTCGCGATTGCGCCCATCAGCCCCGCCAGTTGCAGCGGTGTCAGCGAAATGCTCTCCCCGAACGAGCACATTTTGCCCACGCCACCTAACCGTGGGTCCAGCTCAGTCGAAGGAAATACCCCGAGATGTTCGTCTGGGATGTTCCAGCCGGCCAGCTCGCCCAGCCCAAACTGGTGCGCGTAATAGCTGACCTTTTCGAATCCCAGCTTGCGTCCCACCGCCTCGAAGTACGCGTTGTTGGACTTCGCCAGTGCGGTGGTCAGGTCTACTTTCCAGTATTTCGTCAGCGGCACCAGCGTGTCTTTGGTGATGATGTTTTCGCTGAGGGCCGCCAGCGCCACTGCGACCTTGATCGTCGAACAGGGCTGCGCTCCGGCGGAGAGCGCCAGCTTCTGGTTCACCATCGCCAGGATGCGTCCGCTGTCCGGATCCATAGCCACGATCGTCCCGTTCATATTGCCCAGGGCCTCAACCGCCGCCGCGCGTACGACGGGATCTTCACCTGCCGTGATGTCGCCCAGAGTCTGATCTTCAGCGAAAGAGCTGGCGTAAAAACGCTCGTAGTAATGGTGCTTGGTAGAAACCAAATAAGTGGAGCGGTTGCGCCGCGCCACCGTCGCGCTGCTGTGCCGCATGCGTCTCATCGTCTTCTGCGCCGATGCCGATTCGGTGATGTGATGCGACGACTTATGCTTGTGGGTGGAAGTCGCAGGGTGGGTGGTGATGGTGGCGGCCGATCCGTTGACCGACACAAATAGGACAGACAACACGATCGCCGCGACGGGGGAGCATCTTAACATGGAAAGTCCCTGTAATTCCTGGTCTCGAAAATCCTGCTTGCCGGAGAGACTATGCTCCTCCGCTTGCTTCCGACGTTCTCCTCGCGCCATCGGAACCATTCTCATAGTAGAAAGTTGCCACTCCGAATTCAACCAGAAAGTGCCGCCGCGCCTCAGGAGAAACCATTAACTCAGCAACTCAGCAAAAATGATGCCCGCGTTACGTCCTGAGTTGTGGGCCAGCGCCGTCGCCAATGTGTGCCGCAACAACTCCTATACTCTTACTTACCACACGCGGGCTGAAAAGTGGCCGTACCAATGCTGGTTCCACCCTTTGGCGGACCGGTTTAGGGCTGGGTCCCGATTAGGTTCTGCGCGGCTGGAAAACGCAACCATGAGAGCTCGTGTGAGTAGCTCAAACCAGGCTTGTCGATTTCCGGCGTCTCATTTTTTGTGCGCAGAACTTCCCCACCGCCGGCGGGTTTGCGACCATAACAACCCTGAGAATGGTCGTGTAACAACGACTATCCCCTCCGACGCGCAATTCGCCCCTGTTCGTCGGAGGGGCTTCTTGTTTCGGTGCCACAACCAGAATCGGCTTTCAAGAATCTCCGTAAGAATTAACCACAGAGACACCCTTCGACTGCGCTCAGGGCAGGGTCGGGCACAGAGAATCCTCAAGAACCGCTTCGCCTCTGTGTCTCTGTGTCTCTGTGGTTAGCCGCTCGTGTTTCGAATCGCAGTTTGACCCGATCCCCTCCCTCATTTACCTTGACCCTTAGACCTCACGGGCGAGTCGACTACCGTACTTCATGAACAGAAAACGCCTACTGATCTTCGGTATCGTTCTGGCGGTGCTGTGCCTGCTCATTTACCTGCAGGTGCGCGCCTGGAAGACCTTCGACTGGAAGCTGTTCCTGAAGAGCACCGAGGATGTGAACTGGCTCTACATCTTCTACGGCTTCGCATTCACCTACATTGCTTATGCGCTGCGCGCCGTCCGCTGGCGCATCTTCCTCAAGCCGGTGCACAAGACGACCACCATGCGTCTGCTGGCGCCGCAGTTCGTCGGCTTCGCCGCGCTGGCGATGCTGGGCCGCGCCGGTGAGATGATTCGCCCTTACATCATTGCCAAAAAGGAGCGGCTGACCTTTACCTCGCAAATGGCAGTTTGGGGTGTGGAGCGCATCTTTGATATGGGCGCCTTCGCCATCATGCTGGCCGTGAGCTTCCTCTCGCCCGAGCTTCGCGGGCTGGCCTTCTACCACCAACTGCGCGAGGCCGCATTTGCCTTGATCGTGCTTGTCGTCGCGCTGATCGTCTTCTGTGTGATCGTCCGCCGCTCGGGTGAGCGTGTGGCGGATTTTCTGCACGACCGCGTTGCCGGCTTTGCGCCCAAGCTCGCGCATCACCTGCGCGATAAGGTGCTGTCGTTCAGTCACGGACTGGAGACGATCCAGGACCTCGCTGCCGCGCTGCAACTCACCGCCGTCTCGCTATTGATGTGGATCCTGATCATGTTCGCGTACTACGCCATCACCCACGCCTATCCCGAGCTGCAGGCCATGACCATGGCGCGCGAGGTAGTGCTGATGGGCTCGAGCATGGTCGGATCGATGCTGCAGTTGCCGGCGGTGGGCGGCGGCTCGCAATTGGCCACTATCGGAATGCTGAGCGCCGGTTTTCACGTGGAGCACGAGCTGGCCGTGAGTTGCGGCATGATGCTCTGGGCGGTGACCTTCATGTCCGTCATTCCTACCGGCTTGGCGATTGCCCGCCACGAGCACGTCTCCATCCGCGCCGTCGCCGAAGCCGAAGAGAAGGCCGCGGCGCTGGTGGAATAAGCGCAAATCAGCTTTGTGCCCGATGCTACAATTTACTTCGAAAGCGACCTCGTCATGCACGTATTTCTGAGCTACTCCCATCCCGACACGGCGTTGGCCGAGGCCTTGGCGGCGTATCTGGAAAAAAGAGGTTTTTCCGTTTGGAACCCTCAGGCACAGCTCATGCCGGGAGATAACGTGTGGCTCCGAAACGGCGAAGCGTTGGAGAAATCGCAGGCCATGGTGGTTCTAATTTCTCCCGAGTCCATGCGTTCGGAGTGGGTTAGGGGCGAGATTGAGTATGCACTGGGGCACGAGAGATACGAAGGCAAGCTATTTCCCGTTCAGGTGAAACCAACTTCCTCCATGCCATGGATTCTTAGCAGGTTTAACATCCTCGACGCCAGACAAGGGGTCAACAAGATTGGCGAGGCGATAGCTGGCGCCTTAAAGCAGGTCGCTTGACAACCTGATGTCCTCCACTCGGCGCGATAAGAAAATCTTCCTTTCTCATGCCGCTGCCGATCGCCAGTTTGTGCTGCGCCTAATCCGAGTTCTTGACCGTCACGGAATACCGTACTGGTACAGCTCCCAGCACATTCGGGGAGCACAAGAGTGGCACGACAAAATCGGGCAGGCATTGGATGAGTGCAATTGGTTTCTGGTGGTTCTGACGCCAGTAGCAGTTCGCTCCATATGGGTTAAGCGCGAACGCACCTTCGCCTTAAACGAAACGCGATATCGGGAGCGCATCATCCCCCTGCTTCGCAAGTCCTGCGAGTATCGCAAGCTGTCCTGGACTTTGCCGCAATTCGAATTTGTAAACTTCACGGGTGACTTCGACGCCGGATGCCAACAGCTGCTGAGGATATGGAGAGTAAAGTATCGGCCGGAACCTTCGTCGAGAAGCTCAAGGGGGAAGAAGAACAACCGCACGTGAGTTAACCAGCTCACCATACGCCGCGGCATGAGGTGTAGGGATCGTCGTTCACGACCGGGCGGCATCCTTCCAGAGTTCCGCGTCTAACAAAATTCAGAGTAGCTGCACGTGCCTGAACAAAAAAATCAATGTGGGCGCGCCGCATCAGGCGCCAGTTTCCGTTATTCTGGATTTACTCGCAGTATGACGCCACTCCTCGCATCCAGCATTCAGACCTCAATCGATCACACACAGCCTGGCAGTTTCGGTAACTGTCGGCGCTTACAGCTTGTCGCGCTCCTAGTGCTTGCCTGCTTGTTATTCGCCTGCCAGGCGTTCGCCGCCGAGCAGGCTTGTCCGCGTCCCGCGGCCGGTTCCGTACTGCAAGACCCGCCCGAGTTGCGTAGCCACAACGGCATTCTGGAAGTCACTCTGCACTTCCGCTATGAACCCACGGTTGTCGGACAGGGGCCGTCGCGCTATTGCTATGTCACGGACGACGGGATCGAGTCTCCCACGCTGCGCGTCAATCCCGGCGACCAGCTGATTATTCATCTTCATAACGACCTGCCGCCGGCGCAGCCTCAAACCGCAAGCCAGCCCCAAGCTTCGCAAGATCCCGACCAGTATTGCCATGGCGGCGCCATGAACGCCTCCGTCACCAACCTGCATTTTCATGGAACCACGCTGCCGCCCACCTGTCATCAGGACGAAGTGATTCGCACCCTCGTGCCCGCCGGAGGCGACTTCGACTATCGCATGACGATCCCGCTGGACGAGCCTCCGGGCCTCTACTGGTATCATCCGCATCCGCATGGATACAGCGAGCGCCAGGTGCAGGGCGGCGCGTCGGGTGCGCTGATTGTCGAGGGACTGGAGAAGGTTGATCCGTGGTTGGCGAAGCTGCCGCAACGCCTGATCGTCTTGCGCGATCAATCGTTGAGCGTGCTTCGAATGATGGAGGCGCAGACGCCTGCCTGGGATGTTTCCGTCAACTATGTGCCCGTACTGTATCCCGAGTATCAGGCGCCGACGATCGACGCCCGGCCTTCCCAGCAGGAGCTGTGGCGAGTGCTCAACGCCGCTGCGGACACCATCTTCAACCTTCAGCTCCTGGCCGCAGGAGTTCCGCAACCGGTGAAAGTCGTGGCGATCGATGGCGTGCCTATACCTACGCTGGGAGCTTCCCGATCACAAACCAGCATTCTGCTGCCGCCCGGCGCGCGCGCGGAGTTTGTGGTCGAGACCCCCAAGGCCGGCGAGCAAGCCCAGCTCGTCACCACCAAGTGGGACACCGGCCCACAGGGCGACAACGACCCTGCACGTCCTCTGGCCAACATCGTGACGAGTGACGACTCGGCCAACCCGGCCGCCACGTTTCAGCCGGAATCCGCCTCGACAACCAGCGCGTGGCGTCCGCCGGCCAGCGAGCCGCCCGCCATTGTTCAGCGCCGGCTTTACTTCTCGCAGCTGGTTCCGAATCCCAAGGAGGGTGATACCTCGGTCTTCTACTTCATCACCGTTTCCGGACAGACGCCGGCCGCCTATCGCATGGGCCAGCCGCCGAACATCGTTCTGCACCAGGGCGATGTCGAAGACTGGACGGTCGAGAACCGCGCCCCGGAGGATCACGTCTTCCACATTCACCAGATCCATTTCCGTGTGCTTCAGATCGACGGCAAGCCGGTAAACGAAAATGCCTGGCGCGACACCATCAACCTGCCCGCCTGGGATGGCACCGGCCCCTACCCCAGCGTCAAGCTGCGCATGGATTTTCGCGATCCCAACACCGTCGGCACCTTCCTCTATCACTGCCACATTTTGAAGCACGAGGACATGGGCATGATGGGCGTGATCCAGGTGCTGCCGCCAGGCGTGCCAACCACCACGACCCTACAAGCTCCGCCTCGAATTGGAATTGCTACTGTGGCCACAGTTGTCGCCACAGTCGCGCCCAAGTCTCCTGAGAGCACGCCACTCGGCGGTACGGTTCAGTTTGCGGTGGACGGCATCGAGACCGGCAAACCAGTGCCGCTTGCCCACGGCAAAGCGACGTTCACCACTTCCTTCGACGCCGATGGCGAACATGTCATCACGGCCACTTACGCGGGTGACAAAACGTATGATGTTTCCGCGTCGCGGCCATTGAAGTTAAGAGTGACCGACTGAGTGCACAGTTTGCCGGCGAGAACACTTTTGTGTGCCGGCAAACGGAAAAGGGAAGGACAGCCGAAGCACGAATGAGATAACCTATTTCCATGGCAGCAAATGCGACAGTGCCCCCCCTTCATTCTAGGCGCGTGGAGGCCTGGGTCCATTCCGTGCTGAACCCCAGCACGACCACGCTCTGGAAGAATTGAGATTAAGTGCCAACAGATTCTTTGACGCATTGACGAATTCGACGTTGTTTTCCGAGGAGGTTGGCGGCACCCTTCGAGAATACTCCACAGGGCCGTATAGCTCTCAATCCTATTCCACGACCATGACAAATGAGGCTGTAACGAAATCTGTTGGGGAATATCTGATTAATAACATCGAAAACTTGGAGCAACACTACGGCCTGCATGAATTCTGGTCGGAAAACAGAGAAACCTTTCGGCGCCTGGCTGAGAGCGTCGAATTCCACGAACAACGCGGATCCTTCCATTACGCGGTGAAAGAGCTATTGGAGATCTCCAAGAGCCTCTTGAGTCGCCTCATGGAGCACCGACGTCTCCTCTGCACGAAGTACGATATACCCGCCGCTCCTTTTCAGAACGAGCAAGTAATTAGCGCCTGACATCTGTCATGTCTCCACTTCAGGATGACGACAGGCGCGAGCTGTTAGGACGCTGGCCCGATACATGAGCTTCTTCTGCATCAGGCGGTATTTGATTTTGGCTTCGAGAAGCTCCGCCCCAAATTGAAGTGGCTGACAACGCAAGCTTCGTATGATCGCTGCTCGGAACTCATTGCTTCCTTCAAGCGGAAAATGACCAGTGCCTCCGTCATATCCGAACTGAACTATTGGATTCGAGAGACGGAGAAACATGGTCAAGCGAGGTTGTGGCATCGAGCGTACGAAGAATTCCACGCCATGGGAATGACTGAGGAAATGATACCGCTCGTTGCCATGGATATCGATATGGTGACGCGCTTCGGCCCAACAGATGCGAGTCTGGTCGAGTTGGCCAGACGGCACCAAAGCGAGCACCCAGTTGTCCTGACGGTGGACAGGAAGCTATGCGGCCACTGCCGGAAGGTCGGTCTGGGAGTCCGCCTGCTGCAGGAGCTTTAGTCGCTGATATCATGGCCCTCGTGGCGAAGCCTGTACAGCGCGGCAAGTTCATCACCTTTGAAGGCCTCGATGGCTGCGGCAAGAGCACGCAGCTCGAGAAGCTAGCCGCGGCGCTGCGCGAGCGTGGTATCGATCTCGTCACCACGCGTGAGCCAGGTGGAACCGTCATCGGCGAGCGCATTCGCGGGCTGCTGCTGGACTCGCGCACCCGCGGTCTGGCCTCCCACGCCGAAATGGCGATGATGGTTGCATCGCGCGCGCAGTTGACCGCCGAAGTCATTCTGCCGGAGCTCCGGGCAGGGAAGTGGGTGCTGTGCGACCGCTACGTTGATTCCACCGAGGCCTACCAGGGCGCCGGCCGCGAACTTGGCAGCAAACCTGTGCTCGAACTGCACCGGCTGCTATGTCGCGACCTCTGGCCCGACCTGACCATTCTCATGGATTCCGACGTCAGCGGCAGCGTCAATCGCGCGCTCCGCCGCAACAAAACCTCCGGCGCTGCGCACGACGAGAGCCGCTTTGAAAAGGAGAGCCAGGCATTCTTCAATCGCGTCCACGAAGGCTTTCTGGAAATCGCGCGCCGCGAGCCGCAGCGCGTGGTCATGGTCGACGCGCGCCCGCCCATTGCGATTGTGCATGAGGAGATCGTGCGCGTGGTCAACGAACGGCTGACACTGGATCGGCAAGGCCCTGTGAGTTTCGAGATTTAAAATGTAGTAGTCGTCTGAAATATTGGCGCTATCCAAGAACCGCACGCATCTCGAAATTGTGATCACGAGTCCGCCTCGGCGGGTGAGGGACCTGCTTTTCGTCGCCGGCAAGCAGATCAGTTTTCTTGTCCAAAGGCTCGTATTGTCTTATGCCCTTTTCTGATTTTCACGGCAATCCCGAAACCGTGCACACCCTCCGCGAGATGCTGGCCCGCGAGCACTTCCCGCACGCGTTGATCCTCTCCGGCCCGCAGGGCTCCGGCAAATTCACGCTGGCGCAAATGGTCGCCAAGGCGATGAACTGCCTCGAGCGTCCCACCACCGACGGTCTGCCCGATTTCTGCGGCCACTGTGCCAACTGCGTTCGCATCGCCCAGGCGGACGCGCTGGAAGAGCGTTTCGCCGAAGCCGTCGATGCTCGCGAAAACCTGCGTGACGCCGACAAGCGCGAAACCCGCATCTTCATCCAGACCCATCCCGACGTACTCATCATCCCGCCCGATCCGCCGCAGATGCTGGTGAAAGTTGATCAGGTGCGTCACGTGATTCACGAGATCTACTTCCTTCCGGCCGAGGGGCGCGAGCGGGTTTACATCTTCAGCGACGCCGATTTCATGAAGGAAGCGGCCAACTCGCTGCTGAAGATACTGGAAGAGCCGCCCGACTTTGCGACCATTTTCCTGCTCACCGATAATCCCTCAGCACTATTGCCGACGATCCGCTCGCGCTGCATGCATCTTCGCCTGGCGCCCGTCGCGGCGTCAGAGATCGAGCACTACTTGGCCGAGGTGCGTCCCGAATGGAATCCACGCGAACGCGCTCTGGTGGCCCGGCTCTGTGGCGGAGGATTTGGACGCGCGCGCATCTTCGATCTGGCCGCCTACCTGGCTGCGCGTCAGGATGCACTGACGCTGCTTGCGCCGGCGATGGGCCAGCGCGATCACAGCGACTTGTTTCATGTCACCGACGCCTATCGCTCCGGCGCCGAGGGCAAAGCCAGAACCGAGCAACTGATTCGCACTCTGTACTCGCTGTTGGAAGACATGCTCTTCCTGTGCTCAGGCACGCCGGAGTTGGCGCGCAATCAGGACATCCAGCCGGAGTTGACGCGAATGGCCCAACAAGTGGAATTCGACTGGATCGTCAGCGCAACCCAGCGCCTCGGCGAACTGGAGAGTGGTATGCGCCGCAACCTGCTGCGCTCCCTCGCGCTCGATAATTTTGCGACAGCACTTGAGCGCTAAGTGCTGACACCAAAGTAGTACGCGGGAGTGGATTGTTTTGCCGTTTCGCCTGTGTTAGGGTATCGCTAAGTTCACACCTAGGTAATCCTCGGAGCAACTTGCGCGCGCGACCTGCCACTGCAGTGCGCTGTTGTTTGCTCCCGAGATAACGATCGCCGCAAAGGCTGGTGTGCATACCCCAGGAGCGAACAGCATGAAAGATTCCGTGGATGCCACCGCTGTCGGACGGGCCGTCGATCCCGAAGTTTTCTCCAACCGCAAGCTCATTCGTCCCGCGCTCACCCGCAACGATCATCCGCGCTTGGACAGCGACCGCCGCGAACGTAACGACCGCCCCGACCGCGTTGAACGTACCAACGGCAAGAAGCTGCCTCCGCCGGAACAGACCCACGCCGAGAATTTCTATTATCAGAAGCAGATGCAGACCAAAACGCCCATGGTCCTGGTGCTGCAGGATGGCGAAGAGATCCACGGCGTGATCGAGTGGTACGACAAGTACTGCCTGAAGCTGAACCGCATCGGCGCGGCCAACCTGCTCATCTACAAGCCCAGCATCAAGTATATGTACAAAGAGAGCGAAGCCGGCGCGCGGAGATAAGCGGCTACCCCGAGTAGTGCCCGAAGTACCCCAGCAACAGCACCGCGATCCCAAACAGTATCCGGTAAACGATGAATACCTTCAGCGTCCTCACCTGCAGATAGCGCAGGAAGAACGCGATCGTCGCATAGCCCACCAGCGCCGAAATCACAATCCCCACCACGAACGCTGTCGTGCCCGGAGCCATCTCTCCCGGCGGCAGGCCGTGTTTCAAAACGTGGTGCAGCTTGAACAGCGCAGCCCCGCCGATAATCGGCGTCGAGAGCAGAAAGCTGAATCGCGCCGCCGCCTCGCGCGTGAAGTTGCGAAACAATCCGCCGGAGATGGTAATGCCCGATCGCGACACTCCAGGCACCACCGCCGCGGCCTGCATCACGCCGATGGTCATCGCATCGCCGAATGTGATCTGCGGCAACGGCTTCTCGAAGCGGCTGGCGCGCTCTGCCACCCACATCACGATAGCGACAATGATGAGCATGGACGCGACCAGCGCCGGCGCCCGAAACGTCGTCTCGATGTGCTTCTCCAGCAACGCGCCCGCAAGCCCGGCCGGTATGCTCGCCGCGATCATGTACCACAGCAGTTTCCGCTCCCGCCGCTGCTCTTCCGGAGTAAGGTCGCGCTGATCATCGCTGGTTTCGGAGAACCGCACTACCTTGCCGCCCAGCGCCGCGCGGAAAATCTGTAGCCACGTCCGCCAGAAGTACAGCAGGATCGCAAACAGCGTGCCCGCGTGCAGCGCCACGTCAAAGGTAAGGCCGGGATCGCTCCAGTTTGCCAGCCCCAGCCGCGTTACCAGCCAGGGAGTCAGCGCTAAATGTGCCGTGCTGGATACGGGCAGAAATTCCGTGAGCCCCTGCACGATGCCGAGGACAATCGCTTCAAGGATGGGCAATGATTAGACCCCGTTTCCCCAAGTTGGCATTTTGTTCTGCACCATGTATATCAGACGTACCCCGCGATCCGACCAGTCGGTGTCGTTGGGGAACTGCGAAGTTAACCTCTTGGCGACGCTCAGCGCGCGCGCTGCCGCTTCGTCCGCCTTCTTCGCATCGTTCTCCGCCGTATAAATCTGGATCAGCGCCGAATATCGCCACGCCGCCTTGTACAGCGCCTCCGGCGTTTTGGGCGATTGCGGATGCTCATCCGCATACTTCATGTAGATCCCGGCTTCCATCTCCGGGCATTTGGCCGCCGCCTCCCAATCGCCGCACAGCTTGTTTTCGATCAGGTGATAGGCCGCCAAATCGGCCCACTTGGTATGCGGAAATTTCTTCATCACCTTCCGCATGTAATCTTCATCGATCTGGTAGCGCAGAGCCGGATCGCGCATCTTCGACGAAGGCCGCGTCGCCGCATCTTCGGCCTCAATCTGCCAGCGAATGTCAGCCGCGCGATAGGCCGCCTCCGCCGCCAGCGGCGACTGCGGAAAATACTCCGGGATGCGCCCGTAGAGCCGCATGGCATCCTGCGCTGCGCCCCGCCGTCCGCCGCGCTTGCTGGCCTCCATCTCCGAATCGAAGGCCTCGCCGAAGACGATCTTGTCGCCATCCGGAGTGGACGTGGTGATCACTCCCTTGTCCGCGATCCAGCCGGTCACATTGCGGTCGCTTGCGGTTTCGTCGACTGCATCAATGTTGACATCGACCGTGCCGATCACGTTTACCCATCCCGGCGAGTGCTCCATAACAGCGACCTCGCGGCCACGGCCGATGTTGGAGAGCTTGGCCGAGTCCGCGCTGGGACTAACGTAGATCACCCCCGGGGCGATCATGATGCCGCGCTCGACCGCCAGCGCCGGCAGACAGGCGAGAACGACAGCGAGCCAGCAGCCCGCTCCGAAACATTTGCTTGTACACGTTAACCACTCCTGATGAGAACACGATAACCGATTGCGCGTGCTGGCGAAAAGCGCCAGTCGGACTTGCGACGAAACCAGCCGCAGAGCGGCGGGATGACGTTAGGCGTGGGCGTAAGAGGTTGTCGCGAAACTCAGTTCGCTGTTGCATCGGTGGTACAAAGTCGCAAGTTCCAGAGCGCCGCAGGCGCGTGTCATGATAGCAACGGTAGCCCAGCATGGAGGCCGCCGCGGCGGCCGGAGCGCTGGGGTCAAGTGGCAAGAATTTCTCGAAGTCCCTCGGGGACGACAAAGTTTCGTAACAGCCTCGGAAAGCCCGCGGCCGTGTTGCAACCTGCATAAGGCTCGGGCGGTGGAGTAAGCAGTCGGACTTGCGACGAAACCAGCCGCAGAGCGGCGGGATGATGTTAGGCGTGGGCGTAAGCCCGCGCTCCAAGTGGCATACAAACGACGAGCCGCGCGGCAGCGGCGACACGGGTTGCAACACAGCCTGGCAAGCCCCGGTTGCAGGCAGTAGAGGAAATCACAGCCGCGGCAGTGACGTCACCTCGGCGAATCCATGGCGCCTGCCGCGCTTCCGCCACAAAACACAAAACCCGGCCGCTAGACCGGGGTCATCAACTTCAACTCTACTTTCAGACTAGCACATTGCGAGGGGTTTTATTCAGTGTTCGCCAAGAATATATCTGGCGCAGAATGAGTCGATTGCGGCTTATTGTTGCATTTCTCACTCTTGAAATGTATTTCTTGCACTTGAAATCGCGCGCGTAGTAGTACTAGCGACCCAATCTGGGAAAAGGACCCGAATCTCCAACCCGGCTGGACACCGATTTGATGAGACGGCAATGGAGTGCCTAGTAAGGTGAAAATTCGGTTCGGGTTTGTACGATGGGAAGCCAGTGCCGGGTGACGATTGACGTGGAGGTCGTCTTCAAACTTTACTGACACCCGCAACTCCCAATCCTCCCGAATCCCATCGAGGGGGCACGCGGCGTTTCGCTTTCGAGACTGTATCGCGACCGGAAGTCAGATTCCACGGTTAGAACGGACATTACGAGATCCGGCTTATTCAGCCGCCGTGCGACAAGATTTGTGTTAGGCGGGGGCGTGAGAGGCTGTTACAAAACTCAGTTGCTGCATCGGTGGAACAAACCGTCAGAAAACAGAGCGCCGCTGGCGCGTGCATGACAGCCCAGCACGGAGGCCGTCGCGGCGGCCGGAGTGCTGGGATCAAGTGAAAGAATTTCTCCGAGTCCCTCGGGGACGACAGAGTTTCGTAACCGCCTCGTGAGCCCGCGCTCCAAGTGGAACAAAAGCTGACCCGCGGAGCGGCGACACTGGGTCGCGACACAGTCTCTCTTTACTCCTCGTTCAAAGTTTCTCGCACGTTCGTTGCCGGGCCGTTGTAAAATCCCACCGGGTATTTCGCGAGAGGACTCCCGGCGTTTTTTCCTGACCGTTCCGATTCGCTCCCTTTCGGCTATAAGTAGACCTATCTTCCTCTCCCGCGTGCCCGATCGCGCACGTTCTTCCCGGGCCCACGAACGTCCAGCCACTGCGAGGAGCAAGAGCGATGTTAAGCCAAGCGCAACCTATCATCTCCCTTTTTCGCGCAACCGTTCTGGCAGGAGTCACGGCGCTACTGATCGCGTCGGCTGCGCTGCCCGCGCCCGCACAGAATTCCGTTCCCGCAACCGCGATGCAGGCAGCAAGAATGCCACAGTTCGCCGCGCGACTGGCACATCCAGTCCATGCTCCGGCATCGCGGCCGAACCCGCTTGCGCGCCAAGGGAGTCGTAGTGGCTCGCCGCAAGACGGCCCTATCTACGACAATGGCCCCATCAACGGCACCACCGATGCCTGGACGATTAACTCCGGCTTTGTCGTCAGCGATACGATCACCGTGGGCGCCGGCCCTGTCAACGGTATGAATTTCGGGGCCTGGCTAGAGCCGGGCGATGTTCTTGAGTCTGTCCAGATTTCGATCACCTCATCCGAGTTCGGCGGCACGACTTACTTTAATGGGGTGGTCAACTTCACCCAGAGCGGCTGCAGCGGCAATCAGTATGGCTTCAACATTTGTACCGAAAGCAGCGACAATAGCTTTGGTTCTGCGAACCTCGCGGCCGGGACCTACTGGGTGAATCTGTCGAACGCGGTCGTGAACACTGGCGATCCGGTGTACTGGGACGAGAACAGCGGAATCGGATGCGAATCGTCCGGCTGTCCGTCGCTCGCGTCGGAAACTGGGGTTGGCACAATTCCTTCGGAAGCGTTCACCATGCTGGGCACCGAGGGTCCGCCCACATGCTTTGAGTCCGGAGGAAATCTACAGATCATCCATGACTTCACCTCGCAGGAAGGGGGGGGCTACCCCGGTGGCCCGAACGGCGTCACCATTGATAGCGCGGGAAATCTCTACGGAACAACCATTAATGGCGGCAACAACAGCGCCGGTTTTGCCTACAAGCTGTCTCACTTTGCCGACTGGCTGCTTGATCCTCTATTCAGCTTCTTTGGGGGTAATAGCGGGGGTGACCCGACCGGCGCGATCTTGGGCCCGAACGGAACTCTTTACGGCGGCGCGCAGGGAGGCATCCAGAACTGCGGAACCGATGGTAGCCAATATTGCGGACTGGTCTACAATCTGACTCCTCCGCCGACGGCCTGTCTTACCGCTCTGTGTGGCTGGAACGAAAACGTGCCCTATCGCTTCAGCAGTCAGAGTGATGGTTCCGGAGTGATCAATGTTTCAGCGTACGACCAGCAAGGCAACCTATACGGCACGACATCCACCGGCGGGACGCATGGTGCTGGTACCGTATTTGAGCTCACGACATCAGGTCTAGGCTGGACGAAGACCACCCTGTACAGCTTCACCGGAGGTAACGACGGCCGCAATCCAACCCAGGTGTTGGTGGGCAATGATGGCAATCTCTACGGAGTTGCCGCCGGCGGTCTCTCAGGGCAAGGAGTGGTTTTCCAGTTGACGCCGTTGGGTGGCGGATGGACCCAGAGCGTAATCCATACATTTGGATCTAACCAGGGCATAGGTCCTGGTTACCTGGTCCAGGACAGTGCAGGCAATCTCTACGGCATCGCAGAACAAACAGACATAGAATTTGCCATGGGCCCAATTTTTGTCCTGCAAAAGACGGGTTCCGGCTGGGCCTTCAGTGAGTATTTCGTCCAGCATGGCTGTAGCCCGGGCCCTCCAGATTCTAACTTTGTGAACCTGAACAATCTTGTGATCGATGCTGCGGGCAAGCTATATGGCACGGGAGAAGCCAGTCATAGTATTTCCGGCGGCTCCCAATTCTGCGAAGACAGTTTCATCTTCAAAGCCTGGTATGACAGCGGTGGCTGGCATTACGAAGACCTCGACTATCTTGTCAGTACAGTATTCCCATCGACGGGTAGTTTGGCGCTCGACGCAAGTGGCAACTTGTATGGGACCACCTCGGGCTGTGGGGCCAATAACGCTGGGACCACGTGGCAGTTTTCGCCATAGCTGGCAGGTGGAGTAATGCCCCATCGCACACGTTCTTATTAAACCCACGAACGTCACAGCCATTGCGAGGAGCATAAGCGATGCCAAGCCAAGCGCAACCTCTCATCTCCCTTTTTCGCGCAACCGTTCTGGTCAAGGAAAATGATGTTTTTCGACACCGCTGAAGCCGTGCCCTGATACGAACCTCCTAAACTTATGCGAACAGATTTCCGGCGCACTAAGGTAGGGGATCGGATGGTTGAACATGGAGAGTTGACTGGGCGCCTAGGAATCCGCGACCCCACTTCACAAAGAACAGGCACCCACCAAGATGCCGGTTGCAGTATCTCGGTTAGCGCGATAAGCTCCCTTGAAATCCGGCGGCGATAGTTCGCTCCCACGCCGGAAGGGCCGCGCTCCTCGGACAGATTCGCATGTTTCCTCTGCTCACCTTCGCGGCGATCGTTTTCCTTTTCGACCAGATCACCAAGCATGTAGTGCAGACGCGACTCGCCGGCACCGTCGGCGGGAGGCTGCTGCAGGTTCGACGGGTCCACCACTGCGAGCGCATCTACCACCACATTGCATTCCGCACGGCGATGGTCGTCATATGGTGCGTCGCCGCCATCGCGGCGGCCTGGCTGCATAACTCGGGCTTGTACCTGCAAAGCCACGACGCTCAAGCGGGTGTCGGCTGCGCGCTGGGTGGCGCGGCGGGAAATCTTCTCGACATTTTGCGTCGCCAGCACGTCGTCGACTTCATCGATCTTGGCTGGTGGCCGGTCTTCAACCTCGCCAACGTCGCCATTGTCGGCGGGTTGCTGCTCGCATTTGGGGGCATGATGGCGCAGGTATGAGACGCGTACTGTTCCGCTGGCGAGGTTTTACCGTCTGGAGCTATCCGGCCATGCTGTATGTCGGCCTGGTCGTCGGCGTAATCGCGGGCAATTACGCCGCGCATAGCGCCAGGCTCGATCCACTGCGCGTGTACATCGCGACGATCGTGCTTATTGCGCCGGCGTTGATGGGCGCGCGCCTTCTGTTCGTCGCCAGCGAGTGGAAATACTACCGCCGCAATCCGCACCGCATCTGGGACCGCAGCCAAGGCGGCTTCATGATGTACGGTGCCGTACCGGTGATGTTGTTGTGCTCGGTGCCGTTGTTGCGCGCGCTGCACCTCGGCCTCGGCGCTTTCTGGGACGTGAGCACCTTCACGATTTTGGTGGGCATGATGTTCACCCGCGCGGGCTGCGTGCTGAACGGCTGTTGCGGTGGGCGCCCGACGAGCGGCTGGCTCGGGATCAGCCTGCCCAACACCAGCGGCGTGTGGCAGAGACGCATACCCACGCAGGCGCTGGAGGCGGCCTGCGCCGCCGTGTTGCTGATCGTCGCGACCGTTATGTGGGGGCGCACGCCGTTTCCGGGCGCGCTGTTTCTGCTCATCACGTTGAGCTATGCGAGCGTGCGGCTGGCGCTCGAGTTGGCACGTGAGCACCCGAATCGCGGCCGTCAGTTCCGCGTCGCCTACGCAATCTCGATACTTTTCGTGGTGACGTCCATATCCGTGCTCGCCATGCATTGGAGATGACGAATATGGTTCACCACGGAGGCACGGAGATCTGAGGAATGAAAAATGTGACTCCGTGATCTCGGTGCCTCTGTGGTGAAAACTGCGCTGCGAGCGGGAAGCTTGTCAGCGATTGAATAAGGGGGCGATATGTCAAGTCCTGTGACTGGCAACTATGACGTCGTCGTGCAAGTTTCGCTTGCCGCGGTAGACCGCTTTCTCGCGGTGATGCACGAGTGCGAGCGTTTCCTGCACTCAACCTCCGGCTACCTTAACGACACGGCCCCACAACAGCCCCATCTGCCGCCCATCGTGCTAACCGGCGTCGCGGACGAATTCGGCAATGCCATCGCCAACCAGCAGCGGATCCCGCGTCAGCGGTTCACCGGCACAGTCGCGATCAACGACCCCGTTTCCGGCTTGCGCCCGCCCATCGTGAACCCCGGCTGGGTGGTGTTCCCGCCGCCGGTGATCATTCCCAGCAATCTCTCCGGCCAGGTCCAGCTTCAGATCTTTCCTCCGACCATCGATGTGCCGGACGCCTCGGGCACGAACCTCAGCGTGACGCTGAACACGATGGTGCGCTACTTCCCCGACCCCCATACCGCGCCGATCGCGCAGTTCCTGCGCGGCAATCTCCAGATCGTCGCACCCATCAGCCAGATTTCGACGCAGGTGGGCAATGTCCTCGAGTTCGACTTCAAGGCCGATCAGGCGACCGTCACCTTCACGCCGACCTACACCAGCAATGCGCTGAGTGCCTCCGACACCGCCGCCATCAATCTGGCGATCCAGAACGCGCTGAAGACCAGCTTCCAGCCCTCGAGCGCCACCTTGCCCGGCGGCATCTCGGCGCTGCAATTCAAGACGCTGCTCTCCGCCTCGCAGAAAGCCGGCGCGCTGCTGCTGAACCTCACCAGCCACAGCAGTAATCCGGCGACCGTGCAGCAGATCGTGCTCAACGCGGGGGATGATTTCGCCTTCGTGATCAGCCCGGCTTATATCAATTCGCTTCTGAGCTCGTCGATCAGCCAGCTCACGAATTTTCCGCCGATCTATGTAAGCGAATTGTTCTTCTCGACGACTTATACCATCACGCTAACCAGTCCTGCGCCTGCGCTGAACTTCACGAGCGGAGCGATTCAGCTCGTCATCAACGCCCACGCCCATCCCGACTCCACCGGCTGGCCGGCCTTTAACTTCAGGACGATCGTTTCCTTCACGCTCAAGCTAATTCCGATCGACGCCCAGGGCCGGCTGGGCGCGGCGGAGCTGGCGCTGAGCCAGGTCTCGCTCGACTTCACCGATTCGGGCATCGGCGGCGCCATAAAAGACCTGATCCTGGGAGCGTTCAAAGGGCCGATCACGAACAAGATTGCCGCTGCCGTCAACAATATCCTGGATTCTTCCAATCCCAACGGCATTCAGGCCACGGTGCGCAGCCAGACCAACATCGACACGCAACTCGGCAATCTGGTGAACTCGCTGCTCACCGATCCCACGACCGGCGACCAGCCCGATGCCTCGCTGAAGCTGGTGTTCTCCTACACCGCGGTGGACATCGAGCCGACGGGCGTGATCCTGCGCGGCCTGGAGACGGTGAAGGCATGGGCTGATTCGTATGTCGAGTTCGACCAGATTCCCGCGCAGCCGGCGGGCGGTGTCGGCCCGGGCGGCCTGGGCGGCGTTGTCGCCCCGAGTGGGCCGGACTACACCGCGCTGAACACGTGGATTCCCGGCGGCACCATCACGCAATACGTTTGGAGCGTCAGCTACAACAATCAGCTCTATCCGTTCGGAGTTGACCCCAACAAGTTTGTGCTGCTCCACTCCAATAACGTGGTCGAAGCCGATGATGCGACCACAATTCCGCCCTACACGCCGTTGTGCCTCACGGCGCAGGGCACGCGCATTGGTGCTTCCGGCGCCGCGCCTGCGACGGCTGTAAGCGCGACCTCTTGCGGCATCCACATCCTGCCGCTGCCGGGAACCAATCTTGGCAATGTGGTCTCTACGCTGCCGGTCATTGCCATGGCGCGCCGCGGAACCGGCGGCCACATCGTCGTCACCGGCCATGCCGCTCCGCAGGCAGCCGGACGCGCCGCACCCAACCTGCTGGTCCATTTTGCCGATGCCAATTCTGCCGCCGACCTGAAGGTGCTGACCCAGGCGCTGCATCACGCCAAGCGACCCGACTCGTCGACGGGGGTGATGGCCTTGGTCCCGATTGGACATCTGGAGAAGCTGCACTACACGCCGGGAATCATCTACGCCGAAGACGATGCCGCCTGGGAGCGAGCCTTCGGACTGGGCAACGCGGCGCGCCCGCTGACGGTGATCGTCGATCCCACGGGCAAGGTGGTCTGGCGTCACGAAGGAGCAGTCGAGAAGCAGGCGCTCGCCGCCGCATTGAAGAAGAAGCTGGCGACGACGTTCACCGGCCCACCGAAGCTGCTGCGCCTGAACGCGAGGCTCGGCCAGCCCGCACCTAACTTCCTCTTCCAGTACACGAGCGGTCGCCAGCTCACGCTCTCGAAGCTCAAGGGCCGAACCGTGGTGCTGGTTTTCTGGCGAAGCCACTCTGCTCCGAGCATGCAGGCCATCGGCGCTGCGCTGCAGGCGCAGAACGGCGCGCAGCCGCTGGTACTCGCGATCAATGACGGGGAAACGGCCGAGCAGGCGCATCGCGCGCTGTCGCAGGCGAAGCTGTCGGCCATCCCCGTCGCCGATCCCGGCCGCAACATCGCTAGTGCCTACGGTGTGAGCGCGTGGCCGACGATCGTCTCCATCGACGCGTCGGGAATCATCTCCGGCATACAGTTCGGTTACGCGGAGGGCGAAGCTGCACAAGCGTCGGCGCAGCCGGCAACGAAGTAAATAGGCTTGACGTGACTTCGGACTGATGATTGCGGACTGCTGACGAATGAGGCCTATCGATGCTTGATCTGTTTCTTATTTTCACTCCGGTGCTGCTGCTGGCCATCGTGGCACTGCTGGGCTTTGTGGGCTGCTACCAGAACGTCACGTATATCCCGCCGGCGCTGATGCATGTGCAGACGGCGGTTGCAAGTGCGTCGGCTAACACCAACAAGGTTACCGCTGACCCGCTCACGCTCGCGGGCGGCGAGCTGATCGTGGTCGCGGTGCAGTGGAGTTCGGCGATTGCAGGCGCTAACATGCCGGGGCTTACCGGAGCGTCATTCTCGCCCGTGAACGGGGGCGGCCCATTTGTTTGGTACCCAATCGACATGACGCACAACATGATGATCCAGATATTCTCGGCGATGAATCCGGCGGGAAATTTACAGCTCACCGTGACCGCATCTCTGCTACAGGAGTCGACCGTACCCTGGAACTTGTGTGTCTCGGCATACGCGGGCGTGGATGAGAACGCGCCACTGTACAGCCCGCAGAGCAGCAAGCTCAACTATGTGGGCAATAATCCGCAGACGCCGCCGCTCAACCTCGGCTCAGGCGACCTGGTCTACGCGGTCGCGTTGGCCGCGAACAGCGACGGCACCTTCCCCGGCAATAATTCGTTAAGCCCGGGGCCGGGCTTCACCGCGGAATTCCCGCCGATCACGAACCCCCTGGTGGAGGATGGCAATGGTAGCAATCCCGTTGTCGCTCAGGTGACGAACGCCAACACCGACCCCAACGCCAAGGGGTTTATCTTCGCGATGGGACTGAAGTCGGCAGCGTAGTCAAACTGTCGGACAGAGAGAGACTGCAATGATCGATGGATTCGTAATCCTCACTCCGCTTCTACTGCTGGCTGTGATTGCGCTGTTTGGCTTTGTGGGCTGCGACCAGCTCCTCGGGCTGACCCAGACATACGAAGGGGTCGGCTACGTCAACACCGCAGTCTTCGTTGAGCCTGCTAATACAAATACAGTTACCGCGGTATTGAGCGGTTTGAGCGGGGGCGAGCTGATCGTGATCACGCTGCAATGGAGTGGAAATGCGCCGACGTTGACGCCGAACTTAACGTCGGCTGCTGGACCTTACACCTGGGAACTCCAAACGACCGCAGCGCCCAAGAAAATATCGGGTATCCAGGTTTTCACGGCGATAAACCCGGATAATTCTGCGCAATTCACCGTCAATGTGACGCTCAGCTCGGTTGTGCCCTGGAGCGTCTGCCTGACGGCTTTCAGTACGGTGGATGCAAATGCCCCCACCTATAGCCCGCAAATGGTCCAGGCATCCACGAACGCCAACAGCCCCGCCCAGACGAATGCGATCGGCCTGGGCATCGCCGACGCGCTGTATGCGATCGGTATTGCCGCAGATGGCAATGGAAACATTCTGTCCGCCCAGGGCAATCTGGCTCCAGGGCCGGGCTTTACGTCGGATTATCCTGGAACCACGAACATCCTGGTCGAACACCTGCTCGCCGGCGACCAAAGCCTACCCGCAGTGGTCAACAACACGCAGAACGCAAGTGCGAACCTGTTCGTCTTTGGAATGGGCGTTAAGAATGCGCCCCATTCCTGATTGCCAATTGGTGAAGGAGGTACGGGAGGGTATTGGTGTCGATCCCGTGCCTCTATTCTTGCACCTCCGACTCGAGAGAGCAGTCCGAATCTGCTGCAGGCTTCACGCCGCGTCGCCGCTGACCGTGGCTTGCGCGACAAGGCGATTGGCCGTGCACATTGGCGCCTCGCCTTCAACCAACTCGTGTTCCACGTTTCTGGACGGAAGGTCGGCCAACCGGAAGTTATCGTATCCGATTGAAAGCTGGTGCCGGGAGGGGGGCGAACCCCCATGACC
>CAVQLZ010000025.1:0-60092 GCA_963713465.1 uncultured Acidobacteriaceae bacterium
GTCCCGTCAGCGGGACTGGATCGTGCTCTTTGAAAACTCGGTGGCAGTGTCTTGAGCTAGGAGCTGGTTGCTAATTGCTGCCTCACCCCGCCACTTCTTCGAGCTGCTTCTGGTCGATGTCGAAGTTGGAGTACACGTGTTCGACGTCGTCCTGATCTTCCAAGGCCTCCAGCAGCCGGATCATGGTACTCGCCTGATGGCCTTCGAGCTTAGTATAGTTCTGCGGCACCATGCCGATTTCGGCGACTTCGGGAGTGATGCCGGCTTTCTTCACCGCTTCGAGAACTGTCTCGTAGGCGGAAGGGATCGCACAGGATCTCCCAGTTATCGCCGTCGTCTTTCAGAGTCGTCGGCACCGGCCTCCAGCACCAGGTTCATCAGGTCGTCTTCCTTGGCCGCCGACTTCGCGATGACGATGTCGCCCTTCTTATGGAACATCCAGGCGACCGAGCCGGCCTCGCCCATGTTCCCACCGTTCTTGGAGAAGGCGTGCCGCATCTCGCTGACCGTGCGATTGCGGTTGTCGGTGGAAACCTCGACCAGAATCGCAACTCCGCCGGGACCGTAGCCTTCGAAGGTGATCTCTTCATACGAGACGCCGGGCAGCTCGCCCGTGCCTCGCTGAATGGCGCGCTTGATGTTGTCGGCAGGCATGTTCTCCGCCTTCGCAGCGGCTACTGCGCCTCGCAGACGCGGGTTCTTCTCGGGATCGCCACCGCTCTTGGCAGCGATGGTGATTTCCTTTATCAACCGCGTGAAGATCTTGCCGCGCTTGGCGTCGAGCGCGCCCTTTTTATGCTTGATAGTTGCCCATTTGGAATGGCCTGACATGCGGAAACCTCAGATGTTGGATATCGAATAATGCTTCCATGCCGCGCAATACAGCGAAGTTCCTACGTGGCGGGGAACCGCTAGGCGCAGCAATACGTCCGCTCCAGGCCCGAAGGTCAGAGTGGATGAAGAAAAATTATAGCACCGCAGATTTGGCCAGACTCCTAGAGCAGAATAGCCGCGCGACGGGCTTTCAACCTACTTCTGCTCTGCCGCTGCTGCCTGCTTCTGGTGCCATTCGCGCGCCCGGCGATTCACTTCCTCGGCGCTGAGATCCTCGATATGTGTGGCGACCCACCAGTTGTTGCCTTCCGAATCGGTGACACCGCCGTGACGATCGCCGTAGAACTGGTCGGTCGGCTCGGCCAGCGACTTGGCCCCGGCCGCGAGCGCTTTCTTGTACAGGGCATCGCAGTCCTCGACGTAGAGATAGAAGTTGCCGGGACGCGCATGCCATTCGCCATGCGCCCGGCCGAACATGAGCATGGAGCTGCCTACCTTCATCTCCGCGTGCTGCACCTGACCTTTGTCATCGCGCATGGCATAGGTTTCCTTACCGTCGAAAGCTTTCTTCAGGAAGTCCATCGCGGCTTCCGGATGCTCAAGCGTGAGATACGGTGTGACGGTGTGATATCCCTCGGGAATCGGTTTCACTGCCATAACTAAGCTCCTCTGGTTTGAAGTAATGCTGCCTTGCGAATCGAAATCTGGATCACACCCTGGCGCAGATTGGCAAAGCGCGTCTTGTAAAATCTTGACCTCAGTTCGCCGCTTTGAACAAGCCAATCACATTGCCGTCGGGATCCGAGAACCAGGCGAACTCGCCTTGCGGTATGGAAATGACGGGGGTCAGAACCTTGCCGCCCAGCCCGACCGCCTTGTCGAGGTAGACTTGCACGTCGTCCACCGAGACGTAGACCGTCACGTAATTGTGTGGTTCATGGCCCAGCGCAGTAATGTGCCCGTTGATTCCCGAGCCGGCAGCGGTATCGATCAGGGTCGCCGGACCGGCTTCCTGCGTCGTCCAGTCGAACAGCTTGGTGAAGAACTCCGCGGTGCGCGCCCTGTCGCGGCACCCGATCTCGAAATGCACAACCGGACGTCCCATGTTCATTCCCTCCGGAATCCCACGATTCTACCTCAGGCGTTAGCGGTTGCGTTCCCCGCAGAGACTCTTCAGAATTGCACGATGCGAGCCTGGCACATCTTCGCGTTCGGAACGTTCGTCGTGCTTGCGGGTGTGCTCTTGCCGTTCTACCATGCCTCGCTTGCAGCCTGTGGAGCCCTTGTCATTGTTGGTGTGGTGGCGTTCGGGTTCATCGTGCACCCACGGAGAAGCGTCTTTTACCTGAGAACAACAATCTCCCGCCAAGACCGTGAGGGAAACACCCATGTCGAGCATGATCAGATTGCAGTCAGGGTTGAGCTCACACGGCTTTGGATACTGTTCGTGCCGACGTTTTTGGCGGTCGCATTTCTATCGTTGACCTGGGCCCAGGGTACGACGCTGAAGTTCAACTTGCTGGACGCGATGGAAGGCAACAGCCTCGCCCTGGCCCTTTTCTGGCGAATCGGAATAGGTGTCCTGCTCTTGCTGAATGCCATTCTCTCGGCGTGGATCAGCGAGCGTTGGACGCTGCGGGATGCCACTGCATGCAGCGCCCGGTCGCTTTCCATCAAGGCAGGTCGCGTTTCCTATGCCTTCACCGATGAAGGGGGAGAATTCTACGGCGGCGAAGCTCTGGTGATCGCGTGGCCCCGTCCTGCCCAGGTTGCTACGATCATTGTTTACAGGACGTCTAAACCGGACCTCAACAAGATTGCAGCCGGCTGCCTGTTCCACCGCTTTGTGATCATCGGGCACGGCCTGACTGACTTGGACCGGGAAACGGTGCGGGGGCAACTCAGGGCCGCACAGATAACGACCTAGAAGTTCAATGAAGTGCGAATCGAGGGCAGCATCCCACGTGGATTCGAAGGGACATTCGCAACCTGAATGGGTGGGTGGGCATAAATGTGGCTCAAGTCAGGGGACTGGGCAACCAGCCTAGTCCCAGACACCAGCAGCGTAAGGGCCGCCGCTAAAGCAAGTAACTCCCGCATAGTTGCAATAAGCCTATTAGGAGATTGCGCCGGTGGTCATTTCACCTGCGGCGTCGCGGTCAGCGAGCAGCAACGCCTGCGTCTGGCTGACGCGCCCACCGGGAATCGATGGATCGGCCTTGCGCAGCTTGGCTAGCGCCGAGCCTTTGTCCTTGCCGCTCACCAGCCAAAGAATGCGCCGGGCACGGTTGAGCACGGGATAGGTCAGCGTCATGCGGCGGCGATTTTGATAAATACCAGTGATGGCAACGTCGCGATCCGTGACGTTCAGCACAGGATCGTTGGGAATGAGCGATGCGGTATGGCCGTCAGGGCCTAAGCCCAGATGCGCAAGATCCAGGATCGGCGGTTTTCCCGCGACACCTTCCAATGTGCGCGCATATTCCTTCGCTGCGGCTTCCGAGTCGGCCATTTCTACCGGCATGGCATAAATCTGCTCCGGCGGGATGGGCGCATTCTCCAGCAAGGTGGCGCGGAGGTGCTCGTAGTTGCGATCGGGATCGCCGGCGGGAGCGATGCGCTCGTCAATCTGGAAGACATGGACGTTGGCCCACGGGACCTCTTCGTTCGCGAGTTCGCGCAGCATTGCCCAGGGCGTCTTGCCGCCGCTGACCGCCATGATGAAGCGGCCGCGGGCCTGGACGGCGGCGCGCGCATCGGCCGCGATAACGGATGCCGCACGTTTGGCCAAAGAATCGATGTTGGGAAGGATTTCAACGTTCATGATGATTCCAAGAAGTGTCGCGTCACACGAGATTATGAATAGGTCAACCGTGGGTGCCCCGTTCTAGCCGTCTTTTGGCTAGGGCGGGGCAGTCTGCTAAAAGTATCGAACTGCCCCACCCTGGCCAAACGACGGCCAGAATGGGGCACCCGGGTTGTTTAGGATGAGCAGCGCTCTACTTCCCTGCCGCTTTCTCCAGGTGTCCGCCGAATTCGTAGCGCATCGCCGAGAGCAGCTTGTCGGCAAAGTCGCCGAGGCCGCGCGAGCTGAAGCGCTCGTACAGCGAGGTCGTCAGCACCGGACTGGGCACGCCTTCGTCGATACTGGCCTTGATGGTCCAGCGGCCCTCGCCCGAATCCGAGACGCGACCGGCGAACTTCTGAAGGTGCGGATCTTCCACCAGCGCGATTGCCGTCAGATCGAGCAGCCACGAGGCGATCACACTGCCACGCCGCCAGACCTCGGCAACATCGGCCAGGTTGAAATCGTACTGGTAGTGCTCGGGATCGCGCAGCGGCGTGGTCTCGGCATCGATCTCGCCGGTCTGCTTGCCGATGTCGGCTGCCTTGATGATGTTCAGCCCCTCGGCATAGGCCGCCATAATGGCGTACTCGATGCCGTTGTGCACCATCTTCACGAAGTGGCCGCCGCCGCTCGGGCCGCAATGCAGATAACCGTCCTCCGAAGTTCCGCCAAGCTTCTCGCGACCCGGAGTACGATCGATGTTGCCGCGCCCCGGCGCCAGCGTCTTGAAGATGGGATCGAGGTGCTTCACCGCAGCGTCAGGGCCACCAATCATCATGCAGTAGCCGCGCTCTAGGCCCCAGACGCCGCCGCTGGTACCCACATCGACGTAGTTAATTCCCTTGGGTGCGAGTTCCTTGGCGCGGCGAATGTCGTCGATGTAATACGAGTTGCCGCCGTCGATGAGGATGTCGCCCGACTCAAGATGCGGCGCAATTTGCGCGATGGTCTGGTCCACTACTCCGGCTGGGACCATGAGCCACATGGCGCGCGGCTTCTTGAGCTTCTTGATCATGTCCTGCAGCGAGGATGACCCCACCGCTTTCTCCCGCACCAAGTCTTCCACCGTTTTGGGAGACATGTCGAAGACCACGCATTCGTGGCCGTTCTTGATGAGACGGCGCACCATGTTCGCGCCCATACGTCCCAAACCTACCATTCCGAGTTGCATTGTTTTCTCCTGTTGAAGTGGTCTTTTTCACCACGGAGGCACCGAGGGCACGGAGTTAGATTGGGGATTAAGGTTAGGAGCAGGTCAGCTAATTACTTCAAGCTTTTCTCCCGTTCTGGCCCTTACCCCGGAAATCCTCCGTGTTCTCCGTGTCTCCGTGGTGGATTGGATCTTTAGGCGGTTTTGGCCAAGGCTTTGCTCTTCGACTCAATGACCTTCATCAGATCATTCCACGACTCGACAAATGACTTGGCGCCGTCATCCTGCAACTGCACACCCAGGGCGTCGACGTTGATTCCCGCCTTGCCGAAGTCGGCGATTACCTTTTCGCTGTCGCCGCCGTCGCGCGGCAGTGTACCTCCGATGTCACCGTGGTCGGCAAGCGCCTTGAGCGTGCCTTCCGGCATGGTATTCACCGTGTTCGGCGCGGCCAGGCTCTTGATGTAAAGCACGTCCGAGGCCTTCGGATCTTTGGTTCCCGTGCTGGCAAACAAAAGCCGCTGCGGATTGTATCCCGCCTTCTTGATAGCCTGCCAGCGCGGCGACTCCAGCGTGTCGCAATACGCTTTGTAGATACGCGTGGCGATCGCAATTCCAATCTTGTCGCGCAGCGCCTCCGGCACCTTGTCGATGGTTGAAACGTCCCACCGGCTGATGAACACCGAAGCCACGGAGCTGACATTCTCCGGCGGCAAGCCGGCAGCGATGCGCCGCTCGATACCACGCAGGTAGGCCGCCGCCTGGGCCAGGTAATGCTCACGCGAAAACAACAGGGTGACATTCACCGAAACTCCGGCGAAGATGGCTTCCTCGATAGCCGGCAGACCTTCTTTGGTACCGGGGATTTTGATGAACAGGTTGGGGTGTCCGGCGCGGGCGCACAGGTCCTTGGCCTGCGTCAATGTGCTTGCCGTGTCGTGGGCCAGCAGCGGCGAGACCTCGAGCGATACCCAGCCATCCACGCCATTCGATTTAGCGTGAATGTCGCGGAACATGTCGGCCGCACGCGTCAGGTCCTCCAGCGCAATCTCGAAGAAGAGCGCTTCGCCGGACTTGCCTTCGTGCATCTTCCGCTGGATCACGGGATCGTAGGTTGGGCTGTTCTTGATCGCGTGGTCGAAAATTGTCGGGTTGGACGTAAGCCCGGTGACCGAAAAATCGTCGATGTAATGCTTCAGCGTGCCTGTGTCCAGCAGGTCGCGGGTAATGTTGTCCAGCCAGAGACTCTGGCCTAGCTCGTGCAGTTTTTGCGTCGCTCTCATACGATCACCTCAAAACGGAATCACAAGAAGCTATCAGGCCGGCAAAGCGGCTTCAAGTAAGAAATTGTGCAGAAAACCCCGATGACGGCAACGGCGTGGTCAATCAGCGGATGCTACTATACACCGGCGCAGGCCGCTGTGCGCGCAATTCACGCAGGAATAATATTGCTGCGCTTCTGGCCGCCGCCGTGTAATCTGTGCTACTTTCTGCAGCCGAAGGAGTTTGCACCGTGGCCACAACCATTGCTGAACTTGACAGCCGATTCCGCATCCCCGGAGTAGCCCAACTCGTAGCCGGCAGTGGCGGCTGGCCAAAGGTGCAAGTGAGCGCGCCGGCCGCTTCCGGCGAGATTTACCTGCATGGCGCACACGCCACCTCCTGGAAGCCCGCCGGCGAGGAAGAAGTCTTTTTCTTGAGCCCGCATTCCATCTGGCAGGAAGGAAAGGCGATTCGCGGCGGCGTTCCCATTTGCTTTCCCTGGTTTGGGGACAAGGCCGGCGATCCGCACGCGCCTGCGCATGGCTTCGTGCGCGCTAAGAACTGGCAGCTCGAATCGGTTGAGCGGAACGGAGACGCGGTGTCGGTCAGCCTGTCCACGGCCAGCGACGCCGGCACGCGCCAGTGGTGGCCCGCCGAGTTCCGAACCACCTATCGAGTGACGTTTGGAGCCGAACTGCTGCTGGAGCTGACCACGACCAACACGGGATCTTCGCCATTGCGCCTGGAGGAGGCACTGCATTCGTACTACAGAGTGGGAGATGCTACTCAGGCTCGGATTTCCGGCCTCGACGGGACGCACTATCTCGACAAAACCGATTCCTTTCGCGAGAAGCTGCAGACGGGCGATGTCGCGATCGCCGCGGAGACCGACAGCGTTTACCTGGACACCCAGCATGCCCTGCAATTGAGCGACCCTGTCCTACAACGTAGGATAACCGTCGCCAAGGAGAATTCCCGCACTACGGTGGTGTGGAATCCGTGGACCGAGAAATCGCGCGAGCTGAAGGACCTGGGCGAAGACCAATGGCGGAACATGCTGTGCATTGAGGCCTGCAACGTCGGTGACTTTGCCGTCGAGGTTGGACCCGGCGAGGAGCATACAATGCGCGCGCGCGTAAGCGTCAGCCGTATTTGAACAACGGCGTTTTGCAATGCGTACACTCTTAATGAATGTTTTTCAACCAATCCCACTCACTTGCAACGGCGGAAGCCGGTGCGGCGAAATCTGTTACCATTCCCAGAATTCCATCCTGCAATGGAGAACCCGAAGTTATGAAGCACGTTGTAATCGTCGGCGGTGGTTTCGCCGGATTTCATTGCGCCCGCAAGCTCTCGTCGCATCACGACGTTCGCATCACCCTCATCGACAAGAACAACTATCAGCAGTTTCAGCCGCTGCTGTACCAGGTGGCGGCGGGTTTTCTTTCTCCCAGCAGTGTCGGCTTCAGCCTGCGAAACATGCTGGTGCCGCATCCCAGCGTGGAGGTCAAGCTGGACGAGGTGGTCTCCGCCGATCTGAACACCCGCACCGTAACCACGTCCCACGGCATGAGTTATCAGGGCGACTATCTGGTGCTCGCGGCCGGATCGCAGGCCAATTTTTTCGGCACGCCTGGCGCCGAACAGTACGGCTACCCGCTGTACTCGTTGCATGATGCCGAATTGCTGCGCTCCCGCATTCTGGCCGTGCTGGAGGCGGCGGACCGCGACACCTCACTCATTGAAAAGGGCGCGCTGAACTTCGTGCTGGTTGGCGCCGGCGCCACCGGAACGGAATTGGCCGGAACCTTGGGCGACATGATGCAGAACCCGTTGAGGGCTGAGTTCCCTAATATTCCGTTTGAGCAGGCCGGCATACACCTCGTGGACATGGGGCATTCGGTCCTGAGCGCGTTTTCGCCGAAGGCGCAAAATTACGCGGCCGACAAACTGGCAGAGCGCGGGGTGACGCTGCACCTGGGACGTGCGGTGAAGGAGATCGGACCAGGCCACGTGCTGCTTTCCGACGGCACCCGCATTCAGACGCATACGGTTGTCTGGGCTGGAGGTTTGCGGGCGTCGAATTTATCGGGCAATGTGGGTATTCGCGCCGGTCATGGGGGACGCGTGGACGTGCAGCCCGATCTTACGGTCGAGGGCCTTCCGCGAGTCTATGCGCTCGGCGATTTCGCCAACATCCGTGGCAACGACGGCAAGCCGTTGCCGCAACTCGCCTCGGTTGCCGAGCAGGCGGGCAAATGGTGCGCCAAGAACATTGCCGCCGACATCGAGGGCGCGCCACGAAAGCCCTTCGAGTATCTCGACAAGGGAATTATGGCGATGATTGGGCGCAAGGCAGCTGTAGCCGAGGTCGGCCCCCACCGTCACGATTTACAAGGAGCCATCGCCTTTGCCGCCTGGCTCGGCGTCCATGCCGCGCTCCTGACCTCGACCCGAGCCAAGATGGAGACCTTCGTCGACTGGGCCTGGGATTACTTCAGCAAGGTGAGAGCCGACGAAATGCTCGATCGCTTCCATGAGGAGGAGATCGACTGGAACGCTGACCTGCTGCCGGAAAAGGCGCAGGCGAATTCGGCGAACCCCTCCTGATACGCGGGCGTTCATGTCCTCGGTTGGCCAAGCCGTACTGCTTTCCTGGTCCGTACCGCCGGCGGCAAGCTTTGCGCTGGCGGTGACGGCGGCCATTTATCTGCGCGGATGGTTCTTGCTGCGCCGCGCTCGCGTGCCCTTCGTTCCCGCCTGGCGCTCCATCTGCTTTCTGCTTGGACTGCTGACGCTCTGGATCGCTTTGGCTTCCCCGCTCGATACCCTCTCCGCGTTCATCGTCACCGCGCACATGCTCCAGCACATGCTGCTGATGATGGTTGCGCCTCCGCTGATTTTGCTGGGCGCGCCTCTGATTCCGCTAGTGCGCGGAATGCCCGTGTTCGCGGCCCGCGAATTCGCGGGGCCGTTCTTGAATTGGCGAGTCGCAACCCGGGTGGGTAGCGCGCTCACCAATTTATTTGTGGCGCTGGTACTGATGGGCGTGGTGACGTTCGGATGGCACACGCCGCGGATGTACGAGTTTGCACTCGCTTCCGGTTCCTGGCATGAGGTGGAACACGCCTGCTTCTTTGTGGCTTCGCTGATCTTCTGGTGGCCGGTGGTGCAGCCCTGGCCGAGTCGCGCCCAAGCGCCGCGATGGGCCGTGGTGCCGTACCTGTTGATCGCCGATCTTCAGAACACGATTTTGTCGGCAATCCTGGTGTTCTCCGATCGCGTGCTGTATCCGTCCTACGCGCGAATGCCGCGACTGTTTGGCCTTTCGGCAACGCAGGACCAGGCCGCCTCGGGCGCGGTCATGTGGTTGGTCGGGTCGGTGGCTTTCCTGATACCGGCGATGATCATCGCGGTGCAGTGTCTTTCAGGAAGAACATCGGTACTCGCTCAGTGGGCGACGCCGAAGGCGCAGTCTTCCTCGCGTCTCTCCCAGAGCGCGCGGCCGCTCTTGTCGCTCCGTAGCCGGCTGCAACAACAGTGGGGTGCCCCCAGGCTGGAAGCGATCACTTTCCTATTGCTGTTTGCTGTGGCGGGGCTGTGTCTGGCGGCGCTGGCATCGGCTCCTTCCGATGACGACGACCAGGTCCTGAGAATGCGCGCGACATCAGGGACCTTCGCGGTTACGGTTTTTGCTGCTGGAGACTTGCAGACAGGCCCAAACGAATTTTTAGTATTGGTGCAAAACTGCAAAACGCAGGAAGTTCTACAGGACGCGACGGTGAATTTCCGCGCGCGGCGGGACGAAGCCGGGCGAAAGACAAACCTGGTGCGCGCCTCGACGGACGATTCAGAGAACAAGCTCCTGCAATCCGCAGATCTCGAACTACCCGATGCGGGCGATTGGTCGTTGCTGATCAACGTGCAACGCGGTTCCGACGCCGCCGAATTCACCGTGCCGCTGAAGGTCGTGAAGGCGGATACCGGCTTCGCACTACATTGGCCGTATGCGGTTCTGCTCATATTCAGTGCTGTCCTATCGTTCGCCTATGTTCGTCGGCATCGTCAACCAAGAGCCGATCGTCAACACGAGCCCGTCGCCCAGCCCCTCGCTGAAGCTCACGCCGATGAGCTTGTCCTCACGCGCAAAAGGTGATCGGACTTCATCGGTCATCGATCCGGCTTTGCAGTGGAGCTGTGGTCCGCCGGTCGCGGCATAGTTCTGCGCTGCTCCTCCTGTTCCACCTGCCGGCGCAGATCGCGGATTAGGACCGTCCACATTTGCACGTTCGTCCGCAGGAGGATTTGCAGGTTCTGGTCGCGCAAGAACTCGATCTCGCTGCTCATGTTCAGGTTCAGGCTTTCCAGCTTGTTGAGATCGTCGCGCATCTGCGCCAATGGGTCACCCACCTGGCTGGGAGGTTGCTGTGCGCGCGATTCTGGCGCAGCCTGAGCAGACTTTGCGTTGGGTTGCGACGGCGACGCACTCTGCCATAACAACGCCCATAACAATAACGACACACATCCAATTCTCATTTTGCCATCCCTCGCGAAAATCGAAAGCAAGACGAAGAGGCTCGATCGCACTCGTGACCGCCGCGCCTCTAGTGAATGCTTTCGCGGTTCTCTAGCCGCATGGCATTCAGTATGATCGCAATTACTCTTCTTGAGGAGAACGTTCCTTGCACCGAACCACTCTGGGCGACTTTGAACTAACGATTCTCTCCGACGGTACTTATCACATCGATGGCGGCGCCATGTTCGGGATCATCCCGAAGGTCATGTGGGAGAAGCGCATTGCTGCCGACGAGATGAACCGCATCGTCATGGGGACGAATTCTCTGTTGATACGCACCGGGCGGGAGAACGTGCTCGTCGACACCGGTATCGGCAACAAGATCGGCGAGAAGACACAAGCGATCTATCGCACGCAAGCGCTGCTGATGAAAAGCTTTGAGCAGGCCGGAGTCGCGCCTGACGAAATCGACATCGTCATCAATACTCACCTGCATTTCGACCACTGCGGTTGGGACACTTATTACGACCAGCACGGAAAGCCCGTGCCAACTTTCCCTCGCGCCACCTACTACGTACAGCGAGGTGAGATGGAGCACGCGCACGAGCAGCACGAGCGCGACCGCGTCAGTTACATGACCGACAATTACGACCCTCTGCTGCAGAGCGGGCAGATGAAGCTGCTGGAGGGCGACACGGAAATCGCGCCGGGAATTTCGGTGGAGCTTTATCCCGGGCACACGCGCGATCTGCAGGCCGTAATCGTTCGCAGCGGCGGCAAAGTCGCGGCCTACCCTAGCGACCTGCTCTGCGACGCCAAGCACCTGGATCCGACATGGGTGTTAGGCTACGACCTGTATCCGCTGGAAACCATTGCCAACAAACATCGATTTTACGACTTTGCCATTCCGGAAGAGTGGCTTGTGGTCTTCACTCACGACCACGAATTACCCTGGGCCCACCTGGAAATGGGCGAAAAGGGGCGCCCTGTGTTGCGCACGAACGGTCCAAGAGTGGATCGAGAAGGCTAGACTTAAGGGCCATTTACGGCTTGCAGTCCGATTCCTACAATGTGGGATACCTTACAAACGGGCAGGTGCGAGATGGGGAAAAAAGACAAGCGGGAGAAGAAGAAGAAACGACACGACGAACAGCAACCGGCTGGATCGCACGACAACGGCGGAAAACTCGACCTGCGCACGGTAGAGATTCCGCCCCGCCCCAAGCCCATGAAGCCAACCGACATTCGCGCCCTGCGCGAGGACCTGAACGCAAGCCAGGCATTGTTTGCGCGCTTGCTGAACGTCAGCTCTAATGCCGTCGAAAGCTGGGAGCAGGGCCTGCGGCAGCCGCGCCAGGCAACGCTCAAGCTGCTCTATGTAGCGAGGAGAAATCCGGAAGTTTTGTTGAGCTAGCCCGCATGGCACCCGTTTAGCCGGGGGGCTGGCCTGGAGGGTCTCACGTGGCCAGGTCGTGCTCGCCGTCGACCAATTCAGGCAACGCGAGCATCGCCACGTCGGTGCTTTGTACACAACGATTAAAATGAAGATGAGGCGGCCCATGACCAAACTTCAGCTTCTCGAAGACGAGATTAAAAGGCTTCCCCCGGAAGAAATTGCTCAATTACGCGACTGGTTGCTGGAGCTTGATGCCGATCAGTGGGATCGCGAGATTGAGCGTGATGCCGATTCCGGCAAACTCGACAATGTGTTTGAGAAGTCCTTGGCGGATCACCGCGCTGGCAAGAGCCACGAACTTTGAAGCACTTTGCGAGTCCCGATTTCTGGCGGCTCTTTAACCAGCTTCCCACCCGGGTTCAACAACTGGCCCGGTCCAATTTCGAGTTACTGAAGACCAATCCCCGTCACCCTTCTCTGCATTTCAAGAAAGCTGGCAGTTATTGGTCGGTTCGGGTCGGCTTGGTGCATCGCGCTCTTGGGAGAGACGTAGACGGAGGTATTCTCTGGGGCTGGATCGGCTCCCACGCGGAATATGACAAGCTGATTTCGTCGTAGCTGACGGCGTGAGACCCGTTTGGCCTTCAGGGCAGTCGCTCACGTCACGCTTTGGACGCGTCTAGTGAATCGCTACCGTGCGCCCCGCGCGCCCGGCTACTTCCAGCCGCACTTCTGCGCGGCGCTGCGCCAGCAATGTCGCGTCATAGTCCAGCTCCGGATCCTGCTTGCGGAGCGCCTCTTCAGCCCGTGTCTTCGCTTCCTGCGCGCGCTTCACGTCGATATCTTCCGGGCGCTCGGCTGCATCGGCCAGGATAGTGACTTTGTCGGGCAGCACTTCGGCGAACCCCCAGGAGACGGCAAGATAGCTGGTCTTTCCACTCTGCGTGTAGCTGAGCTCACCGGGACCCAGTTCAGTGATCAAGGGCGCATGTTGCGGCAAGATGCCCAGATACCCGTTGCGGCCGGGCATCTGCACCTGCTCGACATCCTCGTCGACCAATCGCTTGTCCGGAGTGACGATTTGTAGGTTCAGCGTTTCAGCCATAATGCAGTTGTCAGTTGTCGGTTGTCCGTTAGCACCAAAGCTAGTTGCTGATTGCTAGCTGCCAATTGCTAGTTGCTTCCTACGCGTGGGCCTTCATCTTCTCGGCCTCTTCCAGCACCTCGTCGATGTCGCCCTTCATGTAGAACGCCTGCTCGGGGATGTCGTCGTGCTTGCCGTCGACGATCTCCTGGAAGCTGCGCACCGTATCCGCGATCTTCACGTAGCGTCCCTGCAGGCCGGTGAACTGCTCGGCCACGTGGAACGGCTGCGAGAGAAACTTCTGAATCTTGCGCGCGCGCTGCACGGTGAGCTTCTGATCTTCGCTCAGCTCGTCGATACCGAGGATGGCGATGATGTCCTGCAGGTCTTTGTAGCTCTGCAGCACGCGTTTTACGGCCTGCGCGCAGTTGTAGTGCGCGTCGCCGACGATGCGCGGGTCGAGAATGCGCGAGGTCGACGCCAGCGGATCGACCGCGGGATAAATTCCTAGCTCAGAGATCTGGCGCGAGAGCACCGTGGTCGCATCCAAATGGGCGAACGTGGTTGCCGGAGCGGGATCGGTCAGGTCGTCGGCGGGCACGTAAATCGCCTGCACCGAAGTCACCGAGCCTTTCTTCGTCGAGGTGATACGCTCCTGCAACTCGCCCATCTCGGTGGCGAGGTTGGGCTGGTATCCAACGGCAGAGGGCATGCGGCCCAGCAGCGTCGAAACCTCCGAACCTGCCTGCGTGAAGCGGAAGATGTTGTCGATGAACAGCAGCGTATCGGAGCCTTCTTCGTCCCGGAAATATTCGGCGACGGTGAGCGCGGTCAGGGCCACGCGCAGGCGCGCTCCGGGCGGCTCCGTCATCTGTCCATAGATCAGAGCGGCCTTCGACTTCGACGGCTCCTTGATGTTGACCACGCCCGATTCCTGCATTTCCAGCCACAGGTCGTTGCCTTCGCGCGTGCGCTCACCCACACCGGCGAAGACGGAAAAGCCGCCGTGCTTCAGCGCGACGTTGTTGATGAGCTCCATGATGATGACGGTCTTGCCGACACCCGCGCCGCCGAACAGGCCAATCTTGCCGCCCTTCAAGAACGGCTGGATGAGATCGATGACCTTGACGCCGGTCTCGAACATTTCCATCTGCGTGGACTGCTCATCGAACGCCGGCGCCTGCCGATGAATGGGATTACGCTTGGCGGCATCGATGGGCCCGAGCTTGTCGACGGGATTGCCAATGACGTTCATCACACGGCCCAGGGTCGCACGGCCCACAGGAACCGTGATGGGGCCGCCCTGGTCAATGGCCTTCATGCCGCGCACCATGCCTTCGGTAGGCTCCATGGCGACGCAGCGCACTCGTCCTTCGCCCAACTGCTGCTCGACTTCCAGGATGACGTCGAGTGGGTGGGGAACGTTGTAGCCTTCGCTGGTGACGCGCAGCGCCGTGTAGATGGGCGGCAGCGCCGTCTCGGAGAATTGCACGTCCACCGCGGGACCTGCGATTTGAATTACGTGTCCAACATTTTCAGCCATAGGAATCTGTCTCAGTTATTCAGCACTTGGCATTTAGCATTTAGCACTTGGCATTTAGCGAAAGCTCTGCTTTGCCAATTGGAAGCTCGAAACTTTCTATCCACTATCCACTAACCACTCCCGCCCTACAGCGCTGCGGCCCCGCTCACAATCTCGATGATCTCTTTCGTAATCGCGGCCTGCCGCGCGCGGTTCATGGTGAGGGTCAGCGAGTCGATCACTTCGTTGGCATTGTTGCTGGCCGAATCCATCGCCGTCATGCGGGCGGCATTCTCCGCCGCCACCGACTCCAGCATGGCCTGAAAAAGCTGGAGCACGACATACCGCGGCAACATGCCTCGAAAAATCTCCTCCGGCGGCTGCTCATAGATATAGTCTACGTTCGCAGGAAATTCCTTCGCTTGTCGTTCCTCTTCGGTCTCCGCCGGCTCCTTCAAGCTAACCCCGGCAGTTCGCGCGGCTTCGGCCGCGCGCTCCCGCGCCTCCAACGTGAACTCTTCGGCCAGAGCTACTTCCTTGCGACCGATCTCCTGCACCGGCAGAATTCGTTGCGCGATCAGCCGCTGCGAAATCACCGACTTGAATTCGTTGTAGATGACGTACACCGAATCGATCTCAGCGTCCTTATAGGCCTGGATAAGCGGCTCGACAATTTCGGAAACGGCCTCGTACTCCAACTTCCCAAGAATGTTGAGGTGCTCTCCGACGATTTCGATCTTGCCGGCACGGGTCGTGCTTTTCTGCGGCCTGACGGGATAGCGCCGGCGCATGTAGTCACGGCCTTTGCGGCCCACCGTGGCGATGCTGATGTTCTTGTCCTTGAAGTAGTCGATGAACTTGGCCGCCGCCTTCAATACGTTGGCGTTGAAAGCGCCCGCCAGGCCGCGGTCCCCGGTCACCAGCACGAGAAAAACGTTCTGCTCCGGCCGTTGCGCCAGCAGCGGATGCTTGGGCTCGCCGGTCTGCTCGTTGTACGGATCGGTGCGCTTGATCAACGAGCGCAGCACGTTGGTGATCATGGTCGCATACGGCCGCGCCGCCAGGGCGCGCTCCTGCGCACGGCGCAGCTTGGCTGCCGCCACCATCTTCATGGCCTTGGTGATCTGCCGCGTGTTCTTCACGCTGCGGATGCGCCGCCGAATGTCGCGTATGTTCGCCATTGGTTTTGAAGGGGCACGCCTTCAGGCGTGCCGTCGTCTCTGCTTCAACTCCGGCTTTAGCCACCGGGGGAAGTCCCGCAGGGCCTAAAGGCCATCTCTTGTAAGTCTCTTTACGGCACGGCTAAAGCCGTGCCCTTTCAACTAAGCCGTAGCCGCCGCAGGCTGTTGCTGGGCCGCCTGACGCTGGCTGACAAACTGCTCCTTGTACTCCTTGATGACCTTCGTCATCGCCGCACGCAAGTCATCGTCCAGTACTTTCTTTTCTTCGATCGACTTCAACACGCCCGGGTTCGAGCTATCGACGTAGTCATATAGGCCCTTCTCGAATTCGCGAAGCTGGCCGACTTCCATGTCGTCGAGCAGGCCCTGGGTTCCGGCGAAGATGATCAGAATCTGCTTGGAGAACGGCAGCGGCGCATATTGCCCCTGCTTCAGAATTTCCGTCAGCCGCTGGCCGCGGGCAAGTTGCGCCTGCGTGGCTTTGTCCAGATCGCTGCCGAACTGCGAGAACGCCGCCAGCTCGCGGAACTGCGCGAGATCGAGCCGCAGGGTACCGGCGACCTGGCGCATGGCCTTGATCTGCGCGTTGCCGCCCACGCGGCTGACTGACAATCCTACGTTCACCGCCGGACGCACGCCGGAGTTGAACAAGTCGGTCTCGAGGTAAATCTGGCCGTCGGTGATCGAGATGACGTTGGTCGGAATGTACGCCGAAACGTCTCCCGCCTGGGTCTCGATGATCGGCAGCGCGGTCAGCGAACCGCCGCCTAGATCGGCGCTCAATTTCGCGGCACGCTCCAGCAGGCGCGAGTGGAGATAAAACACATCGCCGGGATAAGCTTCGCGTCCGGGTGGACGGCGCAGCAGCAGCGAAATCTCGCGATAGGCCACGGCGTGCTTGGAAAGATCGTCATAGATGCAGAGCGCGTGGCGCTTGTTGTCGCGGAAATACTCGCCCATGGCGCACGCGGCGTAGGGCGCAATGTACTGCGTTGGAGCTGGATCCGAAGCCGACGCGGAAACGACGATGGTGTAATCCATCGCGCCGAAATCTTCCAACGTCTTCACCACCTGCGCAACCGACGAACGCTTCTGCCCGATAGCGCAGTAGATACAAATCAGGTCGCGGCCCTTGCTGTTGATGATGGTATCGAGCGCGACCGCAGTCTTGCCCGTCTGGCGGTCGCCGATGATCAGCTCGCGTTGCCCGCGGCCGATCGGGATCATCGCGTCGATGGCCTTCAATCCTGTCGCCATCGGCTCTTTCACCGGCTGGCGTTGAATGACGCCGGGCGCCAGACGTTCCAACTCGATGAACTGGTTGCTGTTGATCGGCCCCTTGTCGTCGATAGGCTGGCCAAGCGAGTTGACCACGCGGCCGACCAGGGCATCGCCGACCGGCACGCTCATGATGCGCCCGGTGCGTTTGACCTCGTCGCCCTCTTCGATCTCGGTGTATTCGCCCATCAGCACCACGCCGACCTGGTCTTCTTCCAGGTTCATGGCGATGCCGGCGACGTTATGCGGGAACGAGAGCAGCTCGCCGGCCATGACCTTCTCGAGGCCGTAGATGCGGGCGATGCCGTCGCCGATGGACATGACCGTGCCGACTTCGTCGACCGCGATCTTGGATTGGTAGTTGTCGATCTGCTCGCGTATGAGCTTGGTAATCTCGTCTGCTTTGATCTGCGCCATATATTTTGAAGTGGCCCGGCTTCAGCCGCGCCTATGATGAACTTTTATGTGCTACGCCGTGCTCAGCTCCTGCCGCATCTTTTCCAGTTGCCCGCGCACCGAGCCGTCATAAATCGTGTCGCCGACGCGCACCAGCAATCCTCCCAGCAGCTCCGGATTGGAGACATAGCTGGCGCGAATTTTCTTGCCGGTCATGTGCTCCACGCGGGTTTCCACCTCGCGCTGCTCCTCCGCCGAAAGCGGCCGCGCGCTCGATACCTGCACTTCCGCGAATCCCAACTGCGCGTCCAGCTCCGTCTCGAACACCCGTACGATGTCGTCCAGCATTCCCAGCCGGCGATGATCGATGATGATCGCCATGAAATTGCGGATCGGCTTCACCGCCCCAATCTGTCCGGCGATGCCGTCGAGCACCGCCCGCTTCTGCTCCGGCAACACGGCCGGCGATTCCCAAACCCGGCGCAGTTCCAGGCTTTCATGGACCGCCCCAACCATCGCCCTCAACTGCTCGCGGGCGGCGTTGCCGTCGATATGTTGCTCGAGCACGACCTCGACCAAGGCGCGCGCGTAACGGCTGGCAACCGAAGCCATAGCTACTGGCCGTCCTTTCCGAGCTGGTTGACGAACTCGCCCACCAGCGCGTGATCGGTAGGCTCGTCCACGTGAATGCGGCGCGCGGCGAGATCGACGGCCAGCGACGCGGCGTAGCCCTTCAGCTCGCGACGCGCATTGCGCGCCATCGCATCAATTTCGGCCTCGGCGCCCTCAATGATTCTCTGCTTATCATGCTCCGCAGCCTGACGAATACGCTCTTCTTCCGCCGCAGCTTCGCGGTCGGCCGAGCCGCGAATCTCGGCTACCTCGGCATCGATCTTGCTGAGGCGCGCCTCGATGTCAGCGAGGCGGCGTGAGGCATCGGCACTGGCCGCCTGGGCATCTCGAATACCCTTCTGAATGTTGGCCGTGCGCTCGCGAAAGGCTTGCGGAAGTCGCGATTTCAGCACCACCCAGCAGAGGAGCACGATCCCCGCAAAGTTGACCACCAGCGAGATACCGAAAGACGCATCTTTCCCCAAGCCCAACCGCCGTCCCCACCCCTCGGCCGTATGCGCAGCCTGCTGGGTAGTGTTGGCTAGGATCTCCGCCACCCCAGCATTCGCGTTGCCGGAATTCGGATCGACTGCCTCTTGTGCGCGCTCAGTGCGCTGCTCCATCCGCTGCCGAAGCTCCTGGCTTTCCTGCGCCCAAGCTGCGCCCACCAGAATGGACGCGACAAAACTGATTGCGATCAGCGCGCGCAGCCGTGAGCGGCTCATGCCGGACCGCCTATTCTGGCTGCTCCCGTGGGCCGCAGGATGATGCGGATGATCTCCGATGCCAGGCGCTCGGCTTCGCCTTGCAGGCCGCCGCGCGCTTGCGCGATATCCTGCTCGATGGCGGCGCGGGCCTGACGAATCTGCTCTTGCGCGCGTGCGCGCGCCTCTTCCAGCGCCTGCGTGCGCATCTGCTGGGCATGCTGGCGCCGCGACTCCTCCGCTTTGAAGATGGTCAGCCGCGCCTCGCGCAGCTTCTGCTCGTACTCGTGAGTGCGGGCCTCGGCGGCCATAACATTGGCGCGCGCCTTTTCGATGGCGCCCTCGGTGCGATCGCGGCGTTGCGCCAGTACCCGCTCCAGCGGCTTGCGCACCAGGTTCTGGTAGATAGCGTAAAGCAGCAGCAGGAGCACCACCGTGGGGATGGCGTCGAGCAGTAATTGGCCTGCTTGTTGAAGAGTAGTGTCCATCCTTTGTCGTTGAGACCTACGGCTGAAGATGCACTGGGGGCGCTTGAGCTTTCTGGAACAATTTAAGCTAACAGGGCGTGTCGGGCCGTGTCAATGAATGGCGGCTCATTTTGGATTTTCACTCGCGCGCCCACCCGGGTTTTGGGAAGCCGAGCGAACCGGAGTCGTCTGCGTCCCAGCAGAGACGAACTCCTTCGAGCCGACTCAATCGCTCAAGCTCAATTCCGATGATCTCCATCGTGAGCTCTAAGGCTTGGAATGCATCCACGCCGCATAGCGCATGCACGTTCTCGCTGCCGAGGCCGAGTATCTGGTATGGACAGCAGAAATCAGCTTCGCCCGGCGTCTGCTGCGGCTTGCCGAGTTTGACCACGACTTCACTGTTCGGAGCGTCCGCGCAGGAAAATTTCCGAACGGCGATGACTTCTCCTAGCTCCATAAAAACGCCTCGACCGACGCATTATTTCGCGCCAAATCAGCAGTCGAATATGTGAACACAGAGCCCGAAGGGCGTGCATGACAGCCCAGCACGGAGCGCCAGCGGAGTGCTGGGGCCGGGCCACCACAATGTAGCTTGGAGTCCCTCGGGGACGACGTTTCCGTCACGCGTACAACGTACGTACATCACAGAAGCAAGAGCATCTCGACCGCTAGCCGCTTATTTCTTATGCCGCACACATTGTCTCGCAATTTGATTCATTGCGTCTTCAGCACCAAAGACCGGCTAAACCTCATCCCCGAGCCTGACATTCTCTGCAAACACATTGGCGCGATCGCGAAATCGAAAGGCATCCGGCTTGTTGCGGCTGGAGGTACGGCGAACCACTTGCATCTGCTGATTGCACTCTCGCCCACCATGACGTTGTCAAACGCAATCCAGAATCTCAAAGCCCATTCATCGCGCTGGATGAAGGAGGACGCGCCGCGATTTACATGGCAGGAGGGCTATGGCGCATTCAGCGTCAGCGAATCCAATCGCGAAGCGGTGATGCATTACATCGCGACCCAACGCTGAACATCACCAGAAATGGAGCTACGAACAAGAGTTCATGACGCTGGTTCGGAAATCGGGCCTGGAATACGATCCCAAATATCTGTTCGGATAACGTGCCCGAGGCACTCTGCATCAATTTCCGCGACATACCCAGCGTTCCGCCCCGCTTCGCGGGAACTCCACGCTGGGCTGTCATGCACGCCCTTCGGGCTCCCGGATTGATGACACACATCCTGAGTTAAGCCCGCGGTCACGATAAGAACGGGTAAGGGGCCAAGGGCCATGTTTCGCATCACGCTGGGCTGTCATGACACGCCCGCTGGGCTCTCTGCATCGTAAATTCGCACGTTTATCGGGCAAGCCGGCCCGAACGAGTAACTTCGAACTACGGCGCGCTCTTCACGAACTCCGGCTGCTTGCCTTCGTCCCACGGACGGTAGGTCTGCGCGAAGATCATGCGGCTGGCAATTGTGGGATGGTTCCACGCCCAGAATTCCCAAAACTTATTCACATACGGATAGTCGAGCGACACTTCACCCAGCTTCTGAAACGACGTGGCCGCGACATGCGACGAATCCGGCACGATGCCGTGAATCACTTCCAATCCATACTGATCGGCCTGGTGCTCATAATGACGCGAGACCGCATTGAACGCGGGCGTGGCCACAAACGCCAGCACCGATAGAAGCAGCGTCAGCAGCGGCAGTGACGCCCAGTCGGCCAGGTCGCGGATTCCCCATCCCGGCCCGTATCGCGCAACCATCCAGTTCGCCAGCCGATAGCCGACGTAAAACAGCCCCAGCAAGATCGCGAGGTCGATGGCGACTTCCTTCGGGATATGGTGCAGCACGTAATGTCCCATCTCGTGCCCGAAGACGAACAGGGTTTCGGGTGTGGTCATGTCTTGCATGGTCGTATCCCACACCACAACGCGCTTGGTCGCGCCGAAGCCGCTGACGTAGGCGTTAAGCGTTGTGCGCTTCTCGCTGGCCTTCATCTCGAACATGTGCTGCGGCGGAATGTTCATTCCCGCGCGGTGCACCACGCGCTCAATCTGCTCCACCAGTTCGGGATGGTGAGCGCTGAGGGGCTCGAACTTCTCGAAGATGGGCTCGATCCAGATCGGCTCGATGAACATGACGAAGATGATGATGGGAATCAGCGCCAGCCAGAAGTAGAACCACCAGCGGCGCGGGCTGCGGCGAATGACCGCGTAGAGAATCCAGCCAAGAACAATCGCGGCGACAACGCTAAGCAACAGGCTCTTGCCCCAGTCGCTGAACCACGAGCCCCAGTGCTGGACCGAAAGACCGTACTTGAGGCCAACATGATGGTCGTACATGTCGAAAGGAAGTTGCGTCACCTCGACGACAAGCGTGAACAGCGACATCACCACTACCGCCTGCACAAAGCGGTGGCGCGACGCTCGCTCCGCCCAGTCGCGCAGGCGCATGCCGAAGCGCGTTCGCAGCATCAGCCAGAGGACGACGAAGCCCCAGATCGTGGTGATGAAGTAGAGAGTTCCGTCCAGAACATAAAGGGCGTAGGCCTTGGTGAGCTTGTCCGGGGGGAGCGAATACCGCAGCAGCGGACGGGACGCGGTGACGTTGTTACCGGCGGGTGCGGGATGCGAATTTTGAGCGAGACTCGATTGAGCAGCGAGCATCAGCAGCAGCCCGACGACCAGCCACAGCGCCGTGTGCAGGAGTCGCCGGCGCGGGTCTCCGGAATTTGCGTCATGCAGCCGCTTTCGCCAGATGAAATTGCAATCTTTTGGGTCCTCGGCCCAAAGCCACGAAAGATTTCGCGCTTCCCATCTCATCCCCTTTTAATTCAGTCACTTGGAGCGCCTTCCCTCAAGTACTACAAATACGCCAGATTCTGCCATTGGCAGCCCGTTTCCGCTTGACTTTTCCACACGCCGCGCTAACATAAAGACATCACCTCCGATCCATTTCAGGATCGAATGGGCTCGGAGCCAAGGAATCGTCACCGCTCCTTGGCATCGGGCCCATTTTAATGTTTACGCCACCTGGCTTCAGATTAGCGCCCCAATTACTTTAGTACCCAGTCGATGGAATGAACTCTAAAGTTCTGTTTGCTCTCGGCCTGTTTTTCTGCCTTACCCCCTGGGCCACACCGCCGTTGGCTTTGCTTGCCGGACTGATCTTCGGGGCCATCGCCATTCACCCCTATAAGAACGGATCGAGAACGCTGTCCAAGGTCCTGCTGCAGGCCGCCGTTGTAGGACTCGGCTTCGGGATGAACCTGCAGCAGGTGCTGCACGCCGGCAAGAGCGGATTCGTATACACCGCGATGGGCATCGCCTTCGCGATGACGATCGGAACATTACTTGGCAAGTTGGTCGCGGTCCGCCCGCGAGCGGCATTCCTCATCTCAACGGGAACAGCCATCTGCGGAGGCAGCGCGATTGCCGCCGTCGGCCCCATCACCGGCGCGACGGAAGACGAGATGTCGGTTTCGCTGGGCACAATCTTCGTTTTGAACTCCGTCGCCCTGCTCACCTTTCCGACCATCGGCTTGTGGTTGAAGCTATCGCAGACGCAGTTCGGGCTGTGGGCGGCGCTGGCGATTCATGACACCAGCTCGGTGGTGGGTGCGTCGGCCAAGTACGGCGCCGTAGCCCTGGCCGTGGGGACCACGGTGAAGCTGGCGCGCGCCTTGTGGATTGTGCCCGTGTCGGTCGCCACGGCCGCGGTCAAAGGCAGCAAGACCCGCATTCAATGGCCGTGGTTCATCCTGTTCTTCTGCCTGGCGGCGGTGGCCAATACCTATTTATTTCCGGGAGCGCGGGCTTACCGCTTTCTCAGCGGCGCGGGCAAGATGATGCTCATTATCACGCTATTTCTAATCGGCGCCAGCCTCTCGCCTGCGACCGTTCGCAGGGTTGGGCCAAGGCCGCTGCTACAGGGTATTCTGTTGTGGATCATCGTTGCTGTCAGCAGCCTGTTGGCGATACGCGCGGGCTGGATTCGAATCTGAGACGCTCTCCGTTACAGAATCCTCTTGCGACGCAGTTAAATTGCCTTGTCGAGTTGGAAAGATTCCAAGTATGGCTCGACCGGATAACCCTTTGCTTTCCAGGCCGCCAGTCCACCCTTCAGGAATTTGACTCGGTCGAAATGCAGAGCGAGGGCCCGACGAATAATTACTCGAGCGGTTTTATCGCCGGGACAGGTACAGTAAGCGACCGCATCCTTCTCTCTTGGAATGAGCGAAGGATTTTCAATTACTTCTCTTGGGGGAATCCTCTTTGCGCCAGGGATGATCTCCGAATCGGCCAGCAAATCGAGCGGTTGGCGAACATCAAAGACAAGTGTCCCTTGATTCGACGCCAACAACGTGTGTAGCGCCTCCGGTGTGATGCTATGCTGCTCCAAGATATGCTGGCTTCTCGTGCGTTTGATGCAAATTACGATCGACAGGCACGCCACCGCGACACCAACAGCAATCACCGCAAGATACACGTCTGATTCTCCTCCATCCTCTCTGGGAGCAGATTCCACAGGGCAGGCGAGGGATTCTTCGAATGCTCTGGATCGTCGTCGCTGTGACCAGTCTTCTGGCCATCCGCGCGGGCTGGATTCAAATCCGAGAGGCTCTACGAATCCCACCGCCCTTTAGCGGCGAGCCGGGTCATTGGTGATAGCGGGGTTTCGCAACAGTACCCCCGATTCAACGTTAACTCTGAATGATTGGTCCTACTGCGTCATTCGTCGTTTCTACATGCTGTAAATCAGAGCGCCACTATTCACCAACCAGGAGACATCATTGATGGTCAATGGTCGTAACGATAGTTCTGAAGGTGTGCAAAATGGAACAGCCCCGCAGCTCTGAAGATATGCAAAATGGAACGACCCCGCGATTTTGGAGCGCAGGAACCAAGTGTGCCAGAATATTCACTTGACTTGCGGGCTTGTCCGTTGCAAGCTCGTTGATACCCAGCCACGACACTTGTGGCGTTCAAAAGCCCGAGTGCGCGTTCCCAACAGTCTCCGCAAAGTACCGGTGTATCTCCTAGTCACGACGCTTCTGGCGTCGTTCGCGCCGGCGCAGGAGATGCCTGCGGTTCCTGCCAGCGTGACCATTCCGGACGGAACTCCCATCAAGCTTCGCCTGGGCGAAAACGTTTCCTCTGCCCACAGCCGCCCAGGCGACCACTTGGATTTTGTCGTCGTGAGAGATGTGAACATCGAGGGTTTCACCGTGATTCCGGCCGGAACGGTGGCCAGCGGTACCGTCACTGGGGTTAAAGGCAGGAGATTCCTGGGAATTGGAGGCAAAGTATCCCTAAAACTCGACTCTGTGAAGCTGGTCAACGGCGATCAGGTCAAATTGCGTGCCCGGCTGGCAGTGAGAGGACAATCTCGCATCGACCTCATGGCTGCCGCGATGGTCGTCACCGGGATAATCTTCCTGCCCGCGGCCCCCGTTTTCGCGCTCATTCGAGGCCATGAGAGCACGGTCGTGAAGAGTACCGAAGTCACGGCGCAAGTCGAGGGCGCTGCATCGGTTTTGTCGGCCGGATTATCGCGTTCGCAAGGTAGTTCGTCCGAACTGAACGAGATGATGGACTATCTGCCACCACGTATTTTCAGTGGCGAGGGCCGCGAGGGCGACATGGTGAACCTGATCTTCGTCGGCCAACCGGAAGATTTGCAGTCGGCGTTTGCGCGCGCCGGTTGGGTCAAAACCGACAAGTGGAAGCCGACCTTCGTCTGGCACTTGCTGCGGCATGGAACCAGGGACTCGCGGCTGCCGATGGCCCGGTTTTACCTGTTCGGCCGAGTGCAGGACTACTCATATGCTTTACCCGATCCGGACGCGATTGTCACTCAACGTCACCATCTTCGAATCTGGAAAACTGATTACAGGCTTGATGGAACGCCGATATGGGCGGGCGCCGCTACCCAAGACATTGCCATTGAAATCGCCAAGCGAGGGCGTTTAATCAATCATCGGATCGATCCTGCGGTCGATACCGAGCGCGATTTCGTTGGAATCGACCTGACCAAGACTTCGGCCGTCAGCCGGCACGAATACTTGCATTCCGCCCATCCAGTGTTCGAGGCTCAAACGGCGTCCGGCGAGGCCTACCACTCCGACAGCAGAATCCTTCTCGTGAATCTCAATCCGGTCACTTCCCACCAGACGCGAGTGGCCGGTCAGCCGTTACCCGTTGGTCGAGCGACGGCGCTGCCTTCCCCAGCGCCGACAGAATAGTCCAGAACCTGGCGGCCCGCTTCTTAGGAGAGTCCGCTGTCGCTGTTTTACGAAGCTCTGTGTCTCTGAGCCCGTGCTGAGTCGGGGACTCTTACGGCTCCCATCCGGCTTCGCCCAGCAACGGCACAAATCGACATAGATCGTGCGATGTGACCTTGACCTGATCGCCAAACTTGCGCACCAACTGCAACTGCTGTTCGTGGCGGGAGCCAACCGGAACAATAAGCCGACCGCCGTCGGCTAATTGGTCGATCAGCATGGCGGGAATTTCAGGTGCAGCCGCAGCAACCAGAATTTTGTTGAACGGCACGTGCTCGGGCAGGCCGCGACTGCCGTCGCCGTGGATGACATGGACGTTGGTATAGCCGAGCTGCTGTAGAATTTGCCGTGCCTTGTCGGCCAGCTCGGCGTGGCGCTCGATGCTCCACACTTCGGCAGTCAGTTCGGCGAGAATTGCGGCCTCATAGCCCGTGCCTGTACCCACCTCCAGCACGCGGTCCTGAGGCCGCAACTCAAGGATTTCCAGCATAGCCGCCACAATGTACGGCTGCGAGATCGTCTGGTCGGCGCCGATGGGCAGCGGAAAATCGCCATAGGCGTTCGGCCGATCTGCCTCTGCGACGAATGCCTCGCGCGGAACCCTCGTCATCGCGGCTAATACGCGTTCATCACGAATGCCGCGGGCACGGAGCTGCTCGTCCACCATACGAGCGCGCCGATGTGCGAGCTGATCTGGTTTGTTATCGCTTCTGAGGAGGAACGCCAAGGCTGAAGCCCCGAGAGAGCTAGATTTCGACTTCGGCGGCGCAGCGGGCCGCTGAAGAATCCTGTAGTGACAACAAAAGCGCCACAGGCGCGGCGTCAGTGGTGCACGAAATCAATCGCCCCTGCAAGCAGCCAAATCGGAACCGTCGATACCAAAAACATACCGCTTTGCCATTGCCGGCGGACGACAATGAACATTACCCATGCCACATTCAACATAAGAAAGACGACCCAGATAGGTATGACGTAAAGAGCCCAGACGTATGGCTCTCCCGCCACAGGCACTGGAGGCGTTGCCCAACCGTGCGCAGCGGCAATCACATAAACGACCGCACCGATGCAATTCAGCACGAACAGGCTTAGGTTCCAAGCCCTGCTACTGCTGGTGGACTGGGAGAGTCCATTTGAGGTGAGTTGCCGCCTTCTATCCACTATCCACCAACCACATAAGCCACTGACTTCAGTCCGCGACTTGTTTCTCTTCCGCTTCTGCCGGTGTCTCCGCGGCCGGAGCAGGCTCGCCGTTTGGCTTCGAGATCGTGGCCGCTCCCTTGCGCACCGCCGGCTTAGCCGTATGGATTGACCGCTCGAAGGCGCCGATATGCCAGATGTCCCGGGCGTACTCGGTCACGCAGCGATCGCTGGAGAACTTGCCGATGCGCGCGACGTTCAGCACCGCTTTGCGCCACCAGACTTCCTCGTCCAGATATTCGCCGTCGATTCGCCCTTGTGTCTCGACGTAACCGGCGAAATCAGCGAGATGGAAATAACGATCGCCGCGATGCACCAGCTCGTCGAAGATCCAGCGGAAAAGCCCATGCTCGTTAGGGCAGAAGCGGTCGGAAGCCAGCGCGTCCATCACCTCGCGAATGTCGGGATCGGCGTCGTAGAGCTCGCGCGCATTGTAAGAACCCTTCTGCTGCATCTCGCGGATCTCTTCCGCGCGCAGGCCGAAGATGTAGATGTTCTCGTCTCCAACTTCCTCGGCGATCTCAATGTTGGCCCCATCATAGGTGCCGATGGTGAGCGCCCCATTCATCGCCAGCTTCATATTGCCGGTGCCCGAGGCTTCCATGCCGGCCATCGAAATCTGCTCGCTCAGCTCGGCAGCGGGGATAATCAGCCCGGCCAAGGAGACGCGGTAGTCCGGCAAAAACGCGACTCGTATAAAGTCGCGCGCTTTCTCGTCGTTGTTCACCACGTCGGCCACGCTGTGAATCAGCTTGATGATCTGTTTGGCCGCCCAATATCCGGGAGCGGCCTTGCCCGCGAAGATGTAAGTCCGCGGCACCGTCGGCATCGCTCCGTGCTCCACGATACCCAAGTAGTCGTGGATGATGCCCATCACGTTTAACAGTTGCCGCTTGTACTCGTGGATGCGCTTGATCTGCACGTCGAACAGGGAGTCCGGGTCGACGGAGACGCCGGTCAGAGTGTGCGTGACCTCCGCTAGCTTCAGCTTGTTCTGCCGCTTCACTTCCTTGAACTGCTGGCGGAACTCCGGGTCGTACGCGAAGGGCTCGAGATCGCGCAGCTTGCGCAAATCGGTGATCCACTTGTTTTCGTCCAGCGTCCGGCTGACCAGATCGGTCAGGCTCTCGTTGGCCTGCATCAGCCAGCGCCGGGGCGCGACGCCATTAGTAACGTTGTGGAAGCGCTCCGGCCAGAGCTGCGCGAACTCCGGCGCCAGCGAATGCACCAGCAAATCGGTGTGCAGCTTGGAAACGCCGTTGACCGAATGGCTGCCCACGATGGCGAGATGTGCCATCCGCACGTGCTTCTCGTATCCCTCCTCGATGATCGACATCTTGCGCAGTTTCTCGTCGTCCAGGAACGAGTACTGCTGCATATCGCGCAGAAGTTCGTGATTGATGTTGAAGATGATCAGCATGTGCCGCGGCAGGACCTTTTCCAGCAGCGGCACCGACCACTTCTCCAGCGCCTCGGGCAGCAGCGTGTGATTGGTGTAGGCCAGTGTCTGGCGGGTGATCTCCCAAGCCTGCTCCCATGGCAGCTTTTCTTCATCCAGCAGAATGCGCATCAACTCGGCGACGGCCAGGCTGGGATGGGTATCGTTCATCTGGATGGCAACCTTGGCCGGCAGCATCTCAATGTTCTTATGCTGCTGGCGGAAGCGCCGCATGATGTCGCCAATCGCGCACGCCACCAGGAAGTACTCCTGCACCAGGCGTAGCTCTTTGCCGCTCATCACCGAGTCGGAGGGATACAGCACGCGAGAGATGTTCTCCGACTGGATCTTCTGTTCGACCGCGCGGATATAGTCGCCGCGGTTGAAGATCTCGATGTCGAAGTCTTCCGAGGCCCGCGCCGTGAACAGGCGCAACCAGTTCACCGTCTGGCCGAGATAGCCGACGATCGGCATGTCCGCAGGTATGCCGAGAACAATCTTCTGGTTCGTCCACACCTGCTCGGAGGTGTGCTCGACCTCGCGCGGCCCCTCGACCTTGCCATAGATCGGAACGTTCACCGCCTCTTCCAGGTGCTCGATCTCAAACGGAGTGCCGTCGACCTTCCAGCGGTCGGGCTTTTCGCGCTGAAAGCCGTTGAAGATCTCTTGCCGGAACAATCCGAACTCGTAGTCGATGCCATAACCGAATCCCGGCATGCCGAGCGTCGCCATGGATTCCAGGAAACACGCCGCCAGACGCCCCAGGCCGCCGTTGCCCAGGCCGGCATCGTTCTCGCTTTCCAGCACTTCATCCAGGCTGACGCCGAAGCCGGCCAGCACCTCGCGGCACAACTCCTCCATGCGCAAGTTGGAGATGTTGTCGCCCAGCGACCGCCCCATCAGAAATTCCATCGAGAGGTAATACACGCGCTTCGGGTCCTTGTGGCGATAACGCAACTCGGTCTCTAACAGGCGCTCGACGATGCGGTCGCGAATGGCCAGCGCCACCGGCTTAAGGTAATCGGCCGGTGAGAGGCCCAGGGTGGGCCGGACCAGAGTGTATCGAACGTGGCGCAGGATGGCTTCGCGCAGCACTTCAGCAGGCCGCACCTGCGATAGAAATTCCGGGGATGACATAGACAAAAAGAGGCCCACTGGCTCTGAAATCGAACGCTTGCTGGCAGAGCTTCGCTTATTCTACTGCCAAAGCGCGCCGGGAAAACACCAGAGTTGCCGCGCGGCGTTGCCAAGTAACGTCCGCCACAATGTTAGATGCCGACGCTCGTGATCTCGGGGGCAATTTCGGTTTAGAAGTCGGGCGCATTAGCAACCAAAGCGCGGACCAAAGGACTGTCATCACGAGGTCGCAGAGCCCGGAACGGGCTCTTGATTGACCCTCATACTCCCGACGTCAATCGTCCGGGTCGCGCCGCGGCTCCGCCGCAAACACCGTGTGCCTCGGCGCAGGCATCGGTACATCACCTTTGGCGGCGTGCCACAAGATCGCATTGAGAACGTCGGCATCTGCCGCGTCGGCATGAGAGAAATCCAGCTTCGACGATTGCTTCGCGCCGGGCGCATTCGCCGCGTTGGCCTGGTAGATCATTCCGTTGTCGCGATTGCGGTAATCGGCCTGGAACGGCGGCTGATCGCCGGCCCCGGTGAACAACGGCGCCATCACCGGAGCATAAGCATCATTGGCATTCATGGGCGGAAGTCCCAGCAGCACCTCCATGGTGTGAATCAGGTTCACCGTGGTGTAGAACTCATGGTGAACCTCCGGATGGTTCGCGCTTCCTGGCGCATATTTGCTGATCACCAGCGCGATGCTGCGATGAGCGTCAACATGGTCCGCGCCATTCTGCGCGTCGTCTTCCAGGACAAAGATCGCCGTGTCGTCCCAGTAGGGACTGTGCGACACCGCCTCAACCACTCGACCGACCGCGAGGTCATTGTCGGCAACGGAAGCGTTCGGCGTCGGCAAACCCGGGTGCGTCCCCGCAGTGTGGTCATTCGGCAGCCGCAGCAAAACAAATTGCGGCATCTGCTCGCCGCTGCCGCTCGCGCGCGCTTTCACAAAGCCGGCGAATTCGCGCAGAAATTCGTCAGCGCGAAACTGGTCAGGATAGTCAAGCTTGAAATCGGCGTACTTCGGATCGAAATGCCCCTTCAGCTCCGGCTTGGTGGGCGTGTCATAGGCAATCAGAGGGATCGTGTACTGATACGGATTCTTGCCGCCGCCGAGGCTTGCCGGCAGCTCCTCGCCCGGCTTCACCTCGCGGCGTGTGCACGAGCGACGCTGTAAGCCCGCCCAGCGATGCCGGGCTGCCGTCCGCCGGGCCCGTACACCAGGCCGTCGTGACGAACTCGCCGTAATGGCGATAGCTGAGATTGTGCCGCGCAAGATTGCCCCAGAGGTATCCCGTCGCGGGCTCGTTCACGTCTGGCACGCCCTCCTTCATCGGGATGTAGTCGCCGACCCAGCCTTCGTAATCGTAGGTGCGCTGCCCGCCGCGGTAGTCGATCTCCCAGGTTTTCTCGGTGTAGTCGCTGGTGATCGCCGACGTCGACCACACATGCCCGTCGCCGGAGACCTCGCCGCTGTCGTAGAAGTTATCGATCACACCGAACTGCCGCGCCAGCTTGTGCTGGTTGGGCGTGATCGCCTCGCCGTACATGACCAGCGACGGATCGCCATTGGCTTCGCGAATGTCGCCGAAGATTTGGTCGTAGGTGCGGTTTTCCTTGATCACGTAGATGACGTGCTTGAATGGCATTCACCGCCGTCTGAAAGTTATCTCGCCGGTGCGGCCCTCCATGCGATTGCTGCGCACGACTTCTTCGGTGAGCTTGGTGCGATCGCGCTCGGCTTCCGGCAGATTCACCCGCGCAATCGAACCATGGATCAGTGACGCGATGTAGGGATGTGCTCGCGGGTCGATGTGGTGCGAGCTCTGTTCCCGTGGCGAGTTCGGCCCCGTGCCGATGCCCTTGCCGGTGGCGATCAGCAGTTCGTCCCCGTGCACTGCCAGCGCGGTCGGGATACCACTCCGTGGGGATGAAGTATGCCGCGGACTCAGGAGAACTGGTCTCGGTGGTGCGAGGGCCGGGCTTCAGCCCAGGCGAGATTCTTCTCAACATCAAATACCGCAATCGCATCCGACGACGCATTGGCCACGTATAACTTGTTTCCATCCGCCGATTGCGCCAGCGCATTGGGATAGGTGCCACCGTATGTCTGCCCCGGCAAGCGAGTATCGAGGTAGCGCTCGACATTGCCGTCCGAAGTTCCAATCACCGCAACCGAATCGCGATTGGAAAGCGCGACATAAACTGACCGCTCATCCGGGCTCAGCAGCAGCGCCGTCGGATGAGAGGAAGGATCGACATCGCGCTTAGGAGGGGAAAGATCAATCCTGCGCGCGATTTTGCCTGTTCGGAGCTCTAGTTCCGCGACCGCCGAGCCATTCCACAACGAGCACCAGGCGCGAGTACCGTCGCGATTCACGGCCACGGTGTACGGAAACTCGCTGGGTCGCAATCGACCGCGCGACAGATCGAAACGTCGCAGCACCTTCCCGTCAGCTGCGTCCAGCAACACCACATCGTCCGCCAGATTTTCGGCAACCAGCAACTGGTCACCCTGTTCTCCTTTCACAACCGCAATGCCCGCAGGATATGGAGTCGCCTTGCCCTTCGGCGCGAATCTTGCTTCATAGGCGAAATGCTGTCCTTTGCCGAGCTGCACCAGCGGAAGCTTTAGAAACCGCTCCGATGTGAGCGCGCCGTTTTCGAAGCGATACACGGCGATGCCATTTCCCGTGTCGCCGGCCATCTTCCCTTCGGGATCGGTCAGCGACGCCATCGACGCGTACAGCTCGCGACCATCGCTGCCCCAGGCCAGACCGAGAAAATAGGTTTGCTTCGCGCTGAGAGCGAGACGGTCGTCGGGAAAGTCGCGCAACTGGTTCGTCGTGAGGTCCAGCAGCGGCAATGGACTGTTGAGACTTCGACTCAGCCGTTCCGTAGCCGTTATTCAGGATCGCCAGGAACTTGCCGTCCGGGCTGAGCGCAACCGCTGTGGGAAGGCTGTTGGTGCGTTGCGGCGAACCCGCCGCAGGCAGTTCAAGCGACTTGCTGGATGGAAGCGGAAGTTCCTTGCGGGAGTTCGACTGGGCAGCGGCAAGCGTCGCAATCGCAAGGCAGATCAGAACGAACGGCGAACTGTGAATTTTTTGCATGAACCTGCAGCCGCTCTAACCGCCCGCCGACTGCTGTTTCAACTGCCGCGCCCGCTCGTAGACCTTCACGTATTCGCGCGCCGAACCAGTCCACGAGTAATCCTGCGCCATGGCATTGCGCATCAGCACGCGCCAGGCGTTCTGGTCTTCGCTATAGAGCGCGACGGCGCTGCGCAGCGCGGCCAGCATTGCTTCGCCCGTATACTCGCGGAACTTGAAACCGGTTCCCTTCCCGGTGCGCGCATCGAACTGCTCGACGGTATCGTCCAGTCCGCCGGTGGCGCGCACCACCGGCACCGTCCCGTATTTCAAGCTGTACATTTGATTCAGACCGCTGGGTTCGTAGTGCGAAGGCATCAGGTACAGGTCGCTGCCGGCCTCGATCTTGTGCGCCAGCGCATTGTCGTAAGCAATCTTTACCGCAATCTTCTGTGGACTTTGCTTGTTGAGCCGGCGGAACAGGTCCTCATATTCGCGCTGACCACTGCCCAGGACGACCAGGATGAAGTCCTCCAACGTCAGTCGGTCGCCAACCTGCTGGATCAGATCGAACCCTTTCTGCTGCACGAATCGCGACACGATGCCCACAACCGGTAGCGCCGTGTCCGGCGCCAAGCCAAATTCCTGCAGCAGATCGGCCTTGCACTTGGCCTTGCCGCTCAGGTCAGTGGCCGAGTAGTGCGCCGCGATGTGCGGATCGTCTTCCGGGTTCCAGGAAACATAATCGACAGCGTTGAGAATGCCCGCAATCGTGGAGCCGCGCGCGCGCAGAACACCTTCCAGGCCGAAGCCGAATTCCGCCGTCTGGATCTCCTGGGCGTACTTGCGGCTCACCGTGGTGATGAAATCTGCCATCTCGATCGCGCCCTTCAGAAAATTTACCTTGCCGTAGAATTCCATCTTCGACATGGTGAACAGGTCCCACGGCAGCATGAGCAACGGGAGGATCTCGGGCTGAAACAATCCTTGATAGCCAAGATTGTGAATGGTAAAAACACACGGCGCGGCGGCAAACGCCGGATCGCCCACATAGAGCGTCTTCAGCAAAATGGGAACCAGCGCCGTCTGCCAGTCATGGCAATGCAGGACGTCGGGCGCTCCCAGGATTTTTGTCGCCTCCAGGACCGCGCGCGAGAAGAGCGCGAAGCGCTCGGCGTTGTCGTGATAATCGCCCAGGGCGGTGCCATAAAGCCCCTCGCGGTCAAAGAACGGCGGGTAGTCGATGAAATAGAATTGCACTCCAGCGCGTTTGCCGCCGTCGAGCACCGCACAGAAGCGATAGCGATCGTCGAACGGCACCGTGATGCTGGCAATGACCGTCTTGGGATTTTCGAGCTTGGTGTGCTTGTAGCGAGGCAGAAAGACTGTGACCCGGTGGCCGAGATTGGCGAGGGCCGGCGGCAAAGCTCCAATGACGTCTGCGAGGCCGCCGGTCTTGGAGTACGGCACGCACTCGGATGCCGCGAACGCAATATGCATCGAACCTCCAAGCGCGGCGACAATACCCCGCGTGGTGCGAACTGGAATTGAGCTACGCTGAGGATGAAAGCGATATGCCGAACCTGAGTTTACTTGCCGAGTCGAAAGAGGGTCAACGTGCCTAGGACTGCGACGAAAAAGCCCGCGACCTCCGCCCCCCGGCGCAAGCCGAAACTCGGACAGAACTTCCTCATCGACGAGGGCGCGGCGCGACGCATCGTCGATGCTCTGGGCAACATCTCCGATCGCACCGTGATCGAAATCGGTCCCGGCCGCGGCGTGTTAACTCACGTTTTGATTGCCCGGGCCAAGCGCGTGATCGGCATTGAACTGGACCGCGTGCTGGCGGCGCAACTGCGCATGAAGTACGCCACCCGGCCCAACCTCGAAGTTCTGGAATCGGATTTTGTGACGGCCGAGTTTCCTTCGATCGTCGGCCGCCGTCCCGGCCCGCTGCACGACTTGCGTCCCACGCAGCCCGAGACCGTGGACCTGATCGGCAATCTGCCCTACTACATCACCTCCGACATCGTGCTGCGTATTCTGGAACTGCACCAGAAGATCGAGCGCGCCGTGATTATGGTGCAAAAGGAAGTGGCCGATCGCATCTCCGCCGAACCCGGCAGCCGCGACTATGGATTGCTCTCGGCGACAACCCAGTTGTTCGCGCGAGTGGACAAGCTGTTCACGCTGCCGCCCACGGCCTTTTCGCCGCCGCCCCAGGTGCAATCGACTGTGCTCCGGCTGACCATGGCGCCGCGCCTCGAAGAATTGCAGGTGCAGGAGGAGCCGTTCATTTCATTTCTGAAGCGGGCCTTCGCGCAAAAACGCAAGACGCTGCTGAACAATTTACGCGGACAATATGAGGAGTCGGCGATCCGGGTGGCGCTGAAAGCGGCCGGGCTGCGTTCCGACGTACGCGCCGAGGCCATGTCGCTGGAGAAAACCGCGACCGTGTTTCGCGCGCTCCAGACGGCGTAAACTTGAGAAGTATTCACCACGGAAACACGGAAGACACGGAATTTTGAAAAGGTGGCCTGCTTTCGAAAAATGGTTTTAGGTAAACGGCCATTCTGATCCAAAAAGAAAATCTTAAAAATTCCGTGTATTCCGTGCTTCCGTGGTGAAAAGGCCTTCTCATGTCTGCTATCCGCCAACCTGCGGTAGCCGGCCGCTTCTATCCGGCCAATCCTGAGCGCCTGCGCGCTGAAGTCGAGAACTATGTCGCTGCTCCCGCCGATGCCGCGACCGAGCCCAGGATCCGTGCGCTCGGTTGTGTCGTTCCTCATGCCGGCTATATGTATTCCGGGCACGTCGCCGGTGCGGTCTATCGTCGCCTTGAGCTGCCGCAGCGCTTCGTGATCTTGTGCCCGAACCACACCGGCATGGGCGAGCCGCTCGCCATCATGAGCGCAGGCGTTTGGGAGACGCCGCTGGGTGAAGCGCCGATCGACCAGGAGCTGGCGGAAGAATTGAAGCGGCGAATGCCGTTGCTGTCGGAGGACGAGGAGGCGCATCGCTCCGAACATGCCCTGGAAGTGCAGCTCCCTTTTCTGCAAATGCTCGCGCCCGCATTTCGCTTCGTCCCCATCGCGATCGGCACCCGCAACTTCGAAGTCCTCAGCGCACTGGGGGTCGCGCTCGGCAACACCCTGGCCCAGCTACGTGAGCCCGTGCTGATCATCGCTTCCAGCGACATGAATCACTACGAGAGCGACAGCATCACGCGAGTAAAAGACCGGCGCGCCATCGACCAGTTGTTGGCGCTGGATGCGCGCGGCCTATACGATGTGGTGCGTGACGGTCAACATCAGCATGTGCGGATACGGTCCGGCCGTGGCGATGCTGACCGCAACCCGCAAATTGGGCGCGACCAAAGCTGAGCTGATCCGTTACGCTACCTCCGGCGACGTTTCCGGAGACAAGGACATGGTGGTGGGCTATGCGGGGATCGCAGTGCATTAACGGCAGGGGCCGCTGCGCGGAGTAGAATCCTGAACGAAAGGCCAGAAGGAGAATCATAATGAAGCGCATCCTGTCCGTTGTCCTGTTACTCATTTCTATTGCCATCGTCGCCCTGGCCCAGACCTCGATGACTCCGGGAATGCAAAACGCTCCCGCGCGCAAATCCCCGCTGGAGGGCTACGCCGGCACCTGGATCGGCATGTTCCAAGGACATGCCTGGATAACCGTGAAGCTGAACAAGCAAGGTGATGAGCTTACCGGCACGCTGCAGCGCGCCCACGACCTGCAATTTCAAAACTCTGGCGAGCTGAAAAGCGTTGGCGAGGAACAAACGACCAGCGGAATCGAAAAGGCAGTGCTCCAGGGCGACGGGCTGCTGCTGACGGCGAAGGACCCGAATGCGCAGCAGACCGAGCACTACGTGATGCGGCTGATGAGCGCCAATACTGCCGAGCTGAAGATGGCGTCCATGAATATGCAGCCGGGAATGCCCAAGCCGAGGCCTTGGCAACTCAGCCGCGTCGGACCGACCGCCGTTGCGCCGGTGCGGTAGCCCTCTGCCCGCGTTTCTTGCAACAGAAAACGAATCATTAATTAACGCTCGCGCCGGCTGCGCTAAACGCACTGGCTGGTAGACTGCTATTTGTCTATCGCCATGACCTCGCCTATCCTGCGACTTTTTGGAGGAATTGCCGCCCTGGGTAGCGCGGTCTTGTGCTGGTTTCTGGGAAACGCTCTGGCGCCGCCGCTCCGCGAACATACCCTGTTCCAAGTCAATGAGTCGCGCTTTGCGCTGTTCGCATTTCTCCTGATTCCCGCCTTGATTCTGGCCATCGTGGCGCTCTTCTGGGTACCGCCGCGGGTGGCGGGCGGAGGACCTTTGCCGGAAGGCCGGCGCTGGCGACTGGCTCTGATTCTCTTTTTCGTGGCGGCATTCGCCCTGGGATTGGCGGGTGCGCACTTTGGATTCTGACACCGTGGCCCGCAATCTTTCGGTCGTCATCCCTCTCTGGAACCAGTTGCAGCTCACGCAACAATGTGTGCAGAGTCTTCTGGAGAATACCGGCGCGAGTCTGGAACTGGTGTTGGTGGACGACGGCTCAAGCGATGGCACGCGGGAGTGGCTGTCGTCAGAGGAACTGGCCGATCCGGCAGGACGAGCCCGGATCGTAACTCACTTCAACGAAGCTAACCGCGGCGTCAACTACTCATGGAACCGCGGCCTGGAACGCGTATCCGGGCGCTATGTCGCCGTCTGCAACAACGACATCATCTTCGCTCCCGGCTGGGATACGCCGCTCCTCGATGCGCTGGACGCGAATGGGTCTCTGGGCGTCGTGTCTCCTTACCACACCTTCGGTCCGGAGACGCCGAAGGATTGGCCGCAGGGCGCCAAGCGCCAAAAAAATTGGCAGAAGATCTTGTCCGATTCTCGGGTGCTGCTTCGCGTTTCGCCGTGAGCTGATCGATAAGATCGGCCCCATTCCCGAGGGCATGCGGCACTTTTACGGGGATCACTGGCTGGCATGGGCCGTACGGCGGAACGGCTTGCGCTGCGCCTATGCGCGGGCAAGCTACATCCATCACTACTCCGGCCGAAGCATTGGGAATACCGCGTGGCAGGAGCAAGTCCTGAGCGACGAAGCCGTCTATCGCCAAGTCACCGGCACACGCAGAAAAAAATGGTTGTTGTTTTGAATTGTGGGCGTCGGCTGAAGAACTCAGTGCGCGACCCACGCGGCGGTATCAGCCACAATATGTTCGCGATTCCGGCGCGGCATGGTAGGTTTTGATGCCGTGGCACTCAGCGTCGCCGTGCGTACGTCCAACTCTCTCGAGGTCAGCACGTGCGTACCGGCCAGACGCACATCGGCGACGGCTTGCGTCGATGTTTCCAGCCAAACCCCGTTCACCTGTCCGAAGTTGATCGTGACATTCAGCCTTTTCACCCACAAGGACGGGCTCTTGGCAGTTTCGCCTTCGATGCGGCGAATGGAGAAGTTAACGGCGTCAACCCACGCTTTGCCACGCACCAGCTCTACCGCATCCCGCTTGGGCGAGAGCTGTAGAACATAGCATTCGCGCCCGTCGATCGCTTCCCGGCCCAATAGCGCAAAATCGTAGTTATCGGAGCTGACGGCGTGAGGCTGCCAATCATTTGCCATGGCGACCTCGTGATCCAGTATCCGGCGCACGATCCCCGCGCCGCGGTCGTTGCCTTCCGACTTCACGATGACATACTGCTTCGCTGACGGCGGGAAGAAGCTGACGTCGGCCACAACGTCAGCACTGGGTTTCGCCGCGCCTGCCGGAGCGAGTTGGTACTCCCGCTCGACCGTGTAGGCGAGGTTGTGGTCGCGCTCGGCCGCTCGCGCCTGCTCCATGCGGCTGACGATCTGGTTCAGGCTCAAGCCTTCCGATTGCGCGTAAGAAATGGCCGACGCTGCGCCAAAGATAATCAGCAACAGAATTGCTGGCCGCATTCGCGCGAAGATCCACATTTGACTCGGCCCGGAGGAGGACTACCCTGCGGCTATTTTTTTAGAAGCAAGCCAGAGGCCATCTGATGTCTGCGCCGGGCCGCTTCGTAACCGGGAATTTACGAAGCTGAAGCAGCTCTCGAACCGAGCGGCAGCTTTCGAATCGACATAGTTAAGGAAGATGTTGCTCACCTTAGCCGCTGCCGCCGAGCCACGCGCCCTTCCTTAGCGTTTGACCCTAGCCGCGCGGCATTCTAATGTTTGAAGCAGTGTCAGCCCCACCTCCCAGCCTTGGCCGCGTGTTCGGGCATTACCGCCTGCTGGAGCAGGTGGGCGCGGGCGGCATGGGCATCGTCTTCCGCGCCCTTGACGAGCAGTTGCAGCGCAACGTCGCCGTCAAGGTCTTGCCCACGGGTGCGTTCAGCGATCCCGCCAGCCGCGAGCGTTTTCGCAGGGAAGCGCTGGCCATCGGCCGCCTCAATCATCCCAACATCGCCATGGCCTTCGACTTCGGGGAACAGGATGGGGTCGACTACCTGGTCACCGAGTACATTCCCGGCGTCACCCTCGATGACAAAATCGGCGGCCAGCCGCTGCCGCAGGCGGAAGTGCTGGAACTCGGCATTCAACTGACGAGCGGCCTGGAAGCGGCGCACCGGGCGGGCGTCTTGCATCGCGATTTGAAGCCCGGCAATCTCCGGCTCAACCTCGATGGACAACTCAAGATACTCGACTTCGGCCTGGCCAAGATGATGGCGCCCATCGATGCCACGGCGGAAACCTCAGGTCTCGATGAGAAGCTCTCGGTGAGCGGCACCTTGCCCTACATGGCTCCGGAGATGGTGCGCGCCCAGCCGGCAGACGCGCGCGCCAACGTCTGGGCCGCCGGCGCGGTGCTCTATGAAATGGCGACCGGCAAGCGCGCTTTTCCTGACAAGCAGCCATCGCTGGTGGTTGACGCCATTCTGCATTACGACCCGGTGCGGCCGACGCTGCTCAACCAGCAAATCACCCCGACTTTAGAGGCGGTGATGCTGAAGGCGCTGGAGCGCGATCCGGATCGGCGCTATCAGTCGGCCCGCGAGCTGCGCTCCGACCTGGTGCGCGTGCAGGCGGGAAGCAATATCACCATCAGCCTGCAACCTCCTGTCTCAGCGAGCGGCACGCATCCGATTGCGGCTGGTAAGTTCTGGCGCTGGAAAACGGCGGCCATCGCAGCATTGCTGGTGATTACAGTTGCGGGTGCGTTGGTGTGGCGAAGGATTGCGGCGCCCGTCAGAGCAGGCGGAATTCACTCCATCGCGGTGTTGCCGTTTACCGATTTCGCTCCCGCGACCGGCAGCGAGGAGTACTTTGCCGACGGCGTTACCGAAGAACTCATCAACGATCTTTCCAGCATCGGCGCGCTCCGGGTCATCTCGCGAAACTCGGCGATGAATTACAAGAACGCCCACAAACCATTGCCCGAGATTGCGCGGGAGTTGAATGTGGACGCGGTGGTGGAGGGATCGGTGCAGCGCTCGGGAGAGCAGGTCAAAATCTCTGCCGACCTGGTGAATGCGCGGGAAGACCGCAACCTATGGGGACACAGTTATCAGGGCGATCTGCGCAACGTTCTCAGCCTGGAGAGCGAGGTCGCACAGGCGATCGCGGGCGAAATCCGAGTGCACTTATCGGCGCAGGAATCGGCCAACCTATCGCGCCGGCCGGTAGTGGACCCGCGCGCCTACGAGACCTATCTGCACGCCATGTATCTATGGAACCGGCGCGCGCCCGACGACTTGCGCGAAGCGTTGGCCGAGTTCAAGAAGGCGATCGATCAGGATCCGACCTCCGCGCTCGCCTGGGCGGGACTGGCGGACACGTACACTCTGCTGGTCAGCGCCAGCGAATTGCCTCCCAGCGAGGGCATGCCGTTGGCGGAGGCCGCAACCAAAAAAGCGCTGCAACTGGACAATTCCCTGGCCCAGGCGCACGCGTCCATGGGCATCATCGAGTGGACCTATGAATGGGACAGCTCGCGCGCAGTTGACGAGTTTACCCGTGCGATCCAACTCGATCCCAGCTACGCCGTTGCGCGCGAATGGTACGGGATGATCCTGGGGCACATGGGCCGGTTTACCGAAGCCCTGGAGCAGTTGCAAAGGTCGCATCAGCTCGATCCCTATTCCGTGCGGGTCCGAGTCAATATTGCCCGGCTCTATTACTTCCGCGGCGATTATGACACCGCGGTGGCCATGCTGAAACAGATCAAGCAGGACGAACCGCGCGCCTGGGAGGTGCCGGCGATATTGGGACAAACCTATCTGGCCAGCGGCAAGCTCGACCAGGCGATACAGGAACTGGAGCGGGCGCGCTCGTTGGCGCCATCAGCCCTGCGCAATCTGGGTGTGCTGGGTGACGCTTATGGACGTGCGGGCAAGCGGGACAAGGCGCTGGCCATCGCGGCCCAGCTCGAGGAGCTGTCGCACACTCGTTATGTCTCGCCGATTTTCAGCGCACTGGTGTACATGGGCCTGGGCGACAAGACACGTGCCTTCGCTTTCCTCGACCAGGCCTTCGACGAGCGCACCGAGTGGATGATGGTGCTGAACACGGAGCCGGAGTTCGCACCCTTACGCGGCGATCCGCGCTTTCAGGCGTTAATCGAGCGCGTGGCGCAAGCGGCCGGCAAGGCGCCCAAATAACCGAGTCGCTGGCCCGTGGGGTTGACAGGCCCGTCGCGGCAAAACTACACTCGCTCATCTTCAACAACGCTTATCACGGAAAGGTTCGAGATGCCTGCTAAGAAAACGTCGCAAGTCAAACCGCAGTCCGCATCAGCCACTAGCGAGTCAATCCACAGCGATATCCAGAAGGCCCTCGCCGATGCCAGCAAGAAGCTCAAGGGCGGTGGAGTGGCCAACGCTGATGCGAAGCTGAAGTTGGTCAACAACTGTAAGCGCATCATTGACGACATCTGGCCTTGCTGAGACGTGGAGCCCGTATCTAATTGAGTGAACTGTATCGCCGCTCTCCCTATCTGGTTTGCTATTGGGAAGAACGGCAGCTCATCTTCGAAAACTACGCTACACTCACGCGCGTTGCCGCCGCGCCCATCGCCTTCGATATCCTCAGTTGTTTCGACGACTGGCGTCCTGCGGCAGCGCTCGCCCAGAGCCTCCCACAATTCAGCGCCGATTCTCTGGCGCGTGCGCTCTCCGAACTGATTCGTCTCGGTCTGGTGGAGCGCTCCGGTGCACCGCCCGATAAGCGCGCCGAGGCGCTCGCGACGTGGAGCGACTGGAGTCCCACAGCGTCGTACTTCCACATGACGACGAAGAATTCCAATGCTCCTATCGAGCCGGAAGACTCGGTGCGAAAGTTGCGACGCCGCGCACGGGTGAAGCCCATGCCGCCGCCGCTCAAGAGCTATCCCGAAAACCGGCAAATCCCATTGCCCGCGCCGCGAACCGGAGGAGAGTTCCCGGGCGTATTGCTCGGAGCGGCGCACCTGGCGGCAATTCTCGAAGGCCGCGCTGCAACTCGACGAGCTTGCCACCTTGCTGGGACTCACCTTCGGCGTGCAGTCGTGGATGGATATCGCCGGCATCGGACGCGTGGCCCTGAAGACCTCGCCCTCCGGCGGGTCGCGACACCCGATTGAAGCTTACGTGCTGGCGCGGCGCGTTCGCGGCCTGGAGCGTGGGCTGTATCACTACCACGCGGGCAATCATCGCCTGGAGCTGCTGCGCCCAGGCGCCTCGCCTAAGAAGATCTCCAGCTATCTGAACGGCCAGTGGTGGTTCGACGATGCTGCGGCGCTGGTGCTGATGACCGCGGTGTTCGCGCGGCCGCAGTGGAAATATCCCGGGCCGCGCGCCTATCGCATCGTCCTCATCGACGCCGGACACTTGTGCCAGACCTTCTGCCTGGTTGCCACCTGGCTTGGCCTGGCGCCTTTCTGCACCATGGCGCTGGCCGACTCGAAAATTGAAAGCGATCTCCAGATCGACGGCGTGACGGAGTCGATCATCTACACCGCGGGAGTCGGCGCACGACTGGGAGACGCCGACGCAGCCCGCTGGCCTACTCGCGCCTACGGCCGCCGCGTGCCCAACGATCTGCTATAAAAACTGATCAAGCCTCGGTTTTGAAAGGGCACGGCTTGAGAGGCTGCCGAAAAACTCCGAGTCGGAGGGCATGAGTCAGGGCACGAGTTTACTCCTGCCGAGTAAGCTCTTTACCTCTCGCCAGAGCCGACTTTAGCCGGCGGCACAAAACGACCGATGGGTTTCAAGATTCAGTGCAGGCACGCAAGCTTGGATGAACGCTGAAGATGATGGAACATCGCGGAAAAATTGGGGTGGGTGGAGGGATTCGAACCCTCGACAGCCGGAGCCACAGTCCGGAGTTCTACCACTGAACTACACCCACCGTGGCCAAAAAAATTATAGCATTCGCCAACCCACCTCCGGCCCGGTTGTCGCGAGTCGCATCGTTGCCAATGCCGCTCCGGCTGATCATTCCCTCACTCGACTGCTTCTTTCCTTGCGCAATTTCGCCTACAATAAATGTGCGCCCCATCGCGTCTTTGCGGGCCCTCCGTAAATAGCCATCGTATCGATCCAGAAAAACTCTTACTGTACTGAAGGAGCTGCGGTGAAGAAAATCGGTGTCATTTTCGGCATGGAGACCACGTTTCCGCCTGCGCTGGTTGACCGAATTAATTTCATGGGCGAAGCGGAGGTGGAAGCCGAACTCGCCACGGTCGGGGAAGTGCGCATGGCGGAGCCTTCGCCCTACCACGTCATCGTCGACCGCATCTCCCACGACATTCCCTTCTATCGCGGCTACCTGAAGAACGCCGCGCTCTCGGGTACCACCGTCATCAACAATCCTTTTTGGTGGAGCGCCGACGACAAATTCTTCAACTATGCGCTGGGCCATAAACTGGGCGTGGCCATCCCGCCCACCGTTCTGCTGCCGCACAAGGAACATCCGCCGGGCACCACCGACCAATCCATGCGCAACCTGCAATATCCCATGCCGTGGGACAGCATCTTCAGCTATGTCGGCTTCCCGGCGTTCCTCAAGCCCTTCGACGGCGGCGGCTGGAAGGACGTGTACAAAGTGAATTCCCCGGAGGAGTTCTTCAACGCCTACGACCAGTCGCGCGATCTCTGCATGACCCTGCAGCGCGGGGTGAACTTCAAGGAATATTTCCGCTGCTACGTTGTGGGACAGGAGCGGGTGCACATCATGCACTACGATCCTTCCTTGCCCTTCCACGAGCGCTATGTGAAGAACCCGCCGCGCACCGATCCCGCGCTGATCGATCGCGTGGAACACGATTGCATCATTTTGTGCCGCGCCCTGGGCTACGATCTGAATACCGTGGAATTCGCCTGCGAAGACGGGATTCCTTATGCCATCGACTTCATGAATCCCGCGCCCGACGCGGACGTGAATTCGGTGGGGCAGGACAACTTCAACTGGATCGTCAACGCCGTCGCCGAGTTGGCCGTGCGCAAGGCTTGGGAGCACACGGGCAGAGCGGCGCCCGAGTATCGCTGGAGTGCATTCTTAAATGGGACATCCGTCGCGCCGGAACCGGAGGCTGCGGAAGCGGGCCGAAGAAAGCTTGCCGGCTGCATCCAATCTATTGCGCAAGCGAGCGGGCAGGGGGTGAGCAGATGGAGCGGCCAAGCCTGAGCATCGGCATCGAAGAGGAATATCAAACGATCGATCCCGAGAGCCGCGACCTGCGCTCGCACATCGCCTCGGAGATGCTTTCCAAGGCCAAGCGCGCCTTGCAGGAGTCGGTCAAGGCGGAGATGCATCAGGCGGTCATCGAGGTCGGGACCAAAGTCTGCCACAACATCCAAGAGGCGCGAGAGGATATCCGCTCGCTGCGCCAGCAGATGATTACGCTGGCTGCCGAAAACGGATTGTGGCTGGCCGCGGCCAGCACCCATCCCTTTGCCGATTGGAAGGTGCAGGAGATTTATCCCGACGAGCGTTACCTGAGGGTGGTCGAGGACATGCAGTTGATCGCGCGGGCCAATCTGGTCTTCGGGCTGCACGTCCACATCGGGATCGAAGACCGCAACGCCGCCATTCACATCATGAACTCGATGCGCTACTTCCTGCCGCACATCCTGGCGCTCAGCACCAATTCGCCCTTCTGGATGGGCATGCAGACCGGCTTCAAATCCTATCGCTGCAAAGTGTTCGAGCGCTTCCCGCGCACCGGTATTCCAGACACGTTTTCCAACTGGTCCGACTACGAGAACTTTGTTGCGCTGCTGGTGCGCACCAACTGCATCGATAACGGCAAAAAGATTTGGTGGGACATCCGGCCGCATCCCTTCTTCAACACGCTGGAAGTGCGCGTGTGCGATATCCCGATGCGATTGGATGAGACGGTGGCCATCGCCGCATTAATTCAGGCGACCATGGCCATGCTTTACAAGCTGCATGCATCCAATAAGAGCTACCGCATCTATGGCCGCGCATTGATTTCCGAGAACAAGTTTCGCGCCTCGCGCTACGGGATCGATGGCAAGCTGATCGACTTCGGCAAGGAAGAGGAAGTGCCGGAACGCGACCTCATGATGGAATATCTGGAGCTGATCGACGACGTGGTGGATGAGCTTGGCTCGCGGGAAGAAATCAATTACATTCACCAGATGCTCGAGATGGGCACCGGCGCCGACCGCCAGTTGAAGGTATACCAGGAAACCGGCGACCTGAAGAAGGTAGTCGATTATATTGTCGGCGAGACCAAGGTAGGAGTAATGGAAACCTCCGCCGCGCGAAAGTAAACATAGAAAGGAATCCGCTTGATTCAATCCGTCACTGAACTGACCCACTCACCCGCCGATCTCACACGAAGTCTCCTTCGATCCCGAGCTCTCGCCCGGCGCCCACAACGCGGTCTACACCTGCCTTCGCATCACGCCGAGCGAGAAGGTCACGCTGATCACGGACAACGACTGCCGCGAAATCGGCGCCAGCCTTGCGCATGAATTGGCGCAGCTCGGCTCGCCCTTCAAGGCGTTCGTGATGGAAGACCTCGCGCCGCGTCCGCTCACGCAGTTGCCCGCGGAGATCGCCGAAGACATGGAGACCAGCAACGTCAGCATCTTCGCCGTTCACGCGCAGCGCAATGAGCTGAAGTCGCGCATGGAAATGACCGACATCGTCAACCGTCGGCGCATGCGGCACGCGCACATGGTCAACATCAACCGGCAAATCATGCTGGAAGGTATGCGCGCGGACTACAACAAAGTGGACGCGCTGAGCCGCAAGGTCATGGAGCTGGTGAGCAAGGCGAAAGAAATTCGCGCGACGAATCCTGCCGGCAGCGATTTCACCGCAAAGCTGAATCCCGACTATCGCTGGGTGAAGACCAGCGGCATTATCAGCCCGGACAAATGGGGCAATCTGCCCGGCGGCGAGACCTTCACCACGCCCGGTGAAGTGAACGGCGTCTGCGTAGTGGACGGCGTGGTCGGCGACTATCTGTGCGAAAAGTATCAGGACCTGGCGCGGCAGCCGCTCACCATCCGCATGGAGAAAAATCGGATCACCGAAATTGCCAGCGACAACAAAGAGCTCGAGCAGGAATTTTGGGCTTACACCCACACCGACGAAAACAGCGATCTGGTGGGCGAGTTCGCCATCGGCACCAACATCGAGCTGGACCATGTGATCGGGCAGATTCTCCAGGACGAAAAGTTTCCCGGCGTCCACATCGCCTTCGGCAACCCGTACGGCGCGCACACCGGCGCGGATTGGTATTCCTCGACGCACATCGATGTTGTGGGAACGCATTTCGATATCTGGGTTGACGGCCGGCAGATCATGGAGAAAGGTCGATTCCTCATCGAGGCCTGAAAAATGATTCCCGGCGCTGCGCGAGGAATTCAATCGCAAATTCACGGCTGAGAAGTACGAACGATTCCTGCGCAGCCTGGACACCGCCTGCGGCACTGCGATCGAGTTCCGCGTCTCGGAGACGCCGTGCTTCGTGCCCCGCGCACTATTGGACCAGATGGCGCAGTACGGCCGTGAATTGGTCACGCAACTGCTCGACAGTCCCGACTACCGGCGCGCCTCCGACGCCTCCGTTCCCGCCCTCTACAACGTGCCGAACGAATCTCCGCTGCCGATGTTTGTGGCCGTGGATTTCGGCCTGGTCCGCGACCCGAACGGCGAGCTTGAGCCCAAGCTGGTTGAGCTGCAGGCCTTCCCTTCCCTCTATGCCTATCAGCCCACGTGCGCGCACCAATACATCGAGTCGTACGATCTGTCGCCGGAGCTGGGAATCTACCTGAGCGGCTTGGATCGCGAATCCTATTGGCGGCTGATGCGGCAGCTCATCGTGGCCGATCACGATCCGGAGAACGTCATTCTGATGGAGATCGACCCGGAGCATCAGAAAACGTTGCCGGATTTTCTACTCACGCAACGCGAACTGGGCATCGCCATCGTAAATATTCTTTCGCTGACGAAGCGCGGCAATAAGCTGACCTATCGCAAGCACGGGCGCGACATCGAAGTGCAGCGCATCTACAACCGCTGCATCGTCGACGAACTGGAACGCAAAGGTACAGTTCTTCCTTTCGATCTGCGCGACGATCTGGATGTGGAATGGGCCGGACATCCCAACTGGTACTTCCGCATCAGCAAGTTTTCCATTCCCTACCTCGATCACGCTTGCGTGCCGAAGACCTGGTTCCTCGATCAGCTTCCCGCGTTTCCGGACGACCACGAGAACTATCTTCTCAAGCCGCTGTATTCTTTCGCCGGGGTGGGGATCAAGTTCGCTCCCACACCGATGGATATTGAAGCCATTCCGCCCGAGCAGCGGCACAACTATATCCTGCAGGAACGCTTGCAATTCGAGCCGGTGATTGAGACACCGCACGGGCCCACGCAGATGGAGATTCGCATGATGTACGTGTGGCCCGAATCACCCCAGCGCACCAACCGCGGGCGCGCCGGGGGCCCTGAAAAACAAGGCGGCGAGCTTACACCGGTGCTGCCGCTGGTGCGCATGGGCCGCGGCATGATGATGGGCGTCGATCACAACAAGAATCTGGAATGGGTGGGCGGCTCCGCAGCGCTGTGGGTGTGAAACATCATGGGGCAAACTTCGCTCAGGGGATGAGCACCGATGTTACCGCCCGCAGCCACATCGGCGACTACCTAACTGTGACCTTCCCAATATGTCGTATGGCGCATCGAATTGCCCGGTCGCGACGGCGCCAGACCGAATCTCGCGCAATCGGGGCAGCCTGGCATCTATCGAGATGGTGCCGAGAGGGGGACTCGAACCCCCACAGGACTTCCGTCCCTGCGGATGTTAAGTCTATCTCAAGGGTGGTGCCCAACGAAGTTTCAGCAGTTTACATGCGGTGACATCGGGAGCTTGCCGAGTCGTCGGGCATAGTCCGGGCATAGAAAATCGGGCAACATCAGAGAACGAGAGAGCGCCGTGAGAGCGGCGCTTTTTCATGTCCGCCAAACGAGGAAGCGGTTGCCGCCACCCCCCGCAATGGGCGTACCAGGGGAATGTCAAGAACGTATGCAAAATCCACCGTCCGCTTCAGCGCGGACGGCGTAGACTTGGGGCATGGAATCCAAGAGCCCGTTTGATCTGGAAGACCTGCACAAGAAGGCTCAGGATGCTGTTGATCACGCTCGGGAGGCGAGGGAGAAGAGACTCGAATCTCTGCCGCATTTGGTTACCGACGGCGATCTGCGGCGCTGTTCTATTTGTGGACACCCGTTCTCGCAAGGCGCGAAGCCATCCTTGGATGCGGCATTTGTGGAACATCTGCGCAAGGCCCATAGACCCGGCGCTACACACAGAAAAAGCACAAATTAAAGGTTGGGGTAAATGAGCTTTCATCGCCCTCTCGCTCTGCTCCTTTTTGCGACACTGCTTATCGGTCTGAATATGCGCGCGTTCGCGCAAGATACTCCGCCAGCCAGCCCACCCGAGGAAACTCGACCCTCCGTCCAGAATCCGGCCTAGTCAGGAAACGCCAAAAGAGAAAGAGGACAAGGAAGGGGAGGAGGAGAAAGGCAAGAAGAAGCCTCAACCCCGAGGGTCCATTGTCGTGGCTCCCCTGCCCATTTCGAGCCCAGCAATAGGAAGCGGAATTATTCCGGTCCTGGGCTATATCTTCCCTTTCAGTACGAAAGACAAGGTTTCTCCCCCTTCTACAATAGGGGCGGCCGGCTTGATTACGAATAATGGCAGCCGGGGATTTGGCGTAGGGGGGCAACTGTTCCTGAAACAGAACACGTATGAGATTACGTCTGGTTTCGTCCACGGAAATATAGACTACAACATATATGGCAGCGGAATTTACAGCGGTCTCAAGTTACCGCTGACGCAGACGGGTGAGGCGTTCCTTGGGGAATTCCTGCGCCGCATAAGGTGGAAATTTTTTGCGGGCCCTCGATTTATTACGGGGCGTTCGTTTCTTACGGTCAAACCGAATGATGTCAGCAACTTTCCGATCCCCGAGGAAGTCGGGCTCCATACAAACCTCACAGCTGTCGGCGCCCGGCTGACTCGGGATACCAGACCTAACCATTTCTACCCTCTCAGCGGAACTTTTTTTACTTTTACATCTGATTTCTTTTCCGAAACCCTAGGCAGCAAATACTCTTTCCAGTCCTACAGATCCGAGTTCGACAAATATTGGAGTTTAACCAAAAAGCAGGTCCTCGCCTACGATGGCTATTTCTGCGGGACAGGCGGGAAGCCGCCCTTTTATGGGAACTGCATCTACGGGACCGGCAATGAATTGCGAGGATATACAGCGGGACAGTACTTTACTCGCTTCATGCTCGCAACACAATTAGAGTACCGACTGGTCTTGCCGAAGAGATTTGGCCTGGTCGTATTCGGCGGAATAGGCGGAGTGATCCCTGAAGGGAATGAGTTGTCACAGATGGTGCAAAGTAGCCACTTCCTGCCAAGCGGCGGAGGTGGATTGCGATTTGAGCTGAGTAAGAAATATCACGTCAACCTTCGAGCCGATCTCGCGCAAGGCGTGGACGGTCATACATTCGCTATGGGCGTCGGGGAGGCGTTTTGACCCCCCTCCCTTTTTATAGAGACACGGACGACTGCGCGGAAACGACTCCTGCCAAGAGCGGGGAATGCCAGAACGTATGCAAAATCGTTAAACTCTTTCAGGCTCGCGTTTGTTTTCTAGCTTCTTGTGGTCCGAGCGGCTGTTACTTACCACCTCGTCGGAGACCACGCCCGGAGCGCCCTCTTGCTTCCAGTTTGAAAAGGGTTGAGCCGTGCGAGAGTTCAGCGCGCACCTCATGCTTGCAATGCAGGGCGTAGAAGATGAGACACGCTGCCGCTATAACAAAAAGGACTGCCAAGAAGATTACCAACGCGGAGGGGCTCATTTCATACGCTCCTCGGGCAGCACAGGGGACTTGCGGTCTTGTGAAAACCCTCGCTTCGGTCCCTCAGCAGCTTGTTTGACAACCCCTGCAACTTCCTTAGCCTCAGCAAGTTTTGCTCTTATCTGTTCCGTTGTTTGCAGAGCTTCCTTGCTTAGCTTCTCCAGTAGGTCTGGAATTTTGTCGATCGCCGACAATCGGAGTGTCCGGGAGACGTGGCGCAATGCCTGTATTGCGGCTGGAGTTCCGAAGTTGCTCTTCCACGATCTCCGCAGAACAGCTGCCCGGAACCTCCGAAGGGCTGGAGTCGCTGAGGGCGTGATTATGAAAATCGGGGGCTGGAGAACCCGGAGGGTCTTCGAGCGTTACGCCATCGTCTCACAGACGGACATTGCAGAGGCAATGCGGAAACTGGAGGTCGCCATCACCGCTCGCTACGCTCATCTGGCGCCGAACACGTTACACGCCGCCGTGGACCTGATCCGGGTGCCGGGATACAAGCCGGAACAAAGTATCCCCAAAAGTATCACCAGCACTCCCAGGAAGATTTTCACAGGACGGAAATCGCTGGCGGTATCAGCGTCTAAATAGCTTATTTACATTTATTTACATGGTGCCGAGAGGGGGACTCGAACCCCCACAACCCTTGCGGGTCTGCGGATTTTAAGTGCTATGAGTATGCTTGTAAGATGCTGCTAATAAACCTAGTTACCTTCGACAAATGTGAAACTGTGCAAGTGAATGTGAAAGTCGCCAGGGCACTTACCGATTTTCGGGCCGATGCGCCTTACCGTTGGAGTCCGCGCTGCCGTTGCTGTTGGCGGGTGGGGTCCATTTCTTTCTCGCGGTTGGGTTCGGCCTGGTTTGCACGCTCGGCATAGTTCTGCTTTTCGATCAGCTCCGCGTAGCGGTTTGGTGCCCGCACGGGCTTCATGGGTACCACGGTGCTTCGCTGAAGCTCCGCCGATGGGAGTCGCGCGGGTTCGCGTGCGGCTTCGTTCTCGCGCGGCGCATCGAGCCGCTTGTCGATCTTGTCGTTGTACTCCTTGGCGACATTCTTAAGGTAGCTGTGGTCGAGCGTCTGGATTTGGGCCTTGGCGTCGTTGGTCGCCAGTGCATGGCCATCCCTACCAAGATAGGGTGAGCGCATTCCTGGGGGCGTGAGCTGCGGGGCATTGGCGGATTTGATCATTAGGGCTCGCAACTCGTTGACCCGCTTGTCGTAAGTTTGTTGCTGCCTGTCGCGCTCAAGTGCGAGCTTGGCGTCGCGGGCCTTGACGATCGCATCACAATCCTGCCGCAGCTTCGGATCGGCAATGGCGGCGATGCGCTCGGCTCGTATCTCTTCGGGCGTTTGCGACCTGGATTGACCGGATTTTGAGGTGTCGTCCATACTGCCCGCTCGTCATTGTAAACGAAGGGGAGGTCATGGAGCGGAAAGAACCAGAGTGGCTGAATGCCGAAGCGCCAAAGGACATCGCGCAAAGCAGCCATTACGATCTTGGCCAGCGCCTTATATTTGTCACCAGTTGGCTGGAGAAATCCGGACTCAGCCAAGATGAGATCATGCTCGGCTACTTCAACGAGTGCCTGCGCGTGGCCACGACAGACCGGGGAATCATGGGAGCGTACATCATGGTGACCCGGCTTCACGAGCACATCGTTCAACTGCTCCAGAAGCTCTACGCGGCGTCTCACTCTTTGCATCTCGATGAGTTGCCCGCCGATCCAACCGTGAAACAATCAAATCCCGAGTAAGTCAAAACGGACGCGGGGCTTTGACCTTGCGGGGCCGCTTGGAGTGGTGGAAGCGGGGCACCGTCATTTCGCGGGCGACCAAGCGCCACAGTGTTCTGAGTTGTGACGGCAGGTTGCAGGCCGTCAAGAGCCAGGCAACCTGCCGGAAGATGGCGCGCAGGTGTTTGCCCGGCCTGAACATGCCCAACAGGGTTCCCAGAAGGAGAGGGAAGGGGCGGAGGAATTGGTTTGTTCGCTCCGGCTGGTCCGCGACGCCGGAGCGCGTCATCGTTCCCGGTCCGGCTTTCGTTCTCGCTCTTGCTCTTCTTTTTCCCGCTCGCGATCGGCCTTTCTGCTTCTGCTCGTCCTCGGCGCGGGCCTTGTAGTTCTGCTTGTCGATGATGGCGTAGTGGGATGGGCCGCGCTGTCGGGGCGTTGGGGCGGAGGTTCGGACGGTTTGGCTGGGGCCGGCGGCTCCGGTTCGGTAGGGGGTTCGGGCTTAAGGAGCTGGCGCTGACGCTCTTCGGCCCTTTCCCAAACGTCATCGGCGTGCCGGACGGTCTTTTGGATCTGCTCCATCCGTTCGGCTGCGAGCTGCTGTCGGAGTGCGGCCAGGCGCTGTTCGGACTCGGCAAGTTCCTTTTCGAGGAGCGCGAGATTGTCGTTGCTGGTCTTGATGTCCCGGTTCTGCTGGACGCGATCGGAGGAAACGCCTCGGTGGTGCATCCCCTTGGGGCCGGGGCCGATGTGCGTCGTCGGCTCGCGGTCGATCCCTTGATCTACAAGGCTCCGGTGATCGATGCGCTCCTCGAACCCCTCGCGTTCCAGAATACGGTTGGCGTGGTCGGCCCATGCCTTGCGCCACTCGATGAGTTCCTGCTTGTCGTTCCAGTCCCGCTCCTTTTGGCCGAAGCCGGAGCCGGTAATCTCGCGCGTGGTCAGCGCGACGTGGGCGTGAACATTGCGGATGTCGCCGGTGCGGCCTGGCAGGTGGATGGCGATGTCGGCAATCATGCCGCGATCAACCCACTGCTCTTGGACGAAGCCGCGCAGCAGTTCGAGGTTCTGTTCAAGGTTCAGTTCGTGCGGAAGTGCAATGTCGAGGGAGCGGGCAAGCTGGCTGTCCTTGCGCTTTTCGGCCTTCTCGACGGCATTCCAGAGCTGTGAGCGGTCGCGCATCCAGTCAGGTGCATTGTCGGGGGCGAGTATTTCCGTATGCACGACGCCGAGATGCCGCCGGTAGTCGAAGGTCCTGCCGAGGCGCACGTCCTCCAGGCGCTCGCCCGCGCGGTAGGCTGCCGAGGCAACGGCGCTCTGGCCTCGGCTGCGCGAGATGATCTTGGCGGCGAAATGGTAGTCTGCCATGTGTCACCAGCCCGTGGTCGAGCGGCGGAAGCGCTCGTCCTGGTCCAGCGGGGAAACGCTGGCCGTGGGTGTCGGGGCGCGGAAGCCCTGGCGCGGGAGGTCTCGGAGGGGCAAGGCCCTTCTGAGTCCAGGTCCAGGGCGGGAAGGCCCTGGCGCGTATCCAAACCGCGCAGGGTTGGGCTGGGTCGAGGGGCAGGCACGCCCATCGTCGTGGGTGCAGGGGCGCGAAAGCCCATGCCCGAGTGCAGAGGCGGAGCTTTGCCGCACACGTCGCCCTGCGACGTATAAGTGCGCACTTCCCTCCGGTCGTGAAGCAGTTTCGGCGGCATGGGCAATTTTCGTTCGCGGTTTGGTACTGCCAAGTTTTAGCTATCTTACCGCCGGGAAGTTGCTTTTCGGCAAACGCGCTGCATACCCCTGTATGCAATCTGGCACGGCTAACGCAAAACGGGCGGCAAAGGTTAACGGGCTGCCGCTGACGTTAAGATTTGCAAGAGCCCCGAGGTGGTCGGCAATCTCAAGAACTTCTCGTTATTTTGGTTTGCGCTGTTTTTTCTCCGACGGCATACCCCGGTATGCACTCCATTAAACAAACGGCAAACATATCCGGATATGCTTTTCAGGAGGCCAACAACCAGGGGGCAGCGATGAACAGGAAATGCGGAATACCCCGTCGATGGATCGCGGAGCACGTTGAACTGAACCGGGCGCTTCGCGGCCATTTCCTCGTGGGAACCGCCGTTTTCAATCATGCCAAAGTGGATAGCGCGTTTCGCGCGTCAACGCGAAAGCTTATTCTGGAAGGGGTGACAGACCCAGAGGAGAGGGCCTTGCTGTTGGCTTGTTTACCTCCTCCGGATATCCGGCTCGTTAAGTAAAGCGCACGTCCGCAGGCCGTAGCGCGATTTGTAACTCTGAGTATGCCTGGGACGCCTTGCGTCTTTACTGCGCCGCACATTCCGGGATTCGGCGTGCCCAGATGCGCATTTCGGGGTGATAATAGCCGGATAGGGGGAGATATGGCGCAAACCCGCAAGACAACGCAGGAGCTGATTGCTGAAGAACAAAAGAAGGCTGAGCAAGTGAGGATCAGGATGGCCGAACTCAAGACGCGACAGCGCGTTGAGGAACGCAAGCGCGACAATCATCGCAAGATCGTCGTAGGAGCTGGCGTGATGGCGCACATCCGAGTCGATCCGCAGTTCCGCAAGGCCGTGCGCGACGCCTTGAACAAAGCCGTGACCGAACCAAAACACAGAACCGTGATACCCGATCTCCTGGACGAGCAAGCTTTTCAGGACGCCATGCGAGCGGCGGCGAAGAAAGCCGCTGCAGATGCCAAGGAAGCGGCAGACGCCGCCGGGGCTGAGGAAGCAAGGGAGGCGGCGGCAGACGAACCAGCGACACCGGCACGTCCGGGGCAGCAGGCGAGGGGAGGGCCGGACGCCAAGGGACCACGTCCGGCTTAATGGCTGGGTTGTTCGGAGCGCAGGATTTTTAGGGCACTCGATGTCTCGGACGGGATGCAATAACGGCCCGGTTGGGGACTCAGTCGTCGGGAGTTACCTAGATTGTGAAGCGTCGTAAACTGGCAACGGCGCGGCGAAGTACGCCAGCCGGTTCAGGGTCGGGTAGCCAGACGCCATCGTGGTAATAGCCTGCGTGGACCATCGTGCCATTGGCTAGGTGCATGACAAGTGCGGGACCGTCCTCCCGGTGTTCCTTGCCATCGCGGTAATAGTTCTCGATCGTAAAGCTGTCGGGACGGCGCATGACAAGTGCGGGACCGTCCTCCCGGTGTTTCTTGCCATCGCGGTAATACCCTTCGTAGCTGAAGCCGGTGCCCTGATGCCAAACCATAGCCGGTCCATCGGAGCAATCGAGTTCGCATCCCCTGTCTTCAAGCCATGCCTGCAAATCTTCGCCTGTTGGCTTCCTAATGAGGCGGTCCAGCTCGCTCTGTATGTCCTTGCTGATCGCGTAGATCCTCGTGGTCTCGTTGCCGCTGTCTGTGTAGGTCACTGTGATGTGCGAAGTCTGGTTGTTGCTCACGATCCTTCTCCCCAATTGTTGTTTCCATATCAAATCTATTCACGCTAACCCGCCGTTTTGAAAGTAATTAAGGATTCCGTATCCGAAACGAATTTGGCGGGGTTGGGGGAGCCCGGATATGGCCTGGAGACGGGCCGGGGCTAGCCCGTTGCGGGCCATAGTATAATTTCCAGCGCCGCTGGCGGCGAGGCAAACCCGGACCTTAAGCCATCATATTCTTCGTTTGTTCTTGCAGAGGTCTTATGTCAGAGCAAGGACTCGCGCCCATACCCGGAGGAGGCGTGCCGGTCACACCGGCGCGGTTCATCCCGCCACTTCCGCCCGGCATTGGAATCCTGCCGGCAGCAGAGGTCACGGCCGCCAAACCCGCGAAGCGATTCCCGGCGGGCTTGCTGGTGCTTATCATCATGGTGGGTCTGATCGGGATGGTCTGGTTCTGGTCCTATGTGACCAATCCCGCCCATCTGCAGGCCAGTTGGGTCAAGCCGTACGACGCTGACAACGCGGCCGTCCTCCAGGCGATTACACCGGCGATGATGCGGCGCGCGCCGAGGTTGACCGTTGTTCCGGTGACGCTTTCGAGCGGGCCGCGTCTCTTGGAGATCAGCTTTACCGTCGTCCACCGTCAGCTCGGAAAACCGCCGTCAACCTGCGTCTTTCTGAACGTGCTCGACCCAACGACGAGAGCGCGAATCAAGGAAATTGCCACCACGCCCTGCATTGCGGGGCTGGACTATCCGATTAAGCAGCAGTGACGGTCGTTTGGAGGCCTCATGTCAACGGTGCTCGGCTCGGCGGCATGGAGACGGACCACGGAAACTGGCGCTACACCCCGATCGGGAACGCGGGCTCTCCCTGCAGGGGCGTTTTTTGCTGCTCGGAGAATGCCCGAACGTCCACGGCTATCTGCATGTGCGCCCGCCCGGCAGCACATGATCTCGATTGCGCCGACGCGTTCGGGAAAGGGCGTCTCGCTCATCATTCCCAACCTGCTCATCTACCGGGGGTCCGTTCTCGTCGTCGATCCCAAGGGCGAGAACGCCTGGGTCACGGCCGCGTACCGGCGGCGACGTGCTCGGCCAGAAAACGGTCATCGTCGATCCCTGGGGCGAGGTCAATCGCCGCTATGGGTCGATGGCGGGGAGTCTCCGAAACGATCGCGCGATTCAATCCGCTCTCGATCCTCGATCCCGAATCCGACGAGTATGTCGACGATCTCGCTTATCTGGCGGACGCGCTCATCATCAGCCAGAGCAGCAGAGATCCGCATTGGGACGACAGCGCCCGCGAGCTGGTGGCCGGCCTCATCGCGTTCGTGGTCGAGAGTCCGCAGTACCGGGCGCAGGCTTCGCTCGGTCTCGTGCGCGGGCTGCTCTCGCTTCCCGGACCGGAATTGCGGCGTCGCGATTAAAGACGCGCAGGCACTTGGGGCCGGGCAGCATCGCGAGAACCGAAGCTCGCGCGCTTCGATGCCGAAACCAACGAGATCAATTCGGTCATGTCGACCGCGCGCACGCAGACGGGATTTCTCGACAGCGAGGTTCTGACGCGGAACATGGAAACCTCGGATTTCAGTTTCGAGGAGTTGTGCGGGGGGAACATCTCGATATATCTGGTGCTGCCGCCCGACAAGCTGGAAACCTATGCGCGGTGGCTCCGGCTCATGGTCTCGATCGCGATCCGCGCGGTCGCGCGCGGGCCGGAGGATCGAGGTCGCTCGAAAGACCGCAGTAACCGGCCTTCCGGCGCTGTTCGTGCTCGACGAGTTTGGGACGATCGGGAAGCTGAACGCGGTCGCGCAGGCTTACGGCCTCATGGCCGGGCTGGGGATGATCATGTGGGCCTTCGCGCAGGACCTCAATCAACTGAAGCGCGACTACCCCGACCATTGGGAGACGTTCATCGGCAATTCGCAGGCGATGACGTGCTTCGGCGTCATGGACAATTTCACGGCGGAGTATATCAGCAAGATGCTGGGCACCTCGACGGTCGAGCACACGAACGTCTCAACAACCGTCGGCACGTCGGTTGCGCCCATCGCAGGAATTCGCCGTTGTGCAAATCTCAGAGAACGTCGATTCAAACTTCGACCAGCTACTCGACGCAGATGATGAGCCGGGCGCTCTTGAATCCCGACGAGGTCCGGGGCCTGAACGCGCGATCTGTGCATCATCATGGGACGCTTCCCGCCGATTCTCGGCCGGCGGATCGTGTACCACGAGGATTGGGATCTCTTGCACTGCGCGCGGCCCGATCCGCACTTTCCGCGTCACCGAGCAGGTGCGCTGGCGGGCGCTGCAGAGACAGACTCTCGAGATGGGTTCGGTCGCGCGGCTGCTCAAGGAGTACGGCTACGAGGTCAAAGCGCTGCGGGGCGGACGATAGGAAGTGCAGCGCGTACCGGAAACGCAAAAGCCGCGCGCAGCTTTGCCAGCGACAACGAGCTTTGGCGGTGGACCTACATCCTGGTCATGGACGGCGTCGATTCGGCGTAAGCGAAGGAACTCTTTCGGGAGGCAGGAGGCTTGAGGGATAAACGATGACTAACTGCTCCGCGTGTGGGGCTTCTCTCAACGACGGTACGGCTTTCTGCGCATTCTGCGGCTAGCGCGGCAAACAGGAGCGACTCCCTCGGGCGGACCGGCCAGGGCGCCGGTTCCAGGACCGCAGTCCGCGGGCATGAGTTCGAACATTGCCGGGGCTTTGGCTTACCCGCTGGGGTTCATCAGGGCATCCTTTATTCTCAACATGTGGGCCTACAGAATACGATCCGTTCGTCGCTTTCACGCCTGGCAGTCGATCTTCCTGAGTTGCTGTTACTTTGTATTTTTTATGGGCTGGAGCATGCTGACCGGGATGCTGTTTGCCGCAAGGCTCGGTTTTGTCTTTACCGTGCTGGCTCCTGTGGTGCTTCTCCTGCGGCTGGCTTGCATCCTGCTGGGATTTTTTCTGATGTACAAGGCATTCAAGAACGAGCACTGCTCGCTGCCGTTTATCGGGCGGATGGCTGCGAACAGGCGGGGTAGAAGAAAGCATGGTTCTCCTCTCCCGGAAAGGCTCGGGCTCGTCCTGGCGCGATTCCGGCCCTTCAGGAATGTTTTAGGCGGCGGGAGCTGCCTCTATCGCCCCGCATGCCCTTCCTAGACCGATCAGGGCTCTGTCCAGGGAGTTTGCGGGATCTAAAACCACAATTTTCATAGAGCCTTTAGTGTAAGAATCTTCTTGATTCAGAGTTCCAGGGGGATTTTCCGACTTATATGAGCCATACTCCGTTGCGCATGGTAGAGGATCGCGGAAACAGTAGGCGTTACTGGTGCGGATGACCTGCCAGCGCGTGAACGCGCGGCCGAAGGCACCGAGGCACTGCGTAGGAATTTTGTCGAAGCGGTTCACCCAGGTCGAGAATGTCGGCCACTTCGAGCGCCCGGATGGCTTCATAGACGGTGTCGCGGCAGCATCTGGCGGCTGCGGCGATCGTCTCGTAGCTCGGAAAGCAATAGCCGGTCCTGCTGTTGTGGAACTTCCAGAGCATGGCGATGAGCACCCGCTGGAAGGCGGGGGTGATGGGGCCGTGGTGCTGGCCTGGCTTGCGGTTCTTCGCGTTGTACAGCTCGACGCTGCGCATGATGCCCTTCTTGGCCTTCTGGCCCATGGGTGATCCGGGTACGCGGCGGAAGACTTTTTCGCGGGCAGGGGATGGGTGGAAAACGGGCATGGACTCTCCATTACGGTTACAGGAGCAACCGCCCGGAGAGGCTGAATTTTGGCGCGAGTCCACCCGTTGCAAGAATCCTCTTGCCAACTTCGGGGATTTGGGGGATTCTCGTGATTGCGAATACTCACGAGATCCCCGGCCTCTGCCGATATGCAGCCCGCCCCCAAGGCGGGTTTGCTATTTCTGGGTCTCTTGATTTTCTCCAGAAGAGTTGCGGGACGCGCGGGGGTTTCCCGCACAATCACACAGCCTGCCCGAGATTCTTGATCCAGTCGAGGCGCAAGATGTGTGTGAATGCCCGCGTATGTCGCGGGCCGGGAGCGGGGGATGGCGAGGTTCCGGAAGAGCAGGGAATGGGTTGGACGCTGCGGCAGCAATGGCGGTGGCTGCGGCTTTTCTGGCTGCGCGCGTGAGCGGCGGCGGAGAAATAAGAGGAGCGGCCCCGGCTTGCGCCGGGGCCGTAGGCTTTAGAACTCAGAGGATTCCGCGGTCTGCTGCGGACGGCTCCGTTTGGGCTGAGGACTCCAGTCGAGCCGGTATCCGGCCTTCTCGCTCTTGACCACCACCGGATAGATGGTGCCGCCATGGAAAGACGGTTCGCTGAGCTTGACCGAGATGTACGCATTGCCCTTCTTGGACGTCCTCGCCCAGGCCGCCCCAGCCTCGAAGCCACCGATGGTGACGCGGTAATCCGGGCCGTTATCGGTCGGGTTCTTGACCGGCTCGAACGTGATCTTCATGCCGTTCAGAGAAGGGAGAATGAGCGTGCCAGTGAAGCCGTCGTCTTTCTTCGTGAGATTTGCGATCGTAGCCATGTTGATGTTCCTTTCGTGTTTGTGAGCCCGCCCAATGCGGCCTCGACAAGAACCGTCAATTTCATGGACTGGCGCGTGTACACAAAACCTGTAAGGGCCGACAGGCATTTTGGAGCGAAGTGATCGCGAGGAATGCGCCCGCCGGGGTCCCGAACAGCTTGCTGTGTAGGGAACGCGGGCGCAGGGGAAAATTTTTGTTTATACGTGGCATCGCCCTTGCGACTCGGTCCCTTGAAATAGGTTCAACTTGTCGAGGCTGCAATTGATGGTGCGTGGTCATAAACAGACTCGAAAGGACATCCATGGCGTGCTTACGATTTGCAGAGCGAGGGAAGACAGGCGCGGTGATCGCGCGCAGGATCATCGCCCGCTCATGACGACAGGGAGGCGCGGTCGAGCCCTTTGCAAGAATCTGACGGACAAAAGTTGGACCGGCCTACGTGTGATCGAGGCGGCGGCGAGGGGTTGAGGGCGGGGCACTGGGGGGAAACGTTCGAGCGGGGTAGTGCTCACATCAGGGTCGCGCTCAGCCTTTCCAGGGCGGCGCTATGTATCCGGCGAGAAGATTGTATGCATGCTCGACCCTCACACGAGAAAGAGCCGTCCCATTTGCAGTACGCGAAGTGAGCGGGGTC
>CAVQLZ010000026.1:0-122207 GCA_963713465.1 uncultured Acidobacteriaceae bacterium
GAAAAAGGTCAACTCAACTGGCGCGTGCAAAAGATGCGCCTCAGCAAAGACAAGACCACGCTCGTCTATAACGACTTCCTCACCTTGAAGGGCATTCCGCCCGAAACCTACGAATATCGCCTGGGCAATCGCTCGGCGCTGGAGTGGGTCATCGATCAGTATCAGGTCTCGACCGACAAGCGTAGCGGCATCGTCAACGATCCCAACCGCGCCGACGATCCCGAATACATCGTGCGCCTCGTCGGCCAGGTGATCACCGTGGGCCTGGAGACGATGAAGATCGTGAAGGCGCTGCCACCGCTCGTCGCCACGGACCAGAAAAGATCCGCCGAGGCAGCTTCGATTTAACCTACACTACCTTGTCCCATTCCGGGAATCACAGGTTACCTTCGTTCAAAAACTGGCGTCGTCCCCTTCGTCCGACCTCATCGCGACCCATAAACTGAAAGGGCCGGAGGCAACTCCGGCGCCGCGCGAACGACGCGGGCGCGAGCACGGTTCAGCGCCCGTTGGACCGTTCCTTTGTTGGCGGCGGCATGGATCTTTGAAAACTGAAGGACTGCGCTCAGCTTGGGGTGTGCGGTTACCAAAAGACCGGAATATTAGCAATCCCGTACGGATCGCGTAAGTCCTTGCTGCCAAGCGGTTTGCGAGTATCTTCTTTAGGATCAGTACCCTGGACACAGTTCTCGCAAGGCCTTGAAAAGGCGAAAGTTAGGCTGATCAACAACTCCTTTGTTTTGAGTACTTTGATTTAAAGCCTTTAGAATCAGGACCCAAAAAAAGCTTTTTTGTGATTCGAGCAGTCCAACTTTCGCGATTCCAGCCGGCCTCTTGTGGTTCGTGGTTTTGCGCTTGGCCGTTCGCGCTGGACGCCAAATCGGGAGCCCTCCCGCATGGGAACATCCCCACTTCTTTTGTGGATTCCGTCAAGCGTTTTGCCTTGCTCGCCGATGGCTTTGTTGTCAGGCTATCCCTGATGATTGCGAAGCTGGCGGACGCTATGAAAGAAATGCGCACCTACCACGGCGATGCGGTTGCCGATCTGCCGCCCCGGTACGACCGGCGATTGCGCGATCGCATCACGCTCAAGATTCCGCTGCGCGTACTGAGCTACGGGCCGCTGGCGGAGAAATCCAGCGAGGCAGTCTGTACCGACCTGAGCGAAGGCGGCGTGGCCTTCGATACCGCCGCCGAGCTGACGGTGGGTGACATTGTGATTCTGGAATTTCAGCTGAAAGGGGAAACCGCCTATCGTTGCCATGTCCGGCTCACCTACCGCCTGGAGCGCCGTTATGGAGGCTACTTTCTGGGAGGCCATTGAGGCGGCAGCGGCGAATCGGCGAGTGTCGCAATCGCCTGCTATGATTTCGGCGCGGAACTGGCCGATGCATTCCTCGTTAGAAGACGTTCTCGCCGGCTACGACGATCGCGCTGCGCTGGAGCACGCTTCCACCATTCCCGCGTCGTGGTATGTGGATGAGCGCGTCGCCGATCGAGAGCGGGAAAATGTCTTCGGGCGCACCTGGCAGGTGGTGGCGCGGGCCGAACAGGTGGCGGCTCCGGGAGCGTTCGTGACCGCGGAATTGGCGGGCGAACCGCTGCTGATGGTGCGCGGAGCGGACCGGCAGTTGCGCGCGTTTTATAATGTCTGCCGCCATCATGCCGCGGCCGTTGCAAATGCGGAGCAGGGCACTGCGAACATCTTTCGTTGCCCGTATCACGGCTGGAGTTACGGTCTCGATGGCTCACTGAAAGGTACGCCGGAGTTCGAGGGTGTATGCGGCTTCGATCGCGCGCAGAATGGACTGGTTCCCGTGCGGGTCGAGCCGTGGGAGCAGTTCGTCTTCGTCAATCTCGATGCGAGTGCTGCGCCATTGTCCGATTTCCTGGGCAGATTGGCGGGTCGCATCGCGCCACTCGGCATCGGCTCGCTTCACTTCTTCGAGCGTCGCACCTATCGCATCAACTGCAACTGGAAGGTCTTCGTCGACAATTATCTCGACGGCGGCTATCACGTGCCGCATCTGCACAAAGGCCTGAACAGTGTGTTGGAGTACAAGCAGTACACCATCGAGACAGAAGACCGTTATTGCCTGCAATCCAGCCCGATGGTGGCTTCGAACGAGGACGCCGCGACGGCGGCCACGCGCACCGGCGACCGCGCCTGGTATTTCTGGCAATATCCCAACTTCATGATCAACTTGTATCAGGGCTACATGGACACGAATCTGGTGCTGCCCGACGGCGTTGATGGTTGCAAAGTGACCTTCGACTTCTACTTCGCTGATGTAAGCGAATCGGCTGCCGAGCGCAATCGCCAGAGCATCGCGGTTGGCGAGCGAGTCAACGATGAGGATGTGGGAATCTGCGAAGCGGTGCAGCGCGGCCTGCACTCGCGGGCTTACGCAGCGGGACGCCTCTCGGTGCGCCGCGAGGCCGGTGAGCACCTGTTCCATCGGCTGCTGGCGCAGGACTTGAAAGCGCCGCCAGCATCGACAATAACGACCGGAGATCCTTAAACCAGATGGTTGACAATACGGCGGGCTTCGCACTCTAATATTAAACCATATGGTTGTACAACGTTCGGCTTCGCTTGACAATGTCTTTCATGCTCTATCCGACCCGACGCGCCGCGCCATGCTGCGCAGGCTCGCCGCCGGAGAGCGCCACATCGGCGAGCTGGCCGCGCCTTTTCGCATGTCGTTCGCTGCTGCCTCCAAGCACGTCCGCGTGTTGGAGAGTGCCGGGCTGGTGCGGCGCAGGGTAGAAGGTCGCCGGCATGTCTGCCGCATCGAGCCCTCGCCGTTGGCGGCTGCGGAACGCTGGCTGCGTTTCTATGAGCGCTTCTGGAACCAGCGACTCGATGCGCTTGAGGCCCTGCTGAAATCCGAGCACACGAAAGGAAATCTCAAATGACAGTTGCCACTGGACCCGTTATTCGCATTACGCGGAGATTCGATGTCCCGCCGGAGCGGGTTTTTGACGCCTGGGTCGATCCCCACATAACTGCGCAATGGCTTTTCGCGACGCCTACGGGGCGCATTACCCGCTGCGAGATCGACGCACGCGTCGGCGGCAAGTTCGTGATCGTCGATCGGCGCGAAGCGGGCGACATCGAGCACAAAGGCCAGTATCTCGAGTTCGAGCGTCCGCGACGGCTGGTGTTCACCTTCGTCGTGCCTCACTATTCAGGGCAGGAGACGCGCGTGACTGTCGATATCGTGCCTATTGGTGCGGGCTGCGAACTTACGCTCTCGCACGAAAACGTACTGCCGGAGTGGGCTGAGCGGACGCAGCAGGGCTGGACGACGCTACTGGAGAGTTTGGACGCATCACTGCACGCCTATGGGCAACTCGTTGAACCGAACACGCTGCGCTTCGAGCGGCTATTGCCGGGTCCAATCGAGCGCGTGTGGGCGTATCTGACAAAGTCGGACAAGCGTGGCCAGTGGCTCGCCTCCGGCGAGATGGAGCCGCGGGCCGGCGGTTCTGTGACATTGCACTTCGATCATGACTCGTTGTCGTCAGAGAAAGCGCCCCCGCCTGCGCCGTTTGAGGGTGCCTGCGGTACGAGTTCGAATCATCAGGTGACGGTCTGGGATCCGCCGCACTCACTGGGCATAACGTGGGGCGGTGCCGACGAGCCTTCCGAAGTCAGCTTCGAGTTGACGCCGCAGCAAGACAAGGTGCTGCTGGTGCTCACGCATCGCCGTCTGGTTGATCGCAAGACGAGGCTGGGAGTGGCGGCAGGTTGGCACAGTCATCTGACCATCTTGGCGGATCGCCTGAACGGCCGCGAACCGCAAGCATTTTGGAACACATTTACGCCGCTGCATGGGGAATACGAAAAGCGGTTGCCGTGAGGGGTAGGCGTGCCGTCACCCCAGGTCTCGAACACCGCGAGACCTGGGGCACCCACATTCCTACGGCTCGCGCCGGTGGACTATTTTCAGGGGGTCGAGGGCGAGGATGCGTCCGACCTGACTCTTGGCGTGCTGTGCCCATGCGCCGGCGCTGTCCAGCTTGAGGTATGCCTTCCAGTGATGAAGGGCGCGCCGCGGCTGGCCCAGGCGTTCATAGGCCAGCGCGATGTTGTAATGGGCATCGGCGTAAGTGGGAGCGAGTTGCAGCGCTGTGCTATAGGCGTCAACCGCCTCTTGTACCCTGGCAGTTTCATCCAGTACGTTGCCCAGGTCGAAGTAGGCCAGAGCGTAGCGGGGGTCGGCTGCCACTGCCAGGCGATAGTGCTTCTCAGCCGAGACGAAGTCGCGCCGGTTGTAGTAGAGCGTGCCCAGATTGATATGGGCAGCGGCGTGAGTAGGCTCGATGTCCAGAACCTGATGATAGGTGCGGATGGCCTCGTCATGGGTGCTGGGATGCTCTTCCATGGCAATGCCGCGGGTAAACAGCTCCGCCGCGCTTTCGAAGTTGGCAATCGGTTGTACTTTGGAGCTGACCGGTTTGGCGGAAAGGACGGCGCCGACCGGCTCGAAATCCAGCACAAACTGGCCGGTGGTGGGCTCAACCGAATGGCCGTGATGACGATAGGCGACACGCGAACCCAGGCTGAAGGCGCTGGCCTCGATGAGCGGATTCTCCATGCCGGCGACTTGCTTTTGCATAGCCACCAGCGATTCGCGGATGACCGCGGGCCGCACGCGTTTGGCGCGCAGGTCGCGGATGGCCCGGAGCTGGACTAAATCGGTAAAGGTAAATGCGTCAGATTGGGGAGCAATTCCTGCGCGCTGCCACCCAACGAGCTGCTTGGCGCTAATGCGCAGAATGCGAAGGACGTCCGCTCGACCGTATTGGTTCATGTAAGCTCGGAGTCGCCAACTGAGCTTCCCTAAATTATCTAGCGATCGGGGTGGAGCAGGCAAGTGGAAAAGGCAGAAAGCAGTGGAAAATCGGGCTTGGCGTCCCTTTACGGTAACCTCGGGCGACATTTAGAATCGAGCCAAGCCGACGTAGCTCAGTTGGTAGAGCAGTCGATTCGTAATCGACAGGTCATCGGTTCAAGTCCGATCGTCGGCTCCAGATTTCAAAGTGTCCGTTCCGGAGACATAGGTAACAGAACGTTCCGGAGACATGGGTTACACTTTTGGCCCGAAGGGGTTCTCCAGGGGCTGCAAGGTTTTTTCCTCCAGATCAATATAGCCGAGATCGTAATCCATAAAGCTCACCAGCCAGATGCCGTGGTCGACTTCCTTGACGCCGACAGCTTGGCCTGCAAGGGATACGCTGAGGTTGATCTTCTTGTTGTATAGGCAAAGGCGTCCGCAGCTGGTGACCACGACGGTGCGGTCGTGGAATGGGTAGTGGGGTTCAGGAATGCCGCGATAGGGGCGGCAGGAAGCCGAGTAGATCTCGGCCGGGTATTTCATGCCGAGAGCTTCATGAGGTCTTTCCTGATTGAACTCTTCCAGAAAGGCGTCGAACTTGGCTTGCTGCTGCAGGATGTTGGCGCCCGGCGGGCGAGTGGCTTCTTTCTTCAGGGTGAGATGCATACGTTCATGACGACCGTTCTGCTGAGGATGGCCGGGCCGGATGCGCTCGATGGAGATGCCTAACCGCAGCCACCACACGGAAAGCTTTGAGAGCTGAAACAGGCCATGTGGGGAAGCGAAGGGAACCCCGTTGTCGGAGCGGATGGCGCGAGGCAAGCCGCGTTCCTGGAACAGGCGCTCAAAGGCGGGAAACGCGAGCTCTTCCCGATTGGATTCCAGCGCTTCACACAGCAGCAGGTAGCGCGAAGAATAATCAGTGACGGTCAGCGGATAACAATAGCGTCGATCGCTGAGCTGAAACTCGCCCTTGTAATCGGTGCACCAGAGATCGTTGGGGTGCAGGCCATGGGACAAGGGCGTTCCCTCGGCTCGACTGCGGCGGCGGCCCATCGGCTTGACCAGGCCATGACGATCGAGCACGGCGTGAATGGTGGAGGCGGCGGGAGTCTTGACGGCATGTGGCAGGCGGCGGAGCAGACGCTCCCGGATCTTGCGTGCTCCCCAATGAGGCTTCTCCCGCTTGGCACTCACGATGGCGGCTTCCACCTGCTCGGGCAACTGGTTGGCGTAGCGGAAGGGCCGACGTGCTCGATCGCTTAACCCTTCCAGTCCGCATTGCTCGTAACGCTCAAAGATCTTGTAGCCGGTCTTGCGCGAAATGCCGAACTCGCGGCACAACGCCGCCATCGTCTCCCCGTCCTTGAGCCGGATCACAAACCGCATGCGTTCGTCCATAACAGAACTCTCCTTCCATGGCATCTCCTCTCCGCCCCCTTCGGGCCGAAAAGTGTAACCTATGTCTCCGGAACGTTCTGTTACCTATGTCTCGGAACGGACAAAAGCACTTAGACGCTCGCTTGAGCGTCCCCCTCTTGAGTTGGCCCAAGAGTTGGTCCAAAGCCATTCAAAGAAGTCATTGCGGCGATTGATGGCGCGCCTTTTCATTTCACCAGTGACGACGATGCAGACGTGCGGTTGATCGCCCATGTCGTTGCAAAGGTCCATGAAATTCGCGAGGACGTTGGGTCTGTTGGCGAAGTCTTTGACGCTGCATTTGTGGGTCAAGGATTTCTTCTGTAAGCCGGTCATGGTTATCTTCTTCTCGTTGTCGCTTTACCAGCGCTGGGGTACCAGTTGGTGCCGCTGCTTGGGCTCCTGATAGCCCTTGGGCTTCTGGCGTCCAGGTAACTTGGGGGGCGCATACGGTATTTCCTCATAGGGGATCCGGCTGAGAATGTCGGCGATGCAATTGAGGCGGGCGCGCTTTTTGTCGTCCGAAGGCACGACGTACCAGGGACAGGTAGCCGTATCGGTGGCGCTTAGCATGGCGTCACGAGCACGAGAATAATCGTACCAGCGGCGATGCGATTCCAGGTCCATCGGGCTCAGCTTCCAGCGTTTTGAAGGGTCCTTGATACGTGCGAGGAAGCGCCGGTGCTGCTCCTTTTCCGACACGTCGAGCCAGTACTTCAGCAGGATGATGCCGTTGTTGACCAGGACGTTTTCAAACGCGGGGCAGCCTTTGAGGAACTTCTTGTAGTCCTCTTCGGTGCAAAATCCCATGACGTGCTCGACCCCGGCGCGGTTGTACCAGCTGCGGTCGAAGATGACGATCTCTCCGCCTGCCGGCAGTTGCTCGACATAGCGTTGCGCATAAATCTGCGTCTTCTGGCGCTCGGTAGGCGCCGGTAAAGCCACCAGCCGGAAGACGCGCGGGCTGACTCTTTCCAGAATGCGTTTGATAATGCCGCCCTTGCCGGCGGCATCGCGGCCCTCGAACAGGATAACGATCCGAGCTCCCGTCTTCTTCACCCAGTCCTGAAGCTTGACGAGTTCAACCTGCAGCTTGAAGAGCTCCGCCTCGTACTCCTTGTTGTTCATTTTGGACTTCTCTGCCGGGGCTTTACTCTGGCGATCATTCGCCCCAAACGCAAGGGCGGTCGCACTCCTATCTCTTGTCTTTTTGGATTTCTTGCTCATAGGGGGCTCTTTTCTTTCCGGACGAAATAAAGATATGCACCGACGCTTAGGAAATTGACCACCCTGTTGAACCGAGGCTCCGGCCGCTCGATCATGGTTTCCTCGGCGCAGATAATGTCGGACGCCAGCCTAAGCTTTCGAAGCAAAGCTTGCTCCCATGATCGTACCTGTGTGCAAAGACGGGCGCTATTCCGACCAGATCGAACCCAGCAGAGGCAACCTGCTTCTATATCCCTGCAATACCTTTGTTCTGGAGAACCCGCACAACCACGCGACGGTTTTCCGCCTGGCCTTCCGCCGTCTTGTCGTTGCCGACCTGGTGGGTCTCGCCCATGGCGCCTGGGGCCAGCATTCTGGTGAGGGAGATATGGCCTTGTTGAATCAAGATGTTGGTCACATTGTCGGCGCGGTCGTCGCTGAGCTTCTGATTCAACGAAGCACTGCCGACCGAGGAGGCGTAACCTTTCACCTGGATCACATAGCCGTTGATCGTCTCGGCTTTCTTCGCCAGTTCCAGCAGTTGGGGAATGTACTTGGGATCAACTTTGACCTTGCCGTTGCCGAAGTAAACTGTCACCTCGTCAAAGATGTTGTAATCATCCAGCTGGCCGAAGCGCTTGTTTGCGGCCTCAATGGCCGCTTTATTGGCGTCAATCTTGTCTTGCGCCTCCTTCATTTGTTGTTGTTGTTCCTGCATTTCCTGCTGTTGCCGCGCCAGGGCTGCTTTCTGCTCCGCCAGCTCCTGTTCGTTCTGCTGTATCTGCTCCTTCGCCGGGGCTAGGCCGGCCTGGATCTTCTCCGCGTCCTCCAGATCGTTGCCTTTGAAAGTGACTGACTTGGCCACCAGCTGGTTTTGGGGATCGTAGGATCCCTCTACCTTGACCTGGAGCCCCGGTATGAGCGCGGCCATCGACATTTGCTTGCGGCGCGCCTTGAAGGCGCCCACCACCTGGGCTACTTGTGTACTGTCGGTGAGAACCACTACCACGCTGGACGAATCTGGAGTTCGTATCGTCATGGTGTCACCGCTTCGTCCAGTTATCAGCCCCTGAGCCTTAGCGGACTGGGCCAGAGACGTGCCACAAAAGCCCAGAAGTGCTACCAGTGAAATTGTTAGGATGAATGTAAATACTCCCATTCTTCTTCTTTGCATGACGTCTCCTCTTTTCTCCGATAGGGGTGAGTCAGGCCGCCTTTCGTGCCGGCGGCTTGACTCAAAAGCAGTGCTAGGTTTGACCCGATGTAAAAGTACCTGCCTACATCCCGCCGGCGACGCCTTTGTTAAGGAGGAGCTTAACGTCTACCCTGCGATTGTCGGCCCGCCCTGACGCGGATTCGTTGGAAGCTGCCGGGTTGGTTTCGCCCATGGCTCCCGGCGCCAGAATCCGGCCCACCGGAACACCACAATCCTGAAGCAAATAAGCGACGACTGCCTGCGCGCGCTGTTTGCTGAGAACCTGGTTAGAGGCGGCCGTACCCACCGAGTCGGCATATCCCGATACTGAGATGGCCCAACCTTTGCCGTAGGTGAGGGCTTGCTTCGCGAGATCTGAAAGTCCTTGCTTGTATTCCTTGGAGAGACTGTAATCCCCAGTCGCGAACAGTACGGTGTATTGGTCTTTGGTGATAACCTCACCCATCTCGCTGAAGCGCTTCTGGGTCGATGCTGCAACTTCGTCGAGTTGGGTTTTGTTGGTTGCGATTTCCCGCTGGGTCGATGCGATCTCCTCTTTGGCCGCCGCAATTTCCGCTGCGTTGGCTTCATTGGCTGCCTGATTGGCGGCTATGGCCTGCGCGTGCCTGGCCTGTTCCTGCACCGTGGGATTCAGGCCAGCCTGGATTACCTCGGCCAGCGCCAGATCGTCTTCATCAAAGTCGATCGTCTTGGCGATGACCTGGTTTTCCTGGTCGCCTGCGACTCCCTCGAATTTCATCTTGAGTCCCGGAATTAGAACGTCCGGCGTATCTTGCTTCTTGCGAACGCCTGTGAGTCCCACTCCGTGCTGAATCTTGGTGTCGCTGTTGATGCTGACCGTGAAAACTCCTTCCGAGGTTTTCACCGTCAATGTGTCTCCAGCGCGGTTCGTGATTACTCCCTTGTTTTTGACCTTCTCGCCACTTCCGGCGGCAAAGGCCGACACAGACGTCAGCAAGAACAAAACCACTAGATTTATTACGATTGTTTTGCGGTGCATAGCTGTCTCTCTTTTCCTCATTTCTTGATTGCTTGGATCCAGGCGGAAGACCTCCGCCCAATTGAATCGCCTATCTAGTCGCACGGAACTCCCTCATCGTGTCACGTGCTGACTCCTGTTTAAGCCTGCATGGGCCGTGGCGCTACTAGGGAAATCCCTAGTTCCGCGCAGTCCCCCAATGGTGCTTGAGTGGGAGCAAGAGGCCGATCTCGCCAAAGGCTAACAAGACGAGGGTTCACCAGAGCTTTATAAATACACTCTGTTCGTTCGCTGCACTACTAGGCAAATCCCTAGTCGCCAGAATGCCTGGGATGTTGCGATGATGAGAGAGTTGAAGGCAGACGTTCCTAACCGACTAATTCACCGACGGAAGGAAGACCCGATGCAAACCTCGCGTTCCTCGCAACTCTTATGCCGCGCACTGCAGTGGTTTCTCTTGGCGGGGTTGCTTGCGCTCGCCGCCCATGCGCAGAAGATCCAGGTGACGTACGACCCTAACCTCGACTTTGCCAAGTTCAAGACCTTCGCCTGGGGCGAGCATGATGCGGTCTCCCGTCCAATGCTGGCTGCCGCCATTGCCGGCGCCATCGAAGAAGAGCTTACCAAACGCGGCTTGCAGAAGACCGACAGCCATCCGGACCTGTATGTCCAGATGTACGGTTCAACCGATTCGGACATGGCGGTGAGTTACTCCGACCTCTACAGCGGATACGCAGGAATTCCGCCGTTCGACCAGAACTTTCTGATGTGGGGCGCTGCGCCCGGCGCGACCACGACGGTGGTCGTGCATAAGGGACAACTCGTGGTCGATCTTATCGATGCCGCCCACAAGAAAATCGCATGGCGCGGCGTGGCCAAAGAGAAACTCAGCGACAACAGAGTGAAGATAGTGGACCAGGTCAATACTGCGGTAGAAAAGATGTTTAAGAAGTATCCGGTCGCCACTGTTCGCTGAAGATGCGAGCATCCGTGCCAGCATGGTCCGCGGTCAGCAAACACTTTTATTGCCGTAGCAACTCGTGACAGCACATAGCAATGTTCGACAGTTCGCGCTCTTCCCGGAGTGGCTGCTCAATTACCGGAAGGACTGGTTGCGGCCGGATGTCATCGCCGGATTGACTGCTGCTGCGGTGGTGATTCCCAAGGCGATGGCCTACGCTACGATCGCGGGATTGCCTGTGGAAGTGGGGCTCTATACCGCCTTCGTGCCCATGGTGATCTACGCGATCCTGGGCAGCTCCCGTCCGCTTAGCGTTAGCACAACCACCACCCTTGCCATTTTGACCGCCGCGGAACTCGGCGAAGTCGCTCCCGGAGGCAGTTCAGCCACGTTGCTGCGAGCGGCGATGATGTTGACGTTGCTGGTTGGTGGCTTTCTCGTATTGGCCTCCCTGCTGCGCATGGGATTCATCGCTAATTTCATCTCCGAGCCGGTGCTGGTCGGCTTCAAAGCTGGGATAGGCGTGGTAATTGTGCTGGACCAACTCCCCAAGATTCTGGGAGTTCACTTCGCCAGGGGCAGTTTTCTGCAGAACCTGCTGGCTACCGTCCGGGAATTACCGCATACGTCGTTACCAACATTGGCCGTAGGGCTCGTCATGCTGGCGCTTCTAGTAGGCACGGAGAAGTTTCTTCCCAAAGCGCCCGCGCCGCTAATTGCAGTAGCCGTCGGGATTGCCGGTTCAGGCCTGCTAGGACTTCAGACCCACGGTGTCGAGCTGGTGGGCAGAGTTCCTTCAGGACTGCCGTCGTTTGCCATACCGGATTTCAAACTTGCAGCGCAGCTCTGGCCCGGAGCTTTGGGCATCGCCCTCATGAGCTTTACCGAGACCATTGCCGCAGGACGCGCCTTCGCAAAAAGTGGAGAACCGTCTCCCCAGGCCAACCGGGAATTATTGGCGACTGGCTTGGCAAATGTGGGTGGCGCCTTCCTTGGGTCGATGCCTGCCGGCGGTGGTACGACCCAGACTGCAGTCAACCGGTTAGCCGGCGCACGCAGCCAGGTCTCCGAGCTCGTCACCGCTGCCATGAGCCTGGTCACGATGCTATTCCTGTCGCCCCTCATCGGGCTTATGCCGCATGCGACTTTGGCTGCCGTCGTTATCGTTTACTCGATTGGTCTGGTCAAGCCGGCAGAGTTTCGCGACATCCTTCGAGTTCGCCGAACCGAATTTATTTGGGCCCTCACTGCGTTTGCGGGAGTCGTGTTGCTGGGAACGCTGAAGGGGATCATCGTTGCCATTGTGGTGTCGATGGTCATGCTTGCCCATCAGGCCGCCGACCCGCCCGTCTATGTGCTAGGCCGCAAACCGGGGACGAACATATTCCGGCCCCGCTCGGACGAGCATCTCGAGGACGAAACCTTTCCCGGGCTATTGCTATTACGCCTGGACGGCCGGCTCTTCTTCGCCAATGCCGAGCACATCGCACAGAAGTTGAGGCCCCTGGTTGAAGAAGCAAAGCCTGCGGTAATTGCGCTCGATCTCAGCGGCGTGCCCGATCTCGAATACACGGCGCTCAAGATGCTGGCCGAAGCTGAGAAGAGACAACGCAAGCTCGGTGTGTCGCTGTGGATTGTCGGGCTGAATCCCACGGTGTTGCAAATGGTCCAGCGCTCTCCTTTGGGCGAACGTCTGGGGCGCGAGGCCATGCACTTTAACCTTGAAACCGCGGTCGCGAAGTACAGCGAAGCAACTACCAGATCGACCACGGCGTAGTGAGTCAACACGAACATGAGCGAAGCCACGCAGAAGGATGTCGCAAACGAAGTTTTCCCCATCGGCAGCCAGCTATGCCGGCGAGCCAAGATTGTGTGCACGATCGGCCCGGCCAGCAAGTCGGAGGAGATGATCCGCGAGCTCATGCTCAGCGGCATGGATGTTGCGCGCGTCAACTTCTCGCATGGCACCCATGACGATCACGCAGCGGTTATCCAGCGCCTGCGCAGTGTCGCAGCGGAGCTCGGCCGCACCATCTGCATTCTGCAGGACCTGCAGGGCCCGAAGATTCGGACGGGCCGCCTCAGAGACCATCTCCCCGTGACCTTGCAGAAGGGGCAGACCCTCACGATCACCTCCGCTGAGGTGATGGGTACCGCCGAAACCATCGCGACAACATACCGCGGCCTGGCGCAGGACGTTAAGCCGGGAGAGCGCATTTTGCTCTCCGACGGCCGCATTGAGTTGGTCGTCGGGAAAGTTCGGGGAAACAACGTCCTGTGTGAGGTGCTGAACGGCGGCACTCTGGGTGAACATCAGGGGATCAACTTGCCCGGCACAAACGTCAGCATCCCTTCACTCACCGAAAAAGATGAAGCCGACCTCGACTTTGGTTTGCGCAACGCGGTCGATTTGGTCGCCTTGTCGTTCGTGCGTACGGCGCAGGATGTCATGCGCGCCCGACAGGCCATCGCGGATAGGGGCTACAGCGTTCCGCTCGTAGCCAAGCTGGAAAAGCCGCAGGCCATCGAGAACCTGGACGCCATCCTCGAGGTCGCCCAGGCCGTGATGGTGGCGCGCGGCGATCTTGGGGTCGAGCTGGCCCCGGAGAAGGTGCCGCTCATTCAGAAGCATGTCATCCGGCGTGCGCTCGACTTCCGCCGGCCGGTGATCACCGCGACGCAGATGCTGGAGTCGATGATAGAGAATCCGCGGCCCACGCGCGCCGAAACCAGCGACGTGGCCAATGCCGTCCTGGACGGAACTGATGCGGTGATGCTCTCGGGCGAAACTGCAGTCGGCAAGTATCCCCGCGAAGCGGTGCAGATGATGTCCCGCATTGTGGTAGAGGCTGAGAGTGCTTCATTCGAGCAACTGCTTCCCGAACGCCAGCACACAGAACAGTTGTCCATCGCTGAGACGATCTGCGAGGCCATGGCGCACGCTGCCAGGGAGCTTGATCTGCGGGCCATTGCCATCTACACCCAAACGGGAACTACGCCGCGCATGCTCTCCAAGTACCGGCCGTGCGCTCCTATTTACGCTTTCACTGCCTCCGAAGCGGTATGCAACCGCATGAACCTGTTCTGGGGAGTGACCCCGTTGCGCTGCCCTACGGGTCTCTCGGCGGAGCGCATGGCCGAGTTTGCCGAGGCGGAATTGAGCCGCCGTAAAGTGCTCGCAAGAGGCGAGATTTTTGGCCTGGTCGCGGGCGCCACCGAAACCACGGGTGCGACAAATTTCTTGCGGTTGATCACCGCTGGCGAAAGTGGCCGATAGCACTGGATAGCTTCACATAACCGCCTGCTACGACGACCCATCCTAGGGATTTCCCCAGTTGTGCATCGGTTGCTCGGGGATCCGGTGTAAGGGATGTTTGGGTACCGGCGAACCGTTCTGCGCCTTGACTGCCCCACAGCGAGTGTGTAATTATCGGCGGCACCTCGGGTAGGATTCTCGACCTCGAGTTTGTGTGATGAGTCTCCGCCGGCCCAGCCTTGCCACGCTCCTGATCGCGCTGCTGGTTATTACAGCGGTCGCCACCGTTCTCATCACGCCCGATCCCACCGACGACGTACATGCAGTCATGCGTCCCCACAAAATGCTGCATGCCTCGGCCGTCGCGCTTTTGCTGGTTCCTCTGCTCGCGCTGCTGATTACGGACAAGCAACCCGGCAGTCAAGCGGCAAATGCGGCTGCCGTGAAGTCTCTTCAGCTCCTTTGTACCTGTCGCTGTTAGCGGCAGGTCCGATCTCGCCCTATTCGTCGGATCGTCGCAAACCTGCACGGTTGGTTGCGCTCCCTCAACGCACGATCGCGTTGAGTCCGGGAGACCGCACCACAGCTAACGAAAGGAGCCGATAATTTATGTCGCACACGCCAACGCAGGTCGACTGGCGCGAACTTTTCCGTCATGCGGTTCGGGATTGGCATTCGAAGAAGAAGGAAGTGCGCCTGGAAGAGGCATCGGAGGCGATACAGCGGCGCTTGCAAGGGGATCACGACTCCGCTCCGCTTGACCGCACCGAACGCAGCGAGTTGGAAAGCGCTTTGTACTTCCTGTCCCTGCTCAGCATGGTGCGATGAGGCGTGCTGAGGGTGCCCCATCCGAGCTTCGTCCGCTCGGGTGGGCTTCTTGTGTCGGGGTGCATGAGCGCGTGAGGCCGAATCGACTCGGGGTGGTGCTGTGCCGTCGCTCCAGGCCATCGAGCGCAACGGCGGCACTCGATGGGGACCCCAGCTAAAGGGACTCGAATTTCTATGAAACGCCTACCCAGCGTTGAAACGCTGGGCTAAGCTCTTCCGTCCGCTGCGCGCGCTCAGGCATGCGCGCGTTCTGCACTGATGGTTTCACCGAGTTCGAGTGTTATCGTACAGCTGCCGGCCCCAACTCGAACTGTGACGCCCTTCCCGGCGAGCACACGCGCGCTAAAAAAAGTCTTTCCCTCGCCGCACTTCCATCGGACAATGTTCAGAATTCGCGAAATGGGGTGAGCATGGCTGAACAATTGGAGCGAAACTCGGCGGAATGGCTAGAAGAGTGGGACCGACTGGCGCCGCTGCTGGAAGAGTGGAAGCATGAAGATAATCCGCTGCTTTCGGAAGCGGTCGCGGAATCGCTGAAGAAGCTGGGGCTGATTGTCTCGACGCAACCGGGAGAGGGAACTCGTTAAATGTCCGCCGCGCCCTCATAATCAGTGAGGGGCGGCGCTGCGTTCCGGCGAGCCGGCTTGCCCAGCGGCAGGCGAGGACGCCGTGGCCGGTCCAACAACGGGGTGCCCATGTTCGACCGCAAAATTGAGAGCTGGCTGCTGGCCACGCGATGGCTGCTGCTGCCGTTTTATGCTGTCTTGCTCATCGCGCTGGTGCCGCTGTTCACCATGCTGGTGCGCGAATTCAAACATCTGATGCCGCTGGCCTTCGGCGGTCTCGATACCGACGTAGTTCTGGCGATGCTCTCCATGCTGGACCTGGTGTTATTGGCCAACCTGGTGATGATGGTCGCCGTCTCCAGCTTCGAAAGCTATGTTTCGCGGATCGAAGTCGAACGTGGCGCGGACAAGCCGGAGTGGCTGGGCAAGCTGGACAGCGGCGGGGTGAAGGTGAAAGTCGCGGTTTCCATCACGCTGATTGCAGCCGTCAGTCTCCTGCGCGACTTCATGAAAGACACCTCGCCGCGCGAGATGATCTATTCGGCTGCAGTGCTGCTGAGCTTCTGCATCATGTCGTACATCATCGCCAGGACCGGGACGAACGACGCTAGCGGTGGCCAGGGTGCTGGACCGGAGAATACTGCGGGGAAGAAGCCGTAGCGGCTCATTTCCGCCCGGCCCGCAAGCGGTCGCGAGATGAAAAGCTACCAGACGAGACGCCTGGTGCCCCCACCCTTTCGCCAACTCGGGCGAGAAGGATGGGGCACCCGTTTCCTTCTGTGTCACACTTGGTCAGGCCTGCGGGTTCAAATGCAGGTGGAGCTGCATGGTGAGCTGGTTGCCGACGATGTTGTTGAAGTCCAAAGGCCCGGGGTAATCTTCTCCAATTTGAACCGGCGCCGGGGGAAGACCGTGGGCGTGCATAAACGTTCCTGTGCAGTGGAAGCCGCTATAATCTTCCGTACCGCCGGAAGGATTCGTGCAATTTTCGTCCATGACCACTGGCGGCCAGTTGGTGGACAGCACCGCGCGAACCAGCTCAGGGTATCCTTCGCGCGACGTGCTGGTCGATCCGGAAGCGACGAGGCCGGCGCCCTTCGGCGCCGGGGTTATGTCGAAGACCAGTGTGGCTTCCTTAACCACGCGGTGGACCATCGGCGGGCCGTATACCGGTCCGGAATAGGCTTCATTGGGATTCAGTTCCACGTTGCGATCGATGCGGGTGATGACCAGATCGCCGGTGACCTGAAGCTTGCCATCAGGCGTGCGCACGAACTTCTTGGAGTGAAAGCATACCAGGGTGTGATTGGCCAGGTTGGCCACCCAGCTGGCTTTGAGTTTTCCGTCTTCTCCCAGGATGGGCGCCTCGGAATTAGCGGGATAGATGTGTAAATCGAGCTTGGACTGGTCGACATTAGCGTCATCGAGCTTCAATTCGCCGTTGACGCGAGCCAAGCCGAGGGTGAAGTTGATTTTCTTTCTCCCCCAATCCGTCGTTCCGTCGGTGATGAGTTGCACATCGGAGTGCTGCGCGTCTACCAGATAGGCCCCGCTGGTGGTCGCGGGAGTGGTTTTCCCTGCAATACCCAGAGTGATAAGCCCGAGGGCAAGAACCCCCGCTACTGCGAATACCGCTGTGTGTTTCAACATACTCTCCTCCTTGCCGTTCTGCGTTTTTGCCATTTGTTGAGTCCGTGTCCGAGTACTGCCAGGGTGACGTATGGATGTCAGGATTCGCGATCACCCGAATTAGTTTCAGTTTTCCAGCGGATTTTTGATAGGCGAGCTTAGAACTATTCCGGCGCCATGTCCAGCGGCACACTTTTCCGCTTGGGGATGAACGCGGCCAATCCCGAAATCCACGAGGCGAATTCGTCGTCCATCAGCCCATACTGATCGAGCAGACGGGGCAGCATAAACGGATCGCCTCCACGTGTCGCGAGCCCGTTCTCGCAGGTTGTAGCCGACTGGACCGCCGCCTCCCGCAGCCACGGAATAAATTCCGGACGGACGGCGCCGCTGGGATAACAGAAGTGCACGCGGTCGTCGCTTCCCGTCATCTCTTCAATATAGCGGCGGTTCTCGCGAATCTCGTTGACGAAGCGGTCGCGGTCCAGCGGCGTGCGATGACGGTGGGTGTGCAGTTGGATGTCAATGCCGGCGCGCGCCATCTCGGTCACCTCTTCCGGAGTCATGAACCGGAACATCCGCGAGCGGCAAAACCCGGCGTAATCAAAGCCGATGGCCTCAGCGAAGGCAGCCGCCAGTTCGTCCTTCTGCTGGCCGGAAAGATCCTGCTGCCGGGCATGCTCGTCGCTGCGCCTGACCAGATCGCTGCGGCTGGTCTCGGTGCGGAAATCGAGCTGACGGGGTAGCCAGTCGAAGGCGACGTTCTCGACCTGCTGCGAGCGCAGCTTCCACATCATGAACGCCAGCGCATAGCGGAAGAGAGGACGGTTGAAGCGGCAGTAGTAGGTGGTGAGATAGACGGTCGCCGGGAAGCCGTGCTTCTGCAAAACCGGAAAGGCTTGGGTGGGGAAGTCGGCCCAGCCGTCGTCGAAGGTGAGGGCGACACTGTTGGGCGGGAGCTTGCCGGAGCGCAAGAGCCGCAGCGCTTCGCCGAGATCGAGCACGGCCGCTCCCGATTGCGCCAGGACATCCATGCGCCGCGCGAACATGTCTACCGGCATGAACATCTCCGGATGCGACCCATGCTCCTCACCCATGGCAATGCCGTGGTAGCAGAGAATCAGCAAGCGTTGTCGCCGCCAATTGCTGCGCGAGATGGTGCGCGATAACGCCGAGTCATTGCTCGGCAGCAGCGCGCGCTTGATGGTTCGCAGGGTGGTCATACTCTCGCTGTCCGCTTTTCGCTTTTCGCCCTTCGCTTTTCGCCAGAGAAGCGGGGAAGATGAACCCCGATGTCGCTTCTGGCGAATAGCGAATCGCGAACAGCGAATGGCGACGAGCGGCTACCTTGACACTCTTCTACAGTAACTTTATCCTAGATATTCGCCTTAGCACGATCCCGCCCGTCTGTCCCTGCCATTGTTTCCCGTCAGGAGCTTGGCCTGCAATCACGGGAATGACCCGTGCCGCTTCTGCATGGGCGCAGCGGGATGGGGCGGTTTAGGCGCGCAAAGTTCTTGCTTGAGAGCGGTGGTGCCATGCTGATACGGGTTCGTGAACTGGAGCTCCGCAAGCTGGAGTTTGACGAAAACTATCAGCCCGGCGCAATTGACTTCGGGCCGCAGTTTCGTCAGATAGGTCCGCTGCACAGCCGGGGACGCGCCGAGCTAATCGTGGAGCATCGCGGGCACAATCAGGATGTCGAGGACATCCGGCTGGTGGGCAACGTGGAGGCGCACCTGGAGTTCAGTTGCGCGCGTTGCCTCGAATCGGTGCCAGATGAGGTAGACACCAGTTTCGACCTGATTTATCGGCCGCAAGGGGTTGACCGCCGCGCGCACGAGGTGGCCATCAGCGAGGCCGAAACCGAGATCGGGTATTATCAGGGCGAAGGCCTGTTGCTGGAAGACGCCCTGCGTGAGCAGGTGCTGCTGGCCACGCCGGTCCGGGCGCTGTGCCGCGAAGATTGTAAGGGGCTGTGTCCGCATTGCGGGCGTAATCTAAATGTCGAGCAGTGCAATTGCGAGCAGCACCTCAGCGATCCGCGCTGGGATGCGCTGAACGACATTAAGAAGAAGCTGCAAACCTAGGAAGCTGCAAAGTTAGGTAGAGCGAACCTTCAGGTTCGCGTCCAGCAGCGCAATTGAATTTTGAGCCGGACTTCAGCCCGGCGGAGGTTCTTATCATGCCAAATCCCAAACGGCGCCATTCCCAGGCGCGCACATCCAAACGCCGCGCTCACGATTTTCTGACGGCGCAATCTCTGTCGGAATGTCCCAACTGCCACGAGCGCAAAATGCCGCATCGCATCTGCCCCAAGTGCGGCTACTATAAGGGCCACGAAGTCGTCGCGATGGAAGAGGCGGAGAAGTAAATTCCAACCAGGGGTGGTGGGCCCGCCTGCTTCCGCAATCTGGTACTCTTCTCTGTTTGGTAAGTTGCGACTGACAGGCCCCGGGGCCCCCGCACCGCGCCGTTGACCAGGGTGGTATTTTGCGCGGGTGTGGAACCAAGCATGCCGACCATCATCGCTCTTGATGCCATGGGTGCCGATCGTGCACCCAAACCGGAAGTGGAAGGCGCCATCCTCGCAGCGCGTCACTATGACGTGGAGGTGGTGCTGGTCGGCAGAGAGGAAGTCATCCGCAGCGAGCTTGACCTGCACCGCTTCTGGCGCAGGCTCCCCATCAGCATCGTCAACGCACGCGAAGCCATTGGCATGCAGGACAAGATCGATAAGGTCCGCGCCAAGCGCGATTCATCGATGCGTGTGGGCCTGCGCATGGTCCACGACGGCAAAGCGGACGGGTTCGTGACCGCAGGCAATACCGGCGCCGCCATGGTCACGGCCAAGATGGTGCTGGGCGCCATTCCCGGCGTCGACCGGCCGGCGCTGGCTGCCGTCTTTCCCACCGCGCAAGGCACGGCGACGATCCTCATCGACGTAGGCGCCAACGTCGATTCCAAGCCGCAAAACCTGCAGCAGTTCGCCATCATGGGCGACGTCTACTTCCGCACGATTTTTGCCGGCCGTTTTCCCAGCGCCGAACATCCGCGCGTCGGCCTGCTCTCCATCGGGGAAGAGGAGAGCAAAGGCAACGACCTGACGCGTGAGGCCTACAAGCTGATTAAAGAGCTACCGATGAACTTTGTGGGCAACGTCGAGGGCCGCGATCTGTATAACGGCAAGGCTGACGTTCTGGTGTGCGATGGCTTCGTCGGCAACGTGGCGCTGAAGATTTCCGAAGGCATGGTGGAAACGGTGCGCTTCCTGTTGAAGCAGTCGTTGCAGGCGACCATCAGCAGTCAGGTGGGAATGTTGCTCTCGCGCAAGGCGTTTGCGGATTTCAAGAAGCGCCTCGACTACTCCGAGTACGGCGGGGCGCCGCTGCTGGGCATCAGGGGCGTGTGCATCGTCAGCCACGGATCGTCGAACTCGAACGCGATCAAGAACGCGTTGCGGGTGGCGATGGAGTTCGCCAATAGCAAGCTCAACCGCACCATTGAGGAGCGCATCGCCGAAGGCAGCCGCAACCTCAATCATCACGACACGCACTCGGCCGAAGCCGGGCCGATGGGCACCGGGCTGGTGTGAAGTAGCGTTAGACAGCAGTCTCCATCGACATGACCTCTCACCCTCCTTCCATCGCCTTTCTTTTTCCCGGACAAGGTTCGCAATCGGTTGGCATGGGCAGGGAACTTGCCGCGCTCTATCCGGTCGCGCGAGAGACCTTCGACGAAGCCGATGCCGCGCTCGGATACAAGCTCTCGCAGGTTTGCTTCGAAGGGCCGGAAGAGCAACTGAAGCTGACCGAGATCACGCAGCCGGCGATCCTGACCATGTCCATTGCTGCGTGGCGTGTATTGCAGTCGCAAGGCATCGGCGCATCCTGGGTCGCGGGGCACAGTTTAGGGGAGTACTCGGCGCACGTGGCAGCGGGTACGCTGTCGTTCGCCGATGCCGTACGTACAGTGCGCAATCGCGGCCAGTACATGCAGGAGGCGGTGCCCGTCGGCGTGGGCGCGATGGCCGCGGTGCTGGCGTTGGCGACCGACAAACTGCAGCAGGTGTGCGCAGAGGCCGCCCAGGGCGAGATCTGTGGCGCGGCAAATCTCAACTCGCCCGACCAGACGGTGATCTCGGGCAACAAAGCTGCCGTCGAGCGCGCCGCCGAGTTGGCCAAGAAGCGGGGCGCAAAGCGCGCTATCATGCTGCCGGTCAGCGCGCCATTCCATTGCTCCCTGATGCAGCCGGCGCAAGACCGGCTGGCGGCCGACCTCCTGACGCTTACCTTCCACAACCCGACGGTGCCGGTGATGTGCAACGTGGATGCGGCGCTGGTCACAACCGCCGAGCAGGCGCGCGATGCGCTGACCCGCCAGGTCACGGGTGCGGTGCAGTGGGAGAGGTCGATGCGCTCGTTGGCAGCGCTGGGTGCTCACAACTTTATCGAGATCGGTCCGGGAAAGGTGCTGTGCGGCCTGCTGAAGCAGATCGATCGCGCGCTGGTCTGCTTCAATATCGAGGACGAAGGCTCGCTACAGAAGACGCTCAACCATTTCGGCCCAGCTTCGCTAAAGGCGGAGTGAGCGATTCCTCTTCCAAGGGTTGCTCCAAAGGCCGGTAGTGCGTCCAGGTGGCAACGGAGCGCCCATCGATCTGCTCCGCCTCGAACCTGATCATGATGGCTTCGCCGGACTTGCGCCGCAGGGCAAAGATGCCGCTCATCGAGCCCTGGCTCAGGAACTGTGTGTACATCGCGTTAGACGTGGGCACCGGAAGGGAAGCTGATGTCGTCAACCGACAACTGCAGAAATTCCTGCCGAGTGTAGCCCAACAGTTTGCACGCTCCATCGTTTACATCAATGAAACGACGTTGGGCATCCACTTCAACGCGAGCGGGTGGGACAACAGGAAGCATCCGAGAACCCTGCGAAGGAAGATAGTTCCGCAGTATACAACGGTCGCAGATGCTTGTATGAATAAGCTACATGTCGAAATGAAGGGCGCGCAGGCCGTCTTTGTAGTGCTCGCGGGCTTCCTTGGCCTGTTTCACGGCGTCCTGGACGGCAAAGTCGGCCTGGTCCCATTTCTCCATGGCGGTTTCGGAGTGGTCCGCATTGGCCAGGGCCTCCTCGGTGCGAATGGCGGTGACCAGGCGATCAACGGCTTGTTTGTAGTTGCGTTGAAGTTCATCCAGATCGCGAGTTTCCATAGGCTTCGCATCCTAGAGCACCCGATCTGGGTGGTCAATTGATTCGCCAGAAGATTTAACGAAAATTAACCGGCGGGAGGTTCCCGGCTGGTCAATGTGCGGCGTCGCGTCTGGCATTAATATCGGCAACATGAAGAAACTGCGGGTGGGCGTGCTGTTCGGCGGGCGCAGCGGCGAGCATGAAGTGTCGCTCTTGTCGGCCGCGTCGGTGCTGGAGGCAATCGACAAGAGCAAGTACGAAGTGGTTCCGATCGGAATCACCAGAGAGGGACGCTGGGTAACGGCGGGCCATGCCGAGCGGCTGCTGAAAGGGAAGGCCGAGCCGGCCGAGCCGCGACATCTGCGCGCCGGCGATCCCGAGACGACTGCCGCAGCCGCGGTGTTAGCGCGCGGCGAAGGCGTAGTCGTGCCGCCGATGCCGGGCGCGGACCACTCCTCGCTCATGCCCTTCGAGACGGAGGCGCACCAGCTACGCGCCGCGGTCAATCCGGTCAACGTCGACATCATCTTTCCCGTGCTGCACGGGACCTTCGGCGAAGACGGTACCATTCAGGGGCTATTGGAATTGGCCGATATCGCCTACGTCGGCGCAGGCGTGCTCGGCTCCGCCGCGGGCATGGACAAAGACGTGATGAAGCGCCTCTTCCGCGATGCCCGCCTGCCGATCGTGAAGCACGTCACCGTCCTGCGCAGCCAGTGGCGCGAACAGCCGAAGCAAGTGCGCAAGCAGATCGAAAGCGCGCTGAAATATCCGGTGTTCGTGAAGCCCGCGAATCTGGGATCGTCGGTCGGCATCAGCAAGGTGCACAATTCCAGCGAGCTGCTCGCCGCCATGGACGAGGCCGCGCGCTTCGACCGCAAGCTGGTGATCGAGCAGGGCGTCGGCGGCAACCAGGGCAAGGCCCGTGAGATCGAGTGCTCGGTGCTGGGCAATGACAAGCCCATAGCGTCGGTGCCCGGCGAGGTCGTGCCCATCAAAGAGTTCTACGACTACAACGCCAAGTATCTCGACGAAGGCTCGGAGCTGATCATCCCAGCGAAGCTGACCAAAACCAAGCAAAAGGAGGTGCAGAAGCTCGCCGTCGCGGCCTTTCAGGCGGTCGATTGCGCCGGCCTGGCGCGCGTGGACTTCCTGATGGACCCACGCACCGGCAAGATGTACGTCAACGAGATCAACACGCTGCCCGGCTTCACCTCGATCAGCATGTATCCGAAGCTATGGGCCGCGACCGGCATTGCTTATTCCGAGCTGATCGACCGGCTGATTCAGCTGGGAATGGCACGCCACTCCGAGAAGAAGGAGAACCAGTACAGCCGGTGAGCCAAGTCCGCGTGCATAGTATCATGAACTCAGTTCAAGCAGGATTGCGCCCTACAATGCCCAACTACGAAAGCAGAATCACGCGAGACCCAGGAATTTGCGGAGGCGATCCGGTGTTTCGTGGGACGCGCGTACCGCTGCGGACCGTGCTGGCAAGCCTGGCGGCAGGAGATACTGCTGAAGAAATCCTTGCTGATTTTCCCAGCTTGCGACCAGAAGATATTCAAGCTGCGATTGCCTTTGCTGCGGCATCAGCGGAAGAAGACTTGCCGGTCCTGTCAACGCCCACAATTCGATGAGGATCAAGCTCGATGAGAATCTTCCCTTTCGTCTGGTACCTTTTCTCCGACGACTCGGACACGAAGTCGATACACCCCATGACGAACGCCTAGTCGGCCATACCGACCAGGAACTCTGGAGTGCGGCGCAGAGCGACTCGCGATTCCTGATCACTCAGGATCTAGATTTCTCCGATGTTCGAAAGTTTGCTCCTGGTTCTCACTGCGGTATTTTGCTCCTGCGCCTGCGGTCTCCCACTCGACAGAATCTCATCGACCGCATAACCGAACTCTTCAGCAACGAAGATGTTGGCAATTGGCCGCGCTGCTTCTTGGTCGCCACGGAACGCAAGCTTCGCATTCTAAAGGCAAAGCGAGATGGAGAAACGACTCCGCCGTTGTGAAACACTTTTGCCGGAGGATAGCCGCCGGACAGACTGTGAAGAATTGTTACGCTTGCTTCCCTGCGATGACTTTTTTTCCCTGCCTGCGTCTATCTAAACAAGCAGGGAGCGATGCTCAGAGGGGCATGCGGGACGATCCACTCCGCTAGATCGCATGCCCCGGGCACCGCAATTGCCCTCCTTATTCTCCTCATTCGCAACGGAACTTGCGGGCGCTCCTTCTCGTATCACAACGAGGAGGAGCACTGTGAGTTATAAGCCGCTGATTCTCCTGCTCTGCATTCTTACGTTCGGCTCGTTCGCTTCCGCGGACGAGTGGAACAAGTCCTACCAAGTCGGCAACAATCCCAGTTTGCACATCGACACCAACGACGCGTCCATCGAAGTGACCCGCGGCGTCAGCAACACCGTTGCGGTGCACATCGTCGCGGACGGCTACACCATCGGCAACTCGGGCGTGCGCGTGACCGAGCACCAGGACGCCGACAAAGTTGATTTGCAAGTCCATGTGCCGAACCAGTGGGGCATTCACTTCAGCATGCATCAGGGCGTGCGCGTCGAGGTGCAAGTTCCGCCGCAGGCGTCGCTGGATTTGCACTCGGGTGACGGGCATATTGGTGTGAACGGTATCTCCGGCCAGGCGCGGCTCGATACCGGCGACGGCCACATCACGGTGCAAAGTTTTAGCGGCAGCCTCCACGGCCATACCGGCGACGGCCACATGTCGATCGACGGCACCTTTACCGACCTCGATCTGCGCACCGGCGACGGCCACATTGACCTGGCGGTGCGTCCCGGTTCGAAGATGAACAACGGCTGGCTGATTCACACCAGCGACGGTCGTGTAGAAGCCAAGCTGCCCGAGGACCTGGCGTGCGAACTCTATGCCCACACCGGCGACGGGCACATCCAACTCGACATGCCGGTGACGGTCAGCGGCTCCATCGAGCACACTCGGGTGCGCGGCAAGCTGAACGGCGGCGGCCCGCTGCTGGAGATCACCACCGGCGACGGCAGCATTCGGATTGGGAAGTATTAGACTGATGGGGATGATGCCGGGGTTAGCACATCCCCCGCTGGCGTACGGAGCAACCTGATGACGTTGCCTATTTTTGCTAGAAAGAGCGCGCTCTCATTTCTGGCCGCGATCGCAATCTCCGCCGGCGCGGTCGCACAGCAGCAAACCGATCCGTATGGTGGAGGGGCCGCCTCGGGCGCTGTCGGTTTGCAGCCGCGCTCCGGACCTGCCGATACGGAAAGCGTTTCCAGCCATGCCGGCGAAGGAAAACCACTTCAGTTCAAGTCGCAAACGACGTTCATCGAAGTACCCGTGTTGGTGACGGACAAAGCCGGCAATCATATTCACGACCTGACAAAAGCGGACTTCAAGATACTGGAAAATGGGAAGCCGCAGACCATCGCGATCTGCGCCGAGGTGCTTCCCACCGGGAGTTTAGGATCGGTTGAAGCTCCGGCCGAGGGCACGTTCACCAACATACCCCGGAATGAAGGCGAACCTCGTTCGTTGACCGTGATGTTGCTTGACGAGGTGAATACGCCGTTTCTGAGCCAGGCCTACGCGCGAGCGCAGTTGGTGAAATACCTTGCGAACCATCTTCAGCCCACACAGCCAGTAGGGCTGATGGTACTCAGCGGAAAGGGTCTGACGACAATAAGCGGCCTCAATACTGATCCTGGCGAGCTGATCTCGGCTTTGAAGAAAGCCGGTGGACAAGTGTCGACGATGGAAACCTTCAGCAATGACGCTCAGGCAATTGCTGCGACGGGAAATATGCCGGACCCTGTGGTAGGAGGAATTCGTCCGGGCGACTCTGAGGACTCGGCGATACGGCGGTTCATCCTGAGCCACGAGTCGCTCGAAGCTACCTACAGCCAGGGCCGTGCTATTGAAACCACACTGCGCGCATTTCTGGAGATCGCATGGTCGTTGTCCGGAACTCCGGGCAGGAAGTCGCTGGTGTGGGTCACCGGCAGCTTTCCGTTTTACCTCGATTCGTTCACTTCTGTGCCTGGCGACAGTAACCTGCGCGCACTCTATGAACGGACCCTCAAAGCTCTTAACGACGCCCAAATTTCCATTTACCCCGTTGATGCGCGCGGTCTCCCCAGTGACCCGAAGTACGCAGGCGACAACGAAGGTTCGCTGCTCAGCCCCGATGCTCCGGACTCCCTGCAGCAGTCCAAAGTTGACAGCCTAAAGACATTTGCGGAAATGACGGGTGGTATTGCGTACTACAACACGAACGATTTGTCCGGAGCCTTCGACCGTGCGGTCAAAGATTCCTCGTCGTATTACTTGCTGGGCTACTATCCCGATCATCGAAATACTAAGGCGGGTTGGCAGAAGCTTCAGGTCGTAATTTCTCGTAAAGATGCCGGCGTCCGTGCTCGCGCCGGATACCTTCTCACCAACGTTTCGGAGAATCCCGACCTCACGCGCAAAGCGGACATGGCATTGGCGCTGAAGTCTCCGTTTGAGAGCACCAGTATCCCCATCACAGCAAAGTGGGACGCAATTCTGGCAAAGGATCCGAAGAAGAAGGTTGGCTTCATCTTGCGCGTGCCGGAACCAGGACTGGTGGACGAGGCGAACCAGAATTATGTCGATCTGGATTTTGTCGCGCAAGCGACGAAATTAGGCGCGATCGCGGGTACCGTGTCGCAAACATTCAAAGGGAAGGGTAGCGCCCGAAACTCTTGCCAAGCTGAAAACAGATGGCGTTTTGTATAAGAATGTCATCGACCTTAGTCCGGGGAATTATCAGGTCCACTTCGTGGTCCGCGACAACTTGAGCGGCAGAATCGGCAGCCTTATCGTCCCACTCACCGTGAACTGAGCTGTGCCTGCGCCGCGCTTTCCAATGATCAATGATTCTGATTCACCGCGGTCGAGTGCTGGTGCCGGCGTACTGGCCATTTGGCATTAGAAGCCTCGCATCGGTGATTTTGTGCGGATGCTGGATGTCTGATGAGGCGGGCCACTTGCCATATGGCGATACTTCACAAGAATGTTGGGCGCCGCATGCTGTCGGAAGAGGGCATGAGAAGCCAGAACATGGATTGCTGTCTATTGTTTGAAAACCAGCGGCGGGCCGCCGACGCGCTTCGCCTTCAGTTCGATATTCACTTCAACGCGGTCAGCAATCTTCATGAACGGAATGCCGCTGTTCATCCCATAGTCCTTGCGGTCAAAGGCCATTGTCCCTTTAACCTCGCCTGAGCCTGAACCTTTTTTGCCGGAAACCGTCAGCGTCAGGGTCTCGGGTTTCGTGACTCCGCGTATGGTGAAGTTGCCTGGCACGTCAAAGGTGTTGGGACCGGTCTGTACAATTTTTGTGGAGTGGAAGGTGATCAGCGGATCCTGCTTGACGTCGAAGAAGTCTTTGCTCTTCAGCTTGCCGTCCTTCATACCGCTGCCGGTATTCACGCTGGCCGCCTGAATCTTAACGTCCAAAACGCCGGTCGTCACATCCGGAGATGCAAACGTGAGAGTTGCGTCCCACTTGTCGAAGTTACCGGCTAAATCCACCGAGGCCTTCACATAGAACTTAATCGAGCTCTGTTCCGGCGTAATTACAAAAACAGGAGCTTGTGCCCGGCTGAGTGACGGGAGCACCGCGGACAGAAGGAGGTAGAAGATGGCTGAGCGCACGTTGTTGAGTGTGCGTCTTTTCCTCTTCACTGTCAATCGACATTGGTGCCTGGATCACGAGCAACGGAGAAGTAACGCCTCAGTTGGCGATAACCGGCCACCCGGTAAACGATGCTCCCGTGACGGGCCATCTACGATGAGGCGTTTTCTGGGCCGATATCGGATTCAAAGCACTTGGATCGGCCGCTTTGACCGTGATTTCACCGGCTGATACACTGGTGTTTTCCCACCTCGTGTGACATTCCAGAGAAGGACCATTCGTGCGCAGTTACACTCGACATCAGCTTAAGCAGGACGCGTTTACGACTTCCACCGCCGAAACCATCTCCTGGGCGGTCGAAAATCGCTCCATACTCATGGTCGCCGGAGCGGTGGTGGTGGTGATTCTCGCCGCGGTTGCCGGAGGGTGGGCCTACATCCAACACCAGGACCAGCAGGCGCGGCAACAATTGTCGCAAGCGATTCAGAAGTTCAACCAGCCCATCCGGCCGGCCGGAACTCCCCCCACTCCCGACCTGGCCACCTGGGCGTCGGCCCAGGAGCGCGGCAAGGCGACCAACGGCGAGTTCGTGCGGATTGCCGACCAATATCGGCACACCCAGTCGGGGCAGGTGGCGCGATACTTCGCCGGAATTACCGCTCGCGAGATGGGCGACAACGCCGCCGCTGCCAAGGACCTGGAGGAAGTTGCCGCCAGCCGGTATACCGAGATAGCCAGCCTGGCGAGGTTTGCGCTGGCAGGCGTGTATCACGACACCGGCAAGAACTCGCAGGCGATTGACCTCTACAAGCAGCTCATCGATCACCCCTCGATTTCCATCGGCAAGAGCACGGCGCAATTCGCGCTGGCGGCGCTCTACCAGATGACGGGGAGGCCTGACGAGGCCAAGCATCTTTACGAGCAGATGCAGAAAGAAAGTCCTGGCGGCATGGTGGCGCAGATGGCCGGTCAGCGCTTGCAGGAGATGGGCAAGCAGTAGGAGTTCAGTTTCAAGTTTCGAGTTTCAAGTTTCGAGCCTTGTACGCAGTCTTCGCCCTCGAGCAACATTTCTGGTGTGCGCAACTCGAAACTAGAAACTCGAAACTGTTACGCGCCCGAGCGGTCTCCTCGCTTTAGTAAACTGATTCCATGACGCTGTTCGAAGCCCAGCCCTACGATGCGGCGCGCGCGCGCAAGAAGCGGGCCATCATTATCGCGCTGGTCATTTTGGGGCTGCTGATTGCGCTGGCCTGGTGGCAGATGCGCTACTGGCCGGAAGAGCGCGCCGTCGACCGCTTCTTCGACGCCCTGCAGCAGCAGAATTTCGAGAAGGCCTACGGTCTCTGGATGCACGACCCGAACTGGCAACAGCATCCGCAGCAGTACGCACGCTATCCTTTCACCGACTTCATGAAAGACTGGGGACCGAGCGGGGAGTGGGGCATCATCAAGAGCCATCGCATCGATGGCGCCGGCGTTCCCAAGGGCTATAGCGGCACGCCGTTCGCTACCGCCAGCGGCGTGGTGGTGGTGGTGACGGTCAACAATCGCATTGCCGACAAGGCCCACGTCTGGGTGCAGAAGGACGACAAGACGCTGGGATTCTCGCCGTATTAGAGGAGCCGCTGTTCGCCAGGCGCTCTTCGCTTTTCGCCAGAACCTTGTCTCATTCAAACCACTCGGGCAACAGGTCGAGTTTGCGACTTTGCGGAGTTCCGGCTTAGCCAAAGGCATGGCCGCCGATCTGGCGAAAAGCGAACGGCGAAGAGCGACGTCCCCCTCACTCCCCGTACAGAAACAGCAACGCATCCGGCAAGTGCCGCGACCAGGTGGCTTCGTTGTGCTCGCCACCTGCGTCGATCACCACCCTCAAACGATCTGTCGTCATGCCTTTCTTGCGCAGGATTTTCTGTAGTTCCTCCACATCGTTCAATGCCTTAGCATCGTACGTGGCATCGCCGACCTCGGCCGTACCGATTGCCATATCCATCCTCTGCGGGAGCAGTTTCGCCTTTTGCGCGTCTTTCAGCAGTTGATCGTCGCCAATCCACAACAGCGGGCTTTCCAGCAGCACATGTCCGAAGACGCCCGGATACTTCAGCGCGGTGTAGAGCGCAATATCGGCGCCATACGACGAACCGCCCAGGCCGGTGTTCAGCGCGCCGCGCGAGACACGATAATGCTTCTCGATGAAGGGCATCACTTCGGTAACGAGGAAGCGCGCATAGTCGTTGCCGTGAACGCTCTTCTCGGCGGAGAAATCCTTGTTGTGCGGGTCGGGATAGGGGAGATATTCGGCGGCGCGTTCGTCGCCGGCATTGTCAATACCCACGACGAACATCGGCGGAATCTTAAAACCGCCGACCAGGTGTTCGACGGTCTCGTCCATGTGCCACTCGCCGTGGGCGCTGGTGGCCTCGTCGAAGAGGTTCTGGCCGTCCTGCATATACAGCACGGGATAACTGCGATGTGCGTTATGCGGCGACAGATAGTTGGCGGGAACCAGCACACGAATCATGCGCGTGTTGTGGAAGATCTTGCTCTCGAAGGGAAAGATTTCCAGCCAGCCGACGACGGTGTGGTTTCTGTCAAACGAGGTGATGACGGTCGTGCCCGGCGGAGCTTTGTCGGATGGCTTGATTTGCGCCTGCAACGGCAACACGGCGAGGGAGACGATGAGCGCAGCAACCCCGGCTCTCAACATGAATCCAGATTAGCAGCACCGGAAGCGCGCATCAGCAGGGATTGTGGATAAGAAGAGCGTTGAAGTGCAGATCAGCAAGGCCGCCGATCTCAGGCGCTCTTCAGCTTGCCCGCGCCCGGCTTGGCGTCGCCGAGGTAGGTCTTGATCTTGTCGATCAGGGCAGGGAACATCTGCTCCTTGGGCAGGCAGGCGTCCACATCTTTGCCGCCTTCTATATGGCCGTAGCCAGTGACGATGATGACGGGAATGTTGGGCTCGGTAGCGTGAATCTGCCGGGCCAACTCCAGGCCGTTCATGCCTTCCATGCGAAAATCGGTGACCAGAATGTCGAATTTCTCGCGCTTAAATTTGTCCAGCGCGTCCTGTGCGTTGTAGGCACTTACGGCGCGGTAGCCCTGCATTTCGAGAATCTCGCAGCTCAGGCGGGCCAGAACCTCATGGTCATCGACGAACAAAATGGCTTTCATGTGGGCCTTTATACAACCCGGCGGGAGCAACACTCCGGGGTAAATGATTGGTTTCCGGAAACAGCGCAAGAGATGCCCGGTTTGCGAAAAATTTACCGCGTGCGGAATTGAAGTAGGGGGTGAGTGGAACGGAGTTCTACCGCTTCCTGGCTGGCTTCTTGGCAGCGGATTTCTTCACTGTCTTCTTGGCCGGTGCAGCCTTCTTAACCGCGGACTTCTTGGCCGGCGCCGCTTTCTTGGCAGCGGCTTTCTTGGCCGGAGCCTTTGCCGGTTTGCGCGCAGGTTCACGGCGAGGCGGCTTCTTGCCGGCTTCTTTCTTCGGCGCGGGAGCTTTCTTCGCAGGCACCGATTTTGCCACTGGCTTCACCACCGGCGCTGCGGTCGCAGGCTCGGCCGGCGCGGGCGTGGCCTTCGGCGCTTCTTGCGCAGGCGCAGCCACCTGTGGTGCGACAGGAGCGGGCGCGCCCGCTGCGGCCGCCTTTGGTTTGCGTCCTCTCTTGCCTGCCGGCGCTTGCCCTCCCCCTGCTGCCGCGGCCTTGCCACGGCGCTTGGGTGCGGGTGGTGGAGGCGGTGGCGGCGGCTCATACGGTTTCAGGAAGTTCATGACCTCCGTATGCGAATGCAGCTTGCCATCCAGCAGCAGCAGGAATGCCTTTTCCATGATCTCCGGATATTCCGGCAGCTGCGGTGTGATGCGCAGCTCGGCCATCTCCGGGAACGGCAACTTCTCTTTCACCTGGCGCCATTTGGTGAAGAAGTTTTTCAGCTTCTGATCGACAGCTCTGTTGCCGGGTGGTCACACTGAGGAAGAGGATGTTCTCCGGCGCAGCCTGCGACAACAACTGCCATGCCCCGGACGGCATTGCGGCTTCCTTGCTGGTCAGCCGCTTGGCCAAGTCGTGTGCCCCGCTTTCCAGGTGCTTCCATTTCTCGACGAAGTCACGGCGCGGAATCATGCGCTGAATGTCTGCCGTGTCCTTGTCGCTCATCCGCCGGGTGAGGAAGTACATCACAATGGGCCCGGTTTCGACGGAGTAGCCCAGCTCGTTCATCATCTGGCGGGTCTTTACCAATTGCCCGAGTTCGCTGGAGTCGATCTTGGCGATCGTCCAATGCGGCTGCAGGATCTTCAGCCATCCCTCGCGCTCCAGCGCGCGCGCGACATGCACGGGGTCGTCCTCGTGGGCCAACTGCTCCAGTTCGTGCCCCACCATGCGCTTGTTCACGTACTCGATGTAGTTGTTCTCTTTGGCCGCGTCGTAACGGGCCTGGGTGCGCTCCTCCAGGTTCCAGTGGAAGCGCGCGGCGAAGCGGGTGACGCGAATCAGGCGGACCGGCTCCTCAAGAAACGCGTAGTTGTGCAGAACCCGCAGCACCTTCGCCTCAATGTCGGCAATGCCGTTGAAGGGATCGAGCAACAACCCGCGCGAGCCGGGATTCAGCGACAGCGCCATGGCGTTGATCGTAAAGTCGCGGCGGCGCAGGTCTTCGTTGATGGTGGCGGACGTGATTACGGGCGGCTTGCCGGGGCGGTCGTAAACTTCCGCCCGGGTCATGTTCAACTCCGCGCGCACATTTCCAGGCATCAGCAGTTGCAAGGTGCGCAGCTCTTCGTCGACGCCCTGCACTGAAATGCCGGCTTTCTCCAATTCTTTCTGTAACTTGAGCGGATTGCCCTGGATGCTGAGGTCGATATCGCGGATGGGGAAACCGGTGACCAGATCGCGGATGGTGCCGCCGGTGAGGTAAAGATTCAGTCCGGCGCGGCGAGCGATTTCCTGAACCAGGTTCACACCCTTTTGCTGGTCCGGTGTGAGCCGGGTTTCCATGCTATAGATGTAATCTGCCATCTAAGTGTATGACTCGATTGGTGAAACCCGGAGATGTACGAATCCGGACGAAGATTTCCCAACTGCCAGATTTCGGGTCCCAACTTAAAGCCACAGCCGGAGCGCGAGTGCCGTCGCAATTACGAGGCGAGCCCGCCGCCTTCGTTAAATGCTTCATCCTTAACAGCTTAGCGGAGTCGTGCACCTGAGGCGCTGCATAGCGAACAATAACACAAAGGTTGACAATTTGGCTACAAAGCACCTTTCGAGGGGCACATTTTCTGTAAAGGTGCGAGAATTGAGCGGGCTTCGCGGAACTTTAGCGTCACAATGGGTAGCGCCGATCTTCAGGTCGGCATCGCTTATTGTTGTTGTTAAGCTCGAACGTGATTCAAGCTGACGCGCCGCACTGCCCAGACGAAAAATGGCCACAACCCACAAGAAAGTCGTCGTGCGCAAGATGGACCGCGACAGCGTGAATGGTTACGTCACCGCAACCTTCATCGCCGACGGCAAGGTAGAGGTGATGAACACCGCAGGCAAAGTGGTGGCCATTGAGCTGCGCGATATCAAGGGCGTGTACTTCGTGCGCGAGTTCGGCGATTCGGAGTCGCTGGGGCGCAAGACGTTCACCTCGCGGCCCTCGCGTCGAAGGCCTGTGGGTACGGCTGCGTTTTCGCGATAACGAGGTCATCGAAGGCATGATGCCGAATGACCTGCTGCAAGACGGCGCCGAGGGCTTTTCCGTCATTCCGCCCGACCCGCACTCCAATACGCAGCGCATCTTCGTACCCCGTTCGGCGCTGGCGGAGATGACCGTGCTCGGAGTGATCGGCGAGAAGGCCGGCCGCCGCGGCCGCCGCCCGGAAGACACGCGGCAGGTGCCGATGTTTTCATAAGTGTGGGAGCAGCCGCTGACGTGGCTTGCAGCTAGCGATGATGTTGTGTCACAGCGGGGAGACATCCCAAGGTGGCAGTTCTTTCCAATTAACGGGAAAGCCCATCGCGGCCGTATTCAGTGTCGGATGTGACAAGACCAAAATCATAATCCTGTCTTTCCATCGGCATTCGGGAGCAATAGTTGTGATCATAGACTGAATGATTTGCAGTACCGCATACACCCTGTCAGGGCGAGGCGTCAAGTACCTCCACGTGGGCGGCAAGGAAGGACTAATAGCCAGCTTTCTATTCCATAAGCGATTGTGATGGGCGCATGCGTTCCGTACGTAGTTCAGAGTGTGCAACCAACTCTTAAAGGCTCCTTCCGGGACACGAAAATGATCGGCAATTCGCTTTTGCAAGTTTCGCTTAAGACCGCCGTACACCATTGAAAGAGAGCCGAAGGGAATGCACTCAGTTACCATCCAAACGGGCAAGAATGGCTCTTCGTGGTATTTGATCCGAAAATGACTTACAAATGTTTCCTTCGATCTACCTACTTCCTCTCTGATGGTGTCGAGCAGTTTTGCATGATTGAACGTAGGAGAAAAGTTCTCAGGGTTCGAGTACCCAAACGGCCCCAGTTGGTGTGCCATCTCATACGTGATTGCGGTCCTGATAGCTACCTCTACCCTTTCAATCGCCTGCAAAATGAGCAAGCGTAGCTTGGCGTCGAATTTATATAAAGCAAGAACCGAATCGAAGGACGCCCCTTTGCGGTATGCATCCGTGTCGCGAATCTTAAAGGGGAGGAAATACGCGCTGAGTCGGTAATAGCTGACGCGTCTGAGCCAACGCAAGGCACGTTCACGGTCATCGATCTGCAGCCCGCGCTTGATGAGCAAGTCGACTTGCTCGTCAAACGTGAGCGGCGGCTTGGTGTAACGCATAAAAAGAAAACCCGCCAACTTGGCGCGTCACTCACCGGAACGGCGAGGAGAGGCGTGGCGGGTGTGTCGAGTACTATGATGAGTCCACCCGTCAAAGGATGCAAGTACAAAATTGTTAATTCTTGCTAATCTGCCCGTATTGAACAAGATCGACAAATGGGCAGCGAGGAGCGATCTGGAAATCGCCGTAAACTTCCCGCCGCCGGACGCGAATTGGCGGGCCAATCATCAAGCTTCGCCGAGTGCCGTGCTCTTTGCGTAAAATAGGCGAAATCTGACATTCCGAACATAACCCTTGGCTACTGAAACCAAACCTCTCTCCGTCGCCTCCAGCGAAAGCGAATTCGTAAAGGGACTCGGCCCCGTCAGCGCCACGACCATCGTCATGGGCTCGATGATCGGCTCCGGCATCTTCATCGTCTCGGCCGAAATCGCTCGCCTGGTCGACTCGCCCGCGCTGCTGATTGCCGCCTGGCTGTTGACCGGCTTTCTGACCATCAGCGGCGCACTCGCCTATGGCGAACTCGCGGCCATGATGCCGCACGCCGGAGGGCAGTACGTTTATCTGCGTGAGGCGCTCAGTCCGATTTGGGGCTTCCTTTACGGCTGGACATTGTTCCTGGTCATACAGACCGGCACGATTGCGGCGGTCGGCATCGCCTTCGGCAAATTCCTCGGCATCTTCATCCCCTCGGTTTCCTCCACGCACTGGTTAATACATCTGTGGCACGTGCCGCCCATTCCGATCGGGCCGATGGTGCTGGGCAACATGGATGTCGGCCTGAACACGCAAAACCTGGCCGCCATCGCCATCGTGATTTTTCTTTCGGTGCTGAACATCTTCGGCATCCGGCTGGGCGCGGCGGTACAGAATGTTTTCACCATCGCGAAGACCGCTGCGCTGCTTGGTTTAGTGCTATTGGGGCTGTTCGTCGGGCGCAACGCGCAGGCCATCGCCACCAACTTCGGTACGAACTTCTGGCGCAATGCGGGATGGCACTCGCTGCACGCGGTGCAAGTCGGCGTCGGAGGCCCGATCGCGCTGGTCGGAGTCTGCACCATCGTCGCCGTCGTGCAGGTGGGCTCGCTGTTCTCCTCCGACGCGTGGAACAACATCACTTTCACGGCTGCTGAGGTGAAGAATCCCCGGCGCAACCTGCCGCTCGCGCTGGCGCTGGGAACGGGCGCGGTCACGCTGCTCTACGTACTGGCGAATGTCGTGTACCTCACCGTGCTCCCGCTGCAAGGCAATCCGCATGGATCAACCATTCTGGCGCGCGGCATTCAATACGCCTCGGAAGAGCGCGTGGCCACGGCCGTCATCCAACAGATCTTCGGCCCCAGCGGCGCGGCGATCATGGCCGTCGCCATCCTGATCTCCACCTTTGGCTGCAACAACGGACTGATTCTGGCGGGCGCGCGCGTCTACTACGCCATGGCCAAGGACGGCCTGTTCTTTCGCAGCGCAGCGCGGCTGCATCCCAAGTACCGCACACCGGCGCACTCGCTCGGCATGCAGTGCATCTGGACTTGCATACTGTGTATCTCGGGCAGCTACGGCCAGCTACTCGACTACATCATCTTTGCCGTGCTGGTGTTCTACATCCTGACGATCGCGGGCTTGTTCGTGCTGCGCGTCAAGCGTCCCGACGAGCCGCGGCCCTACCGCGCCATCGGCTATCCGGTGCTGCCGGCGCTGTACATTTTGATCGCAATCTTTATTGATGTAGTCTTGTTGCGCTACAAGCCGCAATACACGTGGCCCGGCCTGATCATCGTTCTACTCGGGATTCCCGTGTACTTTCTGTGGTCCAAGCGTAACCCGCAAGTGAGTATCGAAGAATGAAAATGAGAAAAGCTGAATGACGAATCTGCTGAAAACCAAGCCTCTCGACGTGCTGATGCGACAGGCGTCCGAAACCGGCGAACACAGCCTGAAGCGGGCGCTGGGCCCCGTGAACCTTATTACGCTGGGAATCGGCGCCATTATCGGCGCGGGCATCTTCGTGCTCACCGGCCAAGCCGCGGCGCAGTATGCCGGTCCGGCCATCATGCTCTCCTATGTCCTCGCGGGCGCGGGCTGCGCCTTTGCCGGCCTCTGCTATGCCGAATTCGCCTCCATGATTCCTATCGCCGGCTCGGCCTACACCTATGGCTACGCCACGCTGGGTGAGATCTTCGCCTGGATCATCGGCTGGGACCTCATCCTCGAGTACGCCTTCGGGGCTGCTACCGTTGCCTCCGGCTGGAGCTCGACGCTGGTCGCCTTCCTCCAGGACTACGGCATCAACCTTCCACCGAAGATCTGCGATGTCCCGGGCGCGAAGTGGTCGATGGTCGACGGCCGCTGGGGGCCAGATTCGACCTTCAGCATGGACCAGATGGCGCGCGCGACCCAGCACACCACAACCATATTCAACTTCATGGCGTTCTTCGCAATCATCGCCGTCACCACCCTCCTGATCGTCGGCATCAAGGAATCGGCGGACTTTAACACGACCATTGTCTTTGTGAAGCTGATCGCGGTGATCGTCTTCATCATCGTCGCCGGCATGTATGTGATCAGGCAGCCCGACATCGCCCACGCGAATTGGGCGGTGTTCCTGCCCAAGAATACCGGTTCCTTCGGCTCGTTCGGGTGGTCCGGCGTCTTGCGCGGTGCGGGCGTCGTCTTCTTCGCTTACATCGGTTTCGACGCAGTGTCCACTGCGGCGCAGGAGGCGCGCGAGCCGCAGAAGGACATGCCCATCGGCATCCTCGGCTCGCTGGTCATCTGCACCGTGCTTTATCTCGTCGTCTCCGGCCTGTTGACCGCGACGGTGCACTACTCGCGCCTGAACATCGGCGCTCCGGTTTCTCTGGCCATCCGCGAGACGGGCGTGAAGTGGGGCAGCTACGTGGTGAATGCCGGCGCGCTCGCCGGTCTCTCGACCGTGATGCTGGTCATGTTGCTCGGCCAATCGCGCGTCTTCTACTCCATGGCGCACGACGGCTTACTGTGGAAGTGGGCCGGCGACATACACCCTAAGTTCCGGACGCCGTGGAAGTCCACCGCTGTGACCGGTATTCTCGTCGCCTTCACCGGCTCGCTGGTGCCCATTGGCGATCTTGGCCAGATGGTCTCCATCGGCACGCTGATGGCCTTCATCATCGTCTGCGCCGGCATCTGGGTGATGCGCCACAACCGGCCTAACGTGCACCGGCCATTCAAAACGCCGTGGGTGCCGTTCACTCCAATCATGGGCATCATCATTTCGCTCGGCTTGATGCTCGGCCTGAACGGCGTGACCTGGATCCGCCTGGTTGTGTGGCTCATCATCGGTATGGTGATTTACTTCACCTATGGCCGCCATCACAGCCTGGTGCAGAATATGGCGAAGGAAGAGGTGAAGGTCGCCGGCGATTGAGCGCGGCTACTGATTCACCGGCACCTTGATGATCTTCTTCTGGATGGCGTAGGTCACCAGTTGCGCTTTGTTGTGGATATCCAGTTTGCGCATGAGGTTGAACTTGTGCGCCTCCACCGTCTTTACGCTGAGCCCCAGCAGCACCGCGATCTCCTTGACCGAGTTGCCCTCGGCCAGCAGCTTCAGGATTTCGCGTTCGCGCGGGGTAAGGGTTGACATGCGCGGCTGCATCCGGGTGTCGCGAACCCGCGAGCGAAAGTCTTCCACCAGCTTGCCCAGCACCTGCGAGCTCAAGTATTTTCCGCCACGATAGACATCGCGCACCGCGCTCACCAGTTGCGGCGCAGGCGTGTCCTTCAGCACGTATCCCGCAGCCCCCACTTCCAGGCACTGCAACAGGTAGTCCTCATCCTCATACATTGTCAGATAGAGGACCTTGGTCTCGGGGCGGTTCTTCTTGATGTGCCGCGTCGCCTCAAACGACGAGAGGCCGGGCATGCCGATGTCCATCAGGACAACGTCGGGCCGCAGATCGCGCGCCTTCTCGACCGCGTCGCCGCCGTCCGGCGATTCGCCCACAATTTCGAAATCGCTTTCGCTCTCCAGCAGACGGCGTACACCCTGCCGGAACAGCGTATGATCATCGACCAATAAACATCTGATTTTCGGCATTTCTCAAACCCGCCCTTTCCGTGCACGGCGCAATGGGCTACGCTCCCCGCGCCACCGCGCCGGATTCGCGGGCCAGCATTCCTGGTTCAGCGGCCACCTGGCCGCTCATGACGGGCGCAATTACTTCGATGCGTGTTCCCTTACCTCGCGACGAGGTTACCTTCATCTTTCCTCCGATGTTGCCGATGCGCTCGTGCATTCCAGCCATGCCAAACGTCTGCCGGCCGGGGTTGGGTTTCTGCGACGGGATTCCGATACCGTCGTCCTCAATCAGCAGGCGCACCGAGCCGTTTTCGCGCGTCATCTCGATATTCACCGCCGTCGCGTTGGCATGTTTGGCGACGTTGTGCAGCGCCTCCTGCACGATGCGATAAAAGGCGGCTTCCAGCGGCGTCGGCATGCGCCCGAAATCCGGCGACACCGTGACCCGCGCCTTCACCCCTGCACTCTTGGCCAGGTCCTTCGCCTCCTTGCGCACGGCCGCGATCAGTCCCAGTTCCTGCAATACCAACGGCGACAGGCGGCCGATAATGCGCCGGATGCCTTCGATGGTGCGATCGACCACATCCAGCGTTTCCCGGATTTTCATGCGCGCCGTGTGCGCCGTGACGCTGCTCTCCAGCATCCCCAGATACAGTCGGATCACCATCAGCGCCTGGCCGGTTTCGTCGTGCAGTTCGCGGCTGATGCGCTTGCGCTCTTCCTCCTGCGCGTACATCAGGTGGGCTGAGAGTTCAGCGATCCGCATCTCGCGCTCGCGCAGCGCGTCGTTCATGCCGGCCCGGTCAATCGCCATCGCCGACCGATCGGCAATCGCACGCAGCAAAGCGCCGTCGGTGGGAAGACACGTGCGGGGCCGCGAAAACCCAAGCAGAAGCACGCCCGTCACCACCTCATTCAGCTTCAGCGGGATGCCCCAAAGCGCCTCAGCCTTATCGCGCAGCAAGGGGTCGACGTCGTCGCGACAGCCTCGCAGGTCGTGTAGGATCGTAGTCTCGCCGCTGGAAGCGACCGCCCCAGCCAACCCCTCCGCCAGCGCCGCCGAATTGCTGTCGTCCAGCTCCTCGGGGAAACCAGCCTGCGCCTGCACCCGGAAGACCTGCTGTTCGGGGTCGCGCAGCAAAATCAATCCCAGGTTGGCGTCGAAGGTGTGCAGCGCGATATTCAGCACCCGCTCCAGAAGCGCGTCCAGGCTGCCGGCCGAGAGCTCGGCGTCCAGGACCGAGAGCAGAGTCTCCGCCTCCACCTTCTGCGCGTCGGAGTACGCGGTTGATACCGCGACGTAGCTGGCCCACGACAGCGTCTCCATCGCCGCCATCACTTCCTTAAGCCGGCTGGGCGGAAAGATCTTCTCCAGGCACGGATCGATCAACTGCTGGTAGATTTCCAGGGAGCGCACCACGGCCCGCACACTCACCTTTAGCTTGGCCAGCCGATCACCAAAGTGCTGCAGGTTGTCGTAGAAGGTGGCGAAGTCGGTCTGCGAGAAGATGGAAAACCCGGTGCCGATGGTCAGCCGTTCCAGCGCGGCCATCGCGCGGCCGTCGAAGTCGAACTCGGCGAACATGTGCTGCCGCCACTCGGCCGTGATCTCCGGGAACCAGGGCTGCAACGCGTGCGTAACCTCAACCACCAGCTCGCGGGACGTTTCCTTCATGGGCAGCAGCGACGACATGGGACTCCTACACCTAAGAATGTTGATGCGGTGGAGGTTACGGCAGGATGGCGTTACTACCTACTCAACCCACAACCGAGACGAAGTTACAGTTATCTTAACGGATTTCCCCGCGATTTACAGCCAAACTGGTGAACGTCGAGATCAGGGTTCACCACGGAAGCACGGAATGCACGGAATTTTCTCTTGAAATTAATTTCTTCCGTGTGTTCCGTGCTTCCGTGGTGAATACCTTTCGTTGCGAGGCGCAGCGCTGAATCCGGCTACCGAGTCCACGCATCTCAACAGGCCCAATGAAAATTCTGATCCCCACTCCCTTGCGTCAGTACGCCGCCGGACAATCTGCTGTCGAGGTGCCTGCCTCGACCGTGGGCGAGGCGGTGCAGGCCCTGATTACCTCCCATCCTGAGCTCCGGAAGCACCTCTACAACGATCAGGGAAAGCTGCGCGCCTTCGTCAACCTGTACTTAAACGAGGACGACATTCGCTATCTTCAGCAGGAGAAGACGCCTGTGGCTGCCAGCGACACTCTGAGCATCATCCCCTCAATCGCCGGCGGAAGAGGTTGAGTTATGGCGAGCATTGCGGAGCAATCCGCGACCCTGACGCAACGACGAAATCCTGCGCTACTCGCGGCACCTCATCATGCCCGAGGTTGGCATGGAGGGCCAGCTCAAGCTGAAACAGGCGCGCGTGCTGTGCGTCGGCGCGGGCGGGCTGGGCTCGCCGCTGGCGCTCTACCTGGCCGCCGCCGGCGTGGGCACACTCGGCATCGTCGATTTCGATGTCGTCGATTTTACCAATCTGCAGCGACAGATCATTCACTCGACCGCCGACGTTGGCCGCAAGAAGCTGGACTCCGCTGCCGAGAGCATTGCCGGCATCAATCCCAACATCGACGTTCGCAAGTTCGAGACTCGCCTCACCAGCGACAACGCGCTCGACATCTTCCGCGACTTCGACCTGATCGTGGACGGCACCGATAACTTCGCTACGCGCTATCTGGTCAACGACGCTTGCGTGCTCACCGGGAAGGCCAACGTCTACGGCTCGATCTTCCGCTTCGAGGGCCAGGCCAGCGTCTTCGCGACCGAGAACGGCCCTTGCTATCGCTGTCTCTATCCCGAACCGCCGCCGCCGGGGCTGGTGCCGTCGTGCGCCGAAGGCGGTGTGCTGGGAATTCTGCCGGGACTGGTTGGCGTGATTCAGGCAACCGAAGCGATCAAGCTGATTCTCGGCTCGGGCGAGCCGCTGATCGGACGCCTCCTGCTGGTCGACGCGCTGGCCATGCGCTTCCGTGAACTTAAGCTGCGCAAGAATCCCGATTGCCCGGCCTGCGGCACGAACCGCACCATCACCAGGCTGATTGACTACGAGCAGTTCTGCGGCATCCGTGGAGCAGAGACGCCCGCAACTGGTAAACTCGGCGACATGACTCCGGAAGAACTCAAGCAGCGCCTCGACCGCGGCGACAACCTCTTCGTGCTCGACGTTCGCGACCCGCACGAATACCAGATCTGCAATCTCGGCGGACACCTCATCCCGCTGAAAGACCTGCCGCAGCGCGTCGGCGAACTCGACGCCTCGCGCGAGATCGTCGTCCACTGCAAGATGGGCGGACGCAGCGCCAAGGCCGTCGACTTCCTCAAGCAGAACGGCTTCACCAACGTGCACAACCTGGTGGGAGGCATCAACGCCTGGGCCGACCGCGTCGACCCCAAGATGCCCAAGTACTGATGATGCTGGCCAAGCCAACAAAAGCCGAACTGGCAGCCCTTCGCCGAGGTCGCGCTGCATTCGAGCGCGGGGATTCGCTGTCCTTGACCGATTTCCTCAATCGCCTGGAGCCTCGAAATCACGGGACCGGCGCAGAAAGACTACCGAAAGCATCCCGCAAACGATCACCGCCGCGTTAGATCCTGAATGATATTTGAAAGCGCTCTTGTTGCAGAGCAGGATCATTTGGGCACGCCAACCAGAGCGCCGCAGGCGCGGCGGCATGATAGCCCAAGACGGAGCGTAGCGGAGTCCTGGGTAGGCGATTCTTTTTGATTCCTGAGCCGGCTTTAGCCGGCGACACAGGCCGCTCCTGGAGCGCAGTGCCGTCCGCTAAGGCGGACTCCGCTCACCTTGGAACGCCTACCCAGCGCTGAAGCGCTGGGCTACCTTCTTTCGCGCCTACGGCGCTCTATGGTACTTCCGCCCGGCGGGCGTCTCGCACGCAAACTGAACGACGCGACCGTTGTTCCTACTCCGTCCCCGCCCCCTGCTCCTGCATCAAACTCGCCGGCGGCGGCGGAATCGCGATGTCCACATCCGTTACCGGGCCCAGCGTGCTGAGCGGCTTATCGAACTCGGCAGCGTTGCCTACCACCAGCACGGCGAGCTGGTTCTTGTGCACGTATTTCCTGGCGACGCGCTCCACGTCCTCCGCCGTCACTTTCTCAACCCCCGTGCGGTAGCGCTCCAGAAAATTCAGCGGATAGCGATAGAACTCGTACGCCATTTTCTCGCGCAGCACTTTCTCCGGCGTGTCGAACTGGAAGATGAACCCGTTCAGGATGTCGTCCTTGGCGCGCTTCATCTCCTCGGCCGTGGGCGGGTCCTTCAGCAGGTCGTCGATCTGCCCGTCGATGCCCTCAATACCCTCCACCGTGCTGCCGCTCTTGGTCTGCATGACAAAATCGGTCAGCCCGGGATGGTTCCATCCATAGCCCACGCCGCCGCCCACCGAATACGCCAGGCCGCGCGCCGTGCGCAGATTGTTGAACAGCCGCGACGAGAATCCGCCGCCGAAGATATGGTTCATCACCGTCACCGCAAAGTAATCGGGATTGCTGCGCTCGATGCCCAGGTCCAGCATGCTGATCGTGGTCTGATTCACGTCGCCCTTCTGCACCAGGTAATAGCCGGGCTTGGGCGCGGGGAACTTGATCTCCGGCGTCTGCGCCTCCGGACCTTTCGGCCAGGACTCGAAGACCTGGCGCAGCCTCGCCTCCATCTGCTTCGGATCGAAGTCGCCGGTAATGCCGAAGATGATGTTATTGGGATACACGTACTGCTGGTGCCAGTTCAGCAGGTCCTGCCGCGTCACGCCCGCGACGGTCGCATACTCGGGCACACGCGCGTACGGATTCTCCTTGCCGTAGCCGATGATCAGGCTCTCGCGATGCACGATCGACTCGACATCGTCATTGCGCCGCGCGATCGCCGTGTACATCTGCTGCTTGGCGAGCGCCACCTTGTCCTCGCGGAACTCGGGATTGTGCAGCAGGTCGAGGTACAGCTCAAAGACCGCGTCAAAGTCGCCTTTCAGGCAGTTCAGCGAAATGCTGGTGGAGTCGGACTCATTGTCGGTCTCGATTTTGGCGGCGCGGATTTCCAGGAAGTCGTCCATCTGGTCGCCGGTCATTTTCTTGGTGCCGCCGGTGCGCCAGACCTCGCCGTACAAATCGCCGAGCCCAGTCTTGTCGGCTGGCTCGCTGATGGAGCCCCCGCGAATGCGCGCCACTGCGGTAATCAATGGCAGCTCGTGATCGGGCTGAAGAAAGATCACCATGCCGTTCGCGAGCTGAATGCGCGTCGGTTCCTGCGGGGTGAACGCCGGCAGCGGCGGCGCCTGGATTTCGTTCCAGGGCACGACCTGCTGCGCGGGCGCGACGACCGTCGCTAGCAAGAGACAGCACGTCAGCGCGACGGTGGAAGCGCTGGGCTTCAGCCCAGCGAACAAGGACGACCAGAAGAATGGCTTTAGCACGGTGCCCCAGGTTCGTCCGCCGCGGCGGACTAACCTGGGCCGACTCGACAGGCCCAGGTTAGCGTCCAAACGAAGGCCGCGAACCTGGGGCACCAGCTTGTTGAATCTGATGTTCACTGGAAGGGGAAAGCTCGTCTGCCTGCTCATTGCGCCCCTCCTTTGCCCGCCGGCGCCGCTTCTTGCGCTGCCGCCTGCGTCTGAATCCCGCCCACAGTCCGGTTCGTATCCTGGAACACCTGGTTCGCCACCCGCCGAATATCGGCCTTCGTCACCTTGTCCACGCGATCCAGATAGCGGAACAGTTCGCGCCAGTCGCCGTACCGCGTCTGGTAAATCGCGAGTTGTTGCGCCAGGCCCTCGTTGCTGGCCAGCCCGCGTATCAGGTCAGCCTCGGTGCGCGTCTTGAACATGCGCAGTTCGTCGTCGGTTACATCCTGCGTTTTCAGTTTCTGTATCTCCTCGGCGAATGCCTTCTGCAACTCGGCATTGCTGTGGCCCGGCGTGGGCACGGCATAGAACGTGAATATGTGCGAGTACTTCGTCCCGGGAAAGTCGCCGATGCCGGCGGCCGCCGCGGCAATCTGCTTGTCACGCACCAGCGAGCGATATAGGCGCGAGGTGCGCCCGTTCGACAGAATGTCGGAAATCGCGTCGTACACCACGTCATCCGGCGCGCGATAGCTGGGCCGGTGGTAACCCTCCAGGTAAAACGGCTGCGACGGATCGCGCAGCGTGACTTCGCGCACTGAGTTTTGCGGCGGCTCGGTCGTGGTCAGCTCCAGCGGTTTTGGCCGCGACGGAATCTGCCCGAAATACCGCTCGATGATGGGGAAGACCTTATCAGGATCCAGATCGCCCACCAGCCCGATCACCATGTTGCTGGGCACGTAGTAGCGATGGAAGAACTCCTCGGCGTCCGTCGCCGAGAAACTCTCCAGGTCGGAGCGGTAGCCGATGGTCGGCCGATGATACGGGTTGGCCATGAACGCCGTGCCCAGGAATTGCTCCAGCAGACGGCCGGTCGGGCTGCTGTCGGTCCGCAACCGCCGCTCTTCCATGACCACGCTGCGTTCCTTGTAGAACTCGCGCATCACCGGATGCGTCATGCGGTCCGACTCCAGCGCCGCCCACAACTCGATCTGGTTTGCCGGCAGCGAGTACATGTACGCCGTCTCGTCGTAGTCGGTGAAGGCGTTCAGCCCGGTGCCGCCGTGTTCTTCCACCACCTTGGCGAATTGGTTCTTGATCACGTACTTGTCGGCCGCATCCCTGGCGTCGTCCCAGGCTTTCTTCAACTGCTCCAGCTTGGCCTTGTCCTGCGGGCCGAAACTTTTTGCCGAATCCGGCACCTGGTGCATTTGCCTGATGCGCTCCGTCTCGTACGCCGCGTAGGTCTGCTCGACCTTTTCCAGCGCAACTTTCTCGGCGGCGTAGTCGGTGGTGCCCAGGTCGGGTGTGCCCTTGAAGGCCATGTGCTCCATCATGTGAGCCAGGCCGGTTTCGTGCAGCGGGTCCTGCGCCGAGCCGGCATCCACCATGGTGAAGAACGAAAACACCGGCGCCTCCGGCCGCCGCCACAACACGACCGTTAGCCCATTGGGCAGCGTCTTTACCGTGACGCGCTTTTCATACTCCGCGATGTTGATCGAGCCGATCGGCGACTGGGCAGAGCCCGACGAACCGGCCTGCGAGATTGCGGCGGGCCTGGCCAACACCGTCGAGATCGGCTGCGCAATCTGCGCCGCCGCCGGCAAAGCCGCGCACATCAGCAGGGCCGCCAAAGACACACACCAACGCTTCATCATGCCTCCAAATCAGGAAGACCAAACCTAGACGTTACGGATAGACAAGGGATTCCGTCAAACGGCGTAAAGGAGCAGTTGGCAATTAGCATTTAGGAACCGACTTTCAGTCGGTGACACAGGTCGTCACTGGAAAGCGGTTATGTCGCGGGCTGAAGCCCGCTCGGAATCAAGAAAAGAGGCGGAATCGGCACGACTGAAGGTCGTGCCCTGACTCATCCTCTTCCGAAACCCCGGGGTTTTTCAGCAGCACCTGAAGTCGCCCTGATTCAAAACGAAAGCGGCAGGAATCGGGATCTTGCCGCTTTTCACTAATTGCTAGTTGCTAATTGCTAATTGCTGCCTTACAGCAGCTCCTCGTTCCAGTTCTCCAGAAACTTCTTCACCTCGGCCATGAACTGGTCGGCCACGGCGCCGTCGATCACGCGATGGTCATAGCCGATGCTGAGGTGCATCGACGAGCGAATCGCGATCGAGTCGTTGCCGTCGCGGTCGGTCACCACCACCGGCTTTTTCTTGATGCCGCCCACGCCCAGGATCGCCACCTGCGGCTGGTTGATGATGGGCAGCCCAAACTCCGCGCCGAAAATTCCCGGGTTGGTGATGGTGAAGGTGCCGCCCTGCACCTCTTCCGGCTTCAGCTTCTTGGTGCGGGCGCGCTCGCCCAGGTCGCTGATGGCGCGCTGCAAGCCGACGAAGCTGCGCTCCTCGGCGCTCTTCACGACGGGCACAATCAGCCCCCAATCCAACGCGACCGCAATGCCCAGGTTGATGGCCGGATGGTAGTGAATGTTCTCGCCCTCCATCGACGAGTTGATGATGGGAAATTTGCGGATGCCGTGGATGACTGCGCGCGCAAAGAACGGCGTATAGGTGAGCTTGTTGCCCGTGGCCTGCTCGAATTTGCCCTTCATGCTTTCGCGCAGGCGCACGATGCGGGTCGCGTCGATCTCGAAGACGCCGTGCACGTGCGCGCTGGTGCGCTTCGACATGACCATGTGCTCGGCAATTTTCTTGCGCATGGTCGACATGGGGACGACTTCGCCGGGCGTAACGCCGCCGACGGGCTGCAGCGGCGCGGTCACTGCCGGCATGGCCGGAGCTGCAGGCTGCGCCGCAGGCGGAGCATAGGCCGGAGCCGGAGAAGCAGGCGGAGCGTACGTTGGAGTTGCAGTGGGCTGGGCCGCGGCCGGCGCGGCTGCGCCGTGCTTGGCGATGAATGCCTCGATGTCGTCCTTGGTGATGCGTCCGCCTAGGCCAGTGCCCGGCACCTTGGCCAGGTCGACGTTGTTCTCCTTGGCGATGCGGCGCACCAGCGGGCTGGAACGCAGGCGGTCCCGCTCGCCGGTCTCGTCCATTTCCTCCACCTTGCCCTGCTGCTGGCGTTCCAGGCCGGTTTTCTCATCGCGGGCGAGACCGGCAGCCATCTTCGGTTCTTCGCCGCTGGGAGGCTGGGCGGCCTGGGCCTGCGCGGCTTGCGGCTGCTTCGCAGCCGCTCCATCGCCGCCCGCTGCCTTCGATGGCTGCGTCGCCGGTGCCGAAGGCGCTGCGCCGGCGGCTTCGCCTTCGCCGGCAATCGTTCCGACCACCGTGTTGACCTGCACCGTGGCTCCGGCTTGCACCTTGATGTCCTGCAATGTGCCCGAAGCGGGCGCAGGAATTTCGGCGTCAACTTTGTCGGTGGAGATCTCAAACAGCGGCTCGTCGCGCTGCACCTTCTCGCCGGGCTGCTTCAGCCACTTGGTTATGGTTCCTTCAAAAATCGATTCCCCCATCTGGGGCATGATGACATCTGTCGGCATAATTTCCTCTCGCGGAGTTTCTAGCTGCAATGGACGCTGCTGGAAAACCCTCAATTATATCGCGGCAATTTGGATGGTCATGCGTTCCGAGCGCTAACGTCTTGGATGTTGGCGTGATCAGGAAGTTGCGAATGGACGACCCGGCAGCCCGACGGCATTTCCGCCTGCGCTAGGACGTCGCATTGTTTCCTCGAGGGCTAGGCGGCTACCGATCGTCGACGGGCGCCAATCGCGCCTAACACCATGCCGATCGCGGCCCCGGCGACCACATCGCTGGCGTAGTGATATCCGTCATACACTGCGCCAACGCACATCAGCACGACAATCATCAGCAGCCACGGCGCTACGCGCGGCAAGTAGCGATAGGCGAACATCAGCACGACGCAGGCCAGCATGATATGCGCGCTGGGGAAGGCGTTGCCGTGAACTCCGGCGCGGTCCTGAATCAAACGCACCAGCCGCTGAAACACTCCGGGATGAGCGCTGCCGATTTCCTGCACCCCGGCCAGGTTGGCGGGACTTTGCGTGGGAAAGAGAAGATAGGTCGAGTAACAGATAACGTAGCCAACACTCAGAGTGTTGGTTAGGCGGCGGAAGGCGCTGCGAAATCGCGGGCGCCGTCGCCAGCCCCAGAAACAGCCTCCCACAATGGGGTATAAAGGAAAAAATGCGAAGTACCCGAGTTGCAGAAATTCCACCAGCCAGTCGCGCGCCCGGCTGTGGACCCACTCGTTGGGCGAAGTCCGGAAGAGCCACCACTCGAAGCGGATGATATAGGCGTCTTGAAATCCGCTGCGCAGCGCCAACGACAGGAACGAGACCTCTTCGAAGGCCGATGTGAAGAGGACGAGCGGCAGCCAATCGTGTGCAAACTCCCAGCCTTCGCCGTCGCCGCGTTTATGCGCGAGCAGCACAATCGCCGCGATCGCGCAGATATTCCATGCAACATACGCCGGCCAATGCGTCACGCGCTCATGGCGCACGCACACCAGCACGGTCAGGGCAAAATGCACCGCCAGGTAAATTCGATCGGTGAGGTTCATCGGCGCTCGAACGAGCATAGCGCAGGAAACAGGGCCAATGGGGACGACGCAGGCGTTCGATTCCGGACATTGCCTTGCATGGGCGGACAAGTTCGTCGCCTGGGGCGATACGGCCATATCGCAAGTGCCACTGCCAGAGACATTTATTCGCGCCATTGTCTGGTGTTTCCCGTGCATCCTAAAGCCTGAAGAAACGTATGAGGACCATGCAAGACATCCGCTACGCCCTGCGTCAGTTGGGCAAGTCGCCCGGCTTCACCATTACGGCCGTCCTGACACTCGCCTTGGGCATCGGCGCGAATACCGCGATCTTTACGCTGGTTCATGCGGTGATGCTGAAGTCGCTGCCGGTCGCGAACCCCGCGCAACTTTACCGCATCGGCGCCAACGATATCTGCTGCGTGTACGGCGGGATGGGCCAGGGCGACGGAGGATGGGGCCTCGCCTCATACCAGCTCTACCAGTACATCCAGGCCAACACGCCACAGTTCGAGCAGATCACCGCCTTCCAGTCGAACCGGCCCAACCTGAGTGTGCGGCGCAGCGGCACGGCGGGTTCGGCAGAAACTTTCCCTGGCGAATTCGTCTCCGGAAACTTCTTCACCACGCTCGGCATTCGGCCCTTCGCGGGCCGCATGTTCACGGCTGACGACGATCACCCCGGCGCCGCGCCCACCGTGGTCCTGAGCTACCGCGCCTGGCAGCAGCATTACGGAGGCGATCCCTCGGTCGTGGGTTCCAGCTTCATGGTCGACGGTCAGCCCTTCACCGTCGTCGGCATTACGCCTCCGGGATTCTATGGCGCGCGTCTGCGCGAAGATCCGCCCGACGTCTATATCCCGATTTCCTTCGAGCCGCAGATCACCCAGAAGAGCTCGATGCTGCATCTCGACACCCAGTACTGGCTATACCTGATCGGCCGCATGAAACCCGGAGTGCAGGCGGCGCCAGTGCAGGCGCAGATCAATACCGAGCTGCATCAGTGGTTGCTCTCGGTGCAGGACAAACTCGATCCCAGAGCGCGGCAAGAGATTCCCAAGCAGTACATGAAGCTCGGCCCCGGCGGCGACGGCGTCACCGATCTGCGTGATCAATACCGCAGCGGGCTGTATATGCTGATCGCCGCCTCGGTGCTGGTGCTGCTGATCGCCTGTGCCAACCTGGCGAACCTGTTGCTGGCGCGCGGTACGGCGCGGCGGCAGCAAACTGCAATCCGCCTTGCCTTGGGCGCGACGCGACGCAAGTTGATTCGCACCCTACTCACCGAGAGCGTCCTGCTGGCTTGCATCGGAGGCGCGGCGGGGGTGGCACTGGCCTACTGGGGTACACGCGCAATTCTGCTGGTGGCATTCCGGGGATCGGACTTTGTTCCCATCAATGCCAGTCCGTCATGGCCGATCCTGGCCTTCGCGTTTGGGCTTTCGCTCCTGACCGGCATCATCTTCGGGGTAGCTCCGGCGTGGATTGCCTCGCACTCCGATCCAGCGGATGCTTTGCGCGGCGCCAATCGCTCGACGCGCGATCGCTCGGCGATGCCGCAGAAATCGCTGGTCATTGCTCAGGCGGCGTTCTCGCTGGTGCTGCTGGCCATGGCCGGACTGGTGACCGAGAGTCTCCGCAACCTGGAACACTTCAATTTTGGCTTCGACACCAACGGGCGCCTGATGGTGCGGATCTTTCCGCTCACGGCCGGCTATACCGTGGACCGGTTGCCCGAGCTCTATCGCGAATTCCGCGAGCGTCTGGGGGAAATTCCCGGCGTCCACAGCGTCAGCTACTCTTTGTACAGCCCGCAGGACGGCAATAGCTGGGGCGATGAAATCAACATCGAAGGCCGTCCCAGACCGGCGAAACACATCAACGTCGGCTGGGTGCGCGTTGGTCCCGATTATTTCAAGACCATCGGCACAACTCTGCTCCGCGGGCGCACCATCGGCGAGCAGGACACGCCCAACTCGCAACGCGTAGCGGTGGTGGATGAGAGCTTCGTGCGCGCGTTCTTTCCCAAGGAAGACCCCATCGGCCAGCATTTCGGCTTCGATGCTCCCGGGCACAGCGGCGATTACGAAATTGTCGGCGTGGTGAAAGATACGCGCTACCGCAGTCCCGACGATAGGGAGAACCCGCAGAACCCCATGTTCTTTGTGCCGTACTTCCAGATGGTGCAGTATCAGGTGCCGAACTACGCCACCATGGAAGCGCGTTCGCAATTCGCCGAGACCATCGAAATCCACTATTCCGGCTCGCAGGCGGAAATCGGCTCGCGAGGTGCGGCGCGTGCTCTCCGACATCGATCCCAACCTCAGCATCATCGACATGCACAGCTTCGGCGAGCAGGTCGCGCGGCAATTCAACCAGGAGCGGCTGATCGCCCGGCTCACCGAATTGTTCAGCGGGCTCGCCTTGCTGCTGGCGTCGATCGGCCTCTATGGAGTTACGGCGTACAACACCGTTCGCCGCACCGGCGAAATCGGCGTTCGCATGGCCTTGGGCGCCGATCGCGGCGATGTGGTGGCGATGGTACTGCGCGGCGCGTTCTGGCAGATTGGGATCGGACTGCTGATCGGCATCCCTCTGGCTCTCATCGCTGGGCGCGTGATGGCGAGCAAGCTGTACGCCGTGGCATCGTTCAGCCCGCTGGCGTTGGCGTGCGCCATCCTCGCGCTGACACTCTGCGCTTTCATAGCCGGCTTGGTGCCCGCCCGCCGTGCGGCATCGATTGAGCCGGTGAAGGCGTTGCGCATCGAGTAAGCTAGCGTAGTGCGTCGGAATCTCTTCACGTAAGTTTGCAAGATTTGTATCAGGGCACGGCTTCAGCCGTGCCGAAAAGCATCATTTTTCCTCGGGCTTTAGCCCCTGAACAGCGGATACAGTGGCTAAAGCCCACATATCTCTGCGCCCATTCGGCACGACTGAAGTCGTCCCCTGATACAAAGCGTGCTCGGATAAGTCACGGTCTTCATGACGCACTACACTAGTAGCCAGTTACCAGTGCTCAGTGGTCAGTTACTGACAACGGGCAACTGACAACCGCTTATGGCTACTCGCATCTTCTTCATCGCGATTGCACTCGGATTGGTGGTGGCGGGCATCTGGGCGTATCAGCACGATGAGAAGCTGCGCACCAACGCCAGCCAGGTGAATGTCGGCGATTCCAATGAAGTTGTTCGCGAATTGCTGGGCGACCCGGGCAGCGATGGATCCTGCGGCGCGTTAACACCCATCCCGAACGGCTGCGCCTACGAGTACATTTATCGCTACTGGTACTCGATTTTCCAGCCGCAGTATGAAGTGATCTGGTTCGACCACGCGGGGAATGTCCTGGGCCAGCAACATGTGAGGTCACATTTCTAGCAGCTAGCAATTAGCAACCAGCAATTAGGGAGACTTTGGTCAGGCCTGGTTTTGAAAGGGACGGTCTTCAGACCGTCCGCAGGTTCGGCCTTTCAATCTCGGCTTTAAGCCGCAGAGGATTTAATCAGATCCCCCCTGTCAGTGCGTCAGATCAGGCGATCCTGCGCGCTGGCCGGTCGGCTCGCCCCAGCACTGGCTCTCTTCTGCGCGAATCATGATGGTCTTGCTGAACGACAGGTGAGAGACCTGGGCGGCAACGTCGTCGCGAAGATAATCGGGAAGCCTCGGCGGATGTTCGCCAAGAATCAACTGGTCGTTGAACCTTCCTTCGACAAGCAGCGCCTGCGTCCCGTCAAGTTCCTGGAAGATAACGGGCACCCGCGCAATACCCCGTTGCAGCAGGGCGAGCGAGCGATGGTATCCGTCTTTCAGGAAATACCGTCCCCGGTATAGAACCACCTGGAGCAACGAAATCGGTTGCACGACGCAAAACCCGTAGCCCATGGCGAAGAGACCTGGGGCCAGCTCAAGGCGGGCGCTGAAGTTGCCCAGAATCCTAACATCCGGATTTGCGGAGTGCAGAGTCCAGGCATTCTTCTGGCCCTCGAAGTGTACCGGCGGCGGCGCCGGAGCGATCAGCGGCAACGTGATCCGGGCGACCGATCCCATGTCCTGCTGCTTTGCCCGTTCTATAAGTCCGGCGAAATCGTCTGCACAATTGGCGTAATCCAGATGAACGATCGGTTGCAAGGCGCAGATGTCCGGCAGGTGCGCCATTCGAATGGTGCAGCCACTTTTGAAATAGTCTCTGTAATGCGGGTGTTTCTCGATTTGCAGTGCGTAATCCCGCAGCGCATCATCGATGCCGGAAACAGCATGGCTTTGGTCGACGCCCGGTGCTCGGGACAGGACGGCGGCGTGAGCAAGAGCGACTCGCCGGACATCTTCAGGAGACGGCGCAACCGGATGCAGGGGAATGCCCAGCAGAGTCTGCGCATCCCGTTCCGCAATCCAGCCAATCAGCGCCCGGGCGGGCCTTGTCTTGAGGCCGGCAAAATTTCCTTTGGTCAATAGTTCGGTTGCCAAATTGTTCATGCGGGCGTTCTCAGATGTCTGTTTGCGGGCGATGGAGTCGCAACCCCATTTGAAGCGCTCGGTTTGACGTTGATGACGCCACCTACTGATGCGACCTCCGGCTTATGCCCAATCCGAGATGCGATTGACAACACCGGACTGCCGTCCCTCACCCGGCTGATTGTCTTTCTGTTCGCTTTGACTGAACTGCCGACCGGCATCTCCTTGTTCGCTCCAATCTGCCCAGATGCCCTCGTCCGATGCGGCGGAAAGCTTGGAGGCAAACTCCGTCAGCTTCTTGCGCGTGGCGGCAGCGTCCCGTCGCGCCTGCGCTTGCTGCGCCGTATAGGCAGCGTCCAACTGCGCATTGGGGTTTGTTTGGGTGATATGGGCGTGCATCGACCTTTCCCCTCTTACTTCGCGATCCACCTGTGCTTCTTAACTCTTAATGCACAGGCGAAACACCGCAGAGGATCAATGCAATTCGTCAGCCATAAACAACCCAGAATTTTAAGCGCGTGCTAAGGAAGCTCTGAACGAGCGTGGTTAAGTTAGCGCGCACAGCGCCGGGGTTAAAGAGACTGTGTGACGGCCCGAAACCGTTTTTCAGGGTGGAACAAACGCCCGGAATTGCGAGCGAAACAGCCGCGCAGCGGCGGGATGGTGTTAGACCGGCGCGTAAGCGCCGGGTATGGGTGGGAAAGGAAATGAGCCGCGGCAGCGGCGACACTGGCTGATTATGTCGGGGATTGGGCGGCGGTGGTCATTTTGCAAAATGACCACCGCCGCCCAGTAAGTTTGTTGAACGCCAGACGCGGCGCTGAAGCGCCGCTCTACCCTTCTCACATGTAGAACAAACTCAACCGTGGCACCCGGTACTGCTCCAGCAGTCGCTTGTGGATATATTGCTGGTGCAACTGATCGATCTGCGGAGCGGTCATTTTGCGGCGATAAGGCGCCAGATCGCGATCGGCTTCGGAGCGCACCTGATAGATCGCCTCATCCGGCGTGGCCGCCAGCAGCGCCGCAAACAGTTTCTCTTCGGCGACGGTCAGCCGCCGCTCCAGATCTTCCATGCGGACTGGGGATTGCTGCGCCAGCGACTCTGCGAGAGTTCGCAGGGAGGCCGCGGTCTCCCGCGCCAGAGCCAGGGCAGAGCCGGGCAATTGGATTCGCTCCAGCTCATCCGCATTGCGCGTGAAGTAGGCAGCTACGGCCGAGTGTTCCAGGCCGCTATCGCGCGGCTGCCTGGGAGGCGCGCCGACGGCCGCGTCCTTCATCTCTTCGGCGGAGGCCAGCACCTCCTGCGCGCAGAACGCGAGCCCGTTCACCTTGCGAGTCTTGCGCGGACGCCGCTCCCATTTGTCGAAGGTGGTTTCGATGCCGCGCAGCACGGCGTCGAGCGGAATGCCTGCATCTTTCCAGGTCTCCATCAGCGCCCAATCCAGCGGCGACAAAAGCAGCACCGTGCCGCGACGGCGCTGGAAGTGCTCTTCGATTTCCGTGAAGTAGTTGAAGTAGTTTTCCACGAGGCGGATTGCATAGACATGAGTCAGGACACGACATTTGTCGTGCCGCAAAACCGTTCTACTGCGATCTCAAGGCGGGCTTCAGCCCGCGCACGTGCCGCCGACTAAAGTCGGCTCGGATTCCTAGAGAGCGCTTTCTCGGCACGACCAAGAGCCTGCCCTGAGCGTAGCCGAAGGGTCGTGCCCTGACTCATGTTCTGCCTAACTCCACGTCCCTTAGCCGCGCTTGCGCGCTGCGGCCTTGACCTCGCGCGTACTGGAATCGGGGGATGCCTGCTCGGTTCGCCGCTTGCCGTGCGTCTGGTTGCGCTCGTAGATAATCCGCAGGCCGTCGAGCGTCAGCAGATCGTCAACCTCGCGAATGTATTTCGAGCCGCCGCCCATCAGGCCCGCCAGTCCGCCGGTCGCCACCACGGCAACGTGCTCGCCGAGTTCGGCAATCAGCCGCTCGAGAATGCCGTCGATCAATCCCAGATAGCCGTAATACAAACCGGATTGAACGCTGTTGACGGTGTTGGTGGCCAACACGCGCGGCGGCTTGCGGATATCGACGCGCGGCAGGCGAGCGGTGCGCGCGAACAGCGCGTCGGCAGAGACGCCGATGCCGGGCGTGATCACGCCGCCCAGGTACTCGCCGTTCTTCGACACTACGTCGAAGGTCGTCGCGGTGCCGAAGTCCACGACGATGCACGGGCCGCCGAACTTCTCGAACGCCGCCACGCTGTTAACGATGCGGTCGGCTCCCACCTCGGCAGGATTGTCATAATGTACCGGCATGCCGGTCTTCACGCCGGGCTCGATGAACAGCGGCCGCGAATGGAAGTAGCGCTCGCAGACCTCGCGCAAGGTGGAGTCGAGCGGCGGCACTACCGACGAAATGACCGCGCCCTCGACCGCCGTGAACTCAATGCCATTCATCGCAAACAGATTGCGAAACAGCACCCCGTACTCGTCCACGGTTTGCGTTTTTGTCGTGGAGACGCGCCAGTGCGCAATCAGCGGGCAGTACTTGGTTTCACCGGCTTCGGTTGTGGAGTTGAAGACCCCGAGTACGGTGTTAGTGTTGCCGACATCGACCACTAAGAGCATGAGCTAGTATCCCAGTATCCAGAGCCCGCACGGCGCCGGACAGCACCGTTCGCAAGCCATCGTCGGTTCGCACCAGCAGGAACCCCCGCCGATCGAGGCCTTCGGTTGTCCCGCTGTACTTGCTGGCGCCCTCATCCACTTCCACCGGGCGCGAGCGCGCGAACGAGGAGCGCTGCTCGAAGTTGCGAAGGATGGCGGCTTGCGCGTCGGGGCGGCCTTCCGCCAGCTTACGGTACTCGTTGTCGAGCGATTTTAGCAAAGCGGCAGTCAGTTCCACGCGCGACCATTCGCGCCCGCTCTCCATGCGCAGCGAGGTCGCAATCGGCGCGAGCTCGGCGGAGAACGACGCGTTATTCACGTTAATGCCAATACCGATCACAACGTAGCGCACCCGCATCGGCTCGGCATTCATCTCGGTGAGGATGCCGCAGAACTTGCGGCCATGGAGCAGAACGTCGTTGGGCCAGCGCAGATCGGGGCGCAGTCCCGTGGTGCGCTCAACGGCATCAGCCACGGCGATGCCGGTCATCAAGGAAAGAAAGAGTGCGTCGAGTGGCGACATCTGCGGACGCAGCACGACCGAGCAATAGATGCCGACCGACTGCGCCGAGTCCCAACTGTGATCGCCGCGTCCACGCCCGGCGGTCTGCTCCTCGGCGAGGAATACCGCGCCTTCCGGTTCGCCCGCAGCCGCCGCCTGCATGGCCGCGATGTTCGTCGAACCGATGCTGAAGTAATGGTGAATCTGCGCGCCGAAGATGGTGCCGCTGACCAGCGGACGGAGAACGTCGGGCAGCAGCAGATCGGGCACGGCCATGAGCTGGTATCCGGTGGCGAGGTGTCCGGTGATTTGGACGCCCAGTTGGCGAAGATATTGTACTGCCCGCCACACCTCGGAGCGCGATGTGCCCAGCTCTTCGGCAATGCGCTGCCCGCTGATGACGACGGTCGCGTTGTCGCTCAGCAAGCGCACGATGCGGCTGAGGCGCGCATCGGTGGGCGATTCCGCGCGGGTGTCGATGCGGGTTGGGGGATGCGGGGCGATATCGAAATTATGCGGGAGTTGAGCAGAGTTGGGTAGGAGGATCAGGTAGAGCTGGTTTTTCAGGGCCGCCAAAAGGTAGAGCGGGCCTTCAGACCCGCGTCCTGGTCGCCATTATTTCTAAAGTCGGCTTTTAGCCGACGACAGGTGTCGCCCGCTAAAGCGGGCTCTCTCCTCAAGAGAAAGCGTGCTAACGCGGCGCTAAAGCGCCGCTCTACCCATCAATCACGCGGGCCCGATCCTCATGCTCAAATCCACCGCTTGTACCGAGTGCGTCAGCGCGCCCACGGAGATGAAGTTCACGCCGCTTTCCGCGTAGGCGCGAACGTTCTCCAGCGTAATCCCGCCTGACGCCTCCAACGGCACCGGGCGATCCGACGCGCGGACGCGCTCGACGGCTTGCCGTATCTGCTCGGGCGTCATGTTGTCCAGCAGCACGGCCTCGGCGCCATTTTGCAGCACCAGGTCGAGCTCGTCCAGCGAGCGCACTTCAATCTCTATGGTCTCCGAGCCGCGGCGGTTGCGCAGCGCGCGTTGCAGCGCTGGCACCACGCCGCCCGCCAGCGCGATGTGGTTGTTCTTGATGAGCACGCCGTCGCTCAGGTCGAGGCGATGGTTGTGCCCGCCGCCGCAGGTTACCGCGTACTTATCCAGCAGGCGCAGGCCGGGAGCGGTCTTGCGCGTGTCGAGAATGGTCGCCTTGGTTCCCTCGACCGCGTCGACGTACTTGCGGGTGAGCGTTGCGATGCCGCTCATGCGTTGCAGAATGTTCAGGATCACGCGCTCGCAGGAGAGCACCACCCGCGCGTTGTGCACGATCACCGCGATGGGCTGGCCTTTGCGCAGGCGCACCCCGTCGAAGATCTCCGTGTGGCTGGTGACTTCGGGATGCGAAGTGACCGCCCCGTCCAGCGTGGCGAAAACGTCGAGGATGCGGTGCACCAGACCCAGGCCCGCGAGCACGCATTCCTGCTTCGCAAGGATGGTGGCGGAGGCGCGCTGATTGACGTCGATGCAGGCGTAGGTGGTCGCGTCGCGCGTGGCGCGGTCCTCGAGCAGCGCGTTCTCCAGCAATGACGTGATGCGGCGGGTTGTCCAGTCCACGGGGCCTCGGTTACCTGGTAGAGCGGACCTTCAGGTCCGCGTCCCATCTGCTTATGACGTGCGGTTGAGGCGCTGAGGTCGTCGACGCCAGCGCCTCAACGAATTTTCCCCGGCCAGCGTTGACGCTGGCCTGAAGGCCTGCTCTACCCTTCATTGCTTCACCGGTCCAATTCGTCCAGCGCGGACTTGATCTTCTCGATCAGCATCTCCACTTCGGCTTTGCGCGTCTTCAGGCCTTCCACGACCTTGGGCGGAGCCTTTGACAAGAATGCCTCGTTGCTGAGCTGGCCGGTGGCGCGGGTCAGCTCCTGCGTCAGCTTCGCAAGTTCTTTTTTCAGCCGATCGCGCTCGGCGCCCACGTCGATCTTGCGTTCATAAATGACCCGTACATCGAAGCGGGCGGTGCTGCGCGCGCCCGCAGCCTTGGCCAGCGACTGCTCGACAAAGCTTACACCTTCGACATTGGCGAGCCGCTCCACGGCCCCGCGATTCTGCTCGATGAGCGAGCGCACACCGGCTTCAGCAAACACCTCGATCGCCAGCTTCTGCTTCGGTTCCACCTTCAGCTCGGCGCGGATGTTGCGCACGCTCACGATCAGGTCCTGCAGGATTGCCATTTCCGTTTCGGCGTCTGCATTTATCTGCGCGGGATCAGCTTGCGGATACGCCACAAGCGCAATCGATTTAGCCGGCGGTTTGCCATCGTAAACGGCGTGCCAGAGCTCTTCGGTGATGAACGGCATGAAGGGCGACAGCAGTCGCAGCGCGCCTTCGAAGATGCCGATCAGATTCGCGTAAGCAGTCCTCGCCTGGTCGCGATCTTCGGCTGCGAGCCGCGGCTTGATCAGCTCCAGGTACCAATCGCAGAACTCGCCCCAGAAAAAGTGATAGACAACGTGCGCTGCCTCATGAAAACGATAGGTCGCAAGCGCGTCGTCGATTTCCTGCGCAACACGGTTGAAGCGGGAGAGAATCCAGCGGTCCTCGAGGGTCTTGGGGATGAAGTCCAGAACACCTTTGGGGTGCAATTCAAACGGGACTGTAACGTTGGGAGGCGGTGGGGACGTTATATCTCCATACCATATCCAGGGGCAATGCTCTGCCGCCAGTCCACGGTTGGCCCTGAAATCCTCCAGCGACCACACACCGGCTTGCTGTGCTCGGTCCACGTTCATGAACAGAAAGCGCGCCGCGTTCCAGATCTTGTTGGCGAAGGCGCGATAGCTCTCGGTGCGCGGCACGGAGAACGCAATGTCCGTTCCTGGCGCAGCCATCGCGGCCAGCGTGAAGCGCACCGCATCCGTGCCGTACTTCTCAATAATCTCGATGGGGTCGACGACGTTGCCCTTCGTCTTCGACATCTTCTGGCCTTCAGCATCGCGCACCAGCGCGTGTATGTAAACCGTGCTGAAGGGAATGTCGCCATTCGGGTTCCCGCGCATGAAGTGGCAATTCATCATGATCATGCGCGCCACCCAGAAGAACAGAATGTCGAAGCTGGTGATGAGCAGCGTCGTTGGATAGAACGCGTCGAGGTCAGTCGTGTGCTCGGGCCATCCCAGCGCGGAGCACGGCAGCAGCCCCGACGAGAACCAGGTGTCCAGCACATCGCTGTCCTGCTCGACCGGGCCGCCGCATTTCGGGCACCGTGTTGGCGCCTGGCGCGCGACGATAATCTCGCCGCACGGCTTGCAATGCCATGCCGGGATGCGATGTCCCCACCACAACTGGCGCGAGATGCACCAGTCGTGGATGTTGCGCATCCACTCGAAGTAGGTGCGGGCGTAGTTCTCGGGAACGAACTTGATGTCGCCGCGCTCGACCACTTCAATCGCGCGGTCCGCCAACGGCTGGATCTTCACGAACCACTGCATCGACAGGCGCGGCTCGATGATGCTGCTGCACCGGCTGCACTTGCCGAGCGGCACAACGTAGTCCTTCGTGCCCACCAGAAAGCCGCCGCGCTCCAGGTCCTCGAGCACTTTCTGCCGCGCCTCGAAACGGTCCAGCCCCTTGTAGGGACCGGCGTTTTCGTTCATCTGCGCGACTTCGTTCATCACCTCGATCTGCGGGAGATTGTTGCGCAGCCCGGCCTCGAAGTCGTTGGGATCGTGCGACGGGGTGACCTTCACCGCGCCGGTGCCGAACTCGGGATTGGCCAGGATGTCGTCGGTGATGATCGGGATCTCGCGGTTCATCAGTGGCAGCAGTACGTTTTTGCCATGCAGATGCCGATAGCGCTCGTCGCCGGAGTTCACGGCAACCGCGGTATCGCCCAGCATCGTCTCCGGACGCGTGGTCGCGACGATGATGTACTCGCTCGGCGAGCCGATGACGGGATAGCGAATCTCGTAGAGCTTGCCCGGCGTCTCCTCGTGCACCACTTCGAGATCGGACACCGCGGTAATGCAGCGCGGACACCAGTTGACGATGTATTTGCCACGATAAATCAGCCCTTCTTCGTAGAGCCGGACGAAAGCCTCGCGCACCGCGCGCGACATGCGCTCGTCCATGGTGAAGTATTCGCGCGACCAATCGACGGATGCGCCGAGCCGCTTCATCTGCTCGAGAATGGCGCCGCCATAATGCTGCTTCCAATCCCACACGCGCGCAATGAAGGCTTCGCGGCCGATGTCGCGCCGCGCCTTGCCTTCGCTGGCGAGCTGGCGCTCCACCATCATCTGGGTGGCGATGCCGGCGTGGTCGGTGCCCGGAAGCCACAGCGTGAGGAACCCGCGCATGCGATGCCAGCGGACGATGATGTCCATCTCCGTCTGGTTGAGCATGTGGCCCATGTGCAGGCGGCCGGTGACATTGGGCGGCGGCAGAATCAGCGTGAAAACCGGCTGCTGCGGGTTGCGGTCTGGATTAGGACGGGTGCCCCACTCATCCGCGGCTTTCGGATGAGTGGGACCTGCAGGCGTCTCCACATGAAACAACTTCTCGCGCACCCAGTACTCGGCCCAGCGCAATTCGATCGCGCTCGGGTCGTAGGCTTTGGAAAGTTCGTGTGGCATGGTCGGTCAGTTCAACAGAGCCAGATGAACTTCGATCTTAACAGGCGGGGAAAAAACGCAGTCAAACGCGCACGGGGGCGGAGCCTGAGGGCTTAGGCTAAGTTTGCGGGAGCTGGCTGCATCAAATGCCAGGGATTGCCCTAGAATGCTTCACTGAAATTCAATTGAGTTCGTCCAACATTCGCGGCACGATGTACTGATCTGGCACGGAGGAGTAATTTTATGACGCAGGGTGGGGCGCCCGCAATCCTGAAAAACCTCAACTTACAAATCGAGTTCGCAAAACAGAACTACGAAAACCAGCAGAACATCATTCGCCACCTTGATGTTAAGGCGGGCGTGTTCGTTACCGCACTGGCTTTCTTTCTGATGAACGCGCCCCTGGCTGCGCGCGATATTGTGGGAAAACTAAGGTTGAGCGGTGCCGGTAGCTTCTGGAGCGCAGTTTATCTGATCTCGGCGCTGGCCTTGGTGTCGTCGTTTCTGGCAACGGCCGCCTGCATCCAACGTGTGATTCGGGTTCGCGGCTTCAAGGCCTCCGGCGACACGCGAGGTCTCCTTTTTGCCAATGACATTTTGGGGTTTGACGATGCGGACCAGTATTATGCTGCCACCGCAGGAACAACCGACCAAGCGCTGTTGAGAACCTATACAACGCAAGTCTTCCTGCTGAGCAGGATTGTGCGGGACAAGGCGGAAGCACTGGGGCTCGCGCGCTGGCCCACGGCGATCTGTTTTAGCGCGTGGGTAGTCAATGTTGCGACAGCGCTCTACATCTCAACCTGGAGATAGCGTACCCTGCCCGGTATGGCTACTTATGATACTTATGCGCCATCAACCAGCAGCTCAAGCTGCCTGCTGAGTGGAGAGGGCGCTAATCGTGGGAAATAGCTCGCTGAAGTCGCGCACGAGTGCGGCGCTTGGGAATCTTAAGCTCGCAAAACACGCGGCAGAATTTGTCTAGCTTATGCCGATGCCCATCCCGTCCGACGATGGGTTCATCTGGCCAAACCTCAGGCCGTCGGGAAAATGTTCCAGCGGCTTTTGAAAATACGTTGTATAGCGATGGAGAAACGCTTCCGGAACCAGTCCATTGCCACCCAGCAGCAACTTGTCCTGCACGCCATTTACGAAGTACATGTCATACTCGCGATGTTCTTTGGTGCTGATTTTCCCCCGGTACTCGCAGCAGAAAAAGTCCTTGACCTTTTCGTATACGCTGGCCGATATGTTCACCCGGCCTTCTTCGCCCGTAGATTCCATACGCGAGGCCAGGTTCACCGACGCTCCCCAGATGTCGAAGGCGAACTTGCGCGTGCCCACCACTCCGCTGATTACCGGGCCGGTATGCAGGCCGATGCGAATCGACCAGTTTGATTTGCGCGCCAGTTGCCGTTGGGCAACTTCATCCAGGATCTCAAATGCCGCCAGAACGCAATCCACTGCATGTGACTCGGAGTGGGTGGGCAAACCGGCCACGCACATATAGCTATCACCGATGGTCTTGAGCTTCTCAATACCATACTTGGCCGTTACCAGATCGAAAGCGCTGAAGTAATCGTTCAGCCGCGCGACAAGTTCCTCCGCCGGCAGTCCCTCGGTATTGTTAGTGAACGATTTGAAGTCGGTAAAGAGAACAGTCACGTCGTCATAGTAGCGAGGCTCGACCTCGCCCTTAGACTTGAGTTCGGTGGCAATCTCGGCCGGCAGAGTATTCAGAAGGAGGGATTCGGCCAGTTCCTCCTGCCGTCTCAGCTCGCGGTCCTGTTGTTCCACCTTTCGCATCTGCAAAAAGATTCGTCGCAAGTAGATTTCAAACAAATAGCCGGAAGCGATTCCGACGACATCGAAAGACAGCAGGAAGCAGGCGTTGTTTAAAAAGATGGGGAATGGAGTGCTTAGTAGCGCGGCGGAAACGCCGTAAGCCACCGTGAGCAAGAGCGCAACCGCGCTGGTATAGATGAAGCGGACGCGCAGAACGGTGGAGGTGTACACCAGCGTGAGGCAAATTCCCGCATAGTAGAAGTGCCGCGCAGCCGGCAGGGCCAGGGCGCTCAGGAGAAGGATGCCTACTCCGGACATGACCGTGCCTAGCGACAGGCAGATTTGAATGTATTTGCGAAAATAGCGAGAGAAGGTGAACGCGTAGAGTGCGCCGACCATAGGGCAGATCAGCCCATAACGTACCAGCCACAGGCGATCGATGACCGTCCGGTTCGCTCCGTTCAGTCCCCAGTCCAGAAAGCCGAAATAGATGAACAAGCCGAGGGCGCCCAGCAGTCCCAGCCTGACGTACCGAATCGAGATATTGAAATACCATGCTAAATACTCATTCTCGATCTCCTGGCCACGGAAGCTGAGAGTCACGGGAGTGATCGTGGTGTCGCAAGCTGGACGCGGTTCTGCAAACATGGCTCTAAATATTCCTGATCGTGGAAAGCTGCGTAGCTAACCGAAACGGAATTTCCGAAAAGCGGAGCAATTATATGCCAGAGAATGGAATTGTCATGCGCCACAAAAGCCTTAGTACCTGGCCTCCAGGCGCATTCGGATGGGACGCTTGAATCGCAAGGTGAGGCCGGGAACGGGCTTGGCGGGTGAGGTCTCGATCGCGACGAACCGAAAATTTCTGTGCCAATGCCGCCAGCACCAGCACGGCCTCGGTCATCGCGAACGACCCACCGATGCATTGTCTGGGGCAGTCGCCGAAAGGAGGTAGGCGAACCTGGGCAGGCTCTGACAGGCCGCCGTATCCCACCGACGCGGGTTTCACAGCCGTCTTGGTTTCGCGCTCACTGCTGCAAATTGTAGTCAGACGACGGCACTTTTTGCGTTACCTGCGCAGGCGTAGGAAGCTGAGAACGATCCCATCCTCCGCCCAGTGCTTCGATAAGCGAAACGGCCGAGACCATCACTTCCACGTGCAGCGTTGCCAAGGTTTCCTGGTCGGTTAGCAGCGTAGTTTGCGCGACGAGTACATCGATATATGGATCGATACCCGTTTCATAGCGACCTACTTCTAGGTCGAGCAGCTCTTGCGCCGATTTAACTGCGGCCTCCTGGCTTTGCAGCTCCTGCGAATAGATGCGGACCCCGGAAAGATAGTCTTCGACCTGTTGAAAAGCGGTAAGGACAGTCTGGCGATAATTGGCGACGTCAGCGTTGTAGACAGCTTGGTACTGATGAAGTTCTGCGCGATACAAGCCGGCATTGAAAAGGGTCTGCGAGATGGATGGACCAATGGACCAGAAGCGGCTTGGCCAATTAAACCACCGCGCGAAGGTCGAGCTTTCAAATCCACCCGATGCCGATAGAGTTACTTGAGGGAAAAATGCTCCGTAGCCGATGCCGATGACGGCGTTGGCTTCGGCTAAGAGTACGCTCGGCGGCAGCAACATCGGGCCGGCGCTCCAGCAATTGCGACGGTACACCGATAGGAATTGGCGGCGGGGTCGTTAGCAGCGGCCGCGCTGGAATGGTGAAATCGGTTGCAACTTTGCCAAGCAAGACTGCTATGGCATGCTCATCCTGTGCGCGAGCTACGCCTACATTGATAAGGTTCGCCTGTACCGTCTGCAAGGTTGCTCTGGCGGCAACTACGGAATAGTAGTCGTCAATTCCGGTGTCATAGAGTGTTTGCGTCAAGTCCAGGAGCTTCTGGTCCGCCGCGACGGTATCCTTCAGGATCTGCTCCAGTGCGTCTTGCCCGCGAATTTCGAAGTAGTACTCGGCGAGATTGGCTTCTTCCGTCAGGCGCTCGAGTTCAAGGTCGGCAGCGCTCACCTGGGCAGCATATTGTTCCTCCCGCACCTCGTTGCGGATCTTGCCCCAGAAATCCGGTGTCCAGGACACGTCGATCGGGAATGAGATAAACGTGCTGGTCTGTCCGGTATTTGCCAGAGTCGAATTAGTGAGGGTACCGGAGGTCTTGGAACGCTGCCAGGAGGGGCTGGTGGTGACCGTAGGCCAATATAATGTACGGGCCTCCGCGACCAGGGCCCGAGCCTCCATGAAATTCTGAAAATACACCTTTATATTTTGGTTATTGATGTCGAGTTGCTCCTCCAGAGCATTCAAGTCCGGATCTTTGAAGATCTCCCACCACTTTCCGCGCAGCATCCCTTCCTGCGGCGCGGCGACCTTCCAGCCCTGCGTGTCTTTGAAATTGACCGGCGATTCCTTGTAGTTTACCGCCGTGGTTGACGGGGCGCTGGGCGGATGATACTTCGGCCCGACCACACAGCCGGAGCATAATAGTAGTAGCGCAGCCGCGATTGCCGGAAGTATGGCTTGTAGCTTATAGTTCCTCATATATATTTCTCTTTCGGCTGCTGCCTCTTCAGCGTACTCATCATTACGATGTACTCAGTTCGCCTTGTGGATTGAAGGTGTCACGCTGCTTTCCCTGCAGTCGCAGACGCAGGCGATCGAGGGTCAGATAAACCACTGGAGTGGTGTACAGAGTGATTAGTTGACTGAGCAGCAGGCCGCCGACAATGGTTATGCCGAGGGGCCGGCGCAATTCCGATCCCGTACCGGTGCCAAAAGCTAGGGGCAGTGCGCCGAAGATTGCCGCCATGGTCGTCATCATGATCGGGCGAAAACGCAGCATGCAGGCTTCGAAGATCGCGTCCCTTGTCTTCTTGCCCTCCATTCGCTCGGCCATGAGGGCGAAATCAATCATCATGATGGCATTCTTTTTCACAATACCGATTAGAAGCACAATGCCGATGATCGAAATGACATTCAAGTCCATATGAAAAAGCATCAATGCCAACATGGCACCGACGCTGGCTGAAGGCAGCGTCGAAATAATCGTGAGAGGGTGGACCAGGCTTTCGTACAAAATGCCAAGAACGATGTACACGGCCAATAAAGCCGTGAGTATTAATACCGGCTCGGTCGAAAGTGACTGCTGGTACGCCTGGAGTGTTCCGGCAAAGAAGCCGCGGACGGTCGATGGCAGGCCGAGTCGCTCCTCCATTTGTGCGACCTCCTTTGTCGCCTGGCTCAAGGACACACCGCTAGCGAGATTGAAAGAGACCGTGACCGATGGAAACAATCCGGTGTGATTGACCTGCAATGGTGTAGTTCCAGTTTGCGCCGTACTTACAGTCGCTAACGAGGCGATACTGTTGATACCTGCCGTGTTGGTTGACGATGCCGCTCCACCCGGGTTGATGTAGATGCTATTTAGCCCTGCCGGCGATTGCCAATAATGCGGAGCGGCTTCCAGCACCACGTAATATTGGTTTAGCGGCGTGTAAATCACGGAAACCTCCGATTGACCGAAGGCCGAATACAGCAAACTATCCAGAGATTCTGCAGTTTGTCCTAGTCGGGCTGCAGTCACCCGGTCAAAAGTCAGGAATTCCTGCAACCCGCCATTCTGCTGATCGGTATTGACATCCTGTAAACCAGGGAGGGTTTTCATGTTGGCAAATAAAATCGGCCCCCAATGCGCGAGATCCGGTATGTTATCGGATTGAACCGTGTATTGGTACAGAGCATTGCTGGCGCGTCCTCCGATGCGCACATCCTGTACCGCCTGGAGAAAAGCCGAGGCGACCGGCAGCCGATTCAGCTTGGGCCGCAAGCGATTGATGATCTGCGCGGCGCTCACCTTGCGTTGGCTAAGCGGTTTAAGCGCGACGAAAATAAAACCGCCGTTGCTAGCGCCATTTCCTCCGGTGTAAGCATTTACGTGCTCAACTGCAGGATCGGCCTTAATGACTTTTACCAGTTGCAGGATGGAATAGTTCATGAAAGGAAAAGAGGCGTCCTGTGGGCCTTGCACTCCACCGACCAGCACTCCGGTATCCTGTTGCGGAAAAAACCCTTTCGGTATCTTGATTATTACGAGAACATTCAGCGCAATGGTTAGGGCCAGAACGATGAGCATAAGTACGGGATTGTCCAGTACCCAGAGCAACGAGGAGCGATAGACGGACAGCATGCCATTGAAGAACTTCTCGCTCGCACGATAAAAACGATTATGCTTCTCCTCACGATTATGTGCCTTCAGAAGGTGGGCGCACATGGTCGGAGTAGTGGTGAGAGAAATCACCATGGACACGAGAATCGCGGTAGATAGGGTGACCGCGAACTCCCGAAACAAGCGGCCGACAATGCCGCCCATCATCAGAATAGGGATAAAGACGGCGATGAGAGAGATGCTGATGGAGAAAACAGTGAAGCCAATTTCCTGCGCGCCTTTAAGGGCAGCAGCGAACGGCTCCATTCCATTTTCCAGATGGCGCGAGATGTCTTCCATCACCACGATGGCATCATCCACGACGAAGCCGGTCGAGATGGTAAGCGCCATCAACGACAGATTGTCGAGGCTGAAACCGAATAGATACATTCCTGCGAAGGTGCCGATCAGCGATACCGGTACGGCAACCGCGGGAATGAAGGTCGCGCGGAAGTTCCGCAAGAAAACAAAAACAATGACCACGACCAGACAAATCGAGGTAAGTAAAGTTGCTTCGGTATCGTTTACGGAGGCACGGATGGTAGTGGTGCGGTCAAGAACGACAGTGGTTGTTATACCTTGGGGCAGAACGGCCTTAAGGAAGGGAAGTTGCGCGTAGATGTGCTCGACGGTTTGAATGATGTTCGCGCCCGGTTGACGGAAAATAATCACCGTCACCGACTTGATCCCGTCCATGTAGCCAGCCGTGCGAATGCTCTGGGCAGAATTCACCACATCTGCGACATCGGAGAGGTGTACCGCGTTGCCGTTGTGGTAGCCAATAACAAGCGGCTTGTAATCGTCCGCCTTGGAGATTTGATCGTTGGTGATGATGTCAGCCGTGACCATGTTGTTGGACAACTGCCCACGCGGCTGCAAGGTATTCTGCAGGCTTAGGACCGAACGAACATTGGCAAGGGTAAGGCCGAAGCTTTCCAGCTTGGTAGGATCTGCTTCTACCCGTACTGCGGGAGTCGCGCCTCCGCCGACGAATACCTGTCCCACTCCCTGAATTTGCGAAAGCTTTTGTTCCAGCACTGTGGAAGCCTGATCGTAGAGTGTGGTCACGTCGTACTTATCGGAGGTGAGACTGATGACCATGATCGGTGAGTCGGCCGGGTTTACCTTGCGATAGGTTGGATTTTGCGGGAGATTGGTTGGAAGGTAAGTTCGCGCTGCGTTAATGGCCGCTTCCACGTCGCGAGCGGCGCCATCGATATCGCGGCTGAGATCGAATTGCAGCGTGACCGAGGTGCTTCCCAGCGAACTGGACGAGGTCATCTCGGTTACGCCGGCGATCTGGCCGAATTGGCGCTCCAGCGGCGTCGCCACAGAAGAAGCCATGATCTGGGCGCTCGCGCCGGGAAGACTGGCGCTGACGGAGATAGTAGGAAAGTCGACCTGAGGTAACGGTGCGACAGGCAGCACAACGAAAGCCGCCGCGCCGGCGATAGCCAGGCCGATGGTGAGCAGGGTAGTTGCCACCGGGCGCCGAATGAATGGAGCGGAGATGCTCATGCCTGCTCCGGCGTGGGCATAGGCCCGCGATCGCCACCAACTTCGCTTGGCTTCCGGCCCGCGATTCGCTGGCCGAGTTTGTCGAAGAAGATATAGATGACCGGCGTGGTATACAGCGTAAGGACCTGACTGACGAGCAATCCTCCTACGATGGCGATGCCCAGTGGGCGCCGGAGTTCGGAACCCAAGCCACGGCCCAGCGCCAGCGGAAGGCCGCCCAGCAGCGCCGCCATAGTCGTCATCATGATGGGGCGGAAGCGCAGCAGGCTGGCTTCATAAATCGCGTCGGTCGAGTTCTTGCCTTGCTCGCGCTCGGCTTCGAGTGCGAAATCGACGATCAAAATTCCATTCTTCTTCACAATTCCGATCAGCAAAATAATGGCTATGATGGCGACAACGTCCAGGTCCTGACCGAAGAGCATCAATGCCAGCAGAGCTCCGACGGCCGCCGAAGGCAGCGTAGAAAGAATGGTGACGGGATGAATAAAGCTCTCGTAGAGGACGCCAAGGACGATGTAGACGGTGACCAGCGCGGCTAGAATCAGCAGCGGCTCGTTGGTGAGCGAATTCTCGAACGCAGCCGCGGTGCCCTGAAAGCTGGGCTGAAGACTGGCGGGGAAATGCATGTTTTGGGCAACGTTGTTGATTTGTGAAATCGCGCCGCCCAGCGAACCGTCGGGAGAGAGATTGAACGACACCGTGACCGCGGGGAACTGTCCCTGACGATTAATGGTCAGCGCCTCGCGGGTCGTCTTGAGCTGCGAGAAGGCGTTCAGCGGAACGGCATTCGCCGGCATAGCGGTCGAGACCGCATTCGCAGCCGGGCTTAGCGCGGGCGTAAGCGCAGTGGCCGGCGGCGTTAGCGTCGGGACCGACGGCGTGTAGAGGACCGAGGTGGTGGTGGCATTCGATCCCGCAGAAGCGGACGCGGAAGAAGAATAGGACGAAGCCGCGCTTGCGCCGGAAGCTCCCGACGAGCTATTCGACTGAAGGTAGAGATATCCGAGATTCGATGGAGTCTGCCGCCATTGCTGCGCAGTTTCCAGCACGACGTGATACTGGTTGAGCTGGGTGTAAAGAGTATTGATCTGGCGCTGACCATAGGCGTCATAGAGCGTATTGTCCACGGTGTAGGGCGCAATTCCTAGCCTGGAGGCGGTCACACGATCGATGGTGAGAAACAGCGCGCGCGCATTATTCTGCTGGTCCGTGGCCACATCTTCAATCTGATTCAGGTTCTTCAGCTTCTGGACGAACTTATCGCTCCATTCACTCAGTTCGGCGCTGTCGGGATCTTCCAGCGTGTACTGATATTGCGTGCGGCTCACGCGGTCGTTGACGGTGATGTTCTGCACCGGCTGCATGTACAGCGTGATGCCTTGCACGTTCTGCAGGTTATTGCTGAGCCGCCGAATGACATTCGCTGCGCTCAGGCTGCGCTGGCTTAGCGGCTTCAGGTTGATCGACATGCGCCCGCTGTTCAGGGTGGTGTTGGTGCCGTCAGCGCCGATGAACGACGAGAGGCTCTCAACTGCGGGGTCCTGAAGAATGATCTTCGCCAGTTCCTGCTGCTTCTGCGACATCGCCGCAAACGAAATCGATTCTGGCGCCTGGGAGATGGCCTGGATGACGCCGGTGTCCTGCACCGGGAAGAAGCCTTTGGGAATGATCAGGTAAAGAAAAACAGTAAGCACCAAGGTTGCGGCGGCGATGATAAGCGTGAGCACCTGGTGGCGAAGAACGACCTTGAGGGTGCGGCCGTAGAAGGCGATCATGCGCGCGAAGGCATGCTCCGACCAGCGGTAGAGGCGGCCTTGCTGGGCTTCTGGCCGGTGGCGCAGGATGCGCGCCGACATCATGGGCGTCAGCGTGAGCGAGACGACGGCAGAGATGACGATGGTGGTGGCGAGGGTGACGGCAAACTCGCGAAACAGCCGGCCCACAACATCGCCCATGAAGAGCAGCGGGATCAGAACCGCAATCAGCGACACGGTTAGCGAAAGGATGGTGAAGCCGATTTGCTCGGCGCCCTTCAACGCGGCCTGCAGTGGCGGATCGCCGGCCTCGATGTAGCGCGAGATGTTTTCGATCATGACGATGGCGTCATCCACCACGAAGCCGGTGGAGATGGTGAGCGCCATCAGCGAGAGATTGTCGAGGCTGTAGCCGAGCGCGTACATCACCGCGAAGGTGCCGACCAGCGAGACCGGCACGGCAACGCTGGGAATGATGGTGGCGTACAGGCTGCGCAGAAAAAGGAAAATCACCATGACGACCAGGCCAATGGTGAGCATCAGTTCGAATTCGACGTCATTGATGGACGATTGAATGCTGGTGGTCAGGTCGGTAAGGGTGGTGACTTCGACCGATGCGGGCAGGTTTGCCTGGAGCTGCGGCAGGAGCTGCTTGATGGATTTGACGACGCTGATGGTGTTGGCGCCCGGCTGCCGCTGAATGTTGAGAATGATGGCGGGCGTCAGATTCATCCACGCCGCCTGTCTCTCGTTCTCGATCCCGTTGATGACGGTCGCGACATCTTTGACGAAAACCGGCGCATTATTGCGAAAGGCTATGAGGACATTCTTGTAACCTGCGGCTTCGGTGATTTGATCGTTAGAGTCGATCTGCCAATCCTGACGAGGTCCATCGAAATTGCCTTTCGCCGCGTTGACGCTGGTATTGATGAGCGCGGTGCGCACGTCCTCCAAGTTGATTCCATAGGAAGAAAGCGCAACCGGATTTACCTGAATGCGGATGGCCGGCTTCTGTCCGCCGCTGATGCTGACCAATCCAACTCCGTTGAGCTGCGAAATTTTCGGCGCGAGGCGGGTGTCGACCAGGTCCTCAACCTGCGACAAAGGCATGGAGTTGGAGGTGATCGCCAGGGTCAGGATGGGAGCATCGGCGGGATTGGTCTTGTTGTAAACCGGCGGCGTCGGTAGATCCGAGGGCAAGTAGCTTTGGGCAGCATTAATCGCCGACTGTACTTCTTCTTCTCCCACGTCGATGCCGAGCGAAAGATTGAATTGCAGAACGATGACAGAAACTCCCGCGGAACTGGTCGAGGTCATCTGACTCAGGCCCTGCATCTGGCCGAATTGGCGTTCCAGCGGCGCCGTTACCGTGCTCGCCATTACGTCAGGGCTGGCGCCGGGATAGAGGGTGAGCACCTGGATGGTGGGATAGTCCACCTGCGGCAGTGCGGAAACCGGCAACTGCGTGTAGGCCACAACGCCGGTGAGCAGGATGGCCGCCATCAGCAGCGCTGTGGCCACCGGCCGCAGAATGAATGGACGCGACGGACTCACGGCATTTCCTGCTCGCTGGAGGTGGACGGAAGTTTTTGTTGCGAGATGGTGATCTTCGATCCGTTTTGCAGCTTCTCGAAACTGCTGTCGGCCACAACGTCACCGGCCTTGATGCCCGATACAGCGGTCATGTTGTTGTCGGTGAGCCCGGTCTTCACGGTCGTCATCTTCGCCTCGCTGTTCTGGATCAGATAGACGAACGCGGTGTCGCCGTTGTGCTGCACCGCTGAAGAGGGGATGAGGACCTGGTTCTGCTGCGTGCTCACCAGCAACCGGGTATTCACAAACTGGTTGGGAAAAAGCGCTCCGTTCTGATTGGGAAACGATGCGCGCAGCTTGACCGTGCCGGTGGCAGTGTCAATCTGATTGTCGATGGTGAAAAGCTGTCCGGTGGCGAGTTGTTTGCTCATCTGCCGGTCCCAGGCTTGCACCGGCAGTTTCTTGCCCTTCCGCATTCCGGCGAGGACCTGGTCGAGATTGTCTTGCGCAACGGTGAAGATGACGGTGATGGGCTGGACCTGCGCGACAACGACCAAAGCGGTGGTGGCATTCGCAGTGACGAGGTTGCCGGGATCGACCAGGCGCAGGCCTACGCGGCCGGTAATCGGCGCCGTGACATGGCAATAGGCCAACTGCACCTGATCGTATTGCACCGTACCTTCATCGTTCTTCACCGTGCCCTTGTATTGCAGCACGAGTTTTTCCTGGTCCTCCAGCGTCTGCCGCGGAATGGCGTTGCGCTTCCACGCCGCCTGGTAGCGCTCCAGGTCCATCTGCGCCTCGGCTAGCAGGTTCTGATCGCGCTCCAGCGCGCCCTCCGCTTGCACCAGTTGCGCCTGGTAGAGCCGGGGATCGATATCGATGAGCGGATCGCCGCGATGTACAAGCTGGCCTTGCTCGATAGTGGACCGCGGTGATAACGCCGGTCACTTGCGCGGTGATGGAATCGGTATAAACGGGCGTCACCGTGCCGATGGCTTCCAGATAACTGCCAATGCTGCCGAGCTTGGCGGTGGCCGTGGTGACGGGAACGGCTCCCGTCATGGCGTGCCGCCCGGCGGTGGGCTTAACCGCACCGCCGCTGCCGCGTCCCCAAACCGCCCAGAACAGCGCAGCAAACAGCAGAAGAACGAGGATCCATATCCACCAGCGCCGCTTCCGGGGCGGGTCGGTGACGCTCTGTTCAGGCAGTTGGTGGTCCGGCGGAACGTGGGACTCGTCGGGTCTTGCAGTCGTTTGGTCTTGCATCAAGGCACGAACGGGATCGGCAGATCGCTTGGAATTGTAAACCGTCCGGAATCAATCTACTTGGGAGTGCAGAAACTCGGATTCGGGATGCCTTGAGAGTGTGAAGAGTTGTTACATTGGGGCATTGCGAAAACCGGTAGTCGCGAGGAGACTCGAACTCCTGACCTCTACCGTGTCAATCCTGTCCGGATAGGTTCTTCGACAACTTACAAGTGCGTGGAGACTGCCTAAGTACACGCAAGTCGCACAAGACATCGCTTTTTGTGGGTTGGATTATGGGTTGAAAACGCAACGCTGAGGCGGGTTCAAGGTCGACAATTCGAGATCGAGCGGTACGAATCGCAGCGATTGCTGCGACGCAGTTCATGGCTGCGTCGCAGGCTTCGCGCTGAAAATGCCCCTGAAGCTTTCGCGGTACTGAAGGAAGACCAGCACCCACAGTACAGCGGCCACCAGAGCCGGAGGAATGCTCGCCGGCGCAAGCGTCAAGTGAAACGCAAGGATGTTGTAGAGCTCCGCCGCCAACGCTGTCAGCGCAAGTGGCACGAAGTAGCCTGAAAGCAACAGCAGCCCACCGAGCAATTGAATCGCGAAGAAGAATGCGGCAAAATGCGACTCGCTGACGGAGACAAGAAACTGAATCGCCAGGGGATTCGCTGGGGGCGGCTGGTGGATGAAGTTGAGGAATCCATTCAGCCCAAAGACGGTAAAGATCAGCCCCAGCAAGTAGCGCGCAAAAATCGAAGCAATCTTCATGCGTGATCTCCCTGGGAGGTCTGCGCGTGTGTCTGCACGGCCTGAAGGTGCGGCGCAAGGAACGCGTTCCGGTCATGCCCCTGGTTCAGCACGCTGGTCCCCCCTGCGGTGAGGAAGGTCGCGTCCGTCACGCCAAGAAAACCAAATACGGATCGCAGATACGGCTCCACGAAATTGAGCGAGGCCATCCGCGTCTGAGCGTCGTAGATCCCGCCGGTTGCGATGATGAAGGTCGCCTTCTTGCCGATAATCAGGCCCTTCGGCTTTCCATCCGCGTAGGAAAATGTTTTGCCGACACGCGCAATCTGGTCAATCCATAGCTTGAGCACGGAGGGCACACCAAAGTTATGCATAGGCGTTCCGATGACGTACTCATCGGCCTGCTCCAATTCGGCGAGCAGGGAGTCGGAGAGCGAAAGCAATTCCTTCTGCTGCGGAGTGCGGGCCTCTTCCGGAGTGTAAGCGGCACCGACCCATTCCGCATTGATTGGCGGTATTGCTGTTGCGTTGAGGTCGCGGTCAACGACCCTTCCATCCGGGTGCGAAGCCATCCATTGAGTGACGAACGCAGCAGTTAGCTGGCGTGAGACCGACTGGCCGTAGAGTGGGCTGGAATCGATATGGAGCAGCGTCGACATTATGAATCCTCCTACACGACAGTTGATGAGTAATAAACATATGTCGATTCAGAGAAAATAAACAAGCGTCGCTTTACTCTGCGAGGAGGTATCCTAATGTGGGAATGGCCCAGCTTCTCCAACCCGAGACCGGAACGACGGATCCCCGCATTCTGCGCAGCCGCCGCATGCTCATGGATTCACTAAGAAGGTTATTGAAAAAGAAGGAGTTCGAAGAAATCTCCGTCCAAGAGATAGCCGATGACGCGACGCTAAACCGGGCCACCTTTTACCTGCACTATCCCGACAAGAACGCGCTGTTGCAGGCCATGACAGAATCTCGCTTCCGCGATCTGATAGAGCGCCGCAGCATCACCTTTAGGGACTGCAATGGGGCATTGCGCGCCATTGCACTCGGTGTCTGCGATTATCTTGCTGAGACCAGAGGCTGCCCCCGCCAGTTGGGTCGGATACCGCTCGAAGGCTCCATCATCCCTGTCGTCGAGGATATGTTCAAGGAAGGCCTTGCCCACCATGGGGTGGCACCCGGTGTCGATGCAGCGCTGCTGGCGACCACCGGGGCCTGGGCCGTTTTTGGAGCCGCGAGCCGCTGGCTTCAGACCCGCAACCGTATCCCGGCCGAGGAGATGGCAGCCAAGATTGAAACCATGGTGCGTCCGATCCTTTTCGGCGCCTCTCAATAACTGAGGAGTGGCAACACTAAAGCTTGCTTGAGAGTGAAGTTCTGGCTGGATATGGCCCAGCAATTCCCGGCGCTGTTCACAATCGTCTGATTTGATGTATCTCTGCAGCAAGGCGATACATGTATCTCGACGTGAAGATAAGGCTCTCCGACCATTTCTGGGCACGCCAACCTGTTGGATCCCGTCGCAATGTGGTCGAAAGTGCAACGGCGCACTACCTCTGCGGGTGGATAGTCGACAATGCGCAAAGCGTAATCGACTACAGCCTTGTGATTACGCCATCGCGCGTTCCTCCGCGGCCACACGAATTTCTCCTTCTTCGCTTAACACGTCATACCGGGTTGTATTTCCTTCAATCCAGAAGCGCAGGGTCACTGTAGCGCCGCCGACACGGAGGTTGTGCAACGTGATCTCAGGCAACCAGTGAGGCAGTTCCGGACTTACATAAAGAGCTCGCTGGTGTGCGTCGGCATCGAGACCAAGAATTGCTCGAAGAAGATGAAAGACACTGCCGGCGGCCCATGCCTGGGGTACGTTGGCGCCTAGATACTGCACCGGAAAATTTCCCGGCTCCCTCTTGATGCCTGCGTAGAGTTCCGGAAGGCGATAAAACGCAAAATAACTCGCGGCCTCACTGATATCGCGCGCGATCATCGCCGCTTCCCGAGCAAATCCATAGCGGCGAAAACCCATGGCTATGATCCCATTGTCGTGAGGCCAGACCGAGCCATTCTGATAGGAAAATGGATTGTAGGCCGGATTCGTCTCCGACAATGTCCGAATTCCCCAGCCGCTCCATATGTCAGGTTTGAGCAGGCGGTGAACAACAAGATCCGCGTGCTCCCTAGCAGCGATCCCACTCCAGAGCAGATGACCGGGATTGGAGGCAATGGTCTTGACGGGTCGCTTGTCCCCATCGAGTGCATAGGCGTAAAAACCGATATCGTCACACCAGAAGTGTTCTACGAACCGCTGCTGCAGGGCGCGGGCCTTCTGTCGCAATTTGCTTGCGTACTGGATATCTCCGAAATAGTCGAACGCATCGGCCATTCGGAGCCATGCGTCATAGGTATACCCCTGCAACTCACACAGCGCCTTTGGACCCTTGACCTGAGCGCCGTCGGGATATACCACGGAATCTCCCGCGTCCTTCCAGCCCATATTTTCATAGCCCTGCGAAGAGCGCGTCTGATATTCCTGAAAACCGTCGCCGTCCAGATCGCCATAGCGATCAATCCATTCCAGGCATTTGCGCGCGGTGGATTCGTGCTGCCGGAACAACGCATCATCGCCTAACCACTTCCACGTCTCGTGCAGCGTAATCAGGTACAAGGCCGTCGCGTCTGCCGTTCCGTAGTAGGGCGTATGGGGAATTTGTTTCAGTTCGGCCAGCTCGCCGAAACGAACTTCATGCAGGATTTTTCCCGGCTCCGCGTCGCGGTAGTCATCGAGCTCGGTCGCCTGGAACTGGCCCAAAACATCAAGTGCTCCACGCGCAAAATCCGGGTACACGATCATGTTCTGCAGGCTGACGATGAGGCTGTCGCGCCCGAATACAGTCACGAACCAGGGGACACCCGCCGCAGGCAGATACTCCTGATGTTTAGCGTAGGGCAGGCGCAACGCAGCCATGTCCTCAACGGACTGTTTAAAGAGGCGGTAGACATCTTCGTTCGCGGTCGTAACTGAGGTTGTCATTTTCTTCCAGCTGTCCAGTTCGGCCGCGTTCTCCGACTGCTCAGCTTGTTGGCAGCCCCGGAGGGGAGAACGCAAGATTCGCCCGGGTTCGACAAATTCGTGCTCGAAGCAGGTGTGCCAGGATTGGCCAGGGGCCAAGTCCACGAAAAAGTTGATTCGGCCATTGGCGATGCCTGCGGGAGAGCTGCTGTCGGCGACGCGAAACTTAAACGAACGCCAGAATGGACCGCGACGGTATGTCGTCAACAACTCGGATTTGTCGGCGTCCCAGCGCATCGTGACATTCCCCTTGCGAATGACACGTTTCGCCTTCACCTCGAAAATGTCGGCAAAATCGTTACGCAGCGCGACTTCGAAGTTGAACCTCGCTCGTTCCATGCTGTAGTTGTGAAGATCGACATCCTCGTGAATTCCCTCACGAACGGTGCGACGAAACGTCATCCCGAGGCTGCCGGCCTGGATTTCACCGTATTCAGTAACAATCTTGGGATTAATCAGGCAAGCACGAAACGCGAAGTACGCGACCGCGCCGGAGTTCTGTAAGACCCAGCGCTCGCCGTCGGCAAACAGCCTATAACCGCTCACGTATCGGGTGTCGCGCGAATAGATTCCCTGGTCCGTGTGCGGCCTTATGGAGCCGTCCGGTTCCGTGAGAACGAACGTATTCCCATGGTTGATGGTTTGCAATGGAGGACCGACCATAACTTCTATTGGCATGTTCCTTCTCCGAGCAGGAGCTACACTGCCGGTGCTTAGCTATATGCTGTTGATGCGCGTTCTTGATTCACGGTTCCATCAGCAGTGGCGTCGGTCGCGCTGGGTTCGGCTATTGGCGCCCGGATTGCCGGCAAGCGAGCCAGAAAATGGCCGCCAGCGCCGAAACAGTTGCCGAGTTCCAGGGTCCAGAATAAGCTGCGAGCCCAGCAGCAGGGCCAGAATCCCCACTGGGACGTTGATATAAGAAATCCAGCGCCCGAAATAATTATCAGTGATCCAGACTCCCAGGGTGGGGCCGATGGCAGGGGCGCAGATGATGGTGACTCCATACAGTGCGAAGGCCAATCCGCGTTTCTCCGGCGGGAAGGTACAAACCTTGCTTACGTAATTCCTCGGTAGTATCCGGAATACGACGCAGCAGCAGTGCGCGTCGATGCGCGGTTTCGACCAAGACGGATCGGCGCCGATATCGGGCCGTTACTTTGTAGCAAAGCGCCCGAGCGTCTGTATAGAAGCTGTCGGTGGTCGTGTAACCCAGTCTGCGTGCGACGCCTATTACCGTGGAGGGAACGGCAGCATCAAGCGCTGCCAGAAGGGCTCGTCGAATCTCACTTCGACGTCGGGATGTGACCCGCCAACAGGGCGGACTCCACGCGAGGTTCCTATCCGCATGGGCGTTTATGAGGACTTATTTAGAAAATCGCTATCCCTACTGCCCGGTTCGCGCATTGGGCTTCCGGTATTTTCGTCAAACCTTAGATTTCGACTGGTCGACACTTTCAGAAGCCTTCTGCCCTCACACGGCATCAGAATTGGGGTAGTTGGGCCTTTTTGCAGCAAGGAGGCCGAATTTGCAACCGAAGAACAAAGAATCCCAATATTTTTGACATGGGCAGTGCTTCATGGTCACGGTTTCGGTCTCGCCCCGAGTAGAAGAAGAGCGCTATCTTGCGCTGCTGCGCGCCGCCAATGCAATCGCCACATGCAGCGATTGCGATGCCGCTGCAGACGCGCTCGTCAATCAGCTCCACGAGGTCACGCCTTTCGATTTTCTGCACGTAGTGGCGTTTGACAAGGATACGAATGCGCCCTGCTGGACGTTGCTGGATGCAATGGGCAGGAGAATCGAGGATGGGTCGGAGACCACGGCTTTTGTGGAAGGCTCGCCAATTGCGTGGGCGCATGATTCGGGTCAATGCGTAGTTACCCTCGATTGGAGTCGGGAGACGCGATTTCAAACCTATGGGGCCCTGCTGGCGGAATTCGGTATTGCTTCTACCTGCACCTTGCCGCTGACTCGAGGGACGCGACGGCTTGGCGTACTAAGCCTGGGCAGACGCTATCCCAATGCCTACGACGAAGAGGAAATTCATTTCCTCGAACTGGTGGCGCAACAGATTGGCCTCGCGATTGACGCGGCGGTGAACTTCTTCATCTCTCAGCGGGTGCAAGAGCAACTGAAGCTCACGCTTGATCTGACGAACCAGGTAGTCTCAAATCTGGAACTCAACGATCTGTTGCGTGCTGCTTCCGGCAGTGTTCGTCGCGTAATGCAATGCGATGCGGCAGCGGTCATGCTGGCCGATGCCGAGGGCAAGTATCTACGCGTACACGCGCTCGACTATCCGGAAAGCCGCGGCGTCTTTAGCGAAGGATCGTTAGTTCCAATTGAAGGCACCATGCCGGGCGATGCTTTCAAAAACGGCAAACCGATGATCGTGAACCGGCTTGATTCGTCCGAAATGCCGCTGGAGATGTATCGTAAAGCAATCGCCGAAGGGCTGAATTCTTTTTGCGACATACCCCTGATGAGCAGAAACCGGTTGCTTGGCGTCCTGGCGGTTGCGAAGCGGGTGGAGAATGCGTTCGACGGCGAAGAGGTCGCGTTTCTGACACAGGTTGCGAACCAGGTGGCGATCGGCGTGGAGAACGCGCTCGCCTACAGTGAGATCGCTGAGCTGAAAGATCGGCTGGCGCAGGAGAAGCTCTACCTCGAGGACGAGCTGCGCGGCGAGATGGACTTCGAAGGAATCGTCGGCCAAAGCTCCGCTCTTCGTCACGTCCTTAATCTGGTGGAGACGGTCGCTCCCAGCGATTCGACGGTGTTGATGCTGGGCGAAACCGGCACGGGAAAGGAGTTGATTGCCCGTGCGATTCACGATCGTAGCCGGCGAAAAGATCGGACATTCGTAAAGCTCAATTGCGCGGCGATCCCAACGGGCCTGCTGGAGAGCGAGCTTTTCGGACACGAGCGTGGTGCCTTCACCGGAGCGATCACGCAGAAAACCGGACGTCTGGAACTGGCGGACCAGGGAACACTGTTCCTCGACGAGGTCGGTGACATCCCGGTTGAGATTCAACCGAAGCTGCTGCGTGCTCTGCAGGAACGCGAGTTCGAGCGTCTCGGCAGCACGCGGACCAAGAAGGTTGATGTCCGGCTGGTCGCCGCAACGAACCGCGATCTGGAAAAGATGATCGAGAGCCGCGAGTTTCGCAGCGATTTATATTACCGGCTAAATGTCTTCCCGATTCGCATTCCGCCCTTGCGGGAGCGCCCTGACGACATACCGCTCCTGGTGCGCTACTTCGTGCAAAAGTACGGGCGCCGGATGGAGAAGCAGATCGAATCCATCCCAAGCGCAGCCATGAAAAAGCTGTCCAGTTGGCACTGGCCAGGAAACATTCGCGAGTTAGAAAACTTCATCGAGCGCTCGGTCATCCTGACCCACGGCTCCGCGCTGCAGGTGCCGATTGGCGAGTTGGATAGCAATGGGAAGGCGTCGCCTGCAGCCGACACGCTCCACAACGATGCGCGGGACCCGATTCTCCGTGTTCTTAGAGAGACGAAGGGCCGCGTCGCCGGCCCGCAAGGCGCCGCCGCCCGCCTGGGCCTCAAACGCACGACATTGATCTCACGCATGAAGAAGTTAGGCATCGACCCCCGCACCGCTGCTTAAGGTAGCTTCAAGGTTAGCTTTTCACTTTCACGTTTGCTCACCATCATCGCTGGAAGATTGCCGATGACCTTCGACATTTCTCGACACCTGTCGATGTAAAGCTCGACATTTCTCGACACTCCGTCTCCAGCACTTCGTTTTTCCTTTATCAGAGTCAACAACTTGCGCCACTGGCGAGTGCGATTCGTCTTTGGCTGACGCCTTGCTGATCTTCTTTAGCGAGGCGCTGAGCAAGTGTTCAAGATCTCCATCGTTGAAACTCCCGAACGAAGGAAGCTGGTTCTCGAAGGCAGGTTGATTTTTCCCTGGACGGCGGAGGTAGAGAGCGCGTGGAGAACCGCGGGAGAACAGCTGCAGGGTAGGACGCTAATCATCGATTTGAGAAACGTGACCCTGATCAGCGCGGATGGCGAGAACACGCTTTACGAACTCATGAAGCAGGGTGCGAAGTTCTGTTGCACCGGGGTGCTCACGAAACATGTGCTACGGCGGCTGGCGCGCAGAAACCGTTAGCAGCAGATCAAACGTCGTTCCATTGCAGGGCGGAGGTGAAGATGATCAGCACACGGCGAATATCAGAGCAGAATGCGGCTACTTACGCGGCGGCTAAAGATTTTTGCCAGGTTTTCGAGCGAGAGATGGATCGCCTGTACATGCTGTCGTTCTTGCTGACCGCGGATCACACCATGGCTGAGAGATGTTTTGTTGGCGGACTTGAGGAGTCGGCTAAAAGCCCCCGAGTTTTCAAAGAGTGGGCGCACTCCTGGGCACGCCGGATGATCGTTCAGAATGCTGTCCGGATGATAGAGCCGCAGCCGGCCAACAATCATGCGGTGAATCGCAGCCCGCAAGACTCGAAAATCGGGCCGATCGAGATCTCTGCGGTTGTTGGGCTGCCGGCTTTCGAGCGCTTTGTCTTCGTATTGTCGGTACTCGAAAGCTACTCGGCCCAGGATTGTGCGCTTTTGCTGCATTGCACTCGCGCCGAGGTGATGGCGGCTCGAGCTTGCGCCCTGCAGCAGATTGGGCGCTCCGCCGAGAGAAATCAATTGTCAACAAATACCGTTGCCTGCTCGGGAGAGCGAGTCACACCTTTAGCGGTCAAGCTTGAGGCTGTTCCGGGCCTGGGTACTTCGGCATAAACAGAAGCAATTTCAGAATCAACAGCTTCCAAGATGAGGATGGCAATGCATAAGGCAATAGGTAAAGGAATTGTTCATAAGCGATATCGCGTGTTCGCCGCGCTCTTGCCTGCGCTGTTGGCGATTACGGCCTGCAGCAGGAGCAATGTGCAAGCTGCGCCTGCGATGCCGTCCCCGCTGGTCACGGTGGTGAAGGCAACGGCACAGGATGTTCCGAAATACCTCGACGAGATCGGCAGAAACGCCGCGTTCGAGGCGGTTACAGTAACTCCGCAGGTCGGCGGGCGCATCACCGAGCGGCATTTTCAGGATGGCGAGAACCTGAGCAAGGGGCAGTTGCTGTTTGTGATCGATCCACGGCCTTTCCAGGCTCAGGTGGACGCGGCAGAGGCGACGCTGGCGCAGGCCAAGGCTGCACTTGATCTGGCGAACATCCAATTCGCACGCGATCAGGAAGTGATAGGCACCCGGGCGATTTCGAAGCAGGACTGGGACACCAAGAAGAATACGGTTGACGTGGACCAGGCCCAGGTGGAAGCGGCGCAAGCCGCGCTTGAAACCGCCAAGCTCAATCTTGAGTACTGCTACATCCACTCGCCCATTGACGGCCGGGCCGGCGCGCGCCTGGTCGACGTAGGAAACGTGGTGATGGCCAACTCCACGTCTCTGCTGTCGATCCAGCGGATCAATCCCATCTATGCGAACTTTCACCATCACGGAGAGCGATCTCCCGGATGTGCAGAAGCAGATGGCGGAGGGAACGCTGAAGGCGGGCGTCCGGCTTCCTACCGACCCGGAGAACTCAGCGCGCATCGGCCGCGTGGAATTTCTCGACAACTCGGTGCAGAGTGGCAGCGGCACGGTGAATCTGCGCGCCACGTTGAGCAACCCGGATCACCACTTCTGGCCCGGGCAATTTGTCGATGTGAAGCTTCTCCTGGCAACCGAGAAAGGCGCCGTGCTGATTCCCAACCAAGCGGCACAGATCAGCCAAAAGGGACCGTTTGTTTACGTGGTGAAGGCTGACTCGACGGCTGAGTTGCGGCCGATAGTGCTTGGACAGCGTCAGGGCGATCAAGTGGTGGTGACGAAGGGCGTCGCGCCAAATGAATCCGTGGTGGTCACCGGGCAATTGCTGGTGCGGCCGGGCGGCAGGGTGCGTGTCGAACCGAGCGCTGCCACACCATCTGCCGCAACCGCCGGCAACGCTGAAGCCGGCATGAAGAGAGGTCGCTCATGAATTTATCCGAACTCTTCATTCGTCGTCCGGTTATGACGGTGGCGCTGAGCGTCTCCGTGATCCTGTTCGGATTGGTGGCCTATTTTCAGCTGCCGGTCAGCGATCTGCCGGCGGTCGATTATCCAGTCATTCAGGTGCAGGTGAACTATCCCGGCGCAACTCCGGAGACCATGGCGAACAACGTCGCTACACCGCTGGAGCGCCAATTCATGCAAATTCCCGGCCTCGAGCTGGTGACCTCCAACAATACGCAGGGGCACACCAATTTCGTGTTGCAGTTCGATCTTTCGAAGAGTCTGGATGGTGCTGCTACCGATGTACAGGCGGCTATCACCCGCGCCTCCGGAGAACTCCCCGTCGATCTGCCCAGCCCTCCGACCTTTACTAAAACGAACCCGAACGATCAGCCAATCATGTATCTCGTGTTGGTCAGCGATACGGAGACGGAAGGCCAACTCTACGATTACGCCAATACGCAAGTTGGCGAGCGGCTCAGCATTCTGCCCGGCGTCAGCCAGGTTGCGGTGTACGGTACGCAGTCCGCGATCCGCGTCAAAGCGGATCCGTCGAAGATGGCGATACGTAACATCACGCTCGAAGATCTAACCAGCGCCATCAAGAACGGCACCAGCTATACGGGAGCGGGTCAGTTCGACGGACCTCACCGTACGTTCCTGATTCAACCCCAGGGACAGTTGACCACCGCCGAGCAATACGACGATCTCATTGTCGGACAAAGTAACGGCGCACCGGTGTATTTGAAGGACGTTGCTACGGCCAAGCAAGGCGTTCAGGATGAGCGCATCGACATGCGCTTCTGGGCGCGCGGCTATCCCAAGCCGGGCGCAACTGTGGTGGTTGCAGTGTTTCGCCGCGCCGGTGCGAATGCGGTCGCTGTCTCCAAGTCTGTACGGGACGTGCTTCCCAGCATCCAGTCGGAGCTGCCAAGTTCCGTGCTGCTGGTGTCGGCGTATGACCGCTCCAACACAATCGTGGGCAGCATCAAGGATGTGCAGACCACCCTCTACATCGCGTTCGTGCTGGTGGTCGTCGTCATCTTCATCTTCCTGGGGAGAGCAACCGACACGCTAATTCCTGCCGTGGCATTGCCATTGTCGCTGCTACTCACGTTCATCGCGATGAAGCTGCTGGGCTACAGCCTGGACAATCTGTCATTGATGGCGTTGACTCTGGCCATCGGCTTTCTGGTCGATGACGCCATCGTGTTCCTGGAAAACACCGTTCGCCTGATGGAAGGGGGCATGGCGGCATTCGAAGCATCGCTGGAGTCAGCCAAGGAAATCAGCTTCACCATCATGGCCATGACGCTTTCGCTGGCGGCCGTGTTTCTCCCGCTGGTGTTGATGAGCGGGCTGATGGGGCGCATCTTCCGTGAGTTCTCGATCACCATCGTAATCTCAATTCTCGCCAGCGGGCTGGTATCGCTGACCCTCACGCCGCTGATGACGTCGCGTTTGTTGGCCCGGCGAGGAGCAGGAGCGAAGAAAACCTGGATGGAGCGTGCTTTCGGCGCCGCCGAGCATCGGGTCCTGAACGTCTATGGCCGCTCGCTCTGGTTCTTCCTGCGCAATCGCTGGATTTCGGCCATTGTCTGGGTCATATGTCTTGCCGGGACTGCCTTCTTCTTCTACATCGTGCCTAAAGCATTTCTGCCGGTGGGCGACAGCTCGTTCATTCGCGGCGTCATGGTCGCGCAGGAGGGTATGTCTCCGGCGCAGATGCACGCGTATCAGTCGCAGGCGGAGAAGATTCTGCAGGCGAATCCCGCCGTTGCCAGTACGTTCACCATGAGCGGTAACGCAACCTATCTCGGCGCGAACCAGATCATGCTGCTCGCGTTCCTGAAGCCGCCGTCACAGCGGCCGCCGATCGGTGTTGTCGCCGGGCAGCTCATGGGACAAATCACGGGCACCATACCAGGCGCATTGGCTTTCCTTCAGCCGAATCCTGTGCTCGAAATCAGCACCGGCGCGACGGCCAACACCCAGGGCCAGTTTGCTTACGCCATGTCCGGCATCAATCCCAACGAGGTTTACGACACGGCCGGCAAGATGATGGGGAGGATGCGCCAGTACCCCGGGTTCCTGTTCGTGAATTCGGACCTGTACAATCACACGCCCAATCTGCAAGTTGACATCCGGCGCGAACAGGCGAAGCTGTACGGCGTCTCGGAGACGCGGATTCTCTCGCTGCTGCATGATGCCTATTCGCAGAATTACAGCTACCTGATCAAGAAGCCGAACGATCAGTACCAGGTGATACTCGAGGCCGCGGACGACCTGCGCTCCTCGCCGGAAGACCTCAGCAAACTGTACATCAAGAGCGATGACGGGCAGCGCATGATTCCGCTAAGCGCGGTCACGAGCTGGCATCCGGTGATCGGGCCGCAGGCGGTCAACCACATCAATCAATTCACCAGCGTGACCATGTTCTTCAACCTGAAGCCCGGATACTCAATCGGTCCGGCAACGCAGTTCGTCGAGAAGAGTGCAAAAGAGATCCTGCCTCCGGGTGTTCAGGGACAGCTTCAAGGCGAAGCCTTGATCTTCCGCAACACGGTTTCCGATCTGGCGGTGTTGATGCTGGTCGCGGTCTTCGTTATGTACGTGATCCTGGCGATTCTCTATGAGAGCTATCTGCACCCGATCACCGTGTTGTCGTCGTTGCCGGTGGCTCTGCTTGGTGGCCTGCTGACACTGTGGTTGTTCGGCGCAGAAGCATCGCTGTACGCCTACATCGGCATGTTCATGCTGATGGGCATTGTGAAGAAGAACGGCATCATGATCGTCAACTTTGCCGACCAGCGCGTCCGGCAGGGCATTCCTGACGATCAGGCAATTCACGATGCCAGCATGGAGCGCTTCCGTCCGATCATGATGACCACCGCGGCGGCGCTGCTCGGGGCGCTCCCCATTGCATTGGGGTACGGCGCCGATGGTGCGTCGCGACGGCCGTTGGGACTGGTGGTGGTCGGCGGCTTGATTGTTTCCCAGTTCATTACGTTGTTCATCACCCCGGCCATCTATCTGTACCTCGAAGAATTTCAAGAGAAGGTGCTGGACCGGTTCTCATTCCTGCGGTCTACGCGGAAGCCCGTCCTTGTGGAGGAGCCGATGTTGGCAATGCAGGAAGGACACGGAGACTAAGTGCCATGAGTCATGGTTTAAGGCGTCCTCAAATAGCTTTTCTCGGGCTCGTGCTGGCTACGACCGTGCTTATCGGTTGTACTGTTGGACCAAACTACAAGCGTCCTGCGGTTGATGTTCCCGGCGCATATCGCGGCGTCGCGCCCGATGCGTCGGATAAGGAATACCAACAGCCCGAGCAGGGAACGTCTGAGCAGCAACCGGCCGAAACCACGGTTCAGTCGTTAGGCGATCAGAGGTGGTGGGAGGTCTTTCAGGATCCGACGCTGCAGGACCTGATTCGCACTGCTCTCAAGAATAACTACGATGTGCGTATCGCGGCGACTCGCGTGCTTCAGGCGCAAGCCCAACTCGGGATCACCCATGCCGATCAACTGCCTTCGCTGGGCGCTGGCGGAACGATCTACAGCCAGCAGAGTCCCGTAATCGGGCCAATCCCTTCCTACGAGCTCACCCAGGGTAATCTGACCGCGTCGGCAGCCTGGAATCCCGATTTCTGGGGAAGATATCGCCGTGCGACAGAGTCGGCGCGAGCTACGCTGCTGGCGAATGAGTGGGCGCAAAAGGCAGTCATCTCGACCCTTGTAGCCAACGTCGCCGCTGATTACTTCACGCTTCGCGAGTTGGACCTGGAGTTGGAGATTTCGCGACGGACTTACGCCTCCCGCAAGGAATCGCTGCAGTTGACGCAGACCTTGGAACAACACGGATTCAACTCATTGCTGGACGTGCGGCAATCCGAACAACTCGTGTACACGGCAGCTACGGAAATTCCTGATTTCGAGCGGCAGATCGCGCAGGAAGAAAATGCGATCAGTGTTCTTCTAGGCAAGAATCCAGGCGATATTCCCCGCGGTTTGAAGCTGACCGAGCAGGCACATGCTCCGGAAGTTCCCGCCGGGATACCCTCGGCGTTGCTGGAGCGGCGTCCGGATATTCGTGAAGCGGAAGAGAATCTGGTCGCCGCAAACGCGCAGATCGGCGTCGCCAAATCGGCTTACTTTCCGCAAATCTCGCTGACCGCAACCGCCGGCTACGAAAGTCCCTCGCTGACAGACCTGTTTAGCGGCCCGGCGGGACTCTGGGACTTGGCAGCCTCGTTCACGCAACCGATATTTGAAGGAGGACGGCTCAAGAACGGCGTGCGCTTGTCGGAGGCCCAGCAGCAACAGATGCTGCTCACCTACCAACAGACGATTCAGGGCGCGTTTCGCGATGTTTCGAACGCTCTGGTCGGCTACCGCAAGGATCGTGAATTCAGAATTCAGCAGCAGCACCTGCTGGCATCGGCCCAGGATGCGGCGGAGTTGTCGCATCAGCGTTTTAACGCCGGCACCACTGACTATCTGGAAGTACTGACGAACGAGACCAATGCGTTCTCGGCCGAGTTAGGCCTGGCGCAAGCGCAGGGCAACGAGCTCATTGCTCTTGTGCAGCTCTACGAAGCCCTCGGGGGAGGGTGGCAGCAGTAATTGGCCGCTGCGAAATGTCCCCGATGGCATTCCTAGACACATGCGCATTTGTCAGTACTGATACATCCAACGGATGGTGAATACCAGTTGCGAAACCAATCCCTGCAAGGCGCAGGACATTGTGTTGGACAACGCTGAATGGACGCCGGTGATAGATGGCCGCAAGACCTGTTGTCCGGGTTCTTGGGGTCAATTCGATCAGAGGCTGCGAAGGATCTTCATGAAATTTTCAATCTTGCGGGTCGATGCGCCTTTGCCGGATTTAAAATGGCAAGTTTGCAAGCCGTAAAAAACAAGTCAGCAGCAACTCCGACTTGCCGGGCGCCGTGCAAACCGCGCATTGCACGACAAGGCCAGCAAGAATCCTGTGCTGAATGTCGAGACACGGGCCAAAACCAACTACAGACCCATTGTTATTACGCCCGCTCAAACGTTCGGGATTCTCAAATCTTTAGCGAACCTCCTTCATTTCACGCTTGTCCTCACCTGCGCAGCAACGGCACTCCGGTCCTCGAAGATTCTGGCGCTGCGCTGGGCAGGCATTCTCTGGAATGAAGAAAAGATTCGGGTGTCAAAACGATGGTCTGATGGGAGAGAAGGCCCAACCAAGACAGACGCATCGGACGGTTACGTTCCGCTGCATCCCCTGCTTGCCCGTCATCTGCAGGACTGGCGAGAGCGAACGCCATACGCCGCAGCTACGGATTTCGTTTTCCCGTCTTTACGCAGGGGTGGACGTGCCCCTCTCTCGGCTTCGATATTTGTTGCTGATCACCTGCGACCCGCAGCAATCGCAGCCGGCGTCTCTATTCAGCCGTCACAGCGGTTCGGGCTCCGCAACCTGCGTCACTCACTCAGCACCTTTCTGGTGAACACCGCCAAGGTCCAGGCGAAAATTCGATGTTCATTCCGGTCCAGGGCAGTTCGCACGAGAAGCTGAAAATCTCCGAGGCCGAAAAGCACATCTGCGCTCTTCTGCGCCAAGGGAAGTTGAAGCTCAGCGGAGCCAAAAGCAACCACTGGCTAAAGGCGGACAAACGAGAACGGATGTAGCCTACAGTGCTCCTGGATGCGTGACGAGTCTGCGACGACTTCGAGTTGGACGTGCTAATCCTGGCCACTGGCTTCCGCTTAGGGGGAAGACGTGGGGCATCCCAGGTATCCGAGCAGAACTTACAATACGAGGTTTCGCCATTTCTTCCTTGATCCCGCGGAGAATAGTGTCTTCCGATTCTTTGTTTGAGTTCTTGTTAGCCATGATCGATGATTGCACTTTCCTAGAACCATGAACGGTCAATTCAGAACAGGCAGAATGTTCAAAGTCATCGCCCAATACCCGTACCAACCCCTGCAAGTGCTGTTATCGCGGCATCCGACCTTCCGTAACCGCATGGGATCCCAAACGCGACCGCTTAGGTTCCGTCAGCAGAGGCCGACCTTTGTTGGATTCCGTGGGTGGTAAATGAGTCGCGATGTCCCGCCATCGGAATCGAGGCTTCCACGAAGTAGATGAGCCGGGCGCCCATCTGTCGCCAGTCATCGAGTCGATGGAATACTATGGAAAGACTCTGCCAGCGGTGCGGCGGGCAGCGAGGTCGCCCCAATGATCGTGAGTGATCGCCCAGGTTCGTCTGCGTTGGCAGTGGTTACTGGGTGGAGATCCAGGAGAAGAATTCTGCCGTCAGAGTGATAGGCATCGCCCGACGCAGTTTGCGCATGGAACACTGGATTAACACAACTCAAGTATTCCTGATGGGTGACTGAAAAGGCATCCGTCAAGTTCGCTCCAATGAAATCACGCTCTCTGTCGACCGCAGGGTCGATCCTATGGTTGACCAAGCGCCCCCGCTTGGCAATTTCAATCCCAACGTCGTGTGTGGCGGCACCGGCCCAGACGGGCGTCCCGTCAATCGCGTAATCGGTCTTCCAGATTCGAAGATGATGACGCCGGAACACGACTCCATCTGGATTGGGCAGCGCATACGAGTAATCCTGTACTCTTCCGAATAGATAAAACCTGGCCATCGGCAGCTTTGTGTCCTTGGTCCAACGTCTTAACAGGTGCCAGACGAACGCCGGTCTCCACTTATCTGTTCTTACCCAACCCGCTTCTTGAAAGGCTTCCTGCAGGTCTTGTTGTTGAGCGACGAAAACCAAGTTCACCATGTCGCCTTCGCGTCCCTCACGGTTAAAGACACGTGGTGGCAGATAATCCATCATCTCAGTCAGCTCGGAAGAGCTCTCGGGCGAACGCCGCAAGCCTGCTGCCAGGACCGTGACGGCGCCGTCGGTTTGCGCTGCGATCTCCGTAGTCTTCGTGACCGTGCTGCTGTGGCCGTGGGTGAGCAGGAAAATCGGCGCGGCGGGCCAGAAGATCAGAGCGGTAGCAATCATTCCTCCGACCATCAGCTTAGTGCGGGAGCCCCCCTTCACTTCCTTAGTTGCACGCAATGCGACACGGTCGCCATTGTCCAATACTACGGAATCGAGTTTCAGGGATACTTGGCCTCCCATTCCCAGGAGTCGTCTGCCTTTGACTCCTGTGACGGAGCCCCGGGCCATGGTTCCGGCCGGAATAACAGTGAAGCCTCCGAGGTTGACATCTTTCACGACGATAAACTTCAGGACATCCCCAACATGAGCGTGAGCAGAGGAAACGTTTTCGGCAAGTCGGAGCTCGATGGGGGTACCGTCCGGAATGGTCAGGCTCGCAGGAATGCCACTCCGCTCTTCGGCGGCAAGACCAGGCAGGAGAAGCATTATGAAGAGGAGATAAATCGATATTTTACGGGGACACGCGCTGAACAATGTAAGCCGCCTTTGTGGTCCTGAACCTCTTACCCGCGACGGCCGAAGGCATTTAGCGCAATGGCGTGGTGGATAAACAACTCTAACCGTAGTTGGGATGTCTTGTATGGTCACATTTGCACACCTGGAATCTGCGAGTCTTGACTGCCTAAAATGTGAAACGAGCAATACTGACCAGCATTCGGGAACCTGACCGTTGGATACTGGATTCCAGCGAGGGGAGCTTCTCCAAACCAGCCTGAGGCGGTTCGCAGAACACTCACTATGCTAAGGAGTACTGAATGAATCTGAACCTAACGGATCCCAGATTGATCATCCCCGCGGTCGCGGTTGTCGTGCTGCTTGTGGCCGCCGTTGCACTGTACATACGCAAACGCAGGAAGACCTCGGCGGAGCTACGCAATCGCTTTGGACCGGAGTACCAATGGGCTGTTCAACAACATGGCTCGGAACGTAAGGCCCAGGCGAAACTGACGGATCGTGAGACCCGGGTTGAAATGCTGAAGATGCGCAATCTTGACCCGGTAGAGCGTGAACGCTACTTAGGCGAGTGGCAGGATGTGCAATCTCGCTTTGTTGATTATCCGAAAGGGGCAGTGACGGAAGCCGACGAGCTGGTGTGTTCGCTGATGCGCACGCGTGGCTACCCTGTGGCGGATTTTGATCAGCGTGCAGCAGACATCTCCGTCGACCATCCGTTAGTAGTGGACAATTATCGGTCCGCACACGAAATCGCATTGCGCCTTGGCAGAGGCGAAGCTAGCACGGAAGACCTTCGCACCGCAATGATCCATTACCGTTCACTCTTCGACGAACTGGTGCAGGCGCAAGCAGCTAAAGACCATAGAGTGGCATGAAGCGAGAAATCTGAAGGACCCAGCGATTGAGCCCTACTACGGAACAGAGGAGAAAGTCATGATGAAACCGAGCACGGACGACAAAACCACGGGCAAGATCCACGAAGTCAAAGGAACCATCAAGGAGAAAGTCGGCGAGCTGACCAGGAACCCCGACCTGGAGGCTGATGGCAGAGCTGAAAAGAATGCCGGCAAAGTTCAAAACTGGGTCGGCAAGGTTGAAAAAGCTGTCGGGGAATAGAGCGAATCCACATCCAAATCGGACACGGGAGGGTCAAGCACAATGCCGCAATCAGTCCTGGAACAAACCGACGAGCACATCGCCGAATCAGTCCGCAAGGCGTCTCGCGCAACGTCTGCGATTGCCGATGCCTTCGAAGCCGGCGTCGAAGCAGCTAAACGCGCCGCCAAGCAAGGCGGCGATGCTGCTGAAGAGTTTTTTGATGACACAACCAAACGCCTGCAGCGACACTTTATTGAAACAGTTGTAACAACATTCGCGATCGGCATTGCCGCCGGAATATTGATCGGCTGGATGGTGAAGCGAAGGTAATATTTACAACAGAGTGAACAACAACTGGTACGAAACCGACGACAGTTCTACGCTGACAACGGTGTATGAACGAGAGATATCCTGGCGTTGGTACTGCAATCAGCGTCTCGACGTAGGGCACTTCTGATCACAGTCCAGGTGGGCTGCGACCCAAGGAACACCGCAAGCGATGAAAACTGGAGAAGGCATTAAAGCGACGGCCAAGAAGGTTGCAGCCGAGAAGCTCGATGCTCAGGCCACGCTCAGCATAGCGGCAGCTCCATGATTTCGCTCCTCATCGTCATTCCAGGCTGGAAACTTCTCCGCAGTCTAGGGGGAGTCGGCCTGGTAATACTGGGGGTTGTGGACAGCTCGGTGATTCCCACCTTCGGCAGCCTGGATGCACTCACTGCGATCCTGGCAGTCAGGAATCACGAGCTTTGGCCGTACTACGCTGCCTCTAGTACGGCAGGTTCGCTGATCGGGGCTTACCTAACTTATCGCATGTCTGTAACGGCGGGCGAGCGCTGGCTCGAAAAGAGCATCGGGCCGAAGCGCTCCCGGCAAGTTGAAAGACTGCTTAAACGCTGGGGATTCGCCGCCATTTTCGTCTCGTGTGTTGCGCCGCCGCCATTTCCCACGTCGCCATTTTTCATAGGAGCGGGTGCGCTTCGATATCCGCAGGGACGGTTCATTTCAGCAGTGGTCGCGGGCCGGGCTTTTCGGTATTCAGTACTCGGATTTCTGGCGGCAAAATACAGCCATTCGATACTACAGTTCCTGAGACATCCGCGAGGCTTTGAAACGGATGCTAAGTTGATCGGCATCACGGTCGCTGGCTTCGCGTGCCTCGTCATATTTGTCCTGTTGTGGAGGCAGTCCAGAATCTATATGAAGCGCATCAGAGCGGAATCGGCTGGAGATTGAAGGTTGTCATCGCCGTTTCCGGTTTGCTCTGTCGTAGGACTCCGGGCTTAAACAGTTGCTACCAGAGAGGTCGAACAAATGGAACATTGGGGAATCTACGTCGCTTATGCCTGGCTGGCCACGATCATGTGGGCTTTCATCGACGCGGTGCAGGCCATTCGTAAAGGGCCACAGCCCCAACCTCAGCCACTGTCCTCGCAGCCACGCAACCACAACTAACGAGCAGGTCCGGCGTCGTGCGCCAAGTGTTGAATGGTTTGCGAGTGTCCGGGGAGTGGTCAGTCTTGACCAGACGCGGCATATCATTCCCAAGCATAATTGGCTTGACACTTGAATTCGCAAGATGGACGTAAACCTAAATAGGAGGCTATCTGAGTGCGACACTGCATTATCCGCTCGACGAAACTTTACCGAAAGCATTCGGCATAATGATGCGGCTTTTTAGATTGTGCCCCCACGCCAACGTTGGGTGGCCCGTACGTTGCGCCGGAGAGGGGATATCTTCACAGCATTGCTGTAAGTGCGGAGCGCAACGGATATATACCCTTCAGCCTAACCTGCAGATCGGCCCGTGGGAGCGTCCGCAACTGGGCTCCAGCTATCCTCTTGCAATTGCCTTACCATCACGTCTGGCGAGTGGATCGATACCGCGCGCGCAGCCTGCGATTTATTGACGAGCCGTGCTCTGAAACAACAGAGCAACAACGCAACAATCCTATCGGAACATAGAAAGGCAGTACTGTATGCCGTTACTTCAGGTTGTCTTAGTCCTGGTCGTTGTCGGAGTTCTCCTGTGGCTGGTGGATCGCTTCATCCCCATGGCTAGCTCTATAAAGTCAATATTGAATGCGGTCGTGACAATCGCCGTGGTGTTGTGGCTGCTGAATGTCTTTGGGCTCATGCATTACCTTACCAACATTCGCATTGGCAAGTCGTAAGGGACAGGGATGACGCCCCAAAGGAACTCGAAACCCAGAGTCTGGAAGTGTGTGCGCAATGAGGGAATACTGGCCGGGACCCACGGCGAACGTGCCCTTGAGAAACGCAAGCGCAAGTAAATGCCGGGCGCTTTGGATTCGCCTGCTGGGAGTGTTACTAGTAACGTTGATGTGCAGTGGCGGCCTGTCAGGGTATTCCGTGCTGACCCATGAGGAGATTGTTGACTTGCTGTGGGCGGACGAGATCCGACCATTGATTCTTCAGCGATACCCTGGTCTCTCGGAAGCGCAACTCAAGGAAGCCCACGCCTACGCTTATGGCGGAGCAGTCATACAGGACCTTGGCTACTATCCATTTGGCAGCGTCGAATTCAGCGATCTGGTGCATTACGTTCGCACCGGGGATTTCGTTCGTGAACTGCTGGCGCAGAGCAGCGATGCCGACGAGTACGCCTTTGCCCTCGGCGCCCTGTCCCATTATGCTTCGGATATTGCCGGCCATCCCGCTGTCAACCATTCAGTCGCCCTCGAATATCCGAAGCTGCGAGCGAAGTTTGGCACATCAGTCCGGTATGCGCAAGACAAAACCGCGCATCTGAAGACAGAGTTTGGGTTTGACACGGTGCAGGTCGCAAAGAACCGGTACGCCTCGCAGCAATATCATGATTTCATAGGATTTCAAGTGTCCAAGCCCCTGCTCGAGCGGGTCTTTCCCATCGTATACGGAGTACAGTTGAAAGACGTGCTGCCCCGCGAAGACCTTGCGATCGGCTCATATCGCTACTCGGTCAGCCGGCTTATCCCGGAAATGACCCAGGTCGCGCTGCAAACCCACAAGAAGGACCTGATGCACGAGACGCCCAATTTCGCTAAACAAAAGTTTCTGTACCGTCTTTCCCGCTCCAACTATGAAAAGGAGTGGGGAAAAGACTACGTGAAGCCGGGATTTGGCACGCGGGTCTTGTCAACACTCTTGCGATACATGCCGAAAATTGGTCCCTTCAAGGGGCTGGCGTTCAAGAGCCCGACTCCGCAAACAGAGGATCTGTACATCAAGAGCATCAATACTACTGTCGATCAATACCGAGCTTTCCTTCAAGAAGTGCGCACCGATTCGGTCGTGCTGCCCAACCGCGACCTGGACAGCGGCAATCTGACCAAAGAAGGCGAATACTCCCTCACGGACGAGACTTACGCAAAGTTGCTGGGTCAACTGGCTAAAAGCAGGTTCGACCACACGACGCCCGAGTTACGCGACAACATCTTGCAGTTTTATCCCGATGTCCCGGCATCGATCGAGAGGGAGGACAACAAGGTTCGACCCAGAAGCGTGCTCGCATTGCTTGATCAGCTAAGAGCCGCGACTCCGATTCCGGTAGCCGAAGCTGTGGGCACTCGTTGACCACTGGATTTGAAGAATGAGTAAAGCATTTCACAGCGAGATGGCGTCGGCCGGGCAGCCTGAACTCAGTATGGATCAATAGGAATTAACGCAACACGGCTTGCCGTTATGATTCAACCAGCTCAGTAGCGAACGCAAACTTGTTTGGGCAAGGGCTACACAGGAGTCGCCCGCACCATAGTAGATGTTAACGGTATCCCCGTCAGGACTCATAGTGTGTCCACACGGGAACACCACGTCATGCACGTCGCCTCCACGCTCATAGTCGGTTTCGGGTCCGAAGATCCAGGAATCGCCCCGCAACAAACAAACTTCTGGCTTTTGAAGGTCAAAAAGAGCGAGGCCGACTCGGTATAACGACCCGGAGGCCGTCTGCTTCACGCCGTGATACAGCACGAGCCAGCCGCCGGGCGTCTCGATAGGCGGCGATGACAAGCCGATCTTGTTTGCGTCCCACCACGCACCTTTGCGCGCCTCCATCATCACCCGATGACCTCCCCAATGACGCAGATCAGGGGAGTAAGAGATCCAAATGTGAGCCCCCAGGGGAGTCATCGGCCGATGGATAAGGGCCCACAGTCCGCCGATTCTGTACGGCAAAAGGGCTGCGTCCTTGTCGTCCGGAGACATGATGACTCCGTATCGCTCAAATGCCCGAAAATCCTTAGTCAGGGCAAGAGAAACGCCAGGACCACCTTTGGAGTACGAAGTGTAGGCCACAGCAAATTGCTGCAGCTCTGGAACGTAAGTGATACGCGGATCTTCGATACCCCAAAGTTCCTCAGGGTACCCATCTGGATCAGGTATCAGGGTCGGTGTTGGATCAATCTTCCATCCGTCTAACCCGTTCATAGAACGAGCGGCGCACAGGTGCGAGAGACCACGGCGATCCTCCACCCGGCAAAGTAATAGCGTGGAGCCATCCGCCAGCAGGGTTGCTCCGGCGTTAAACACGCTGTTGATGCGATACGGCCAATCCTTGCTGGCCAGGATCGGATTGGAAGGATGCCGATGAAGAAGAGAGTCAGTAGATTCGATGGATTCGATAGCCAGGGTCATAATGATTTAACAAAACATCAACTGATATTCCAAACGGTGGATCGCAAAAGTATCCGCCTGCGGTGGCGTCTAGCTATATTGTAGTCTCTGGCACTCGAAGATCCTGAAGCTGCCGCATCTCCAGGAGTGCCATCAGGAACGACAGCGTTGACTCCGCTCCCTGGTTTTCATTGGCCCGGTCAGGGTGCAGACCATCTCGACAGCCGCCCGTGGTGGTGTCGTACAAGGCGGTTTTCAGGTCGTTATCCCCCAGGAACCAATTGAACGCCGCCCAGGCCTGCGTGCACCAGTGTTCGTCTCCGGTCGCGCGATACGCTTCGAGACACGCGGAGACGGTTGCACTTGCCTCTACCGGCTGCTGATCGAAACGGGCTTTTTCCCCGGCCTTGCAGTAGAAACCCTGCGAGCCGATAGGAACAAAGTGGCCGTTCAGGTTGCAACATTGTTGTGTCGCAAGCCACTCCAGTGACTCCAGGCCCGCCCTAAGCAACTCTTTGTCTGAAGTGCGCGAGCCTGCCAGCAATAACGCCTGGGGCAGACGTGCGTTGGAATAGGCCAGGCTTTCTTCAAACCAAACCCAACCTGGCGTGCGCGTACTTCGATAGATATTCAGCAATTTGTCGGCGAGAGCATTTCTCTGCCGTTGTGCAGACCTGTCTCCCGGGAAGCGATCTAGATATGCCTGAATTCCAAACAAGGAGAACGCCCAGGCCCGAGGACTGGTGAAACTCAGCACCGCCGGAACGGCAAGCTCAAACAGACGCCCAGCAAGACCCCTCAGACCTTCATCCACCGTCTGGTTTACCGCGGTTCCCAAGGCCCACAAAGCGCGGCCGTGACTGTCTTCCGATCCCTGCGGCTCCTGCCACTGACGTCCATAGCTCAGGAAGTTGCGAAACCTTCCATTGGCGGAATTAAAGGCAAGCCAAAGAAAAGCCAGGTATCGCGAAGCTAACTTCTTCGCCTCAGCATCTCCGTTCGTTCCAAGTTGCTCCACCAAAATCGATACGATCAGGGCGCGAGCATTGTCATCGGTAGTGTAGCCCTCGTGATGATTAGGGACAGCGAATACCGCGTGCTGCAACAGTCCCGTCTCGTCCGTCATTCGAGTAAGATGGTTCAGCTTTACCTCCGGTAAACCGGGGGCGCGATTTGGCCCGACTGCGTTTGGGCTGACCAGGCGAGGGTTCCACAGGCGCTCTGCTCTGGCTCGCTGGAAGCTGCGCATATAGTCTTGCGCCACGCTTTTCCAAACCATATTGCGGGAGTACAAGTACGCCCGTTTGCGCATAGCGTGTCGTTCGGCCTCATTCTCCAGGAGTCGAATGGTCTGTTCTGCAATTGCGTCCTGGTCGTTGAAGGGGACTATTATTCCGCGGCTCTGATCGAGAAGCTCAAGCGCATGCCAATAGGGAGTCGAAATGACCGCTTTTCCGGCGCCCAGGGCGTAGGCTAACGTTCCGGAAACAACCTGCGCCTCGTTCTTGTACGGTGTGACGTAGATATCGGCGGCACCGATGAATTCCATCATCTCCTCAGGGCTGACAAAGCGGTTGTGAAAGATGACGTGTTCCGCAACCCCGAGGTTCTTCGCGAGCAACTGCAGCGATTCGCGATATCTATCTCCCTCGCGCCTTCTAATGTGAGGATGGGTCGCGCCCGCGACGATATAGGTAACATTGCTATTGTGAGACAGAATGCGTGGTAGAGCCTGTATGACTGTTTCGACACCCTTATTTGGCGAGAGCAAACCGAAGGTCAGCAATACAGATTGGCCCCCAACGCCGAACCGGTCCTTGTAGAAATTGGGATCAACAAACGCCAGGTTGGGCACTCCATGCGGAATAACGTCAATCTTGGCCGCAGGAACTTGGAAGATTTCCTGTAGAAACTGGGCAGAGTGCTGGCTCATGACGATAAGGCGATCGGAGAACTCCGCGAGCTCCACCATGACGCGATGTTGGTCAGGATTTGGTTCGCGCAGCACCGTGTGCAGGGTGGTCACGATTGGCATGTGAAGCTTCCGCAATAGCTCCAGGATGTGGCTCCCAGCTGGACCGCCGAAGATTCCGTATTCGTGCTGCACGCACACCAGATCGACGTTGGTGAAATTGAGGAACTCAGCTGCTCGTTCATACGACGGTAGGTTCTCTTCGGTCAGCTCGAATCGCACCCGCTCCGGATAGCTGTATTCGGACTCCGGATCATTCACAGGCAGTGCGAATAGCCGTTCGGTTCCGTACTCAGCTGAGACAGCATCACACAAATCGGTTGTAAATGTGGCGATGCCGCACTGCCGTGGAAGATAGTTCCCAATGACGGCGATTCGGCTGGGAAGCGAAAGATTGACCGCTGTTTCGAACGGCTTCGCTGACTTGATCTCCGACACATGCGGCAGCAACGCAGCAGTGCCCAATGATCTCCTAAATGGCAGCGCCTTTAGTAATGACATGGGGCCCCTATCTGTTCTCGCCGTTCCGGGAGGTAGGTGAATCATCGTGGCGTTGATCGGCAGAGTCTCCCCCGAGAATACCCCCGCCTGACAACGCCACGAACCTTTTGATCGCCGCCGTGTCGCATTCCGCAGCGAAACGGATAGTCCTCACTATTTGCTTTCGGCAGCTTCGTGCTCGCCCGCACGTTTTTCGGCAGCGTTGACTGCTGCGATAAAGGGGGCGGCGCTTGCGGGAGTGTGCACTTCGCCCGATAGCGTTTTACGGAAGGAAGTATCCTTGCCATACATTGCAACTGTGGAGTCGTCGTCCTGTTGGATCTTGGCGCCATCCACTGCAACTCCAGCAAACAGACCTTTGGTCCGCGAGTAGCTCAAGGCCTCGGTGTTCATCTTCCAGTCGGTGCCGGCGGAGGCATGTCTTCCAACCGGTCCGGCGGCCGCCGATGCTTCGCCGCTAAGTTCAAATTTACTCGAAAGCAAACCTTGCACGCCCTTGTCATTCATGAACAGAATCACGAGGTCGACTGACTGTGCTCCAGCCTGAAACCCAAAGTTCCCGCCGCCGAGCGAAATGAATGCCGGCGCGCTCCAGCCATGTCTGGTCCGGCAAGTAACCACACCGCGGCCATGCTCTCCGCCCACGATGAATGCACCCTTGGCCATGTTCGGCACCACGGCGATGCACTTAGCGTCGTTCAGCACCTCGTCCGGGATGCCTTTGTCGGGCGCAGCCATAATCTCATTCAAGACTGTGCCGGCTGCTTGTAAGCGCGCAGGCGTATCTTGCTCCGCTGAACCAGCAAAGGCAAAGGTGCCCAACGACAACGTCAAGAGCGCAAGTACGTATTTCTTCATCAAAACACTTCCTTTTTCTTCCACATAATTTCGTGGACGAACTTGTAGAGGGGTGAAACCGCTGACGAATCAGACCGTACGTCGGCCGCTGATCAGATTGATGACTAAGACCACAACGGCAATCACCAACAAAATGTGGATCAGACTGCCTGCAATGTGAAAACTGAAGCCAAGGAGCCACAGAATCAGGAGAATTACAAATATCGTCCAGAGCATATTGCCCTTTCTCTGCTGTGTGTGAGTGCCGGGGTTGTGGGACTACTGGTTAAGAAACATGGTCACTCGAACCGATGTGCGAGAGCGAGTTTTCTGATTCGCTGTCAGTTGCAGAATCTTGGAGTCAGCCGAGGTCTGCTGCGATATTCAAGTCAAATCCGGCCAAGCAACAGCAAAATAACTACAACCACAAGGACCAATCCTAAACCGCCGCTGGGAGCGTAACCCCAGGAACGGCTGTGATTCCACCTCGGCAAAGCACCCACCAGAAACAGAACCAGCAGAACAATCAAGATAGTTCCAATCATACTTCCTCCTGTGTTCTAAGAATACTGCGCAGCCCGGGTGCCGTTATTGCGCGCACTCTGGCCAGCCGGACTCTTCGCAATCAAGCTCGCGATCATTTGCAATAGGTTGTAGGGATGCTGTCCTTTAGGATAGAAGTTATCCGCAATGATACTGGCAGGCACAGCATTGCCCTGGTATTCGCCGCTCATGGCGACAATGGAAATCGACGGGTACCGGCTGCGCACGTGCGAGATCAACTCCAGGCCCGACATCTCTGGCATGTTGAGGTCGGTGACGATCAGATCCGGAACTGTTCGGTCCAGGTGCGATACAGCACTTATGCCGCTTTCCGCCATAATTACTTGATACCCCACCGCGGTAAGCAGCTCCGCTAAGCTCTCCCGAATACTCGGTTCGTCATCCACAACAAGAATCTGCGGTTTCAACCTGTCCGGCATGATCCCTCCTGACGAATGACAGCGAGAGGTAGACTCCACCTAACCACTGTCTCATCTCGCGCTCGTCTACGTCTGAGCAATTCTGAACACCTGCTTTCAGCCGCGTTTCCCGGCGTTCAGAAGATGGCGGCCATGAGAAGAGCAGCCATGAAAGAGCAGTATTGAACAGGTGGTGTGCATCCTGAGGGAATACTCTCGTATATGTCAATCAGGCCTTGAAGGAAACGATCATGAAGACAAAGTATTTTCATATCTCTGCTTATGTTTGCGAGAAGTGCCACGGCCCCGTGATTGCGGGCTCATTCGGAACCCGCGAAACGGAGATCTCACGGGAGGGCGATTTTAGCCAGGTCGGAACGGTTTGTCTGTCGTGCGGGAACAAACCAATGGACATGAGTGCCGCGCATATCGTGCGCGAGTTTGCTCCCGTGGAGTGGCGTAATAACTGAAGGTGTGTAGTGGGCGCTCTTTCGGCGAGTAAGTTAGTCGGACAAAACCGCGGCAGCATTTCCCTGTGTGCGTTATCGCCACGAGTTTGGAACGAGCGTCCATCGTTGAAAAGTCGGCAAATACCGGCGCTTGTGGCACACAATGCAACGGCCCGGACAGAGGAAGAGCCGGGGCAAAAGCACTCTTTCAACCCAGCCTTCGGCAAGTTCAGCTCTGAACTGGTCTCCCTTGCACACACGGCAGTGCGCTGATAACAAGTGCATTCTTGAAGCGTGACACTGTTCTCAATATCAAACAGCGAGTTAGGTTTGCTGATGGACGGCCTGAACCGCCCGGTGACCTTTTTTCGAAGTCGATGGGCCTGTAAGCCTCATCGCGAAGTCTTATGCTTGCCGCCATTGATCTCGCCGGCTTCGGCGGGTGTTAGCAGCGCCGGATCACAGGCGAGATAGTCACTGACGCATGCCAGGTAGTTCCGCTGGTGATCGGCAACCTTTACTTCACTCAATTCCGTCGCCGATAACTGCGAGCGGTTACAAGTGGTCCAGCCGTCCCAGCATTCTGAGACATTACGGCGATGCTTAGCGACCATTACCGCGGCTAATTCGGAGGGGCTCAGGGTCGACAGGCTACAGGGGGTCCATCCGTTCCAACAATCAGAAATATTTCTCTGGTTCTCCGCTATGGCAACGCCGGCAGCCTCAGAACGTCGTCAACTTACTATAGTCGCACGAGCCTATGCCGTTCCAACAATTGGAGACCACGTTGCGGTGCGCAGCTACGTCCACTTCTGCCAGGTCAGACGCACCGAGCGTAGAGCGGTCGCACGATGACGAGGCGCTTTCGCAATCGGAAATGTTTTGCCTGTGCTTGGCAGCAGCAATCTCCTTCTTGTCCATTTCTGTCAAAACGGAGAGATCACAGGAGCTCCAGCCGTCTTCGCACGCAAAGAGGTTCTCTTCACGATCGGCTGACTGTGCCCTCATCAATGTCGAGTAGCAGATAAAAAACGCCATCAGTGACATACAGATTATTCGCAGCCTGGTCGTCATTTTGTTTATGCCTCTTGTGCATGGCGAAATTCAATTCGCTCGCCCACAGAAGATTATCGGCGGATTGACTGAGGAAAGCTGTTCAACATTGCTCAGTGAGCAATCCTGCTCAGACGAGCGCGATCCTGGAACATTAAGATCGTACTATGCTCCTGCTACAAGCAGTGAGTTGGCAGTCCGTGCTTCGAAGGCATAGGCGATGTCAGAATTCGCAACGGGAGGAACCTGATGCCGGAACTCGCGTCAGGTCAGATTCACATCGAATATCACGTCGAGGCTATGGGATCGGTCGAGTTCTTGAAAATATGGGCCTCCACGATTCGCGGTTACTGGAATCTGGTTTGCGAGCGTTGGATGCTTGGGGGCAATTCCCACCAGGGCGGACTCCATTTCACAAATGGCTACAACTCGGATCGATTAGCCAAAATGTTAGACACTATCATGCAGCATCAAGCGATATTTTTCTTGGGCGCCGCCTCAGGCAAAGATCGCATGATCCAGGTCCACCCGCCGACGGATGATGGTAGAACCTCGGCAAACAGAATGATGGAATTGTTTCGTGAGCACTTGGCGACTTGATTCGCGGAATTGACATTTGAAGCAGGGGGAGCTTAAAGTAGAAAGTGAGTGAGTTAGTTCCTTTCCTCTTTCAGGTTCCCTGATCTAAGTCAGCCCATCTGAAGTCGCACCTCTTAGCACACCGATTCGTTGGGAGGAGGTTGCATGTTCGCTCGCGGCATATCTCTGCGTTTAAAGTCGAATACACTGGCCATTTTCACCAAGACTTTTGGAAGAGCAGATTCTGCCGATGCTGCGGAAACAGCCCGGGTTCCAGGACGAAATCGTTATGGAAAATGAGGGACTCCAACTCGCGGCCATTAGCCTATGGGACAGCAGGGAACAGGCGGATGCCTACGAAAAGAGCACATACCCGCAAGTGCTCAAGAGCTTGGAGAAGGTGCTCGACGGTCAGCCGAAAGTGCGTGTTGTGACAGTGATTCATTCCACAGTACGTGAAGTCGCCACAGCTGCAGCCTGAAATTCATTTTTCGACAAACGGGCGACGCCTCCGGGTGTCTCCTGTTCGGTCAGACGAGCGAGGTCCCATGCCAAACCAAATACAAGCCGGCACGATGATGGTTCAACCATCAGCAAACTTGCAGTTGCTCGAAATACAAAGCGAGCCCTATTTCGAGGGTTGGTGCTCGTTAGGGTTCCTCGAGAGCGCAGGTCTGGATGGCAAAATTCGGACTGCCGGATGGAAATTGTTTTTTATGGCTGGCGAGCTGAAAACGGTGGTTCCTGCGTGGGGCGGCAAGAACACTCTCCGTCGAGGAATAAAGCGGCTCCTGGCTCAAACTCGGCTGCAACATTTCAATTGCTTTGAGCTCACGCACATACTCAAGAAGCGCTTCTTGGGCATTCCGTATGTGTCCCTGGCCGGACACTCACGCCACATTCAGGCGGGCAGTCAGATTCGATCGACCGAGCAGCGCGCCCAAGACGGCGCACAGGGACGGGCGCCCAGGACAAAGGCAACCGTTAACCAAGGGAGACACGAATGAATTGGGAAGAAGTGGCAAGCAGATGGACACAACTGATCGGCTCTGCCAAGGAGAACTGGAGTAAGCTTACGGAATATGATCTCGATGAGATTTCCGGGAAGCGAGAGCAACTTGCAAGTAAGATCCAGCAGCTCTACGGAATCACGAGACGAGAAGCGGAGAAGCAAGTATGGGACTGGGGTAAGAGTGTCGAACGGATCAAGAAGAGAATTGCCTGAGCACGGAAACGCCCAACGATCCAGACGTGTAAGTCACGTATCAGTTCGGCCGATTGAAGATCTTGCGGCAACCGCTTTCTGAGATGGTGCGAAGCCCGTCGAGCTAAAATCTTACCGGCGAAAGCGGGCAATCAAAAAGAACGGCCAAGGAGAAGAGCATGACTACCAAAGAAGAAAGTGTGGAAACGACTGCAACCCCTGCTCCGGCACCGGTCCACTCGCGACAGTATATTTCCCGTTGGCGCACAGCCGAGGAGCGCGCTGACGCTTTGAGAGCCAAGAAGCAGAGAAGACGCGCTGCGCATAGAATCACTTTGCGAAGATCGCACGCCAAGGGCTAGGGCCGTTGCATGTGTGAGCTTCTTCTCAAGACAGTTATGTGCCGGTGCGTGCCAGGCTTGTCGTAAGAAGTATGCAATGAAACAAACTCCTACTCCATATGCCGTATCGTTTCAAGCGGAGCCTTTTTACAAAGGCAGGCGCCATCATTGGATGATTTGCCGGGAGCAGAAGCCTGAGGAATTAGTGTCCTGGGGACATGAGCGAACACGTGAACTGGCTGAAGCTGCGGCGGGGAAAGAGCTTCAAGATTTATCTGCTGGGATGACGCAAGGTGGCCAGGTGATTAATACAATCAAGCCATTCACGCGTCACATTGTCTGACGTTTACGATCAAAATTGCACACCATCGCGAGTGGTGCCCAACCATCCCGACGAGAATTCGCTCGCTCACTTTCAGAACGGCAGGATTCCCGTGTCGCGGCCCGTGGGCGGCACGAGTAGTTGTCCAATTTTCTGCAACAGCTGCAGCGGACCCTGTTCCTTTGTAACAACGCAGTCCGCGCAGGACAGAGTCTCCCCGGAAATTGGCTTAGCTGAAACAGCAATGACGGGAATGTTTTGTTTGCACCGTTTGATTTTGTGGGCGACGAGTTCACCGTCTGTGCCACGTATTGCATGATCGAGCAGGACAAGATCCACGGGATACGCCTCGAACATGCTCAAAGCGTGGTCGCCTTCGCTGGCGCTCAATACTCCGTATCCCGCGCCTTGCAAAACTTTGTAACGCTCGTAAAGGATTGCCGGATCCTCACCGACGGATAGGATAATTGGAACGCGATTCCTGGACTCCGTGAGGCCTTGTGAAACGTCGGACAGGTCTTCTCTCATGTCGGAGCTGCGGCTCTGAACAAATAACTCGCCGCTTGCCACCCGGCGCATCGCGTCTACCATGCCGGGGCCATCGATCGAACGATAGACGATACCCTTTGCCTTCAACCAGCGTACATAGGCAATACGGTCGTTCTCCTCGGCGAGTATCAGTAGTGCAGTCCGGGACCTCTTCAACACCGGTTCGATCTTCGAAAACCAGGGTAGAAACTCCGTTGAGAGGACCAGCACGTGAGGCATGGAGGTTTCCAAGATGCTCAGCAACTGAGCGGCAGATCGCGGCTGGGCCATCAGGCAAATATCATTGTCGCCCGCCAGTATCTCGGCCATCCCAACGTGAAAGAGCTCCTGGTGGTCGGCGAAGATGACGTTGATCATAACTGCACCCCACAGTCCGTGGCGAATTGCTGATCGGACTTCGATTGTTAAAAGCTAACTCCCCGCCGCTTTCGAAATCTGGTCAAAATTGCACACTTATCCACTTTTGTGGCAGAGCGGGATACACGGTCGAATAGAGGTCGGCGATCCCAGAATGTGGCGGCTATTCGTGCAAAAGAAAGGTAAGCAGGGCTCGGTGTACCCGCAAGCTGCCGTTGTAGTCGATGAGACCCATCTTGCGAAACCGGTTCATAAAGAAGCTTACGCGTGAGCGCGTAGTGCCGATCATCTCGGCCAGGGTTCCCTGACTGACCTTTAGAATGGCTGGATCGGGCTTGGATTTAGCCCCAAAGCTGGCGAGCGATAACAGAGTTCGTGCGAGCCGCTTTTCACTGGAATTAAAGAGTTGATCGAGGAAGTCTTCTTCCATACGGGCCATCCGAGAGAGCAATTGTCCGATCAATAACCTGGCGAACGCGGGATCGTCGTGGACGATGCGAATGATGGTCGCTTTCTCCACTCGTGCAACCGTGGAGAGCTGTACTGCTACCGCGGTAAACGTCTGTCGCGACGGGGGTCCTAAACAGCCTTCACCGAAAAAATCGCCTTTCCGATAAATAGCGATAACGGCCCTCTTGCCGCGTTTGGATAAGACCGTCTGCTTCACATTTCCAGCCTCGACATAGAACATCGCATCCACGGCATCGCCCTGAGAAAAAATGGATTGCTTGTTGCCGTATTCGTGGCTGGTCCGCTCGCTGCCGATCCTCTTGAGAAACGCCCCCGGTTTGAAGGTGAGCGCGCGTTTACCTGGCATTAGCACTCCCGAGAAAGTGATCGTTTCTGCTGTGTGGTTCTTACAGCCTAAAGACTACTGGCGCACCGTTCGCGAAACTGGTCAAAATCGCTCAACGGCTGAAATTTGACGCGAGCCCACGTAGTGGACCCGCGCCAATTAAAAATCATAGGCTCTCTTTCATCTCCAGCAGCCTGACGCAGTACGTGCAGCGAGAAATCCCTACTGACGAGGGCTTTCTTCTGCTTTGGGAGCTTCTTTCGCAGGATGCGTGGCAGGCTCCGCATGAGCTGTCGTCACCTGATGCGGGGCAGCCTGTGTATGAGCTGCGGGCGCTGGACGAGCAGCGGGCTGGGCATGGGCTGCAGGCTCCTTAGTGGACTCAGCTGGCTGACGAGCCACTTTAGGCGTTGCAGTCTTATTCTCATTCGTGCGAGCTGCTGCTGCCTTATTCTGGTTGCCTTATTCTCGGTGGCAGTCTTAGCTACGTTATTCTGGGCTGCCTTATTCTGGGCTGCCTTGTTTTCAGTAGACTTGGCCTCAGCCGAGTTATTCTGCGCTGCCTTGTCCTCGGTTGCCCTGGTCTCAGCTGCCTTATTCTCGGTTACCTTGGTCTCGGTGGTCTTGGCTGCAGCTGACTTGGTGGCAGCTGCATTGTTTTGAGGCGCCTTATAAGGTGCTCCGGCCTGTTTGGCCGCTACCACTCCACGACCGCTAAATTCCCCAGGCTTCGCAGTTGCTGCGATTGCCGGCTTGCCTTGGTTCACCGACGCCAGGAGTGCGTGGTTGGTACTGGCAGCCTGCACATGCTGGGTTTGCAGCGAGGTAGGCGGCGTGTGTTGCTGGTGTGACGCTGTCTCTTCTGCTGCCGTCGGACGGGCCGTGATTCCACCGTTGCCGCCGTTGTAGCTGACATGGTTCACGGTAGTGTTGTTGATCACCGTCGTGTTGTAAACGTTGTGAATATTGGTGACGTTCACATTGTTCGCCGCACGGTTGTAATAAAACTGTCCATTCTGCCAGCGTCCGCCTTGATAGCCGACACCGCCATAGCCATAGCCGTAGTTGACGCCGCCGTAGAAGCCGACTTGGCGACCCCAGTAGCCGCCATTCCAGGCGAAGGCATTGCCGCCCCAACCCCAGTAACCAGGGGTCCAGAGCAAACCAACGGTGGGCGGCTGGACCCACGTACCCGGCACCCAGAAGTAGCCTTCACCTCCGTAAGCCCAGTAGCCGGGCGTCCACAAATAGCCGGCGTCGGGGGCCACGGGTTGCACGTACACAGGTAACGCGGGCGGAGCGATCACAACTGACACCGCGAACTGCGCGAACGAGGTGGCCGGTATGGCCAGTATCAGCAGTGCGAGCAATAACAAACGGATGGTACGCATTTTGAATCCTCTTGCCAGATCATCCTTCGATTGCCCGTGTTACTTTGCTGCTGCGGGCTTGCGCGGATGGAACGGCGTGCTGTAAGCAAGGATTCCACGGACGCGTTTGCAGGTCTGTGCACAACGGCTCACTTTTCGGAATGTCGCAAGTGCGCCAGCGGCCGAGATTGGGTGGTGCAGAACTCCACTCAACCGAGGCGGCCCATGGATCAAGGTCGAGCATCCGTCGAGGTGAGAGACAAAACGTGGCGATGGTCGTTGGATCGTCGAATCGCCAAGGCAGAGTGGAGCAATAGCTTAGCGGAGTTGGCCTCGCCTGATGATATTGACGTTACCTTCCGAGCCACCGGGGATAGGTCGGTTTCCCCAGGCTTAACGCCGGCCTTATTACCTCGAATACACGGAAGACTCGCGGATGAAATTCAGCTTGCCGACCAACCCCTAACATGATCCGGCCAGCCCAAGGGAAGCGATGGCCGTAATACTGTAAGGCGTCGCCTCCGTCAGGCGCACGATAAGGCGCTGTATTATGGGGGATGGGGTAGGTAAGCCATTCGGTCGGAACATTGCCGATGAACTGGTTCGCCTTCACCTGTGGCTCATCTATCTTTGTGAACTGCCAAAGCCCATTCGATGTGTCGTTCTTGCTGAGCGGAATAATGTTGGCAACGTCAAATGAGCGGAACCTCAACAGCGACAATTCTTGGTGTGGCGCAAATGGCAGTGAGAACTCTTCATAGGCCGGATTGAAACGTATTCCAGCTTCTGGCGCCACCACCGAATGCGCAACAGGAATTGACACTTGCGTTGAAGCCTTGCTCGCAGGTGATATTTCTTGCGCCCATGTTAAGCGGGCAGAAAACATAACCGTGCTAAGTGACACAATGAGGAGAAGATGCACGGGAGAGAGTCTTTCGGGACGCATTAGAATCGCCTCCCTTTGGGGTTCTGGCGCGCAAGACCTTTCGACAAACCAAGCTTACCGTTCAGGAACGGAGCAGGCTGTGCACAATAGCTCACAAATACCTGAAATTATCGATTGACAAACCTGTACAATATAGAACAGACGCGCTAAACGGCCCGCTTTTCAAAGGTATCGTGTGGGAGTGTGAACGCCCCCTTCGGAGGTGCAAAATGGGCATCAGTGAAACGGCCGTCCGCGGACGGCGTCTGCCAGCCGAGCGGGTTCGCCAGGTTGCTTCGGCCCGGCCCGCAGAAGGCGCTACAGTTCAAACCGTAAAACCTAACCCGCTTCAAGCCCGGAAACCGAAAGCAGGAAACGGGAATGGAACTCTCGATCCGGGGGCCTTTCTCGCGAGAGCTGGGTTGGGCAAGAAAAACCTCCATCTTAAGAAAAGTGAAGCAGCGTACGCGCAAGGTGACGCTGCCGATGCGATTTTTTACGTGCAGAAAGGCCAGCTGAGGGTAACTGTCAGCTCCGCCCACGGGAAGGAAGCGACGATCGCTTTGGTGAGTGGTGGGGAATTTGTGGGAGAGGACTGCATGGTTTCAGCTCATCCTCTTCGACTCTCGACTGCTACCGCGATGACTGAATGTGAGTTGCTCAAAATTAGTAAGGCGGAAATGCTCCGCGCCCTTTCCCAAGAATCCGCATTTTCCAATGTCTTTGTCTCCTTTCTTCTCGTCCGCAACGCGCGCATGCAGGCGGATCTGGTCGATCAACTCTTCAATTCCAGCGAAAAGCGGCTTGCGAGAATTCTCTTGCTGCTCGCGCAGTTCGGCAAGGAAAGTAAACCCGAGGTGGTGGTGCCCAAGATCAGCCAGGAGGTATTGGCGGAGATGATTGGCACAACGAGATCGCGAGTGAGTTTTTTTATGAATCGCTTCAGGAAGCTGGGCTTCATCGAATATAACGGCGAGATTCGGGTTCACAACTCGCTTCTAAATATCTTTCTGCAGGAATAAGGGGCGCGCTTGCTGTTCGCTCTTTGTTGGCCTAATTTTGTAGTCGATTTTGTGCTGGTCGCGCCTCCGAACTTCAGCGCAGTTCCACCACATTTCAATAAGGCGGTTCCAAATGTTCTAGCGGGCTGACGAATGCAGTGTCACAGACTAAATTGATGGAGGCGAATATGACAAAAACAGCAGTTGGTTTGTTTGAGAATCCAGGCTCAGTCAACCAGCTTGTACGCGATCTCGAGTAGCCGCCTAGCCAGCAAAGTCCGTTGGATCTGGACTGCGGAGCGAGGGTCGGGCGCTTGCACTAAATGAGCAGACGCCCAAACCATTTCAATCGTGCAGACCTTCTTTACCGCCTGCAAGGTGTTTTGCCATGTCGTCCTTAAATTCAATGCCCCATCGTCAGTCAGGACGACTTTCGATCTCGCCCTCGCGAGCCGCTATTCAGCTTTGGCATCGCGGACGTATCCGCCAAGCTCTTCGAGCAGCGCTCGGGCCGATGCAGGTACCGCAACTTTGCCGTCAAGAATGTCATGACGATTTATATTCTGGCCATACATGGCTTGGTCTCCACTTTTGTCGGCTTGCACCACCGCGCCGTTCAGGCTCACCCCAGCGAAAACGCCTTTGGCGCGCGAGTACGACAAAATCTCCGCATTCAGTTTAAGGTCGGTGCCAGCGGAGGCATTCCGGCCCACAGGTCCGGCGGCCACAGAGGCGTCGGCTCCTAGCTTGAATTTGTCGCTGAGCAGGCTCTTCAAAGCGCGATCATTCATAAAGAGCATCACGATGTCGGTGGAAGAGCCCCCGACCTGATAACCTACACTCCCTCCGTCAATAGCCAAGAATATAGGAGCGCTCCAGCCATTTCCGGTGCGACAGGTTGCCAGTCCTCTGCCGTAGTTGCCGCCAAAGATAAAGGCAAACTTCAAGTCTCCCGGAATGATGGCAATACATTTCGCCGATTCCAGTAGATCCTGAGGGATCCCCTGATCCGGAGCGTTCATGATCTCCTTGAAGACCTGGGCAGCTTTGTTGGTGCGATTAACATCATTGTCGCGGTCCGAGGCGACAGCAGTGAGAGTCACAAGCAGAATTAGCGCTGTGAAGCTCAGAATACGTTTCAACATTTTTTTGTCCTCCACACCTTTTAATCTTAGACACCGGAAGAAAATCATTGCTGTGCAATACGGACCACTGCCGGAGTTGGCGGCATAGCGCCACACGAAGATGGCTCCCGACAGGCTGAGCGCTTTTGCTCAGAACAGTGGCTGCTCAATCGTTAAGCTTGAATTTCAGTAGCAAAAGGGTAAGAACGCGTCAACGACAACGCTCAGGCTGGGACTGACAGGTAACGCTGCCGGCAACTGCGCGCCGTGATGGTCCGAGCGACAACGCCGAACAGGTCCGTCACATAGATCCTAACCATAATAACCATCGTCCTTACCGGAAGCGTGCGCATCGCGATTGACGGTTTTGGACGGGTTTCGTTCTCATGCTTCTGGCCCTCTGTATCTACATAGGGCCCATCAGCCAGCAGAGTTCCATAGGCCATTATGGTGAGCTGCGATGAGGAATGGGTGGACTTAGCTCCATGGCAAAGGCTCGAATGAACAGCGACAAAGCCCTGCCGGTGATGGATAAAAATAAACCGGTCACTTGTGAAGCACCGCTGTATCCTCTGCGATTCGAACCCATCTATCAATATCGCCTCTGGGGTGGCCGACGTTTGGCCGATTTGCTGACAACGCCTCTGCCAAACGGTCCTATCGGGGAAGCCTGGTTACTCAGTGACCGCGACGAACACCAGAGCCACGTTGCCGAGGGGCCGCTTGAAGGGTGGACCATCAGTGAACTGCTGGAACAATTCCCGGAGCAAATCCTGGGCAAGCTGGCCGGCCGTTTCAAACGATTTCCGCTGCTGCTGAAGTTCCTCGATGTACATGCAATGCTTTCGGTCCAAGTGCATCCCACGAAGGCGAATACGAACCTGCTGCCAGCGGGCGAGACCGCGAAGACCGAAGCATGGGTCGTGCTGGAAGCCGGGACACGCAGCCGCATCTATGCGGGCCTGAGGCCGGATACTACTGAAGCCGATCTGCGGCGAGCGCTTACGAACGGCGCGGTAGCCGAGGACCTCGCATGGTTCACTCCGAAACCAGGCGACGCCGTTTTCCTGCAAGCGGGAACGGTTCACTCTTTGGGCGGCGACATTGTTGTGTTCGAGATTCAACAGAACAGCGACGTGACGTTTCGCCTGTATGACTGGGACCATGTTGACCCAAAGACCGGACAGCCACGGGCACTCCAAGTCGATAAGGCGATGGCCTGCATTGATTTCTTGGAAGGCCCGGTTGGGCGGGTGACGCCCGTGATGGAGACGGAGACCCCGGTGGAACGCGAGAAACTGTTCGCTTGTGAACACTTCCGGTTGTGGCGACTGCGCGGACAATCGCCGTTTACCGTCGGCAGCGCCGACTTGCCGCGGGTACTGGTGTGCGTCGAGGGAGCGGGGCAGGTCGAACACGGCGGCGCCACTTACGCCGTCGGAAAGGGCGACGTATTCGTCTTGCCTGCGGCGATCGGACCGTGCGTTTTTCGGCCTCTCGACGCAGTGAACATGTTGGAGATTGCATTGCCGGATTGAAATCGCCGGAGTTCGGAGGGAGAAGCATATTGAAAAAACTAATTGTGTTTGATTTGGACGGGACCCTCGCCGAAAGTAAGTCGGCTCTTGATCCCGAAATGTCGGGGCTGCTGCATGACCTTCTCGGTATTGTGCAAGTGGCTGTAATTTCTGGTGGCGATTGGCCGCAGTTTGAAAAGCAAGTGGTCTCCAAACTTCCTCATGATGAACGCCTGAGAGAGCTATCCCTGCTGCCTACGTGTGGAACAAAGTTCTACCAATATTCAGGGGCTTGGAAGAGACTTTATGAAGAAGATTTCACCCCGGAGGAGCGAGAGAAAATACTCGGCTCTCTCAAGAAGGCGATCGGAGTCGCAGGCTTCAAGATCGAAAAGCTCTGGGGAGAGCAAATCGAAGACCGCGGGAGCCAGATAACATTTTCCGCCTTAGGTCAGCAGGCTCGCTTGGAAGAAAAGGAGAAATGGGATCCCGACTTCGCGAAGCGGAAGAAGATGAAAGTGCTTCTTGACAGGTCGATTCCTGAGTTCTCTGTCCGAATTGGGGGCTCGACATCCATTGACATCACCAAACCAGGCATCGACAAGGCATACGGCATCGGAAAATTGCGAGACCTCCTGCACGTTTCGTTGCAAGAAATGATTTACATCGGCGATGCCTTGTTCGTCGGAGGGAATGATTATCCCGTCGAAAAAGCAGGAGTGGATTCGATTCCCGTCAAAGGCCCCGATGAGACGAAGGCGGTCATACAGGCCATCATCGCTTGTTTAGCAGATCGCGATCAGGCGGCGGCGTAGCTTTGTGAGGGGATTGATGAGTGGGTTTAACTTGCAGCGCTTGGCAATGGTGATGGAGCCGGAGCCGGGAAATCCGCAGGAAATCGAAGGCGTTCTGAATCCGGCGGCAGCTCGTGGCCGTGATGGCGAGCTCTACCTCTTCCCGCGGCTGGTGGCGCGAGGCAATTACTCGCGCATCGGCATTGCCCGAGTGCGCTTCAATGACGCCGGCGACCCGGTCGGTGTTGATAGGCTGGGCATTGCAATGGAGCCGGAAGCCGATTATGAGCGGCGACCCGATGGCGGCGGCGGCTGCGAGGATCCGCGAATCACATTCGTGGAGCCACTGCAGCGTTACATCATGACCTACACGGCATTTTCCCCTCGAGGCCCGCGGATCGCAGTTGCCCTGTCCGAGGATCTTTTCCACTGGGAACGGCTTGGGCTGGCGACGTTCGGCCCGTATCAGGGTATCGAATTCGCTGACGTGGACGACAAAGATGCCAGCCTGTTCCCCGTTGCCATTCATAATCCCTCCGGGCACCCTGAACTTGCCATTCTTCACCGGCCGTTGTTTCCCGGCACTCGCCCAGAGGAGACGGCTTGCCGCCCTGCGTCGCGCGAGGTGGATCTTGATCGGGAGAGCATCTGGATTTCCTACTGCCCAATGTCCTTGGAGACTCGTGAACTGAGTCGCCTAGGGAAGTTCTTCTCTCATCACCGGCTAGCGGCTCCGGTAGCGCCCTGGGAGCGACTCAAAATCGGCGGCGGCACTCCACCTGTGCTCACCCGCTACGGCTGGCTAATCATTTATCACGGGGTCCAGGAAATAGAGAAATCGAGCCAGAACGAACACCCGTTGTGTTATTCGGCGGGAGTAATGATCCTCTCCCAGGAGCATCCTCAAGTAGTCCGCTATCGTTCGGCGGAGCCGGTGTTAACGCCAGCCGTGCCGCAGGAACGCCAAGGCGTTGTCGCCAACGTCGTGTTCCCTACCGGCATCGACCGTCGCGACGACCTCGGCTCGCCGGATCGCTTCGATATCTATTACGGAATGGCAGATAAACGAATCGGTGTTGCACGCCTTGATCTGCCGGATTTCCTTCCATCTGAAGGAATCGCTGACCCACCGGAAGCAAAGGTATGACGAAAACGCGAATTCCGGCGCCGAAGCAGGCGCAAAAGCTGGAAGAAATGCCTACCAAAATCCCTTCCTTCTGGATCACTGGCGTTCATATAACCATGCAGTTCGGAGAAGTGAGACAGTCTGTGGATACCGACTTCTTTCGACGCGATTGCCATGATACGTTTCCTAGGGCAGTTTACAATCTCCGGCCTTAACGTCGCAGCCGACAACGCCACAACCATCGACCCACAACATTGATCCCCGGCGGCTTCGCCACCTAGTTCTACGCTATAGCGAGACGTACCATTGCGCACTGCTCCCGAAGAATCCCTTTGTGCGCACTTCCGGCGAACTAGTGGACGCTGCTTCGGTCCTTCCTGAGCAAAAGTGCACAGCTTGGGCATCTGCGGCGAGAAGATACTGTTTGTAAGCGGGTCGCAGTCCCGATCCCGCTTCTGCGGCCCTTCAACGCCGAATCCAGACGATTACCAGGAGCTAACCCGATGCGAAGGCGCAAGCAGTAATCAAGAGGAACCTGCCGGATGGCGGTGGACTATAGGCACCCGTAAGAGCACAGGAGCGGTGGGGCAGCTCGATAAGCGGCTTCGGGATCACCTGCCCGGGTTAGTCGTTCCAGACCTCTGAAGAGAATTCGTCGTCGGCACGCATTTGTCGGTATTTCCAAGGCTCCTCTAGGCCGGGTGGAGATAACCAGAGCAGGAGAACAGTCATGGTGAAAGCGGTGGCAGACAAGCCCGAGTCCAAGCTGGACGCGAAATCGGAGTCGAAGCCTGACTCAACGCTCGCGGCGAAGCCTGAATCCAAGAATGGCTCCAAGGCCGACTCCAAGGACGATCTGAAGTCCCTTCCCATGCCGGAGCTTCAGAAGAAGTTGGGATCTTCGCCGGATGGCCTGAGTCAAGCCGAAGCACAGAAGCGGCTGACGCAATACGGGCCGAACGAGATCGCGGAAAAGAAAACCAACGTATTCCTGAAGTTCCTCAGCTATTTCTGGGGACCTATCCCATGGATGATCGAAGCGGCGGTAATTCTGTCGGGCGTGGTCCGGCACTGGATGGATTTTTTCATCATCCTCTTTCTGCTTTGTTCCAACGCAGTGGTCGCATTTTGGGAGGAACATCAGGCGGGCAATGAAATTGCTGCTCTGAAGGCAAAGCTGGCGATCAAGGCCAACGCGTTACGAGATGGAAAGTGGATCGCCCCCAAGGTATCTGAGCTGGTGCCGGGCGATGTCATCCGTCTGCAACTGGGGGACATCGTGCCGGCGGACGCACGCCTGTTGGCGGGCGATCCGGTGCAAGTCGACCAGTCCGCATTGACCGGCGAATCTTTGCCGGTGACGCGCAAACCTGGCGAGGCTGTATTTTCCGGCTCGATTATCAAGCGCGGCGAAACCAACGCCATGGTGTACGCCACCGGCACACACACCTACTTCGGCAAGACTGCAGAACTGGTACAGGAGGCTCATACCGTCAGCCATTTTCAGCGTGCCGTGCTGAAGATTGGTAACTACCTGATCATTCTCGCAGTGGCTCTGGTGGCGGTGATTGTTACGGTTGCGCTCTTCCGTCACGATCCCGTCATCAACACGTTGGAGTTCGCCCTGGTACTTCTGGTAGCTGCCATTCCCGTGGCGATGCCCACGGTGCTGTCGGTGACCATGGCAGTCGGCGCGCGCCTGCTGGCGAAAAAACAAGTGGTTGTGACCAAACTGTCGTCGGTCGAGGAACTGGCTGGCGTGGACGTACTTTGCTCGGACAAGACCGGCACTCTGACCCAGAACAAGCTGACCTTGGGCGATCCATTCACCGTGAACAACATCCCTGGCGACCAGGTCATTCTCTGGGCCGCACTGGCTTCGCGCGCGGAAGACAAGGACACCATCGACCTCGCGGTGATCGGCGGCGTGAAGGACGACAAGACGCTGAAGTCCTGTCAGGTGCTCCATTTTGTGCCCTTCGACCCGGTGCATAAGCGGACGGAAGCCACCGTCAAAGGTGCGGACGGAAAGCAGTTCTATGTGGCCAAGGGAGCGCCACAGGTCATTCTGCAGATGGCGACCAACAACGGTGAGGTAAAGCCGGCCGTCGAGAAAGCCGTCAACGACTTTGCCGCACGCGGCTTCCGTTCCCTGGGCGTAGCCCAGGCCGATCAGGAAGGCAAGTGGCAGTTTGCCGGGGTATTGCCATTATTCGATCCACCGCGTGCGCAGGCTAAAGCAACCATCGCGAGTGCCGGCCAGATGGGCGTGAAAGTCAAAATGGTTACGGGCGATCAACTGGCCATCGCCCAGGAAACTGCCCGTCAACTGGGGATGGGAACGAACATCCTCGATGCCACCGTATTACGCGATAAGCAAAAGAAGGCGGAAACGGCGGAGTCCATCGAAAAAGCGGATGGCTTTGCCCAGGTATTTCCCGAAGACAAGTACAACATTGTCGAGGTCCTGCAGAAGCGCGGCCACTTCGTCGGTATGACTGGCGACGGGGTAAACGATGCCCCGGCGTTGAAAAAAGCAAACTGCGGCATCGCCGTTTCCGGTGCAACCGACGCGGCACGCGCGGCAGCGTCCATCGTGCTGCTGGCGCCCGGCCTGTCAGTGATTATCGACGCGATCAAGGAGAGCCGGAAAATTGTCCAGCGGATGAACAGCTATGCGATCTACCGTATCGCCGAAACGCTGCGCGTGCTGCTGTTCATGACTCTAGCGATCCTGGTATTTAACTTCTATCCGGTTACCGCCGTGATGATCGTGTTGATCGCAGTGCTCAACGATGGAGCCATCCTCTCCATCGCCTATGACAACGTTCATTACAAAGACAAGCCCGAGACCTGGAACATGCGGCTCGTACTGGGGATCGCCACGGTGCTGGGTCTGGTTGGCCCCGTGGCCGCCTTTGGCCTGTTTTACCTTGGGGATCGCGTGTTTCACCTCGGCCATCCCCAACTGCAGACCCTGATGTATCTGATGCTGTCGGTGGCGGGACATCTGACGATTTTCCTGACGCGCACTCGCGGCCCGTTCTGGTCTATACGCCCCGCGCGGGTTCTATGGATTGCTGTGCTGGGTACGCAAATGTTAGCGACACTGATTGCGGTTTATGGGCTCTTCATGACACCCCTTGGCTGGGGTTGGGCAGGGATCGTATGGGGCTATGCTCTGGTTTGGTTCCTTGTGACTGACCGTGTGAAATTGCTTGGCTATCGGATTTTCGATCGTCCCAAGGTCGCTGTGATACCTACGAAGTCCGACGATCTTGTGCCTGAAATCGCCGCACGTGCTTATGAGCTCTACCAGGAGCGGCTGAACGGCCAAAGCCAACAAGATCAAGACTGGCTTGAGGCCGAGCGAGAGATTGGGAACGATCACGCGGAACCTCGGAAGGCTGGGTAAACCTGCTCGTAACAGCTAAAGGAGAGGACTGCGGCTTCCTAATCCCAATTCGCAGCGAAGGAGAGGTCAATACTTGCAAGAAACTACAGAGCTGAGAGTACCACTCAATTCCGCCGCTCCACAGGGAGAGAACATGCTTTGCGTTCTGAATCCTTAGTCGGATCTCCTATCATCGCGACCGATGGTGAAACGGGAAGTATTCGCAATTTTCTCTTCGATGATCAGTCATGGAAAGTTCGTTATGTGGTGGTAGACGTAGGAAACTGGCTGAAACGGCACGACGTCGTGATACCCGTCACCACGCTTGAACGGCCAGACTGGGCGAACAAAACCTTTCGGGCTCACCTGACTAAGAAGCAAATGGCGGACAGTCCCGACGTTGATGCCGAAAGGCCGGTTTCACGTCAGCAGGAGATCGCCATGGCTGAATACTTTGGGCCCCTCGCCTGTTGGGTAGACAGGGAGTTCGGCCTGTCATCCATACCGATGGGAGCGAACTACCCGGTACATACCGTCGAGGATCTCCATCTACGCTGCAGTTCCCACATGCTGGGTTATCACGTATGGGCTACAGATGGTGACTTCGGAACTCTCGAGGGCTTTGTCATGGATAAGGCAAGCTGGCATTTACGCTATCTCGATATAGAAGGCGGAGACTGGCTCCAGAATCGGTCGGTGCTGGTTCCCTCTGGCTGGGTACGGTCGGTTTCCTGGCCCCACTTCCGCGTCTATCTCGACCATGCGAAGGCAGAGATATAAACGTCAGGTGTCATTAATTGTCAGGCTCCTCTGTTCCGTACGAGCGGGTTCGGGCGACGCGGAGCTATTAGGTTAGTGAGACCAACCGAGACTCGCCACCGCTCTCAAAGGTCCCGAGAGTTTCGCGGCGAGAAATGATGTTGAGCCAAAAGGCCAATGAAAGCAGGAGCACAGCATGCAATCTGCGCATGGCGTCACAGCGGGAGGAAGAACAGGATGAAAATTGATTCCAAGGATTTCCGAGTGGGCTCCGGAAAGAAAGTCAACCTCAGCGAGTGGCCGACCTCGATCAAGCCCATCTGCAAGTCGAAGAAGCAGTACCAGAAACTTCTGGAAGAACACGTCGCAGAGTTGAGCTCGCTGCAGCGGCTTCACTACGCCTCCAACCGCTATGCGCTGCTGCTGATTTTTCAGGGGATGGACGCTGCCGGTAAGGACGGCGCCATCCGGCACGTTATGTCCGGGGTCAATCCGGAAGGCTGCGAGGTTTTCAGTTTCAAACAGCCGAGCGCCGAAGAGCTGGAGCATGATTTTCTCTGGCGCACCACCTGCCGCCTTCCTGAACGCGGACGGATCGGTATCTTCAATCGTTCCTATTACGAGGAAGTGCTGGTCGTTCGAGTGCATCCCGAGATCCTCCGCAACCAGGGTCTATCGGAGGAATTACGCGACGAAAAAACCCTTTGGGACGGCCGTTATCGTTCCATGGTGGACCTGGAGAGACACCTCTACTGCAACGGAACCCGGACCGTCAAAATATTCCTCCACCTTTCGCTGGAAGAGCAACGAAAGCGCTTCCTGGAGCGACTCGATGAGCCGGACAGGAACTGGAAATTCAGCCTCTCCGACATTCACGAGAGGAAATATTGGAAGGATTATGTGAAGGCTTATGAGGCGTGCCTGAGTGCTACCAGCACCCATCACGCGCCCTGGTATGTAGTTCCCGCCGACGATAAAGAGAGCGCCCGGCTAATCGTTTCCCGAATTGTCCTCGATGCGCTGCAGGATCTCAAGATGGCATATCCCAAGCCCACCAAGAAGCGCCGACTCGAATTGCGGGCGATTGGCAAAGAGCTGGCGAGGTAACAGCGAAATTATGAAGTTGCCAGGTCCGACATGAGTGACCTGCGAAAGCGTGAGACGTACCGTGTGGTCTGGCGCAGTTACGAACCTCGAAAATTGTTCGCCTGCCAGGTTCTCGGACTTGGCTGCAAAAGGGAGAATTAATCATGCACGCTGAAACGCTCACGCCGGAACTGCTCCACGAGCAAGCGGAAGCGGCAAACAAGAAAACGTCAACCAAGAAGGCGAATACCCTCACTCCGGAACTGCTGCACAAGATGGATGCCTACTGGCGCGCCGCCAACTATCTGGCGGTCGGCCAGATTTATCTCTACGACAATCCGCTGTTGAAGGAGCCGCTGAAACTATCGCACGTGAAGCCGCTGGTGGTCGGGCACTGGGGCACGGTGCCGGGTCAGAACTTCATCTACGCGCACCTCAACCGAGTCATCAAGAAGTATGACCTGGATATGTTCTACGTTGCCGGTCCCGGACATGGAGGCGCGGCTCTGGTGGGCAACGTCTACCTTGAGGGTACCTGGAGTGAGATTTATCCGAATGTCACCCAGGACGAAGCCGGAATGAAGGAGCTCTTCCGGCAGTTCTCCTTTCCCGGCGGGATTTCCAGCCACGTTGCGCCGACAACGCCCGGACTCGATTCACGAAGGCGGCGAGCTGGGTTACTCCCTCAGCCATGCCTTTGGGGCGGCGTTCGACAACCCCGACCTCATCGTCGCCTGCGTCATTGGAGATGGCGAAGCGGAGACGGGCTCCTTGGCGACCGCCTGGCAGTCCAACAAGTTTCTCGATCCAGTCACCGACGGGGCCGTGCTTCCGATACTTCACCTAAACGGCTACAAGATCAGCAATCCGACCGTGCTGGCCCGCATCGAGCATGAGGAATTAGAGCAATTTCTGCAAGGGTCCGGATGGACCCCATACTTTGTGGAAGGCGACGAACCGGAAGAGATGCACGAACTCATGGCCACCGCCGTCGAGAGAGCAATCGTTGACATTCGGCAATTTCAAAGTAACGCGCGCAACAACCACGACACCACACGGCCGCGCTGGCCAATGATCGTCCTCAAGTCGCCCAAGGGCTGGACAGGACCGGAATTGGTCGACGGCCTGCAGATCGAGGGTACTTTTCGATCACACCAGGTACCGCTGCTGGTGGATCCGGAGCATCCTGATCATGTCAAACTGCTTGAAAGCTGGATGAAGAGCTACAAGGCCGAGGAACTGTTCGATGAAGACGGGCGACTCATGCCGGAATTGGCCGAGCTGGCGCCGAAGGCCGATCGCCGAATGGGCGCCAATCCCCACGCGAACGGTGGCATTCTGCTGCACGACCTGCGCATGCCGGACTTCCACCTCCACGCGGTGAACGTACCTTCGCCCGGCGCGGTGACTGCCGAAGATACGCGGGTCACTAGGCTCGTTCCTGCGTGACGTGGCTAGGCTAAATCAGGATCAGCGAAATTTTCGTGTCTTCGGTCCCGATGAGACACTCTCGAATCTCCTGGGTGCGGTTTTTGAAGTGACCAACCGCCAGTGGGATGCGCGGGAAGTGAAGAATGACGAATTTCTGGCGCCCGCCGGTCGCGTGCTGGACTCAATGCTCAGCGAGAATCAATGCGAGGGCTGGTTGGAAGGCTATCTTCTGACCGGACGGCACGGGCTGTTTAACAGTTATGAAGCCTTCATTCGCATCGTCGACTCGATGTTCAGCCAGCACGCCAAGTGGCTGAAGGTCTGCCTGGAACTGCCCTGGCGCCGGGAAATCTCGTCGCTGAACTATCTGCTCGCCTCGCATGTCTGGCAACAGGATCACAACGGCTTCACGCATCAGGATCCCGGCTTCCTTGACCATGTCATCAACAAGAAAGCCGATATCGTGCGCGCTTACCTGCCGCCCGACGCCAACTGTCTGTTGTCAGTTTTTGATCACTGTCTACGCAGCCGGAATTACGTCAATGTGGTGGTTGCAGGCAAGCACGCCCTGCCGCAATGGCTGACTATGGACGCGGCAGTCGTGCATTGCACGGAAGGAATTGGCATCTGGCAGTGGGCCAGCAACGACCAGAACGCCGAGACCGACGTGGTAATGGCGTGCTGCGGAGACACGCCCACGCTGGAGATTCTGGCCGCCGTTTCCATCCTTCGCCAGCATCTGCCCGATCTGAAAATCCGAGTGATTAATGTCGTTGATCTGATGAAGCTGCAGTCTTCAAGTGAGCACCCGCACGGGCTAAACGAAACAGATTACGATTCGCTTTTCACTAAAGATAAGCACATCATCTTTGCCTTTCATGGATACCCCTGGCTGATACACCGGCTGACCTACCGCCGGACCAACCGCAACCTGCACGTGCGGGGCTACAAGGAAGAGGGCACCATCACCACAGCCTTCGACATGAGAGTGCAGAACGACCTGGACCGGTTTCACCTCGTGCAGGACGTAGTGGATCGTCTGCCGCACTTGGGTTCCAGGGGCGCCTACCTGAAGCAGCAGATGCAGGACAAGCTCATCGAGCACAAGCACTACATCGACAAGCACGGCCAGGACATGCCGGAAATTGTGAATTGGAAATGGAGTCAGAACGGAAAGGAGAAGGGAAACCTCCAGCGGATAAGGTACGAGCGCCTGAACCAGTCTGAAGGCGGATAAAGCTGCAGCGAAAACAACCTTGAACCTGAGTCAAAAGAGCGCAATTTGCTCATCGTCGAACTAAATTGCCTGGTTGTTTGGTGAATAAAAGCAGTATCCGGTAGGAGCATAGTCCCGCCTGCGTTAGCCGTGATGCGTGATGCAAGAGCCTCGCAAACGAAGCAGCCTCATAAATGCCTGAACATAAGGTGAAGGCAGGCAAGGTGGACGAAGCCGAGGAAGTTTTCGATGTGGTACTCCCAACGGGCAGCTTGCCAGTTGCTCGGTTTTCGGCGGTACCCTGGTGCTGGTCTATTTCTGCCCAACGCTGCATCACTCGCTCGTCCGCACGTTGTGTTGCGACCCGTTGATCACGCGGCAATCTATCTTCTGCTCGCCGGAACCTATGCTCATTTCGTCCTTAAGGATCCAAAAGGAAATCCCGGCTCTTTCCGCGACAGGGTCGAGAGACTGCCGATGCGCCCCAAGTACGTCAACGTTCGCGCTCGCTCGGCAAACGAAGGCTCAGGGACCGTAGGCTGACCACTGC
>CAVQLZ010000027.1:0-138755 GCA_963713465.1 uncultured Acidobacteriaceae bacterium
AGTCCGGAACCACGCAGCGGCGACGCGGCAAGGAAATCCGCGAGGTTGCCCTTGCGCCTGCTCTTCCGTTTGGATTCTTTAGCTGCTTTGACCGCTTTCACGAGCGCACTGCGCGTCATATCTTTACCCTTCGTAGATCATTTTACCGTCACGATCGTCGCAACAGCTCTCCCCGTGAAGCTCCAGCCGTTGAAGGGCGTGTTCCGCGATTTCGAGAGCGACTGCGAGGCCTCGAAGGTCCAGCTCTTCTTGGGATCGAAGATGGTCACGTCGGCGTGTGAGCCCTCGGCGAGCGTGCCACGTCCTTTCAGCCCAAATAGCTTCGCGGGATTGGTCGACATCAGCTCCACGATGCGCCCAAGCGGCAGCTTGAAGTGATGATGCAGGACAGTGAGGGCGATGGCTAACGAAGTTTCCAGACCGGTGATTCCGAAGGCGGCGCGCTCGAACTCAACCGCCTTCTCGTGAAAAGCATGCGGCGCGTGATCGGTGGCGATGGCGTCGATTGTGCCGTCAACGATGCCTTCGATGAGCGCATCGCGATCGGCGGTCGAGCGCAGCGGCGGATTCATCTTGTAATGCGTGTCGAACTCCCCGACGTTCTCGTCAATGAGCGTGAAGTGATGTGGCGTGACCTCAGTGCTAACGCGTAGCTTCTGCTGCTTCGCAGCGCGCACCGCCGCCAGCGCCTCCCGCGTCGAAAGATGGGCCACGTGCAGATGGCCGCCGGTTTCGCGCGCCAGAGCAATGTCGCGTTCCACCACGCTAGCCTCGGCTGAGTTGGGCATGCCGTGCACACCCAAACGAAACAACGTCGGCCCATAATTCATGGAGCAACCGGTGGTGACGCGTGTATCCTCCGCGTGCTGCACGATCGGTAGCTTCAGCCGCGCGGCGTGTTTCAGGGCATCGCGCATCACTCGATCGTCGAGGATGGGTTTGCCATCGTCGGTGAAGGCAACCGCGCCCGCGCGCTTCAAGGCCGCGAAGTTCGTCAGCTTCTCGCCCATGCTGCCGACCGTCGCGGCGGCGATGGGAAAGACATTCACCAGCGCACCGCGCTCCGGCGACAGCATCCAGCGCACGATCTCCGGCGAGTCTTTTACCGGGAGGGTATTCGGCATCACGCACACGGAGGTGAAGCCGCCGGCGGCGGCCGCCGCGGTTCCCGTCGCGATGGTCTCTTTGTGAGACTGCCCCGGCTCGCGCAGGTGCACATGCAGATCAATCAATCCAGGCGCAACGATGCAGCCCCGCGCATTGAATGTCTGCTTGGCTTGCCCGCGAAGCTTGCCCGGAGGCGCAACTGCTGCGACGCGCCCGTCGCGGAGCAGCACATCCATCTTGTGATCGATACCGTTGGCGGGATCGATGACGTGGCCGTGTTGGATGAGTAAGGATTCCATTCTCCTCAATGCGTGTCCTTCGACTCCGCCGCGCTCTCGAAAATCATTTTTCACCACGGAGACACGGAGGTTGTTTGGCAATGCGAAACGGCCTACTGCGACAAACCCCGTAGGCACGAACGGAATTTCGGAAGCCGGAGCTGCGTAAGTCCCAGGAGGAAGGCTCCCCGTCTTGGAGTCGACTCGGCGATCTGGGTTGAATGCAGAATAACGGTGGAACACTCGATTTGCAGTTAGCGTGACGTGCTTGATGAGACTGCTTGGCGGGGCAACCCGTAGGCCAGCAGCGGTCGGATGCCCCGGCACCGTATGTGCGGCGGAAATTCGGGAGCTCAACAGTCTGAAGCTGTGGGGTTGAGGAGAGCTAAACGTTGTAAGCACGACGTCGTCACGCATTACATCTATGATGCGCATACCGTTTCTTAAAATTGTCGAAGGGTCATTGCCAGGCTCTAGGCCAATTTGGGAGAGGTCTATGGCGCGCTCCGAATTTAGCACCAGCAGGAGTTTCTCTTCTCCCCAGAGGATCGCCTGTATCAGCTGGAATCCCATGCCGGTCTCGGGGAGATCACGTAGCAAGTTGATGGCGACCTCATCAAAATTCAACATTTGCATCTCGGGTTAGCTCGCCTGATAGCAGAATTGTACTGCCTGCCCTGTACGTCCATAATAAAAGGCGCTTAGGATACCGAGGAGATCTGCAATGCTGAAGAGCCGTTTCTGGATACCCACTGCTTTTGCACTGATCGCTCTATCTCTAATTGCCCAAGACAAGAAACCGCTAAGCCCACCGGCGACATCGGACCTGACTTTCGCCGATGGTAAAACCGTCACTATCAACTACAGCCGTCCCTCAATGCGCAACCGCAAGATTTTTGGCGGGCTGGTCCCCTATGATCAGGTGTGGCGCACCGGCGCGAATGCCGCGACCACGCTCAAAACCGATGTTGACCTGAATATCGGCGGTACCAAGGTTCCCGCTGGCAGCTACACCCTTTACACACTTCCCGGCGTGAATAGCTGGCAGCTCATCATCAACAAGCAGACCGGGCAATGGGGCACACATTACGACCAGAGCCAGGACCTGGCGCACATTCCCATGCAGGTTAAGCAAAGGCCATCCGGCCTGGAGTTGTTTACCATCTCGTTCGACAAGACCGGCGGCGACTCCGCGATTCTCAAGCTGGAATGGGAGAACACAATCGCCAGCGTCGATGTTAAAGAGCAGAACTAATTCGGTCGAACCGACTGCCGCTACCGTAGCGACATTGTGGCCCCACGCTTGAGCGGCAATCTCAACGCCTGACCCTGTCTGCGTGATCATGCGCGGGTTAGGGCGCTGTCGTGAGGCACTCGCATCGGGCCCATTGCAGAAGAGCCTGAGGTGTTCGGTTCCCTGGAACAATTCTTAACAATTTTCCGATGGCCGGCGCTGGCGTTAATTGCGTCGAAACCGGCATCATTGAACATGTGCCTTGATGTTTCTTAGCGGCATGTCCGCGTGTTTTCTGGTTGCGGCGGGTTATGTGGAGAGGTCTTAATCGCGTTCCCTGATTGCTCATGGTACAGCACACTAATTTACCCGTCTCAGAATCGCTTGCAATGCTGGGTGTGCTCTTGCTCGGCGCGCTCGTCTACGTCGCCTTTCGTAGCTGGGACAAAGCAACCGCGTTCGCGCGCACTCGCTCGCACTTGCTCTCGCTGGGAGCGGTGCTGGCGATACTTCTGGCAGTCTCGCAGGTTTACCAGTCGCGAGATGCGGAAGCCGACGACGACTTTCTGGAAACAGCGACCGCGTCGCCACGAATGCAAAACGTCACGGCTGAGTCTCTCGCTGCCTCGGGACTGGCGGTCGTCTCGACGTACCACAACGACAATGCTCGTACCGGCCAGAACCTTGTCGAAACCGTTCTGACGCCGCAAAACGTCAACCCTGCGAAGTTCGGCAAATTGTATTCGGTTCCGTTGGACGGTTACGTGTACGCGCAGCCGTTGTACATCCCGCAAGTCGCGGTGCCGGGGAACGGCCTCCACAACGTTGTAATTGTCGCCACGCAGCACGACAGCGTCTACGCATTTGACAGCGATTCGCTCTCGGCCGGGCCGCTGTGGATGGTGAACTTCTTAAGTCCGGACGCCGGTATCACCACGCTTTCTCCGGCGGACGTGAACGCAAGCGACATCTTGCCGGAGATTGGAATCACCAGCACACCTGCCATTGATGTCGCCAGCAACACGGTGTACGTTGTGGCCGCTACCAAAGAGAATGGCGCGTTTTACCACCGCTTGCACGCGCTTGATCTGGCATCCGGTGCGGAGAAATTCGGCGGTCCGCGCACCATACAGGCGACATATCCTGGCGCGGCGCAGGACGGCCACGATGGCGTGCTCACGTTCTCGTCTCGCTTCCAGTTGCAGCGAGCGGCCCTGCTGCTCTCGAAAGGCAAGGTGTACGTGGCTTTCGCCTCGAATGCCGATTCGGGTCTGTATCACGGATGGCTCATCGCTTACGACGCCACCACGCTGCGCCAGTCCGGCGCCTGGGTTTCAACTCCTAACGGTTATCAGGGTGGCATTTGGATGAGCGGTTGTGGAATCGCCGCCGATAACGATGGCACTCTCTATCTTTCAACTGCCAACGGTCCGTTCGATGCTTATGGCGAGCCGCCCGGAGTGAACTTTAGCGACAGCATCGTGAAGCTGAAACCGGGAACCCACGGAATTACGTTGACGGATTACTTCACGCCGTACAACCAGGCGAAAATGGCGGAAGACGATCTTGATCTAGGTTCGGCCGGGGTGATGCTCTTGCCGGAACAGCCGGGGCCTTATCCGCATCTGGCGATCACCAGCGGCAAGGATGGATACATCTATGTTCTGAACCGCGATAGTTTGGGAGGTTACAACCGGGGTAAAGGGAACCCGCAAGCGGTGCAGGAAATCGTAGGCCAACTGAAGCAGCAGATGGGAACGCCTGCCTATTGGAATGGTCATCTATACTTCGGCGCCGGCATCAGCCCACGGAAAGATGGCATCAAGGCCTTCGCTCTGCAGAACGGGACAGTGTCGAAGACGCCGGTGTCACAGACTGCGGCCACCTCACACCTCACGCGCAGCACGGTGAGCGTCTCCGCCAACGGCAATGGCAATGGGATCGTATGGGCAGTCGAGAGCGATGCGTACTTCGACGCGCATCAGGGACCGGCGGTGTTGCACGCCTACGATGCGATCGATCTGTCGCACGAGCTGTACAACTCCAACCAACACTTGGCTCGGGACAATCCGGGACAGGCGTCCAAGTTCACCGTACCTACAGTTGCCAATGGCAAGGTGTTCGTCGGCGGCGCTAATCAGTTGAGCGTCTACGGACTGCTACTCGCTCCGGGCCAATAGTCCTGGAGCGATTCCGGTCGTTGTATAGCAGAAAATCGTGACCAATCCCAGCTCACAACCGGGGATCACGTGGCATGATAAAAGTCTGGTGCCATTGATGCGAACCCGCCGTTTTCTTTTCACGTCTGCATTCTTACTTCTGCTTGCCTTCGCGGTGCCGATCCTGCCGGCACAGACCGCGGCCCCAGCACCAGCCCAGCATCGTCCGACCAGCACTCCGTACACGGGAGATTTGTCGATCTTCGAGACGCCTGGACGCGACCAGCGGCTTCACATCGACCGCGTCATGGACATTCTTGGGATAGCGCCGGGCAAGACGGTTGCGGACATCGGAGCCGGCTCAGGATGGTTCACGGTGCGCGCCGCCAAGCGTGTCGGCAACCCGGGGCGGGTTTATGCCGTAGATATCAATCCCGCGGCAATCAAGTACATTGACGAACGCGCCCAAAAGGATCAGCTAAACAATGTTAAGACCATCGTCGGGAAAGCCGACAATCCGGAGCTGCCGCCCAATGCGGTGGATGCCGTGCTTCTGCTGAAGACCTATCACGAGGTCGCCGAACCCGTGGCGCTTCTGCGCAATTTGAGAGCTGCTTTGAGGCCGGGTGCCCGCGTCGGCATCATCGACCGCGACGGCAATGGCGAAGATCATGGTGTGCACAAGCAGATCGTATTGCGCGAAGCCGGCGAAGCAGGCTACCGTCTTCTGGAAGAGCACGACGACCTGGTCAAAGACGACAAGGTGGATTACTTCCTGGTGCTCGGGGTCAAGTAACTGAGTTCGGCATACAAGGTGTCCGCGCCTCCTTTCCGGTAAACAATATTTTTACAAGTTAACTAATCGGTAAGCCGTCGAACGGGTGCTCTGGTTCATCCAATGATGAGCACGGCAAGAACGGCTTGTGCCGGCAAGGTGGATGCGAACAACTCAGCGGCTCGCTTAGTCCATCTGATTCAGATGACTTGGTTTCGTGCAGAGAAAGGCTGAGGCGGCAAGTTGGCACAATCATGAAGACCGGATTGAATACCGCACTGGATCCCACACGGCGCAGTAGCGAAGCTTCCGAGTTCGAAACCGCATTGCGACGCAAAATTGTCGGGCAGGATGCTGCCGTCGATAAAGTGGCCGAAATCTATCAAATGTTTTTGGCAGGCCTGAACCCACCGGGACGGCCGGTCGGCAACCTCCTGTTTCTCGGGCCCACGGGCTCCGGCAAGACGCGGGTGGTGGAAGCTGTGGCCGAGTCGCTGTTTGGGGACACTCACGCCTGCATAAAAATCGATTGCGCCGAATTTCAGCACTCGCACGAAATTGCCAAGCTGATCGGCTCGCCTCCGGGCTACCTCGGGCATCGCGAAACCCACCCGCTGCTCACGCAGGAAGCTCTCAACCAGTGGCACACGGAGAAGCTGAAGCTCTCGATCCTGCTGTTCGACGAAATCGAGAAGGCGTCCGATGCGTTGTGGCAACTCCTGCTCGGCATTCTCGACAAGGCGACGTTGACCCTCGGCGACAATCGCCGGGTCGATCTATCCCAATGCGTGATCGTCATGACCTCGAACCTGGGCGCTTCCGAGATGAACGAGATGATCAACGGCAGCATGGGTTTTGCGCAAACCCCGGCGCAGATGGATGCCAAGCTTGACCAGAAGATCGATCGCACCGCCGTCGAGGCCGCGCGCCGAAAGTTCTCGCCCGAGTTCATGAACCGTATCGACAAGGTTGTCGTCTTCAAGATGCTTCGCCGCGAGCACTTGGAACAAATCCTGGAGATTGAGCTGGGCATGGTACAGCAGCGCATTCTGCAGGCGACGGGCAACAATCAATTCGTCTTTAGTTGCACGCCTGCGGTAAAGCAGTTCCTGCTGCGCGAAGGCACCGACCTGCGCTATGGAGCGCGTCACCTGAAGCGAGCGATCGAGCGCAACATCGTGTTCCCGCTGGCCAATCTGGTTGCGACCGGGCAGGTCAAGCTGGGGGACTTCATCCGCATCGACAGCGATGCCAAGGGCAAGCTGACTTTCGTGAAAGAAGCTGAAGGAGCGCTCGTCCCGGTCCTGCTGGAGCGCTATGGTCCCGAAGCCACCGCGCATGCGGCAGCGGCGACGAAGTCAGGCAAGAGCGCGGCATCGAACCGTTCGCGGGAATTTGGCACGGCGATTGAGAGGAAATAAAAGAAGCAACTAGCGACTAGCAACTAGTCAATGCAAGCGGCGGTCGATCCTGTCCGGGCGGCAGTAAACCACGAGTTCCGGGCTGCGGGCATGGGGCAGATGTTCGCGAAAATCGCATCTGGGTACGAAACCGCCAATGGCCGCTAACCTCCAATCCCTTCCGCTCCTCTGTTATCCTTCCCCTTCTCGTGCATCCGATCCTCACTAGTATCTTGCTGGGCCTGACCGCCGCTGCCGCCAACGTCTTCGGCGGCGCCCTGCTCGTGCAGAGGCATTGGCACCGCGATTACCTGCGCTACTTCGTGGCCCTGGGCGCGGGATTCATGCTGGCCACCGCGCTGGTCGAAATGGTGCCCGAAAGCCTGCAGTTGGGCGGACGCTCCGGGGCGCTGCTGGTGCTCGCCGGGTACCTGCTGGTGCACTTTTTCGAACACACCATCACGCCGCATTTTCACTACGGGGAAGAGACGCATTCCGACGAGTACCTACACTCGCACCGCCGGGTATCGGTGCTCTTCGGACTCATCATCCATACGTTCTTTGACGGGATCGCGATTACCGCCGGCTTTCTGGTCTCGCCCTGGCTGGGCTGGATCATCTTTCTCGCCGTTTTCCTGCATAAGGTTCCGGAAGGTTTCACCGTGACGTCGGTGATGCTGGCCAGCGGTTTGAGCAAGGGACGATCGTGGTTTGCATCGGTGCTGCTCGGGATCGCCACCATTGCTGGGGTCCTCACCATGGCAATCGGCCAGCACGCGGTCAGCTATGGATTGCCGGTCGCTGCCGGTGTGACCATCTATGTTGCGGCTTCAGACCTGATACCGGAGGTCAATCGCGAGCCGGGAGTGAAAATGGCGATCGTCGTCTTCCTCGGCGTGGCCGGGATGTTCCTGCTGGATCGGCTGGTTCATGGGCACTGACCATCGGTCCCAACTTGTTACCCAGGTAGAGCAATGACAAGAACGACTTTGATTACATTGCTGGTGGCCGGCTCATTGACCGCGATTGCCGGAGCTCGGCAGCGTCGCCAGGCTGATAACACACCGGGCAGCTTCGACTATTATCTGCTAAACCTCTCCTGGGCGCCTGAATTCTGCGCTGCTCATGCCGGCAATGTCTCATCCAGCGAATGCGATCCGGCGCATCATTTCGGATTCATCGTACACGGCCTGTGGCCAGAGAACCACGACGGTTCCTATCCCCAGAACTGCGGGACTGCCAGCCCGGTTTCGCAATCCATTGCCCAGCACATGCTGCCGATCATGCCAGATCGCGGTCTCATTCAGCACGAATGGTCGAGGCACGGAACTTGCACCGGCCTGCCGGCGCAGGACTATTTCAAAGAGGTCGAAACGGCATTTCGGAAGGTGAGGATTCCACTGGAGTATCGCAATCCTACCAGCGCCATCCGAGCCAGTCCGTCCGAGATAGAGCAAGAATTCGCGAAAGCCAACAACGCACCCGCGGGCGCGTTTCGCGTCGTATGCTCCCGGTCCGACATGGATGTCGAAGTCTGCCTGACGAAAGACTTGCAATATCGCCAGTGTGGAGAAGGTTTGCGCGACTGTCGTGCGGACCACGTGACTTTGCCGCCCGTACGATAACTACTCAAGATGTGAGTGACAAGAATGGAATATCGACCCGGCTGGCAGCCCAATCGTTGCCAGACGGCGTTTACGATTTCTGAAATCCGGTGAAGGGGACAGAGAACAATAGCGTTTCCGAATCGCTCCAGCTGGTGCCGGAGGGGAATGCGGCCGACTTCGCCCGAAACCAGTTCCTGGATTGTGTCGAGATCATGCGGCCTTCCAGTACTCCTAATGCCGGCCGACGGCTCAGCAGAAAGACACTGGCGATTTGTCCCGCTCCCGTCGCTTGACTGACCGACTTACTACAGCCGTGGTCCAACTCCTGAGCATTGGCAAATAACTGTTGCACGGTTTGCCGGCGGCTGCTTTCGCTCGAAACGGCCACCTGCTGCCAATACCAGGCCGGCGAGTTTACACCTCCCGGCGCTGGACGCTTAGGATCGAAAATATCGTGCCCCGAAAAAATTCCCAGTAGATTTGGCCAAGCCTTTACGCCAACCGTATTCCACGATTCGACAGCGCAATTCGAATAGGGTGCGCCAGGCATGGAGTAGAAATCTGGACCGTAACCGTCCGTTCTCCGGTACTGGTTGCCCCACGCCGTCAGCCAAGCGTGGGTAGTGATGTAGCATTCGCAATCGGGATGGGCCATCATGGTGCCGTAGGCCCACGTCCAGGCATCGTTGCCGGCGAAGAAATCCATTGCCAGCACCAGCATCCCTATATCGGAGATCACAAACTTTACCGCGGTATTCGCCCCTGTACTGTCGTGCGATCCCACCCAATGGGCCATGTCACCGTCGCCCAGGTCGATACCGGAACCATAAACCTTCGAACGGCTTTTCGCCGCGAAGTATCCCTTCCTGAACTGCGTTCCCAGGCCATTGCGCGTAGTAATGCCCTTCGAGAAATCCGCATAATCATGGTTGCCGGGAGGAGTGGTGAATGCGATGCCATTGGCGTCCAGGACCCGCCAGCCGGCTTCGGCATTGCTGAACTGGTGATCGGCCGCTGCGTTCACGCAATCGCCTACCCCAATCACGGCTTTGATGTTGGCGGCGAAGGAAGGCTTACTGGAGGTCAGAAGAATGTCTTTGTTGTCGACGATCCACTGCATCATTGAGGTGTAGTATCGCCCGGCTGCGTCGGGACACGACTCCGCAAGGTATTGCGGATCCGGAATGATGGCGAGGGTGAAGTCCCTGCCCGCGGCTGCTGCCGAAGGAGCGCCGAGGAGACGGTAGGCCGCCGTACCGATGACTCCTCCGAGAACAGAAACACCGAATTCCCGTCGGGTAAATTTCCGGAGGAGCCGTTTCGGCGCCAGTCCCCCGCTCCGTATTGCAGATTCGAGTTCTTTCACCAGCGCGCCTGCTCCCACGAAGAAAAGCTGGGTCCCCGCAATTTTCACCTCAATCAGAAAACCCACATGCCGGCAGGCAGCGCGCTAACTGATTGATCAAGTTGGTAGGCCCGGCTGGGATCGAACCAGCAACCCTCAGCTTAGAAGGCTGATGCTCTATCCAATTGAGCTACGGGCCCGGAGGCGGCAACTACCACTCACATTATCGCAAACCAGCATGAATTGCAGAACACCAAGCTAAGTCCACGAGGCCGTCATTTCGCCTTAATCTTCCCGTGCTAAAATCTTGCCGCCTTGCCTTGTTTCTGAGTCGCCTTAATGCCGCCCACGTTCAGATATCGCTACGTTGATATTGGGACCGTGTTCACCGGCGATTCGCGCAGGCGGGATGCCCAAAGCGGCGGTGATTCTCCCTCCACGCTTTTTGCCAACGAACTGGCGTGCGATGTCGGCGGGACAACCTGGGGCGCCAACGAGCCTTTGGCCATCCTCGATCATCATCTTCCGCAGCAAACGCAGTTCCCTTCCGCCTGCGCCGCCGTGCTTCATAAATCCAAACTGATTCGCGACAGGTTTGCCCAGTTGGATGGGGTGGTATGGCTGGTCACCCACAAAGAACCGGATTTCGATGCCTTCTGTTCGATGTACCTGGCGCGCTGGCTCATTCAGGACCCCACCTCTGCAATCGCCTGGGAGAGCTACGGTCTACACCCGGAGGGCTGGCTGGACCTGCCGAGCGTGCGGAAGATCGATTGGTTCGATCTCGACTTGGGTGTTGTCGCCACCGAACACCGCTGGGCGCTGCTGCTTGCCAGCTATGCATCGATGCTGGAGATGCGCCGACGTATACCCTGTCCTCGCGAACGCGGGCTGCGCTCCATTCTCTATGCGGCGCTGAAACGCGGCCGCGATTATCTGAACGCAACCAGCGGTGCGACCGAGTTTTTCGACGAAGTGCGGGCGAGCTTGACCGAGAAAAGCCTCAATCCCGTGCTTGACTCCGTTCTGGAGGGGAGCGCTACATTCGCCCCCGAACTTGCCATGCTCGACCGTGAGGCGGAGGCCTATCCACGCGACGTGCAGCGCGCCGCCAAAGCGCTGGTCTACCTGCCGGAAGCCGAGGCCCCGTCGCCGGATTTTTTCGAACACCCCAAGCATGTCCCCGAGCTTGACCCTCAGCAACTGCTTCTCGCGGATAGTTTCAGGATTGCGACCGACGGCATTTTCCTGCGCGATCCCGATTGTGCTTTGTTCAAGGAGTGGGCGCGGGTAGACGTGGATAATTCATCCCTGGGGTCGGGATTCGAATTCACAGCCATTGCGCAGTCCCATGGCCGCCCGGAGGGGGTGGTCAACACCACCGAGTACGTCTTCGCCATCGATCCTGAGCGAGCGAACGGACGCCACCTGTACACGGTCTGGTCGCGGCTCGAGACCGAAGAGGTAAAGGCATTACGCGCTCGCAAGCTGCGGCCAGCACCGGAGTTGGCGATGAACCGCGCAGCCGGCGGATCTGAATCGCACGCCGGAACTGTGGAATCGCTCCTTTCCGATCCCTGGTCAGGGGGACAAAGCCGGTCCAGCACAATTGTCGATACTCCCCGGCGAGGCACCCTTATCGGTCCAGCGGGTTTGCGCGGCGATCTGCGCGACGATCCGGTCGCAGAAGCGGTGCGCACGGAACTGGAGGCTCCCATCTATATCTCGACGTCACTTGTGGAAGGACCACAAGTCAGAGTCTACGATTTCGCAGCCTCCCGGCAGCATGAGGATGCGGCGCCACGACATTTCGATTTGAACGCGCGGCTGGAAATGCTACCTCCTCAGCCGGATTACTTTCGCTTTGCAAGTATCGGGTTGCGGTCCGATGTTCCGATTGCCGAAGGTGGCCCGGCCGGAGGGGTTCTTGCGCGCCAGATCGGCGAAAACCTCTGGCACACGTTGCATCCGGAACGTGCGGGCGAAATTCCCCGGGGTTTTGATCGTCACTTGCTGGTGGGAGCAGATGCGATAGGCGTGTGGAGCGAGCGCGGCGTCGCGGTTGCACAACAACCACGCGCCCTTGTCGCTGCGAGTTCCAGTCTCCAGCGCGATGACATGCTGCGAGATTTCATCGAGCTCGTGGGTTGGGTCCGCGACGTTCGATCGGCTCGCCGCGGATTGGAGTTCGCGGGACTCAGAGAAACAGGATCGAGTCACCGACGACCGAACGCCCGCGCAACTCCGTTTGCAAGCGCTCGCTGCCAAGGGTGAAGATCTCACGGGACGTGCGCTCGATTTGCAACACACGCTGACTCTGCCGCAACGAGAACTGCTGCGCCGATTCTGCGAGGCCATTGGGTTCGAGCAAATCGTGGCCAGACTGCGCGACTTGAACCAATCCGTTGCAGCGAGGCTGCAGCGCGCTGCAGCCTCAGAGGAAGCCCGTCGCCAAGAGAAGCGGTCCGACGAAATCGCTCGTGTGCAGCGCAAAATAAAATGGCTTCAAGTTCTTCTGCTGGGATTCGTTGCGCTCGAAATTGTCGGCATCATTGTTTCCAGCGCGAACCTGCCGGTGGGCCAGCGGGAAACACTGGTATTGTTCACCAGCCCTGTCGTAGTAGGGTGCGCCGCTTGGCTTTTACGTCCGTGGAGGGCTAAGCAACGGCTCAGCGCGGAAGCAAGCGGCGAGCTCCAGTGGATTTTGATCCTGGGCCTGCTGGTGTGGCTCGCTGCCTGGCTGGCGCAAGTGGTCCGGTGGTGGTAAGGAAAGTCGCGTTGCCGACCCGTGCCAACCCTATGCGTAGTCGATGGGATGCTGCGCGAGCCAATGCTGATCGCGAACGCCGCCAATCTGCTTGGCCGCGGAACGGGTCATGCTCTCAGCCAGATCGCGGGTCTTCCAGCCAAAACCGGCGAGGAACCCGAATGCGCCGCCCAGCAGCCCGCAAGCAATCGTCTTCACCACGCGGCCGCGACGGGCGGGCAGATAGTAGCGCAACAGGCCGGCACAGGCGCCCAGGGTGGCCAGCCCGAGCGAGGCGCGCGCCGACTGTCCTAGAACATCCGATAACGGGCGCCCGTTCAGATGGGCATGGCGTCCATTGTTCAGGCCGCAGACACCCGATTTGACCAAGTCGCGGCCGTAGCGAATTTGCGATTCCAAGGAATGCGGTGTGTTCATACTGTAAGCCCCTCGATTGCCGCTGTCGGATCGTTCGTTCCGGCGGCGATTATCGGCCCAGCAATAACAGACTGGCATACCGGATAACCGACAATCTGTGCTCTACGTCACAATGCAGCCGTTCATGTGGACCGGAGCAGAACCGGCACAGAAGCTTCGAAACGCATCGATACTTAAGAGATGAATCGAGAGCAGGAAAGGACGCGCACACGCGATCGGCTTTGTAACCTTTTCATACGGAAATGATCAGATTAGGAGCGGGATTTCCCGAGGTTAGAGATGTCAGACGAATCGCAATCTTCCCAAGAAAAGGAAAGCGAAGCGCGCCAGGCGGAATCGGCGGCCGGTGAGGCTGACCGCAAGGCAGATGCTGATCGCCGGCAGACGGCGTCCGCGCGCGTGGGCCCGTCTGGCGAGCCCGTGCGTGATGTCTCTCCGAGCGAACGTAAGCGCCTGAACCGCCGCGAGCTGCTCAAGCTGGTACCGGTGATCGCGCTGGGAGCGTTTGCGATTCCCAAGCTGCAGCAGCCGCTGCTCGGCAAGGGACTGGAGTTCAGCGACTGGACCTCGGAGCTGCTCTTCGGGCGTCATCGCCTGGAGCCGACCTACCGCAACAGCCAGGTCGCTCCCTTCGACCAGTTCCCCTACAACTACTACGACGTGCTCGATCCCGAGGTCGATTTCGACACCTGGACGCTGCGGGTCGAGGGTCTGGTGCAGCGTCCGGGCGAGTACAAACTGTCGCAGATTCAGGCCTTGCCGAAAGTCGTGCAGAACACGCGCCACGTCTGCGTGGAAGGTTGGGACGTGGTCGGCAACTTCGGCGGTACGCGCGCCAGCGATTTTTTGCGCGCTATCGGGGCCGACCTGAGTGCCCGCTATCTGGAAGCCGAGTGTCTGGACGACTACTACGAGTCCGTCGACATGGCGACCATCCTGCACCCGCAGACGCTGTTCTGCTATGAGATGTACGGCCAGCCGCTTGATCGCGGGCACGGGGCACCGCTGCGCCTGCAGATGCCGACCAAGATCGGCTATAAGCAAGCCAAGTATCTCAACACGATTCGCGTGACTAATGTCTTGAAGGGCGGCCGGCAAGGCTACTGGGAAGACCAGGGCTACGACTGGTACGCGGGATTGTGAGAAGTTATGGCGACCATCGCTAACCCAGTTGAACGCGAGCAGGCGGAAGCCGATCACGGTGGCGTACGAGCATCCTTTTGTGGTGCGCCTGGCGCATTGGGTCGGCGCAGTTGCCGTCGTTGTGATGATCACCAGCGGGCTGCAAATCTTTCGCGCCTTTCCCAGCTTCGGGCCGAAGATTCCGCAGAACAACTTCTGGATTCCACCACGGTCGATCGCGCTGGGCGGCTGGCTGGGCGGCGCGCTGCAATGGCACCTCACGTTTCTGTGGTTCTTCGTCGGCAGTGGATTGCTGTACGTCATTTACCAGGCGGTGACCGGGACATTGGCGGCAAGTGCTGTTTCGGCCGCGTGATATCAAGGGCGTGTGGCCGATGGTGCGCTATTACTTCCTCTTCGGCAAGAAGCCGCCGGTCGAGGAAGCCTACAATCCGCTGCAAAAACTCGCGTACACCGCGACCATCTTCTTCGGACTGCTGTCAACGCTGACCGGGATGGTGCTGTACAAACCGGTACAGTTCTGGTGGCTGACCGTGCTTTTCGGTGGCTTCCGTCTCACCCGCATCTGGCACTTCGTCTCGATGTGTGGATTTGTGGCCTTCATCCCGGGCCATCTCATCATGGTCGCGCTCCACGGCTGGAATAACTTCTACTCCATGATCACCGGCTGGAAGCGCGGACCGGAGTACATCGACTGAACGGGGAAATACCTACCGACAACTGCCTTCGCGCGTTGCGCGCCGTCGCGCGCTGCTTTATCGTGGATGGTTTGCCTGAGCGCCCATGACTGACCATCTGCAATCCGCATCGTCTTTCGAAAGCAAGATTAAGACCGACTCCCCACGCTTCGAGCGCAACCAAAAGGCGGTTGCCGAACTTGTAGCCAATGTACGCAGCGAAGAGGAGATCATCCGCCGTGGCGGCGGCGAGAAGGCCATCGACTCGCAGCACAAGAAAGGCCGGCTCACCGCCCGCGAACGCATTGCGCTGCTTATTGACCCAGGGACGGAATTCTTCGAGCTCGGCTCCTTCAGCGCTTGGGGCATGTATGAAGAATGGGGCGGCGCGCCATCCGCAGGCGTCGTCACCGGACTGGCGCGCGTGCAGGGGCGGCTGGTCATGCTCATCGTCAACGACGCGACGGTGAAAGCCGGCGCGTTCTTTCCGATGACCGCGAAGAAAGTCATCCGCGCGCAGAACATCGCCATCGACAATCACATCCCGACAATCTACCTGGTCGATTCCGCGGGCGTATTTCTGCCGCTGCAGGAAGACGTGTTTCCCGATACCGACGATTTCGGCCGCGTCTTCCGCAACAACGCGGTGATGTCGGCCATGGGCATTCCGCAAATCGCAGCCATCATGGGCATGTGCGTCGCCGGAGGCGCGTATCTGCCCCTCATGTGCGATCACATCCTCATGACCGAAGGCAGCGGCCTGTTCCTCGCCGGGCCGGCGCTGGTGCAGGCCGCGATTGGCGCAAAATATTCCGCCGAGGAGCTGGGCGGGGCTGCCATGCACTCGCAAATCAGCGGCACGGTCGATTTTCGCGAGCCGGACGATGAATCCTGCATCGCGCGCATTCGCAAGCTGGTCGACAAGATGGGCAATCGCCAGCCCGGCGTCTTCGACCGCAAGCCGCCTGAGGAACCCCGCTACGCCGAAGCAAGAAGATCTACGGCATCTTCGACGGCGATCCCGCGCGCCAGTATGACATGAAGGAGATCATCGCCCGCATCGTCGACTCGAGCGAGTTCGCCGAGTACAAGGCCGAATATGGTGAAACCGTGCTGTGCGGCTACGCGCGCATCGGCGGCTTTGCCGTCGGCATCGTTGCCAACCAGAAGACGCACGTGCAGCAGGTGGACCACGCCGGCAATCGCCGCATGGAGTTCGGTGGCGTCATCTATACCGAGTCGGCGGAAAAGGCGGCGCGCTTCATCATGGACTGCAACCAGAACCTGGTGCCGCTGGTCTTCCTGCACGACGTGAACGGCTTCATGGTGGGCCGCGACGCGGAGTGGAGCGGCATCATCCGCGCGGGCGCGAAGATGGTGAATGCAGTATCGAATTCGGTGGTGCCGAAGATCGCGGTGATTGTGGGCGGCTCGTTCGGCGCAGGGCATTACGCCATGTGCGGAAAGGCCTACGATCCCCGCTTCGTCTTCGCATGGCCGACGGCGAAATACGCCGTAATGAGTGGCGCCTCGGCCGCGAGCACGCTGGTCGAGATCAAGATCAAGCAACTGGAGCGCGGCGGCAAGAAGCTGAGCGAAGAAGACAAGAAGAAGCTCTACGACGAGGTGAAGGCCACCTACGACGAGCAGATGGATCCGCGCTATGGCGCTGCGCGGCTGTGGATCGACAAAATAATCGATCCGGCGGAGACACGCGAGGCCATCATCACCGCACTGGAGGCCGCGTCGCTCAACCCCGAGGTTCCGAAGTTCAGCGTCGGCGTGCTGCAAACGTGAGCCTTGTCGAGAACCGATAACCGGACCGTCCGAACTTCCACCGTACTGCCAAACCAACTGTTATCACTCACGAATCCCCCGCTGACATTCCAACCTCCGGGGCTGCCCGCCCTAGTCAGGACCGCCCAGCACCAGTTTTTGCATACAAGAAAATGAAGGGCTTGCGATTGAGAGCTACGGGATTTTGTATTGTGGCTGTGGATTTCCTGCGCAAATTGTAATATTCGCAACTACTTAGACAATGTCCAGTTTGGCGGCAGAAATGCGACAAGCAGCCCAATTCTGGTTCGGAAGCTAGAATTTCTGGGGTGAATCGCTGTGCCACACGGAGTGGTTGGCGTAGCGCAAGTTCTCTTCTTTTCGTCCGCGGGGGATGCCTGCCCCTGCGAGCAGTCCAGCCTTAATCCTCCACACCAGTCCATTCGTAGAAGCCTCCGCTGCACCTCGCTAGTCGGCAGCAAGAGGGCAATAGCGGTCATTTACAGTCCCGCCTCCCGAACGGGAGGCTCCAGCGATGTAAGGGGCGAATTGGCCAGTCGCCCTGGATGTTTCACCGAAAAAGGAGAACGTGCATGACGGGTTCGATTGCTTCTCGCAGACAAGGTGCGCTCCCCCTGATAGCGGCACTGGCGATTGCTCTCCTGTTGCCCTCCCTGATGTGGGGTCAAGCCACGATTTCCACCGGAAACATCAACGGCACCATCACCGATCCCACCGGTGCCGCAGTAGCTGGCGCAAAGGTGACGATTACTCGTATCGACACCGGGGTGACCACCAATGTAGTCACCAATTCCAGCGGCTTCTACAACTCCGGCTCGATTACTCCGGGTGACTACTCGGTTAAAGTGGAGGCGAAAGGCTTTGAGAGCGGCGAAACCCAGGTGGTGGCGAAAATCGGCAACAACAGCGTGGCCGATTTCAAACTTAAGGTCGGCTCGGAATCCACTACGGTCAGCGTCGAGGCGACTGCGGTCGGCGTGAACACCGAGCAATCCTCGGTTCAAGGAGTGCTCACCGCCACTCAGATCGAGAGCTTGCCCATCAACGGCCGCAACTTCCTCGATCTGGCGCAGCTTGAGCCCGGTGTGCAGATCCAGGATGGCACCAACTTCGATCCTACTAAGATCGGCTACCAATCGATTTCGATCGGCGGACGCTTCGGCCGCACCGCGCGCATCCAAGTGGATGGGACCGACATCTCCGACGAAACCGTCGGCACCACGACGGGCAACATCTCTGCCAGCGCGATCCAGGAGTTTCAGATCGCACAGTCCACCATGGACCTGTCCAACGACCTAAGCTCCTCGGGCGTGGTCAACGTCTCCACCAAATCGGGCACCAATGTTATTCACGGCAGCGGCTATGAGTACTATCGCAGCAGCAACGTAGATGCGTCATTGCCCAAGCCCTCGGGCTTCCCTGATCCCAACTATCACCGCAACCAGTATGGCGGTACGATAGGCGGCGCGTTCATCCCCGACAAGCTGTTCTACTTCGCCGAAGGCGATGCCACCTACCAGAATCTGTTTGTGCCGGTGGTCTATGCACAGCCATTCTCGAACTTCGGCGGTGGTTTCAATTCGCCGTACAAAAACCCCAATGCCCTCGGACGGTTGGACTACAACGCGCCGCACAACGTGAAGCTGTTCTTCCGCTACGACTATTCGCAGATTCAGGCGGTGGGCACCTTCTTCTCGGATAGTCTCCAGGCCTATGAGTCGAAGAATTACACTCGCAACTTCGTGGGTGGCGCCGATTTCACCACGGGTGAGTACACTCACAGCTTCCGGTTCAGCTATCTGAAGTTCCAGAACCAGATTGTGGACGGGACGATCGGCAGCGGCCTGCCGCTTTCAGATTTCCCCGGCAACGGCCTCTACGACAACATCACGGTGGTGAACGGACCTGCCACCGGACCGAACCTGCTGGCGCCGCAGAGCACGCCCCAAAGCGACAAACAGATCAAGTACGACGGCTCACGGACCATCGCCAAGCATATCCTTCGCTACGGTGTGGACTTTAATCACATCCAGGGCGGCGGCTTCGCCAGCTTCTTTAAACTCGGGCCGCAGATCGTCACCAACCAGAACGAGTTTCTGACCAGCACGGGACTCACCGATCAGCAGATCGCGGCCATGGGACCATTTTCAGGCGGAGCCAGCAATCCCCTGAATTACCCGGTTGAGTCGGTGGTCATCGGCAACGGCCAGGGCTTTTCGACTCAGCAGCCCGCCTTTGGTTTCCCCGCAGGCGGACTGGGTCCCGACAACCGTCTTGGCCTGTACATCGCCGACACCTGGAAGATGTTCCCCAACTTTACCGTCAACATCGGGCTGCGGTATGACCGCGATACCGGCCGCACCGACAGCGACCTGCCGGCACAGCCCTACCTGAACAATCTAATTCCCGGCTACCCCAATCTCGGCGCGCCCATTCCCAACCCGAACCTGAACTTCGCCCCTAACCTGGGCATCGCGTGGGACCCTTGGAAGAACGGCAAGACCGCAATTCGTGCCGGCATCGGCCTGTATTACGAGAACGTGATCTTCAACAACGTGCTGTTCGATCGTCCGTTGCGTTTGCCGAACGGCGCATTCCTGCAAACGCCAACCGTGTGTGACAGTGGACAGGCGTTCCCTATTCCCGGTGTCAACCTGATGGCGGGTCCGGCGCAATGCGGAACCCCAACCTCGCCGGTTCCAATTGGCAACGCGGGCACTGCCATCGCCCAACTGCAACAGCAGTATCAGGCGCTGTCGCCGTTCAGCCTGACCAATGCCAATCCCAACTATCTGCAGAATTTTGTGAATGGCGGCGTCAATTTCCCGCTGGGATTGTTTGCGCCTGACTACAAAACTCCGCGCTCGACCCAGATCAATGTCGGTATCCAGCGCGAAATCAGTCCGGGTATGGTGATCAGTGTCGATTACGTCCGCAATGTGACAACCGGTCTGCTGCTGGGCATCGACGTGAATCACACCGGCGACTCGCGCTTCTTCTACAAGCAGAATGCCCTGAGCGCCATCTCGACAACTACGTCTCAGTTCGGTTGCGGCGGAGGCACGAATTCCGCAGCCATCAACTGCGCGATTGCGGCCGGTGCGACCATCGCCAGCTTCGCGTCGAATGGCCTTGACGGTCAGGCCGACGTAGGCGGCACGTGTCCCCCTCCCGGCTGCGCCTTCGGCGGATTGAATCCCAACGCGCCCGCCACGGATTTCCTGGAGCCGGCCGGAATCTCCAAATACAACGCGCTCGACATCAAGTGGACTTACCAGAAGAACAATCCTATTAAGGGATTGCACAGCCTCAACACCATCGTCTCGTATTCTTACTCGTCGTTCGAGAATTCGGGCGGCGGATCGGGCATCAGCGGCGTGCTCGGCAGCGTTGCCAACAGCGACCAGGACTTCATCGTTCCGTCGCTCGACAACAACAATCCCAACAAGTACTTTGGTCCTTCCTTGCTGAACCGTCCCAACCAGCTTTCGTTTGGGGTGGTCGGCAACCTGCCCTGGAATTTCCAGACGTCGTTCATTGGTCACTTCTATTCCGGATTGTCGTTGCCGATTGAAGTTCCGGGCAGCGGTCCGGGAGCGATCTTCCAGACCGATTTTGACGGCGACGGAACCACGCAGGATCCCCTGCCGGGCACGGTGAACGGGGCTTTCGGATCGCAGGTCAACGGCAGCACCATTAACAACGTGATTAACGCTTACAACAGCACGTACGCCAACCAGCCGACTCCGGCCGGCAGTGTGCTGGTGCAACAGGGCTTGTTTACCGTTGCCCAATTGCAAAAACTCGGGGGCGTGGCTCCGGCCGTGCCGCTCGCACCTCCGGGACAAGTAAACCTCAGCAATCTGCGTGACTTCGACCTAAAGCTGGGCTGGACGTACAAGTGGGAGCGGGCAAGCCACACCATCGCCTTCAATCCCAGCGTCGGCTTCTTCAATTTGTTCAACTTCGCCAACTTCGACCTGCCGCCGAACGCCCTCACTGGCGGTTTGACCGGAACTCCGGGTTCGGTGAATGGCACGGATGCGGCGAATCGAATCACCAACCGTGTGGGCGCCGGTACCGGCGTCTTCAACCTGGGCGCGCCGCGGGCGATGGAGTTCGGCATGTCCATCAACTTCTAGCGCTTCTGTGGTTCTTACATTCAGGCGGTGATAAAGGGCGCTCGCGAGAGCGCCCTGTTTTTGCCTGCGACAATCTTTTTCGCGCCGAACATCTGTGCTAATGCGCATAGGCGACCGTTGCGGCGCCCAATATCTTCATGCTGGCCGGATCCTGTACCAGGACCGCAACCTTCAGCTTAGCGGGGTTCCAGTCGGCATGCGGAGGCACATCCACGTTCGCCTCGAACGAGCCCTTGTCGGTTCGTCCCAATTGGCGAAGCTGACGAACCACCGCCGCGTGGTGCAAGGTCCGTCCGCCATTCTCACCGGCCTCTACCGATGTGCCAAGGCCATCCTCGGTGGTCGCCAGCAGCACATTGCTGCGCTCCTGCGCCGGCGATTGCACGCTCACATGCAGGCGATTGTTCCCCTCCCAATGCAGCGTCACCTGCGCGGGCTTGGGTTCTTTCGCGGCGGCGGCAATGTCCCGTTGCGCCTCGGATGCATCGCTGCCGACGAATTGTGCGCTGCCATCGATCACCATTTGCGGCGTGTAGACAGTGCTGTTGAGCGCGCGGCCGTACTCGCTCTGCCGCTGGCTGAACTGCGCGGACGAGAAGCGGTCGGTCCAGCCAATATAGTTCCAGTAATCAACATGCTCGCCGAGCAGCACCAATTCCGTCCGATTGCCGGCCCCCTGCTGGCTTAATTTCACCAACAGAGCATCCGCTGGCGGGCAACTGGAACATCCCTCCGAGGTGAACAGTTCGACCACCACCGGCGTTTGTGCCGAGGCCAGTGGCGCGAGCGAGAAAACTGCACCAGCAATCAGGGCGAGAATTCCACCAAGTTTGTTCATGACAGAAAATAGGACTCGCGACGGGGCGATTGGTTTCAGGCGGCGATAGCTCTTTCTCTACCGCCCGCTGATGCGCTCCACAATGATTGCCGCAATCACCGCCGCATCGGCAGCGAAGACGTTGCTCACAAAGTTCACCGAGTCGTTGCCCATCTTGCCGGCGTTCTCCCACTTCGCACCCATCACGCTATCGAGAAACATGCCGCCAATTGCGGCAAATGCCACCACGAACGTCCAGCGCCATTCCAGCACTCCATAACTGGCGCTGATCCAGGAAACGACGCACGCCGCAACGCAGCCGCTGATCGTGCCTTCGATGCTAATAGCACCGTTGGTTCCGATGGGCACGTCCCGAAAATCGGTGATCAGGTAAGCGCCGCGGGCCGTCGCCTGGCCAATTTCGCTGGATACCGTATCCGCGGCAGCCTCGGCCAGCGCGGCTGTGCTTCCCGCCAGCAATAGCGAACTCCACTCGGGAAACCAGATCGCCGGTAGCGCGCACATTGCCGCCGGAGCGAGGTTCGCCAGCACCTGCGAAGCGGTGCGGCCGCGACGTCCTTCCGCCACTCCTAAGCGCTGTTTGCGAGCGTACCCCCAGCGTGTAGAAACCAGGGTGAGAAGAAAAACCGCGACCAGGGGCACGAATCCAGCAAATCCTGCCGCCATCATCAATATGAAGGCGACGACAACGCCCGCAATGGCGCCGCCGTCGGTAACCGCTCCCATGATGCGGGCGACCACGGCGAAGCAGATCGCCACCACGATGGCAGGCAATTCTCTGGAGTGAATAAGAGCGGTCACGCGTTGCTAAAGTATCGCACGGAGGCTGTTCGCTCTTCGCCATTCGCTCTTCGCTGTTCGCCAGAGACTTGTCCAGCAAGGGGCTGCTCACATGCCATTCTGTCGAAAAGCGAGGAGCAACAGCGATTGCACCGCTTATGCAGCACGCCTGCGCCCAGACTGCATCCCATTGGAATTGAGATTGGGCAACCCGCTCTGGCGAAAAGCGAATGGCGAATGGCGAAAAGCGAAAGCAGAGCAGCCAGTCCCGCGCTTGCAGGCACTTGACGAATTGGCCTTGACGAACCTCGCCAAAGCGCCGGATCATATGTTGCCTACTTTTCCACGGTGGCAGGTTCCCCATTCCGCGCCGCGCCGCAGGCTGGCCAAATCGAATAGCGGGCGCTGACGCAAAAGGACGACTTATGGCTTCTTCCGTGTGGTCTGGGTATTTGACGTTCGGATTGATCTCCCTGCCGGTACGGCTGTTCTCCGGCGCGCGTGGCGAGCACATTTCCTTCCACATGCTGCACCGTCCCGATCACACCCGCATCAAGCAGCAGCTCTGGTGTCCGCACGACGAACGCGTGGTCGAGCGCAACGAGATCGTGAAGGGCTACGAATATCGCAAGGGCGAGTACGTCATTATCGAGCCCGAAGAGATCAAGAAGATCGAACCCAAGACGGCCAAAGCCATGGAGATCCTGGAATTCGTCAAGGCCGACCAGGTCGATCCCATCTACTTCGAATCGTCCTACTACGTGACGCCCGAAGAAGCCGGCCGCCGGCCTTATGCGCTGCTATGCAAGGCGCTGGAGGAGACCAACTACGTCGCTATCGCCAAGCTCACCATGCATAACCGCGAGTACACGGTCTTCCTGCGGCCTTACAAAGGCGGCATGATGCTGCACACCATGTACTACAAGGACGAAGTCCGCGAGCTGGACAATTTCGGCCGTCCGGATGTCGAACTGAAAGACGCCGAGGTGAAGGTAGCGCACCAGTTGATTGAGGCGCTGGCCGGCGACTTCGAGCCGGAAAAATATCACGACACCTTCGAAGAGAACCTGAAGACGTTGATCAAGGCGCGCCTGGAAGGCGAAGAGGTCACGCCGGTGGAGAAGCCGAAGAAGATGGCCCCAGTCGTCGACCTGATGGCCGCGCTCAAGGAGAGCCTGGCGCAGTTGCCGAAGAAGCCGCCGCAACGCGTGGAAGCGGCCGAGGCAGCGTCGGAGGTGAAAGCTGTCGCCAAGAAAGCCAAGACTTCGCGCCGGAAGGCCGCCTAACCCTGCGGGCCTTTCGTCAAGTTCGGCTTGCACGGTCTGCGGTTGCAGTCAAATACTTTACTTGCGATTACCAGACACGACCTGCCCATTGATGCCCGCGATTCAAGGGTATAGCGTAATCGCGGTCAGCCGTCCCTTTGATGAAACCATCGCACGGCAAGATAATCTACGTCTCCGTTCTGGAAAGCGACCCCATGCGGGCGGTCGGCCTGCAAGCGGTATTTTCTGCGGAGCCCGACATGAAGGTCCGCGCCGGAACTGTCGAAACCGTCCTGCACAGCCGTTACGAAGAGCTGGTCCTGATGACCACCGACCGCGGCCCATCGTTCAGCGCAGCGATGTCGGCTCTCAAGGCAGTCCGCCCCGGCGTTCGCATTATCGTGACCGGTCCCGGCAAACATGACGACGACATTCTGCGCGCGCATTAACGCGGGAGCTAAGGGTTATGTTGCTCAAGAGGCTTCCTCCGACATTTTGAAGAAGGCCATTCGCGAGGTCCACGCCGGCTCGGTTTGGATTCCGCGGCGAGTGCTGGCGGTTTTCATCGAACGTGCAACCGAGCCGCAAAAGGTTTCGAGTCCCGCGCCCAAGATAAGCCCGCGCGAGCGCGAGGTGCTGCGCCTGCTCCTCTCCGGATGCTCGAACCGGGAGATTGCCCAGCAGCTCGGGATCATCGAGCAGACCGTGAAATCGCACGTGGCACAGTTGCTGCGCAAGACCGGCGTACGCAACCGCACTGCGTTATCGATCCATACGATATCCAAGTCGCTGCTGGGCACGGGATGACGGGTGAGTGCGTCATGACAGTCCAGCATAGAACGCAAGCGGAATGCTCGGTGTCAGGTGATTTATGACGCCCTAGCGCCCCGGGCGGGTTATCTACTGGGTTTCCGGATTTGGTGTGTCCTGGTAGAGCGGCGCTTCAGCGCCGCGTTAAGGCCGCCCTCTGATCCTCGGTTTTGCATTCTGCTGCGAAGGCAGCGGAATGCAAAACCTATCTTCGGCGATCCACCGAACGCGAGCCTAAAGGCTCGCTCTACCTGGATACACCAATCCCGAAACTGCTCCAACCCGGGGGCTGGAGGTTACTAAAGTATGGTTACCACCACCCCTACTTTCGTTATCTTGCGCAACATTTGAACCCGCCGCATACTGCATTCACCTACCACAGAACCTGGGAGACAGGGCTGGGAAGAGGTTACGAGGGTCTCCTCCTTCCAGCCCTTATTGTTTGCCCAAGAACAGCCGCCAGCCGCCACGGCTCACCCCAGGACTCAAGCGTATGTCAAGACGCGTACGACCAGTTCTCATCCCACTTGCCTAAGGCGAAGACGCCACTGCCTCGGTCGTCGCGGCCGTAGCGCAGGCAGGCCAGCCCTTGCGAGAACGCCTTCAGAAACTGCTCGCGATTGCGCAACTGCAGCTCCGCCGCCTTCTGGCGCGTCTCGGCATTGGCCTTCCATGCATAAATCTCGGCGGGGACTTCGATGTGCATCGCTTCTGCGCATGCCGGCTGGATCTGGTCCACCATCAGCTTTTCCACGCGCTTCGATTTCAGCCACCATTCCGCAACCAGGCGGTCGGTGGGCAGAAAGCCCTGCAATGGTGACGAGGTGATGCCGTACTGATTGATGTTGTAGCGGCGCGCGATTGCGCCCAACCGCTCCAGGTTGAAATACGCGTTCTTGATTTCCAGCGGATCGAAGGTCCACTCGATCAGCTCATAGCCATGGGCGATCGCGTCCTCGCGCTGAAACAGCTTCAGGCGACGCCCCAGGCCGCTGTTCCGATATGCCGCCTTGACCGCCAACATGTGCGAGTGCAGGTAGGCGTGACCATTGCGCGTGCCTGGGATCGAGAACGCGAAACCCACCAGCGTTCCGCCGTCCCACGCGCCTATCACCTGCCCGCCGATTTTCGGCGCCAGCGAAAAGATACGTAGCGGCACAAGCTCGTTGTCCGCAAATCCCCATACCTCTTTTTGCAAGGCGACGAACGTCCGCAGCTCCTCGACTTCGCTGCAACTGCGCACCTCAATCGCACTGCCGCTCATGGCTGTTCCTGCTGCTTCGCTTCCTGCCACAGCATCTCCATCTCACCGAGCGGAGTCTCCGCCGGTTTGCGCCCCTGCTCGCGAAGTTTTTCTTCCAGATACTGAAAGCGGCGGCGGAACTTGCGATTCGTCCGGCGCAGTGCCGACTCCGGATCGAGCGAAAGATAGCGCGCGATGTTAACCAGCACGAAGAAGAGATCGCCGACCTCGTCTTCCAACCGCGCGCGCAGCTCGGGCGAAATCTTCACGCCACGCGCGCCCGCCACTCCCGAGCGCGATTCCGGCTGCGGACCAGGCTCGGGATAGTCGGCAAGATTGTGGCGAAGCTCCGCGACCTCTTCGTTCAGCTTATCGAACAAGCCTTCGATGTTCGGCCAATCGAAGCCGACATGCGCCACTCGAGAGCTGATTTTGTACGCCTCCATCAACGACGGCATTGCCGAAGAAACGCCCGCCAGCACTGACTCGGGATGGTCTTCCTCGTCGATTACTTCCCCGGTCTCCTGCCGGCGCTTCTTCTTCTCCTCGGCCTTCAGCACCTGCCAATTGCGTAGCACCTCGGCAGGCGTATCGGCCTTCACCTCGCCGAACACGTGCGGATGGCGATCGATCAGCTTGTTCGAGAGCCGGTCGAGCACATCGTCGATGGAAAACCGCTGCTCTTCCTGCGCCATCTCCGAGTAGAAGAGGACTTGTAGCAGCAGGTCGCCGAGCTCGCCCGTAAGCTCGTCCCAATCGCGCGCGTCGATGGCTTCGACCACCTCGTAGGCTTCTTCCAGCGTGTAGGGCTTGATGGTGTCGAAGGTCTGTTCGCGGTCCCAGGGACATCCGCCGGGGCCGCGCAGCCGCGCCATAATGGAGACGGCGCGCTCAAATCGTTCGCCTGTGGTCGGCATCAGCACGATTCTAATCGCGCCGTTCGCTCTTCGCTATTCGCCCTTCACTCTTCGCCAATGCGACTGGGAACGTCTCAGCCAACAGCGTCGGATTGTCGGAGATCAGACCGTCAACGCCCCAACTTGCCAACCGCTGCAGATGGGCGCGCTTATTCACGGTCCAGGTGAACAACTGCATGCCGCGCGCGTGTACTTCAGCAACCAAGCGCTCTGACACCAGCGAATAATGCGGGACGAATATCCTGATCGGCAGCTCGGCCCAGAGCTCCGCCTGCTCCGCATCCTTGCAAATGTAGGCCAGCGGCAAGGGGGAGTGAATCTCGTGCAGACGAAGCAGTACCTCCGGCAGGAAAGACGAGACTACGAACCCGCGCTGCGGCGGAACGGCGTGCAGTGCGGATACAACCTCCCGTTCGTTGCCGGGCACCTTGAGTTCGATATCAAGATATGCTGTCGCGCCGAAGCGGGTCAGGACGTCTTCCAGGCAGGGCAGGTTGTAGCCGTGGCGCCGTTCCAGGCCGGCATAGTCGGTCGCCGCAATCTCTTTGCGATCCAGCTTCGAATCATGGCACAGCACATGTCGACGGTCGCGGGTGTAACGCAGGTCGAACTCGAAGCCGTCGCAGCCGTTGGCCATGGCGTAATCGAAAGCTGGGATGGTATTCTCCGCCGGCACCAGATCGCAGGACGAACGCGAATACCCAGCTCGCGAAACCCGCGAGACCTGGGGCACCCAGGATCGGCGGACGTTGCGCGCACCACGATGGCCGAGAAGAAGAGGACGCATTGAACGACTGAACAAGGATGTGGAACTTATCGGTTTTGGCTAATTGCTAGTTGCTAGTTGCTCGCTTCAATCCAGATCGAAGTCCCGCAGCGGCTTGCCCGTGTCCGGCGTCTCTTTGGCGCGCTTAAGCGCCTCCTGAAATTTCTTTTCCAGCAAATCGCCCTGGTGCTTTTGCGCCTCCACCGATTGCCGAAAGATCGATTCCTTGCGGCTGTCCTGATCTTTCATCGCGCGCGCCGCCGCTTCCAAATCTTCGAAGGTCTTGGGGACGGCCTTGGGCGTATGCGCGATCACCGCCTTAACGGCCGGGTCAACCTTCAGGCTTGCACCACAGCAGGGGCAGGCAACCTCAAACGGTGCGGGGTTCTTGGGCATGACAGAATCTTACCGCAGGCGGCAGAAACGAGCCAAATCCGGCAGGGGCGGGCATTCAGGACTATCAGAACCTGGTCGCCAGGAATTCAACTACAGTCTGCGACCCGAGGAGCTGCGGGGAATCTAAAGAACCGTATCGTTCACTCTTCGCAGCCGCCAGTGCGGTGTGCTGCATTTCCAGCAGGCAAAATTCTTCTTATTAGCAGAGGAGCTTATTCATGGCAAATACAGTTGATGTTCTCAGTCCCGAGCGGCCGGTAGAAAAGCAGGGTCGCATAAAAACGAACGGCTACGCAGCTCAATCGCGCACTTCGCCGCTGGCGCCATTTTCTTTCGAGCGCCGCGAGCCCGGCCCACACGACGTGCAGATCGAGATCGCCTATTGCGGCGTCTGTCATTCCGACCTGCACACCGTGCGCAACGAATGGGAAAACTTCGTGCCCACCATGTATCCGGCGGTTCCCGGCCACGAAATCGTTGGTCACGTGAGCAAGATTGGCGCCGCCGTCCGCAAATTTAAAGAAGGCGATCTGGCTGCCGTAGGCTGCATGGTCGATTCCTGCCGCAAGTGCGAGAGCTGCAAAGCCGGGCTGGAGAACTACTGCGAAGTTGGGGCGACGTTCACTTACAACGCTCCCGACCCACACCTGGGCGGCGTGACCTATGGCGGATATTCCAAGCGAATTGTCGTCGACGAAAACTATGTGCTAAAGCCGCCGGCCAACCTTGATCTGGCGGGTGTGGCGCCTCTGCTCTGCGCGGGCATCACCACGTACTCGCCGCTGCGCCACTGGAAAGTCGGCAAAGGTCAGAAGGTCGGCATCGTCGGCCTGGGCGGACTCGGCCACATGGGGCTGAAGCTGGCCCGCGCCCTTGGCGCTAACGTCACGCTCTTTACCACATCACCTCATAAGATCGAGGACGCAAAGCGGCTGGGCGCGCAGCATGTCATCCTGTCCAATCATCCGGCGGAGATGGAAAAACATATCCGCAGCTTCGACTTCATCCTCGACACGGTCTCCGCCGAGCACGACATCAACGCTTACCTGAATTTGCTGAAGCGCGATGGTGCGATGGTATTGGTAGGCGCACCGGAGAAGCCTTCCCCGATCGCTTCCTTCAATCTGATCATGGCGCGGCGCAGCCTCGCGGGATCGGGGATCGGCGGCATTCCGGAAACGCAGGAGATGCTGGACTTCTGCGGCCAACACGGCATCACCGCAGACATCGAGCTGATTCCGATTCAGAAGATCAACGAAGCCTACGAGCGCCTGCTGAAGAGCGACGTGAAGTATCGCTTCGTGATCGATATGGCGTCACTGAAGTAGGGATCTGGGAGTTGGCGGCCTGAGCCAAGCGCTTCCCGCTGCTCTGGATGGTGCCCCAGGGCAGAAATTGGGCAATTCCATACAGCGGCCCGTGGGCAAGCCTATCAAAATTGAACGACGATCCTGCGGCCGATAGGCCAATACGTGGAAGGCGAGCAAGCTTATTACTTACCGGAAGACAAACAAAAGCCACGGCAGGACCGTGGCGGATGTTGGCGAATTCCCTATGCCTCAATGACCGTGGGTTGCTGCCCAATCCTGAAAACTTGGGTCCAAGTTGGGTCCAAAACCCCTGTTTTCACAGGCTTTTCCACAACTTTTGCTCAGCTAAGTCCTTTGATTTCATTACTACTTAGCTGTGAGCGGTTGGGCTCATAACCCAAAGGTCGGTGGTTCAAATCCACCCCCGCAATTACCCCAATCTGACATTCTGTTCCGCCCAGCAAATCCCACTCTCCACTCGCCCGGTAATATCTTTTCCCAGCAGCAGTTTGCGTGGGTGTCATCGTGATCTTGCTGACGTGCTGCGCCAACCATGCGCGCGCCGCTGGAACGTCTCGGCTGAGGATGCCGGGTAGGTCGCGCAAGCTCTTGGTGACGAACTTCCTGATCTCGCCAAGGTCAGCTTCGAGGGATCCCGGCCCCGGCGACAACAGACGATCCGTGATCCCGCGAAGTTCAGCGTCACGTTCGGCTATCTGCTGGCGTAGCGATTGGAACTCGCCGCCAGAGGCGATCACCTGCCACAGGCGGCCCAGCTCAGCTTCCAGCGTAGCCTTGCGCTCTCGATCAGCGGCTAACCTCGACGAGACCCTGGAAACTTGAGCTTGAAGTTGCCGCGCGAATTCCTCAATGGCGAATTCAATGGCCGCCTCAGTGAGCACGGCATCCTGCAACTTCGACAGCAGCCGTTGCTGGATTTGCTCCTCGCCCTCGCGGAGACCGTTCTTGCAAACCGCCTCACCACGGTTCGCGTGATTCGAACAGCCGTAGCGCGAATTACGGCCCTTGTGGTAGCCAGCCACGATGGTCAGCGGGCCGCCGCATTCTGAACACCGCCGCGCCACGCGCGTCCCAGCAGGCGTCTTGATAAACCTGTCGCGGTTCCAGATCACCTTGCCGATGTAAAGCGGGTTCCTCAGCATCGCCCGGATCGCGTTGTGGCACCATGCCGGGCGTCTCCCGGCGCGCGGGCGAGGGGGTGCGATGCCTTCCGCATTTAGAGTCTTGGTAATGTCCTTCAAGCCCCGGCCCTCAGCCGCCAGCTCGAAAATCCGGCGCACCACCGTTGCCTGCTCCCGCTCGACTTCCCAGCGCACGCCGTCAGATGTCGGAACGTTACGGTAGCCATAGCATCGCCCGCCAGCACTGAAGCCGCGAAGCATCTTGCCTTCCAACCCGCGATGGGTTTTCTTGCCCAGCTCTCGGACGTACAAACTATCGACTATGCCGTGAATGCCCACCAGTAGGCGCGCTTGCTCATTTTCCGAGTCGATGCCTTGACTAACCGAGATGTACCGAATACCCGCCAAATCTACCAGCCGTTTGAAGATCATTGGTGCGTCGGCATCATCACGCGACAGTCGAGAAGAATCGTCAATCAACAGCGCATCGAAGGGGCGCGGCTTGCGTTCCGCTGCCGCGAGCACATTGATTCCCGGGTCGAGTTTGGCTTCTGCCACGGCTCGCGCAACGCCCAGCGGACCTTCCTGTACCAATGCCTCCGCATGCTCGACGCCCAGCTCCGACCGAATGGCGTTCCCCAATTCTCGCAAGGGCGCCACGCCGGGATTGAACTGGACTACCTTCCATCGCGGCCCCGCCTCAGGGATCATTCCCGAGCGCAGTTCCGGCAGGAGTCCCGCGCGCACCAGCGACGATTTGCCGCAGCCAGAAGACCCCATGACTGCCACGAAGCGGTTCTGCGCCACTTTGGCCAGCAGTTCTGCTACATGCTCGTCACGACCATAGAAGAGGTGAGCGTCGGCCTCCGTGAAATAACGCAAGCCGATGTAAGGTCGGATCTCAACGGCGGCGGAACTCAATACGTTTCTCCGAGGAACACCTTTGCGGTGGACTCGGCCTCGTGCACCAAAGGCAGACCAATATTTAACAGATCGAGCGTCTTGTGTTGCGTAGGCGGAGGCGCCAGGAAAATCGCGCTTTGCAGATGGCGCTGCCGTATCTTCTTCTGCACCCGCAGAAAGACGGCATCAAACCAATCGCGATCGACATTCTCCTTTGCGAAGGCACGTCTGATAACCGTTTCTCTTCCGTCGCGGTTATTGGTTCGACTTGGAATTCTACAAAGCATCGCTGCCCTTCCTGAGCCGACATTAATCTGAGAGTCAAGGGTTGTTATCACGCGATAGCGTAACAACGCCCCCGCGTTGTTTCGACAAGTTGTTCTAAGGCGTAACCTCGTAGATCACACCGCACCCATAAGAGCAGTTGCCGGTACCGCCTTCAAGCGTGGTCCCGTAGAGATTACCGTTCGAATCCACAGTGGGACCGTCTTCCGGAAATGCTCCGTTACCCGTGCTGATGGCGAAGTCGTGAACGTCGCCGTAGATCCAGCCGCCTCCGCTAGGGGTGAGCTTGAAGAGATTGCCTGCTGATTGCGCGCCTTCCGAGTTGGTTACGCCATACAAGCTTCCGCTGCTGTCGATGGCCAACAGACCTACCGGGCCGACCTGCGAGCGCGGGTTACCAGTAAGGTTATACAGAACGTTGAAGATCCACACGCCATTGGAAGGCGTTAGTTCGAAAACCGTGCCTCCATTATTAGAACCGCCAATCTCGGTTGTGCCGTAAAGATTGCCGTTGCTATCGGCGATCAAGCCGCCTAGAGGATACGCGCCGTCGCTGTATTGGAATGTGTGGATAACGGACTCGACCCAACCGTTCGAGGTGGGGGAAAGTTCGAAGACCACGCCACAGGAATCCTCGTTCAGATAGCAGGTGGGATCTCCTCCCATGTAGGTCGTGCCATAGAGGTTTCCCGCCTGATCGATGACCATGCCGGCGTTGGGAGCTCCGCCGTCACCGCCGCCGCCAAAATCGTAGATGGCGTTCTCTACCCAACCACCCCCGGATGGAGTGATTTCATACACCGTACCTTGGCCATATATCCCTCCCGAGGAGGTTGTGCCGTAGAGGTTGCCGGCAGTATCGAAGACAATTCCACCGTTAGGAAAGTATCCATCGCGCGGAAGATTGAGCGGATTGAATTCGTAGACGATCGTCTGCGTCCAGAAACAAAGCAGGCTTCGGCAGAAGGATTCCGGCGGCCGTAGACTGAACACCAACCCGCAACCGGCTCCGTCGGCGCAATCGGGCCGGCCTCCCAGGTTGGAGGCCCCGTACAGTGCGTCATCGGGACCGACGGTTAGTCGACCGTTCAGAAACTCGCCGTCGGTGCCGTTGAATTCGTAGATCGGAGTCAGAACCCATCCCGTGCCTTCGCGCTTTAATCGAAACATGGCTACTGGTCCTGCCCCGCCATATAGATTTCCCGACCCATGGAATGTTAACCCTCCCGTCGGATAGTAACCGTCATCGCCACCGGTAAAGTAGTGCAGGACGGTAAAGGTTTGAGCCTGCGCGGGTTGGCTCGTGATCGCCGCCAGCATGCAAAGCAGGGTTATGACGAATGTCGCCGAGATCGACGCGGAAATTCGAACTGAGGATGTCATGATGCTCACTCTCCTGGAAGCAGAGGCTCCCGTTTCGTCGGTCACACTTTACACCGCACTGATATGGGATTTCCAGAGGGGTAAGAACGTGATTGTTACAGATGGACCGGCCTCAAACGAAGGATAGGCGTTGTAAATGCATTATAAGAGGGCGCCCCTTTTGGAGTAGGTTATGAGCGCAAGCATCATCACCTACAGAAAGGAGCACCCTTATGGATAGTGAAAAGTATATCGGCCTGGACGTTCATCAAGCCACGAGCTCGGTCGCAGTGATGGGATTCCACCGGCAGGATAATCATGGAATCGATCCTGGAGACGAAAGCGGCAACCGTGGTCGAGTTCTTTGCCGGACTGCGTGGAACGTTGTCGGTGACCTTCGAAGAAGGAACTTGCGCTGCCTGGTTATACGATCTGCTGAAGCCCCGGGTTGACAAACTGGTGGTGTGCAATTCGCGCAGCAAAGATGCTCTGTTTAACAGCATCAGGACGATGATATTTATTGTGAACAGCCATAGCACTCAAATGGGCTCATCCCTTCTGCTCAAGAAGTCGGCGTAGGAGCGGATCTCTTCAAGTTTGTCTTCGCGCAGGCCCTGCAGATCCTCCTCAGGGAGGCGCCCTTCGTGGAGCAGGGTTCCGAATACGAACCTCAGCTTCGAGGCGCGATCCTTGTATTTGCGATCGATCTCTTTCCGCCGTTGCGCCAGATGATGCTCCAACTCCCATAGGTCCGACGGCTGCTGGATCGCGGCGGTCATCTGTCTTGCCTGCTGGATCACCTCCTGCAATTCCTGGTTCAGGGCATGGTCGAAGGCTTTCCGGGCGGTCGTCCGTTCCGACTTGGACCACCTCAGCTCGTCCTCCTTGGGATCGCTGGCCCGGCCGGCAGAAGAGAATGAGATTGTCATCTTCAGATCCTCCGTGCGGGCATTCTAGCTCCCGCTTGGGAACGGTTTCCACCGACCTTGAAGCGGCGGATTGAGAATTCGTTTCCTTAGGGTTTGGGGTCAGTTCCGAGGCTATTAGGTCATGGCCTGCTCGCACCCGATGACGTGCTGGACGTTGTCGGCTGCGGCGCCAGCTTCAGCTTGCGGGTGATGCGCGGCCAGTACTGCCGCAGAAGATTGCCGCCCGCGTTCCCCAGCAGGTCATATCCGAAGCGGCTGAAAGTGTTCCCGACAGTTCGGTAGTTATCGGGATAATATACGTTGGCTAAACCTTCCGACCCCATAATACCCAGCAGCCCCGACCAGTTAAATTCCTGGTTCCCAGAATCACCGCGTGTCACGAATACGCGGCGTATGGCGTACTTGACGGAACCACCCAAGTTAAGGTCGTTGCGCACAAAAAAGCGCGGGTCCTGGTGCAGCCCGGAAGCCAGCAGGAAGGTCCCAAAGAGCTGGGAGGACGATCTGCGGGCCATGGCTGCTCCCAGTCGCTGGCCATACCCTCCAATGCCCTCGCCGTAGACGACTGGTGCGTCATGCACCTGATTTACACCAGCGCTCAGGTTAGCAGCGACAAACGCGCTGAGAGACACACTATTATTCACGAAGAGCTTGAACTTCTGCTCCGGCGACAGGGGGGCGGTGCTGGTAGCGAGATTAGGGAACACCAGCGATTCCCGTTGCAGCAGGGTGACAAATTGAGCGCTGCTTTGCATCCTATTGCTGCCTTGCGGCGTGGCCTGCGCTTTTGTGACGGAGGGCGCATCGGGAGTGGCGCCAGACGGATCTTGTTGCTGCGCGCTACTTCTCAGGCCTAGCAGGTGCATTGTCAGGGCGAGTGCAAGAACCAGGCGGAGCTTCGACAGCCCCATTAAGGCGGGTAACTGCCAGATGTTCCTTCCGCTTTGGACGGTCGTCACCACGGTGCGTAGCATAGGTTGGCCTAGCCCTACACGAGAAGGGCCGAACTCGGCGTGGGAGTTACAAAGCGTGCGAATTACATGCCTGCCAAAACGATCTTCGGTCGCCGCTTCGATTTCGAACAAGTGACAATATAGGCTCTGCGATGGCCGAAAACTGCTAACACAGACAGAGTGCCCTCAATGCCGACTAGTCTCACCGGCTATGTTCTCCTGTCGTCCTTGTCCACTTGGTGAGGTCAGAGATTTACGGCCCGGCGTGCCATTCCTAAAGCGTCAGACCAGAATGAGCGCGACGAGTGCATTAGCTCGACCACTTCCGATACAGCAGTCACAAAGCTATCGATTTCTGCTTCTTCAACGATCAGCGGTGGGGCGGCCTTCAGCACCATGAAGTTGTTGCCGCACATCTGCGTCAGGATGTCACGCTGGAACAGATTCATGACCACAGTTTGCCCGAATAACCCTGGATGAACGGCACGGAAGGCCTCGAATCCCGCGCGTAATCGTAGTTGCCTGGGCGGGCGAAACCCGACTCCGCAGAAAAGCCCCACGCCGCGTATCTCCTGTACCATCTCGTAGCCGGCCAGTGCGTCCTGAAGCTTTTGCCGCAGTATGGAACCCATTTTCCCGGCCCGCTCAACCAGATGCTCCTGGTCGATGACCTCCAGCGTCGCCAGGCCAGCTCGCATAGCCAAAGCGTTCTCGCTGTACGTCGATGTGTGGATGATCGACCTCTTAAGCGAGCTGTAAACGGCCTCGTATACGTCTTCTGACATCAGCACCGCCCCCACTGGCACCAGCCCACCACTGAGCGCCTTGGCCAGGACGACCATGTCGGGCTCGACGCCGTAGTGCTGACATGCAAGGAACTTGCCGGTCCGCGCCAGCCCAGTCTGTACCTCGTCTAAAACCAGCAGCGTTCCGTATTGGCGGCACCAACTCTCTGCCTGCTTTAGATACTCTGGCGGAGGAATGCAAATACCCGCTTCGCCCTGAAGTGGCTCCAGCACCAACGCGGCGTAGCTCTGGGATTCCAGCTTCGACTTCAGCGATGGTAACTCGCCAAACGGAATCGCATGGCAATCAGCCAGCAAGGGGCCGAAACCCTCCCTCCAGAAATCATCGCCCATCAACGACAGCGCTCCCATCGTGAGTCCATGGAACGCGCCGCCGGCATACAAGAATCCGCTTCGACCGGTGCGCGCGCGGGCAAACTTCATGGCCGCTTCCACGCCTTCGCTGCCCGAGCTACAGAAGAATGCCTTGTTGAGCTGCCTGCCTGCCCGTGAACAAAGCTCTTCCGCCAACTCGCCAGCCAGGTCGGGCACATGACTCTGAACCATCGCCGGTCCTTCGCGCCGAAGTTCCGCCTCTAGAGCCTCAATGATCCGCGGATGATTGTGCCCAGTATTGTGGACGCAGTAGCCCGATAGAAAGTCGAGCACCTCCCGCCCGTCGTCGGTATGCAGCACCGTTCCGCGGCATCGCGTGTAACTGACATTCATGCGCAGAACGTCCAGTAAGCGGGACCACTGAGGGTTTACATACTCGCGGTATAGCGACTGTGCGGTATCCCTGGTCGCCGTCGGTGTAGGGCTGGCAAGATCTCTGGGTGACATGAATTGAGTGGTAAACACCGATCCGAGTTCGAGTCGTGTACTGCCAACGCAATTCGCCACACCGTTGGAAAATTGCGCGCTGAACGAATCGTTGGTCTACAAGTTTAGGTTCTAAACCATGGCGCCGTACCGGAATTAAATCCAGATGAACGGATTGTCATTCCCAGGCTAACTGCACTCCATCTGGTGTACGTAGACTCTGATTTCCGCTGCAGACCTTTCACAGCTTTGCCGTAGGTGAAGCGCGGGCTCGGCGGACCGACGCTCGCGTTGTCACCCCGCGGAATGGCACAATCGATCCATCCACTTGCTTAATATAGATAGCACGAGGAAAAACGTGCGTTTGCTTGTTGTAGAGGACGATAACGCAATTCGTGAGTTCCTGAAGCGGGGATTGAGCGAGTCGGGGTACCAGGTTGACGCCATGCGCGACGGGGCTTCGGCGCTGGCCGCGGCGGCGGAGACGGTTTACGATGCATCCATCATCGACCTTGGTCTGCCTGACATCGACGGCCTGGACCTCATCGCGCGGTGTCGCGCGCAAGGGCAGTCGTCGCCCGTGCTGATTCTGTCGGCGCGGCGCTCGGTGGATGAGCGCGTCCGAGGTTTGGAGCAAGGCGGTGACGACTACCTCACCAAACCGTTTGCACTAGCCGAACTCCTTGCGCGCCTGCGGAACCTCCTTCGCCGTGGCTCGCCTGTGCAAACCGAGTCGGTTCGCCTGCGAGTTCGCGATCTCGAACTGGACTTGGTGCGCCGTGAAGCGCGACGCGGTGACACGATCCTGCAACTTACGACGCAGGAGTTTGCGCTCTTGGAATATCTGTGCCGCAACGCCGGCCGCGTGGTGACGCGCACCATGATTCTGGATCAGGTTTGGGGCATGCGCATTGACCCGGCAACGAATGTTGTTGACGTGCACATCTATCGGTTGCGGAACAAAGTAGATGTCGGCTCAGAGCATCCCTTGATTTGTACTATTCGCGGGGTGGGCTATGTCCTCCGAGAATCGTGATTCGTGCAGATCTACTGCAGCCTGGCGCGTAGCTGGCTGGCCGACGGTAGCGTTCGCCATCGGCAGTGCAATCGCGTTCGCTATAATGTACCTGCTGATCGCCCGCGACATCCGTCAGCGCAGCGACGACTGGTTAAGTGGCGAAGCCGAAACCCTCGCCGAGGTATCCGCCAACACTCCTCGCGACAGTCTCTATAAACGACTGGTGCAGGAGGTAGCGGAGTTGGCGACTCACGAAGTTGCTCCTACCGGACAGGAACAGCAGCAGAACACAGTATTCTTCCTGCACGCCGATCCCGGCGTTTCACCCATCTGGGTGGGTCCGGAACCTAAGGCACCGTTTGTTCAGGCCATTCAGAGTGCCAGCCTGGTTCCGGGAGTACCGGCCAGCATGAAAGTTCCTGGGTGGAACAAACCGTTTCGTGTCGTTTACCACGCCCGTCCTGACGGCGGGAGCGTTTATCTAGGGTTCTCCGACGTAGCCGGTTCGAAGATGCTGTCCCGCTTGACGGCGAGCTGTGTACTCGCATGGGCCTCGACTGTAGTCCTCGGGTTCGCCATTGCCTGGATTGTCGCGCATCGCACTCTCGCGCGCGTCGTGCGCATAACCGAAACCGTTTCCGAGATCGGTACTGGGGATCTCAGCACACGTGTTCCTGAGGGCTCATCCTCCGACGAAATCTCGCGGTTATCGCGCACATTCAATCGCATGCTGGATCGCATTCAGGCTTCGGTGCATCAGTTGCACGTCCTGACCGATTCGGTCGCGCACGACCTGAAGAGTCCGGTGACGTCCGTCCGCGGCAGCTTGGAAGTTGCGCTTTCCTACGATGAGAATGGCCGCTGGCGCGAGCGCGTGGCCGAAGCCGTCGAGAGTTTAGACCGCCTTTCGCTGATGCTGAACACTACGCTCGATCTGGCTGAGGCGGACGCTGGCGCTCTGCGACTGCAGAAAGAGTCAGTCGACCTGTCGGAGCTTTTGCGCCAGCTGATCGATTTGTACCAGCCGGCCATGGACATGAATCATCACCAGGTGATTGCCAGTCTGCAGCCGGTCACGGTTGATGCCGATCTGTCGCTGCTCAATCGCGCCATCGCCAACTTGTTGGACAATGAGGTTGCACACCTTCCCGCGCATCGTCACATCAACGTCTCACTGCGGGCGAAAAACGGAGAGGCAGTGATCGCGATCGAAGATGATGGACCCGGCTTTCCTCGCGTGCTGCGCGAACACGCCTTCGAACGCTTCGTCAAGGGCGATCAATCTACTGGGCACGGACTGGGACTAGCTTTCGTCGAAGCAGTAGCGCAAGCACACGGCGGTAGAGTCAGAATCGAAGATCGTTCCGGCGGTGGTGCTGCAATCGTGTTTTCCTTGCCGATGTCCGAGGTGTTGAGCGCCAAAGCGTGAAGCTCGTCTTGAGCGGTCCGCAGGTCGCTACGCCGCAGACAGAATCGAATCAGCGAACAGAATTGCCCTCGTTCACCAAAGTCACACGTCCGACCGTCGAGACACTCACGTCGGCTTTGCCGTCGACGCGAAGAAAAAACAGACTGGGATTCTTCATTCCCCACGATTCATAGGGCACGACAAAGCTGGTCGTCGCAGTCACCTTGTCGCCGCTCAACTGCACGGGTACCGACAGCGTGAGGTCGTGGTCGACGCCGTGGATGTGGAATATGCCTTGCACCTGAATGTTGGAGCTGCCTTGCGCCGCCACATCCCCTACGACTTTCCTTGCGATGAAGGTGATCTCGGGATAGCGCTGGATCTCGAGAACCTCTTTGTACATTTTGCGATTACGGCTGCTGTTGCCCGTATCCCCGGTCGCGGCATCTACAATTAACTCGCCGTTGGCGGTTCCGGTTTTGCGATCGAAGGTCAGAATCCCGCTCTTCAACTTGAAGTTGCCTTGGAACCCCCCGTGAACATCGTGAACTGAGATGTTGATCTTCGTCTGTGCCGGATCCAGCGTGACCTGCACCTGCTGCGCGAGCGCCGCGCTGCAGAAAGCTGTCACCAACAGAAGTAGAAGTCCGTCTTTGTGGACGATTCGACGCATCCGATAGCGAATGTTAGGCATGGGCGTTCAGGATTTTGCGGTCAGCAGATGCCAGCCGAGCGACCAGCCATTCCTCACGCCGAAATCGGCGGGCGATACCGCCCCGGTGTGAACCGCCAGCATGCGGGCGAAGATTTCAGGGTGTGCTTCGAAGGCGCGAAATAGGCGTGTGCGAAACGCTGGACGGCCATCCATGCTCAGCATGAGTGACGCCATTGTGCGCGGCAGCCGCATGATGCGTCTATGGGCAGCTTCATATAGCGAGAGATCGTCAGCGACGAGCGCGTCTGCAAGCGCAATGGCTTGTCGAAAAGCAATCGCTAATCCTTCGCCAGTGATGGCGTCGACCGAGCCCGCCGCTTCCCCTATTAATGCGACATGGTTATGATGCACTTTCGCCAGACGTCGCGAGGCGGTCACGGCTCCGCGAGTGGGCTCTTCAGCTGGTGCTTCCGCAACACACGAAGCCAATTGTGGAAAGCACCCAATGGCTTCATGCAAACGCAGCGTTTTCTGACAAGTAATGAAGGCCACACATACCTCGTCGGCACTGATCGGCGTCACGTACATCTGCCCGCAATCGCCCCAATGCACTTCCACCAATTCGCACCACGGCTTAACTCGATAGTGCTGGCGAAACCCAAAGCGAACTCGTTCGTTAACAGCATCACCGAGTCCGGCAGACTGCCTGATTCGTGAGTTCTGGCCATCAGCGCCGATCACCCAACGGCAGCGCACGGTTTCGCCGTCGAGCAGCACTCGGCCGTCGGCCAGCGCCGTCACCCGGCGTTCCCACAGCAAGCGCACTCCGGCTAGCGTCGCTGCATTCACCAGTTGTTGGTGCAACGTGGTGCGACGTATGCCCAATCCGACACCCTGGTGGAAACGGGCCTCCGCCTGCTGGGTGCCATTGATGAAACGGATGCCCGAGAACGGCGCGGCTTTCGTGACATCCACGCGCACACCTAGCTGCTCCAGCGCCGCCAGACCGTCAGGCATGATGCCTTCGCCGCAAGCTTTATCAATGGGAGGATGGGCAGAGTCGGCAACAAGAACGTCGAGTCCCGCTTGTCGCGCAGCGAGAGCCGCGGCTAGTCCGGCAGGCCCGCCGCCGACAACAAGCACTTCGGTTTCGCGAGGTCCCTGGGTGCATTCGTCTTCACCAACGCAGCAGAACCAGTTCAGCACAAAAGCCTGGGCCCATAGCCGCGAGGATGCTGTAGCTGCCCGGCGCTGGTCGCCGCCGATTCATGAATTCTTCCAAAACGAGCAGCACGGAGGTTGACGAGAGATTCCCCACCCGGCGCAGGGATCGCCACGAGACATCGAGAGCGCCTTTCGGCAGGCATAAAGCTTCAGCCGTCGCCTCCAACACCTTCGGCCCCCCGGTATGCATGATCCAGGTGTCAATGTCGTCGCGGCCCAAGTCGTACTCAGCAAGAAAGGCATCGATGTCATGTGCCAGATGCTTGCGAACCATGTTAGGGACCTCAGTTGAAAGTATTATTTTGAAGCCAGTGTCGGAGATGTCCCATCCCATCACGTCTTCCGTACCGCGATAAAAGGAAGAGCGAGCGGCCAGAATGCGTGGGCCGCCGCCTTGCCTCTCTTCACCGCAAACGATCACGGCCGCCGAACCGTCACCAAACAGTCCTGAAGAGATCAGGTTAGCGACGGACAGGTCGCCGCGTTGCCACGTCAGTGAACACAACTCGACGGAGATCAGGGCAGCGACTTGGCCGGGGTAAGCCCGAACGTAGTCAGCGGCACGGGCGATGCCGGCGGCTCCAGCCACGCAGCCAAGACCGAAAATTGGAATGCGCTTGACGTTGGGGCGCAAATGCATGCGATTGATAAGGCGCGCCTCGATGGATGGACTCGCTATCCCCGTGACAGAGACGAAAAAGATGGCGTCAACGTCGGCTTCTGCAAGCCCTGCTCGCGTCAGCGAGCGACACAGTGCCTGCTCTGCCAGGTCTTCGGCAACCTCGGTCCAGGCATCGTTGGCCTTGCCCCACGTTGTTAGCTCGTCATATTTTTCAATCGGCAGCGCCAGGTGTCGGCCCTCTACCCCGACTCGTGTCAATAGGCGATCAAGCAATTTGGGATTGTCCAGCCGGTCGGCCCAGTGTCGTTTGAGGGCTGCGGCAATCTCTTCCTGGCGATAGTAGTGGCGCGGGAATGCGCCGGCTACCCCTGCGATTCGCATGGTCTCTCGATTCCTCTTTTTTGTGTTGACGAGTCGGGGATGTGATCCCGAGTTCTCTAACTCTATTCAACACGCATGAGGGGTGACTTGCGTCGACATGACAAATTGTTCATTTGCGGATCATGCCCACCAGATGCTCTTCTACGGACGAGAACCGGGCCAGTGACTTTCCACGCGAGATTGTCAAACGAGTCATTTCTTGTTCAAGGCTTTGACTTGCTGGACCAGAGTGTCGATCTCTTCCGATGTTAGTTTGCCGGCGTATTTGGGCATGCGGCCTTTGCCGTTGGTAATGATGTTGCGCAGTTCATCGGTAGAGGTGGCTGCGACTTTCTCGGAGTTAAGCGATGGTCCCCCGAAGTGGCGGCCCTCGGCGGTTTTTCCATGACACTTCGCGCACTGTTGCTGGAAGACGGAATTCGCGGTCAAGCTTCTATTTGACGGCGGTTCTTGGGCAGAGATCGCCGTGGGCACGAAGATTAAAGAACACAAGGCTATGGTGAGTTGAAGACTTTTCAATTGGAACCTCGCTTGGATTGAGCGCCTAATATAGATCGCATTCCCATGATCGGTGGGCCCTAAATGAGAACAAGCGTGCGTCCGACGACCAAGTCTCTGCTCAACTTCTAAGCAAGCAAATAGCGGATCAGCGTGCATGGTCGACTCCGAGAGGCGACTTGGTATGGCCGCTACTGAAACGTCACGTGCTCCAGGATCGCGTTCTTTACGCCCGTGATCTTGTTCTGCGAATGCGGCAACGGCACTTTGGGACGGTCCTTATGCGTAACGTAGGTTCCCACACCAAATCCGATCACGGAGCCCGAGAAAACATCAGCGGGAAAGTGCACACCTCCAGTCACCCTGGTCGTGCTGACCGCTATCGCCACGCCATACACAAGTAGCCGCATCGGCCAGTTCGGATATTCGTGTGCCATGACCGAGGCCAGCGTCCAGGCAAAAGCCGCATGTCCGGACGGGAAGGAGCCGTTACTCCAACTGCCTGCAAAGAACTTGCCTTCGCCCACGCCGGTGTAGGGGCGCTGCCGCGCCAGAACGGCTTTCAGAGCGGCATAGAGAAGGACACTGTCGATACTTGCTTCGGCGCTGCGTATGCCCGTGACCGTCGCATGGTCGTTATGCGTCAGTAAACCAGTGACGAAAATGCCGCCCGCCGCAGCGCCCAAGCCGTATACACCGGCATCCGAAATATTAATGCTCGCGGAGTGCCAACCTGCCGGAACTTGATATAGCACGCTTTCATCGTTTGCGATCAGGATGCTGGTAGCCCCAAGTGCGAGCGCGTCCCACTTAAGCGCACTGAGCGAAAACGGCGACTTGATGATGTGGAGCTCATCGTGCCCAATGGTTCGAGCCGCCGTTCCCAATGAACCGGCGAAAGACTTCGATTGATCTTGGTGCGGTGCAGGCGGCTCATCGGGAAGCGGCGCCTGGGGCGTAGGTACGAAGGAGCCGAGACCAGATTGTTGTAGCGCCTGCGCAGTCGGCTGCGAGTACGCAAGCAATATCAGGAGGAGAACAGTTGTCCAAATGAGACGAAATGTTCGTCTAGGACGGGCAGGGATTGGGTTTGCTAAGGGCTGAGGGGCTCTCGTCACGTATGCGACCGTGTCGGCGTTCCGCAGAAACACAAGTATTTGCATTCGCTTCCCTCGACGATTCACAAAGACCGCAGCCGCTGCATGCTGGAAAAAGACTGCCCCCGCATGCACGGGTTGACTCCACCATCAATTGAGTCTGGGAGCTCCAGGAACCAGCTCATCAACGTCAGATTAGTAGCTGAACATGAAGAGGCCATCTCCCGTGCATGACAAGGCGTTCATCTGCCGGGTCAGAAGGAGAATGCTTTGGGGCACAAGTCGCAAACGGGCCTAGAGGTAGAGACCATCGGTTCCCGAGAATCCAGCATCAGAACTGCTTGCCGACGAGCATGACTATTGCTCTCCGCCGCCCTACAATTGTCTTTCAGCGTTCAACAGTGAAGAAAGACGCGAGTTTGTCGCACGATGGGCAGAGATGGGTTTTGTGCCGACCGACAGCCACTTGTTGGCTGTTGATAGTAATTGCCATTGGCACTGCTGGCGCGTGGGCTCAGGATAACTACGAGATCCAGGTCTACGGATCGGACACGGTAGCTCCGCAGACGACCATGGTGGAGTTGCACAGCAACTTCACAGTGATCGGCTCAGAGCCAGTTCCCGGCTCGAACAAAACCGCTGACGGCCTCTACCCCACCAACCACGCCGAGCATGAGACGCTTGAGATCACGACTGGATTGAACGACTGGTCGGAGTTGGGATTTTACATTTTTACATCAGAGAAAAGTGGTTATGGCATTCAGTGGGTTGGCAGCCACATTCGCCCGCGCGTCCGCGCGCCTGATCGCTGGCACTGGCCCGTCGGCGCCAGCATTTCATTTGAGTTCGGATATCAACGTCCCGTGTTCGCCGTCGACACATGGACGCTGGAGATACGGCCGATCATCGACAAGCAATTTGGCCGGTGGTATCTGGCGACGAATCTCGCTTTAGACCGCTCCTTCCATGGCCAGAGCGTCAACCTGGGGATCACTTTCGCTCCGGCCGGGAAAATCAGTTATGACTTCACGCGAGTTGTCTCTGCGGGGTTCGAGTACTACGCTGATTACGGCGAGTTCTTCGACCCGGCCACGCTACACAATCAGCAACAGCAGTTGTTTGCAGTTGCCGATCTGAACGTCTCTCCTCGTTGGGAAATCAACTTCGGTGTAGGCTTGGGACCGACGGCATCGACCGATCGCCTCATCATCAAATGCATTCTGGGACGGCGCTTCGACTGGAGCCATCAGCACCCGGGAACCTCGGACAGCACGCAATGAGAGAAGCGGTAAACCGTCGTGAGTTCATGGCCGCCATGGGAGCGGGAATCTTGTCCGCTGCGGTGAGCCCGCGTGTGCTGAATCCTTGGGAGCCACAGCCCGATTACCGTCTGGAGATTGCGCCGCTGCGTCTGGAGATTGCGCCGAAGAAAACGGTTGAGACCGTTGCCTATAACGGCAAGGTGCCGGGACCGCTGATCCGCTGGCCGGAGAACAAACCCATTCGAATTCAGGTAACGAACCGCAGCAACGTTCCCGAGATCGTGCATTGCCATGGACTGTTCACCGAGCCGTACATGGACGGAGCGATGGAAGAGGGTTCACCGATGATCGCTCCAGGTGAGACCTTCCTCTATGAGTTCGCGCCGCGGCCTGCGGGATTTCGCTGGTATCACACGCATGCCTTTGCCGGGCGCAATCTGACGCGCGGCCTCTACACCGGTCAATTCGGCTGTTTCCAAATTGATGCACGGAGCGAACCCGGAAACTATGATCAGGAAGTTTTCCTGACGCTGCATGATTGGAACGCCTATATGGGCGGCGGCGGAGATGCGTCGATGGATGCGTTCTACGACTACGCCACTATCAACGATCGAATGCTGGGTTATGCCGACCCGATCAAGGTGAAGGAAGGCCAGCGAGTATCGGTACATCTGCTGAATGCCAGCGCAACCGCGATGCACTGGATCGCACTTTCCGGACATCAAATGCAAGTTGTCGCCATGGACGGCAATCCCGTTCCCCGCCCAACAGGCGTATCGGCAGTTCGTCTCGGTCCGGCCGAGCGCGCCGATCTAATTATTGTCATGAATCATCCCGGCGTGTGGATCATGGGAGAAACACGGAAGCAGCTGCGTTCGGCAGGCATGGGCATCGTGTTCGAATACGCCAATCAGACGGGCGCTCCGAAATGGATCGAACCTCCGCCGACAACCTGGAACTATTTCCAGTTTGCCAATGTAGCCGGCGGAGGTCAGACGGAGGTTGCAGAGATTCCGATGGTTTTCGAATCGAAGTTCACCGGGCATGGAGACTTCGATCGCTGGATGATCAATGGCAAGTCGTTTCCTCACACCGACACGATTCCGCTCACGCAAGGCACGCGTTACCGCCTGGTGATGACCAACCGCAGCATGGACGCGCACCCCATTCACCTGCATCGGCACACCTTTGAAGTGACGAATCTTGGCGGCAAAAAAATGTCGGGACTCAGAAAAGACGTGCTGGTCATTGAGCCCGGCACGAATTCCACCGTTGACTTCACGGCAGACAATCCAGGGTCAACGCTATTCCACTGCCATCAGCAAACCCACATGGATTTTGGCTTCATGACTCTCTTCGTCTATCGTTGACCAATTGGCACGTGGTGCTGGGTCTGCCCACATCTCCCGCGGCACCACCTCAACCGACACGGGCCGGGTGCAATAACGTGGTGATCATCGGCAACGACCTCAGCAAGTTTGTATAGACAGTAAAGATCGCAAGGAAGTGCCGAACCGTCATCTACCAGAATTTTTATGGAACGCTCGGGGTTGACGCCGTCGGTATGGTCCTCGCCAGCCTGGGCTTCCTCAACCCTTTTACTCGCTGCGTTCATTCACGTGACTTCCGAGCTGACGTTTATTCTGAACTCCACCCGTCTGCTTGCACGACCTCAGCCGCTCTCGACCCAGAAGAAAAAAGTGCACGAGGATTACGTGGTTCGCGAACGCGCGGCCTAGTCTGGCTGCTCCCAGATTCTCGCGACGTCACCATCGCAATAGCTTGTGAGTGCCATCACATCGCCATCACGTCACTCCGTGAAAAAATAGCAATTCCGCAAACTGATGGAGTGCGTGCATCGTGGACGAACGGATCGCGCTCGAATCCCGTTTAGCCGTGGTTGCGCCGGTCGCCTCGCCGCGAAGCGGCTCCTCCCGTGATGAAGGCCAGCTGCGCGCTATGCGCATTGCCATACGGATGTCACTGGCCGTCGGCGTGTTGATGTTGGTCGGCAAGATGGCGGCGTACTTGATGACCGGCTCGGCGGCCATCCTGTCCGATGCGGCGGAATCCGTGATTCATGTGATCGCGGTGGCGTTCGCGGCTTTCAGCTTGCGGCTTAGCACCAAGCCGGCAGCACCACAATTCCTCTACGGGTACGAACGCATTACGTTTTGCTCCGCCGGCTTTGAAGGCGCGATGATCGTGCTGGCTGCAATCTTTATTCTTTACGCAGCCGTCGAGAAATGGATGGCTGGTCTGCGCCTGGAGAACTTGGGAGCGGGCACGCTGGTGGTACTGACGGCGGGGGTGCTCAATGCCGGATTGGGGTGGTACCTGATACGAACCGGGAAGCGCAACCACTCCCTCATTCTTGAGGCGGACGGCAAGCACGTCCTCACCGACAGTTGGACGAGTTTCGGAGTGGTAGCCGGCCTCGGCCTGGTCATGCTGACCAAGTGGAAACCGTTTGATCCACTGCTGGCGATTCTGGTGGCGATCAATATCCTATGGTCAGGCGGGCGCCTGGTGTGGCGTTCTGCTGTAGGGCTGCTCGACCATTCCGATCCGACAATTGGAAAAGAAATCCGCGGCAAGCTGGACGCCATCTGTAGCGATCTGGGTTTGCAATATCACGGCGTGCGCTACCGTACAACGGGCTATCGGCAGATCATCGAAGTGCACCTGCTGTTCCCACACCTACTGGCCGTGGGCGAGGCCCATCGTCTAGCGACCCTGCTGGAAGAGCGTTTGCCGCAAGAGCTAAGCGTGCCGGCGGAAGTGTTTACGCACCTGGAATCCGCAGAGGACCACGCAGCCGTGCATGCGAAAGAGCACTACACGGGAAAGCCGGAGTGAGCGGAAACCGGTTTCGAGGCCAGCCCGGAATTTCAAGAGTGAACCTACCGTTGTCGTAGCTAGCTCTTAGGAATGTCGGCGCGGTTCCACCATCCGCCGCCGAGCGCTTGGAACAATGCTGCAGTGTCCAGATAACGATTGGCCTGCGCTTGTGCCAAACTGATCACAGCTTGCTGATACATCTGCTCGGCGTTCAGCAGCACCAGATAATTCGCGTAGCCGGCGCGAACCTGCTTTGAGGCAAGTTCAAGGGTGACAGCGGCCGCGTCTTTGGCCACGGCCGCGGCCTTCAGCGCATCGGCGTCCTCTTTCAGCGCGTGCAACGTGTCCGCGACATTCTCGAAGGCGGTCAAGACCGTGCTGCGATATTGTTCGCTCGCCTGAACGTAAGCGTCCCGAGCAGCCCGCTCGCACGCCGGGAGAGGCGGTATCGTCCGCACATTTGCTGTCGAGTGTAACTCCCCCTCGTGCGGAGTGAACCATTCGGGCAGCATGAACCGCTCTGGGTTGCTGTTTTACGGCGTCCCAAAAGGCCCGCGCTGACTTTGCGGCCTTTCTAACGCACTCACACACGACTGGAGACAAGTGTGCGCACCTTAGAGCACAGCAACGTGCACCGGCGCTATCCCAGGTTTGCGTCCTTCTTCTGGACGCTAACCTGGGCCCAGGTTAGGCCAAAGGATGGCCGAACCTGGGGCACCGTACTTCTATTTCGCTCCGACTGCTTCGGCCAGCTGTTCCGGGCTGCGCTTCATGCGTTCCTTCTCCACCACAAAGTTGCCAAGGAAGAGCATGTCCATTTCGCTGCGCGAGAAGGTGCTAAACGCGTTGGCGGGAGTGGTCACGATCGGCTCGCCCTTCAGGTTGAACGAGGTATTTAGCACCGCCGGAATGCCCGTCGCCTGCGCGAAGCGCTTGATTAGCCGGTGATAGCGCGGGCTGGCGTCTTCAAAAACTGTTTGCAGCCGCCCGGTTCCATCCACGTGGGTGATGGCGGGCAACACATCGTGCTTCGACGGCCGCACCGGAACCACATACAACATGTATCGCGCTGGATAATGCTCCGCCGCATTCGGCAGCTCGAAGAATTCTTCCGTGCGCTCGGCGAGCACCGACGGCGCGAATGGCCGGTACGGCTCGCGAAACTTGATTTTGGTATTGACGATGTCCTTCATCCGCGGATTGCGAGCATCGGCAATGATGCTCCGATTCCCCAGCGCGCGCGGTCCCCACTCGAATCGCCCCTGATACCAGCCGATCACATTCCCTTGCTGCAGGCGCTCGACGGCTAGGTCGAGCAGCCGGTCATCGTCCTCGACACATTCGTACGGGATTCCGTTCTCCTGCAGGAACCGATGCACTTCGGCCTCAGAGTATGACTTGCCCCAGTAGGCATGGTCCATGCGGAAACGACGTTTGTTGCCCAGCAGCATGTTGTCGGCCCAAAGCGCCGCGCCCAGCGCGCCGCCCCCATCGCCCGCCGCGGGTTGGATGAAGACATCATCAAACGGCGTTTCGCGCAAGATGCGGTGATTGGCGACGCTGTTCAGTCCCACGCCGCCGGCTATGCACAGCTTCTTCAGGCCGGTTTCTTTGTGCAGTTGCCGCGCCATGCAGATGAGCACCTCTTCGGTCACCTGCTGGATGCTGGCGGCGATATCGGCATAATGCTGATTGAGCTTGCAAAGCTCGCGGAAATTCGACGGCGCCTCGCCGAAATAGGCCGGGAATCCCGAATCTTCGGTGAAGAACAGCATCTTCGGCGGGCGCGGCTCGCCGAAAAGCTGCACAAACTTGTTGTTGAACGTCCGCGTCGTCGAGTGCTGGAAACAGAAGTAATCCATGTCCAGCGAAAACGAGCCGTCGGCCTCCTGGCGCACCAGCTTCCAAACTTTATCCACATAGCGCGGCTGCCCGTAGGGCGCCATGCCCATCACCTTGTATTCGCCTTCGTTCACCTCGAATCCCAGAAATGCGGTGAACGCGCTGTACAGCAGGCCGATGGAGTGCGGAAACAGCATCTGCTTCTTGATGTCGATCTGGTTGCCGCGACCAGTGCCCCACGTTCCCGTCACCCACTCGCCTACGCCGTCAACGGTGAGCACCGCGGCTTCATCAAATGGCGAGCACAGGAACGCGCTGGCGGCGTGCGACATGTGGTGCTCGGCGTACAAAATCTTTGCGATGGGAATATTCAGTTCCGCGGAAATCTTCGACCCCACCCACAGCTTGTCGATCATCCAGGTGATCATCGACTCACGAAAGACCTTGTACGACTGCGGATACGTCTGCAGCACGGTCATCAGGATGCGATCGAATTTGCGGAAGGGCTTCTCATAGAAGACGGCGTAGTCGAGATCGCCGCCCTGAATGCCACCGCTCTCCAGGCAGAACTGGATGGCCTGGTGAGGAAACCCGAAATCATGCTTGACACGGCTGAAGCGCTCTTCTTCCGCCGCCGCGATGAGCTGGCCATCCTGCAACAGTGCGGCAGCGGCGTCGTGGTAATAACAGGAGATTCCCAGGATATTCATGTCAGCCTTGGCGCCGAGCCTCTTCCAAAGTGTTGGGATTGGCAGGATGGTCGAACCAGGCTTCCGGGCGCTTCTTGGTGTGGAGAGAATCGGAAAAGAGGCGCACCGCCAAGCCAAATGGCAAGATCACAATGGAATAGAGCACCGTGAGCAGGACGCGCGCATTGAAATTGCCGATCGCGTGCCCGAACTTGTTCCAGCCCGCCTTAAGCGTCACTTTCAACCGCGCCGGTAGCCAGGCCCAGATAGCAAAAGCCAGAAGGGCGATGACCAGAACGGCCCGCCAATGCAGCTTGATGAAATGAAGCAACATCGTGCGTTTCCTTTAGAAGAAGGTGTAGATGAACGGCGCGATCGCGGAGCTCTGGGCCAGGATCAGCACCACGGCAAAAATGGCCAGAGTAATCAGGATGGGCGTGAGCCACCACCGCTTAGTGCTCCAAAAGAAAGAAAAAAGCTGACCCGCAGTCCCAACCCGCTGACCCGTTGTCCTGAAGATGCCCATACCCGTGTCTCCCAAAACGCCGACCCCTAAGGCAGCAAGAACCTCGACCGCAAAGGGGCAACCGTCCGCTGATTTTACCCTACATTCTAGCCGATCAAGAGACCCTGGACATGAAAGTTGATGAATTCGTAATGAGCGCGGCCTGAAACGGCACGCGTTTATTCTGAATTCGTCCTGTAGCGGTTAGAAGAACCGATACATAAACACATTGGCAGCGCGGCCCTGGTGCGGCACCAGGGTCAGCACCAGGACGCAAGCACAGGCCCAGATTGGCGCCAGCCAAACCCAGCGGTCGCGCAGTGCAATTGCGGCCGCGCTTGACGCCGCGTTCGCCGAAGTCTGCAGCCGCTCAGAGTAGCTATCCAGTATGTCGAGCACGATCAATGTCGCCGCGTATCCCGCGCCGACAACTGTGATCAGCAAATACAAGCTGCGGTGAAGAAGAGGATGCGCGTAGCCTGCGGGCGAGAGCAGCGCCGAGAACATCTGCCCCGCCTGCGCCAGCGACCCAGCGCGAAAGAAGATCCATCCCAGGTTGACCAGCGCCATGGTCAACATCCAGGACAACACGCTCCACACTTTGGATGACGGCTGCCAGTCGAACTTGCGCTCTACTTGCTGCGCCTGACGATGCAGGATGAGTAGCACTCCGTGGTAGACACCGAACAATGCGAACAGAATTGTCGCGTTGTGCCAGATGCCGAAGAGCACCATCGCGATGAGGAGGCAGAACTTCCTCCACCAGTCCTGGCGGCTAAGCATCGCCAGCGGCAAAAACACATAGTCGCGAATCCAGAACGACAGCGACATGTGCCAGCGCGTCCAGAAGACCGATGGGGTGGTCGACGCGAACGGGCGCGCGAAGTTTTCCGGCACCGTGAAGCCGAGCATCCGCGCCGCGCCAATCGCAATATGCGAGTAGCCGGCGAAATCGAAGAAGATTTGCAGGCCGTAGCCCAGTGCGAGACACCAGACATCCGGCCCGCTCCAGTTGTGGAGCTGGTCGAAGCCGGCATTGATTCCCTGGCCGCTGAGCAGTCCTTTCCCCAGAAGTTGCGCGATCTGCATCATCAGCAGCCCGGTCGCGATGCGGCATAGTCCGCGGACCCTGTCGTCGCGCGACGGCGGCGTCTCGGAGCGGAATTGCGGCAACATCTCCGGCATGCGGCAGATTGGGCCGGAAATCGTCACCGGGAAGAACGCCATGTAGAGCGCGAATTCTACGAAAGACGGATCGAGCTCCTCGCCACGATACAAGTCGAGCAGGTAGCTCATCGCCTGGAACGTCCAGAAGGAAATCCCCAGTGGCAGGGCAAGGTGAGAGAACTTTTGTAGCGATGCGAACGGAAGCGAAACCGCCGCGCTCGGTAGATACTTGAACACGCCGAGCAGCAATAGATTGAAGACCAGTCCCGCCCACAACACGCCGGCCGAAGGCTTGCGCTGCATTTGCCGCCCCAGCACGAAGTTCATTGCCGTCGAGACGAGCAGAACCAGCAGGAACCACGCGCCCCAGGTGAGGTACAGCGCGTAGCTGAAGGCGAGCAGGAAGATTTGCCGCGTACCGCGCGAGCGCACGCGGGCGAGGACGAGCACGCTGGCGATGAGACCCAGCGTATAGGCGAATACCCTTGTGCTAACTCCTAAATCCATACCAGAGTTGCCAGCCCGCAGGGCGGCACAATCGTAGCCCAGGACGTAAGTCCTGGGTGAGGCGAATCCCGTCGGGTGAGTCCGGCAGGACGGCACGATTTTGTATCGTCCCTGAAGGGACTCTCACAATTTAATCGTTCCTTCCCCCAGCACTCACGTGCTTCTGTATCGCCCTACGGGCCCATTGTGCCCTTGTGTCTCAATACCGGCGTCTCTGCCAGGCTCTTGCCAACCACCTCCGCCACCACCGCATCGCCCGCGGAGTTGTAATGTGTATCGCCGAAGATGAAATGACTCAGATACCAGCAGCCCGGCTGCAAAGGCGGGCACTGCTCTTTGATCGCAAAGAACGCCGGGAAGAGCGTCACAAAACGCTTGCACTTGCCCTGGCACCAGTCGCGCCAGATGCGCACCTCCCGCGAATCAACCGTATCGTGAGCGATCTGCGCCGGCCAGGGATACACAACCACACTGAGCGGAATGTTCCGCTCCTGCAGTTCGAGCCATAGCGTGTCCATCTTCGACTTCTCTTTGGCGATGCCACCCTCCAGCCCGAGCGGTGCATATCCCGTCTCGTAAGGCTCGGTATCGGAGACCGTGCGATACGTCCACGCCGAGCGCTCCAGGTCGAACTCGTTGCCCCCGTGTCCCAGATCAAGGTGATACCACCCCAGCCGCACCAGCCACTGCTCGAAGAAATTGAACACATCATTCGTCAGCAGCAGGTTGTTGTTGATCCACAAACGCTCATCGGAATACCAACTGCTTTTGCTCAGCTTGTGGCTAGCGGTCGCAACGGCGCCAGACGTATCTTTGTCGTGGAAGAACGCCGCCTCGTCTTGCGCATCGGAGATGTCGATGAAGACGATCGCCTCATCGAATTCGACGCCCTTCTCCAGCACCATTCTCGCGGTATTCAGGTAATTCGACGGCGAGTAGCCTTCCACGCTGGAGTTCAGAAACTCGTACTGCGGGAAATTTGCGGCGATGCGCCCGATGAAGCTGTCCTGCCAGCTCGTCATGCCTTCCGGCGCAGAATCTCCCAGAATCAGAATGCGCGGCCGCGAAGCTGGTAAGTGGAACCTCGCGCACCCGCTCGTCGCGAAACCCCAGATTGTTGGTGTTGAACTCATACGAGCTTCCCAGCCATGGACGAACACACGAGCAGTTCGGGCGAAACGCGAAGGCACGCACCGGATCGCGGCTGAAGCAGAACCCTTGCGGGCCGCCGGAAACCGCCGATCCCAAAACCACCTTGCTATAGCCGTAATCAATCGCGACGAACGCCCCAACGCTGAGCAGCAGCGAGCACAGAAACAGCGCCAGCTTGATGCGCCGTTGCCGCTTCACGTCGCTGACGATCGGGGCATCGGAAACCGCGTTGGCCGGAGTCGCGCTCAAGATGGGCCCTTACTGCTTGCGTGGCTTGCCCACGCGCTGCGCGGTCGCGAACATCAGCGCCACAGTGTCCATGTCCTTGGGTTGCACCTTGCCCGGCGGAATCCGCAGGTGAGTGATGTCCTCGAGTTTGGCCAGCAAATCCACCAATGCCATGGAGTCGATCAGGCCGGAGGATACCAGTGGTGTGCTTTCCTCGATCACCAGCCCGGGTTTGCGAATCAGGCGCGTGACGTGCTCGATCATCTGCTGCGCTTCAGCGGTCACGCTCCAGATTATCGCAACTCCTCCATGCACTCTTCCAGCGCCTCGCGCGAGGGGCGGGTCGCGCTCTCCGGCAAGGTCGCCAATGGCTGGTCCGTCATGTTGATCATGTCGAGGAAATTCGGCGCGGTGGTATTAAGGTACAACACCCCGGTGAGCACCTCGCCCGCCTCGTGCGACTGCATAACCCGCTTGATGGCCTCGGTCTTGTTCGTCGGGTCGTAGTCGTCCTCCAGCTTGCGCAGCAGCAGCGTCGAGCCGTCGTGCATGGTGACGTTGAGGGCCGTGCCCTCGTCGTACTCGACGTTGATTTCGTTGAAGTGCGGCACGAAGTTGAGCTCATGCAGCGGCTCTTCGTGGTCGATGACGAACTTGTACGATTTCGTCGAACCCTCGTGATCGTTAAACGTGGTGCAGGGCGAAATGACATCCAGCATCACCGTGCCGCGATGCGACAGCGCGGCCTTCAGCATGGTGTGCAACTGCTTTTTGTCGCCGGAGAACGAACGGCCAACGAACGTCGCGCCCAGCATAATGGCCAGCGCGCAAGTATCGATCGGCGGCAGATCGTTGATGATGCCGGTCTTAAGTTTCGAGCCGAGATCGGCCGTCGCCGAAAACTGGCCCTTGGTCAGCCCATACACGCCGTTGTCCTCGATGATGTAGATCATCGGCAGATTGCGCCGCATCAGGTGAACGAATTGTCCGATCCCAATCGACGCCGTGTCGCCGTCGCCGCTGACGCCCAGCGCCACCACCTTCGAATTCGCCAGCACCGCGCCGGTCGTCACCGACGGCATGCGGCCGTGCACCGCGTTGAAGCTGTGCGAGCGGCCCATGAAGTACGCCGGACTCTTGGACGAGCAGCCGATGCCCGACATCTTCACCACCCGCTCGGGCGCGATGCCCATCTCGTAGAAGGCGTCGATGATGCGCTCCGAGATTGCATTGTGGCCGCAACCGGCGCACAGCGTCGTCTTGCCGCCGCGATAGTCGAGCACGGCGAGGCCGATACGATTGGTCTTCGGTTGCGGAGTGGCTGTGGTCGCCATTACTTGCCCTCCTGCGAAATGATCTCGTCGGTGATGGAACGCGCGTCGATGGGCAGCCCGTTGTAGTGGCGCATGCTGCGCAGCTTGCCGATCTCGGGCACAGCAATGTCGAGCTTCAGCAGCTCCAGCATCTGCCCGTCGCGGTTCTGGTCGATGATGTACACGCGCTTGTGTTTCGCGATGAACTCATGCGTCTCGCGCGTGAACGGATAAGCCCGCAGCCGCAGGTAATCGGTCTTCACCCCGTACTCCGCTTCTAGCTGGTCCAGAGTTTCAACCGCCGCGTGGTGCGACGTCCCGTAGGCAATCATTCCGATCTCATTGCCCTCGTTGCGCACAATCTCAGGACGCGGAACCAGGCTGCGCGCAGTATCGAACTTACGCGCCAGCCGGTCCACGTTGTTGGCGTAGTCGTCGGGACGCTCGCTGTACTGCGACTTCTCGTTGTGGCCGCTGCCCCGCGCAAACCACGCCGCCGCCGGGTGGTCCGTCCCTGGCAGGGTGCGATACCCAACCGCGTCGCCATCCACGTCTTTGTAGCGAGCGAAGCCCCCAAGCTTTTCCAGGTCTTCCGCGGTCAGCACCTTGCCGCGATTCTGCGGCTTCTCGGGATATTGGAACGGCTGCGACATCCAGTTATTCATGCCGAGATCAAGGTCCGACATCACGAACACCGGCGTCTGCAGCTGCTCGGCCAGATCGAAGGCATCGCCGGCCATGCTGAAACACTCGCTCGGACTGCAGGGAATCAGCATGGGATGTTGCGTGTCGCCGTGCGACAACCGCGCAACGAACGATATGTCTCCTTGCGAGGTGCGCGTCGGCAATCCGGTTGACGGGCCAACGCGCTGAATGTCCCAGATCACGCCGGGAATCTCGACGTAATATCCCAGTCCCGCAAACTCGGCCATCAGCGAAATGCCCGGCCCGGCGGTCGCTGTCATAGAGCGCGCGCCTGCCCATCCCGCGCCCAGCACCATGCCGATGGCCGCCAACTCATCCTCGGCCTGCACAATAGCGAAGGTCGCTTTACCGTCGGGGCCGATCCGGTGCTCCTTCATGTAGTCAATCAGCGACTCCACCAGCGACGAAGACGGCGTAATCGGATACCAGGTCACGACCGTCACCCCGGCAAACATCGCGCCCAGCGCCGCCGCCGAGTTGCCGTCGATGATGATCATCCCGCTGGTTTCGTTCATGCGCTCGATCGTGAACGGGTCGGCCTTGGTGAGCGAGGACTCGGCCCAGTCGTGTCCGGCCTTCGCGGCGTTCCAGTTGAGCTCGGCGGCCTTCACTTTTTTCGCGAACTGTTTGCGCAGCGCCTTCTCCACTTCCACCATGTCGAGGTTGAGCAGCCGCGCCACCACTCCGACATACACCATGTTCTTGACCAGCTTGCGCAGCTTCGACTCGGGACATACGGCGGCGGTGATCTTGTCGTAGGGAACGGCGTAGAAGGTCAGGTCGGAGCGCAGCTCGTTCAGCTTCAGCGGCTCGTCGTAGAGTGCCACAGCGCCGGCCTCCAGCGACATCACATCTTCCTTCGCGGTCTCCGGATTCATCGCCACCAGAAAGTCGATTTCCTTCTTGCGCGCAATGTAGCCCTTCTTACTGGCGCGGATGGTGTACCAGGTCGGCAGCCCGGCAATGTTCGACGGAAACATGTTCTTGCCGGAAACGGGCACTCCCATTTGGAAGATCGTCCGCAGCAGGACGGTGTTGGCGCTCTGCGAGCCCGACCCGTTTACGGTTGCGACCTGGATGCTGAAATCGTTAACGCACAGGCTCACGCCCGGCGCCCTGGTCGGCGCCGTGCACAGCAAATTCAGTTGTGGCCATCAGTACCCCTTACTTACCGGATGAGAACGGAGGGGAGAACCTTCCATTATAGGGCAGACGGGATGGGATAAGGGAGCAGCAAAAGGGGGAACCACGGGGATGTTCATGATTAGCAGGCACACAGTTCGTTACCTTGTGAGACCGTCAGTCTGGGCAGGTTGCAGTCCCGTGTGGCGGGACGGCATAAGATAGCCCACCGTTTCAACGGTGGGTAGGCGAAAGGAAGATATATGAGTCCCGCGGGGACGGCACAGGGGCCTATCCGAAAACATATCGTGGATCGTATCCGATACCAGACTTCCGCAACATCGCCTCGAATTCTTCCTCGAACGTGCGTTTGGCGTGATGCTTCGGTTGCTCGAGAATGTAATCGACGACAGCTTGTTTGTTCGATTGGCTGACACTGAACGCTCCGTAGCCTTCCTGCCATGCGAATCGCGATCCCTTTTGATTCAGCCATCGCGAACTATTTCCCTTGAGCTCCTGGACCGCTTTGGCCAATGTTATTGACGCCGGCAATGCAATCAAAAGATGAACGTGATTGTTCGTGCCACCCACGATAATCAGAGGGATACTCTTTTCACGCGCCACACCGCCTAGGTATCGGCCAAGCTCATCGGGATCGGGAATAGAATTGACGCGACCTTTGGTGCTGAAAACGCAATGCAGGAGATTGGAGGTAAGAGCGTGCGGCATTCTTAGAACCTATTGCGACGGACCGTGCAAATTCGGTGATTTGCGGCACAAGGGGCTGTGCCGTGCCCGTGGCACTCGGGGCCGATACCAATTCCCACCCACCGTTGAAACGGTGGGCTTTCTTATACCATCCCGCGACGCGGGACTGGATCGTCCCAACTGAAGCAGCGATCACTACACGCACGATTTAAAGGAGCGGCCGATGAGGATAACCTACGACCAAGAGGTTGATGCGCTTTACATTCGCTTCCAGGAAACGACCGTCACGACCACACAACTGGCCGAGGGCATCGCTGCAGACTACGACTCGGAGGGGCGGTTGGCTGGCATCGAGATCCTCGACGCGATGAAACGATTGGGCGATCCCAGCGTTTTCCGCAAAGTGACTTTGGAAGACGTTGCCCTGGCACATCAGCATTAACCTCCCTGCTACTTCGTTGCTTGCGTTTTGAAGTGCTGGCGCCATGTGGCGAAACTTGTTGTAACGCGCATCGAGCAGGAGAGCTCCAAACACCAGCTTCCATAAGAGCCGTTCCCTGCCGCAAAGACATCCAAAAGTGGCCATGAGGCCGCCCTGTGACGAAGCCGTCATCCGTTCACAAATCGCAACCGCGCCCTGCCGCGAGACAGCAGGAGTGTGGGTGCTGGCGGCAACCATCCTTGCCTCGAGCATGGCGTTTATCGATAGCACCGTCGTCAACGTGGCCCTGCCGGCACTGCAAAACAGCTTTGGCGCGACTGTCGTGGGGGTGCAGTGGGTGGTTGAATCTTACGGATTAACCCTGGCGGCGCTGATTCTGGTGGGCGGCTCGATGGGAGATTTATTTGGCCGTCGCCGCATGTTTTTGGTTGGCGTCGCGATATTCGCCATCGCATCCATGGCCTGCGGCCTGGCCGCGAGTCTCGGGCAATTAATTGTGTTCCGGGCGATTCAGGGCATAGGCGCCGCTTTTATGGTTCCCGGCAGCCTGGCTCTCATCAGCGCCTCCTTCGAGGAGAACGAACGCGGTCGGGCCATCGGTACTTGGTCGGGATCCACCGCCATCACGACCGCGATCGGCCCCGTGTTGGGAGGATGGCTCATCGAACATTTGTCATGGCGCTGGGCTTTTTTCATCAACGTGCCCATGGCGACCGCGGCCACGGCGATTGCGCTGTGGCACGTATCCGAAAGCCGGAGCAAACAGCAACAACGGCAAATCGATTGGTGGGGCACGCTGGCGGCCACTCTCGGCTTAACTGGGCTCGTCTTCGGGTTCATCGAATCGACAAGCCTGGGGTGGAAAGACCCACGAGTTGCGGGAAGCCTCGTCGCCGGCGTCATCTGTCTGGCCCTGTTTCCGTTCATTGAATCGCGGACGGCCTCGCCGATCGTTCCTCTCAGTCTGTTTCGATCGCGGGCCTTCAGTGGCGCGAACTTGCTCACACTTTTGCTGTACGCGGCTGTCGGATTTTTCTTCTTCGTCCTTCCACTCGATCTCATTCAGGTGCGCGGCTACTCCGCAACAGCAGCCGGGGGCGCAGTTTTACCGCTTATTCTGCTTATGTTCCTGCTCTCTCGCTGGTCAGGAGGCTTGGTCGACCGTTATGGAGCTCGCCTGCCGCTGATGATTGGACCATTCATTGCGGCGGTTGGATTTTTCCTGTTCTCGGTTGCGTCAACGGAAGGCAGCTACTGGAGTACAGTCTTCCCCGCGATTGTCGTGCTCGGGTTAGGGATGGCGGTGAGTGTCGCTCCCTTGACCACGGTCGTGATGCAAGCGGTCGATCAGGATCGAGTGGGAACTGCTTCGGGTGTCAACAATGCTGTCGCTCGCGTCGCTGCGTTACTGGCCATCGCAGTGTTGGGCTCCGTCCTGGTGCTTGGATTTAGCCATCAGCTGAATCGCCGTCTGGCGAATATTGCTATGCCGGCCGGCGTGCGAGCCGAGCTGCAATCGAACGAGATAAAGCTGGCCGCCCTGAAGGTACCCAATGGGGTCGAGCCTGCGAAGGCAGATGCCATCAATTCCTCAATTTCCACCTCGTTTGTGTTCAGCTTCACGGCTAATGATGTGGACTTGCACAGCCCTCGCACTGGCCAGCGCCGCCGTAGCTTGGCGGACGATCCCTGGAAATCGCAAAAAGACTGTGTGACGACCCGAAATCGATTTTCAGGGCGGAACGACGCCCGCAATTGCGAGCGAAACAGCCGCGCAGCGGCGGGATGGTGTTAGGCGTGGGCGGTAGCCCGCGCTGCCAGGGGGGAAAGACGAGCCGCGGCAGCGGCGACACGGTTCGCGACCAATTCTCTTTGGCCCCCTGAGGACCAAGCGGTGGAAGGGCACGGCTTCAGCCGTGCCGAAAGGACGACGATGGAACCGGGCTTTAGCCCCGGCTGGCCGCGGCTAAAGCCGTAGTCAATGGCCCGTTGTTTCGCCGGGCTGAAGCCCGGCGCTTCCACCGCTCCGATTTCAAACTGAGCCACTACCAAGTCGAAGGCTTGGTTGAATTCGTAAACGAACCTTTGATTTACCGCTCCAAATCAGAACAAGTAGATCAAATTAACCGCCGCAGTGAACTGCTGCGGAACAGGTAGACTCGGATCGGCGGTGAGGAACACGTTCTTGTTCGACCGGTCCAGGCGGAAATCGCCGCGAACCACGAACTTGCCGTCCAGCTTTCTCAGGAATGAGGCGATATCGGAGAGCTTCGCGGCCATATCGTATTCGGGCGTGAAGGTATAGCCCTGTAGCGTCTGATCGACTCCGGTCCGGGTGCCTCCGCCGTCCCTAAAGATCTCCGGCCGAAAAGCCAGCGAAAACTTCTGAGTGAAGCCATACTTGACGTATCCCGCCAGGCTTTTCCAGATCGCGTCATAGCCGAGGCAAACCCCATTCTCCTCGTGCCCGTACAGAGCATCGAAGCCCAGGCTCAGTCGCGGCGTCGTCTTCCAGCTTCCCACAATTTCGCCGACGCTGCGCTGGTCGAGATCGTCCTTCGGGCGCTCCGGACCGTGAATAAAGTTGAAGTATAGCGTCGTGGTCTTGGTCGGCGTCAGCGTGATCTGGCTTCCCCAGGAATAGCCGTGGTTGTAGCGTTGGACCTCATCCCAACCCTCCACCAGCACCACCATGCCGGTGATCTTGCTGGTGAACGGATAGGTCGCCTTCGCTCCGGTGTAGGTAAACGGCACGCCGAAGCCGAAGATAAATCCGCGGCTGAACTCGTCGTTGTAGCCGTCATAACCGCCGATGACCTCGGAGCCCAGGTGGCTGGCCATCTTGCCGGCATCGAATCGCAGACCTTTCCCTAGCGGTGCGATGTAGCTTACATACATCTCGGGGATATCAAAATTACTAGCGGCATCCGTCTGCATGTTGCGAAACATGCCATACGCGGCGGTGACTTGGGGAACGGCCGCGCCGGCGATCATGTTGAACCGGAACCCGAACTGGTTGGGCTTCTCGATGGCGCGCTGGATCACCAGTTGCGCCATGTCCAACTGCGGCTCGTCATCGTTGAAGTCGAAGACGCGAAACTGGTTCAGCCGGTTGTAGGGCTGGTTGGTGTTGTATTCATACGAGAGAGAAGCGAAGCCGTCGGCGGTGATGGTGCGCCACCAGGACTTGCCTTCCGCCGGCTCGGAAGAGGCTGATGCCGTCGCATCGGCGGCGACATCCTGCGCAAAAAAATACAGGGGCGAGAACAGCATCGCCCCTGCTAATACACCTCTTCCCAGAAAGCGGCGGAGGTCGCTCAGCCGAGCCGCCATAGCTTATTTCCTGGGGCCGACCAGTTCGTGCTCTTCCTCGGCGTGTTCAATCGTCAGATGACGGCGATCGTCGTTGAACAGGTCCTCCACTTCCAGCGTTTCGTAAGCGTGCTCGCCGTGGATGGACTCATCCAGCCCGATCTCCTCGCTCATCTCCGTCACTTTCACCGGCGTGAACATGTCGATGATGCGCAGCATGGCGTAGGTGAATCCGAACGCCCATACCGACGAGAAGGTAACCGCAACCACTTGTTTCAACAGGAAGAGGGGATCGCCGTATAACAAGCCATTGGCGCCGTCGGGGTTGAATGCCTTGTTGGCGAAGATGCCCAGCATGATAATGCCCAGTGCCCCGCCCACGCCGTGCACGCCCCAGACGTCGAGCGCGTCGTCCCACTGCAGCTTGTTCTTCATCTCCACCGCGAAGTAGCAAACCACTCCGGAAACCACGCCGATAATCACAGCCGTGGTTGGCGAGACATAACCTGCGGCGGGGGTGATAGTCGCCAATCCGGCGACCGCGCCGGTCAGCAGGCCAAGGAACTTCGGCTTGCTCTCCCGAATCCAGGCCACGATGAGCCAAGCCACAGCCGCAAACGACGCGGCGATATCGGTGTTCAGAAAGGCCGTACCCGTCACCGAATCCACGCGCATTTCGCTGCCCGCGTTAAATCCATACCACCCGAACCACAGCAGTCCGGTGCCCAGGGCGACCAGCGGAATGCTGTGCGGTCCGCGATCGGCTGTCCGGCGTTTGCCCACGTACAGCACCGAAGCCAGCGCCGCCAGTCCCGCGATATTGTGGACCACGATGCCGCCGGCAAAATCCTTTACGCCCCACTGTTGCAAGAAGCCTCCGCCCCAAACCATGTGTACGAAGGGGAAATACACGAACGTCAACCACGCGGTGAGGAACAGGCAATAGGCTTTGAAGGTGACGCGGTTGGTGAAGGCGCCGGAGATGAGTGCCGGAGTGATGATGGCAAACATCATCTGATACGCGATGAACACCATCGCCGGGATGGTGTCGTTCGGCCCGGACGGTGTCGTCAGGTTGACGCCATGCAGAAAAGCTTTGTCGAAGTTGCCGATGATGCCGTGCCAGTCGCCGCTGAAGCACAGCGAGTAGCCGTACAGGTACCAGATCACCGTCGTCCAGCCCATGGAGACGAAGCTCTGGATCATGATGGCGAGCACGTTCTTGCGTCCCACCAGCCCGCCATAAAAGAAAGCCAGCCCCGGCGTCATCAGCATGACCAGGCTGGTGCAGAGAATCATGAAGCCGGTGTTACCGGTATCGAGATGAAGCATAAAAGCCTCCAGAAAAAGGTGTGCGGCCCGGAGCAATGACGCGGCTGCGGAAGCACAAGCGGATGGGCAGCCCTACGGAACTACTGCATGTCAGTCGCGAACAGGGATAGTGAAACTGAGCGGCAAAACTTGGAATAGACAAATCCCTATCCACGTTCGCCATGAGCATGAATTGCGATGAATTCGAGGCTAACGAGAGTGGAAGCGTACTGGCCTCGTAGCAGCGTCCACGATGCCGACATCGAGCTGCCGCGACCATAGAGTCAGCTTTTCGCGGCGTCGAAGTCTGTGTGGAATGTCACGCCTTCAGGTGATGTGCTGCCGGGAGCATCGTTAACAGAAACTCGATTTCTCTCTTGCGCAGATGAAGCGTTTCCTACCAACTTCCTGGGGAAACACAGGCGGTAATTAAATCTGGGCGATGCTGCAGCAACATCGCCCGAAACTGGTCTGCTGAACTCACGGCCCCCAATCGTTCTCCACCTGCCAGCAAGTCACGCTTCCCGCCGGATACACGGGAGTTCCCTCGTCGGTTTGAATCAACGGAACCGTGGCCGGCAAGTTGATCTGGAAATACGGATATGGGACTTGCTGGGGACTCGTGTGTTGTTCCGCCGTGGCAACCTCATTGATCCACCAGCGGCACCACTGGCCCTGTCCCCAACTCGACTTGTTGACACCGGCGCCGGCATCTGCCTGTACGTAGCTGTACAGCCACAAGCCAGCCGGCCAGGGGGGCGGCGTGTTCATGGGATAGAGCGAAACCGTAAATTCGTAGACGCTGATGGGCTGCCCGCCCACATGCAGCGTGAGCGTTGAAAAGCTGACGGGCAGGCCAGTTTGGACGCTGACCATCTGCTGACCAAAGCTGGGCAGAGCGAACAGCAGAGCGATCAACAGCGAACACGATTGCGCGAGCTTCTTGAGAATCGGCGAGATCGAAATGGTTTTCATGACTTCCTCCTTGCTTTCCTCTGCGGTGAAGGGCGGGAGGCAGTACACGCTTCCCGCCTCAACTGGAACTTGTGTTTCGTTTGTTCATCGATTCCTGTGCCGGGCATTTCGGCCGCGAGGGGCGATGCTGTAAGGCATCGCCCCGCTCTGAGTGGGCTACCGGATGGGGTCCTGGACGATGGTGTATAGGCTCAGGTTGTACACCACCAGATCGTTCGTCTGGCCGGTCACTTGCAGCGACACCTCGGTGATGATTCCCCAGTTGGAGGGGAAGGTCACGGTTTCCGCCGACGTGCCCACGAAGAAATTCTTCGTGCCCACGTAGTTGCCATTGTTGTAGGCCATCGCCGTCACCGCCGCAGGGCCGTAGCCGCCAGCCACTTCAGCACTCACCAGCTCGAAACCGGCCGAATCGCTCAGAATGCCGGTGCAGCTATTGCCACCACTCAGCCGGCAATACTCTCCGCCGATGAACGCCACATCCTCACCTTGTGCCCCCAGTTGGTAGCCCGGGCCGGCGCCCGACCACGTAAAGGGGTCAACGTAGAAGAAGTTGCCCCAGTTGAGCTGGTCGTAGCCGTTCGGCATGGCCGAAGGACTGCTGATCAGCGGTAGTTGCGAGAAATTGACGAGTTGCTGAGCGTTGGCGCCGATGGCCAGGGCCAGAAGGCTAGCGAGCAGTACCAGAGTCTTTTTCATTGTCTTCTTCTCCTATGCGAAGTTTTTTGCCGATTAGGCCGCTATCAATCCCGGTTCGCTCGGACCCACATCCTCAAAAACAAGCCGAGTTTGCGCGCAAAGGCTCGTGCGGTCGATGCACCAGGGGTGACTTAGAGGTGGTTTAGCGGTGAACTGAGGTAAGCAGTTGATTCCAGGAACTTTGGCGTCGCAATCTTCTCAACTCTGCACCCGAAAATCGCGTGCTGGACGCCGAAAATTCTGGTGCTCAACGTCCAGAAAGACTAAACTTTGCGCAACGCATGTCTCCTGGCCTACATGCAAGAAACAAAACCAGCCCGCGTCCGCATCGGAAATTTTGAACTCCACCTGAAAAGCGGAGAACTCCGCTCCGGCGACCAAAAAGTAGTCCTGCAGGAACAACCGCTTCAGGTCCTGCGGATACTCGATCGCCGCCGACGGCGAGATCGTCACTCGCGAGGAAATCCAGAAAATCCTCTGGCCGCACGACACCATCGTCGAGTTTGACCACAGCATCAACACCGCCATCAAGAAGCTGCGGCGCGTGCTGGGCGACTCCCCCGAAGAGCCGAAGTACATCGAAACCATCGCTCGCCGGGGCTATCGGCTGATGGTCCCGGTGGAACCGGTGGAATCCTCAGATGATCGCGGTGACACGCCTACTCCCGCCGAACCGGCGCCGGCGCTGAAGCCGGAACTCCCCACCCCACTCACTCCTGCGCCGCCCTCCGATCCGCTGCGCGGCCCACAAGCCGCTGCCGCCCAACCCGCTCGCACGCCGGATCCGGTCGAAGTCAGCGACACGCAAACCTTGTTTCCCCGCTCCGACCCCAACGCGCCCATCTTCTCCACCGGAGAGCTGATCTGCGACCGTTATCTGGTCGTTCGCTTCATCGCCATGGGCGGAATGGGGCAGGTCTATGAGGTTGACGACCTGGAGCTGAAATCCCCGGTCGCGCTGAAGACCATTGCCCCCGCGCGCGCTTCTTCACCCCGGCAGGTGGAACGCTTTCGCCGCGAGATTCAGCTCGCCCGCAAGGTCAGCCATCCCAACGTCTGCCGCGTCTTCGATCTTGGCCGGCATATCGACGACAAGCATGGCGAGGTGCTTTTCCTCACCATGGAGCTCGTCCCCGGTAAAACCCTGTCTGCGCGCCTTCGTGAAAAAGGCCCGTTCTCGCGCGAGGAGGCCTTGCCGCTCATTCACCAGATGGTCTCCGCCTTGTCGGCCGCGCACGAGCTGGGCATCGTCCATCGCGACTTCAAGCCCGGCAACGTGATTCTGCTGCCGCAAACGAGCGGCACAAATCTGCCGCGCGGCGGCGGCACACTGTTGAAGATCACCGACTTCGGCCTGGCCATCGACCCCGAGCTGCAGGAGACCTTCTCCGGAACCCATCCCGAGGTCGTGGGCACGCCCGACTACATGCCGCCGGAACAGTTTCGCGGCCAGTGCAGCACCCGCACCGATGTCTACTCCCTCGGCGTGACCGTCTTCCAGATGTTCACCGGCGCTTTGCCCACCAGCTACCAGACGCCGTTCAAGGCGCTGGGCAGCGGCAGCGGGAGCGGCAAAGCCCTGGCCATCGCCGGGAAAGCGAAATCAACGGAAAGCAGCGGCAAAGCGAAATCGTCGGACAGCGGCACGCACCGGCGCATTCCGCAACGCTGGCGCGACGCCATCATCCGGGCCATGGCGGTAAATCCTGACGACAGGTTCGCCAGCGTGGAAGAGTTCTGGAGCGCCTTGTCCGGCGAGCGAATGCGCCTGCGCGACGCCGTCCCTCGCACCATGCGGCGGCATGCGGTGATTTACGCGCTCGCTGCCTGCGCCATCGTGGCGCTGGTCGCATTGCTGCTCGCCGGCGTCATCCGCAATCCCTTCCACGCACAGGCGGCCGAACGGCATCTTGCCGTGCTTCCGTTTTTGAACATCGGCAACGATCCTACCGACAAGGCGTTCGCCGAGGGCATCTCCGAAACTTTGACCAGCAGGCTGTCGCAACTGGAGCGCTTTCAGAAATCCTTCTGGGTTGTGCCCGCCGGCGATGCGCGGACGGTGAAGAGCCCGGAGGAGGCGCATCGCAATCTTGACGTGAACCTGGCCGTCACAGGCAGCGTGGAACGCACCCAGGACGGCGTCGAGGTCACCACCAACCTGATCGATACGGCGAACCACCGGCAATTGGCTTCGCGCACTCTGAATGTTCCGTCGATCAGTCTCGAGGACCTTCAGCAGCAGGTGTGGGAGGCAGTAGCTGACATGCTCGACTTGCAGGTGCCTCCCGAGGTGAAGGCAGAGTTGGCCGCCGGCGGCACCTCGCATCCCGAAGCCTATCGGCTTTACGCACAGGGCATGGGTTACCTTGGGCAAAACAACCCGGGCGATCTCGATCGGGTCATTGACCTGTTCAATAAGGCGCTTGCCATAGATCCGAACTACGCCTTGGCCTATGCCGGACTTGGTGAGGTTTACGCAGCAAAGTATTCGGCGACTAAAGATCCGCAGTGGATTACAAAAGCTACGAGCAATGCAGGACGCGCGGTCGAATTGAACGACAAACTTATTCCTGTTCGTATGAGTCTGGCCCGCGTTTACGGCCGCACCGGGCAATACGATAAAGCGATTGAAGAATACAAGCGTGTGCTGGAGCAGGACCCCACGGTGACCAACGCCGAATATAACGAAGCGCAGGTATACGAAGCGCAGGGCCATTTTCGTCAAGCGGAGGACCTATTTAAGCAGGCCATCACACGTCACCCGAGCTATGAAACAGGCCACGTTATGCTAGGGAACTTGTATTACAGCACCGGAAGGTTCAATGAAGCGGCCCAACAATTCCAATCGGCGAACAATCTCGCGCCGGACAATCCCAGCAGCTATCTCAATCTCGGCGCGGCCTACATCGCGCTGGGCCGTTACGACGAGGCAATCGCTGTCCTCAAAAAAGGCCTGGGCATTAAACCCACCCCCGAAGTCTGGAGCAATCTGGGAGGGGCCTACATGTATCTCGGCAAATGGGAGGAAGCTGCTGACGCCATGAAACGGGCTGTCGATCTCAATCCGCATGACGACGTGTTGTGGCGCAACCTCGGCGACGCCTACGACCAGATTCCGTCGCGACTCGCAGACGCCCGTCAGGCCTATCAGAAGGCGCTGGAATTGGCGACCGAACAACTGAAGGTCAACCCCAAAGACCCTGACCTGCTTAGCGGCATCGCGCTCTACGACGCGCATCTCGGCCACAAGGACGAGGCAGAAAACTTCATCACCCGCGCCTTGGAAGTCTCGCCCAAGAACAGCAATTCGCTGTTCACAGCGGCCCTGGTCTACGAATTAACCGGCCAGCGCGACAAGGCGCTAAAGGCAGTCGACGACGCGGTGAAGGCGGGATATTCGGTAGAAGAGATTGACAAAGAGCCGGAGCTTCGCAAGCTTCAAGCTGACCCCCGGTACAAAACCTGGCTTCATCAACACGCTGCATCGAGCATTGCCAAAAACTAGTTGCTTAGGAGGAGATCATGAATCGGCCCCATGTCTGGAAGTTCATGTTGTCAACCCTAACCCTATGGCTTGCATTTGCAGTTGCGAGTCTGGCGCAGGTCGCGCCAATCTCTACTTGCAGCGGCACCTCTACTTGCAGCACTGTCAATTGCGGCTCGGCGAACGCGCCCGTGTCTCCATGCACGATCACAATCGGCGCGGACACCAACGGCAATATCACCCTGTTCGCGGGCACAACCAACATAACTTCAACTTACGCCTGCGTCAGCCCAAACACCATGATTCAATGGACGGTCGCATCAGGCACGCCCGCCGGCTTTGTCGTCGAGTTCAGTCCGACTACGAACCCATTCGGTGTGACTACTGCACCCATATTCGTTGGCGCCTACACTACGACCACTCCTCAGAACGCCGCAATCCAGGGGGCTAACACTTGCTCGGAATACACCGTCGCGTACTGCGGCGGTGGATACAATTGCATCATCGCCGACCCCAAAGTGATCGTAACCTGCCAGTCGGGCTCGACGTGTAAGCCGCCGCCGAAGGCAAAGTAATACCAGGCCGGGTGCCCCACCCTTTCCCATCTTTCGGGAAAGGGTGTGAGGCTGAAGGCCGGTGCCCCAGGTTCCCGTCCTTCAGGGCGGTAACTTGGGCCCACGAATCATCCTGAAGTTACCGGATTCCGGCGCAGTTACCGCAAACTTGACCTTGAACTCCTGCGCATCCCGAACGTTGCGATCGTAATACCGTTTCTCCCAGAAAGGATTCGCCGGGTGCAAATCCGTTCCCGTCCTTTGGGAAAGGGTGGGAGGCTGAAGGCCGGTGCCCCAGAGCCTACAGAGGTTTTTGGTTACCTTCTCGGCGGGCCTTAGTTACCGCACCAATGTGGGGTGCGCTAACCTCATGAGCAGCAGAGACTTACGGGCGCGAAAAATGTTCTACGTAGAACATTTTGTAGAACAAGTTGTAGAACAGGAAATGTTCTACGTAGAACATTTTTTGGACATAAATGAGAAGAGGCCAAAAACTTATGCCGGCGCGCCCTCGCTCGCTGGCAACGTCGTGAAGTATTGCGCCATGTTGCGGAACTTCTTGTAACGCGCATCCCGCAGCGCGTTGAGCGGCAGCTTCTCCAGCTCGCCGAGATGCTTCTCCAGCGCATCCGCCAGCGTCGCGGCGGTTTCGTCGAAGTCATGATGCGCGCCACCCGGCGGCTCGGGGACGACTTCGTCGCAGACGCCGAGCTCGAGAATATCTTTTGCCGTGATGTGCAGCGCCTGCGCCGCCACATCTTTCTTGTTGGAGTCGCGCCACATGATGGACGCGCAACCTTCGGGCGAGATGACCGAGTAGGTGCTGTTCTCCAGCATCAGCACGCGATCGGCAACCGCGATGGCCAGCGCGCCGCCGCTGCCGCCTTCGCCGGTGATGACGGCGATGAACGGCACCTCGAGCCGCGCCATCTCGCGAAGATTGCGCGCGATGGCTTCGGCCTGACCGCGCTCTTCCGCACCGAGCCCGGGATACGCACCCACCACGTCGATGAGCGAGATGATGGGACGCCGCCACTTCTCGGCAAACTTCATCGCGCGCATCGCCTTGCGATAGCCTTCGGGATTAGGTTGACCGAAGTTGCGATAGAGCCGCTGCTTGGTGTCGCGGCCCTTCTGCGTTCCCAGCACCAGCACTTCGCGGCCGCGGAAGCGCGCCATGCCGCAGACCATCGCCGCGTCATCGCGGAAGGTGCGGTCGCCGTGGATTTCGCTGAAGTCGGGGAAGATGCGCTCGATGTAATCCAGCGGATACGGCCGGTTGGGATGGCGCGCCAACTCCACGCGCTCCCATGGCGTCAGCTGGCCGGAGATATGGCGGCGCAACGATTCCACGCGATCGCGCAGCGCCTGCAACTGCTTCAGCGCTTCCTGGTTGCTGCCGGCTGCGGCCTGCAGTTGCTCGATTTGCGTCTCGATTTTTTCCAGCTCTTGTTGCGCTTTCGATGCGCCTTCCATGTTGGGATCGTTTCTCTTGTTGGCAGCGGAAAACAAGGCCTCGGTCGCGTACAGCCAGAAGTCCAGCGCCGAAAGCATTCCACTTTGCTTGGGCGTGAGCTCCGGCTGTTTGCCTGCGCCAGTGTCTGGCATTTGCTGCTATTCAGAACGCCGAATTCACCACGGAAGCACGGAACTTCTCTTTTATTATTCTTAGTTAATTCCGTGCCTTCCGTGTTTCTGTGTTTCCGTGGTAAAAACACGCCCGGAGCTGGCGGAGCTTCAGTCGACAACACGCACACTGCCGCGGCCACACAACTCTTCGACGCGGCTGATGAATGCGCGGTCCGGCAAGACATTATAGCCTTCCGCTTCCATCACCACGGTGAAGTCGCCTTTGCGCTCCAGGTCGAAGAGCACGCGCGCCTCGCCCTTGCGCTCACGGCAGATCGTCTGCAGCGCGTCCACCGTGTCCGGCGACGCTGTCTCCAGCGGCACCTTGATGCGCAGGTGGTTCGGCAACTTCGGCTTGGCTTCTTCCAGCGGCGTAATGTCGCCGATCATCAGCTTGGCATTCGAGCCTTCTTCCACGCGCACGCCGCCTTTCACCAGCACGGGCACCGTGAGCTTCAGCTTCTCCGAGAGCCGGCGATACGGCTCGGCGAAGCAGAGAACGTCGACTGAACCGTTCATGTCTTCCAGTTGCCCTTGCGCGTAGAGATCGCCCTTCTTCGATTTGGCGACGCGAATCCCTTTGAGAATGCCGCCGACGAGAACTTCGTCTTTGCCGGTGGACGACTTCAGGTCGCAGACCTCCGTCGTCGTGAGCGCGTGAAAGTCGAGCAGCTTCTCCTGATATTTCTCCAGCGGATGTCCGGTGATGAAGAAGCCGAGGATCTCCTTCTCGAAGGCGAGCCGCTGATGCTCGTCCCAATCGGGCGTGTTGGGCAGCGGCTTCTCGGCGGCGTGATTGTCCTCGTCCTGCTGAAAGACGCCGAACAGTCCGTGTTGCCCGAGAGCTGCGTCCTTCTGTGCTTTCTGCGCGTGCTCCATCGCGCTATCGACCACCGCCATCAACTGCGCGCGGCGGCCCAGCGGATCCATGGCGCCGCTCTTGATCAGCGATTCGACCACGCGCTTGTTGAGCAGATGCAGATCAACGTTCTCGCAGAATTGGTAGAACGATTGGAACGCGCCCTTGGCCTTGCGCGCCGCCACAATCGAATCGATGGCGTTGTGGCCGACGTTCTTCACCGCAGCCAGGCCGAAGCGGATCGCCTCGCCGTGCGGCGTGAAGTAGGCATCGCTCACGTTGACGTCGGGCGGTTCTACCGGAATGCCCATCTCGCGGCACTCGTTGATGTACTTGACAACGTCGTCGGTGCTGCCGGAAACCGAAGTCAGCAACGCGGCCATGAACTCTACCGGATAATGCGTCTTGAGATAGGCCGTTTGATAGGCGAGCAGCGCATACGCAGCCGCGTGCGATTTATTGAAGCCGTATCCCGCGAATTGCTCCATAAGATCGAAGAGCTTTTCGACCTTCTTCTGCGGGAAGCCGCGCTCGGCGGCGCCGCGGGCGAAGCGCTCGCGCTGCCTGGCCATGGCGTCAGGATCTTTCTTGCCCATGGCGCGGCGCAGCAGATCGGCCTCGCCCAGCGAATATCCCGCCAGGCGATTGGCGATCTGCATCACCTGCTCCTGATAGAGGATGACGCCCAGCGTCTCCTTCAGGAGCGGCTCCAGCTCGGGCAGCTCGTATTCGATTTTCCGGCGTCCCCACTTACGCTCAATAAAGTCTTCAATCATGCCGCCCTGGATCGGTCCGGGGCGGTACAGTGCGTTCAACGCCGTGAGGTCTTCGACCGCGGTGGGCTTATAGCGGCGCAGCACGTCGCGCATGCCGTGCGATTCAAACTGGAATACGCCCGACGTAATCCGGTGTGGAAGACTTTTTCGTACGTGACCTGATCATCGAGCGCTAGCTTTTGCAGATCGATTTGCTCGCCGCGCGTCTGCGCGATGAGCCGCAGCGCGTCGTCGATGATGGTCAACGTGGTGAGCCCGAGGAAGTCCATCTTCAGCAGGCCCAGCTTCTCCACCGCCTTCATATCGTAGGCGGTAACGATTTCTTCGTTCTTGGTGCGATGCAGCGGCACCAGATCGGTGAGCGGCTGCGGCGAAATCACGACGCCGGCGGCGTGCACACCCGCATTGCGCACCAAGCCTTCCAACTTCTTCGCGGTGTCAATCAGCTCTTTGGTCTGCGGCTCATTGTCATACGCAGCGGCAAGCGGCGGCGAGTCCTTCAGCGCCTGATCGATGCTGATGTTCAACGTCGCGGGAACCATCTTTACGATGCGATCAACGTCGGCGTAGGGAATGTCCATGGCGCGGCCCGAATCCTTCATCGCCGCCTTGGTCGCCATGGTGCCGAAGGTAATGATCTGCGCCACCTGATCGCGGCCGTACTTTTGCGTGACGTATTCAATGACCTCGCCGCGCCGGTTCATGCAGAAGTCGATATCGATATCGGGCAGGCTGATGCGTTCGGGGTTGAGGAAGCGCTCGAAGAGCAGCTCGTTCTCGAGCGGATCGATGTCGGTGATCCTGAGCGCGTAGGCGACGAGCGATCCCGCCGCCGAGCCGCGCCCCGGCCCGACAGGAATGTCGCGTTCCCGGGCGAAACGGATGAAGTCCCACACGATGAGGAAGTATCCGGGGAACTGCATCTGGCGGATGATCTCGATTTCGCGCGAGAGCCGCCCTTCGTAATCTTCCAGCGAATGCTTCAGCCGGCCCAGAGTTTGCAATTCCCGCAGCATCTCCAGGCGTTTCGCGAAGCCCTCGCGCGTGACATGCTCGAAGTAGTCGGGCAGCGTGTAACCGGCGGGCACTTCGAACTGCGGAAACGGATCGTGAACTTTTTCCAGGCGAATATGGCAGCGCTCCGCGATCTCCAGCGTGCGCGCCAGCACGCGCTCGTAGCCGCTGAAGACGCGCGCCATCTCTTCCGCACTCTTCACGAAGAATTGATTGCCATGGAACTTCAGCCGGTTGGCGTCGTTAATCGACTTGCCGGTCTGAATGCAGACCATCACGTCCTGCGCGTGCGCATCGTCCTCGCAGAGATAGTGGCTGTCATTGGTGGCCACCAGCGGCAGCCCGAGTTCCTGTTCGAGCTTCAGCAGGTGCGGGTTGATGCGCTGCTGTTCCGGAACGCCCTGGTCCTGGATCTCGAGATAGAAATTTCCTTTGCCGAAGATGTCGCTATAAGTTGCCGCGGCCGCGCGCGCGGCATCGTACTTCCCTTCCGTCAGGTTCTCGGCGACCTCGCCCTTCAGGCAAGCGGAGAGAGCAATCAACCCCTGCGCGTGTTCGGCAAGAAATTTCTTGCTGATGCGCGGCTTGTAGTAGAAGCCGTGCAGCGACGCTTCGGAAACAATCTTCACCAGGTTGCGATAGCCCTGGTCGTTCTCCGCCAGGACAATCAGGTGGTTGTAATTGTCGCCCTCAGGCGCGGCACGATGATCGTCCTTTTTGCAGATGTAGAGCTCGCATCCGAGGATCGGCTTCACACCCGCGTCTTTGGCTGCGCTGACGAAGGCCACGGCGCCGAAGATGTTGCCGTGATCGGTCATGGCGACCGCCGGCATGTTCAGCTCTTTAACGCGTTTGACCAGGCGCTCGACTTCGCAAGCGCCGTCGAGCATGGAGTAGTCGCTATGAAGATGAAGATGGACAAATTCAGGTTGGGGCATCGCTACTATTATTTTATGCGCTTCGGTTGAGGGTTGCGGTCTGAGGAAGGTGTGCAAAACGCGGCTTAAATTCGGTCGTGCAGACCGAGAGCCTTGCGCGGCACGCGATGGTTATAATCGCCAGTACTCCTCGCACGGCGTGTGGGTTAACGTCGCGATGGAAGGCGCGAGTCCATGAAAGCGATCGCTCGGACTGCAGCTTATCTAGCACACCCTTATCGGTGTTTTCTGTGCGTGTTGATTTTCCTGCTGGCCTGTGGCGGAAGCTGCGCCTTCGCTGGGCCGCCTTTCCAAACTGACGATCCCGACCCGGTAGAGTTCCGCCACTGGGAAACATACGCGTTCGAACTTTCCGACGGAACTCATGCGGGAGGCACCACCCTCGAGTTTCCTGCCTGGGAAATGAATTGGGGAGCGGTGCCGAACCTACAGTTGCATATCGTGGTGCCGATGGCGACGAACTTCGCTCCGGCGGGCGGCCCGGTCAGCTTCGGTATCAGCGATATCGAACTGGGCGCCAAGTACCGCTTTGTGAAGGAAACCAAGCGCAGGCCGGAGATCGGGATCTTCCCCTTTTTCGAACTGCCGAGCGGCAATGCAGCGCGCGGATTGGGCGTGGGCAAAACCTGGTATCGCATGCCGCTGTGGATCCAGAAGAGTTGGGGAGACTGGACCAGTTATGGCGGAGCGGGCGCGGTTGTCGCGCAGGCGCCGGGATATCAGAACTATCCCTTTGCGGGATGGCTGCTGCAACGCACGCTGAACGATAAGCTCACGCTGGGCGGCGAGGTTTACGGGCACGGGGCTGAAGGTCTGGCGTCCACCGCGCCGCGCTCGTCAACCATGTTCGACTTCGGCGGCTACTACACCTTCCACGAAGGATTTCAGTTGCTGTTCGCCGCGGGACACAGCTTCGTGGGCGAGGGCGAAACCTACACCTATCTCGCTCTCTACTGGACTTGGGGCGGCGGAGGGAAGAGCAACCAGCCCAACGACTTTTTCGGGCGCATGCATCACATCTGAGCTTCCGTGGACCACGCACTCCTGATCACGTTTGCCGGTATTGTGGCGGGGGCCATCGCGGCCATCTCCGGCTTTGGTATCGGCAGCATTCTGACGCCGCTGCTGGCCTTGTGGGTGGGGACAAAATTGGCGGTCGCGCTGGTCTCGATTCCGCATTTCATCGGCACGGCATTGCGCTTCGTCGTCATTCGCCAGCATGTTGACCGGCGCGTGTTGTGGAGCTTCGGCCTGACCAGCGCGGCCGGAGGACTGATTGGAGCAATCCTTCATATCTGGTTGCGCAGCGCGGTGCTTGGCTATGTGCTGGGGGCGCTTCTGGTCTTCGCCGGTGTGATGGGGCTTTCCGGACTTGCTGCGCGCATGAGATTCGGGCGACGCGACGGCATGGGTTGCAGGAGCGCTGTCGGGATTATTCGGCGGAATGGTGGGCAATCAGGGCGGGATTCGTTCGGCGGCGCTGCTGGGGTTCAATCTTCAGCGCGACGCCTTCGTGGCCACAGCGACTGCGATTGCGCTACTGATCGATGTCTGTCGCATGCCGGTGTATGCGGCGCTGCAATTTCATTCCATCGTCGCGGAATGGCGATGGGCCGCTCTGGCAACGCTCGGAGTTATCGCCGGCACGCTCTCGGGCAAGTGGATGCTGCAGCGCATACCGCAGAATATTTTTCGCGCGATCGTCTCGGGCATCATTCTGGCGCTGGGGATTTGGATGTTGTCGCAGCCGGGGGCATGAGGATAGGTAACAGGGCACGACTTTCACCGGTCCGGTTGCGCGATCACACGAACTCGCGGAAAAATCTCGGCGCTCCTGCAACCTTCCCACCCCGCCTTCATCAACTGTGAAGACAGGAGAGACGCATGAGCACTGGCAGCACACATCACGAGCTACCCAAACGCAAACTTGGAAAGAGCAACCTGGAGGTATCCGCCATTGGCCTGGGCTGCATGGGGATGAGCTTTGGGCTTGGGCCGGCGGTGGACAAGCAGACAGGTATCGCGCTGATCCGCGCGGCGGTCGAACGAGGCATCACATTTTTTGATACCGCGGAAATTTATGGTGCGTACACGAATGAGGAACTCGTGGGCGAAGCGCTTGCCCCATTCCGTGAAGATGTGGTCATCGCAACCAAGTTCGGCTTCAAAATCGATGCGAACGGCAAGCAGGCTGGACTGGATAGCCGGCCGGAGCACATCAAGGAAGTGGCCGAGGGCTCGCTCAAGCGCCTCAAGACCGATGTCATTGACCTGTTCTATCAGCACCGTGTCGATCCGGAGGTGCCGATCGAAGATGTCGCGGGAGCAGTGAAGGAACTCATCCAGCAGGGCAAGGTGAAGCACTTCGGGTTGTCGGAAGCGGGCGTGAAGACGATTCGCCGCGCGCACGCGGTACAGCCGGTGACCGCGCTGCAAAGCGAGTACTCGCTGTGGTGGCGCGAGCCGGAAGCGGAGACAATCCCCACGCTTGAGGAACTCGGCATCGGCTTCGTTCCGTTCAGTCCGCTGGGCAAGGGCTTTCTGACCGGCAAGATCAGCGAAGAGACGAAATTCGAGGCGCACGATTTTCGCAACATCGTCCCGCGCTTTACACCCGAGAACCGTAAGGCGAATCAGGGGATGGTGGATATGATCGGCAAGTTCGCGCAGGAGAAAAAGGCGACCCCAGCACAGATTGCGCTGGCGTGGCTGCTGGCGCAGAAGCCGTGGATCGTGCCCATTCCTGGCACCACGAAGCTGCATCGACTGGAGGAAAACCTGGGAGCGGTGAACGTGAGCCTCTCGCCTGAGGACCTTCGCGAGTTGGAAACGGCGGCGGCGAAGATTCCGGTGCAGGGGGAGCGGTATCCGGAGCATTTGCAAAAAATGGTCGGCCGCTGATAGCGAGCCGCGGATGGTCGGGCGGTGATCGGGGATCCCACCCATCCGGAAGATCGGATGAGTGGGGCGCCCGAGTTTAAGCAGGCAACCTCGCAAAGGGACGCTATGGAAATCAAGAGAGCCGGTTCCCAGCCTTCCGAAAAGGGGCCGGCGGAGTGGTTCACGGGAACGGTGCGGATCGATCCGTTGTTCCGGGCGCCCGAGCCGGCACGCGCCGCCGGAGCCATGGTCACGTTTGAACCCGGCGCGCGCACGGCGTGGCATACGCATCCGCTCGGGCAAACGCTCATCGTCACTGCGGGTTGCGGGCGGGCGCAGCGCTGGGGTGGGCGGATCGAGGAGATCCGGCCGGGTGACGTGGTTCAGATCGCGCCCGGCGAGAAACATTGGCATGGCGCCGCGCCGACGACCGCGATGACGCACATCGCCGTGCAGGAGAAGCTCGACGGCAAAGCTGTCGACTGGATGGAGCACGTCAGCGACGAACAATACCGCGACGCAGTTTGAACGCATCGCAATGAGCAACAACATGGAAGGCGAATTCGTCGTCATCACGGGCGCGAAAGCGAGGTTCTAAAGCTAAGGAAGCTCTGAATAAGTAATATTAGGTTTGCCCGCGGAGCGCCGGGGCTGAAGCCCTGGTCGCCCGCGAGGTTGGGCGCTAGCCTAAAGGCCAGCTCTTCCACCGAAAACTTAATCGGAGTGTCCTCCGAAAAACTTAATCTGAGTCTCGTTAGCGGTAGGAGGTGCAGATGCCAGCGCAGACCGATACTCTGATTGATCGCCTTTCCCGATATCGCGAGCTCAAGATCACGGTGATCGGCAGAAAATCAGGACAACCGATCACTATTCCGGTCTGGTTCGTCTTTGAGGACGGCACGCTCTACCTGCTGCCGGTGCAGGGTTCGGAGACGCAGTGGTACAAGAACGTGCTCAAGCACCCGAAATTTCGCATCGATGCGCGCGGGGCAGAGGCTGAAGTGGAGGGCCATCCGATCGCCGATGCCAAACAGGTCGCCGCGGTAGTCGACAAATTTCGCGACAAGTACGGACCCGAAGACGTGAAGAAATACTATTCCAAATTTGATGTGGCCGTCCGCGTCCAGATCGGCTGAAGATTTCGCGCTGATCGCCCCGCCAGAACGGCTGCACACCAATTCGTTTAGAGCGGTTTCAGGATGGTATCCAGGTAGAGCGAGCCTTTAGGCTCGCGTTCGGTGGATCGCGGGAGATTAGGTTTTAGAGGGCGGCCTTAACGCGGCGCCGAAGAGGCTGTTACGAAACTCTGTCGTCCCCGAGGGACTCGGAGAAATTCTTCCACTTGACCCCAGCACTCCGCCTTCGGCTCCGTGCTGGGCTGTCATGCACGCGCCAAGGGCGCTCTGTTTTCCGATGGTTTGTTCCACCGATGCAACAGCGAACTGAGTTTCGTAACAGCCTCTGAAGCGCCGCTCTACCAGGACACACCAAATCCGGAAACGCACTATAGAACCTGGGGCAACGCTCTTCTACTTCAACTACCTCTTCGGTTTTGGCTTCGGCTTCGGCTTCGGCTTTGGCTTCGGCTTGGGCTTCGGTTTCGGCTTGGGAGGAGGAGTCGGCGTTGGAGTGGGGGGCGGCGTGGGGGGTGGAGCCGGAGTGCCTCCCGACAATGCCGTCAGAAGATTCGCTCCATCGGGACTGCCCCAGCCGCTGCACGCGTCCCAACCCGGACCGGCGCTGTAGTCGCCGTTGTTGCCGGAGGTGATGTCGTGGAAGGCGCCGACGTTCTCGCCGATGTTCTGGTACAGAGTCGGGTTCAGGTAGCCCTCGGACTTGCCGAGCGACTGATTGATCAGCGCGACCAATCCTGCCCACAGCGGCGCGACGGCGCTGGTTCCTCCGACGGCAAAGCTGGAGCCATCAACTTCAACGTCGTAACCGGTTGCAGGGTCGGCATCGCCCGCCACGTCGGGAACGCCGCGGCCTATGTAACCACTGGGATTGGTTGATGGCGGAACGTTCGCGTTTGCCTGCCACGAGGGCAGCGGAAAGGTCCCGCTGACGCCGCCGCCGGTCGCGCCGTCGCCGCTGGCAAGATCGTTCCACACCACCTCGCTCTTAATGGTTTCGCCGCTGAGCTTAAGCGTCGTTCCGCCACAGGCCAGCGAGTAGGGACTGGACGCGGGAAAGTCGACGTGGTCGAGGCCGTCGGTCACGCCGTCAGTGGAACCGCTATCGCCGCAGGCCACGCACACGGTCACGCCCATCGCTGCGGCCGACTGCAACGCGGTGTTGTAGGACTGCAGCGACTGCGCCGTCCAGGTCGACTCCGGCCCTCCCCAACTGATGGACAGCACCGACGGGGTGTTGACCGTGTCCGTCACCGCCTGATTGATGGCATCGAGAAAACCAGCATCGCTGTTAGGCGCGAAGTACACGGCAATTCTTGCGCCGGGCGCGATCGCGCCGGAGACCTCGATGTCCAGCCCGACCTCGGTGTCCGGGCCGTTGGTGTCGCCGGTGGGCGCATTTTGCGCTCCGTCAACCGAAACGGCCACGACCGTCGGGCCAGGCGAAATTCCCAAGCCGCTGAAGAAAGTGTCGAGATCGGACTGGTTGTAACCGCCGCCCAGTTCGATGATGCCGATGGTCTCGCCGGCGCCGTCCAGATTTGTCGGATAACTGTACGCCTCGGCGACTTGCAACGGCGTGTAAGAAACCGCGGCGGCGGCAGCGCTGGTATCGGCGAGACGGAAATGCGCTTGGGCCTGTGGCCGGTTATCGAGTCCGTGGACGCTGACGACGATCCCGCTCAGTTCCTGCGGAATGCTTACCGCGCCGGTACGTCCGCGATATGAGCCGCCCTTATGGTGATAGCGCTGCAACTCCACCTGAAAGGCGTTGGCGAAGTCACTGCACTTGCCGCTCAGGGTGACACTTCGCGCCGCGAGGTTTACGTTCGCCATCGCCAGTCCAAAATGGCCGGCGAAAGCCAGCAGCGTCTGCACGTCGGCAGGATCCGCTCCGTAGCGCTGTTGGTATTCCTCGCGTGAAATGCGTTTGCCGCTCGCGATGAGATTGGCCAAAGACTCGGCTCTCTGGCCAGAGCGCGGGCGCAGGACCACGGTCACCTGCATGATTTCGTCCGGATCAAGCTGCCCGGATTGGGTTGCGCCCGACATAGGCTGGCGTTCGCTGCCCGCAACCTTCACGTATTTATTGAATGGCATATAGCCTCCTCCTGGAACCCCGCTGGCTAAGGCCCTTTCATTTTTTCCTTCACCGACTTGGCCAGCTTTTCGATCTGCTCGGCCTTTTTGATCACGTCCAACGACAAGGTGTCTGCGCTGCTCTTGTCTACCGATTGTTTCAGCTCGGTCGCCAGTTCGAGCAGTTTCTCGGAATCCTTTTTGATCTCCGCCTGGCGCTGAAGGTTGGCTTTCTTCTCCATATCCTTACGCTGCTGCTGTTGCCAAACGTCGTCAGGAGCGTCGGTGATCGGTTGCCGTTGGCCAGGCAGAGGGGGCGGACTCTGAAGTTGGGCAACGCAGTGCGGTGTGAGTGCGGTAAGCAAGGCAACCGCCAGGCAAACGGTTTGCAGCCGGCACGGGAAATAGGACGCGTGTCTCATATAATCCCGTGATTATATTGCCCATTGGCGTGGTCGGCGAGCGAGGCGGGGCAGGCGGAAGGAATTTCGCAACCGGGCGCTTTATAATCCGCGAGAATGTCTTCTTTCCTGCAGCGATTCGCAGCCATGGTATTGGGGCCGGACGGCGCCAAGGATAACTTCCTCCACATCCTGGATAGCTGGAGCGACGACACCTTCGATTTCGTTCGCCATCAGGTGCCGCGCATCATCGCGGTCCTGATCATCGCCTTCATCCTGACGCGCCTGCTGAGAGTGGCGGCGCGGCACATCAGCGATCTGAGCAGCAAAGAGAGATTGCCCTCTGCGTTCCGAACCCAGCAGATCCGCACCATCTCCAGTGTGATCTACAGCGTCGGCTTGTTCATCGTCCTGTTCGTCGCAGCGCTGCAAATTCTGCCGCTGCTGGGCATCAACATGGGGCCGCTGCTGGCCAGCGCGGGCATCGCCGGGGTTGCAGTCGGCTTCGGGGCGCAAACGCTGGTGCACGACTTTATCAACGGCTTCTTCATCCTGGTCGAGAACCAATACGACATCGGCGACATTATCAAGATCGCCGGGGTGCAGGGAACGGTGGAGTTGATGACGCTGCGGCGCACGGTTCTGCGCGATGCGGACGGCACCGTACACAACGTGCCCAGCAGCCAGATTACCGTGGTCAGCAACCTCACGCGAGATTGGACGCAGCTCGCCCTGCACATCTCCGTGGCCTATAAGACGGACAGCGACAAGGTGATCACACTGCTGAAGCAAGTGGGCGAAGAACTGGCGGAGGACAGCGAGTTCGGCCCGATGATTGTCGCCAAGCCGCAGGTGCCGGGCATCGAAAAAGTGAGCGCCGATGAGGTGGATTATCTGATGCTGGTGAAGACCCGGCCGGGCACGCAGGACAGCGTGCGTCGCGAACTGCGGCGCAGGATCAAGGCTTGTTTCGAGAAGAACCAGATCCAGCCGGGCAATCCAAATCGGGTGTACGTGATGGGAAGCAGCTAAGGCTAGAGCGGTTTTAGAGCAGTTGTATCCCGGCTTTCAAAGGGCACGGCTTTCAGCCGTGCCGTTAGGAGACCCACGGAGGCCGCCTTTAGGCGCTGAGGGAAAGCTTTACCCCAGCGGCTAAAGCCGGGTTTCCTTACCCGCCCCTTAACGGCACGCCTGAAGGCGTGCCCCTTCAAAACAGGCTATGCCAACTCTGGAAACGCTCTAGCTGACAAACTGCCGAATGCCAGCTCGGCTGGTCTATGGGAATTACGGCGACCGCGCGAGGGCTACGCGCTATTTCTCCGGCTTCTCTTCAGGGGCCGACTCGTTGGCCGCTTCCTGTTCGCGCATCGCCTTGTTCTCTTCCTCGGCGGCTTCGAGGGCCTTGCGGCTCTCTTCGGCGCGCTTGGCGCGGAGTTCAGCGCGTTTCTGGCGCTTTTCGTCGAGCGTTTTTTCGCTGCCGAGAAGTTCGACGAAGGCCAGGTCGCCGCCGTCGCCGCGGCGGAAGCCGGAGTGGATGATGCGCAGATATCCGCCCTGGCGGTCGCCGTAGCGCGCCGAAATCTCGAAGAGCTTATCGACGGCATCGCGGGTCATCAGAAACGATGCAGCCAGACGCCGTGCGGCCACGTCGCCACGCTTGCCCAGCGTGATCATCTTCTCCACGTGGGGACGCATGGCCTTGGCCTTGGTGATGGTGGTCTCGATGCGCTCTTCCACGATCAGCGAGGTCACCAGGTTGCGCAGCAGTGCGCGCCGGTGTTCCGTGTTCCGTCCCAACTTCCATCCTGCTCTACGATGACGCATTTTCCGTTCCTTCGGAACTTGTTGTCCGTTGTCAGTTGTCGGTTGTCAGTTCACGACAGCCCGAATTTCCTTACAAGCAGTCTGGCCAGGTTGCCGGTCGTGCCTTAACTGACACCTGACAGCCGGCAACTGGCCACCGCTTCTTAATATCCCGAGTCGATCCCGTAATTGGTCGAGGCAAAGCTCGACGACGGCGACATTGCCGAAGAGCTGCCCGGCACCGCATTGCCGTGCTCGTCGATCTTCATGCCCAGGCTCAATCCCATCGACGACAGGATCTCTTTGATCTCGTTCAGCGACTTCCGCCCGAAATTCTTGGTCTTGAGCATTTCGGCTTCGCTCTTCTGCACCAGTTCGCCGATGGTCTGGATATTGGCGTTCTTCAGGCAGTTGTAGCTGCGCACGGAGAGCTCGAGCTCCTCCACCGAGCGATTCAGGTTCTCGTTGCGAATCTCCGGCTTGTCGCCGGCGCCGGCGGCCTGCGCCTCCAGCTCCTCCTCGAAGTTGATGAAGATGTTCATGTGGTCCTTCAACAGCTTCGCCGCCAGGCCCAGAGCGTCGGCGGGAGTAACCGAACCATTCGTCCAGATCTCGATCGCCAGCTTGTCGTAGTCGGTGATCTGGCCCAGACGCGCGGCCTCGACCGAGTAATTGCACTTACGCACCGGCGAATGCACCGAGTCGATGGGAATGAAACCGAGCCCGAGATCCTCGTCGAAGTTCTTGTCCGCGGAGACGTAGCCCCGGCCCTTCTTCAGCCGCATCTCCATGTCGATCTTGCCGCCTTCGCTGACGGTTGCGATGTAGACGTCCTTGTCGAGCACCTCGACATCGGCATCGGCTTCGATCATGCCCGAGGTGACCACGCCGGGCTGGTCGGCACGAAGGTAGATCGCCTTGGGCGCGTCGCCGTTCAAGCGAAACGGAATCTGCTTCAAGTTGAGGATGATATCGGTGGCATCCTCCACGACTCCGGGGATGGATTGGAACTCGTGCAATACGCCTTCGATTTTGACGGCCGTAACCGCGGCGCCCTCGATGGACGACAGCAGCACCCGGCGAAGCGCGTTACCGATGGTGGTACCAAAGCCGCGTTCGAACGGTTGCGCCCAGAAATGACCGTACTTGTCGGTCAAGGTTTCGGTGTCAGTGGCCAGCCGTTTCGGTTTCTGAAAGCCTTTCCAAAGCATGTGTGACTCCTGTTCTCTTCGCCCGTGTGGCGCGTTCGCCGTGGCGAACGGCTGATCTGGTGCGAAGGTTTGTGCGGTAGAGCCGGATGTAAGCCTGGCTTCACCGCGATGTTTCATGTTCGGCAGAGCGGGCCTTCAGGCCCGCGTCCAGCCGATTCCTCTCATGCGTGAGCCGACTTCAGACGGCGACATTTTCGTGTCGCCCCTGAAGGGGCTCTCGTCAGAAATTCAAGCCTACCCAGCGCTGAAGCGCTGGGCTATCCTCTTCCGTCCCGCTTTGCGGGACTCGGTTCCATCCCGTGCAAGCTGCGCAACCAACCGCGAGCTTCGCAATCTAGCCAGCAGTTGGGAAAAGCTAGTTGCTAATTGCTGGCTGCTACTTGCTATACAACTCCACGATCAGCTGCTCGTTAATCGGCAAGTTGATATCTGCGCGCTTAGGCAACGCCAGCACGCGGCCCTTGTAGCCGTCGCGATCGACTTCCAGCCAGGCAGGCGGCGCCTGATGACTGGCGAAATCCTTCGCGATTTCCAGTATCGCGAGCTTATTGCTGCCCTCACGCACGCCGATCTCATCACCCGCACTTACCGAGTAGGAGGGAATGTTGACCTTGCGGCCGTTGACCGCAATGTGGCCGTGACGCACCAGTTGGCGCGCCTGCCGGCGGGCAACCGCGAAGCCGAGGCGATAGACAACGTTGTCGAGACGCCGCTCCAGTTGCTGCAGCAACAACTCGCCGGTGACGCCTTTGCTGCGCGCCGCACGCTCAAAGTAGTTGCGGAATTGGCCTTCTTGCGCGAAGTACATGCGCTTCGCCTTCTGCTTTTCGCGAAGCTGCAGGCCGTAGCCCACGATCTTGGCCTTGCGGTCTTTACCGTGCTGGCCGGGGGCGAAGTTTCGCTTCTCGATTGGACACTTGTCGGTGAAGCACTTTGCGCCTTTGAGGAACAGCTTCATGCCCTCACGGCGGCAAAGGCGGCATACTGCGTCTTTGTAGCGTGCCAAATTACTTTCTCCCTGGAGCAGAGCTTGTCTGCTCGTCTTGCAGATCGGTTTACGGGATTGGCGTCCCTTCTTCCCGATCGAAATTCAGTTGTCAGGCGGATAAGAATTAGATGTTTCAACAGCCAATCTGATTCTGACCAGCTTTGTGCCGCCCCAGAAGGGGCTCAAAATCTATATGCAAACTTTCCCAGGATTCCGCTTCGCTCCATCCTGGGCTATCATCTCCGCCGTCCCGCAGAGCGGGACTCGTTCCTTCCCCTTCGACCTGCATATCCAACACGCGGCTGCTTCGCCTCATTCTGGCCAGCGCGCGTAATGACGACCGCCCGAAGGACGAATCCACGAGCATGCGCAGCGTCGAATTAATCCGCGTGCGCGATGAACAATGCATAGCCGTCCGGGTCGTCAACGCGGAACTCGCCTCGCGGCATGTAGAACGGATAATTCAACTGCCCAACCTTTACGCCCCGGCTCTGAAGCTGGTTGCGGAAGGCGACTACGTCCGGCGCGTAAAGATAAAACAAGACGTCCTGCGCATCCGGATTCATTGGCCGAGCCGAACGCGCGATCATGAAATCCGCTTTCCCGTTCTGCAGCCACGCCCATTGCAGATTTCCCTCACGCTCGACGGTATTCTTCACTTCGAATCCAAGTAGCTTGTAGAACTCGATGGACCTCGCCACATCGGCCACATGCGCCAGCGGCACCAGAATTCCGAGGGTCATGACTCCGCTCTGCGGCTCGGCGACTACTGGATCCGGCACCACTACACCCTTCTGCGTTTCGGCGGACGGCAACCGTTATGCGGAACCGGGGTCACGTCCTTGATGGAGCGCACATCCAAACCGGAAGCTGCCAGCGCGCGCACGGCCGATTCGCGTCCCGAGCCCGGCCCGCTGACCTTCACATCCACGCTGCGCATGCCGTGATCGCGCGCCTGGTTAGCGGCGTTCGCGGCCGCCTGTTGTGCGGCAAAAGGCGTACCCTTGCGCGATCCGCGGAAACCCAGCGATCCCGAACTCTTCCACGACACGGTATTGCCGTTCATGTCGGTGATGGTGACGATGGTGTTGTTGAAGGACGCCTGCACATGCACCAGCCCATGCGGGACGTGCTTGCGCTCCTTCTTCTTGAACTTCTTGGTCTTGCCCTTTTTGTCGGCGGCCGAACCTGCTGCTTTAGCCATGGATTATGTCTTCGAGCTCGCTTTCTTCTTATTGGCAACCGTGCCCTTGCGCGGCCCTTTGCGGGTGCGGGCGTTGGTGTGCGTACGCTGGCCGCGGACCGGCAGGCTGCGGCGATGACGGTATCCGCGATAGGAGCCGATTTCGATCAGGCGCTTGATGTGCATCGAAGTGTCTTTGCGCAGATCGCCTTCGACATTGCCTTCCTGCTCGATGACCTGGCGGATGCGGTTGACCTCGTCTTCGTTCAGGTCGCTCACCTTCTTAGTGGGCTCGACGCTGGCGGAGCCGAGGATGTTCGCCGAACGCGAGTTGCCAATGCCGTAGATATAGGTCAGCGCAATCCTGATGTGCTTGTTGCGCGGAAGATCCACGCCTGCAATACGTGCCATAGTTAACCCCGTAGCAATTAGCAACCAGCAATTAGCAATCAGCTAAAAGCGTTGCCCGGAAAAATTGACTCTAGCCTTGCCGTTGTTTGTGCTTGGAGTTTTCGCAGATCACGCGGACTACGCCGTGACGGCGGATCACCTTGCACTTGTCACAGATTTTCTTAACCGATGCTCGTACCTTCATAAAACCCCGTTGTCAGTTCTCGGTTGTCGGTTGTTCTGACCGACAACGCTATTTATAGCGATACACAATGCGTCCGCGAGTCAGGTCGTAGGGCGACAACTCCACCGCGACCCGGTCGCCGGGAAGAATGCGAATGAAGTTCTTGCGCATCTTGCCGGAGACGTGCGCCAGCACCTGATGCTTGTTCTCCAGCTCCACTCGAAACATCGCATTGGGCAGCGGTTCAACCACCACCGCCATTACTTCAATCGCGTCTTCCTTACTCATTCAATCCCAATTGGCAGTTGCCAGCCCTTCGACACGACTGAAGTCGTGCCACACATCTGTCGTCCCTACGGGACTCGGAATGGTTAGATCCGCTACCCAGCGCTGAAGCGCTGGGCTAAACTCTTCCGCGCCTACGGCGCTCGTTCATGCCGCTTGCGGTCTCTACATTAACAACAAACTTCTACGTCGGTTACGCAACTTCTACAGTAGCTTTGCATCGAGCCCTAGTTGCCAGTTGCCAGTTGCAGTTGCCAGTTGCTAGTTGCTGTCTGACAACTGACAACCGACAACTACTCCGTAAGGATCACTGGCCCATTGCGCGTCACCGCTATGCAGTGCTCGAAGTGGGCGCTATAACTTCCGTCTTGGGTTACTGCCGTCCATTTGTCATCCAGCAGCCGCGTCTCCGGACGGCCCATGTTCACCATCGGCTCGATGGCCAGCACCATGCCGTCGCGCAGCTTCGGACCGTATCCCGGCTTGCCGAAATTCGGCACCTGGGGATCTTCGTGCAGCTTGGTCCCGATGCCGTGGCCCACAAACTCGCGCACTACACTGAAGCCGTTGGCTTCCACCACACCCTGCACCGCGGCCCCGACATCGCCGATGGTGTTGCCTACGCGGGCGGCTTCGATTCCCTGTTCCAGCGACTTCCGGGTTACATCCAGCAGCTTCTGCAGCTCCGGACCAAGTTCGCCCACGGGAACGGTTATCGCCGCATCTCCGTAATAGCCGTCCAGCACTACGCCGCAGTCGAGGGAGACAATATCTCCCGGCTTCAGCATTCGTTCTTCGGACGGGATGCCATGCACGATTTCGTTATTAATCGACGTGCACAGCACACAGGGATAGTCGTAATAGCCCTTGAATGCCGGCTTCGCGCCCAGGTCGCGGATCTTGCGCTCGGCCACGCGCTCCAGATCCATGGTGGAGCGTCCCGGCGCCACCGCTTCGCTCGTCGCCTCCAGCACCTGCCGGACAATATGCCCGCTGCGGCGCATCTTCTCGATTTCAGAGGACGACTTACAAACGATTGACATTCTCGATCGCGCTGAACGCCTGCGCCATGACCTCTTCCACCGGCTGCTCGCCGTTCACTTCGATCAGCCGCCCGCGCTCGCGGTAATAGCCCACAAGCGGCAGCGTCTGCTGCTCATAGGCCTTCATGCGTTCCGCAAAAACGCTCTCCTCATCGTCCGGGCGCGATACCAGCGCCGTGCCATCAACATCGCAGATGCCCTGGACTTTGGGAGGCTGGAAGTAGACGTTATAAACTTGCCCGCAGGTGGGACACGAACGGCGCCCGGTAATCCGTTGCCGTAGAACATTATAATCTACGACCAACCGGATCACAACCGGGGCCGCGCACGCCTGCTGGGCAGCAACGTCACCCTTCTTGCACGCCCGCATCGTAGCGAGCTGCGCATCCAACCATTCCGCCTGCCGCACCGTCCGCGGAAAGCCGTCGAGAATAAAACCGCGCTCGCAATCGGCCTCCTGCAATCGCGAGGCTACCATGTCGCAAACCAGTTCGTCGGGAACCAGGTCGCCGCGCTCCATGATCGCCTTGGCCTTCATCCCCAGCTCAGTCTTCCGAGCCACATTCGCCCGCAGAATATCTCCGGTGGAGATCTGCGGGATGCCAAAGGTTTCAGCGATCAGCTTGGCCTGCGTTCCCTTGCCGGCCGCCGGTGGTCCCAGCAGGATGATGGGACCGGTTATGCGCGTGTTCGCCTGTACGCTCACTGCCGCGGAAGCCTGCACTTCCATGTTCGTACCCTCGTAGGGGCGGAGCTTCCCGGTGCTCCGTACAACAGCAACTAGCAATTAGCAGCTAGCAATTACCTTTGTCCTTCCTGTACAAACGACCATGCTATTCAACAGCAGCTTTCAATGGTGACAACGGCGCATTAGCCTTCAAAACTAGTTGCTAGCTGCTAGCCACTGCTCTACCACGTTGCCCTTCTTCCCCGCACCCGTCCGCTGCGCGGGGTGAAACCTTCGTAATGCCGCATCACCAGTTGCGACTCGACCTGGTTGATGGTGTCCATGGCCACGCCGACAACGATCAGCAGCGACGTACCGCCAAAGTAGAAGTTCACGCCCAAGCCATTGGTCACCCAGGGAGGTAGCCGTTCGAAAAATGTACCCAGCGCGCCTGGCAGGTGATTGAGGCGAATGCCGGCGATCATCCACTCGGGGATGAACGAGATCAGGATCAGATAGAGCGCGCCGACGAGTGTAATGCGCGTCAGAATGTCGTTGATGTAATTCGCGGTCCTGGCGCCCGGCCGAATGCCGGGGATGAACCCGCCATACTTCCGCATGTTGTCGGCAACTTCATTGGGGTTGAAGACGATGGACACGTAGAAGTAAGCGAAGAAAACGATGCCGACGGCATAGAGCACCGTATACATGGGCTCGCCCCAGCCGAGCGAGCTCAGCATGCGATCGACAAATACGCTCTTGCCCTTCAGCAGCGCGCCCGCGGTTTGCGGCAAGGTCAGCACCGACGACGCGAAGATTACCGGCATGACGCCGCCGGAGTTGACGCGCAGCGGCAGGTGGGTCGACTGCCCACCCATGATCTTGCGTCCTACTACGCGTTTGGCATATTGCACGGGAATGCGGCGCTCGCTGCGTTCGACGAAGACGATGAACGCGACCACCGCGACCATCAGGACAACCAGCAGCAGCATGGCCGGTACGGTGAATGCGCCCCAAGCCTGGGACTGCGCTTTCTCGAAGAGGTCGGCTACGCCGCGCGGCAGCCCCACCACGATGCCGGCAAAGATCAGCAGCGACATGCCGTTGCCGATGCCGCGCTCGGTAATCTGCTCGCCCAGCCACATGATGAAGACGCTGCCCGTGGTCAGGGTCAGCATGGTCATCAGCACGAAACCGATTCCGGGATTGACGACGAAATCAGGCTGCCTCTGCAGTGTGTAGGCAATGCCCAGCGATTGCACCGCGCTGAGGCCCAAGGTTAGATACCGCGTCCACTGCGTGATCTTCTTGCGGCCCAGCTCGCCTTCCTTCTGCAGCTTGGCCAGTGGCTCGTAGACCACGGTCATCAACTGCAGAATGATCGATGCCGTGATGTACGGCATGATGCCCAGCGCGAAGACGGTCAGGCGACGCAATTGGCCGCCGCTGAACAGATCGATAAATCCCAGGAAGCTGCCCCGGTTCTGATCGAAAAACTGCGACAGCTTGTCGGCGTTAATACCCGGCGTAGGAATGTGACCACCGAGACGGTACACCGCCAGCAGCCCCAGCGTGAACAGAATGCGCTTGCGCAGATCGGGAACGCGGAATACGTTGGCTAACTTCTCAAGCATAAAACTCTCGTTAGTGGATAGCGGTCAGTGGATAGTGGATAGATTGTTCTGGCTTTTCTATCCACTATCCACTGACCACTTCTTTACAGAAGTTGGACTTTGCCGCCGGCCTTCTCAATCTTCTCCTGGGCCGACTTGGAAAACTTGTGGGCGTGCACGGTCAGCGCCTTCGACAGCTCACCCTGGCCCAGCACCTTCACCAGCGCCTTCTTCGAGCTTACCATCCCTGCCTTGCGCAGCACTTCGGGCGTAATCTCGCTATCGCTGAGGCCGGCCAGCTTCTCCAAGTTTACGACCTCGTATTCCGTGCGAAAGATGTTGACGAAGCCGCGCTTGGGCAAACGGCGATGCAGCGGCATCTGGCCGCCCTCGAAGCCGCGCATCAGGCGCGAACCGCTGCGCGAACCCTGTCCTTTATGGCCGCGGGTGGACGTCTTGCCCATGCCCGACCCCATGCCGCGTCCGACACGCTTGCGGTTCTCTGACGATTTGCGCGGTGCTCGTAGTGTGCTTAAATTCATTTTCGCTATTCCTTGTCGCTGTTATAAGCACTTAGCAATTAGCATTTAGCAACTGCTCACAAGTCGTGGCGGCTGCTTCAAACAAGCACTACTTCTTTGGCTAAGTGCCAAATGCTAAGTGCTAAATGCCAAGCGCGCAGCGCAGCTACTTCAGTATCTCAACCAGATGCGGCACCTTGGCCACCATGCCGCGGATCGAGGGCGTGTCCTCGCGCTCCACCACTTGGTTGAGGCGCGTGAAGCCTAGCCCCTTGATCACCAGTTTGTGCTTCACCGGAGCCGCGATCGCTGAGCGTACCCATTTCAACTGCATCTTCGCACCGGGAGCTGCTGCCGTTGTCTCTGTTTTCTTGCGAACGCGCGCCATAATTACAATTCCTCGACCGACTTGCCGCGCTGGGCTGCCACATCCTGCCGATCGCGCAGCTTGCCCAAAGCATTGAACGTGGCCTTGATCACGTTATGCGGGTTGGTGGTGCCGATAGACTTCGTCAGCACGTTCTGTACTCCCGCCGAAGTCATGACCGCGCGCACCGCTCCGCCGGCAATGACGCCGGTTCCTTCCGGCGCCGGCTTCAGCAGGACCATGCCGGAACCATAGCGACCCAGCACCTGGTGCGGGATCGTGGTCTGCGTCAGGTTCACCCGCAACAGGTTCTTTTTGGCTGACTCGATTCCCTTGCGGATGGCCTGCGGAACTTCCTTGGCTTTGCCGGAGCCGTAACCGACGACGGCCGAGCCCGGATCACCCACCACCACCAGCGCCGCAAACGACAGGTTCTTGCCGCCCTTGACGACTTTCGTGACGCGGTTGATGGAGACCACCTGATCTTTCAGTTGGTATTGACCCGCGTCCAGTTTCTTCTTCACTGTTGGCATTTTTCTCGCTTTGCTTCTCGCTATTTGCTTTTCGCCAGACCGGTCGCGAGTCGAAAAACCGGCACCTGACAACCGCTGTTAGAACTCTAATCCCGCTGCGCGCGCCGCATCGGCCAGCGCCTTGATGCGCCCGTGATACAGATATCCCCCACGGTCGAAGACCACCTTGTTGATACCTTTTTCTTTGGCGCGCTCGGCAATCAGCTTGCCCACTTCCTTCGCTGAACTGACATTGCCGCCCGTTGGACGCTTGTCCCCCTTCGCGGTCTTCTTCACCGAAGTTGCCGAAACCAAGGTCACGCCGTTGGCGTCATCGATCACCTGGGCATAAATATGGTTCACCGAGCGATAGACGTTCAGCCGCGGACGTGCGGTCGTGCCCGCCAGCTTCTTACGGATGCGGGTATGTACCTTCTGCCGCGTCTGGTCCTTTGAATTCTTCGCCAGCATCTTGTTTATTCCTCATCCCGGGTTTCTGAACCGGGCAACGGACTCGCCGTCGCGTGCTAATTATTTCGACTGTGACGGCAGGTCGCTATTGAAGATGTCGCGTACGACCTTCCAGCTTCCATCCGCTTGCTTTTTCCACACCGTCACGTACTTGCCTTTATCGTTGATGGTCTTTCCTGACGGGTCCTCGAAGCTGAACTCATAGCTTCCGCTCGAGAACCCGAGATCACCGGATTTTGCCACCTCCACCAGCGTCGGCGTCCAGCTGATCTTCACGTCGGGTAGCTTGAACATGTCGGCGGCCATGTTCTTTACCGCCTCAGCACCTTGCGCCGCCGGAGCATTCGGAGCATAAATCGCGCCATCAGGAGCGACGAAGGAAGCCGCCTTGTCTACGCTCTTACTGGCATATGCCGCCATCCACTCCTGGTCAGCCTTGCGGATCGCTTCTGCCGCCTTCTGGTTTCCCGTCTGCGCGGAAGCGCCAAGGGTGACCGCGATGGCTACCGTGAAGAGCGCTATTGTTTGCGAAATCCTCATCTCTTAACCTGTTGCTAGTCGCTAACCGACAGCTGACAACTATTTAGCCCCCGTCTTGCCCACCTTCTTCTTCAGCCGCTCGTTGGTGTAGCGCACGCCCTTGTTCTTATAAGGGTCGGGTGGACGCAGGCTGCGCATCTCAGCCGCCACAAATCCCACTTTCTGCCGGTCGATGCCACTTACGGTCAGGTGCGTCTGCTTGGGATCGATCGTCACTTCGATACCGTTCGGCAACGGATACTCGATGGGATGCGAATAGCCCAGCGTGAAAACTACCGTGCCCTTACCCTTCATCTCGGCGCGGTAGCCGATGCCGACAATATCCAACTCCTTGGTCCAACCCTTGGTGACACCCTCGACGGAGTTGTTCACCAACGCCCGCACCAGCCCGTGAATCGCGGCCTTGGAGTCATCTTCCCGCACCACAAGCAGGTGACCGTCGTTCTGCTCCAGCTTCACACCGCCGGGCATGTGGGTTACGACTTCGCCCTTCGGACCTTTCACGCGTACGGTATTGCCCTCGACGGCATAGGTCACGCCTTTGGGCAGTGGAATCGGTTTCTTTCCTATTCTCGACATAACAAATCAGCCTTTAGCAATTAGCACTTAGCTTAGACCCGGTGTCATCCTGAGCGCAGGCGGTCATCTTCTGACCGCCGCAGTCGAAGGACCCCGGCTTCGCCCTAGTAAATCTCACATAGCACTTCGCCGCCGACGCCCTCTTTGCGCGCCTGCCGGCCGGTCATTACGCCTTTCGGCGTAGTCAGGATGTTGATCCCCAAGCCGCCCAGCACGCGCGGGATCTCGCTGTGCCCAACGTATACGCGGCAACCGGGACGCGACACCCGCTTCAGGTCCGACATAGGCGAAGCATTGTCCGAGCTGTACTTCAAGTACACGCGCAGGACCTTGTGTCCATCTTCGTCGGTAGCTTTGAAGTTGGCAATATAGCCCTCTTCCTTCAAGATGCGGGCGATCTCCGCCTTCAGCTTGGAGTGCGGAATATCGACCTTCTGCTGCCGTGCCTTGATGGCGTTGCGAACTCGGGTCAGGAAATCCGAGACCGGATCGGTCAAACTCATGCTTTGCTTCTCCTCAAATCGTCGCCCGTTCGCTTACTCACCCTTTAGGTGCCGCCGAAGGCGGTAATTAGTAAGAACCAGCCGCGACGAACTAACTACCATTCAACTAGCCACTATCCGCTAGTCACTATCCACTGCTTCCTACCAACTCGATTTAGCAACCCCAGGAATCTCTCCCCGAAGAGCCAGATCGCGGAAGTGCAGCCGGCACAGGCCGAACTTGCGCAAATATCCGCGCGAGCGTCCGCAAATCTTGCAGCGATTATGCTGCCGGGTCGAAAACTTGGGTTTCTTGTTCGACTTAGCTATTTGTGATGTTCTGGCCATTCTCGCCTTTCGCGATTGCTCCCAGCGCTTCAGCGCTGTGCTACCACCCTATGCTCGTTGCTAACTGACAACTGACAACCGGCAACTGCTTTACTGCCGGAACGGCATTCCCATATGCTTCAGCAACGCGCGCGCCTGATCGTCGCTTCCCGCTGTAGTGACAATGGTGATGTTCATGCCCTTCATTTTTTCGACCTTGGCGTAGTCGATCTCCGGAAAGATCAACTGATCGCGCACGCCAAGGGTATAGTTGCCGCGACCGTCAAACGACTTGGTCGGTACGCCGCGAAAGTCGCGCACGCGCGGCAGCGCCACATTCACCAGGCGATCGAAAAATTCGTACATGCGGTCGCCCCGCAAGGTCACCATCACGCCGATGGGCATGCCCTCGCGAACCTTGAAGGCCGCGATCGACTTGCGCGCTTTCGTCACTACCGGCTTCTGTCCGGTGATCTGCCCCACTTCGGTCGCCGCTGGGTCGATCAGCTTCGCATTCTGCGTCGCCTCGCCCACGCCCATGTTGACAATGATCTTCTCCAGCTTGGGAGCGGCCATGGGATTTTCCAGGCTCAGCTCTTTCATCAGCGCCGGCAATACTTCCTTGTAGTAGCGGTCGCGCAGGCGCGCGGTCTCGCGATTGGTCGCCTTGGGACGCGCCGGCTTGCCGCTCGGTTGCTCAGCCGCGGCTCCCGTCTGCTCCGGCTTGGCCTTCTTGCCCGGCGGCTTAGCTTGGCCGCCCTGCGGCTTCTGGCCGCCCGGCTGACCCTTGGGTTTCTTCTCGTCTGCCATTTTCTGCTTCAACCTTTCTCACGGTTTCGGCGTTGAGCCGGTTCGTGAGGTCTTCAATTTGTGCCGTCCCTGAAGGGACGCTGCTCTTAATTGTCCCGCCTGCCCAGGGCTTCCGCCCTGGGCTAAGTCTGTTCCGCCCTTCGGGCGCTTGCATCGCAACTTCGATCGGCTTCGTTGCCTAAGAGCTCGCTCGTAGCTCGCGGCTCGCAGCTTCCTTACTTTTCCAGCGTATTCCCGCACAGCTTGCACACCCGCACGCGCCGGTCGCCCTGATGTTCGTGACCAACCCGTACCGGGCGGTTGCAATTCTTGCAGACCAGCATCACGTTGCTGATCGAAATCGGGCTCTCCTGCTCCGCGATACCACCCTTGATATTGCGTTGTGGATTGGGGCGCACGTTCTTCTTGACCATCGCGACGTGCTCCACCAGCACCTTGCTTTCATCCGGCATGACCCGCAGCACGCGGTGCTGCTTGCCCTTGTCCCGTCCCGTGATGACCCGCACTTCATCGTTGCGGCGAATATCGACTCTCTTCTGCATCTTGTTCCTTAGCCGGCTAGCGACTTTCGGCTAGCTTGTGCCGTCCCTAACGGGACTCAAATCTTTAACTCGTTTGCCTACCCAGCGCTTCCGCGCTGGGCTAATTACTTTCGCCCTTCGGGCTGTGTCTAGTTGCTGACAACTGCCTTACAGCACTTCCGGCGCCAGCGACACAATCTTCAGAAACCTCTTCTCGCGCAACTCGCGGGCGACCGGGCCGAAGACGCGCGTCCCTACCGGCTCATGCGCATCGTTGATCAGCACCGCCGCATTCTGGTCGAAGCGAATGTAAGTTCCGTCGCGACGCCGGTGCTCTTTGCGCGTGCGCACAATTACCGCTTTGACGACCGTGCCTTTCTTGGCCGTGCCATCAGGAGACGCTTCCTTCACGGCCGCGGTGATAATGTCGCCCAGGCCGGCAACCAGGCCGGTCGAGCCCCCCAGCGGCAGGATCATCTGCAGCTTGCGCGCGCCGGAGTTGTCGGCGACATCCAGCATGGTCCTCATCATCACTGCCATAATTCCTTCTCCTTCGCGGCTGCGTCGTGATTCAGCAATTAGGAAGACTCTGAACCAGCTGCTGATCGCCCTCAGGGGCTAAAGCCCGCACCGACCTTGCTGTACTTGCGGCACGGCTGAAGCCGTGCCCTTTCAAAGCCGAGACTTAATCAGAGTCTCCTTAGCAATTAGCATCTAGCCAAACCCACCTTGCACGCTCTGCCTTGGCTAAATGCTAAGTGCTAGGTGCTAAATGCCGCTTTCTAGACCACGGGCTGCTCTTCGACGGGTGCGACCATCGCCGACTTCTGTATTACTTCCTTCAATTGCCAGCGCTTCAGCTTTGACAACGGCCGGGTCTCCTCAATCTTCACGAAGTCGCCCAGGTGCGCCGTCCCCTGCTCGTCGTGGGCATAGAACTTCTTGCTGCGCGACACCACGCGCTTATAGAACGGGTGCGCCTTCTGTCTCCGCACTTCGACCACGATGGTTTTCGCCATCTTGGTGGATACCACTTCGCCGATGAGGATCTTGCGCCGACCGGCCGTGCGTTGCGTCGTCGTTGTAGTTTCCGCCATTACTTACTCTTTCTCCGTAGCAACCCTCTGCGGGCCGGCTTCTCCGCGGCTGTGGGCGTCGCGACAGGCTCCGGTGGCGCCGCCGCCGTGCCATTGCCGGACGCCATTTGCTTCTGGCGCATCACCGTCTTCACCCGCGCAATGTCCTTCTTCAACTCGCGGATCTTTTTCAGGCTTTCGGTCTGCCCCATCTTGAGCTGAAACTTCATTTTGAAGAGCTGGTCCGCCAGCTCGCGCTGTTGATGGCTCAACTCGACATCGGTCAGGTTGCGAATTTTGTCTACATTCATCGGAAATCCAGTTGTCGGTTGTCAGTTGCCGGTTGTCAGTTCTCCTTGACGCAACCCACAACGAACCCGATCCATTTCGTCAATTGCCGATCCGGTCGCCTCTGCTGACAACTGACAACCGACAACTGACAACTGCTTTTTTAGTGCACGCCTTCGCGCTGCACAAACTTCGTCCTGAGCGGCAGCTTGTGCGAAGCCAGGCGCATGGCCTCGGCAGCATCTGCCGCGGGAACGCCTTCCATCTCGAAAAGAATCTTGCCCGGACGAACCACCGCGACCCAGTGATCGGGTGCTCCCTTGCCTTTACCCATACGAGTTTCGGCAGGCTTCTTAGTGACCGGCTTGTCCGGAAACAAGCGAATCCAAATCTTGCCGCCACGTTTGATGAAGCGCGTCATGGCCACACGGCTGGCTTCGATCTGCCGGTCGGTAATCCACCCCGGCTCCATGACCTTCAGCCCGAAGTCGCCGAACGAGAGCTCGCCGCCGCGCCACGCCTTGCCGCACATACGACCGCGCTGCTGCTTGCGGTACTTAACTTTTTTTGGCATCAACATAATCAGTACCCAGTTGTCAGTTGTCGGTTGTCAGTTTCACTTACCGGCTGCCGATTGTATTTACTGACAACTGGCAACTGACAACTGCCTTTAGAACGCTCCCGACGCGACGCTCTGTGGCTCGCGACGCTTCTCCTTGAAAATCTCGCCCTTGTACACCCACACCTTGACGCCGATTACACCGTACGTGGTGCGGGCTTCGGTAAAGCCGTAGTCGATATCGGCGCGCAGCGTGTGCAGCGGCAGACGGCCCTGCAGATACCATTCCGAGCGCGCGATTTCGTTACCGTTCAGCCGGCCGCTCACGCGCACCTTGATTCCCTTACAGCCGAAACGCAGTGCCGAATCCACCGCCTTGCGCATGGCGCGACGGAAGCCCACTCGCTTTTCCAGCTGCAGCGCAATGTTCTCCGACACCAGTTGCGCATCCAGCTCCGGCTTGTGCACTTCCTGGATGTCCACGTACACGTCGCGGTTGGTGCGCTTCTGGATCTCCTGCTTCAGCTTGTCGATCTCCGCGCCCTTGCGTCCGATGATGATGCCCGGACGCGCGGTGCGAATGATGATGCGCAGCTTATTGCCCGGGCGCTCGATCTCGATGGAGCTGACACCGGCCGACTTGAGCTTGTCCTTCAGCTCGGCCTTCAGCTTGACATCTTCCAGCAGCAGCTTGTCATAGTCGCGTTCGACGAACCAGCGCGAGCGCCACGGCTTGGTTATGCCCAAACGGAACCCGTATGGATGGACTTTTTGTCCCATAGTTTCTATTTCCTCTTCGCGGCTTTCTTGCCCGCAAACTTCTTTGCCGCGGTCTTCTTCTTGGCCGCCGATTTCTTCACGGGAGCCTTCCTCGCCGCCGTCTTTTTCCCGGAAGCCGGGGCCGTACCGCTCTCGCCAACCTTGGTCACCAGTTCGGCCTTGCCATTTTTCGACACCTTTTCCGCCAGCGCAATCTCCAGGTGAGCAATGCGGCGCTGAAAGCGATAGGCGCGTCCCATCGGCGCCGGACGGATACGCTTCATGCGCGGCCCGTCGTTGGCAACCGCGCGCGCCACGTACAGCCGGTCGACATCGATGTCCAGGTTCTTCTCCGCGCTGGCGTAGTTGGCGTTCTCCAGGGCCGAGCGCAGCAGCTTATACACTTTGGGCGCGATCCCCTTCTTGTTGAACAGCAGCGTGTCCAGCGCCTCTTCCACCCGCCGGCCCTTGATCAGGTCCAGCACCAGGCGCGCCTTCTGTGGCGAGACACGCACGTAGTTCAGTTTGGCCGTGAATTCCATCGCAATCCTCTATCTCGGCGCGGGCGCCGGCTTGGCCGCGGTTTCCGTTGCCGCCCTCACCGAGTGACCTTTAAAGGTGCGCGTCATACTGAACTCGCCCAGCTTGTGGCCCACCATGTTTTCCGTGATGTACACGGGAATGAACTTCTTGCCGTTGTGCACCGCTAGGGTGTGTCCCACCATCTCGGGGATCACGGTGGAGCGGCGCGACCAGGTGCGCACCACCTTCTTCTCGTTGCGCGCGTTCATCTCGTTCACCTTGGCCTGCAGGTGGGTATCGATGAACGGCCCTTTCTTGGTTGAACGTGCCATATCGTCTCAGTCCTACTTCGGTCTGCGGTTCACGATGAACTTATCGGTCCGCTTGTTATTGCGTGTCTTGTAGCCGCGGGTCGGCTGCCCCCACGGAGTCACCGGATGGCGTCCGCCGCTGGTCTTGCCTTCGCCGCCGCCGTGGGGATGGTCCACCGGATTCATGACCACACCGCGATTGGTGGGACGCCGTCCCAGCCAGCGCGTCCGTCCCGCCTTGCCGATGGAAACGTTTTCGTGATCGGTGTTGCCGACCTGCCCCACCGTCGCCATGCAATCCACCAGAACGCGGCGCGTCTCTCCCGAGGGCAGCTTCAGCAGCGCGTAATCGCCTTCTTTCGCGACCAACTGCGCCTGCGCTCCCGCCGACCGCGCCATCTGCGCGCCCTTGCCCGGCTTCAGCTCGATGTTGTGCACCGTGGTGCCGGGAGGAATGTTGCGCAGCGGCAAAGCATTGCCCACCAGGATGTCGGCCTCAGGACCGCTCAACAACTTTGCCCCCACCTTCAACCCGACCGGCTGAATGATGTAGCGCTTCTCGCCATCAGCATAGGTCAACAGGGCAATGCGCGCCGAGCGGTTGGGATCGTATTCGATCGAGGCGACGGTCGCGGGAATGCCGGTCTTGTCGCGCTTGAAGTCGATGATGCGCAGCTTGCGCTTGTGTCCCCCGCCGCGCCGCCAGATGGTCAGATCGCCGGCATTGCGGCGTCCGCTGATGCGCTGCTTCGACTCGGTCAGCGGCTTGTACGGACGATTCGTCGTCAGGTCGTCGTTGACCGTCGTGGTCGTAAAGCGTCGCGTCGGAGTTGTCGGTCTGTAAGTCTTGATTGCCATATTGCGCTCTTCGCTATTCGCTTTTCGCTCTTCGCCAAACTGGCCGCTGCTACTGGCTACAGATTTTCTGCGTACTCCGGCATCTTCTGCCCCGACTTGAGCCGCACGTAAGCTTTCTTCCAGTCAGGACGATAGCCGGTAAACTTGCCGCGGCGGCGTTCCTTGCCTTCGAACGTCGCGGTACGCACGGAGTCTACCTTCACCTTGAAAATGCTCTGCACCGCTTGCTTGATCTCCGTCTTGCTGGCACCAACCGCGACTTCAAAGACCAGCGTCGCTTCGGTTTCCTTGACGCCAAGGCCCTTCTCCGTGATCACCGGGCGGCGAATGATCTGATACGCCGACTTCATTACGCCACCTCCGCGTGCTTGCGTTTGGGGGCCGAGGCCTTTAGCGCATCCTGCAACTTCTCCAGCGCGGGACGCGCGAAGATTGCAGTCTCATAGCGCAGCAGGTGGAAAGCATGGACCTGATTGCCCGCCAGCAGCTCCACACCCTCAAGATTGCGCGAGCTCAGGTGCAGGTTGTGGTTCTCGCTCGCCGAACTCTCCACCAGCAGCGCCGTACTCTTCGCGTTCAGCTTGTCCAGGACCTGGCGAAAGGCTTTGGTTTTGGGTTCCGCGATGTCGAAGTTCTCCACCACCACTAGTTTGCCGTCGGCCAGCTTCGCCGCCAGCGCCGAGCGCAGCGCTCCCAGCAGCTTCTTGCGCGGGAAGGCGTAATCGTAGGAGCGCGGTTGCGGTCCGTGGACCGTGCCGCCGTGCCGCCACAGCGGCGAGCGAATGGAGCCTACGCGTGCGCGACCCGTGCCCTTCTGGCGCCACAACTTCCGGCCGGCGCCGCTCACCAGCTTCTTGTTCTTGGTGGCGTGGGTTCCGGCCCGCTGCCCGGCGCGGTAGTGCTTCACCGCCTCCCACAGCAGATCTTCGTTCACTGCGCCGAAAACCTCATCGGCCAGCTCCAGCGAGCCGACTTTTTCGCCGCCCAGATTTACTACATCAATCGTTGCCATAATACTTTCCAGTTATCGGTCGTCGGTTACGGCCGTCGTCAGAATCACTGACAACTGGCCACTGACAACTATTTCTTCTTGCCTGACGCGCGCTTCGAGGCCTTCAACGGATCGACCGTACCCGCGCCACTAAATCCACGCCGCTCTCTCGGCGGCTTCTTCGCCTTGGTGATAATCACGTAACTGTCTTTGTGTCCGGGTACCGCGCCTTCAACCACCAGGAGGTTCTCGTCCTTGTCGACACCCAGCACCCGCAGGTTGCGCACCGTCACCCGGTCCACGCCCATGTGTCCCGACATGCGCATGCCTTTGAAAACGCGCGAGGGGAACGAGGACGAGCCGATCGAACCCGTGATCTGGAACATCGAGCCGTGCGACTTGGCGCCGCCGGCAAACTTGTGCCGCTTGACCACGCCCGCGAATCCACGTCCCTTGCTGGTGCCCGCGACATCGACGAATTTCTCGCCCTCGAAGATGTCAACCAGGACCTTGTCACCGACCTTGGTGCCGTCCTGGGTTTCGGGATCAAGCACAATCGGAACCTCGCGCAGAAACCGCAGCGGCGGCAGATTGTTCTTCGCGAAGTGGCCCTTCATCGCGCCGGTCAGGCGCGACTCCTTCACAAACTCCACCAGCCCGATCTGCGCCGCGTCATAGCCGTCCTTGGTAATCGTCTTGCGTTGCGTTACCACGCAGGGGCCGGCCTGCAGCACCGTGACCGGGTGAACGTCACCCTTGTCATCAAAGAGCTGCGTCATGCCGACTTTTCTTCCTAAAATTCCACTGACTGCCATGTTCTTGTCCTCAACTCCGCTTCCTGTCTTCCGTATCCTGCCGACCGGGGACTGTTCGTCGCGGAAGCTTTGTTTTGACGTCATATCAGCCTTCTGCTTTTCGTCAGATGCCACCTCATCACTCGTTTCTGGCTAAGAGCCGAATATCAACAGCTGATGTCGCTACCTATGGCTATTTCCCGAACGCCTTGATTTCCACATCCACGCCGGCCGGAAGCTCGAGCTTCATCAGCGCGTCCACCGTCTGCTGCGTCGGCTCCAGAATGTCGAGCAGGCGCTTGTGGGTGCGAATCTCGAACTGCTCGCGCGACTTCTTGTCCACGTGGGGCGAGCGCAGCACCGTGTATTTGTTCTTCACGATGGGCAGCGGAATCGGCCCCGCGATCTGCGCGCCCGTGCGCCGGGCAGTGTCCACAATCTCTCCCGTGGACTGGTCAAGAATGCGATAGTCGTAAGCTTTCAGGCGGATGCGGATTCGTTCTTTGCCAATCACGTTAGTTATCTCTCAAAGAGCTGCTGGTTAAGGCCCACTAGGAGCCGATCTCACAAAACCTGATTCGGGTGCCCCACTCATCCCATCGGTTGGGATGAGTGGGACCCAAAACCTACACAATAATGTCGCTGATCGTGCCGGCGCCCACGGTGCGTCCGCCTTCGCGGATGGCAAACCGCAGGCCCTTCTCCATCGCCACCGGCGTGATCAGTTCGATCTCCAGCGCCACGTTGTCGCCCGGCATCACCATCTCCGTGCCCGACGGCAACGTCGCCACTCCCGTCACGTCCGTGGTGCGGAAGTAGAACTGCGGCCGATAGCCCTTGAAGAACGGCGTATGCCGTCCGCCTTCTTCCTTCGACAGCACGTACACTTCGCCCTTGAACTTGGTGTGCGGCGTAATCGACCCCGGCTTCGCCAGCACCATGCCGCGCTCCACATCTTCTTTCGGAATGCCGCGCAGCAGCAGGCCGGCGTTGTCGCCTGCCATGCCTTCATCCAGCTGCTTCTTGAACATCTCGACGCCGGTCACTACCGTCTTGCGCGTCTCGCGGAAGCCGACAATCTCCACTTCCTCGCCCACCTTCACCTTGCCGCGCTCGATGCGGCCAGTCACCACCGTGCCGCGCCCCGAAATCGAGAAGATGTCCTCGATCGGCATCAGGAACGGCTTGTCCACGTCGCGCGCCGGCAGCGGCACGTTCTTGTCCACCGCCTCCATCAGCTCGTCGATCTTGGCTTCCCACTGCGCTTCCCCGTTCAACGCACCCAGCGCCGAGCCGCGCACCACCGGCACATCGTCGCCCGGAAACTGGTACTTGGTCAGCAGCTCGCGCACTTCCATCTCGACCAGGTCGATCAGCTCGGGGTCTTCAACCGCGTCGCACTTGTTGAGAAACACCAGCACGTAGGGCACGCCGACCTGGCGCGCCAGCAGCACGTGCTCTTTGGTCTGCGGCATCGGACCGTCAGTCGCGGCGACCACCAGGATCGCGCCATCCATCTGCGCCGCGCCGGTGATCATGTTCTTGATGTAGTCGGCGTGGCCGGGACAATCGACGTGCGCGTAGTGCCGGTTCGCCGTCTCATACTCGACGTGCGCCGTGGCGATGGTGATGCCGCGCTCGCGCTCTTCCGGCGCGTTGTCGATCGAGTCGAAGGAGCGAAACACGATCTTGGGATTGTGCTTCTGCAGGACCTTGGTGATGGCCGCCGTCAGCGTGGTCTTGCCATGATCGATGTGCCCGATCGTACCCACGTTCACGTGCGGCTTGCTGCGATCAAATTTCTCTTTCGCCATTGGAGCTCCTAAAAACTGTGCCGTCCCTGAAGGGACTCAAATCATTTATTGCGCTACTTCCAATCTATCGTTGCACCCTGTTGTGGGCTCTTCTCACTGCTCAAAATTTGCTGAATTGCAACACTCTTTTCGCAAACTTCCTGAGGCATCGTCTCTTTGATCGAATCCGGCCTATAAGCGGCAACATTTTTTCGAATCTGTTCGATTCTGGCAGGAGTTGCGTCCAGGAACGCAAATCGCTTCAGCCCACCGTACTGAAAGTTAAAACGAAACCTTGCAACTTCCCTCAGCGCCCTTGAATCCAGCGTGCCCGGCCCTACCCACTGCACCGATGGAACTCGCTTCCAGCGCTTTTCGGCAATTACATCTTCATATAGTTCCCGGATAACCGATTTATCAGCATCGCTCAACTGGGAATACACTTGCTCTGCACTGATGGGCACTACACCACCGGGCGCGCACGGCCCCGCAGGCAGGAAGTCCGTAAGAATCGACACCACGACGCGATCAAAGTTCTCAACGTGTAGCCCGTAATTGCAGAGTTGTCGATCAAAACGTTCCCGATCCGACAGCGCTCGCTTTACGGTCTTGGCAAGCAGCTCGATAGAATCTTTCGAATTGATCGTTGATGTTGTCATTGCGACCCTACTCCGCCCCCGCTGCAACCGTTATGAAACGAACCCTGCTCTCCCTCTTTCTATCGACTGCTCCGGAACCTCGTAATCAACAACAGCCGTTGCAAAGTAATCCCATTTCAGCAGCAACAGCGAGGTTCGCTGTCCGATCCAAATCCAGACACCAAGTTCATCAGCATCCTCAACTTCGGCTTGAAAACTCGGCTTATCAAAAGTGTCTCCTAAAGCGTCTCGTCCTTCTGGTGACAACTTGAAGGTAACCTTGCCGGAGGCAATGAACTTATCTGCAAGACTCATGACGCGTGCTGGCTCAACAAATCTTCACGTCCCAGAGCACCGAGCACGAGAATCCGCAGTTGCTCCTTGCCCTCCTGCCTTTTTTCAACTAAGCGTTCAACCAACTCCGGCGGAATTTCCAGTTCCTTAACACCCTTTGGAGTGATCAACCGTACAATCCATCGCAACTGGGTGGCCTGGTTTCGAAGCACCGCCGAAAGCTGATAGTACGAAGAGCCGATGCCGAGGAGAATCTCATCCACAGCATCACCCAGCACCTGCGCCCGCTTCAGTTCACGATCCCTGCTTAACTTGGCAACCAGCTTTCCTCGAGCAACGTCTTTCTCGTCTATGTGCATTCGACGGGCAACCTCCCGTCCACCTTCATCCAGAGGTGGTATCTCGCTTTCCGGTGCGCTCATTGCATCCCGCCAATCCTCGGGACTACCAGGAATCCCTGAAACGAAGATGTGGTAGTTGCTCGCCATCTTTACTTGGTTCCCGCCGGGCTCTTGCCCTGCACCTTGGCCACGATCTCTTCGGCCACTGCGCGGGGCGCCTCTTCATAACGCGAGAAGTGCATGCTGAAGGTCGCGCGGCCCTGGGTGTTCGAGCGCATGTTCGTCGCGTAGCCGAACATCTCAGCCAGCGGCACCATCGCCTTGATCACCTGCGATCCGGCGCGATGCTCGATGCCCTCGATGCGCCCCCGGCGGCTGCTCAGGTCGCCGATGATCGTGCCCATGTACTCTTCCGGCACGACGACTTCCACCGACATCACCGGCTCCAGCAGCACCGGGCTGGCGCGGCGCGCGGCCTCCTTGAATGCCATCGAACCGGCGATCTTGAAGGCCATTTCGTTCGAATCCACATCGTGATAGCTGCCGTCGTAGAGCGTCGCTTTCACGTCCACCATTTCGTAGCCGGCGAGAACGCCGCCTTCCATGGCTTCCTTGATACCCTGGTCCACCGGCTTGATGAACTCTTTCGGGATCACGCCGCCCACAACTTCATTGACGAACTCGTAGCCTTTACCGGGCTCGTTCGGCTCCAGCCGAATGCGCACGTGACCATACTGGCCGCTGCCGCCGGTTTGGCGGATGTATTTGCCTTCCGCCTGGGACTGCTTGCGAATGGTTTCGCGATAGGCGACCTGCGGCTTGCCAACGTTGGCCTGGACGTTGAACTCGCGCATCATGCGGTCGACGATGATCTCCAGATGGAGTTCACCCATGCCGCTGATGATGGTCTGCCCGCTGTCGGGATCGGTATTGACCTTGAAGGTGGGATCTTCCTGCGCCAGCTTGCCCAGCGCGATGCCCATCTTTTCCTGGTCGCCCTTAGTCTTGGGCTCTACCGCAACTGAAATCACGGGCGCCGGAAATTCGATGGACTCAAGAATGATGGGATGGTTCTCGTCGCAAATCGTGTCGCCGGTCGTGATGTGCTTCAATCCGACGCAAGCGCAGATGTCGCCGGCGTAGATCTCGATAATGTCTTCACGCTTGTTGGCATGCATCTTCAGCAGACGGCCAATACGCTCCGAACGGGAACGCCCGCTGATGTGCACGCTGTCGCCCTGCTTGAGATGTCCGGAGTACACGCGGATAAACGTCAACTGCCCGACGAACGCGTCGGTCATGATCTTGAATGCCAGGGCGGCGAACGGCGCTTTATCGTCGGCGGGGCGCTCCTCTTCGGCGCCGGTCTCGGGGTCCTTGCCTTTCACCGGAGGAACATCGAGCGGCGACGGCAGATAATCCACCACCGCGTCGAGCAGCGGCTGTACACCCTTATTCTTAAAGGCGGTCCCGCAGATCACCGGGAACACTTTCATCTTCAGCGTTGCCCGGCGTAATGCAGCCTTAAGCTCAGCCTCACCGATGGCTTCGCCTTCGATGTACTTATGCATCAGCTCGTCCTGATCGTCGTTTTCTACGATCGTCTCGACCAGAATCTGGTGGTAGGCCTGGGCCTTCTTCTTGAGATCTTCGGGGATCTCTTCAACGTCGTACTCGGCACCCATCGACTCGTCGTTCCAGATGACCGCCTTCATCGCCATCAGGTCGATCACGCCTTTGAACTTATCTTCCTGGCCGATGGGCAACTGGATCGCTACCGGGCGGGCGTTCAGACGCTTGCGAATGGTATCGACGGCGTGCTCGAAGTCGGCGCCCATCTTGTCCATCTTGTTGATGAAGCAAATGCGCGGCACACCGTATTTATCGGCCTGGCGCCACACGGTCTCGGACTGCGGCTCGACCCCATGCACCGCGTCAAATACAGCGCAGGCGCCATCGAGCACACGCAGCGATCGCTCGACCTCGGCGGTGAAGTCCACGTGGCCGGGTGTGTCGATGATGTTGATCCGGTAATCGTTCCAGAAGCAGGTCGTCGCCGCCGACGTGATGGTGATGCCGCGCTCCTGCTCCTGCGCCATCCAGTCCATCGTCGCGGTGCCTTCATGGACCTCACCAATGCGGTGCGTGCGTCCTGTGTAGAACAGGATGCGCTCCGTGGTGGTGGTCTTGCCGGCATCGATGTGGGCCATGATGCCGATGTTCCTGCAACGCTCTAATAGGACCTGTCTGGGCACAATCTTTTCCGTTTCTTGCTGGGGGCGGGCCTTCAGGCCCGCGTTAAATCGCCTCTCTATTTGTTGTCATCCCGACCGAACCGCTTTAGCGGTGAGTGGAGGGACCTGCTGTTCGACGACCGAATCTGCCGTCCCTACGGGACTCGGATCAAAACTTGCTTCCGACACGCCGGCCTAAAGGCCAGCACTACCCTTACCACCGATAATGCGCGAAGGCCTTGTTGGCCTCGGCCATGCGGTGTACGTCTTCCTTCTTCTTGATCGCCGCTCCGCGGTTGTTGGCGGCATCCAGCAGCTCATTGGTCAACTTATCGATCATTCCCTTTTCGCCGCGTCCCCGGCTGTACTGCAAAATCCAACGGATCGCCAGCGATGTGCGGCGGTCGGCATTGACCTCGATCGGCACCTGGTAGTTGGCGCCGCCCACGCGCCGGGTCTTCACTTCCAGCACCGGCTTGGTGTTCTCGACGGCCTTCTTGAACAGCTTCATCGCCTCGTCGCCGCCCTTCTCTTCCAGCTTCTTCATGGCGCTGTAAAAGATGTTCTGCGCGGTGGACTTCTTGCCGTCCCACATCATCGAGTTCACAAACTTGTTGACCAGCGTGGACTGATATACGGGATCAGCCAGCGGCTCGCGCTTCGCGATATGTCCTTTTCTCGGCATAAAACCTCGAACAAATCTCGGAAGACTCTGGTAGAGCGAACCTTCAGGTTCGCGTCAACCCGCCTTCCCTAAATCTTTGTCATCCCGACCCAGGGCTTCAGCCCGCGTGGAGGGACCTGCTTTTCGTCCTATGAATCTGCCGTCCCTAAAGGGACTCAGCTCTATCCCAGGACGCTGCGCTAAATGCGCTCCCGTGGGACGCTGGCCTAAAGGCCAACTCTACCCGAGGTCACAAAATCAGGCCTTTGGCCTCTTCGCTCCGTACTTCGAGCGGCTCTGCTTGCGGTTGGCCACGCCGACTGAATCCAGCGTGCCGCGTACCACGTGATAGCGCACGCCCGGCAGATCTTTCACACGGCCGCCGCGGATCAGCACAATCGAGTGCTCCTGCAGGTTGTGGCCGACACCGGGAATGTACGTCGTGACCTCGATTCCATTGGTAAGCCGCACGCGCGCAACCTTGCGCAGCGCGGAGTTCGGCTTTTTCGGCGTCTGGGTGTATACACGCGTGCAGACGCCACGCTTCTGCGGGCAGGACTGCAGCGCCGGGCTGGCCGTCTTGTAGTTCGGCGCGCTCCGGCCCTTCCTCACCAGCTGATGAAATGTAGGCACTCTTTGCGGCTCCTTGACCTTGTGAAACTCGGGCGCAAAACGCGCCTGGCGTGGCCAACGGCCACGCAATACCATTCGCCGCAGCTTGCCGCTGCAGCGCAAAACCGCTCCCACACGTGGGCTGGGCAGAAGCTCATTCACTGCCCATACTTCCCCAGGCGCACGGGCCGGGGATTTTGGTTTCCGTCAGATGTGGCGAACGACGGTGACGCCGTGGTCGTTCCGCAGAACAGCTTGTCGCTGGATGCGGAGATCGCTAACGAGGGCGTTCCGTTTCGTTGCCTTGGCCTGCATACCCACCGGAATGCTCCAGCGGAAGCGCAGGCACGTTTCAGCGAGGATCCTGCAAAACCACTCTACAGGATTGAGATTACAACAGCTCAGCCAGACACTACAGGCAGGCTCGATACAACTCGCAGAACCTTCTCAATATATCAACCAACTCGCTTGTCGTCAACCAATTCTGAGGCGATCGCTTCGCGACCTGCCTCCATCGGCCTGTTATGCTCGCCTGCGCGAGATTGACAGATAATCTTCGATGAGGTGAGACGTGCCGCAGATTCATGCTTGGCTCGCTTTGGGGGTAGTTCTTTCGACAGCGGCTACGGATGCTGTGTATGTGATGTTCAGCTCGGCCGTCGCGGCCCGACGGCGCGTGCCGGCGGCCACCTGGAGCGGCATCTGGTATCTGTTGTCCGCGTTTGCGGTCATCAGCTACACGCGAACCTGGGTTTACGTTATTTTCGCCGCGCTGGGCTCGTGGATCGGTGCTTTCCTCGCCGTGTCCTATTCCATCCGCCGAGAAAAATCGCTGCCGCATACACGCGCAGAGCGGAGGGGCTGAGCACCCACCGCGCTGGTTAAACCCACGCGAGGACGGGCGCTGGCATAGACAACCAGCTTCTCTAATGTTTCCGCACGCTTTTCCGATAAACACCGCAGAGCAGCCTCTGCGTCATGCGCAGGGCGCGTTTCTGCCAAGTCGACGAGGAGCGAGCGTTGTGAGCCAACTCTACGACATACGAATGAAAATTGAGGCCAAGATCAACAGTAGCGGCTTGGACGCGATGGAGGTGAAGGGCAAGATCGGACTGCGTTCCGGCAGGCTTCTCGCGCTTATCTCGCCCACCACACCCGATGACCCGACCACTATCACCAAAATGAAGGCAGCCGCCAAAGACATTCTCAACCTGAATTTGTGAGGAGCGTGGGTATGCAATGGAACTCGATTCGCACCAAGATCCTGGCCGCATTGATCGCCTGCCTGGTGCTGGGCGTGGGCGGCATTCTGGCATTGATGCACTACAGTTTCGAACGCAACTCACACATTCTGGCCGTGGAGTCGGTGACCGGCGCGCAGAAGTTGTTCTCTATCCTACAAGCCCGGGAGCGCAGCAAAATGACGGCCGTGAGCGACGTGCTGCTCACGAATCCGGAAATTCGCGATGCCTTCGTGCGCAGGGACCGCAAACGGCTCCTGGAGCTCACGGCGCCGCTTTATGGACAATTGAAGCCGCAGGGCGTGACCAATTGGATGTTTCATAGCGCTCCCGATATGACCGTCTTCCTGCGGGTCCACAATCCCAGTAAGTTCGGCGACCACCTCAATCGTTACCTGGACAAAGAGGTAGTGCGGACGCAAAGCCTGGTCACCGGCAATGAGCTGGCCAAGGCCGGTTTTGCCGAGCGCATCCTTCGTCCGTTTTACGACGCGCATGGCGGCGTCACCGGCTACGTCGAACTGGGTGAGGAGTTGGGCCAGTTCATTCGCACCATGAAGATGCAGACCGGGAGCGACTACGGACTTCTGCTCAACAAGAAGTTCCTGGACCGGCAGATGTGGGCCGACTCCAGCAGAATGTGGCGCCGCCGCGACAATTGGGACGACAACCTGAATACCGTGGTCGCCGACACGACTGCCGACTCCGACAGCATCTTCCATTTTGTGGGTGACCTCGGCAAGATACCGGATGGAGGTCAAGTTCTGGAGCGTTTTCAGCAGGGAGATTCGGTTTTTGTGCGTGGCATCTTTCCCATCTACGATGCGGCCGGCCATGCGGTGGGCGCGATGTTCGTGGTGCGCGACATTTCCAGCTTCTACCTCGCGATGCGCCACACGCAAAACATTCTCATGCTCCTGACCACCGCGGCCCTGATCCTGGGTATTGTTTTGGTGCTCGTCCTGCTCAGCAGCCTGGTGTTTCGCCGCTTGCAACACATCATTCGCGTCGCTACGCGCGTGGTAGGCGGCGATTATCAGTCCGAAATCCGGGTCGGCTCCAACGACGAAGTCGGCGAATTGGAACAACTGTTGGAGCAGTTCCGGCAAGTTTTCGTGGGCCTCCTGACGAGCGTCCCCGAGCTACAGGAGAAAGCCTGAATCAGCCGTGGTAATCAGAGCAGGCGTTAGGCGACTAGGTCTGCGGCGGCGGTAGTGGGTCAGCTTGAACTTAGATCACCTCGCGGACCTTGTCCACCGCTATGGTCTTGATGATCTCGCCACGGTCTTTTTGGCCTCTGGCGAGGGCCTCGGCAAAGTGCATGGCCTGCTTCATATTGACGTTGCCGGGCAGCGGCGGCTCGTTGGCATCCACCACCGCCTGGATCACAGACGGGCCGTCCTCTTGCAAGGCACGACGCAAAACGTCCTCGGCATGCTTCGGGTCTTCAATCGTGTGACCGTGCGCACCGCAAGCCTCGGCGACCTTGGCGAAGTCGATGGGCTGCAGCTCGACGCCGAACTCCGGATTGCTGTCTTCCACCATCTGCTCCCATTTGATCTGCCCGAGCGCATTGTTCTTCACTACGATTACTTTCACCGGCAACTTGTATTTCACTAGTGTCGCCAGTTCGCCCATCAGCATGGTCAGTCCGCCGTCGCCTACGACACACACGACCTGCCGCCCGGGGAAGGCGACCGCTGCGCCGATGCTGTACGGCAAGCCATTGGCCATGGTCGCCAATGTACCCGACAGCGAGAATTTCATGTCGCCGCGCATTTCGACGTAGCGCGCCGTCCAGGTCGCGATTGTCCCGCTGTCGGACGAGACGATTGCATCGTCGTTCAGCAGTTTGTTGAGGTGATAGGTGACGACCTGGGGCTTCATCGGCTTGTCCATCCTGGTGCCGCGTTCCCGCATCAGCTCGTTCCAGCTCTCCATGCGCTTCTGTGAGGTCTCGAGGAAGCTGCGGTCCTGCTTGCGCTTCAGCAGCGGCAGCAGCTCGCGCAGAACCATCCTGCAATCGCCCACCAGGCCGACATCCGCGGGATGGCGCAGTCCGATGCGCGTGCTCTCCAGATCAATCTGCACACACTTCGCTTTCCCCGGCTTGGGATAGAAATCCATGTAGGGGAACGAGCTGCCGGCGATCAGCAGGGTGTCGCACTCTTCCATTGCGTCTTGCGACGGAGCGGTGCCGAGTAGTCCCAATCCGCCGGTTGTGTACGGACTGTGGTCGGGAATGACGGCTTTGCCCAGCAGCGCCTTGACCACCGGTGCGGCTAGGGTCTCAGCCAATTGCTCGACTTCCTGCCTTGCGCCCAATGCTCCGCGACCCACCAGGATCGCGACTTTTTTGCCTTCGTTCAGGATCTCGGCCGCATGCTCCAGCATGGGCTGCGGAGGGTGCGGATAGGTCGGCTGGAAGACGAGTCCGCTGTGCTTCTTGATGTTGGCCTCGGAGCGATGGAAATCCGACGCGCGCCACTCCTGAATGTCCTTGGGAACGGTGATGTGCGAGACCGCGTGCTTGCCCAGCGCGCTGCGGACGGCCTCGTCGACCACATTATTCACGTGCGCCGGTCCCATGATCCGCTGGTTGTAGGGAGCAACGTCCATGAACAGCTTGTCCAGGTCCACGTCCTGCTGATAGCAGGTGCCGATCAGGTCATGGAAGGTATGCCCGGTAATGGCCAGCACCGGTTGCTGGTCGCACTTCGCGTCATAAAGCCCGTTCAGCAGATGAATACCGCCGGGGCCGGAGGTCGCGAGACAAACCCCGAGCCGGCCCGTGTACTTGGCATATCCGCAGGCCGCGAAGGCCGCCGCTTCTTCATGACGCACTTGAATGAACTTCAGCTTGTCCTGGTGCGTGCGCAGGGCCTCAAACATTCCGTCCACGCCGTCGCCCGGCAATCCGAAGATTGTGTCCACTCCCCAATCGATTAACCTCTCCAAAAGCTGGTCCGCAACCATTCTCGCCATCATTGCTCTCCCGTGAATTTTCTTAACTGTTGGAAGCACTGCGAACCGCGCATGTTTCCTCGTTGCGCTGTCACTCTGTTTTTCCGCGGCAGAGATTCTGGGAGGGTTCTGCCCAGCAGTTTGCCGGACTTCCGACATCCGCGAGGGCTGTAACCGCATCGTAATGTTCGCTGCAACTCTGAACGGTTCGCGTAGATCAAAATGGCCAAAACCAGCAAGCTCAAATCCCCTGACCAAATCGATCCTTTCGGAACCGACAAGAAAAGCCTGCGAGTCGTCATCGAAACTCCTAAAGGCAGCCGTAACAAGTTCAAGTACGACCCCGACCTCGGCGCCTATACCCTGAGCAGCGTGTTGGCTGAGGGGATGGTTTTTCCTTACGATTTTGGCTTCGTTCCGCAAACCAAAGCGCAGGATGGCGATCCGCTGGACGTACTGTTGCTAATGGACGAGCCGGCGTTCACTGGCTGTGTTCTGGAATGCCGCATCGTGGGCGTGATCGAGGCCGAGCAAACCGAAGATGGAAAGTCCGTTCGCAACGATCGTGTGCTGGCCGTGGCCGCGCATTCCCATGTGCACGCCGACATCAAAGAGCCCGGCGACCTGAACAGCAACATGATCAAGGAATTGGAGAACTTTTTCGTCGCCTATAACAAAGCGCGGGGAAAGAAGTTCAAGATCCTGGGTTGCAAGAATGCGGCTGCGGCGATGAAGCTGATCAAGAAGTCGAGAACCAACTGAAAAGAGACTTGGCGAATACGCGCTTCACGGCTCGGCGCCCAGGTTCGCCATCTTGTGGCTAACCTGGGTCTCACATCGATCCGACCGAAGCCCAGATTAGCGTCCTGAAGGACGCGAACCTGGGGCACCGTGCTTGGTTGAGGAGAATCAACCAGTTACATGCGCCATAAAAACGCGTTATCGCGGCCATAAAAAGATTGGATTGCCCAAGCCGACAGTGGAACCTTATCCTGAGGTGTGGGCCAAGGACCGTGGCCTTCATCCCACACACAAACAATTCATGCGGTTGGTACCCGGTTTCTTATTCGGAAGGTCGTTTCACTCCGCACACTGGACGTGTGGTCCGATCTTTCATCGATTCACGCAAGACATATCGTTTGCGCGGCCTAGCCGAGACGCAAACACAGGAGGTTTTTGAATGCCTGATACCAAGCCTGGTCCCAAGGCGGTCCTGGATTTCGTGAAAGAGCACAATGTGCAGGTGCTCGATCTGCGCTTCACCGATCTTCCCGGATTGTGGCACCACGTTTCCTATCCCATTAATCAGCTCAGCGAGGCGTCCTTCGAGGAAGGGTTCGGCATGGATGGCTCCTCTATTCGCGGTTGGGCGGCCATTCACGAAAGCGACATGCTACTCATCCCCGACCCGGCAAAGTACATCCTCGATCCGTTCACCGAGGTGCCGACGCTGGTGATGGTTTGCGACGTGATCGATCCGGTCACCAAGCAGCGTTATGATCGCGATCCCCGCTACATTGCCAAGAAGGCCGAGATGTATCTGGCTTCGACCGGCTTGGCTGACACCGCCTATTTCGGCGCCGAAGCTGAGTTCTTCATCTTCGATAACGTCCGCTTCGATCAGAACGAACACGAAGGCTTTTACTTTATCGACGCCGAAGAGGGCCGCTGGAATTCCGGACGCGTCGAAAACAATCTCGGCTATCGCCCGCGCTACAAAGAAGGTTATTTCCCCGTCGCGCCAACCGACCACTACCAGGATTTGCGCACCGAAATGGCGATGACCATGCAGAACTGCGGCCTGGTGGTCGAGTGCCATCACCACGAAGTCGCCACCGGCGGGCAGACCGAGATCGATCTGAAGTTCGACTCGCTGATCAAGTCGGCCGACGCGATGATGCTCTACAAATACATCGTGAAGAATGTGGCCAACCAGTACGGCAAGACGGTGACGTTCATGCCCAAGCCGCTGTTCCAGGACAATGGCAGCGGCATGCACACTCACCAGTCGTTGTGGAAGGAAGGCAAGCCGCTGTTCGCCGGCGATGGCTATGCGGGCCTGTCGCAGCTCGCGTTGTGGTATATCGGCGGGCTGATCAAACACGGTCCGGCGCTATCGGCGATCATCGCGCCGACGACCAACTCGTATAAGCGCCTGGTGCCCGGCTTCGAAGCTCCGGTCAACCTGGCGTACTCGCGCCGCAACCGCTCGGCGGCATGTCGCATTCCGATGTATTCGGCGTCTCCGAAAGCCAAGCGCGTGGAATTCCGGCCGCCCGATCCGAGCTGCAATCCGTATCTCGCGTTCTCGGCGATGCTGATGGCCGGACTCGACGGCATCGAGAACAAGATCGATCCCGGCCAGCCGCTGGACAAGGACATCTACGATCTGGGTCCGGAGGAACTGGCGAAAGTGCCATCGATGCCGGGTTCGCTGGAAGGTGCGCTTGACCACCTGGCCGGGGACTACCAGTTCCTGCTAAAGGGCGATGTCTTCACCGAAGAGATGCTGAATATCTACATCGACTACAAACGGGAGAAGGAAGTGAACGCCATGCGTTTGCGTCCGCATCCCTACGAATTCCAGATGTATTACGACATCTAGATGCAATGCGCCTTTGCCGGGTGCAAGCCGTCAAGACAAGAATGCTGGATTGCTCCTGCCGTAGTTCAAGTTCGACGGCAGGAGTTTTTCTTGAATCAACCTTCGCCAACGCTTTTGCCGCTAAGAAAACTATTCGCCTGATCTGCGAGATTCCGGGCCGAGACAATATCCAGTTTGATGGCGAAGGAGAATGTTGGGGGAAAGACGCAGACAAACACTCAGAAATATTGAAAAATGTTCGCCCCCGGGAACGGAATAAAAGGAATAAGTCAGGCCATGCGCGTATAGCGTAAATATGCGCCATGACTCGATCTCAATTACTCTCTCCAAACTCCCGAAGGCGAACTCATGGAGAAACTTGTGTATTACCTGCTGTCGGAAGTTTGGCGAATCGAGTCCGCTGTCCAGCGGAGCATGCTGCTAATTCGTCCGAAGAAGTGGACACATCAAAGCGTGTCGCATCTCGGGACGGAAAACTACTGAGCCAAACTACCAGAAAAGCTAGCGGGTCGTTACGACGCCGACTAAGCCTCCCATCGAGGTCGAATCGGACAACAGGTAAGCGTCTGGACGGAATCCTGACTTGCGCCTCATCGGTCCTAAACCGCCTTCCCAGAGCTTTCGCTCCAGTGGCTCGCTGGTTCAGACCTCCGCGCTCACAGTTGCGGGGCAGTGGCGGATTTTCACCGCGCTTCCCAACTACCAGACAATTTCGTTATAACCAAAGGCAAGAATGTTGTCAATGGTTAACTCTGGCTGGAGCATAGGTCTTGAGAACTCTTCCCCGATTTGACGTCCGAAGTCTATGGGAGTAGCGACGGCACATGTACTTTGAAACGTGAGATTTACGTCGACCCAAGTCGGTATGTCCAACTACGAAAGGTCAAACCTAAGAGGCTGACTGGTTTCCAGCCTTTCTTCTTCCACGCTCCAATCGACCACAAAAACCACTGACTGAGTCGACTTCATGGATAGAAGACGCGACCCTCGATAAACGACCACGCTCTCTGCGCTGGCAAAGTCCAGCGTAACGTCCTTCCCGGTGCGATTGCAGACGAATAGGGGTAATCCTGTCTCCTGGGCAATTTGCTCCCACTCACCGTTCGGGCCGTGGAGTCCGGGTGCCCACGCTGCGGCGGAAAGCAGGAGCTTGGCACCTGAGGCTTTCATCTGTCGCGCAGTCGCAGTGGTGCAGGCATCCGCACAGATAAGCAGGCCCACCTTGAGGTTGGGATACAATTCGACGACGGTAGCTGTAGTGCCGGGAACCGACCATGCCTCCGAACCAACGCGGAGGGCGTTTATCTTACGGTGCCGGCCTAGCAAGTCACCATCCGCGGAAATCGCGAATAGGCTGTTGTGCAGGGTGGCTCGTACTTCATCCCGTTCCACGTGGGCCAGAAGAACCGCGGTCTTGTACCGGCGGGCCAGATCACAAATGCCGCGCACCCACGGGTCCGGCTGAGGCGTAATCCAGTCGGTACCAATAAGGTCAGTAAACGCGTAGCCGGTAGTTGCCAGCTCCGGACTCAGTATTAGTTGGGCACCCGTTTTTGCGGCAATAGAGATACCAGCTTCGATCAGCCGCTGGTTGTGTTCGACCTTCGCCGCGAGAGGAGCTAGATGAAGGAAAGCGATCCGCATTGAGTTCTTTGATGACTCCGCGAAGTTGAAGATGTTGGAGATCGAGATATATACCGAAAGGTATTTCTTGAGCTGGTAGCTGCCGTATAGATCAACTTTCTGATAGGCGTCTGCTTATGCCGATCTTGCCGCTGCTACGCAGCTCTCTTCACCGGAGTTCCCGTGATGTTGCCGTGGCACAGATCGTCCGCAGTGTCGCTAATCAGCTTTGGGCGCGGGCGAAGTTGTGCCTTCAGGCGAACTCGGAGCCGATGTCGCTCCTGACACGCCGGGAACAACGGGAAGGCTTTGCCCCAGGTACTGCACGATCAGCGAGATTCGGCGATTGGCGGGATCGGTGGGGTCCTTGGCATTGCGCGGCTGCTGATCGGCGAAGCCGCGCACCTGGGCCACCTGATCGGCACGCAAGCCGTGCTGTTGCATGATGCGCCGGCTGGCGTTGGCGCGGTCGGCAGAGAGCTCCCAGTTGGTGTAGTTGACCTTGCCGCCAAAGGGCTGCGAATCGGTGTGGCCCTCGACGTTGACCTTGTTGGGAATCTTGCCCAGCTCTTCGGCGATGGTGATCAGCAGCTCGCGCCCGTTTCCGTTAGGCTCCGACTGTCCGCTCTCGAAAAAGGTCCCGCTCTTCGATTCCAGCAACTCGATGCGCAGTCCTTCCGAGGTCACGGTGAGCTCGATGTGGTTTTTCAGTTTGTCAAAGTTGGCGACCTGCTGAATTGCCTTTTCCAGTTCGGCCTTCACCTTGCCGAGGTCGTCTTTGGTCATCGGCTGAGTGACGGGCTTGATGATGCCGGTAAACTTGCCCGTCCCGGCCGGATCTTTGAAGTATCCGCTGATCGCTTGCTGTATGGGCTTGCTGGTATTCATGAGCCAGAGCACGATGAACAGGGCCATCATGGCGGTAACGAAATCGGCGTAGGCGACCTTCCACGCGCCGCCGTGATGTCCGCCGTGACGGTTGACGCGCTTGATGACGATGGGTTGGGCTTTAGCCGCCATGGAGGTCAGGCCGGTGCATCGGCCATCTCCGCATTCGCCTCGGCGGAAGCTTCTGCAGGAGCGGCGCCGGCTGACGATTGCTTGCAGTGCTTCTCCATTTCATTGAAGCTGGGCCGCAGGTGTGCGGGGATGGAGCGGCGTCCCATTTCCACCGCCAGCAGCGGCGAGACGCCTTTCATGAAGGCGATCATGGTGACGCGCAATACCTGCAGGTGCTCGTGCTCTTCGTGCGCGAGCTTGGCCAGGTTGGAAGCGATGGGGCCGATAAAGCCGTAGCACATCAGAATGCCGAGGAAGGTGCCCACCAGCGCGGCAGCGACCTTCTTGCCAATCTCTTCGGGCGGTCCGCCGAGTGCGCTCATGGTCATGACTACGCCGAGGACGGCGGCGACGATGCCCAGGCCGGGCAGCGAATCGGCCACGGCGCTCAGCGCGCCCACCGACTGCTCGGTCTCGTGCGTGTGGACATCAATGTCGGATTCCATCATCTGGTCGACATCGAAGGCTTCGACGCCGCCCATCAGCGCCATGCGCATGGTGTCGCAAACGAAATTGCGCGTGAGCGCGTCCTTGGCGACATGGGGAAAAGCCGCGAAAAACTTGCTTTTCTCCGGCTCTTCAATGTCGTTCTCAATTGAATTGGGGCCTTCGCGCCGGATTTTGTTGAACATTTCGTACATCATCTTCAGGGAATCGAGGTAGCGTTTCTTGGAGAAGCTCGAGCCCTTCAATACCTGGAGCACACCGTGCAGCACTGCCTTGAGCGTGTGCAAGGGATTCGCGATCAAGAGCGTGCCCAGCGCCGCTCCGCAGATGATGATGGCCTCCGACGGCTGCATGAGCACACGCAGCGGGCCATGCTCCATCAGGAAGCCGCCGATAACGGCCCCCAGCACCACCACAATGCCAATTATGACGAACATCGCTTGCGGCTTCCTAAGATTGGTTTGGGTGAGATCCGGCTATTTTTCCGGCTTGGTTTCGCCGCAGACTGGCCAACGCAAGCCTCCGCCACATGCTTGTCATGGGCAAAATCATGGAACACGTTCCTCCATTTGGTCTATCGGCGGAACGGCGGAAATCTTGTGTCGCTGAATGTGGCCGGCAGGTGCGCGCAGCGATTCTGCCTGGTTAGCAGGACTTGCGCCGCGGCCGCTGCTTGGCGGAGATCGCACGGATGATCAGCTTGCCGCCTCCGGTCGCGGGCACCGGCGCCCGGCCCTGCTCGATCGCCGCGATTATCAATGCAGCAATTTCAGGCTGCTCGAGGGTCTTTGCCGACTCCAGTCGCACGAAGCGGTTCTGGTTGCCGGAGCCGAGCAGGACTTTGTGCGGGTCGGGAAGGCTTGCGCCATGGTAGAACGAGAGGCCGACGCCGTTGGCTCCTGCGGCAATCGAGAAGAAGGTATCGGAGGGCCGTTCCGTGGGCGAGTATCCGATGACGAAGAAATTGTAGTTGTCGTACACCAGTTCGTTCGCCGTGCGCAGGCGCTTGCGAAGCGCCTTGCGTACCGCGCGGATCACGGTCTGATTTTTCGGTTCGAACTTGTCAATGAAGCTCTGGAGTTGCTGTTCCGGATCATGCGCCACGGCACGCGCGGGTTTGGAGGATGGACTCATAGTCACTCTCTTGGATACAGCGCCATCATGTTAGTGCACTTCAGAGCTCGCGGCCAGAGGTTCTTAGGGTAGCCGAGCCGCGACAACCGGCGCATCCGTCGGCTACACTGACCTTCCGAGCATTTCATCGCGGGCTGATCTTCTATGGCATGGTTTAAGCGCGAATCCGGACCTCTGGACACCTCGGGTGAAAAGCGGGTGAAAACCGAAGGCCTGTGGGTCAAGTGCGACCAGTGCCGCCAGATCATCTGGAAGAAAGATCTCGACCAGAATTTCAACGTCTGTCCCAAGTGCGATCGTCACTTCCGCATCGATGCGCGCACCCGCCTCTCCTATCTGCTGGACGATGGTAAGTACCAGGTCGAAGACAACAACCTGGTCTCGACCGACCCGCTGAAGTTCACCGACCTGAAGCCTTATGCCGACCGGCTCAAACGCTCGCGCCAGGACACGGGCTTCAACGACGCGGTGATTAACGCCCGCGGCAAGCTCGACGGCAAGGATGTAATGGTGAGCGCCATGGAGTATTCGTTCATCGGCGGCTCGATGGGGACGGTGGTCGGTGAAGTGATAACTCGTGCCATCGAGAAGGCCACGGCGGAGAAGCTTCCGCTGATTGTGATATCGGCCTCCGGCGGCGCGCGCATGATGGAGGGCGTGATCAGCCTGATGCAGATGGCGAAAATTTCCGCCGCACTGGCCCGCCTGGACGAGGCCAAGGTGCCCTACATCTCGCTCATGACCGACCCCACCACCGGCGGCGTCACGGCGTCGTTCGCCATGCTGGGCGACCTGAACATCGCCGAGCCCGGCGCGCTGATCGGCTTCGCCGGCCCGCGCGTGATCGAGCAGACCATCCGCCAGAAGCTGCCGGAAGGATTCCAGCGCAGCGAGTTTCTGCTGCAACACGGGATGCTGGACGCCGTCGTCCGGCGGCATGAATTGAAGAGCTACATCGCGCGCGCTCTGGAGTTCATGAAAACGCCGGCAAACGACGCTCAGCCCGCCTGATTCCTTTGCAGCAGCAGCACGTTGTGCCCTTCGGGATCGTGCAGGACCGCCCAGTTCGCCTCCACCCGCACAAAGTGTTCCTCGCCAATGTTTTTAACCGCGGCGGCGATGTCGGCCACTTCGAAGAAGAGCACGGCTTTGTCCTGCGAAGGATAGTTTTCCGAACCCTTGCGCTCCACGCAGACAAAAGCTGAGCCGCTGTCGAACTTCGCAAAGCGCCCGCTCTCCTCGTCCGAGACTTGCAAGCCCAATAGTTCGCTGTAGAAGCGCTTTGCCTCGGGCAAGTGCTCAAAATACAATTCCACGCCGACGAACTTCAACTCGGGTTTCGGCATCCTTCCGGCTCCTGCGCCGCATTCTACTCTGGCGGGTGGGTCACAAATCTCTGGCTTCTGTGCCAGAAGGTTGACGTACCAAGCTGTCGTACAATCAGATTTCGCCATGAGAGCCGTCGTTGTCACCCGCCCCGGTGGTCCCGAAGTTCTGGAAGTTCGCGATGTACCCGAGCCGCAACCGGCTCCCGGCGAAGTCATCGTTCGCGTGGAAGCCGTCGGCATTAACTTTGCCGATACCATGACCACGCGCGGCACGTACAGCGGCATGCCGCCTCCGCCTTTCATCTCGGGACGCGAGTTTGCCGGCGTGGTGGAAGCGACGGGCGAGCGGGTGATGGGCTACATGCAGTGGGGCGCCGCGACCGAGAAGATTGCGATGAAGCCGGAACTACTGTGGCTGCAGCCGCGCGGCTGGACCTCCGAGCAATCCGCCGCATTCCCCGTCAACTTCCTCACTGCCTATCTGGCTTATTGGAAAGCCGGCATGACTGCGGACGCGATGGAGCCCAATCGCTGGACCGATCGTCATCCCCGCCGTGTTCTCATCCACGCGGCCGCGGGTGGCGTCGGCACCGCTGCCGTGGAGATTGGAAAGCTGCTCGGGATCGAGACCTACGGAACGTCGTCGTCGAACGAAAAGCTCGAGCGGGTAAAGAAGCTCGGGCTCGATCATGCCATCAACTACCGTGAAGTGGACTACGAGCAGCGCGTTAAGGAGTTGACGAACGGCGAAGGCGTGGACGCGGTCTTCGAAATGCTCGGCGGCGAGCACACGGCGAAGAGCCTGCGCTGCTGCCGGCCGTTCGGCCGCGTCATCATCTACGGCACAGCCACCGGCCAGCGGCACCAATTCGACTCCGGAGTGATGATGGCCAGGAGCCTGAGCGCGCATGGGCTGTGGCTGAGCGTGCTGGCCAAAGACCGCGAGCTGATGAACCGCAGCCTGCAAGCTATGCAGCCGTGGATCGATGCGGGCAAGCTGCATCCCGAGATTGGCCACACGCTGCCCATGGAGCAGGCAGGCGAGGCGCATCGACTGCTGTTGCAGCGAGCTAACTACGGCAAGATCGTGGTGAAAATCAGCAGCTAGCAATTAGCAATTGGCCGCAGCTTCTACAATGTCTTGGTGGACGCTCAACCCTGGCTGGTGCTGATTCTCTTCTTTGCGATTTGCCTGGGCGTGGGCGGGCTGGGTTCGTTCTTCACCGCCAACAGCGTGCGCGACTGGTATCCGCGCCTGCGCAAGCCGGCAGGCACTCCGCCGAGTTGGGTTTTTGGGCCGGTCTGGACGGCGCTCTACGTCCTGATAGCAATCTCTGCCTGGCTGGTCTGGCGCGACTATCACCGCGGCGCGCTTCCTGCCTTGCTCATCTTCTTTGCGCAGTTGGCGCTCAACGTGGCCTGGTCGGCGATATTCTTCGGTTCGCGCATGCCGGGCATCGCGTTGGCCGAGATCGTACTTCTCTGGCTAGCCATTGCGTTCAACATTTTCGTCTTCTACTTGCTGCTACCGCTCTCGGCTTACCTGCTAATTCCTTATTGGCTGTGGGTGAGCTATGCGGCCTATCTGAATTTCGGGATTTGGCGGCTGAATCGATAGCGAGCCGTCAGTCTCCAGCCATCCGAACCGACTTTTCTGATTTGCTGCGGACATAGCGCCCGCTCGGAATCTGCGTTCCGATGGAAGGATCGCCATTGTATTCGTAAACCCATGACAAGAGCTTGCGCCCATTGTGGAGGGTGACAAAACGCCTCTTGCGGATGAACAGGCTATTCTCAGGGTGGACTGTGTCGAAGCCCTCGTAGGCATCCAGTTCCTGTAGTACGCCGGGATTGGGCGGGAGTTCGTAGACTATTCCGCTGATTGTTTCTCCACCTGAGCGACCCAACACCGCCCCGGGATATTCACCAAAGTCGTAAAGATATCCACGAGTGCGACCAGCACCTATCTTCCGCAGCTTGCTTACGGTCTGCGATAGCTCGCGAGGAGTTTCGTCCGGAAGCAGTGTCCCGTAAACAAAAAGATGTCTCGTCATATCATTCGTCAACCTTGAGATGCGCTTGCCAGGTTTCGTCTTCTCGTTAATAGACGCAAAAGGTATTCGAACCCATTTCTTGGCTTTTCAATATAGCTTCGTACCGCCTGCTCGTCTTCCAGGCAGTTCAGGTAGAACCCGAACAGAGCCTCTATATCGTCACTCTTAAGCTGCTTGGTCTCTTCCAGGTACCCAATGAACTCGAAAAAGTTCAGGTAATCCGTAAAGTCTGCTTCTTGCGCATTGACAAGGTCGCTTACGGCTGAGCTGCCCTTCTCCTCGCAATCCAAAATCTCTCGGATTCGTTTGAATCGCGACTCTTCATAAAATTTCTCATACAACTGAACCATCCACTTGACGCGTTCCAGCTTTCTCGATTGCCAGTACTTGTACGCTGCTCCCAGAACCGCAAGCGCGGCGACGATCGACGATGCCCCCGATGCCCATTCCTGAAACTGCTTTCCGTCCACATGGTGATTATGGAGTGAGGCAGGGCGATGGTACAGCGAAAAAAGCTACGGCAGGATGATCCTGCTGCCCATCTCCGCTGTCTCGCCCGTCGCCGCTTCCGGAAATCGTTGGTGCAAGCTATCGATGAATCCGCGCGCCAGCGGCCGGCCGGAGGTGCTGAGGTGCGCCAAGCGGATCATGAATACCAGGGCCTTCAGCACGTCGCTGTCGCGTAGCGCGGTGTAACCCAGGTGCTGCTGCTCCAGCTTGCGAAACTCGTCCACCGACGCGCGCAACAGGTTGACGATTGCCAGTTGCGCGGGGTTAGCGGACGCTTCCTGGTACACCAGTCCGGAGCTGACCAGTGTCTGGTAGCTGCCGGCCATGGTGGTCAACCCGCCGATAATCTCGCGATCTCGAAGATTGCGGTCCGTGTGCGAGACCCGCAACAGGGTGTGCAACAATCCGGCAATCAGAGCTTCGTTGCGCCGCAGAAATTCCTGAGTGACCTCGACCGCCGGGAAAAGCTCTTGTGGCAGCTTCTCGCCATAATCGTGCGGCTTCTCATGCTGGCGCGCCTGCTGGAGATACGGGCACTCGGAGGGGCAGTCGAGGGTGACCTCGCGTTGCTCGCCGCAACATTGCGGACAGATGCGGTCATGCAGCGCCGGGCAGAAGCGCTTTTCCTTGCGAATATGGCAGATGGCACAGATCAAAGACTCACCTTCTCCAGAGTACCGCGAAACGGATCGGCGTGGTGATGGCGAGGTGTGGCACTACCTTCAGCGCATTCCAGGGCGACCCCGCTTTGCTTTTAGGTTTCCTTGTGCGAAAGTAGCGCGGTGCGCGCCGTCGCCCTCTTAGGACCTTATGCCCGGGACCAGCACCTCCGGCAGTTCGAGTTGCCGGGCGTCAACATCTTTTCGGGCAATGAACTCGATCCCACCGATACGCCCGACGCGGTGCTGATCTTCGGCGGTGACGGGACAATTCATCGCCATCTGGGACCCTTGTCGTCGAAACAGGTGCCAACATTAATCGTTCCCATCGGCAGCGGCAATGACTTCGCGCAATCGATCGGGTTGCCGGATGTACAGCAATCGCAATCGGCGTGGCGGCGCTTCTGCACTGCGGGCGACAACGTGCGCAGCATTGATTTAGGAACCATTCAGCCACTGGACGAAGCTTCCTCGCGCGAAACGTCAGCGTCCGCGCGCGAGTCCGGTGATCCAAGCGCGACAAGAGCCGTTGCGAACGAAGAAATTGATCCCTGGCGCGATGAGTCGCTGGAGACGCTGCATTTTGTGCCCGATGGCGCGCGGCGCGACCTGCCGAAAATGGGCGGCCGCATCATGCAGTCGCAAATGCGCCGGCTCAGCGAAGCCGAGCGCGCGGTCTCGCGCAATACTCTCTTCTGTTGCATCGCCGGGACAGGGCTGGATGCGGCCGTGAATCGCCGCACCTTGCAGCAATCACACTGGCTGCGCGGGCATGGAGGCTACGTCGTCGCGCTGGTGCAAACGTTGGGCAGCTTTATGCCACCGCGAGTTCGCGTCGAGGTGGAAGGCGAAGGGTCGTGGACAACCCACGTTGACGAGAACGGGTTCCTGATCGCTGCCGGCAATGGCCCGCAATATGGACACGGCATGCGCCTCACCCATCGCGCCCGTATGGATGACGGCCTGCTCGATGTCTGCTTTGTGCGCACCCTGAGCAAGTTGCGATTGCTGCGGCTGTTTCGCGTGGTCTATCGCGGCGCTCATATCGGCATGAATGAGGTCGAATATTTCCAGGCCTCGCGCCTGCGAATCTCGACTGATCGTCCGATGGAGGTCTTCGCCGACGGCGAGTATGTGTGTCAGACGCCGGTCGAAATTGGAGTGCGTCCGAATGGTTTAAGAGTCATTGTTGCGGGCTAGCTGTCTGGCGACCCTTCTCGGCGAGCTCCGCGAGTTGTGTCGCACGCGCGGCCCCGGTCACAGCGCCACGACGGCCAGGAGAATTTGCCAGAGCGATCTGGAATTCCTGCAACGCCATCTGGGGCTGATTCATCTGCAACAGCAACTCGCCCAACTGCTCGCGCGCAGGGACAATAGGCCCGGGAGTGACCGGGAGCTTTTCGACGGCGTCCTCGGTATCGGCGGCCTCACGTAGAAGCGCAAGCGCATCGTCGGATTTACCCTCGCCTTGCGCGGCCCATGCCAGCACTTCCAGCCGCTGAATATCGACTTGGCCGGCCCAATATTCGCGACCGAGTTTGTGCAGCTGGTCTTCGAGTTGCTGTAATGTTGCCGCCTGCGCGCGAGCGTCGGCGGCGTGTCCGGTGCGCGCCAAACCCACTCCTCGCGCCCATACCGCAATGGCGATCACGTGAGGGGCCGCAGTGGAAGGTGGCGGCTCGATCGCGGCAGCCTCGTCCCAGTGCTGCCGCTCCACCGCATAGCGTACCGGCATGGCGGTTGCGGCGTAGCCAACCTTGAAATCCCCGCGATTCAACTCCGGCCGCGACTTAAGTTCTTGAATCACATGCTCTGCCTGATCGTTCTCCCCAAGCTGCAGGTAGGCGTACACGAGATAGTCCATGGCGTGGAGCTCTTCTCCGGTTTCGCCCTGTTTTCTGGCCGCCGCTTGCGACGCGAGGTTGGATTCGATCGACTCATCCCACATACCCAGCCGGGTGAAGATGTGCGAAGGCATGTGCAGCGCATGCGGCGCCGAGGGCGCAATCTTCGCGTAAGCCTGTGCGGCGGGCAGGCCCTGGCGCGCCATCTCCGCGTTGTCGCACGCGTGAATCAGGTAATGCGCCAGGCCCGGATGTTGTGGATGCTGGGCGTAGAGCGGTTGCAGCACCGCGACCGCGCGCTTCTGATATGCGTGCGTCTTGTCGCTGGGAGGGGCAGAGGCGAGCAACGCCAGCGCATAAAACACCTGCGACTCGACATCTCGCGGATTAGCTGCCGCCAGCTTTTGCATGGCTTCCGTGTAGTTCTGGAGCCTGTACTGATAGGTGAGCTTGCTGTCCGTCGGATACATCAAACTCAGAGCGTTGATGAAGCCGCGCTCCCTGTCGGAGCCCACTGGGATCTGTTGCGCGCGTTCCATCTCCTGATGACCAAGGTCCAACTGCGCCGCCGCAATCGGCGGGTCCCAGAGCTGATGGAAGTAGCTCATGGCGATACCCCAGTGAGCCATAGCGCACTTCGGGTCTTTGCCCGCGACTTCGCGAAAGGCACTTTCGGCAGCGGAGTAAGCGAAAGAATGCAGCAGCGCAACCGCACGCTCGAAGTCCGCCTGAACGGCGGCACTGCAGGAGGTCGGGAAGGACACTGCGCCAAGCTGTTCAGGAATGCCGTGCTCGTGCGCCTCCTGCGCGACCGGCAATGCCGAGAGCGCTATGATGCACAACAGAGTTGCCGAGAGCTTCAGCATAATTCCCTTAGCAGCCTGAAATCTTATACCTGTTCGAGGGCCTGCAAACGTGAAAACAAAGGCGCGAAGATTCGCTCCTTCGCAGTTTCCGTGAGGAATTGCTACGTTTTGGGGATGGAAGTGCGCCGCTGGGTCAATAATTCTGGAACTAATCCCACGCCGCCGGGTCTATACTGGTAGCAAACACTGATGTCCACCACGACAGCCCCAAAACCGACCCGGGATATTCCTCCCGCAGCTCCTCCACCCCAGGACCCGGTCCTGCCCACGCTATTTGGCGAGGGGAAGGGACTGTACCCGCAGCGCAAGGAAACGTTTCTTTATTCGTTCATCGTGCATATGGTGGCGGTGGGACTCTTGTTGTGGTCGGGACATTGGGCGCTCGAGCACAAAGACGAAATTAAGCAGCAGGTCACCGGGTTGGTGACGGACATCAGCCCATATCTTCCATTGCCCGCCTCGAAGACGCGCGCGGGCGGCGGTGGAGGCGGAGGGGATCGCGACAAGCTGCAGGCGCCCAAAGGCGCGCTGCCGAAGTCAGCCAAAGACCAGATCACTCCACCGGCAATCGTGATTCGCAACGACAATCCCAAACTTCCGGTTGAGCCCACGGTCGTGCTTCCTCCACAGATCAAGCTGCCGACCGTCGGCGCGCTGGGCGATCCTCTCTCAAGAGTGCTGGGGCCGCCTTCGAACGGTACCGGCTCGGGTGCGGGCATCGGCAGCGGTAGCGGCGGCGGCGTGGGCTCAGGAACTGGGCCGGGCGTTGGGCCTGGACATGGCGGTGGTTATGGCGGCGGCGCCTACCGCGTGGGCGGCGGCGTGAGCGCTCCCAAGGTGGTTTACGATCCCGATCCGGAATATTCAGAAGAGGCGCGCAAGGCAAAGTTTCAGGGTACGGTCGTGCTGTGGCTGGTGGTGAGCCCTGACGGCAAGCCGCAACAAATCCGGGTAACGCGTACCCTGGGCATGGGTCTGGATGAGAAGGCAGTGGAAGCGGTGCGCCAGTGGCGCTTCGAGCCTGCCAAGAAAGACGGCCAACCCGTGCCGGTCCAGATCAACGTGGAAGTCAACTTCCGGCTGTACTAATTCTCTGGCTCTTGTGGATTGAATCGTTGTGCGTTGGGACACCCATCCCCGCAGCAGCTCGCCACCCCGCCTTCCATCGGTTCCGCTTCCAGATAACGCCGGATCAGCTCCAGCGACTTACCTTCCCGCTCATGCCTGTCGGATCTACGTCGCAGCCTTCCTCGCAAAAACCGGGCTTTGCATCGATTGGCCTGCTCACCCGCAGCGCCCGCTTCCAGCGTTTTGCCTACAGCTCCCTCCAGATTCCACCTCGCGATGGACGCCCTGGCCGTTCGGCTAACACTTCCCCTTGCCGGGCGTGTAGAGGACTTCCATCCGCAAGTGAGTGCGCCCTGCCGGGCACACCAGCGCAAAAGGCCGCCTGAAATGGCGGCCTTTGTTCAAAGAAAGTGCGGCGAGCTACGGTTTGGTGGCGGCAGCCGTCGAGGCGGGCTTGGTTGTCCCCAACGGAGGGGTTGCCGTTCCTATGGGCTTGCCGGGAGCGCCTGCGGGCTTGGGAGCATTCGGCGGAGGCGGAACACCCGACTGCGCGTTGTAGGCGTCGACGACGGTCTTGGTCAGGTCCACGCCGGCCGTTGCCCAAAGCAGCGGGCCCTGCGGCCAAGGATTCGAGGAGTCGAAGAGCAGGCCATAGTTGTTGGCCTTGGCATACTTGTCGATGACCGGCGCCATCTTCTGCAGGATGCGCTGCGCAATCTCGTTTTGCTGCTGCTGATACTCGTTCTGCGCATCTTCCACCGAACGCTGCAGGCTCTTCTGCTTGCTCTCGATCGACTTGACAAGGGTGGCGCGCGCCTCCTCGTTCATCTTGTCGCCCTGGGTATTGAGCTGCTTCTTCAGGTTCTCGATCTCGGTGTTCTGGCCGGCAAGCTCGTTCTTCTTGGGCTCAAACTTTTTCTGCAGCGCCTCGAAGTCGCGCGCACCTTCATTGGTGGCTACGATTGCCTGCTGGATATCGATGATGCCGACCTTCACGCCACTGCCAGCGGCCGTGGCTGTACCAGCTGTTGCAGCGCTGGTGGTGGTAGCGGGAGCCGGAGTGGGCGCGGCGGTGTGAGTTGCAGGGGCCGACTGCGCCAAACTCGCAGTTGCCAGAACCAGGGCGAGCACGGCTGTGCCTATGAACGTGCGCTTCATTGCGTTGGTGTAGCTCCTTGAACTGCTCCGGGAATTCTTCTGGTGTTCCAGCGAAAACGGCGGTGCTGTCTGCCTCTTTCTGGACTGCCGGGTGATGGCGCTCGGCTCGGACTTCGCCCAGAACGCTTCCCGACCGGAAAATTCGGCGGTGCGGATGGTTCGATTATAGGGAAAGCAGCTTCTCAGCGTCAAACGGGACGGGTACCACTTGCGAGGTACACGCAGTTTTGTGCCGGCCCCTGAAGGGGTTCTGGGGGAATTCATACGGCGTTTACCCAGAGCTGCCGCTCTGGGCTACAAAACCACACACGAGTTGGGAAGGGTCAGGTTTTGTGTCCGCTTCTTGCTTTTATAGCCCAGCGCGGCAGCGCTGGGTATCGGTCGGGCAGTGAATCCTCGGAGCCCCTTCAGGGGCGACACCTGACTCCAGCCCCATTCTCGCCGCCGTCAACATAGCCGTTAGCTCTTCGTCAAACGAGCTGCTGGCGTGATGCTCGGCCTGATTTCTTATGTACCGGCGAACGCGTTCGACCTGCGACGGGCTGACGCTGAAGGCGCCGTAGCCTTCCTGCCAACTGAAAAGCGGCTTCGTCTCGCGTAGCCAACGGCTCGAATTGCATTTCAAGATGCGGACTACCTCGGCAATGTTGGCGTCCGCGGTCAACGACAGAAGCGCATGCAGATGGTTCTCTGTGCCACCGATGGCCAGCACGCGTATGCCGTGGTTATGGGCAACATCCTTCATGTAATCCCATAGTCGGGGCTGCACGTCAGCGTGAATCAACTGCATTCGTTCTTTGGTGCTGAAAACCACGTGGAAAATGGAGGTGACATAGCTGTGTGGCATGGGTCATCGTACGTCCGATCGACGGAACCGCGAATGACCTGCGTCACAAGGCTTTGTACCGCCCCTGTAGGGGCTCTGGGGATATATACACCGCGTGAACCCAGAGCTCCCGCTCTGGGCTACAAAACCGCAATCCAAGAATCTACTCTCGCTTTCGCGACGGTCGGTGTTCTTGATTGCCGAAAACGGCTGCACCAAACCCATTCTTGTCAGAACGTAACGTCGTGTAATCCTCTGCTGAAGGGCGAATCGCGAAGAGCGGCCTCTCAGAACGTGGTCGCGACGCTGAAGCGGAAGGTGTGTAGCGGCTCGGCCAGCAGATATCTCGGCTGGTAGATGGAAATCGTCTGGGCGTAGGTATAGTCGCCGGCCGCTCCCGCCGGGAACATAGAACGGGTAATAGGATTCGGGGAGTTCGCATATTGGTCGAGGCGCAGCGGGTTATACGCATAGTAAATGCGGAAGGGAGCGTTAATGACGGGCAATATGACTTGCAGTTCCAGGCCCGTCGACATGCGCGGCTGGTAATTCGTCCCGGAAATGATCGGCAGCTGATTGGTGAAATGCAGCATGGTACCGCCGACGCATTGGAAGCTGGAATTCAGTGCCGGACAACCAAACACCGTCGAATTGAGGGTTTCAATCTGCGCGGAGGAGACTTGGAGTTGCCCGGACTGGGAGGCGAAGTCCATGCCTGTATCCACGAAAGGCGCCAGCGTCACCGGCCCGGCGATGGGAATGCGATACTCCAGGTTCGTCACTATGTTGGTATCGCCGCCCGGAAAGATGATCTGCTCCACCGGAATGGTGATGTTGTAGGTACCCTGGCGCGGGTTGGCCGGATTGAGCGGCACCGAACTTCCGTCCGGATTCTGCAATGGAACCGTAACCGTGGTGGGGAAGAACGAAACCGGAGAGATGGCGCGAATATCGAAGCCGCGAATGTCAGTGTCGCCGCCCTGGTAGAAGCGGTCGAAGGGCGGGGCAACCTGGCCTCCGTAGCCGGTGATCCAGGAGCCCAGCACGCGGAAGCCAATTGCGTTGCGGCCTTTGTTGACCGGCACAAACCGTTTGTACTCGGCCACCGGTTTGACGTACTTGACATTGCCGCCCAAGCCGGCGAATTCCGTGGCGAAGTACACGCTCTGGCCCTTATGCGGGCGCTGCGGATTATCGAACCTGGTGTAGGAAAAGTTGGGGACGATTTTGCTGGTGATGATGCCGTTGAGCGCGTTGGGACCGGAAATACCACGGAAATCGATAGCCTCGAAGTAATCCGTGGAGGCGGCGCTAAAGGTCTGCACCGAGGAATCGTCAAACCCATAGGTGATGCCGACCCGTTTGAACGAGCGCTTGATGGGATAGCTGAGTGAACTGGTGAATCCCGTGCTGGTCTGGGTGAAGTTCTGCAGCAGCGCCTGATAGCTGGCCGGCAGATTCAAGCTTTCGTTGAGCTGGATCTGGGTGAGCGCTGCCTGGTTGTAGTTGTAGCTGCGGTGATACACCGACCAGCCAAACTGCAGCGGACGATCGAATAGATAAGGCTGCACGAACGACAGTGTCTCGTTGCGCTGATACTGGCCGATCTGGAATTCCAGCGTCAGGCTCTCGCCTTTGCCGAACAGGTTGTTCGTGGTGTAGTTGATGCCGATGAAGGCGCCGGCCAGGCCGCTGACGCCTCCCGTCAGGCCAATACTGTTCTTACCTTTTTCTTTCACCTTCAAGGTGATGTCGACCGTGCCATCCTGCACATTCTGTTTGATCTCGGAATCCTGGTCCGGCTTGAGCTGGTCGAAGTACTGGAGCTGATTGAGGCGGAGCAGGCTCAGCTCCCAAAGATTGCCGTTGTAAATCTGACCTTCCTCCAGCGCCAGTTCGCGGCGAATGACTTTGTCGCGGGTGGTGGTGTTGCCCTGGAACTCGATGCGCCGCACATAGAACTGCTTGCCTTCGTCGAGGTCGATGCGCAGGCTGATCAGCTTCTTCTCGTCATCGGCATCGGTGTTGGGCACGGGAGTGAAATTGATGTAGCCGAACTGAGCGTAGGCCTTGCGCAACGCTTCCAGGCCCTTGCGGATGGCTTCCGTATCGAAGACGTCGCCGTCCTTGATCTTGAACAAAGTCCGCAGCGCGCGCGTGTCTTTGATCGCCTTGTTGCCACTAAACGTGATCTCCTTCAGCCGGTAACGTTGGCCTTCCTCCACCGGAATGGTGATATCGACCGCTTTGCCGGGCGATGATTTGAAGGGGAAATACCATTTGACGCCGCTGGTGTCGTGGATCTGGGTTTTGGGATCGCCGACCAGCGCCTTGAAGTAGCCCTTGGTCTGGTAGTAGTAACGCACGCGCTCGGCATCTTCGGTCAGCTTGGTGGAGTCGTAGGTGCGCGCGAACAGGTTCTCCAGAAAGATGGAATGCGGAATGCCGATGGGCTTCAGGTTCTTCATCGCGCTTTGCAACTCGCGACCGCTGAGCGCGTGATTGCCCTCAAACTTGATCTTGCCCACCTTGACCTTGGGGCCTTCTTTGACGACAAAAGTCAGGGAAACGGCCGCGGGGGGAATGGGCCGGACCTCCGAGCGCACGGTGGCGAACTGACGGCCATGCGCAGCCAGCAACTGCTTGATCACGACCTCGGCGCGCTTCACCTTGGTGGGATCGTATTGGCTCTCCTGGGTGAGGCCGACTTTCAGCTCTTTGAACTTGTCCAGTACGTCGCTCTGCGAAACCGAATTCAAGCCCTGGTACTTGATCTCGCGGATGGTGGGCTTTTCCTTCACGTAAACGTGAATGATCCAGCCCTTGGGCGATTGCTCGCGCTCGATGCGAAGGTCGTCGAAGTATCCGGTATTCCACAGCGAATTGAAGTCGCGCTCCAGCGCGGCCTGGTCGTAGACGTCGCCGGCTTTGCTGAACATGCGGGCCCGGATGGTTTCGGCGGGGATGCGGCGATTGCCGTGAATGACAATCTCAGAGATCACCTCCTGCTGCGCCACGCAGGACACAGCAAGAATTATGAGGGCCAGAAGGAGACCGACTGAGGTGGCGCAACCACGAGTCCCGCGAACCCATAACCTCGCGGGTCTTACCTGAAGAGGGCAAGAAATGACGAAAACCTCGACGCAAGTGTTAATGAAAGCGCAATTATACGGTACCGCTGCTCGGGTTCGGAACCCGAAGTGACAGTTCGCAGCGCCAGGACGGCTAGGCAAACCCGCGCCCCGGATGGAAGTTGCGAAATGGGTAGGGCGCAGTCGGGTGGAGCACGCCTTCAGGCGTGTCAAATTCCAGCGCCGGAGTATAGGCTTTAGCCTCTGAGGTAATTCTGCAACGATTTACCCCAGCGGCTGAAGCCGTTCTCATATGCTGATTTATTCCTGCACGCCTGAAGGCGTGCTCCACCCGTCATTATTTGCCCGCTCCACTTCGACCAGCGTGGAATAAAACGTAGCTCCGCCGCCGAGGTCGGTCAGCCGTGCCGAAGTCAGCACGTTGATTCCATCGCCTGCATTCGACAGCTTCCCCCAACCCAGGCGCGCTCCCACCACGCCCGGCTGCACGGCGCCATCGACACGAGCTCGCAAGAAAACCTCACCGCGATCGTTGTATACACGCACCCGATCATCCTCGAAGATGCCGCGTGCACGCGCGTCCGCAGAAGAGATTTCCAGATCGTGCTGGTGCGGTTCCATCTTCTGAATCGTTGGCAAATTGACGAAGGTTGAATTGAGGAAGTTGTCGGCCTTGCGCGCCAGCAGTTCCAGCGGATAGCGCTGCGCAGCCGCGGTGTGCCGCGATTCCTCCGGCGCGACGAAAGCAGCGACGGGATCCATGCCATGCGCGATCAAGGCTTCATCGTAAAGCCGCGCTTTGCCGGTGGGCGTCAGGAACCCGCGCGCAAACGGCAGCCACGCATCGCCATTTCCCTCGCCGGTCAAGTTCAGGCGGACATACGGATCGCCTTCGAGCCGCTCGCGTGTGATGCCCGCCAGTTGCGGCGCGCCGGATGACAGTGCGGTGTCGATCATCGCTTCTACGCTGTCGTGGAAGCACGCATCGTCGAAGCCCATGCGCAGCGCCAACTCACGAAAGAAATCAACGTTGGACTTCGACTCGCCCAGCGGCGCAATCGCCCGGTGCGACACCTGCAAATAATAATGACCGTAAGCCGACACCAGATCTTTCTGCTCAAAGAATGTTGTCGCCGGCAGGACGATGTCGGCAAAATCGGTGGTATCGGTGAAGAACTGTTCGTGTACGACGGTGAAGACGTCGTCGCGCATCAGACCCCGTCGGACGAGGTGCTGCTCAGGACACACTGCGGCGGGATTCGAGTTGTAAACCACCAGCGCCTTGATCGGCGGGTCGTCGAGCGCGGTCAGCGCCTTTCCCAGCTCAACCATATTGACGGTGCGCGCCGTCCGCTGCAGAGGGCTCTTATGCATCAGCTCCGGCATCTCCAACGCAGCGCGGTCTAGCTGGAAACCGCCGCTGGTAGAGAGCTGCAGCCCGCCGCCGATTTCCTTCCACGATCCGGTGATGACCGGCAGCATGCACACCGCGCGCACCGCCGCGCCACCGTTTTGCACGCGCTGAATGCCGTAATTCAGCCGAATGACCGCCGGCCGCGTCAATGCGTATTCGCGCGCCAACCGCTCGATGTCTTCTTTCGCAATGCCGGTCCACTGCGCCACTCGCTCCGGGGCGTACTCCGGCAAACGCTTCTGCAACTCATCGAAGCCATCGGCGTACTGGGCGATGTAATCGGCGTCATGCCAGCCTTCACGCACGATTATGTGCAGCATCCCCAGGGCCAGCGCGACGTCGGTGCCGGGATTGATCGGGATATGCCAATCGGCAATGGCAGCCGTACGCGTGCGATACGGATCGATGACCACAAGCTTGGCGCCATCGCGCCGCGCTTCCTCGATGAACGGCCACAGGTGAATGTTGTTGCCGTGAATGTTCGCGCCCCAGGCGATGATGTATTTCGAGTGGCGGAACTGCTCGGGCTCGGTGCCGATCTTCCGGCCGTAGATCGAGATCATGGCCTGGCCGCCGGCCTCGGAACAGATGCTGCGATGGAGCTGCGACGCGCCCAGCCGATGGAAGAAGCGCCGGTCCATAGAAGCATTGTTGAGGACTCCGCAGTTGCCGCCGTAGGAATAGGGCAGGACCGCCTCCGGGCCGAACTCTGCGCTAATGGCCTTCAATCGCACCGCGATGTCGTCGAGAGCTTCGTCCCAGGAAATCCTCCGGAACACGCCGTCGCCGTGCGTTCCCTTCGCCGCAATGCGCCGCATGGGATAGAGCACGCGATCGGGCGCATAGACACGGTCAAGATATTTCGCAACTTTGCCGCACAGAAATCCGCGCGTAACCGGATGCTCGGGATCGCCCTGGATGCGTGTGGCGCGGCCGTCTTCAATGGTGATGAGGGTGGCGCACGCGTCGGGACAGTCGTGCGGACAGGCGGCGTGTACGGTGCCTTTCATGCAGCTCCGATTATCCCATGAATGCGCAGACAGATCTGCGGAGAGTAGGCCCAGGGCGCTGCAACCCTGGGCCGTTCATGACAGCGACTAGCAACTACTTCATTGCCAGAACCACTATCTCGGGACGCTCGGTGACGTCGTTGTCGGCCATGCTGACTTCCTTCTCGCGTTTCGATTTCGGAAGCTGAATGCCGGTTTCGCTGCTGCCGTCCCAGATTTGGCTGAGGAAGTACTGGTCGCCGTACTTATTGAAGACGAGCTTCGCAGGTTCTACGCTCCACGACTGCACGTGCTGCGACCTGATCAGGAAGTAGGCCACGCGCGTGTTCAGGTTGCGCAGCAGTGCGACTTCGTCGTCGCGCGATACAATTTCGTAACTTCCCGCATCCATCGATTTGTCCCCGAGGACAAAGGCGAAGGGCACATTCGCCAGGAACCGGCTTTGGGCTTGAACTGCGGGCGCGGCCAGGATCATCGCCAGTGCGAGAAAACTAAGGACCCCGGAGACTCCGTAAAGGTTGCGCTGCATAACTCCTCCTTGTTGTCGCTGAAGGAGCCGCCAGCGTTGGCTACCCGCGGGCGCGGCCTGTGCGGTCAGGCTTATCGTGACTAATACCGCAAGCAGCGTACCAATCGGCCGTTCAATAGTAACGATCGCGATGCCCTGCGTTACAACAACATAACGCTGCTCCATGGTTCAGCCCGCTACCTTTGCGCACGCGAGACTATCCAGGTGGGTGGTGGGTCTATCCATCCGGTTATGGCGACAAAAACAAAATCTTCTAAGAAGTCTGGTTCCGAAATATCTCTGCCGCTTCATAGCTCGCAGGCTGTGACCAGTCGCTTGTTTCCTGTGACGAAGCGCATTGGGTCGCGTTGACGATCTTACTTCCCGCTTGCATTTCGTCCCACATTTGGGAGTATCATCTACAGAACCTGTCTAGGCCGACTCGCCGTTCGTGAGGAGGAGGCTGTATGGCTAGCAGATTACTTGCTGCTTTGTTCGTGCTTGTGCTCGCGGCGTCGGTTCCCAGCGCAGCCAAGCCACGCATATTCTCTTCGCTGCATCATGGCGAGAGCGAGCGCGTGGTGGACTACACGCGCAGCCTGGAAGAACATCCCCTCGCCAAAGACAATCTGCAGAAGAGAATGTGGTTGACCGAGTGGATCGTCAACACCCCTAAGATCACGGTAGAGCCGTGCTGCGAGGAGCTGGACTCCCTGGATGCGGTGAACAACACCTATTCGCAGCAGCTCCGCATGCAGGCCGTCTACTCGCAGGCTGCATTTCAACTGGAGCACCCGAAAGTGAAAGACCCGGCCGCCATCCAAGCCGCGGGACTGGCCGGCACCTTGCGCGCCTACCGCGCCATCCAGCGCTTCGATCCTTCGGCGCGCTATCCCATGCTCGACGATCTGATGACCATCGAGCGCAAGGGCAAGCTGCAGAAGTACGTGGAACGCCGGACGCAGTGCTTGCAGGATTAGCCGCAGCAGAAATTACTTTGGTATAGGGCGCGCCAGTCGCGCCCTTTCGTTTTGGAAAAATTATGCACTACGACTACATTGCCATTCCTCCGCAGGACGTTCCGCACGCTGCCGAGCCGCTGTTTCAGCACCTGCTGGATACTTACGCCAGCGAAAGCGACAAGACCATCTCCGTCTGGCGCAACTTCGCGCCGGGAGATCTCAGCTTCCGGCCGCATCCCAAATCCTCAACCGTAGAAGATATCCTGAAGCACCAGCTTCTCTCCGAGCGGCGCTTCTTCGGGGAATTCGTAGGCACGCCGGAGCCTCCGGCAACAGAGGTCCTGCCGAAAGTGCTTGAGCTCGCCGCCTACCTTCAGCGCATGGAGGAACTGGCGCGTCCGCGGCTAGCGTTCTTCGCTTCACAACGGACGGAATGGTGGATGGAGGAGGTCCCGTTCTTTGAGGTGAGGCGGCAGCGCATCTGGGTTTTCTGGCGGCGCGTGCTGCACTCCTGCCATCATCGCACGCAGCTCACCGTCTATCTGCGTCTGCTGAACAAGCCAGTGCTGTCGGTGTACGGGCCTACGGCCGATCAAACCTGGGACGGCGCCGATCCGACAACGTCAGTCGAGGCCGCAGGAAGAAAGTGACAGCCGTTTCGAGTTTCAGGTTTCAAGTTTCGAGTTTCGGGCCGACCTTACGGCGTAATCTCCCAAACCACTCCGAGTCCGTTAGCGCCGCCTAAAGAGGTTGTGCCGTAGAGATTGCCGCTGGCGTCAAACGAGACCGCCGAAGTCGGGTCCTCGCCGTCGCCGACACTGAATTTGTGGAGCAGGGTATAGGGCCAGCTTCCGCCTGAGAACGCGAGCTCATACACTGTGCCCTGGCTGTTGGCGGACGTCTGCGTCGTACCGTACAAATTTCCTGCGCTGTCCAGCGCAAGTGGAGCATATTGCCCTGTAGGGCCCGGCAGATCACCATAGAGCTCCTGGTAAGCCCAACCGTCACCTGATGGCGACAGTTTGAATACCACCCCTGGGCCGCCGAGAGTGGTGGACTCGGTGCCGCCATACAAGTTACCGGATAGATCGGAAATGAGGCCTCCCTGAGGGTAGGTTCCGATCGTTTGGGGAGCGCCAAAACTGAAGAGCGTCGTCTCTTTCCATTCTGCCCCAATCGGACTCAGCTCGAAAATGGTGCCGTCTCCATACCGGCCATATTCAGCAATGCCGTAAAGGTTGTCGAGTGAGTCGATAACCATGCGGCCCTGGGGATAACCGCCGTCCTGGCCGTTGGTAAAACTGTAGATCACCCGCTCCGTCCAGCCCGAGCCAGAAGGCGTGAGCTGGAAAACCGCGCCCCAATTGTAGGCCCCGCCGGCCCACGAGACGCCGAACATGTTCCCGTGGGAGTCGAACACGACAGAGAAAGGCGCGCTGGCGTCCGGCTGACCTTGGAACCGGTACAGTACGGTCTCTCGCCACGGGCAGGATATGCTGCCGCACCCTTGCGCCGGCGGCTGCAGGTTGAAGACCGTACCGCAGCCGACCGCGAAGCATGGTCCCCCTCCGCCCTGGAGTGTGGTGCCATAAACCGTGCCGTTCGGGCCAAAAGTTAGGAAGTCACCAAGAGCACCATCGCTGCCGCCCGTAAATGTGTACATTGTGCTCAGTGTGTGTGCCGGCGTGATCTTGTACACAACGCCACAGCCGGGCAGGTTGTTGCTGCACGTCGGCTCGCCCCCAAACGCAGTGGTCCCGTAAAGGTTGCCATTGCGGTCGGCAATCACGCCGAAAAATGGCTCCTCTCCATCCGACGCACCGCCGGTGAAGTTGTGAATGACGCTGAAGGTCTGCGCCTGCATGGCTGGGGTTGCGAAGAGTGTCAGCACGAACAACATCGCGGAGAAGATCGCGAATGGCCGCTTGTGCTGAGTGGTGTTGACGCGAGGGTTTCTGGGAAAAGTGGTGCCGGTTTGCATGGCCGCCTTCCATCTGGCCGGAAATGGCCCCGGATGCCGGAATTCTGATGCTATTTAGCGTTTGTGTCAAGGTAAGGTCGAGGATTTGTCGTTAGCACATGATATGTCCGGTCCAGTTAGCACATGAAGTGTCCGCTGTGCGGGCGGCGAGAGTAGACGACCATCGGAAGCATGGAGTTCTATTCGAAGGCCGCGGTGGAGCGGGCAATGAAGGTACAGGAAGTGATCTTGCGGGCGATGGCCAAGAAGATCACCTGGTGGCAGGCAGCGGAGATCATCGGCATCAGCGATCGGCAGATGCGGCGCTGGCGGGAGCGCTACGAGCAGTATGGCTTTGAGGGGCTGCTGGACCGGCGGCGCTGCCGGCCGAGCGAGAAGCGGGTGCCGCTGGCGACGGTGGAGCAAGTGCTGGGTTTATATCGTGATCGGTACTTCGATTTCAACGTGCGGCATTTTCACGAGAAGCTGCAGGAAGAGCACGGCCTCGCCCAAGCGGAAGGCTGACGAAGCTGTTTCCGCTTGAGAGCCTGACGTTCAGAGCCGCCGGAAAGGCGGCGCGGCAAACAGGCTTCCCTTTCTATCCAACTCCCCTATCTGGCTTCCTGATCGGGTTTCCTTCCAACCGAGCTTCTATAGCCCCAGTGCCAGCCGATATGCCACCCTGACCGGGAGCCCGCCCGCGCCCAGAAACCTCATTTCCGTCTTCCCCATCAGCTCCATCTACACCCACCCAACACTTCCGGTAACACCCGGTTCCCATCGGGACACACCAGACCATAACTAGCCGGCCCCCTTCTATCGGCATAGAGCTATATCCGCTGCCCGGGGCCGGCCGCGCAACCAGGAAGCTGCTTCGTCCGCTATGCCCCGCTGCCCTCGACGCAGTGAGCTGTCGCTATCGCATCCACCGCAGCGGGATCCAGCACCTCTGCCAGCTCCAACCTGCTCGCCGCACCTAATACCGGAGCCCAGGGGCGCGACCATCACCACCGGCGACGGCCATCCGCCGCGCGGAATCCTCCGCGCCTGCCGCCACGCTCAACACCTCTACCAGCCCAACCGGCTCGTGCTGGTGCCGAGCCAGACGCGCGAGATTATTTTGTTCTCCCATGGAGAAAGACCCCGGGTACTGGATCATTTAAGCGACCGTAACGGCGCCGGTCGAGGTATCGACCGTAGCCTGAGCAAGAAGCGTGTTGGAGAGGAAGACGTAGACGTTCAGCTGGCCTCCGGCGCGGGTGGTCTGCACCTGGAAGGAGCCATGAGGGAGAAAGCTGTTGCTGAGGGCGGCGGTTACCATGCTCTGCGCCATGAGCTCTGCGGTGGCATCACAGGTAGTTCCCGGCAGAGTGGCCAGGTCGGCGCCGATGGCATAGAGCTGCCAGCC
>CAVQLZ010000028.1:0-146493 GCA_963713465.1 uncultured Acidobacteriaceae bacterium
CGGGGAGAGAGGATTTGAACCTCCGACCCCCTGGTCCCGAACCAGGTGCTCTACCAGGCTGAGCCACTCCCCGACGAGAACCGGCTAACGATGCCGGCGCGAAATGTGGGAGCACCTGTTCAGCTCAAGCCGATCCAGGCGCCTGTCAGGATTATAACAGGCAAGCTCTACGTTGGCGGAGCCCGTTCTCCGCAAGACGACGCTGACCGATGGCATCCAGCCTCGTTTCGCATCACGCCTGGGGGTGACTGCTGTCACTGCCGCTGCCGCCTAACTGCGCCACTGTCATAGGTGGAGAGTTTTATGGTCCAGGCCCCATTCGACGGCCGTGGACGGCGGCTCTCAAGCGGCCCTTCGCGGCCCCGCTTTGGTCTTGTCCCGCCAATCAGCCGGTGCACTGCATGGCTATGTCTGTTGCTGGTTGCCGAGCACGCCAGCGCCGCGGATCCGGGATCGCAACCGACAACGTACACGACCACCGACGGATTCTTGGGAGGGGTTGCGTTCGGGTTAGTGCTAACTATTTTGATCGCGGTGTGGTCCCGCGTACGCTTCAAAGCCGGGGAGCGCGAGATTGCCCGACTGAAGCAGTTGGCGGAGCATCACGAAAGCGAGCGCAACCTGGCACAACAGGAGTTGGTGCGCCGGCTGGAGGAGGAACGCGAGCTGGCTAAAGAGAAGATGCAGTTTGAATCGCAGCTGTCCGACTACGAGAAGTATGCCTCGCTGGCGCAACTGGCGCTGGGCGCCGCTCACGAGGTCAACAATCCGCTGATGGGGATCATGTCGCATCTGGAATTGGAACGCCGGGAGGCTGACGGAGAGAGGCGCGAGGAGATCGACCAGTGCATTGAAGGCAGCAAACGGATATCGTCCGCGGTGCGTGGGCTGCTGGACTATGCGCGTCCCAGCCCGCTCACGTTGAGTCGAGTGAATCTGCGGATCGTGGCCGACGAAACCTTGAATTTCGTAGGCCATCAGCCGATGTTTCGCAACATCGAGCTGCAGAACTGCATTCCGGCCGATCTGCCCACCATCACTGCGGACGCCAACCAGTTGTCGCAAATCCTGATGAACCTGTTGCTGAACGCGGCGCAGGCCACGGCGCCGGGCGGCAGGATCACGATTCTGGCGGACAAGGTAAAGTTCGCAGAGGTAATCGAATTGCGCGTCTGCGACACCGGCTGCGGCATTCCCGCCGACATACTGCCGCATGTCTTCGAGCCATTTTTCACGACTAAGCGCGGCAAGGGCACCGGTCTGGGACTCAGCATCACCCGCAATTATGTGCATAGCCATGGCGGTGATATACAGGTGGAAAGCCTTCCCGGCTACGGAACAACGGTACGCGTAACTCTGCCGATTCATCAGGCGGGAAAAGCGGTGCAGTACAACGAAGAGGTGGTTGCGTAAATGTCGCATTCGATCCTGATCGTCGACGATGAAGCCCTGACGCTGCGCACGATTGGGCGCGCCTTGCAAGCCGAAGGCTACGAAGTCATGCCGGCCGCCAGCGGCGAAGAAGCGCTCCGGATCATTACAGAGGAGAAGCCTGAAGTCGCGCTGCTGGACGTAGTGCTGCCGGGGATCAACGGCATAGAAGTCCTGCGGCAGGGACGCAAAATCTCGCCGGCGATGGTGGTGGTGATGATGAGCGCCTATCACCTGGTCGACCGCGCCGTCGAAGCGATGAAACTCGGCGCTTACGATTACCTCATCAAGCCGTTCCACATTGCGGACATGGTGAACACGATCCAGCGCGCGACGGAGATGCTGGCGCTGCGGGTGCGTGTCCGCGAGACGGTGGAACACGCCAAGGGACGTTACGATTTCGGGCGAGTCGTTACCCAAAGCCCGGCCATGTGCGAAGTGCTGGAGATGGCGCGCCGCGCCGCGGAGAGCGAACACACGACGATCCTGATCCAAGGGGAGAGCGGCACGGGAAAAGAAGTGCTGGCCAAGGCCATCCACTACAACAGCTCGCGCGCGCAGGCGCCATTGGTCAGCCTGAATTGCGCGGCCTTGCCTGACACGTTGCTGGAAAGCGAGCTCTTCGGCTTTGAGCCCGGTGCGTTTACCGATGCGCGCCGCCGCAAAGAAGGGCTGATTGAGAAGGCTTCCAGCGGAACGCTTTTCCTCGACGAGATCGGCAACACCTCGGCCAGCCTGCAAGCCAAGCTTCTGCGTGTTCTGGAAGAGGGCATTTTCATGCGGCTGGGCGGAACCAAGCCGATTCAAGTTGATGTGCGGATCATCGCGGCGACCAACAAGATCCTGAAACAGGCCGTCACCCGGGGCGAATTTCGCGAAGATCTCTACTACCGCTTGAATGTGGTGCCGCTGTTCATTCCTCCGCTGCGCGAGAGGCGCGAAGATATCTTGCCGCTGGGGCTCGACATTATGCAGTTCTTTAACAAGGAGCTGAAGAAAAACTTCGTAGGTTTCACGCCGGCGGCAGCTGAATTGTTGCAGAGCTATCCCTGGCCCGGAAATATTCGCGAGCTGCGCAACGTGATCGAGCGCACCATGATCCTCTCGCACGACAGTGAAATCACGGAAGAGGATTTGCCGGAAGAAGTTCGGGACTATCGCGAGTTACCCAAAACCGAAGAAGCCCTTACCTCGTTCGATGTTTCGCCCACCGGCGATCAGTTCGTTTCCCTCAGGGAACTGGAGGACCGCTACATCCACCAAGTCCTGAGCGCGACCGGCCAGAACAAAACCCACGCCGCGCGCATCCTCGGCATCCATCCCACTTCGCTGTTGCGCAGGCTGAAGAAAACCCAGGAAGTGGTCTCGGGCTAGGACGTTTCCGGCTTTGGTGTGTCCTGGTAGAGCGGCGCTTCAGCGCCGCGTTAAGGCCGCCCCCTGATCCTCGGTTTTGCATTCCGCTGCGAAGGCAGCGGAATGCAAAACCTATCTCCGGCGATCCACCGCACGCGAGCCTAAAGGCTCGCTCTACCTGGATATACCAATCCCGAAACCGCTCTAGGACCGGCCGCCGAGTTCCAGAACTTCGGCCAGAGGCTTTGCGTACCAGAATCTGTGCACGCGGATTCGCTATACTTCAATTCGTTTTTGCGCGATCTCTGCTGAGACTGAGCGCAGAAAGGACATCATGCATACCCGTCGCGGCCTATGGATCTTTCTCCTTCTCTTGCCAGTAACTGCTCTCGCCTGGCAAACAGCCGTTCCGCCGCTACCCGCCACCCCGAAGCATCCGGTGGTCGACGAATACCACGGCGTTAAGGTCACCGACGACTATCGCTGGCTGGAAGACGGCAAGAGTCCGGAGGTGATGGCGTGGACGGAGGCGGAAAATGCGCACGCCCGCGCCAGGCTGGACGCTCTGCCGATTCACAACGAGATTCAGCAATTCCTTAAGGCCCTGGATCGCGCCAGTTCACCCAGCTACTACGCCCTCGACAATCGCAACGGTGTCCTGTTCGCTATGAACTTCGAACCCGGCAAACAGCAGCCGATGCTGGTGACGCTGCGCTCGCCGGACGATCTGGCCTCCAGGCATGTCGTGCTGGATCCGACGCAAATCGATGCGAGCAACTCCACCGCGATTCAGTTCTATGTTCCGTCGCAGGACGGCAGCAAGGTTGCGGTATCGCTGGCGGCGGGCGGAACGGAAAAGGGCACGGTGCACGTCTATGAGGTGGCGACCGGCAAGGCGCTGTCCGACGAGGTGCCGCGCGTAACCGCGATTGGCGGCGGCAGCGTGATCTGGAAAGGCGACGGCAGCGGGTTTTATTACACCCACTATCCCAGTCCCGGCGAGCGTCCCGCACAGGACTTGAATTTCTATCAGCAGATTTACTTTCACAAGCTGGGCACGCCCGCGTCCGACGACAGCTACGCGATCGGCAAGGATTTTCCACGAATTGCCGAGACGGTTTTAAGCGCCAGCCGGAACGGCAAGTATCTGTTGGCCACGGTGGGGAATGGCGATGGCGGCGACTACGAACATTTTCTCTGCGGCCCCGACGGCAAGTGGACGCAGATTACGCAATTCTCGGACGGAGTGAAGGCGGTCGCGATCGGCGACGACGCGCTTTACATGCTTTCGCGCGACCATGCACCCAAAGGCAAACTGCTGCGCGCGCCGCTGTCCTCACCCAGCCTGAAGAACGCAACGGTGATTGTGCCGGAGAGCTCGTCGGTGATCCAGGATTTCCGATATAGCCTCGCCGGTATGCAACCGACCTTCCTGCCGACAGCCAAGCGGCTTTACGTGACCGAGTTGGTTGGCGGCCCGAGCGAGATTCGCGTCTTCGATCACAACGGAAAGGAGCTCGGCACGGTTCAGTCGGAGCCGGTGTCGAGCATCACGCAGATCCTGCCGCTGACCGGCGACGCGATACTTTTCGGCAACGTCAGCTACGTCGATCCCATGGCATGGTTCCGCTACGATCCCTCCACCGGCAAAGTGATTAAAACGGCGATGCGTGAAACTTCGCCCATCAGCTTCGCCGGGGTTGAGGTGGTGCGCGCTTTTGCCACCTCCAAGGACGGAACCAAAGTTCCGCTCACCATCCTGCAGCGCAAAGGGACCAAGCTCGATGGCGAGAATCCGGCGGTGCTGACCGGCTACGGGGGATTCGGACTGAGCATGACACCATTCTTTGATCCTGGCCTGGTGGCATGGCTGGATGCAGGTGGCGTCTTCGCCATCGGCAACCTGCGGGGCGGCGGGGAATTCGGCGAGCAGTGGCACCAGGAGGGCATGCTGACCCATAAGCAGAACGTGTTTGACGACTTCATCGCCTGCGCCGAGTACCTCATCGACAAGCGTTACACCAATCCATCCAAGCTCGGCATCGAGGGCGGCAGCAACGGCGGCCTGCTGATGGGCGCGGTGCTGACCCAGCGGCCGGATCTGTTCCGCGCGGTGGTTTCCTATGCCGGCCTCTATGACATGCTGCGCTACGAGACCACGCAAAACGGCCAGTACAACGCGACCGAGTACGGGAGCGTCAAGGACCCGGAGCAGTTCAAGGCGCTCTACGCTTATTCGCCCTACCAGCAGGTGAAGGATGGAGTGAAGTATCCGGCGATATTGCTGGTGGTGGGCGAGAACGATCCCCGCGTCGATCCCTGGCATTCGCGCAAATTTGCGGCGGCATTACAGGCGGCGACGGCGTCGAAACATCCGGTGCTGCTCATCAGCTTCTCCAATGCCGGGCACGGGGGAATCGGCTCCTCGGAGGATCAGCAGATTGCTATGGCGACGTACGGATTGGAGTTCCTCTACGAGCAGCTAGGCATGAAGTGGGTGACACCGCAGATCACGCATTAGCCGCGGCCGCTTGTACGAAGGCCTGCTTGACGCGCTGAATGAAGCGCCGCACTACCCCTCTTGACACCTAAGTAGTCACCGGTTTGGCTATTCCCGTCGCACTTCGCACCGCAGCAAAGTGCGACGGTGACCCTGCAAAACGCAGTGGTTTTCGTCTCCCTAATCGGTAGATCTGCGCTATCTCCTTACAAACTCGACGCCCTTTTCGGGACGCGCCATTGCCCCCAACGTGCACGGTAATGCAGTGGTTAGTGGTGAGTGATAAAAACGCTTCTCGTTTTATTCACTAACCAACTATCCAGTGCGTTGGAGGGCCTATGTCGATCTTATTTGTCCTGCTTACATTCCTTCTCATGCTTACGGTGATGTATTTCCGGCGCCCGCAAGAGGACGCGAACCAATTGCAGGTCGCGCCCCCGAAAAAGATTTCGCCGCCGCTGATGCTGAAGCAGGCGGGATTCGAAGTTCCGCAGGATTACTGTTTTCATCCCGGGCACACCTGGATGGTCGACGAAGGCCGGCAAAACGCGCGCGTCGGCATCGATGCCTTCGCCAGCAATCTCTTCGGCAAGATCGACTCGATCGAACTGGCCGACCTGAACCGCTGGGTGCGTCAGGGCCAGCTGCTGTGCACGATCACGCGCGAGGGCCGCAGCGTCAATCTGCTCTCGCCGGTCGAAGGCGTGCTGACTTCCGTCAACCACGAAGTCCTGAAGAACCCGAATCTCGTGGTGGACGACCCCTACCGGAATGGCTGGTTGTGCGAAATCAAAGCGCCGGAGATCACGACCAACGTCAAGAACCTTTTGCAAGGTCCGATTGTGTTGGCATGGATGCAGAACAGCCTGGCGCGGCTGGGCGCGATGGTGCAACAGCTCACTCCCGCGCTGGCGCAGGATGGCGGCCTGCCGGTGAAGGGCTTGTTGTTTCAGGTGGACGCCGGCGTACAGGCACAGTTGGCAAACGAGTTTTTTCTGACATAGCGCCGAGCGGCGACGGACCTACACCCCATCGCGCCAACAACACGCGCGCTGGGGGCCCCGGAGCTGGAGGACATCATGGCACAAGAAAAAGCAATGCTCATCGACATCAAACGCTGCATCGGCTGCCTGAGTTGCGAGACCGCTTGCAAACAGCTTCATGGATTCGGCACCGATCCCGAACCCACTCTCTCCGACACCGCCTTCACCGTGGTGGAAAGCCGCGGCGACAAGTTCGTGCGCAAGCTGTGCATGCACTGCGAAGATCCGGCGTGCGCTTCGGCGTGCCCGGTTAGCGCGATCTGGAAGTCGCCACTGGGCCCGGTGGTATACAACGCGGACAAGTGCATCGGTTGCCGCTACTGCATGCTGGCGTGCCCTTACCAGGTGCCGCGGTATCAGTGGACCAAGCTGGCGCCCTTCGTCAAGAAGTGCGACCTGTGCGTTGATCGGGTGAAGGTCGGCCAGCCGACGGCGTGTGCCGAGGCTTGTCCGGTGCAGGCCACGGTGTTCGGCAATCGCAGCGACCTCATCAACGAGGCCTGGAACCGCATTCGCAGCGATTCGTCATACGTTCCGCACATCTACGGCGTCGAGGAACTCGGCGGTGGCTGTGTGTTGTTCGTCTCCGACGTGCCGTTCGAGAAGCTGGGATTCAAGCCGGCACCGAGCGGCAATCAACCGATGCCCACGCTTACCCAAAGCGCGCTCGGCGACTCGCCCAAGGTGGTCATCATGGGCGGATCGATTCTGTCCGCGCTGTACTGGGTGACGCAGCGGCGCCGGGAAGTGGCGCTGGCGGAAGCGGAAGAGAACGCTGTCGTCAACAAGATCAAAGGGGAAAGGAGCTAACCATGCTCGCGCGAATCAAGTCTGAAATCACGTTGTGGCGCGTCATCGTAGGAATCATTTTCGTGACCGGCATTTATGCAACTTATATCCGTTTCTTCGAGGGATTCCGGGCGAGCACCAATCTTAGCGATCAGATGCCCTGGGGCCTGTGGGTGGGATTAAGTACGTTGTGCGGCATTGGGTTGTCGGCGGCGGGCTTCGGCATCAGCGCCGCGGTCTATTTGCTCGGCATGGAGCGCTACCGGCCCATCCTGCGCTCGGCCATCCTCATCTCGTTCCTGGGATACCTGACCGTGTGCGTCGGATATCTTTACGAGATCGGCTTGCCCTGGCGCTTCTGGCACCCCATCGTCATGTGGAACCATCGCTCCGTGCTTTTCGATGTGTGTATCTGCATCATGACGTACACCACGGTACTGACCTTTGAGTTCGCACCGGCGGTGATTGAGAAGCTGCCATGGAAGCGCTTCCGCGAAACCGTACTGCACTACCACCACAAAATCCTGATCGCCGTGGTGCTGGCCGGCGTGCTGTTGTCGTCAATGCACCAGTCGTATCTGGGCGGACTATACCTGATTGCGCGCGGGAAAGTGCATCCGCTGTGGTATTCGCAATACATGCACGCCATGTTCTATCTGTCGGCGATCCCGGCCGGGCTGGCGCTTACCATCATGGCCATCTACCTGTGCATGCGTTCGCTGAATGTCAGGATCGATCCCACTATTTTGAGCGACTGCGGACGCATGGTGCAGATGCTGCTCATCGTCTACGCTTTCTTTAAGGCGCTCGACCTGGTGGCCAACCAGGCGCTTGGCTATGCCTTTCAGCGCACGGCAGAGGCAGGATACTTCTGGCTTGAGATGCTATTGTTCCTGGCGATTCCTATCACCTTGCTGAGCTTTGAAAACGTGCGAAATAATCTCGAGCATCTGTATTGGAGTTGTGCGATTGTGGTGGCCGGCTTCATGGTTGACCGGCTCAACGTCTCGATCAATGCGCTGCAGAGTGCCATGGGAACTCATTACGTTCCCAAGTGGAGTGAGTTCGCTTGCGCCATATTGGTGATCACGGCGGGAGTGATCGCATTCCGTTATGCTGTTATTTACCTCGACATACTGCCGAAGGCGCCCGCGAAGCCGGCGTACCGTTGGATGTCGAATGGCGGCCTGCCGGCGCAGGCATAGTCAACTGATGGGCAAGGTCTTATCTGCTGCGCTTGGCCTTGCCCATCTTGTCCCGATTAGCGCTAAGTTTGACCATTCCAGCCGGAGTTCAGTCGGGCAGCCTTTCCGCTAATCGGTAAAACTTTCCCTCCTATTTTTGCGAGTAGCTCTATAAGCCATTGTTTTCCTTTGTTGAAGCCTTGGCACGGGCCTTGCTTGTAAAGCTGCTGCACGCCTGATGGGGCGCGCACAATTCGGGTCGCGACAGGCTATGGCCTACGCGAATATTTCGGGAGCAAGAATGGCGCACCGTTCCAAGGCGATACTCTCGCTGTGTCATGATCGCGATTTGCTTCTCGTTCGCCGCATGTTATTGGAGCACTTCGGCTATAGCGTTCTGTCGACGACCTCCGCGGAAGACGCGCGCGACCTGGTAGAACAGCAATGTCCGGACATGCTGTTGATGGACAACGGCGACCCGGGCGTGGACTATGCTGACCTGGCTGACCAGGTGAAGAAGATCTGTCCCGAGGTAATCACGGTCGTATTGTCCCCTTACTATCGGCTGTCCAATGCGGGCGCACCTGGATCAGTCGATCGATTCGTGGCGAAGGATGACGGCCCCGATGCGCTGATCGCACAGATCCGAGAGCTGCTTGGCGGAACGCAAGAACAGAAAATGCATGCCGGCTGAGAATCTTCTAATCGGCGGCAGGCGAAATGGGTAATCAGCAGCGGTAAATCCCGAAACGAAATCTCAAAAGTGGCATCGGTTCCATTCCGGATACGATATGGGGAAGCGTACAATTCGCTTTTCCTTCGCATCCAGCGTGCTTTCAGTGGCTTGCGTTTTCGCTTCCAAGCGGCGTCTGACTTGCATCTGCTTATTTCGAAAATTGAGTTCGCGAGCAGGTGCAACATGGAAATGGAAGCGACCAGCCAAGCGTCTTTGCCGAAACCGCCCGCCTCGAAATCAGCGGTGATTTTGCTAGTGGAAGATGAAGCGGTGGTGCGGGAGATTACCGCTCGCGTCCTGGAGAGCGCCGGCTACGAAGTGTTGGAATGCGGCGGACCCCACGAGGCCTTGCATCTGGCCGGCTGCCATGCCGAGAGAATCGATTTGCTGCTCACCGATGTAGTAATGCCAGGCATGAACGGTATCGATCTGGCGGAGCGCATTCGTCACCTGCAACCGAATGTGGCCACCGTCTTCATGTCGGGCTACGCGGAGACGGACGTCCTGCGCAAGGCGGCGTCGGCGACCCACATCCAAAAGCCATTCACGGTCAATGACCTGCTTTCCAGAGTTGCTGAAGTGTTGAAGTCGCATCCCCCGCTACCACTGATGCGGCGACCTACGGCCGGGGCTGAACGCCCATGCGCGCCGGACCTGGGTGTGCCTGGAGCGCCGCGAAACTATCCCCTTCGGGCGCCTGATTAGGGCCGGGATGGCCATGGCGTAAGTTGGACGACGAGAGCGCAGTGGGCGAAGCCTTGGGCTCAGATTTCAGGATCACTAAATCGACGCGGCGATTCAGCGCTCGCCCTGGGCCGGTGTCATTGCTAGAGGCAGGGTGAAACTCGGCGTAGCCTGCGGCCGAAAGCAATGACGGGGAGACTCCATAAACGTCCACCAAAGACCTGACCAGACCGGCAGCGCGCGCCGTGGACAACTCCCAATTGGAGGCAAACTGAGCGGTGTGAATGGGTACGTTGTCGGTGTGGCCCTCAATGCGAACAGCGCAGGAGTGCGCCCGCAGGATGGCGGCGACGCGGGCAAACGCTTTCTCGGCGCCGGGCTTGATGCTGGCCGAGCCGCTGTCGAAGAAGCCGATCTCGCGCAGCGTGACCACCAACCCGTCAGGCCCGTTGTGCAGCCTGACTTCGTTACGACCGATCTCAGCGGCCAGCGCCTGTTCCAATTCGCTGCGGATGTTGGCGAAATCCCCCGGAGCAGCCCCGGATTTAAGCGTGCCTCCCACGTCTTCCAAGCCGGACAAGTCGATCTGGTTCTTTGGGTCGACGGAGGTACGCGGGGCTTGTCCTCCCGGAATGGCTGGCCGATCTTTCTCGAACGCTCCCAACTGCTGAAACCCGGAGCGGATAGCTTCCGATAGTTGCAACGCTTTATGGCGGTCAACCTGAGCGGAAGCGTAAAGCACAACGAAGAAGGCAAAGAGCAGGGTGACAAAGTCCGCATAGGAGACCAGCCACCGGTCATGGTTGAGGGGTGTCGCGCGAGCGCGCCGCCGGTTCACCTCCATTGCGGCCTCACCGGTGTGGGTTCATCGGGCTGGTCGCGCAAGAATCCCATCAACTTGGTTTCCAGCATGTGCGGATTCATGCCTTCCAGGATGGAAACCACGCCCTCCAACGTCATTTCGCGGAGGAGTTGCTCTTCCCGGATGCGCAGGCGCAGCTTGCCCGAGCTGGGCAGAAAGAACAGGTTCGCCGAACCCACTCCGTAGACCGTCGCCACAAAAGCCACGGCGATACCCTTGCCGACTTCGTTGATATTGTCGAGGTGCTGCATGACCTGGATGAGGCCGAGCACGGCGCCGATGATGCCGATGGTCGGCGCAAACCCTCCGGCCGATTCGAAGACCTTGGGAATGTTCTCCTCGTGTTCGGCCTGGTTGTCGATCTCCAACTGCATCATTTTGCGAAGTTCCTGGGGGTCGGTGCCGTCCACCGCCAGCATCAGCGACTTCTTCAGGAAGGGGTCCTGTACTGCCGGCAAGTCGGCATCGAGGGAAATCATTCCATTTCTGCGGGCCTTGTTGGCGAACATGACCAGTTGCTGCACCATTTCTCGGGGGTCGCGCCCCGGCTCGATAAAAACATGGATCAGTCGCCTAAAGGCGCTGGCCACCACCGGGGTGGGAAACTGCAGCAGGACGGCGCCCAGGGTGCCGCCGAAAACGATAATGGCGGCGGTGGGCTGCAGCACCTGCGAAAGCTTGCCGCCTTCCAGCAAAAGGCCGGCAAGAATCCCGCCGACTCCGACGATCAGCCCCAGAAAACTGCTTTTATCCACAAACCGGACCCTCGGTGCTTACGGCGGAGTGAGTGGGGGATTCGTGGGCTTCAACCTGCTCGCGGCTGGCCGGCAGGGGCGGCTCGGAAACCGCGCTCAAGACGGAGCGGCGGAACTGGCGAACGCAGTCGATGACCTCCGCGGTCGTCTCCTGCACCACCAGCTTCTCGCCGTTCAGCAGCGTGATGACAGTATCGGGGGCCTCCTCCACATACTTAATGAGGTCGCAGTTGACGGCCAGTCGGGTGTTGTTCAAGCGGGTGAGCTGGATCATGGCAGACTCCTCCGCAGGGGGTGCGAATCAAGATAACCATCGGCAAATCTTGCCCGGTCTTGATGTTTGCTGGCATGGCGATTGCAGTTCTTATCGCGACGCCGGAGGTTCGCCACCCCTTCGACTACGCTCCGGGGAGGCTATGGCACGGAGAATAGGGAGGAAAGAAATCACAAGCAAGCAGCGAACGACGGCAACAAAGAATGTGGGCGTCTTAAGCGGTTCTAATCGAGCCTGGGAAAATAGGCGTTGTCGAAAGGTTGTCAGATGGGAAGCTACCTCAAACTAAAGCCGCTTCCGAGCTTCGCCGATAAGCTGAGTGAAACGCAATACGGTTCCGCCGGTCAGAACACCCCGGCAGCGTACCTGCGGGAACGAACTCGAGTCGAACTCGGGCAAGGTGGAACCATGTGAGAGGAGCATTTCCATGGCAATTAGTATTCTGAATAACATTCCAGCCCTTGCCGCCGAGAACCAGTTATCCATGACGCAAGCCAACCTGAACCAGACGCTGGAGCAACTGTCGTCGGGTTCGCGCATCAATTCGGGCGCCGACGATCCGGCCGGCTTGGCCATTGCGGACGGACTGCAAGCCAATGTCACGGCGCTGACCCAATCGGCGCTCAATGCCAACGAAGGTGTGGGCAAGCTGCAGGTCGCCGATGGCGCACTGTCGCAAGTCACCAGCCTGTTGAACCGAGCCGTCACCCTGGCTACCGAATCGGCCAACGGCACGGTAAACGATGGCTCGCAGCGTGAGGCGCTGGACGCCGAATTCCAGTCCATCAAATCCGAGATCGACAGCATCGGCACCAACACCACCTATAACGGCGCAGCCATCTTCCAGGGCGGGTCGACCAACTACAACCAGATTGATGCCAATCTGGGCACCGCCGCCGGCCTGCAGACGGCGACAAGCGGGACGCTCACGATTCAGACGGCAGGCTCCACGCCCACCACCATTTACACCACCAAGGCCGCCGACGCCACGGTCGGCGACGTGATCAACGACATCAACAACTCGGGGACGGGTCTGGTAGCCGCTCTCGATAGCACCGGCCACCTGATGGTCACAGACGCGGAGAATCGCGGCACCACGCCGGCAACAGCGCTGGAAGCCAACACCACCTCCGGCAGCTTCTATGTTGGGGCTAACCATCAGTTCCAATACAACCAGATAACGAGCGGCACCACGACCGCAACCCTGGCCTCCACCATCGCCGGCACCTTAACCATTACCCCGCACACGGGCTCGGCCTACACCACCAGCAGCAACGACACGACCATGGCCGAGCTTATCAACGACATCAATACCCAGACCACCAATACCGGCCTCAAGGCGGCGCTCGATGATGGGGCACTGATCGTCACCGATACCGGCATGGGCAGCACCGAGGCGAACCCGATTGCGGAGACGCTCACCAACTTCAAGATCGACGGCGCCGCTCCCACTTTCGCCGCGGCTGACACCCAGCCGATGGGCAACACCACTAATTCCAGCACCATGAATGTGTTCCTGAGCGACTCGACGGTGGCGGGCAGCAGCAGCATCGGCGTGACGCTGGGACAGTTCAGCAGCAGCAATATGAACGGCATCAGCCTGGCCAATGACAACCTGCAAACGGCGACCGCCTCGGAGACGGCGCTGACCGACATCAACAACGCGATTGCGCAGGTGGCGGCATTGCGTGGCAGCATCGGCGCGGGCGTAAACCGGCTGGACGCGGCCAGCAACGTCATGAGCAACCAGACGCAAAATCTGTCCTCTGCCCAGGACGGCATTCAGGCTGCCGACATCACGCAGACGGTGGCGAACTTAACGAAGTACCAGATCCTGAGCCAGACCGGCATTTCGGCCCTGGCGCAGGCGAACCAGATGCAGCAGAACGTGCTCAAGCTGCTTCAGTAAGGCGCCCCTGACCGTCGTCGCCCCTTGACGATGGCAGGTCACGGGTTGCACGGGGGAGAAGGTGGGGCCTTCGGGTCCCCCTTCTCTCGTGGCTTGTTCTGAGGGAGCTGGGAGCACGTGGTTTCGCGAAAGGAGCCAGTGTAAATTATGGCTACATTCAGCGCAGGTTACAGCGCCGCTCTCGGCGACATTCTCAGCCAGGTCAACAGCGCCTTCAGCGGCAAAACTTCCGGCATCGACGTCAGCAGCGTGGTCGACGAGCTCATGCAGGTGGACGAGCAGCCCGAGACCCAGATGCAGACGGAGCAGACCACCATCAGCTCGCAGGTCAGCGCGCTGACCAGTATCGGCAGTCAACTGACCACGCTGGCCAGCGACGTGAATGCGCTCACCGACCTGGACGGGGCCTTCAGTCAGATGACGACGGGATCCAGCGATTCGACCGTTGTGGACGCGTCGGCCGACTCGACGGCGACGGCCGGAACCCACTCCGTCGTGGTCACCAATTTAGCCACCACCTCCAGCAGCTATTCCGCGTATATTCCCTCGAGTACGTCTTTGGGCGGGGACCAAATCGTCGTCAACTACGGCAGCGATCCCAATAATCCAACCAAGACCGATACCATCAACATCCCGACCTCGGATACCACGTTGCAGCAAGCCGCCAGTTACATCAACGGCGCCGGCTACGGAGTCACCGCCAACGTGGTAACGGACTCGGTGGGCTCGCGACTAGTGTTGGCTAGCAACACGTCTGGCGCGGCCGGCAACCTAACCGTCACCAGTCCGGCCACAACCTTCACCACCGCGGCGGGAGTGGACGCGCAACTCACGGTGGACGGGGTTCCCGTCGACAGCGGCAGCAACACCGTGACCGGCGCGATTCCCGGGGTAACGCTCAGCCTGGGCGCGGCCGATCCCAACACGCCGGTGCTGATCAGCGTCGAGCCCGACACGACGCAGGCGTCGACGGCTATCCAGAATTTCGTTAACGACTACAACACCGTGGTCGGCTCCATCAACAGTCAGTACACGCTGGATTCCAGCGGTAACGAAGGTGTCCTGGCGGGCGACAGCATGTTGCAGACCCTACAGAGCAATCTGCTGAGCATGATTTCCACCACGGCTGCGGGCAATTATCCAAACTTGCAATCGCTGGGCATCGAGATGCAGAACGACGGCACCCTGCAGATCAACAGCTCCACCTTGAGCACTGCGCTGAGCAGCGATTACTCCGACGTGCAGAACTTTTTCCAGTCGACCACCGGGTGGGGAAGTACAGCAACGACGCAGATGAACCAACTGACCGATCCCACCCAGGGACCGGTGGCCGCCGACATCAATGGCTTGAACCAGACCAGTGACGATCTGACCGACCAGATCAACGATTTTCAGGCCAACATGACCGAGGTGCAGCAGCAGCTCACAACCCAGTACGACACCCTTAATTCCTTACTGATCGAATATCCCATGCAGATGCAGGAGGCGGCGGACCAACTGGCCAGCTTGCCTGGGGCCCCCAGCACGAGCAGCAGCAGCTCGGTTTAACGATTATGAAATCCATGGTTGACGCTAGGCGGAGTTATCAGGAGAGTGCCATACGCGGGGCCACGCCCATCGAACTGGTGGTGGTGCTCTACGATTCGACACTTGAAGACATGCGCCGCGCCTTGCTGGCGATGCAGCAAAACGATGTCGAAACCAGGTCGCGGCAGATCGCTCATGCCCTGATCGTGTTGCAGCAGTTGCAAGGTACGCTGGACTTCGAGCGTGGCGGCAGCGCCGCCCGGCAGTTCGAGCAGTTTTACAGCCTGGTGCGCGCCAAATTGTTGGAGGCGCAGATCCGCAACTCTCCCGAAACGCTGCGCGAGCAGATGCGCTATTTCTCGGAGGTCCGGGAGTGCTGGGTCGAGGCCAAACGGACGCTGCAACCGGCGAGAAATGCCGGCGCGGCGCCCATGAGTTCCGCTGCCCCTGAAAGCGGCAGCGCCAGCGGCGGATGGAGCGCATGAATACCGCCGGCCGTCTCGATCTTCTGGCGCGCGCCAATGCGCGTCTGGAGAATTTCTTCGCCCGCTTTTCGGGTGCGCCGGTACTGGGAACGAACGAAGAAGTCGAAGCCCTGTTGCGGGTCGAGCGCGCGCTGCAATCCGTTCGCGCTGTACTGGACGAAGGCCTGAAAGAGAGCAGCGACCACGAAACCCAGGGGGCATTGGCCCGGTATCGGGCAAATTTGCTTCGCCTTCGGCTTGAACTGGCCGTGATGCAGGAGTCAGCCGCGGACTGCCGGGCGCGATTGTTCGTGCGCCAAAAGCATTTGCATGCCGCGCAGGCGTGGTGCGCGGCCTCGCGTGAAAGCCACTGATTGGGGCATCTGGCATCCCCAGCGCAATCCAGCAATTGTCCGATGGCGGACGATGGCTGCCAAATACGGACGCAGCGGCAGGCCATCTCAGCCCCTTGCCATACCTAAGCTGCTGCAGCTCAATAACCTACGACAGCCCCATTTGGCCTCTGACGTGTACTCAATGTCCAGGTGCGGGATTCCAGCCGTTCGTCCCAAATGCAATAACACCTGGGTGACTTGCACGTCTGAAATCCTAAGAGGAGGCGTTATGGAGCGCGGATACCTGATTGCGGCCCTGGCGATTATCGCGACGTTCACCGGCTTTTCTCGCGGCTTTCAGTCGATCGAGCAATGGTCATGGCTGCATCTCCGTCACATCGGCGCCATGTCCAAAGCCGAATGTCACGCAAGATCGCAAGCCCTGGCCACGCTGAAGACGCACCTGCGCCCGCATTACGCAGAAGAAGCGGAGCTGCTTGCCGAGCTGAAGGCGCCGGTAGTGGAAGCGCAAACCAGCATTGCCGAACAGGTGGCCCGCCAGAACACCGAGGCTGCACGCTGCGCCCGAGCCACGGCCATGCGAGGGATGGAGCACGCCCGTCGCGATATGCTACGGATGCAGCGCGATATGGTGCCCGATGCGATAGGCCAGCCGGTGACGCCGCTCTCTTTGCAAGTCCCGCTGCCACCGAACTTTGAGAAGGACATCAGGCAGAACACCAAAGTGGCCGTGAGATTGGCGGCAAGACAGTTGCAGATTGCTGCCGACCAGCTTAACGCCGCGGCAAACAACTCAACTCGCTCCCCACAATGAAAAAGCGGGCACATTGGCCCGCCATGTCTCTGGTTTGGATTAGCAACTACTTCGCAGCAACCGCCTTAACTCTGGCGTTCAATCGCGCCTTATAGCGGCTGGCGGTATTCTTGTGGATGACGCCCTTCTGAACGCCCTTATCCACCACGGAAACGGTGGCGCGGTAGGCACTCTGAGTAGCTTCCTTATCGCCCTTGGCGATGGCCTGACGCAGGGAACGGAGAGCGCCCCGCAGGCGTGACTTATTGGCCCGATTGCGTGTTGTCTTGGTTTCCGTCTGTCGCGCACGCTTCAGCGCCGAAAAATGGTTTGCCATGCTTTGCTGGAGTCCTTAGTGGGATGTCGTGGTACGAGCCGAATAGCTATTTTACCGGAAGCTTTGCTACTCGGCAAATGCGACATTGCCGAGATTTGCCAGCATAGTTTTTCTTCTCTCGTTCACGCTCTATTCACGGTCCGATGCTACTCTACTTAGAATTTCGCGATCTGGAGAGAATGTTGGGAAACCCGGTGTTCCTTTTAGCGGGGTTGGAACATCTAAAGTAGAGCGAGATCCTGACCTGCGCATGGTCGAACGTACCAGATTGAGCACGAAATGGGACATTGACTGCTTCCCGATTCGGAGGTACGCTAGCCGCCAATGAGAGCTGTACTTGGCTTCCACTCCGCCACTCTTCACGTTGTGTCTTCGGAAAACTTCGTCGTGTCTAATCGAGCAACTAGCCGTCTCGCGGCTGGCCGCCTCGACCACTTCCTGCTCTGGAGCATTCGGCCACACCTGGAGGTTGTCTTCCGACCCTAAATGAAGAAGAACATTGAAATAAGCCCCAATATCGAAACCCTGTTTGGCACCCGAGACGAAAACCTGCGCCTGCTGGAAGATGGATTGAACGTCGCCATCAACCTGCGCGCCAACTGCATTGAGATCACCGGCGCGTCCAACGATGTCGATCGTGTCGAGCAGGTGTTCACGGACTATCAGCACCTGCTGCGTACCGGCTACAGCTTCGTCAATGGCGACTTGGGCGACATGATTCGCGTTCTCACCAGCGACGCTTCCGCCAGTCTGCGCGGCTTGGCCGAAGCGGGCAAGCAGCGTTCGTTTGGCAAACGCAGCGTGCAGCCCAAGAGCATCAACCAGCGGCGCTATCTGGAGGCCATCGAGAAGTACGACATGGTCTTCGGCGTGGGACCAGCGGGCACGGGCAAAACTTATCTCGCGGTGGCGATGGCCATCTCGGCGCTGATGGCGAAGCGCGTCAACCGCATCGTGCTGGCGCGCCCGGCAGTGGAGGCCGGCGAGCGGCTTGGATTTTTGCCGGGAACCTTGCAGGAGAAAGTCGATCCCTATCTGCGCCCGCTGTACGATGCGCTGTATGACATGCTGGATCCCGATAAAGTGGACCGCTATCTGGAGAAGAACGTCATCGAGATAGCGCCGATCGCCTTCATGCGCGGCCGCACCTTGAACGACGCGTTCGTCATTCTGGATGAAGCTCAGAACACCACCTCTGAGCAGATGAAGATGTTCGTCACCCGCCTGGGTTTCAACTCCAAGGCGGTGATCACCGGCGACATCACCCAGATCGATTTGCCCAACGCCAACCGCAGCGGTCTGGTGGAAGCCGTAGACGTGTTGCGCAATGTCGAGGGCATCCGCTTCAGCTACTTCGATGAGGGCGATGTGGTGCGGCACCACCTGGTGCAGCGTATTATCCGCGCTTATGACGACTACAAGGGCCGCAATGAGCAGCTCTCCTTGTCGCTGGATGTCCGCAACAGCACCAGCAATGCGACCGCGCGCAGTGACGAGACTCGCGTCAATGTGGGCAGCCTGGATCGCGAGGCGGCGGTAGCCGAAGTACCTCCAGCCGGGTCGTCGGCGCCAATTAACCACGTTATCGACTAAGAACTTGTTACCATAGTAGGGGAGGGCGTAAGTTGCCCTCCTATTTGTTTTGCAATTCAGCCCGCCCAGATGGATGTGTGGGATGGGCGCACCTGAACGAAAGTGATTCTTCTGGCTCATGACGCCGATGGTGCCCGCGAGCGCGCGTTGTCCCTTTTTGCTGGACGAGCGCGGCGCGCTCTCCAAATACCGACCGACGTTTGCGTCCTGATTACCTCGAACGCCGAAGTCCGAGAGCTCAACCGCCGCCATCGGCGAAAGGACAAGCCGACCGATGTCTTGTCGTTCCCGGCTGGCCGGCCGGAGCTCGCCGGCGACATTGCCATCTCCGCGGAGATCGCAGCCGCCAACGCGGTTGAAAGGGGACACTCGATCGAAACCGAACTGAAAATCCTCATCCTGCATGGATTGCTGCACCTGGCCGGCTACGATCATGAGAACGATCGTGGCGAAATGGAGGCGCGGGAACTCGCGCTCCGGCAGGAGTTCAGGCTGCCGGTAGGGCTGATCGAACGCACGCAGTCCGGCAGCTTGAAACCTCAAGCGCGTCCATCCGGTAGGGCTCGACGGAAGGCCAGCCGATGAGCCTTCCGTTATGCATCCTGCTGCTGCTGTTGATGGCGTTGCTGGCGCTGGTCTCGTACGTTGACCGCCTGTACGCCGAGATGGGCAAATTTCTTGCCCGAGAATTCCAGGAGAACATCGAGGCCTACGAGGAGCGCGTCGAGCCGCGCCTGCACGTGAGCCGCGAACGCGCCGCGCTCTCCATGACCTTGCTCACGCAGCTTTCGATGGCTGCCATCGGCGTGCTCATCGGCTACGTGCTCTTCATGCAGAAGCGCTGGGTGGTGCTGGACTTGGTGCAGGCTGCGGTCAGCCTCATCTTTATCATCGTCATCTTTCATCAACTGCTGCCCTACCTGTTTTTCGTCCGCACCAAGGGCGAATGGCTTGTCCACTGGGCGCCGGTGCTGCGCGGGCTGATCTATCTCGCCATGCCCGCCAGCCTGCTGCTCGGCTTCGCCCTCTCGGTGGCATCGCTTTCGCGGGAGCACGGCGAACAACAGCCGGAGCACCCGTCGGAGGCCGTCGATGCCTTGATCGAGGCTGGCCAGGAAGAAGGGATTTTGGAGGAGAGCGACCGCGACCTGATTCAGTCGGTGGTGGAGTTCGGCGACAAGAGGGTGCGCGAGGTCATGACCCCGCGGCCGGAAATTGTCGCCGTCCCCGTCGCCACTACGGTCGAGGAATTTACGGAGCTGTTGAAGAAGTATCCCTACTCGCGCATTCCCGTTTTCGAGGGCGATCTCGATCACATTAAAGGCATCGTCCACGCCAAAGACGTGCTGCAGGTGCGGGACACGGAAGCCCGCACGAAAACCGTTCGCGACCTGATGAAGCCGGAAGTATACTTCGTGCCGGAAACCAAGCTGGGCAGCGACTTGCTGCGCGAGATGCAACGCGACAACGCCCGCATTGCCATCGTCATCGACGAGTACGGCGGCGTAGCCGGACTGGTGACGATCGAGGACCTGGTGGAAGAGATTGTCGGCGAAATACGCGATGAGCACGAAAAGGCCGAAGTGGTGAAGGAGAGCGATACCTCCTACATCTTCAACGGCAACACCGACCTTGATCTATTGGAGAAGCTGCTGGGCGTCCGTCCCGAAGAAGAAAAGGAAGCGACCACCATCGCCGGACTCGTCAGCGAGTTGGCCGGTCATATCCCCAAGGCGGGCGAAATCGTCGAGGAAAATGGGCTGCGCTTTGAGGTGCTGGACTCAACCGAGCGGCGAGTCGATCGTGTGCGCGTCAGTCTGCAACCTAAGCAGGTCGGCGCGTAGCGACGCTGGCCCTTCAGGTTCGCGTGCAGCGCACCGAAATTAATCTCATGCCATTCCGCTCCGGCTTCGTCTCCATCATCGGCCGCCCCAACGCTGGTAAATCCACGCTGCTGAACGCGCTCGTCGGCGAGAAACTGGCCATCGTCACGCGCAAGCCGCAAACTACGCGCAATCGCATTCAGGGAGTTGTCAATGTCGAACGAAGGGGTAAGCGGCCTGCCGGGCAGATCGTCCTGGTTGACACCCCCGGTGTTCACAAGCCGCTGAACACCCTCAACCGGCGCATGATGAAAGAGGTGTACGACGCGCTGGAGGGTTGCGACCTGCTCCTGCTGATCGTCGACGCAACCGCGAAGTTCGGGACTGGCGACAAATTCGTGTTGGACATCGTCAAGCAAAGCGGCCAAAAAACATTTCTCCTGCTCAACAAAATTGACACCGTCGACAAGCAAAAACTGTTGCCGGTGATCGCGGCCTACAAAGAGCTTCACCCGTTCGCCGAAGTCCTTCCCATCTCGGCCCTGAAGCGCGACGGACTCGATGTGCTTCTGGACGCCATCGTCAAGGCGCTGCCCGAAGGCCCGCGATACTTTCCGAAGGACCAGATCACCGATCAGCCGGAGCGATTTCTCGTCGCCGAACTCATTCGCGAGCAAGTGTTGCTGGCAACCGAGCAAGAAGTTCCATACTCGACAACGGTCCTGATCGAGCGATACCAGGAGGGCGCGAAGCTCACCAGCATCGCGGCCACAATCTATTGCGAGCGCGAGGGGCAGAAAGCGATCCTCATCGGCAAACGCGGCGAGACGCTGAAGAAGATCGGCACGCGGGCGCGATTGCAAATCGAACGCCTGCTAAACACGAAGATTTTCCTGGAGCTGTTCATCAAGGTGCGGCCCGGCTGGCGCGATTCGCGGCAGTTTGTGGAGGAGACCGACTGGCGCAAGCAACTGGAGCGCATGTCGGCCGAGACATTAGCGCCGCAAACGGAGCCCGAAGAGTAGTATCTGGTACCTTTGAAGCCGAGTTGGGACCCTGTACCGATGCCAAGCATTCCCTTCGTCAAAGCGACGGCCTGCGGCAACGATTTTCTGCTCATCGATTTTGTCCACGCCCCGGGCCAGCTCCACGAATTTACCCGGCGCATTTGTGACCGGCATAATGGCCTCGGTGCGGACGGTGTCGAGTGGCTGCTGCCCGCCGCGGATGCCAACCTGCGCGTTCGCTTGCTGAATGCCGATGGCTCGGAGGCGGAGATTTCGGGCAATGGCACGCGTTGCGTGGCCGCCTGGTACTGCGCGGAACATCAACGCAACTCGGTGGTGATTCGAACCGGCGCGGGACTGAAAACTTGCGAGCTGAAGGCTCGTGAGGGCAACACCTTTGAGTTCCGCAGCTCGATGGGCGAGCCGGAGGCGGGCGACGATTTTTCCATCAAGTTCACTTATGGGGAAATCACCGGCACGCCGGTGTCGATGGGCAATCCGCATTTCGTAGTCTTCGTCCCGCAATTTGAACTGGGCTGGCAAGCTATCGCCGAGCAGATTTCCAAGCACCACGATTTCAAGCACGGCATGAATGTCGAGTTGGTCAAGGTGGTGGCGCCGGATGAGATCGAGGTGCGGTTTTGGGAGCGGGGCGTGGGCGAGACCATGTCGTCGGGCACCGGTTCCTGCGCTGCCGCGGTCGCGGCCATCCGGCGTGAGGCGGTGTGCTCGCCCGTTCGCGTGCGTGCGCCGGGCGGAGTGCAGACGGTGGAGTGGACTAGCGAGGTCTATTTGACCGGCCCGGCAACCCTGCTCTGTCGCGGCGAGTTTTTCATTTAAGATAGGCCTTCCGATGACCGGCTTCTCTCAAACCTCACGTGTGCGGCCTCTGGCTTTGCGCCCAGGCGATACGGTGGGAATTATCGCTCCGGCGAGCGGTTTTCGGCGCGACGAGTTCGAGGCCGGTTGCGCGGAACTTCAGCGCCTCGGCTATAAGCCGTTCTATCTGCCCTCGATCTTCGAGCGCGACGGTTATTTCGCAGGCTCGACCCAACGCCGGGTCGATGAGTTCCACGAGATGTTCGCGCGTCCCGAGGTGAAGGCCGTGCTCTGCGCGCGCGGAGGCTACGGCTGCAATTATCTTTTGCCCCACATAGACCTCGACCTCGTCCGCGGCAATCCCAAGATCTTTGCCGGTTGCAGCGACCTGACCGCGCTGCTTACCTACTTGTGCGACGCTGGCGGCTTGGTGACATTCCACGCGCCGATGGTCGCGGGAGATTTTGCGCGCCCGGGTGGCTTCGTTGAGAGCAGTTGGATCGACGCCGTGTCTCAGGGCGAAGCCGAGATGAATTTCGGCAGCGAAGAGGTCACGCCATTGACACCGGGCAGCGCCGAAGGCATGTTGTACGGCGGCTGTTTGTCGCTACTGTGCGCCTCCCTCGGCACTCCCTGCGAAATTCGCACCCAGGGAACGATCCTGTTTATTGAAGATCGCGCCGAGCGGCCCTATCGCATCGATCGCATGCTGATGCAACTGAAGCTGGCCGGCAAGTTTGACCACGTGCGCGGGATCATTTTCGGCGAGATGGTCGACTGTGATGAACCCGGCGGGCATGGGCCCACGCTGCAAGAAATCATCGGTCGGATCCTGGGTGATTTGCGAATCCCGATTGCATTTGGCCTGGAATCGGGGCATGTCTCAAGAGGGGCATTGACGTTGCCGATTGGCGTTGAGGCAAAGCTGAGTGTAAGTACGACGGTGACGGTCAGCTACGCAGGCGCGGTGCAGCTTGATCCAGCGGCGATGACCTCGGGAGTGGCTCCAGGGGGCACAGCTAAGGTTGTACGGCATTGAAGGAGTCGATAACGCGTCCTCGATTACGGGCTGGCATTCCGAGTACCTGCGATGCATAGCATGAAGCCAAAGCATATTCACCTGATCGGTATCTGCGGGACCGCCATGGCTTCCCTCGCCGGAATGCTGCAGCAGCGCGGTTTGCGGGTGACCGGGTCTGACGTTGCGGCATATCCCCCAATGTCAGAGTTTTTGTCTTCGCTCGGGATTGCCGTAGCGCAGCCGTTCAGCGAGAGCAACCTGCGGCCTCACCCTGATCTGGTGATTGTCGGGAACGCCATTTCCCGCGGCAATGTCGAGCTGGAATATGTGCTCGACCAGCGTATCCCCTTTCAATCGCTGCCGCAGATACTTCATGATGAGTTTCTGACCGGCAAAGAGCGGCTGGTCGTCGCCGGAACCCACGGTAAGACCACAACGTCATCGATGCTGGCATGGATCTTTCACCAGGCTGGCCGTGCGCCCAGCTTTCTCATCGGCGGCATCCCCGAGAACTTTGGCAGCTCATTCGCTCTGGATTCAGGGCGCGAGTTCATCCTGGAAGGCGACGAATACGATACGGCTTTCTTCGACAAGGGCCCGAAGTTCCTGCATTATTTTCCCGATGCCGTGGTCCTCACCTCCGTCGAGTTCGATCACGCCGACATTTACAAGAATTTGGACGAAGTAAGAACCGCATTCAAGCGACTGGTGAACCTCGTCCCGCAGCGCGGACTGTTGGTCGCGTGGGACGGTCATCCCAACGTGGACGAATGCGTCAGCCGCGCGCTTTGCCGGGTTGAGCGCTACGGCTTCGCGGAACATTCCACGTGGCGCATTGTCGATCCCAGCTACGAAGCTGAACGGACGCGCTGGCGTGTGCACCACGAGGGGCAGCCCTGGGCTGAGTTCGAATTCCCGCTCGCAGGCGAGTACAACGTCCTGAACGCGACGGCGGCGGCCGCCATGTCCGCCGCCTACGCCATCGACCGGGAGACGATCGCGGCGGCGTTGCGAACGTTCCGCAGTGTGAAACGGCGGCTGGAGGTAAAAGCAGAGGTCAACGGCATTACCATCATTGACGATTTCGCTCATCATCCCACCGCCATTGCTGAGACGCTGAAAGCGGTGCGGACGCGTTATGCCGGCCGGCGGCATTGGGCGATTCTGGAACCGCGTTCCAACACGCTTCGGCGGAACGTTTTTCAAGAGGAACTGGTGCAGAGCCTGGCGGTTGCCGATGAGATCGTGCTGGCCAACGTTTTTATGTCGTCCGCGATACCCGCCGGAGATCGACTCGATCCGGCCAGGGTGGTGGAACAGTTGAATGACATGGGCAGGCCGGCACGGCTGCTGGAAAGCGCTGACGCTATTGTTGACGCTATCTCACCCGATTTGCGTTCCGGTGATGTCGTGACCATCCTGTCCAACGGCGGTTTCGGAGGCATCTACGAAAAGCTGCCTGCGCGGTTGAAATCTCTTCACGAGGTCGCGACCGCTTCGTGAGCCGACTGCCGACCGCCCTCGCGCGTTTCCTTCTGGCATCGTTCGTCTTCTGCTCGCTTACGCTTGGCGCCTACGCCGAAACTCCGGTTACCTGCGCATCTCCGCCAAGCGCGCAGCCTCCGCCGACTGAGTACTTCGTCTCATTGAGCAACCGCGCCGATCACCTGGCCCACGTGAGCATTCGCCTGCGAGATGGCGGCGACATCCACACCCTCGACATGCCGGTCTGGAACGCCTTATATCAGGTCCGTGATTTTGCCGCGAATATCGAAGATGTGCGCGCGCAGGATGCGTCAGGCGCTCCCGCCAAGGTCGTGAACACCACCACCAGCGAGTGGCAGATTACCGCGCCCGCGGGCTGCATTGTGGTCAGCTACAACATTCATTTGGACAGCCCCGGCCCATTCGGAAGCGCGCTCAATGCGGAGCACGGTTTTTTTAACTGGGCGATGGTCTTGATGTATTCGCCTTCGGTTCGTTCGCAGCCGATTAGCATTCGCCTGCTGGATGTTCCCACGATGTGGGAGGTGCGTGACCTGCACGTTTTCGGGGCGGCCGCTCCGGGGCGCGTTGACCAGCTCGTCGGAATCGCCCATAACTATGACGAGCTGGTGGACAGTCCCGTGGAATTGGGCAGCTTTCAGCAATCGGAGTTCAAGCAGGACGGAGCAACCTACCACGTTGTGGTAGATGGGAATCCCGCCGACTACGACCTGGCGAAGATCGACTCGATGCTGGCCGCCATCACCCACGCCGAGGTGGACTGGATGCGGGACCGTCCCTATGACGAGTACACCTTCCTGTATCACTTTCCAAAGGGCCCGGGTGGCGGCGGCATGGAGCATGCCTACGGCACGGCAATCGACATCAACGCTGACCGTCTGCGTTCCAATCCGCTTGCTCTCGCCTCGGTCAGTGCGCATGAGTTCTTTCATCTGTGGAACGTGAAGCGCATTCGGCCGCAATCGCTTGAGCCCATCGATTATCAGCATGCAATGGACACGCGCGCACTTTGGTTCAGCGAAGGCGTGACCAACACCGTGGCCGACATGGCGCTGGCGCGCTCCGGACTCATTGACGAAGCGGAATACCTGCGGAGCGTAGCATCCGCGATTACGGAGCTGGAGGACCGTCCTGCCCACCAGTGGCAATCGGCAGAGGAGTCCAGCCTGGATGCCTGGTTCGAAGGCATCCCGTTCTATCGCTCGCCGGAGCGCAGCATCAGCTACTACAACAAAGGCGAGATCCTCGGCATTCTCCTCGACCTGCGCATTCGCCAACTGACCAGGCGGCAGGAAATCGCTACGCGACCTTTTCCAGTGGATGAACCAGCATTACGCTAAACAAGGCCGATTTTTTCCTGACTCTGCTGGAGTTGAACAGGCAGCCGAAGCGGTCGCCGGGCAGAGCTTCGCCGATTTCTTTCGCGACTATGTTGCCGGAGTGAAGGAGATTCCTTACGACCAATTTCTTTCGTTCGCAGGTTTGCGTGCCGTGCCCACTACAGCGACCTACGCCTCTGCCGGCTTCGCGACAACCGCTAACCTTGGGGGTCAACCGGAGGTGACCCAAGTAGATTCCGGTAGCGACGCGCAGTCGCTAGGCATCAGGGCCGGCGATCGCGTCATTGCCATCAACGGTCATCCGGCCGATGCCTCTTTGGACTCCGAAATATCCGACATGGCGCCCGGAACTTTGATTAAGCTGCAGCTTGAGAACCGGCGCGGCAAGCGCGAGGTGGAGCTCAAGTTAGGCGCGCGGACCGAAGTCGCGTATCAATTGCAGGACCTCGCAACCGTAACGCCCGAGCAGCGAGCACATCGCACGGCCTGGATCCACGGCGACGACGAACCTGGACGTGTCCCTTGATACGCGCGGTCGCGCTGCTGTGCTTCTGGGCAATCTCCATCCTTATTGTTGGTCCGCTGCTCGTGCTCTATGCCGCCATAACCAGGAATGCAAATCTCCTTTATTACAAGGCATGTAGTTTGGCAAAGTTCGGCGTGCTGCTGGCCGGCGTGAAGATCGAATTGCGCGGCCTGGAGCATCTTGAGCCCGGCCGCAACTACATCTTCATGTCCAACCATGTTTCCAACCTCGACCCTCCAGTGCTCATCCCCAGCATTCCCGGCCGCTGTTCGGTGCTGGTGAAGAAGGAACTCTTTCGGGCTCCGGTGTTAGGGACGGGCATGAAGCTAGCCGAGCTTGTGCCGGTCGACCGCGGCGATCGCGACGCGGCAATCGAAAGCATGCAGGCGGGTATCGGTGTTCTGCGTAAGGGACTGCACATGGTGATCTATCCTGAGGGCACGCGCTCATCGGACGGCCGCTTGCTCCCATTCAAGAAAGGGCCGTTTCATCTGGCGACGGACTCCGGCGTGCCCGTGGTGCCGGTTACGATGCTAGGAACGTATGAAATGTGGCCGAGGACGCGATTTGCGTTGCGCCGCGGAACCGCGACCGCCGTTTTCCATGCGCCGCTGAATCCGCAAGCGTTTAGCGATCGCGATGCCCTGGCGAATGCGGTCCGTGAGGTGATCGCGAGCGCGCTGCCGCCCGAGCGGCGTAACCCCGAAGAGGCCGGCGCCTGAGTTTTACTTCTTCTCGATCAGCCTTGCCGTGAGCACAGCTCCATCGCGGGCGTCGTGGAGTTTGATGGGGAAGATCAGGACATTCCAGCTCCAATGCGGGCTCTCGATAGGCAGGTGCGACGCGCCGCGAAAACCCCGGCGGTCGATATAGGTCTCCCGCGTATCGGCCACGGTGCGCACGATCTCGCGCCATTCCTCGCCCAATTGCGAGAATTGCTCGAACAGGTTCTTGCCTACGAACCACCCGCGCTTGTGTCCGGCTATGGAGGCGAAATAGTCGTTGACGAACTGCCAGTTTCCTTCACGATCCAGGATTTCCAGCACGATGTCGTCGCCCATCGCCATCGAAATCCGCGAATAGTAGAAATCGCGTGCGTCGACGACCACCGGCCGCCCACGCTTCTTGGCTTCGAAGGAGCGCAGCGCGTTCACCAGGTCGTCGACCGAGCTGTATCCCTTCAACAGGTGCATGTCCGCAATCCCACCAAATTTTCGCTCCAGGGTTGCTGACAGGATGATGATCGGCACCTGCGGACGCTTGCGCCGCAGCGTCTCGGCTACGTCAGTTCCGAATTTCCCCGCGCCCAGATGGTAATCGAGTACGGCGATATCGATGCCGCCGAGTTTGGATTCGGCCTCTTCAATGGAGCTCGAGGTCACGACGCGATAGCCTTTTTGCCGCAAGATGGCGGAGCGCAGAACCAGGTTCTCTTCGCGATCGTCGAGCAGCAGCACGCGAATCGGATTGCTGGGTACAACCTGTGGGCCAAGGGATTGCTCGAGAGTCGAATTAGAAACAGTTTCGTCCATCCTTCAATTAGAAGCAGCTTGGGATGCAGGCGTTAAACAAATTTTCTTAAATCAGCTACCAATTTTTGGCTTCCAGAATAGTCCTAAGGTTCGTTTTTTGCTGACTCGCCATTGCCAGAGCGGCGGGCTTGCAACTTTCGGAGGGCTTTGGCAAGTTCTGGAAGTCTATTGAACAGACCCACGGCACGCAACCATTGTTTATGGTCAAAAGCGGGCGAGCCGCTCACCATCGCTCCGGGCGGGATATCGCCATGGGTGCCGCTCTGGGCTGTCACCACGACGCCATCGCCAATATGGCAGTGGCCGGCCACTCCCACTTGGCCGGCAAGAATCACGTTCTTTCCCACCACGGTTGACCCGGCCAAACCTACTTGCGCGCACAACAGCGTGTTTTCGCCCACGGCTGAGCCGTGTCCCACCTGCGCAAGGTTGTCGACTTTGGCGCCGCGGGCAATGCGGGTCTCGCCGACGCTGGCGCGATCGATGCACGAGTTCGCCTGCACTTCCACATCGTCCTCCAGCACTGCGGGGCCGGATTGCGTGATCTTCTCCCAGCGGTCGCCATCGCGGGCAAAGCCAAAACCGTCGCAGCCGACGACGACCCCGTTCTGCAGGATGACATTATCGCCCACGGTGCAGTATTCACGGACTACGGCGTGAGCGTGGGCGAAAAAGTTGTTACCGATTTTCGCGCCGCGATAGATAACCACGTGCGGCAGCAATGTCGCGTTGTCGCCCAGCGTGACATCGTCGTCGATTACAACGTATGCCCCGATGTGTGCGTTAGCACCGATTTTTGCGGCACGTGAAATCACGGCGGTGGGATGCACGCCGGCTTGATAGCTGGGAGCCTTGTAGAACAAAGCGATGGCGCGAGCGAAGGCGAGGTATGGATTTTGGCTGCGGAGCAGGCCTTTGGGGATTGCAGGGAAATCCTCAGCAACGATGATGGCTGAGGCACTCGTGGTTCGTGCGTGGGCGGCGTACTGCGGGTTGGCGACGAAGGTAATCTGCCCCGCGGCCGCTTCTTCAATTCCGGCAACGCCGGCGATCTCCAGGTTGGGGTCGGCATTTTCCAGCAAAGCACAAATCGCGGTGGCAATGTCGGCGAGTTTCATGGTGTTTTGCTTGGGGCCTATACCAGCGACTGCAAGATCTCTTCCGCAGCCTTTCTCGGCGAAGCTAACAAGTCGGCAATCACCGCCACGGAATCCGCGCCGGCGGCGATCACCGAACGAGCATTGACGCGGGTGATGCCGCCAATGGCAACGAGCGGCTTCCTGGTGGCTGCGCGCGCGGCGCGTACACCGTCCAGCCCGACCACAGGATCGGGTCTGTGCTTCGAAGACGTCGGGAAGACGGGTCCGAACGCGATGTAGTCGGCTGGTCCGGCATCGGCTTGCCGCACCTGTTCCAAATTGTGAGTTGAGACCCCGACAATCCGCTTCGGCCCTATGACCGCTCGGGCTCTTTCCGGCGAGAGGTCGTCCTGGCCGACATGAACTCCTTCGTAAGCGGCGGCAAGGCAGAGGTCAGCCCGGTCGTTCATAATCAGGGTCACACCATCGCCCACGACACGGCGAATCTCGCGCGCATCGCTCAGCACTTCGCGCGCGCTACCTACCTTATTACGATACTGGATCAGGGTCGCGCCGCCGGCCACGAGTTCGCGCGCGTACTTCACAATGGCAGTAGCTCGTTGCGGTGCCGCAAAGCAGGAGACATCGACAATCGCGTACAGCTTCGCCAGCCTCATTCCAAGCGTCGGCCGGACGAAATCTTCTTCACGATGCAAGCCAGTTCTTTCGATTGCCTACGCTCCAATCGCCCGCTGAACGGCATTCGCAATGGCATCGGTATGGCGGCGCATCGCCTGCTCCGACTCGGCCTCGATCATTACCCGCGCCAGCTTCTCCGTGCCGGAATAACGCACCACTACGCGCCCGCGTCCATCGAGCTCCTGCTCGGCGGCGCGGATTGCTTCCATGACCGACGGCAACTGCTCGAAAGGCCTTCTTTCGCGCACGGGAACGTTCTTGATCTCCTGCGGAAAAACTTTCAGGTCGGCAACTAAGGCGGCCAAGGATTTGCCGGTCCGGGCCATGACATCCAGAACGCGAAGCGCCGTCAAGATGCCATCTCCGGTGGTGGTATCCAGATCGCGGAAGAGGATGTGTCCGGACTGTTCGCCTCCCAAAGTCGCGCCTGTCTTGAGCATCTGCTCGAGAACGTATTTGTCGCCCACGGGCGCACGCAGCATGGTGATGCCGTCGCGCTGCAGGGCCGCTTCCAATCCCATGTTCGACATGGTGGTAGCTATCACGGTGTTGTTCGCGAGTCGCCCGCGAGCTTTCATGTCGCGTGCAGCCAACAGCAGCACCGCGTCGCCGTTGACGACGCGACCGGTGGCATCGGAGAACAAGGCGCGATCGGCATCGCCGTCGAAGGTGACACCCAAGTCGTATGCGCTATTGGCGGCGGCGACGGCTTGCGCGATGTGTTCGGGATGCAACGCCCCACAGCCGGCGTTGATGTTTCTGCCATTCGGGTTGACGTTAAGGAAATCCGCCTTTATTCCACAGTCCCGGAATACCAGCGGCGCGACGCTGCCGGCCGCACCGTTGGCGCAATCCACCAGAACGCGAATCGTACTGAGATCGTCGTCGCGGACGAAGTCCGCCAACCATCTCGCGTATTGTTCACGCGAGTGGGCAATGTCCGGCGGCATCTCGGAGGTAGATACCACATTGTGGGATGCGCCTTCTGCGAGCTGCTCGAGATGGGTAAAGATCTCCCTCTCGATCTGATGTTCGAGCTCATCCGACAGCTTGTATCCGTCGGCGCCGAAGACCTTGATGCCGTTGTCTTGCCAGGGATTATGCGATGCCGAGATCACGATGCCGGCGGAGAACTTGTTCGCCCGGGTGAGATAGGCGATTCCGGGAGTAGTGATTACGCCTGCGCTGACAACATCCACCTGCGCTGATTCCAGACCAGCCGCCAAGGCGGAGCTGATCCACGCGCTGGACTCCCTCGTGTCCTGGCCGATCAGGACGCGAGCGGCCGTCGCCTTCGCGGCCAAACGCTGACCCAGCGCACGACCGATAGCCAGCACGGTGCGCTCGTCCAGCGGATATTCGCCCGCGACTCCCCGAATACCATCTGTCCCGAATAGCTGCCGCATGATTGCTGTCCCGCTGCTCACGGTTGGCCTGCTCCTCCCGATATCTTGCCGGTATTGACCGTAACATGGATCGCTTCCGGTGTCTGTACTCGCACCAGCGGATCGGAGACATAAGCGTGGGTGGTGAACGTCCCGGAACCCACAACGCCGGTAGCATCCACGGGATCGGTGATGGCGGCTTGGATAGCATCGACTCGTCTCGCGGGACCGGTGATTTTAATGCTCGCCGGAATTGCCGTCACGCTGGTTATGCCATAGCCACTCAACAATGTGCCAATCACGCGCGGCTGTACGGGAACGGTGCGCGTTACGCTGGAGTCGAAGCTGATGTGAAACTGCGAAGGCATAATCTGCACTACTCGGACGTTTCGCGGAGTGTGGATGTCCTGGGCGGTAAGGTCGAAGGTGCGTTCGCCGGGGTGCGCTCCCTGCAGGTCCAGAATCGCATGCACCTCGGTGGGATTCAGTCCCTGTAACATGCGCTCAGGTCCGCGCAAAGTCACTCGCGCCTGCAAAGGATAATCCGAGTTGATGTCGAGATTGGCGGGAGCGTGCTGAAACTCCAACGGAACGGTCACTGGAATTTCGATGGGCTGATCGCGCCCCACAGCCCACCACAGCAGTATGGCAATGGCGAGCGATACCAGCTTGAAGGGCAGGTTGTTGAAGACGTAATTGCGGAAGAAGTTTCCGATGCTTGCCGCCATCTAGCGTTCCGCTCCGTCGGCGAAGTCCTTCTCCGGGGTGAGCCGCTCTAAGTGGCGCTCGTCGCTGGCCAATTCGCGATCGGTGACTGCGGTTGGTAAGGTCGAGGTCGGGACATAACGACGAAGCAGTTCGCTAAGCCGCTCGCGCAAATACTCGACCGTGATATCGCGCTCAATAGAGCCGCCGACCGCGACGCTGATCGATCCGGTTTCTTCCGAGACCACAACCGAAACCGCATCGGTCTCCTCGGTGATGCCGATGCCCGCGCGATGACGCGTGCCGAATTGCGTGGATAGCAGCGGATTCATGGACAGCGGCAAGAAGCACGCGGCAGCGGCGATTCGGCCCTTCTGGACAATAACTGCGCCGTCGTGTAACGGTGCGCTCGGGCGGAAAATGGTGATCAGAAGATCGTAAGAGAGCGTCGCGTCGAGCGGCACGCCACTTTCGATGAAGGTCCGCAGTCCGATCTCGCGCTCGATGACGATCAGCGCTCCAGTCGCGGTCTGCGAGAAGTGAGCGGCGGCCAGCACGATGTCTTCGTAGCTGTCGCTGGCGCCAAAGACGCCGGAGCGAGTGGCCGACAGCCGCCTTCCCAGCCGCGCCAGAGCGTGACGAATCTCCGCGCCGAACACCACGATGAGCGCGAATACAGCGTACGGGAAAAGGGTGGTGATCAGCCAATCGACGGTGCGGAGCTGCTCGATGTGGGCGAGCCAGAACGCGCCGACCAGCAGCACCACCGCAATGAGCATCGGTATCGCACGCGTGCCCTTGATCAGCTTGAGGAACTCATAAATGAGGAATGCTACAACCAGAATGTCAATCGCGGAGAGGATGGAGAACTGCGGGATGTGGAGAAAGTTCTGCACAATCTGGTTCCGTGCGCATATACAAAGCCCATTCTAAAGCAATCGATCGTGGCAGCGTTGAGCGCCCAACGCTGCGAGACAGGTTTACGTCTGTTGTGTTTAGCCCACCACTTTGGTAGGGTAACGTAACCACTAGACTCCCCCTGATTACGTTACCATCTAAACTATTGAAAACAATCGGAATTTGGATTTTTGCGCGCCAAGATGGTCTCGGCGTGAGACTTACGCGCAAAATGGAGCAAACAAAAATGGTTACAAACCAAACCACGTCACAAATTCGTCCCAGAATGGGAACCGATGCCAAACCGGCGATTCACTTAAGGAAACCCTGAATAAGCAATCATGGTCAGGTTAGATCGCAGAACGCCGGGGCCTAAAAGAGCCTGTGTCGCGAGCCGGTGTCGCCGCTCCGCGGCTCGCCTCTTGTCCCACTTGGAGCGCGGGCTCACGCTCACGCCTAACACAAATGTTGCCGCTCCGCGGCTGAATAAGCCGGATTTCGTCGATGTCCGTTCCACCGGGAAATCTGATTCCGGCGGCGACACAGTCTCTAAAGCCCTGGTCGCGCACGAGCTTAGGGGCCGGCCTCAAGGCCAGCTCTTCCACCGAAGAGGTTAATCAGACGAAGAGCATAATCAGAGTTTCCCTAAGCACCCTCTACCGTCTTCTCCACTCTAGCCGTGAACTCGCCATTGGCGACTTGAGCGCGCACCTGATCGCCTGCCTCCAGTTGCGAAGCATCTCTGACGAGGCGGCCATCGGAGGTGAAAACCAGCGCATAGCCGCGGGCAAGGATGGCTTTGGGCGAGAGCGTCTGCAACGTGCTGTGCAGCCGCTCCCAGCGCGCACGCCGGCGTGATAGCAGCGCCTGCCCGGCATGCTGCATTGTCGCCGATAGGCGATGGAGTTCGTTGCTCCGCGTCGCCAACCGGCGCGACATCGCCGTGTGCAGTTGTGCGGTGCGCTCTTCGAGTCGGTTCCGCATCGCGCCGGTGCGCACGCGCAAGTCGTGATGACGAAGCTTGGCCTCGAGCAGCTCAAGCCGTCTGCCCTGAGCTTTCAACATGCGCGAATTGGCTTGCGCCAGGCGAAATACCAGATCGTCGATGCGCTGCTGGCGGCGAGCTATGGTATCGCGCATGCGCGCGAAGGCCGCGTGCTGCGCCAGCCGCGAAAGTTCGTTGTGGGCGCGCAGCAACTTGTAATTCATGCTCTGCGTCATGCGCTTGTGAAATCCCAGCAGCTTGTCGGAGAGCTCGCGTTTGGAGCGGACCACCAACTCCGCCGCCGCGGAAGGCGTGGGCGCGCGCAGGTCGGAAACGAAGTCGCAAATGGTGAAATCGGTCTCGTGTCCCACGGCAGAGATGACCGGGATGGCCGAGCCGGCGATGACGCGCGCCAGTCCTTCATCGTTGAAGGCAAACAGGTCCTCGAACGAGCCGCCGCCGCGGGCGACGATGATCACGTCCACCTGGGCTCGCCGGTTGAAGTAGCGCACGCCGGCGGTCACCTCCGAGGCCGCGGCCTCGCCCTGCACCTGCGCGGGATAGATGAGAACATGCATGGACTCATGGCGGCGCTGCAGGACGTTGAGGATGTCCTGCACGGCGGCGCCTTGCGGTGAGGTCACCAGACCAATTCGCGCCGGCAGCACCGGGATCGGCTTCTTGCGTGCGGCATCGAATAGTCCCTCGGCAGCGAGCTTGGCCTTCAACTGCTCAAAGGCGACCTGCAGCGCGCCTGCGCCTTTGGGCTCCAGATACTCGGCCTGAAATTGCAGATCGCCGCGTTCGTCGTAGATGGTGACGCGGCCACGCGCGATCACCTGCAACCCGTTCTCCGGACGGAAGCGCAGCAATCGCGCCTGGGTGCGCCACATGACGGCGCGAAGCTGGGCCGACGCGTCCTTCAGCGTGAAGTAAAGATGACCGGAATCCGCGGGGCGATAGTTGGAGATTTCCCCTTCGAGATAAACGTCGGTAAAGGTGCGTTCAAGCTGCGTTCTGAGTTCGGCCACCAACTCGCGGACCGCATAGATCTTGCGCGGGGGAGCCTGAAAGATGAGCCCCAGTTGTTCGGTGCCGGCCATGTGGGCAGTGTACCAAGGGCCACTATTCGCTATTCGCCATTCGCTGTTCGCCTTTCGCCAGACGAGAGATTTTCACTTGCGATTGCCGACGGTGCCGGGAGCGATAGACGAAAAGCGAATCGCGAATCGCGAATTATCTCATGCGATTCACGAAGTACAAGACGAGCGAAAGAATCACGCTGAGAAGGATACAAGTCATCAAAGGGAAGTAGAAGCTGGTGTGCTTGCCGCGATAGACGATGTCGCCGGGGAGGCGTCCGAGGGGAAGATTGAGTTTTCCCGCAAAGATGAGGACGAGCCCCACGACCAGCAGCAGCCCGCCGAAGAACACAAGCATGCGGCCAAGATCGCCCATGGCTTTAGACTACACGAGGGAGCGACCTCGGGCCCGCGGCACAGAGCCTCCCGACATTCTTCTTTGTGGAATTGAGGACGCAGATGGCGCAGACGAATGGCGGCATCGGCAATGTGACGCCGAATACAGGACTGGTGGAAATGGCAATGGCGTATTCCCGCAGTAGCACGCTTTGCGCCGCCGCTCGCCTGGGGATCGCGGATGCCCTGGCCGACGAAGTGCGCAACATCGGTTTTCTGGCGGAGCGTTGTCAAGCGGATCCCGATGCCCTGTACCGTCTGCTGCGCGCTCTTGCCAGCCTCGGTATTACAGAGGAGACGGCGCCCGGAGAGTTTCGACTCACGCCGTTTGGGCAGCCACTGCGCAAGGATGATCCGAATTCCGTCTGGGCAGCCGTGATTTTCTGGGCCGACCTGCTCGCCGATAATTGGTCGCTGCTTACCGATTGCGTTCGCACCGGCAAGTCGGCCTTCGAGGTGCGCGATCCCAACGTGCCCTCGCGCTGGTCACAAGTTCCCGAGGCGAGCGCGATTTTTCGCGCCGTGATGGGCACTGCTCCGGCGGAAGATTACGCTCCCATCGCGCGCGCATGGGATTTTTCCGGTGCGAAGGTAGTTGCCGATTTGGGAGGCGGAGGCGGATCGCTCCTGATTGCCGTGCTGGAACTGAATCCCCATCTTCGCGGTATGCTGGTTGACCTGGAAGCCAGTGTGGAGGCAGCGAAGGCGCGCTTCGCGAAGCAAAAGGTCTCGTCGCGATGCGAGTTAATTGCCGCTGACCTGACCCAATCCGTGCCCGCCGGCGCGGATGTGTACATGCTGAAACATTTTCTGCACGGGCGTCGGGACGCGGAGGCAAGCACAATTCTCAAGAACTGCCGCGCCGTGCTTCCGCCGAGCGGCAGTCTGCTGGTCATTGAATTCGTGCTGCCGGCGCTGGTGTCACAGGCAGACCCGGAACTGGAAGGCCGCCTGATGAGCGATCTCAACATGCTTGCCGTCACCGGCGGAAGAGAGCGCAGCGAGCGCGAATGGAAAAGACTTTTGGAGGCCGCGGGATTTGTTCTGACGCGGAGCTATCCCGTCGGAGGCGATGACCGCATGGTTCGGAACGTGGGGATTTTGGAAGCCAAGCCAGTTGCAGAGTGATGGCCGGGGCTTATACATGCAGCCTATGGCGCGATCACCCCGCAGGCGATGCGGTCGCCGGAGTTGCCGGAGGGATCGGTTTTGTAATCGTCCGCTTTGGCATGAATCATGATCGAGCTACCTCCATTGGCGAGCAGCGAATTGGGCTCGCTGCCCGTGCCCAGCACGACATCGTCATCCGTCACTGTTGCCTTCGCCGTGCCATTCTCTTTCACGGTGAAGTTCCGCATGTCGCCGGCGTGATGACCTTGCGGATTGTCGAAGCCGTGCTGTTTGCCGGTCGGATTGAAGTGACCGCCCGCCGACTTGAAATCCGGCGGATCGCACTTGGCATTCTGATGGAAGTGCACTGCGTGCTCACCCGGCGGCAAATCCTTCAGGTTGAGTTTCACTTCGACTCCGGAGCCTTTCGAGACGATCGTCGCGGCGCCGACATCGTTGCCCTTGCTGTCCTTTAGTTCGATGGTTTTCTTCTTCATCGCCTTGGTTTGTGTCAGTCCGCAGAGAATACACGTCAGCACCACGGCGACAAGCGCCAGAGCACGAGACAGACGTTTAGGTTCCATGGCTTGGGTTTGTATCACGAACGCCGGGATGGCGTACAGAATTTCTGCATGCAATCGGCGGTTCGATGACTGCTCAGGGCTTCTCCTGTTAATTCGCATAAGTCAAGAGCGAGATCACGCCGACGAACCAACCTGGTAAACGCTTTTTCTTGAGGCGCTCCGTCCGAATGAACACTACTTCTTGGGGAAAGGCCCGCAGCCTGGAGCTCATGTGAAAAAAGCCCAATTTTCGCTTGACACGCAACTGTTTATGAGTAGGATTACATCCTAAGTGGTACAAAGTGGAATGAAGTGGTCAGACAGAAGCGATTTTGAGGGGAGCACCGGACTTGCAATGAGCATTTCACCCTATGCGTTGAACCATTGGCTCGCAGCTCCCCTATGTCGCTACTGATTTTCACCTCCGCGGCGACCGCTGTAGTACTCGCCGACAGTTATGTTTCGCGGCACTCACTTAACCCGACTCGACGAAAAAGGGCGTCTCAAGATGCCCGCGGAATTCAAGCGCGAAATCGACGAGAACTACAGCGCGCAATTCTATATCACCAGTTGGGACGGCGGGAGTGCCAAGGTATATCCCATGCAGGCCTGGGAGGAGATCGAGCGCAAGCTGGCGGCGCTGCCCGAGATGCACAAGACCAAACAGAAGTTTCTGGAGCGGACCAGCTATTACGGGCAGGTGGTGGAGTTCGACGGGCAGGGACGTTTGCTGATGCCGCAGATTCTGCGCGACTCGGCGAACTTGAAGGGCGAGGTTGCGGTGATGGGCAATTTGAAGCACTTGGTGGTGCGCAATGCCGAGGAGCTGCGCAAGTCGATCGCGGAGCCCTTTACCGAAGAGGATGAAACCATCCTGAGTGGGCTGGGGATTTAGAGGCGTTCAACACGGAATGCACGGAAACCAAAAGACGAAGGGCAGCGAATCCACGGGACCGATCTGCCGCTGCGAAGAATGCCGTGGTAGGAAAGCGTGAGATTAGGGACTGTACCAGCCGCAACGCGGCGGGATGAATTTAGGCGGAGGCGTTAGCCCCCGCGCAAGCAAGAAAGAGATGCGAGCCGCGTGAGCGGCGACACGGTTTCAACAGCACGGCACGATTGATCGGAGTCCGGGCACAAATTCATGGGAGTCGGTGGACAACGGCTCTTCAGAAACGAACAGCGCCCCTGGGCGCGGACATGGCGCCAGCGAGTTTGGCCATGTGCCGGTTCTTTTACAACCAGCGATCGAATTCCTGGCCGTACGGCGCGGCGGGACCTATATCGACGCAACCCTGGGCTGGGGCGGACACAGTTGGGAAATCGCAAGACGCCTCGGCCGCGAGGGTCGTTTGATTGGCTTCGATAAGGACCCGGCCGCGTTGCAACAGACACGCGAGCGGCTGGCGAATCCCCCAGCGGAGCTGGCGGAAGATTGGCCGGCAATCGAGTTGGTGAACGCCTCGTTCGCCGATGTGGCACAGCATGTGGCGGCAGCGTCCGCGGACGGACTGCTTGCCGACCTGGGGATGAGCAGCATGCAACTGGAGGACGCCGCGCGTGGATTCAGTTTTCAGGCGGAAGGGCCGTTGGACATGCGGATGGATCCGCAGTCGGGCCTGACCGCCGAACAAGTGGTAAACCGCTTCGACGAGCGCGAGCTGGCCGACGCGATTTACGAATTCGGTGAGGAAAGGAGGTCGCGGAGAATCGCCAGAGCCATTGTTCGGGCGCGGCCGATTCATACCACCAGGCAACTGGCGGAAGTGATCTCGGCCGCGGCCCGGCCAATGAATCAGTCGGAACGGCGTATTCATCCGGCGACGCGTACTTTCCAAGCACTCCGAATTCTGGTGAACCGTGAACTCGAGGACTTGCAGACACTGTTGAGTGTGGGCGCAGCCCCGCGGGTGCTGAAGCCGGGCGGGCGGCTGGCCATCATCAGCTTTCATTCGCTGGAAGATCGAATTGTGAAAGATGCGTTACGGAATGGCGCCGGCGAAGGCCGGTATCGCGTTCTAACCAAGAAACCGGTGACGGCGGATGAGGAAGAAACGAAACGAAATCCGCGGTCGCGCAGCGCGAAATTACGTGCGGCGGAGCGGCTGTAACGGGGCGGCAACACGGATCTGCGGAAAAGCTGTGCAAAATGTGAATAACTCCCAAGGGCCTCGCCGTTGTCTGACAATGTGGTACTTTCGTTTTAAGTCGAACAGTTGCATCGCAGGAGAACGAAATGGCAGCTGGAGTCCTATATCCCACAATGACGGAGGCAGCCGCCTGGAGCAGCCAGGCAGCCCAGCCGCGCGGCATGTTTATCGGCACGCCGGAGATCTATTTTTCCAAGCGCATCGACAACTCGCGGGTGATTAAGGTTGGAGACCCGAAACGCCGTCGTGAGATGGTGACTCTGGGCATAACCTTGGCCACATTCTTTCTGCTGGTCATGGTCTATCTCTGGCAGCATTTCAGCGCCATCGAATACGGCTACAAGATTGAGCAACTCAAGTTGGAGCGGGACGCCATCGCCGAATCCACGCGCACCCTGGGATTGGAAGAGGCTTCGCTGAAAGACGTTTCGCGCATTGAACGTATGGCGCACGACCTGGGTATGCAACCGCCCAGCGAAGGACAGTGGCAGCCGCTGGAAGGCGGCGCTTCGGACCCGTCCACGCCGGTGATGGCGAGGGTGAACGGGATCACGGTGGTTTCGGGGATGGAGTAATGCCTTAGAAGCCGCAGCCCAATCGCGGCGCATCGAAGGTCGGCAATTTCCACTGGCGGTCCGCGCGCAACGGACCGCCTTCTGCACGTAAACGCACCGTAAACATACAGAGCAGGCAATGCGAGCGAACGCTGGCAAGCTCCCAACGCGAAGGCTTTACTTCTTCGGGGCGCTGCTCTTTTTATGGATCGTTGGTATCTGCTTTCGCCTGGTGCGGCTGCAGGTGGTGAAGTATGGCGAGTTCGTGCAGCGCGCACAACGCCAGCAAAACCGCACCATTCCAGTCGAGCCGCGCCGCGGCAATATCTACGACCGCAACGGTTACGCCTTGGCGATGTCGGTCGATGTCGACTCCGTATTCGCCGTTCCCAGCGAGATCCACGATCCCGAGACGACGGCCACATTGTTGGGGCGAGTGCTGGATCTCGATCCGCAGGAGATTGTGGCGAGACTGCAGGCCTCGCACAACTTTGTTTTCATCAAGCGCAAGATCGACCAGGACACGGCCAATCGCGTGCGCGAGCTCAATCTCCACGGTATCTATTTCCGCAAAGAGCCCAAGCGCTTCTATCCCAAGCGGGAGTTGGCCGCGCAGGTGCTCGGCTACGTGGGCATGGATGATGAAGGCCTGGGCGGACTGGAGAAGGAGTTCGATGACGATCTGAGCGGCATCCCCGGTCAGGAGGTGGTTTCGATTGACGCGCGCCGCAAATGGTTCAGCCGGGTGGAGCGCCCGCCCGATCCCGGCCAGAACCTGGTGCTCACGATTGACCAGACTATCCAGTACATCGCCGAAAAAGAGCTGGACCAGGGAATGGAAGACACCAAGGCGATCGCCGGAACGGTGGTCGTCGAGAACCCTCGCACCGGCGAAATCCTGGCTCTGGCGAACCGTCCCACATTCAATCCCAACGTCTTCAACAGCGTGCCCCTGGAGTCGCTGAAGAACCGGGCGGTCAGCGATATCTATGAGCCGGGCTCGGTGTTCAAGGTTGTCACCTATTCGGCGGCGATCAATGAGCATGTGGTCACGCCGGAGGACCACGTCGATTGCCAGCACGGCTCCATCGATGTGTTCGGAATGCGAATCCACGACCACGAGAGCCTGGGCGTGGTGACGATCGCCGAAGCGCTGGCGCACTCCAGCAACGTCGCGGCCATCAAGGTGGGAATGAAGCTGGGCGAGCAGCGGCTCTATCACTACATCAAGGACTACGGCTTCGGACAGCAAACCGGCATCGAACTGCCGGGCGAAACGCGCGGCTTGGCCAAGCCGGTGAACCACTGGTCGAAGGTATCGATCGGCGCGATTTCCATGGGCCAGGAGATTGGCGTAACCCCGCTGCAAACCATATCGCTGATTTCCACGATTGCCAACGACGGGGTTTACACGCCTCCGCGAATTGTGGCCGGCGAGCTGCCGCCGGACAGCAAAGCGCTGCCGGTGGTATTCCGCCCCGCACAGCAGCATCGCGTGGTGACGTCCCTGACCGCGGTGCAGATGAAGAAGATGATGGAAGGGGTGGTGTTGGAAGGTACGGCGCGGCGAGCCGTCCTCGAGGGTTACACGGTCGCGGGCAAGACGGGCACAGCGCAAAAAGTCGATCCTGCGACGGGGGCGTACTCCAAAACCAAGTATGTAGCGTCGTTCATCGGATTCTCGCCGGTCAACAATCCTGCGATCACCATTGCGGTCATTCTCGATTCGCCGGTTGGCCTGCATCAGGGCGGCCAGGTCTGCGCGCCGGTGTTCAAGCGCATCGCGCAGCAGGTATTGCAATATCTGCACGTACCGCGCGATCTCGAGCTGAAGAACCCGCAACGCGAAAAATTGCTGGCATCGGCGCAGGAGCGCGATGTGGATGAGAGCTCGGAACATTTGGGCGCGCCCTTGCAATACGACGCTGACGCAACCAAAACATCGCCAGCGCTGAATTCCGCCGTCACATCCCACGATGTGGGAGGTGCTCCCGGAGCGCCGACAGCACCGCTGCAAGCGACGACCACGCCTGCGGACTCGGGACAGAACTCGGGCACCGCGGCAGCTACCTCACCGGGACAGCCCGCGCAAACGCCAGCGAACGGCACAGTGATTCTCTCGGTCGATAATGGTGTCGTGGTTCCTTCCTTCGTCGGTAAACCACTGCGGTTGGCGGTAGAAGTTGCGCAGCAATCGGGGGTGGAGATTGACGCGGTCGGCACCGGCGTGGCGCGCGAGCAATGGCCGGCGCCTGGGAGTCATCTGGCCTCAGGACAGCACATCACGGTGCGCTTCGCGCATTGAATTCGGGAATAGTAAAGCGGCTCCTGCGGAATCGCGACACCTCATAGCAGTTCGAATCCGGGAAGCCGCGAGGCTTTCCGGTCGAAGGTAAGGGTTCGCGAGCATCCGGATCGAGTTCCAATTGCGCCGATCAGAGCATCGGCAAAGGCGCCGCGCCGTTGTTTTACGGATGCCATGGCGAGGTACACCTCGAGGCGGTGCTCTACCACGAGGACATCGATTTGGAGGATACGCTCGATGGCCGCAGCCACTGCATCATCCGGGAAACCGTAAACGTTTTCCAGCACCCAGGCTGTTTCCACCATAGCCACAGCGCTGATGAAACCGGGATCGATTTCCGTAAACCGCTCGACCAGCTCCGATGCTTTGGCCGATTGTGCGGGCTGATCGCGGAGGATGTAACGAATCAAAACATTCGTATCTAAGCCGGTCATTTTGATTTGCGGCGACGATAGCCTTGAGTAGCGCCGGTCGCAATTGCTTCGTTTATTTCCTCAATGGTGGCGTGCTTAGTAGTCTTGAGCATTCCCTTGAGAGCCGTAATAGGCAACTTTGGCAGAAGGACAACTGTACCGTCTGGATGCACGAAGAACCTTACCCGGTCGCCGGGCTTAAGATGCAGGTGTTCGCGTATAGCTTTGGGAACGGTCATTTGGCCCTTGCTGGTGAGTGCAGACTCCACGACGACCTCCTTACCCCTTACAAAAAGTAATACCAGAGAATGTCGGCGGTCAAGGTACGTTAATCTTGGTGTCAATATCATCTATGAATTTTCTTGAGCTTTTGGACGGGGCGGAATACACCGCGCAGCAAGGCGACCCTACGATCGCGGGCCTGGACTACGACAGCCGCCGGGTGAAGCCGGGGTGGTGCTTCGTGGCGATACGCGGCGAAAGCACGGATGGCAACCGGTACATCGACGCGGCATTGCAGGCAGGCGCTGCCGCGATCGTCAGCGATTCTCTTCCGCCGCGCGACGATATTCCCTGGGCGCAGGTGACGCGTGGTAGACGCGCGCTCGCGCGTCTAAGCGCGAACTTTTACGATCGTCCCGCGGAAAAGGTTGCGATCACGGGGATCACGGGAACCAACGGCAAAACCACGACGGCGTTTCTTCTGAATGCCATGTTGCGCGGTGGCGGGCGCAAGAGCGCGCTGGTTGGGACGGTCGAGTATCGCATCGAGGACGCGCCGTATCCCGCTCCGCACACAACTCCCGAAGCTCTCGAGCTCAACCAGTTCTTCGCGCGCGCGCTGGATGCCGGGTGCACCGAAGCCGTGATGGAAGTCTCGTCGCATGCGCTGGAGCAGCAGCGCGTATTCGGCATTCCCTTCGACGTTGCGGTGTTCACGAATCTCACGCGCGACCACCTCGACTATCACGGCAATATGGAGGACTATTTCGCCTCGAAGGCGCTGCTCTTCCAGGGATCGGGTACTGAGCCGCCGCGTGTGGCCGTGATCAACGTAGAAGACGATTACGGAAAACGCCTGATTGAGCTCTGCAAGAAACGCAGCGAGGTGATCACGTTTGGCATGGCAAGCGGCGATTTCCACGCAAAAGACTTGAGAGTTGAGGGCAGCGGCACGCGCTTCACGCTGATTACTCCCGCTGGCGAGCACGCGATTTGGACGCCGCTGCTGGGACGCGTGAATGTCCTCAATGTCGCTGCCGCTTGTGCTGCTGCCTACGCGCGCAACGTGGAATGGACGGCGATTATCGACGCCATCTACCAGCTCAAGCGTGTTCCGGGGCGTTTCGAACGGGTTGATGCCGGCCAACCGTTCACGGTCATCGTCGACTACGCGCATACCGACGATGCGCTACGCAATCTGACGGCGGTCGCTCACGATTTCCTTGCGCAGAGAGGGAGCGCAGGGCGTGTGATTACGGTGTTCGGATGCGGCGGCGACCGCGACCGCAGCAAGCGTCCGCTGATGGGCGAGGCCGCCGGGAAGGGCAGCGACTTCGTGGTCCTGACCAGCGATAATCCGCGCAGCGAGAATCCCATCGACATCATGAACGACGCGCTTCCCGGATTGCAACGCAGCGGAACCCGCTACACGCTGGAGCCGGACCGCCGGAAAGCCATAGCGCTGGGGATCGGTGAAGCCCACCCCGGCGATATCGTGCTCATTGCCGGCAAAGGCCACGAAAAGGTGCAGGTCACACAGAGTGGGACAGTGCCCTTCGACGACATGGAAGAAGCGCGGCGAACGCTGCAAGCTGCCGGATACGAAACGCCGGAGGCGCAATCCGCAAAGCTATGAAGCTGACGCTCGCTCGCGCTGCTGAATTCATGCCGGCCACCGGCGAGTTCGACCCGGAATCGGTTGCCACCGGCTACTCCATCGACTCGCGCACGCTGCAACCCGGCGACTTGTTTTTTGCTGTCCGTGGCGAGCGCCTGGACGGGCATGATTATGTGGAAGCCGCGCTCGCCATAGGCGCGGTCGCCGCGGTGGTGGAACGCGAGCCTGCATCGGGATATCCCGACAGGTGGCGATTGCTGGTGGTCGATGATTCTCTGCTTGCCCTGCAACGGCTGGGTGCTGCCGTGCGGCGGCTGTGGGGCAAGCCGCTGATTGGCGTAACCGGTTCAGCCGGGAAAACGACCACGAAGGAAGCCATTGCCCACGTTCTCGCCACACGGTATCGGGTGCTGAAATCGCAGGGCAATTTGAACAATCATTTCGGTATGCCGCTGCAGTTGCTGAAGCTGGAGCCGGAACACGACTTGGCCGTCATCGAGATGGGTATGTCGCATGCCGGGGAGATCGCTGCGCTGGCCGGGCTGGCGCAGCCCGATTGCGGGGTGGTGACCGTCGTCGCACCCGTGCACCTGGAGTTCTTCGATTCCATCGCGGGGATTGCGCGAGCCAAGTATGAGCTGATCGAAGCACTGCATCCGGGCGGCGTCGCGGTGCTGAACGCCGACGACGAATATGTGTCGCAGTTCGGGCGGGACTTTCACGGAACGGTGGTGACGTTCGGGATATACAAACCCTGTGATCTGCGAGCGGAAAACCTGGAATTGCGCGGGCTGGAGGGATCGGCGTTCGACGTCGTCGTTGACGGCGAGCGTCAGCGGGCGATGCTGCCACTGCTCGGTGAGCACAACATCTACAACGGGCTGGCGGGTATCGCCGTCGGCCTGCAATACGGGGTGCCGCTCGAGCAGGCGACGGAGTCGCTGGCCACGTTATCAGCTGGTGACAAGCGGGGAGAAATCCTCAGCATCAACGGCGCGACGGTGATCAACGATTGCTACAATTCGAATCCAAAGGCGCTCGAAAGCATGGTGCGCGCGCTGGCAGAAATTCCGGCGCAGCGCAGGATCGTGGTTGCCGGCGAGATGCTGGAGCTGGGACCGGCAGGCGAAACGTTGCACCGTGAAGCCGGCGAGCGAATGGCGCAGCGCGGCATCGATTTTGTTCTTGGCGTGCGCGGGTTGGCACGAGCAGTGGTCGAAGGCGCTAGGGCCGCCGGAATGTCCGCGCTGAGTTTGTGAATACGCCGGATGAGGCCGGCGAGTGGCTGAAGCGCGAGATCCAGCCAGGCGACGCGGTCCTGCTGAAGGGGTCGCGCGGTGTGCGGTTGGAGCGCGCGCTTGAGGTCTGGACCGGCAAGCCCCTCACCGGCAAACGTTAGCCGTGGACATGAGAACGGGGAAGAATGCTCTATTGGTTGCTGTATCAAAAAGGATTTGTCGTATTCCACATCGGCCCGTTCCGAATCTTCCGCTATCTCACGTTTCGCACGGCGTTTGCCAGCCTGACGGCGCTATTCATCGGGCTCATCATCGGTCCCTCGGTGGTGCGCCGGCTGCGTGAATTTCAGATCGGTCAATACATTCGCGAAGACGGCCCCAAGGCCCACCAGCAAAAAGCCGGTACACCGACCATGGGCGGGGTGCTGATCGTGGTCGGAATGCTGATACCCACGCTGCTGTGGGCCGACCTGACCAACCGCTTCGTGTGGATTGCGGTGGTGGCGACCCTTGCCTTTGCCGCCATCGGTTTCGCGGACGATTACCTCAAGGTCGTGCATCGCCGCAATCTCGGGCTCACAGCGCGGGCCAAGCTGCTGTATCAATTTCTGGCGGCGATCGCCGTGGGCGCCACGCTCAGCGCACTGGAGACACACGGCCTGTACTCGACTCGGCTGATCGTACCGTTCCTCAAGCAGTTTCGGCCCGACCTGGTCATCAGCCGGTGGCACCACGGGTATCTGGCGCCATTGGCATTCTCTGCCGTTCATCATCTTCGTCGCCATTGTTATTGTTGGCTCCAGCAATGCGGTGAATCTCACCGATGGCCTCGATGGACTTGCGGTCGGGTGTACCGTCATCGCCGCCGGTGCGCTTACCGTGCTCACCTACGTCAGCGGGCACGCGGTGTTTGCGGATTATCTCGAGCTGGCCAAGATGCCCCAGGTCTCGGAGGTGACGATTTTCTGCGGGTCGATGGTCGGCTCCGCGATTGGCTTTCTGTGGTACAACGCGCATCCGGCGGAGATTTTTATGGGCGACGTGGGTTCGCTCGCGTTGGGCGGCGCCATAGGAACGGTGGCCGTCATCATCAAACAGGAGCTGCTGTTGCCCTTCATCGGCGGGATCTTCGTGATCGAGGCGCTCTCGGTGATTCTGCAGGTCGGCTCCTATAAGCTGCGCCATAAACGCATCTTCAAGATGGCACCCATCCATCATCACTTTGAGCTGCTGGGCTGGAGCGAGTCGAAAGTGATTGTGCGCTTCTGGATCGCCTCGCTGGTGTTTGCACTCTTTGCTCTCACCACGCTGAAGTTGCGCTAGGGTTCGGCGAACGTGGCACAATGACCATTGGACCGGGGATTCACCACGGAAGCACGGAAATCACGGAATTTTGGGCGTTAGGTTTTTCTGTGCCTTCCGTGCTTCCGTGGTGAATACGCCCGCTGGAAATCTTCGCGGATGGACGTTCGCAACCAACGCGTGCTGGTGGTGGGACTGGGCAAGTCGGGCGTCGCCAGTGCCCTGTTTCTCGCCCAGCGCGGGGCGCGCGTCGCCGTGTCCGATGCGAAGTCGCCGGAGCAGCTCCGCGAGGAAATCCCCGTACTGCTCGATCATGGCATCAGCGTCGAGACCGGCCAGCACGGCGAGCGCACCTTTCGCGATCAGGACCTGATCGTCGTCAGCCCGGGTGTGCCGTTCGATGTCCCGCAACTGGTGCACGCGCGCGAGCGCGGGATTGCGGTCATCGGCGAGGTGGAGCTTGCGGCGCGTTTTCTTAAAGGACGCATTGTCGCCATCACCGGCTCCAACGGCAAGACCACCACCACGACTCTGGCCGGAGATATTCTTTCCGCGGGCGATTATGAAGTGCTGGTCGGCGGCAACATCGGAACCCCGGCGATTACGTTTGTAGACCGCGCGAGCGACAGCACCTGGGTCGTGCTGGAGATCAGCAGCTTCCAGCTGGAGACGATCCAGACGTTTCACGCCCACATCGCGGTGGTGCTCAACGTCACGCCCGATCACCTGGATCGCCATCACACCTTCGAGAATTACATTGCGGCCAAGGCCCGTATATTCGAGAACCAGACGGCGGGCGACTTCGCAGTGCTGAACGCCGACAACCAGGCGTGCATTGCGATGGCATCGAGCGCCATAGCTCCGGTTTGCTGGTTCAGCCGCTTGAAGCAAGTCAGCAGCGGGGCGTGCGTTCGCGACGACGAGATCATCTGGCGCAATGAGGGTGCGGAAACCATGGTCATGCCCATCCGTGAAATTGGGCTGAAGGGTGCGCATAACCTGGAGAACGTCCTGGCTGCAGTTTGCGTTGGGATGCTGGCGGGCGTCGAGCCGGCGCGGATTCGCCATGCCGTTGCCGGCTTCAAAGCCGTCGAGCATCGGCTGGAGTATGTCGCGACGATCGGTGGAGTCGAGTACTACAACGACTCGAAAGCAACCAACGTGGATGCGACCATGAAGGCGCTGGAGTCGTTCCCCGGCGGCATTCACCTGATCCTGGGCGGCAAGGACAAGGGCAGCGATTACAGCGTACTCAATGATCTTTTGACGCAGCGCGTGAAGCGCGTATACACGATTGGCGCCGCGGCGAGCAAGATCAAGTCGCAAGTGCGCGGAACGGAGATCGTCAGCGCCGGCACGCTGGATTCCGCCGTACGCCGCGCCAGCGAAGCAGCCCAGGCAGGCGATATCGTTCTCCTCGCTCCCGCCTGCGCCAGTTTCGATCAGTTTGACAGTTACGAGCATCGCGGCCAGGTGTTCAAGGAGCTGGTCCGTCAACTTGCCGCGCGCAAGCAGGAGCGGGAGCCCGCCACCAGCAGGATTCCCGGAGGCAGTGAATAGATGGCCAAGCGGGTCAGCGTCGACAAATGGCTGTTTACGGTTACGCTGTTGCTGGTCTTCATTGGCCTGGTGATGGTCTTCAGCGCCTCGGCGGTCATGGCCAAGGAGCGCTTCGGTTCGCCGTACGGATTTCTGGTGCGGCAGATGGCCTGGGCGGCGGCGGGGCTGGTCGCCATGGTCGTGATCATGCACATTGACTACAAAAAGTTCCGCTTGCCGGCCGTCGTCTTCACGCTACTCGGCATCACCTCGCTGCTGCTGCTTGCGGTATTTCTTTTCCGTGACTCGCATAACACGCACCGCTGGATCAAGTTTGGCGGGCTTTCGTTTCAGCCGTCGGAGGTTGCCAAACCCGCGCTGATTCTTTATCTCGCGTACTTCCTGGAATCGCGGTGGCAGCAGATCGCCGACTGGAAACATGTTCTGCTTCCCGCGGCTGCGCCCACGCTTCTGTTTGCGGCGCTCATTGTGAAGCAGCCGGACCTGGGCACAGCGATCGCGTGCGTCGCGATTTCGGCCGCCGTGCTCTTCGTAGCCGGCATGAACCTGAAGTACCTGTGGTACGCTCTGGCCGCTTCTCTGCTGCCGCTGTATTTCCTGATCGTGCGAGTGCCGTGGCGCTGGGCGCGCGTGCAGGCCTTCCTCGATCCGTTTAAAGATCCCCAAGGCAAAGGCTTCCACATCATCCAGTCGATGATTGCGGTGAGCACCGGCGGCCTCACCGGTTTAGGGCTGATGGAAGGCAAGCAAAAGCTCTTCTATCTGCCGGAGCCGCACACCGATTTTATTTTTGCCGTAACCGCAGAAGAATTGGGCCTGTGGGGCTCGTTGCTGGTGGTCTCGTTGTTCAGCATCTTCTTGTATCGCGGCCTGCGCACCGCGCTCCGCACCGACGACATGTTCGGCAGGTTTCTGGCCACGGGCATCACGGCCATGGTGGTGGTGCAGGCGCTGTTTAACATCAGTGTGGTGCTTGCCTTGATGCCCGCCAAAGGCATTCCGCTGCCGTTCATCTCCTACGGCGGTTCGTCATTGTTCATCACGCTCGCCAGTGTTGGCGTCCTGCTGAACATTAGCCAGCAAGCGGAATGACCATGCGGGTGATGGTTGCCGGCGGCGGTACGGGCGGGCATGTCATTCCTGCGCTGGCTATCGCGCAAGAGCTGCGGGCCCACTACGACGCGGAAGTCGTATTCATCGGTACGCCTCGCGGTATCGAGACCAGGCTGGTTCCTGCGGCGGGTTTTGAGCTGCGGCTCGTCAACGTGGGCGCGCTGAACCGGGTAGCGCTGGCAACTCGCCTGAAAACGCTAATCAATCTTCCGCTTGCGGCAATGGCATCGGCAAGAATGATCAGCGAGTTCCGCCCCGACGTGATGATCGGTGTCGGCGGCTATGCCTCGGGTCCGGCGATGCTGGTGGCGGCGCTGATGAACATTCCGACCGTGGCATTCGAGCCCAACGTGGTGCCCGGCCTCGCCAACCGTGTCCTCGCGCCCACCATCCGCGCAGCCGCGGTGCATTTCGAACGCACTTGCCGCTATTTCCGAAACTGCTACGTCACCGGCGTGCCGGTGCGTCGCGAATTCTTCAATGTTCCACCCAGGCCGAAACAGGCCCGTTCAACCTTGCTGGTTTTCGGTGGCAGCCAGGGGGCGCATGCGATCAACCAAGCTGTCCTGGGCGCGTTGCCGGGCCTGATGCAAGCGGTGCCCGACATTTACATGATTCACCAAACCGGCGAAAAAGATTACGTCGGCGCGCAAGCGGCGTACCTGAGTGCCATGGTTCCGGCCGAAGTGTCACCGTTCATCGACGATATGCCGGGCGCGTTTGCGCGCGCCGACCTGGTGCTTTGCCGTTCGGGCGCGAGCACGGTGGCCGAAATTACCGCCGCAGGCAAGCCCGCCATCTTTGTTCCACTGCCCACGGCCGCCGACGACCACCAGCGACATAACGCTGCAGCGCTCGCCTCTGGCGGTGCGGCGCGACTGCTACCGCAAGCTGAGCTGACGCAGGAGCGCCTGACATCTACCGTGGCAAGTTTGTTGCAGGACCGCGGCGAGCTGAGCAGAATGTCCGCGGCAGCCCGCGCATTCGCGCATCCCGACGCGGCTGGTAAGATAGCTTCTCTCGCGGCGCGCGTGGCCGGCGTGCAAAGGCCGCAACTTGGTCTGGCTGACGTGACGCCGGCCTGAAGGCCGGCTCTACCCAAACCCATGTTCGCGAAGATCCAACGCATTCATTTCGTCGGCATTGGCGGCATCGGCATGAGCGGCATCGCCGAGGTGCTGCTCAATCTCGGCTACAAGATCTCAGGGTCCGACCTGCGGCGCTCGGAGGTCACGGCGCGTCTGGCGAGTCTGGGCGCGGTGATAACCGAAGGACATCGGGCGGAAAACATTGCGGGCGCCGAGGTGGTGATCGTGACTTCGGCGGTGGCACGCGACAACCCGGAAATCGTCGCCGCGCACGAACGTCACATCCCGGTGATTCAGCGGGCGGAGATGCTGGCGGAACTGATGCGGCTGAAGTACGGCATCGCAATCGCCGGCATGCACGGCAAGACCACAACCACGTCCATGGTCGCAGCGGTACTCGCGGGCGGCGGCCTCGATCCTACGGTTGTGGTCGGCGGGCGGGTCGACGCGCTGGGTTCCAACGCGCGGCTCGGCAAGTCGCAATATCTGGTCGCCGAGGCCGACGAGAGCGATCGCTCATTCCTGAAGCTGTCGCCCATTCTGGCGGTCGTCACCAACATCGATCGCGAGCATATGGACTGCTATCGCGACATGCAGGACGTGGAGAACACGTTTTTGCAGTTCATGGACTCGGTGCCGTTTTACGGCGGGATTATTGCGTCCAACGACAACGATGGTTTGCGCCGGCTCTTCCCTGGTGTCCGGCGAAGATTGTTGAGCTATGGCGCTGCGCGGAGGATTCGGATTTCCGCATTTCCAACCTGCAATGCGGCCGCAGCGAAGACCGCGTGGCACTCAGCCGGTTTCAGGTCGAGTACCGCGGGCAGGACCTGGGCGGCTTTGAGCTGCGGGTTCCCGGAGCGCACAACGTCAGCAACGCCACGGCTGCGATTGCGGTTGGAGTCGGGCTGGATCTTCCGCTGCAAGACATTCGGCAGGCGCTGGCGGATTTCAGCGGGGTCGATCGCCGCTTCCAGATCATCGGCACGGCCGACGGTGTGACTGTGGTCGATGACTACGGGCACCACCCCACCGAGATTCGCGCCACGCTGGCGGCGGCGCGGCAATGCGGCTTCGCAAAGATTCACGTCATCTTCCAGCCGCATCGCTACACGCGAACGCAGTTGCTGCTGGATGACTTCGCGACTGCCTTTCGCGATGCCGATTCGGTGTTGGTGCTCGACATCTATGCCGCGAGCGAACAACCGATTCCTGGAATCAGCGCCGAGCTGCTGGCGAACCGCATCACGGAGGAGGGAGGCCAGGAAGCGCTGTATGTCCGCTCCTTCGGCGAAGCCGCGGAGTTGGCAACCCAGGCCGCCCGTTCGGGTGACATGGTCCTGACGCTCGGCGCCGGCACCATCTGGCAGCTTGCTCCGCAGGTGTTGCAAGAGCTGCAGAACCGCGCGATCAAGAGTGCGGGCCGATGAACGACATTCAAACCGCGTGGAGAAATGTTGTTTCCGGCACACTGGCTCACAATTTCGGAAGAACAATTCCTTTCTGCGCCTGATATTTCCCGCCCCGGTCTTTATAGCTGGTCTCACACACTTCATCGGACTGAAAGAAGAGAATCTGGCATAGGCCTTCGTTGGCGTAAATACGCGCGGGCAGGGGCGTGGTGTTGGAGATTTCGAGAGTGACGAATCCCTCCCACTCCGGTTCGAACGGGGTGACATTGACGATGATCCCGCAGCGCGCATAGGTGGACTTGCCGACGCAAACAGTCAGCACGTCGCGCGGAATTTTGAAGTACTCGACCGAGCGCGCCAGCGCGAACGAGTTAGGCGGGACGATCGCGACGTCGGTTTGCATGCTGACGAAGGAGCGCTCGTCGAAGTGTTTGGGATCGACGATGGTGCTGTTGACATTGGTGAAGATCTTGAATTCGTCGGCGACGCGCAGGTCGTATCCATAGGAGGAAAGGCCGTAGGAGATCACGCCCGTCCGAATTTGCTTCTCCGAGAAGGGATTGATCATTTCGTGTTCGGTGGCCATTTTGCGGATCCAGCGGTCGCTCTTGATGGACATAGGGCTCCTTGAGGTTTTAGGAAACGTCATCTTACGGAATGACGGGCGAATTGACAAAGCATTATCCTGAGTATGCGCCGGAGATGCCATGATGCTGAGGTTCCGCAGGATTGTGCTGCTGCTCGGAGTGGTGACCATAGCGGCATCTCTTTCCGCCCAGAACGAGACGATCACGATCAAGCGGCACGCACGGGGAGGCAAGAATCCCCCGGGTAGACTGGCGCTGCTTTATGGCGACCTCGATGGATACCCCGTCGTACTTCAGTGCGAGCTGTCCCACGCTGATTGCAAGGAGCTGCCCCCGGGCGAATACAACATCGAGAGGCTCCTCGACGGTGAAGGTTCTTACAAGAACTGTTCGGTTGACATCTACCGGCTGGGTGCAGACTCGTTCAAGGAAGAACCGCTCGGCGAGTACTGCCTGATGGATAAGCAGAGCTAGGGAGGCGCTGAACAAGCTGCTGACCGCCCGCAGGGCTAAAGAGGTGTCGCCGCTGCCGCGGCTCGATTCCTTTCCCTCACACCCGGCGCTTACGCGCCGGTCTAACACCATCCCGCCGCTGCGCGGCTGTTTCTGCTGCAATTCCGACTGTTCTTCCCACCCACACAAATTGATTTCGGGTTGCGACACAGTCCCTGAGGCCCACACTGAATTTGCTGGACTTGCGGCACGGCTGAAGCCATGCCCTTTCAAAGCCGAGGCCTAATCAGAGTCTCCCTAGGGCCCTGCGACAGGATGACAGCTTCGGGCAAGGAGCACAGCCGAAACCCGATCGCGGTTGACAACCGGCGCGGGCTTCACTACGATTCGCCCATCAGCTCGCATATCTCTTCGCGTCCGGCGAGCGCACTCTGCGGAGCTACTTGTGATCAAACTAGACCTGATCAACGAAGTCGTTAACAAGACCGGCGTGACCAAGACCAAGGCCGAGATGGCGGTCGAAACCGTTTTCGAGAGCATGAAAAGGTCGCTGGCGCGCGGAGATCGTATTGAGCTGCGCGGATTCGGCGTATTCACGGTGCGGCCGCGCAAGACCGGCATTGGACGCAACCCGCGCACTGGCGCCGAGGTCAACATCCCACCCGGCAAGGCCGTCCGCTTTAAGCCCGGCAAGGAGTTGCAGTCGATCGAGTAAGAGTTGTCAGTTGTCGGTTGTCAGTTTCCGGTTGTCGCCGCAATCGCGGCTTACAGTCGTCCCCTCGCGTTTCGCGCATCACCTTGTAAACTGAATACTGACAACTGACAACCGACAACTGCTTTCCATGTCTGAATCCACGCCGCCGGCTTCTTATACATTTGAGGTTTCGTCGTATCCGCAGGTGTTCATCGCCGCTCCCGCGCGGCACCGGCGGTACTGGCTGCACATTCTTCTTCTTGTGCTGACGCTGTTGACCACGCTGATTGTGGGAGCGCGGCTGCAGTACAACTTCACGCACGATCTGCCTGCCTTCGACCCGGACACTTTCGTTTTTCCGCTTTTTCATTTGGGCTGGATCCTGGAACACCCGGGGAGAATTCTGCTGGGAGTGCCTTTCTCGCTCACGTTGATGGGCATTTTGTTGTCGCACGAGTTCGGGCATTTTCTCCTGGCAGAGAAAAACGGCGTATATGCCACGCTGCCTTACTTCATTCCCGGCTCCTACCTTCATTGGAACGTTCGGCGCGGTCATTCGCATCAAGTCGCCGATCCGATCGCGCAAGGTGCTGTTCGACATCGGGATCGCGGGCCCCATCGCCGGGTTCCTGGTTGCTGTTCCGGCGCTGTTCTGGGGATTGGCGTTGTCCAAGCCCATATCGTCCGTTGCCACCAATTCGGTTGTCGAGTTCGGCTATCCCCTTATCTTCAAAATCGTCAACCATCTGCTTGCGCCGTTCACGCCGCACGCCGTTCCCCTGGGAAGTCTGTACTCTGCATCCAGTGGCGCTAGCAGCCTGGGTCGGAATGTTCGCGACCGCACTCAATCTGCTGCCGGGCGGACAACTGGATGGAGGTCACATCACTTACGCGGTGTCGCCACGCGCGCATAAGTGGGTCACGCGCGCGGCAATTGTTGCCCTGATTGTGATGGGCAAATTCTGGCTAGGCTGGTGGCTTTGGGCCGTCCTACTGGGCTTCACCGGGATGCGGCATCCTAACGTTCCGCCGTGGCCGGATTTGGGACGCGGGCGCCGCTGGTTTTCGCTGGTGGGCGCTGTTATGTTAGCGCTAACGATTGTGCCGGTCCCAGTGGCGCTTACCGGCTCTTGATTGGATCGGCTGCTACTCTGCGGATTCCAGTTTCCCGAACGTCTCGGCCATTCTCGCCGGAATCTTCTCGCCTGAGACTTGCTCAATCTCGAGCAACAGAGGCGGCACATGTGGTGCGCTACGCAGCAGCGCGATGAATTCTTTCCAGTCAATGCTGCCCTCACCCGGCCAAAGGTGCGAATCCCGGTCCCCATTGTTGTCATGGACGTGGGTTGAGCGGATACGGTCCCGCAGGACCTCGAACGCCGGCTTCACTCCCGGCGCCAGGTGCGCATGGCCGACGTCGAAGCAGACCCCGATGTCCGCGAAGCGTCCCGCATGAAGCAGCGCAATCAAACCTTCCGGAGTAGACAGCTCGTTGGGAATGTTCTCCACCAGCAATTCGACTCCCAGCGGCTTGGCGAAGGCGTGCAGATGCTCGAGCGACGTGACGGCCGCTTCGACCTTGTGCTCGTCTGTCGCCTCATCGCGCACGCCGACGTGCTGCACGAGAAATCGGAACGGCATTTGCTCCGCCACTTCCAAGGCGCGCTTAATTTCGTCCATAGCAGCGATGCGGTCGCGCTTTTCCATGGCCGCGATATTTACGGGTGGCGTACCGGCGCGTCCCCACTCGTCGTCGCTATACATCGGCGAGTGCACCGAATGAAATGTCACGCCCGTGCTGCGGAACCAGTTGGCGATTTCGCGCACGTGCTGGCGGTCGGTGTAGTTGAAGTGTCCGCGCGCGGCAAAGATCTCGATGGCCTCGGCGCCGCCGGAGACGAACTGGTCCAGCAGACCGGGATGCAGCCGCTCCGAGCGCGCGTAAATCAGGGTGGACATCGCGCGGCGCATTAGTATCCCACCGCTTTCCCGTGGTTGCGTCCGTCGCTTGCGCCCAGGAGTTCGCCGGTCTTTTCGTCAACCGCAATGCATTCGGCGTCACCCCAATAAGGGCCATCATCGCTACCGCGTTTGATCTTGTGTCCCATGTGCTCAAGGATGCCGATCGTATCAGGCGAAATACCGGTCCCTTCGATCTGGATCTGATCGGGCATCCACTGGTCGTGAAAGCGCGGTGCATTCACCGACTGCTGGATGTTCAAGCCGTAGTCCACCGTGCCCATCAGGGCGTTGGCAACCGTGGTGATAATCGTCGGTCCGCCCGGTGAGCCAAGCACGAGGAACAGCTTTCCATTCTTCAGCACAATCGTCGGAGTCATCGCCGATAACGGGCGCTTCCCCGGGCCAATGGCATTCGCCGGCCCCTGAATCAGCCCATACATATTGGGCACGCCCGGCTTGGACGAGAAATCGTCCATCTCGTCATTGAGCACGAAACCTAGGCCGACGGCCGTGACCCGCGATCCAAAAGCGTCGTTCAAGGTTGTGGTTACGGATACCGCGTTGCCCTCAGAATCGACAACCGAGTAGTGGGTGGTGTGGTTCGGCTCCGGCGACGAGATCGGCTGCGGGTGCGAACTGGCGTAGGAATCGAGCTGCGAAAAAATCGAAGGACGCCTTAAGCTGGCGCTCGGCGTCGCGCGGCGCGGTTCGATCGTCTCCCGCCAGGCGTTGCCGTAACGCTTGTCGATCAGTTGCGCCACCGGAATCTTCGAGAAATCGGGATCGCCCATGAACTCCGCGCGATCAAAAAAAGCGCGCTGGAAGGCCTCCGCGGTGAGGTGAATACTTTCGGCGGAACGATCGCCCTCTTTCGCCAGATCGTAGCCTTCGAGAATGTTCAGTATCTCTACCAGGGCAACGCCTCCCGACGAGGGCGGCGGCGCGCTGATGATCTCATAGCCGCGATAGGTGCCGCGAATCGGCGGCCGCTCCTTGACGGTGTACTGGGCCAGGTCCTCGGCGGTGATGAGTCCTCCGCCCTTCTGAATGGCTGCGGCCAGTTCGCGCGCGAGCGATCCATGATAGAAGTCATCAGGATTAGCGGCGATGCGCTCCAATGTCTTCGCCAGTTCCGGCTGCTTGAACGTGTCACCTTGTCGGTAGTAGTCACCGTCACGCTGGAAGATGCGATGGGAGTCGGGAAACCTGGCGAGGTGCCGATCGCGAAACGACCTCGCCTCATCGTAATCGAGCACGAAGCCCTCTCGCGCCAGCCGAATCGCAGGCTCCATCACTTGCTGCAGCGAGAGCTTGCCCCAATGTTGCTGGGCGTACGCCAGTCCCGCAACCGAGCCCGGAACAGCGATTGACTTGTAGCCGACGGTACTCATCTCCGGAATTACGTTGCCGTGGCTGTCGAGATACATGGCCGCCGTCGCTTGGGCCGGCGCCTTCTCGCGGTAATCGAGGAAATGCACTTCGCCGCTCGGGCGACGGAAGAGCAGGAAACCGCCTCCGCCGATGTTGCCGGCCTCCGGCTGAACTACTGCCAAGGCGAAGCCCACCGCCACGGCTGCGTCGACGGCGTTGCCGCCCGCCTGCATCATCTCGACACCGGCGCGGGAAGCCTCGGGATGCACCGTCGCGACCATCCCCTTACTGCCATGGCTGGGGCTGACCATGTCGCCGGCAGAAGCCTGCAGGCAGATGGCGATACAACACGCAAGCAAGAGCCGGAAACGTAAATTCATAAAGAAACGCAGCGTGAGTTGGTTACAATAAGCTCAACAAAGGCGGTGCAAGGGATTGAGGCTAGACCAGCATCGCCGGCAGAGTCAAATGGCCACGCTGCGCCGGTTACAAATTTGAGTTGTGGCCTATTCTGTCACTTGCCGCCTGCACGCGAAAGCGATATACGTAGAAGCCCGCGAGCCTTGATGCAGAACCTTGTTTTCTCGGTCGATGTAGAGGACTGGTTTCACATTCTGGACGTTCCGAGCGCGCCCGCGCTTGCGGAATGGAGCCGATTGCCCTCGCGCGTCGAGAAGAACTTCACCAAACTGCTCGATTTGTTCAGCGAACAGCGGGTGCAGGTGACGTGCTTTGTGCTGGGCTGGATCGGGGAGCAGTTTCCGCACCTGGTGAAAGAAGCGTTCAAGCGGGGACATGAGATCGCCTCACATGGCTATGGACATCGGCTGGTGTATGAGCAATCGCGCGACGAATTCCTGGAAGACGCTCGCAGGGCGCGCCTGTTGCTGGAGGACATAGTGGGCGTGCCGGTCGTCGGCTATCGGGCTCCCGGCTTCTCGAGCACCGCCGATACGCCGTGGTTCTTCGATGCTTTGGCCGAGGCAGGCTACCAGTACGATTCTTCCATCTTCCCGGCACACCGGACGCACGGCGGAATTCCCGACGGCCGTCGCGATCCTTACCGCGTGAATGGTGAGGGCATCCTGGAGATGCCGGTGTCGGTGGCCAATTTCCTGGGCCGAGGCATGTGTTTCTTCGGCGGAGGCTATCTGCGGTTCTTCCCTTACTGGCTCATCTACAAGAAGGTGAACGAGGTGCTGGCGGACGGCAGGCCGGTGGTGTTCTACATTCACCCGCGAGAAATCGATCCCGCGCATCCGCGGTTGCCGATGAAGCGTAGCCGCGCGTTCAAATCGTACGTCAACCTCGAAAGCACGGAACCCAAGATCCGGCGCATTCTCCGGGATTTTCCTGTCACGACGTTTCAGCAGGTCATCAGCAACTACCCCGAATTGGTAAATACTCATGTCGCCTGATCGTACCCAAACTTTTTTCCATCAATATGCCAACGATTTCGACGCCATCTACGGCAACCAGAACGGCGTCCTTGACAGCGTAATCAACCGTCTGTTTCGCAAGAGCATGCGCTTGCGCTATGAGAAGTCCATTGAAGGCTGCGAGCCGGTGCAGGGCAAGAGCGTGCTGGACGTGGGTTGCGGGCCGGGGCACTACTCCATCACCCTGGCGCAGCGCGGCGCAGCGCGCGTGGTGGGTATCGATTTTGCCGACGGCATGTTGAAGCTCGCGACCGAGCACGCTGAGAAAGTCGGCGTCGGCGACCGCTGCAAGTTCATGGTGGCCGACTTCTATACCTACCAGCCGCAGGAGCTGTTCGATTACGTGATCGTGATGGGCTTCATGGACTACATGCCCGATGCGGAGAAAGTCGTGGCCAAGGTGCTGTCGCTAACGCGGCATAAAGCATTCTTCTCGTTCCCTGTCGCCGGTGGAGTGCTGGGCTGGCAGCGGCAGATGCGGTACAAGAAGCGGTGCGACCTGTTTCTCTACACCGCGCAACAGATCAGGCAACTGTGCGCGAAATTTCCCGAAGCGAAGGCGACCGTTGAGCCCATCAGCCGCGACTTCTTTGTCACGCTGGAGAAGAATGGCAAAAAGGTGTAAGGGCATACACTGTTCGTATGCCCGCCAGGTCGCGACGCGCCGTTGTCATCGGAGCAGGTCCCAACGGTCTGGCCGCCGCGATCGTCCTGGCGCAAGCGGGATTTCAGGTTGAGGTCTTCGAGGCGGAAGCGCAGCCCGGGGGCGGCGCGCGCACACTTCCGCTAACACTTCCCGGATTTCTGCACGACTTCGGCTCGGCCGTGCATCCCATGGCGCTGGCTTCGCCGTTCTTCTCGACACTTCCCCTGGGAGATTACGGACTGGAATGGATCCAGCCTTCGGCGCCGGTCGCCCATCCGCTTGATGACGGCAGCGCGGTGGTCCTAGAACGCGATCTTAGTGATGCGCAATCTGTTTTCGGACAGGACGGCAAGCAGTGGCGCCGGCTGGTTGCACCCTTCGCGGAGCATTGGAGCGAGTTGGCGCCGGAGGTCCTGCGGCCAGTCTCGCTTTTCCCGCGACACCCATTTCTCCTCGCCCGGCTGGGATTGCTGGGATTTCCATCGGCCAACTCCATTGCGCATATCTGGTTTCGTAACCCGCGCACGAAAGCGCTGTTCGCAGGACTGGCAGCGCACTCCGTCCTATCGCTAGAGGAGCCGCTCACTTCAGCATTCGCGATCATCTTCGCCGCGACCGCCCACGCTGTGGGATGGCCCATTCCGCGGGGGGGCGCGCAGTCGATCACCAATGCGCTGTGTGCACATCTCGCAAAGCTAGGCGGACAGGTCCATACGTCAAGTCGGATGGAAGATCTTCGAGAACCCGGCAGATTCGACCTTGCGCTGTGTGACGTCACGCCGCGACAACTTCTGCGCATTGCCGGAGACCGTTTGTCGCCCGCGTACCGCCGCCAACTGGAGCGGTATCGCTACGGGCCCGGCGTGTTCAAAGTCGATTACGCTTTATCCAGTCCGATTCCGTGGAAAGCATCCGAATGCCTGCGATCGGCGACCGTGCATCTGGGCGGCACACTGGAAGAGATCGTGGTGTCGGAAGACGCCATGCGGCACGATCGTCATGCGGAGCGCCCGTTTGTCCTGCTGGCGCAGCCGACCTTGTTCGATGCTTCGCGTGCGCCAAAGGGCAAGCACATCGCCTGGGCCTATTGCCACGTTCCTAACGGTTCCGACTTCGACATGCTGCCGCGCCTGGAGGCGCAAATTGAGCGTTTTGCTCCGGGATTTCGCGACTGCGTACTGGAGCGACGCGTCTTCTCTCCCGCGGCCTTGCAGGCCATGGATGCTAACCTCATCGGCGGCGACATTGGCGGCGGACTGGCCAATCTGCAGCAGTTTCTGTTCCGTCCCACAATGCGGCAGTATGCCACCTCGGCGCGCGATATCTACATCTGCTCGTCTTCCACGCCTCCCGGCGGCGGGGTACACGGCATGTGCGGCTATAATGCCGCGAAGTTGGCGCTGCAACGCCTGTGAGCAACTCCTCCCAGCTCGGTGTGGGCGGCAAAGTCGCCCTGGCCCTGACTCTCACCACCATGGGCGGCTTTGTCGATGCCGTCGGCTATATCGCGCTGTTCCAGGTCTTCACGGCCAACATGAGCGGCAACAGCATTCACATCGGCATGTATCTGAGCCAGCACGACTGGCGTAACTTTCTGCGGCCGATGTGCGCGGTCTTGTCCTACGTTGTGGGAATGCTGCTGACGCGCATCGCGATGGAGCTTGCCGGACGGACGGGTCGCAGGCACATCGCGTCGTGGACCTTTGCGGTCGAGGCTTTCTTGCTGCTGCTGTTCGCGCGCGCTACTCCGGCCATGCATCTGGGAGAGATCGTGGACCTGCATTCGCCGGCATACTTCGGCCTGGTAGCCGTGCTGGCATTCGCCATGGGAGTGCAAACGGCAACCTTGACCCACGTAGGCGCGCTCACCATCTACACCACTTTTGTTACGGGGACGCTAACGAAAATGAGCGAGTCCGTGACGCGCGTCATCTTCTGGGCAGTCGATCAACTCCCACAGACGGGCATATCCCACATTGTGAAAAATGCGCCCGCCCAGAAAGACGTAAGGGAGGGCGCCATGCTGGCCGCGGTGTGGACGGCATACGTTCTCGGAGCGGCCTTTGGGGCCTTCGCCAAGACACGATGGGAGCTGCGCGCACTCTATGTCCCGGTCGCGGTGCTCATCGGCTTCATTCTGCTGGATCGATTCCGCCCCATTGACGTGGAAGAAGTAAAGAAGCAGACGGGTTCCTGAGCCCCCATGCCTGCTATAGTGTGGCGAACACGCCAATGCTGTCGCAGGCGAGGTGAGCATGTCAACCTCAGCACCGCACATCCCTGAAAACCGCCGGCTCACCGTTCTCTGCCTGGCCAGCTACTACAAAGGTAGCGAGTTCATCCGCGAATGCCACCGGCAGGGCTGCCGTACCCTGCTGCTGACCTCGCACAGCCTGAAGGATGAAAGCTGGCCGCGCGAGAGCATCGATGAGACCTTCTACATGCCCGACGTGCAGAAGCAGTGGAACCTGCAGGACGTGCTGCTGGGCGTGAGTTATATGGCGCGCACGGAAAACATCGATCGCATCGTCGCCCTCGACGACTTCGATGTGGAGACTGCGGCCACCTTGCGCGAGCACCTGCGTGTGCCCGGGATGGGCGATACCACGGCGCGCTATTTCCGCGACAAGCTGGCGATGCGCAGCAATGCCCGCAGCGAAGGAGTGCTGGTTCCGGAGTTTATCCACGTTCTGAATTACGATCGGCTGCGCGAATTCATGGCCCGGGTTGGGCCACCATGGGTCTTGAAGCCGCGCTCCATGGCCGGCTCCATGGGCATCAAAAAGATCCACCATGCCGACGAGTTCTGGGCCGCACTCGATCAACTGGGCGACCAGCAGTCGTTCTACCTGCTGGAGCAATATGTGCCGGGCGACATCTACCACGTGGATTCAATCTTCTACGAACGCGAGCTGTTGTTCTCCATCGCCAGCCGCTACGGGCGTCCGCCCATGGAAGTCTCGCAGCAGGGTGATGTCTTCACCACGGCGACGCTCCCGCTGGGCTCGCCGGAGGCGCAACCGTTGATCGAAATGAACCAGCAGGTGATGCAGGCGTTCGGGCTGGTGCGCGGCGTCTCGCACAGCGAGTTCATCCGCGGGCGCGAAGATGGCAGGCTGTACTTCCTGGAAACCTCGGCGCGCGTGGGCGGTGCGCACATTGTGGACCTCATCGAAGTAGCGACCGGCATAAACCTGTGGGCGGAGTGGGCCAAGGTCGAAATCGCGGGCGGCAAAGCGCCCTACCAGCCGCCCGTGCCGAGAAACGATTCTGCCGGGCTGCTGGTTTCGCTAGCCAAGCAGGAGACGCCGGATACTTCGGCATACAACGATCCTGAGATCGTTTGGCGCATGAGTGAGAAGAAACATCATGTGGGCTTGATTGTCAGATCGCCAGAGCCGCGGCGCGTCCAGGAATTGCTGCAGCATTACGTCGAGCGAATGCGCCAGGAATTCCTGGCTTGGCAGCCGCCGCTGGACCGCCCCAACTTCTAGCTCCCAACCGGATACGGTTCCCGGTTTAGGTATCCTCTTCCCGCAGCAGCTTGCTTAACGTGGGCTTGTGCTTTTCGGACTTGCCTTGGCGTTTCTTGTCGCCGGGCTCGGTACGCGTCGGAGGGGGTGAGCCGACCTGGGCCCGCGCGGCCGCTTTTACGGCCGTGGTGGCGCGAAACGGCTTTGGCTTACGAATTCTTGACGGCATATATCGCGGGGTTTAGTGTTTGGCCCGTAAGCGTACGGATTGCCGCAGACAGTCCACCGAATCCGGTATGTCTCCCAGATCGCGATAGGCCACGGCCAAATTCTGATAGACCTTGGCCTTCTCCAAGGGATCGTCTATTTCGCTCAAGGCATGTTTGTAGAGCCGCACCGCATCCTGCAAGTTGCCGCGGTTTTGCTCGTAAATGGCAACGGCCAGGTTCGAACCAGGATCGTCCGGGTTAATTTCAGCGGCAATCCGGTAGTGCGCCATGCCTTCTTCCTTATGGCCCTGGCTTAGCAGCAGGCCTCCGACCATGTCTTCCGCCACCCAGTTATTGTTGGTCACCTGCAAGGCGTGCGTCCACAGTGTCAGATTGTCCTTCCAATATCCGATCTGGCGATAGGTCAACCCACTCAGAATCGCCAAAACGGCAACACTGACTGCGGGAAGCAGTGCCCGGGGAAGCTTCTTCAGCCGCGCCCAATCGGCAAGGCCCCAACAAGCCATGATAAACAGGCCGAGAAACGACTGGTAAGCATAACGGTCGGCCAGGGCCTGCCTTCCCACTTGAACGAAGCCGATGGTGGGCACCAGCGTCCCCAGGAACCAGAACCACCCGACCGGCAAGTAGCGATAGCGGTAACGGACAACCACCAGCGCGGTAATGGCGAGCAACAACAATCCGCAAACCGCGACTTGCCAGAAGCGCAGCGAGTTTCCTGGATGGAGATAGATGATGGCAAGGTGCGTGGGCCAAAGCGCCTTGCCGATATAGCGCACGTAGGCAACAATGCAGTTGCCGGTCCTGATCCAGATGGAGTAAGGCCATTGTTGGGGACGCCCCACACCTTGCGCCTTCATGGTGGCCAGCGCACTGGCGGCGCACAGGACCAACAGCGGAAGCTTCTCCTTTACCAGCCACCGCAAGCTCTTCGGTGGAAGGGGTGCCAGGCGCTCCTGCTCGCCGGCGGCGACACCCACGTTGGGGAACATGCGCCGCAGCGGCCAGTAGTCCCACAGCAGCAGCACGCAGGGCAGGGTGATGATTTGCGGCTTCGCCATCAAACCCAGTGCGAATAGCGCAGCCACAACCAGGTAGCGAGGAATCCCGGGTCGTTGCGCGTACCAGCGATAAGCGCCGAGCGCGAGTAAGAAGAAAAGCGTGCTGAGGACGGTCTTGCGCTCCGCGGCCCAGGCGACGGATTCGACATTGATAGGATGCAAAGCGAACAGCGCGGCCACCATGAAGCTGCGGCCGATAAAGCCTGTGGCCAGCAGCAGCACCCAGAACAAAACCACGCCGTCGATGGTGTGATAGACGATGTTCATGGCGTGATGGCCGGCGGGGTCGATACCAAACATCTGACAATCGAGCGCAATGGAGAGCCAGGTGACGGGATGCCAGTTGTTGTCGTCGAAGGTGCGCGCCGCCCAGGTGATCGTGTCCCACGTCAAGCCGTCTTGCACGTGCAGGTTCTCGTAGACGTAGCCCATGTCATCCATATTGGCGAAAGGATGGTGGATGATGGGCAAATACAACAGGCTACTGGCGATGGCCAATAGGAGGCTGAGGCCAATCGCCTTGCCATAGGGCAGGGCAGGCCCCGGCGCCGTCAAGACATCGGTTGCCGGTGTGGAACTCAATGCGGCAGAACTCATCTGTTCCCCTTTACCTGCCGCATTATAAGCGAGTAGCTGCTGTGCGCCGGTGATTCGGTTTGGCAGCTTCTTTAGGATTAGGGCAATCGCCCTAGTGATACAACAGCTCGTTGGCGTATCGTTGCGCCGCGCCAAAGTTTCTCGACAGGCGCTTCGCTTGCTCTCGTGCGAGCTCGGCCTGACGGTTATCGCCACTTTGCTCGAAAGCTCCAGCCAGCAAGACGTAGCCAAAATCCGAAGGATAGGACTGCATGGCGTGGGAATAGGCGTTGACGGCCAGCGCGAGATCGCCCATGCGCTGGGCCACCACTCCCAGGCTGATCCAGGCTCCGGAATAAGCCGGATCGGCCTCGACAGCGCGTTGAAAGCTGTCGCGGGCACTGGTTAAATCGCCGATACCTTTGTAGGCATACCCCAGATTGTTGTAAGCCCGCGCCCTGGTTTTGGGATTGCGCGCATAGCTTGCCGCAGCTTTATACCGCTGGATGGCAGCCGGCAAATTGCCGTGCATCTGCTCGTAGGTGCCGATGTTCAGGTTGCTGTTGGGATCGGTCGGGTAGAGCGCGACGGCGGCGCGGAAATGCGGGATGGCTTCTTCCACACGGGCCGATTTCAGCAGTGCCGTGCCTAAATTATTTTCGGCTATCCAATTATCGTGCGTGACGTTGAGCGCGTGGGTCCACAGAGTGATGTGATCGTTCCAGAAGCCGACCTGGCGATGGCTGACGACAGCCAGAGCCGCGAGCAATGCGATACCGGCTCCACGCACGAGGAGCCGCGGGGCGTGTGCTTTGGCAGTCAGATCGGCCGCCAGCCAGCAGATCATGATGAACAGTCCGATGAACGGCAGATAGGCGTAGCGGTCGGCCATGGCCTGGGTACCGACCTGCACAATGCCGATCATCGGTACCATGGTCCCCAGGAACCACAACCATCCAACGGTGAGGTAGCGACGGCGATGCGCTACCGCAACCGCGATGCTGATAGCGAGCAGGAGAAGGACCGCAACGAGAACTTCCGCGGGAGGGTACCGGTGAAGGGGATAGGGATAGAAGAGCGCCAGGTGCGATGGCCAGAACGCTTTCGCCAGGTAGCGAACGTAGGAGATGACCGCGTTCTCCAGACGCAGCGCGAGCGGGTAGTTACTAGTTGCGCCGCCGGCCGCTTGCGCGTTGAAGGTAAGACCCGCGCTGATTAAACACAGCCCAAACAGTGGAAGCTTTTCCAGCAGCAACATTCGCCATTCGCTATTCGCTATTCGCCTTTCGCCACAGACGCTCGCCGCACTTTTCTGGCGAAGGGCGAACAGCGAAGAGCGAAAGGCGATTCTTTCCAACGGCCAATAGTCCCAAAGCAGCAGCACGAATGGCAGAGTGATCACCTGTGGCTTCGACATCAGGCCCAGCGCGAACAGAACGGCGACCAGAAGATAACGCCGGTTCCGGATTCTGTTCGCATCATTGCCTGACCCATGCGGCGCGGTGGCGTACCAGCGATACGCCTCCAGCGCCAGCAGAAAGAAGAACATGCTGAGCAGGTTCTTGCGCTCGGCAATCCAGGCCACCGACTCGACGTTGATGGGGTGCAGGGCAAAGAGCGCGGCTACCATCCAACTGCGGCCAGTGGAGCCGGTGGCGCGCCGCAACACCCAGAACAGAAGCAAGGCGTTGACGATTTGCAGCAAGACATTGACGTCGTGCGGCCCGGCGGGCGTGACGCCAAACAATTGCGTGTCGAGCGCGTGCGACACCCACGTGACCGGATGCCAGTTGGCGGCATCGCGCGCTGTCAGCGCCCAACGGAGCGTCGTCCAGGTCAGGCCGGCCCTGACATGAACGTTGTCGCTGACGTAGTCGGGATCGTCGTAATTCGCGAAGGGTTGCCGATGGACGGGGTAGTAAACCGCGACGACAGCAATAACCAGAAGGAAGGCGAAAACGATTCCTTGGAGACGAGAGCGGTTGGTCCGCGTGAATCCAGGCGTATGACTCTGCTGGGCAGGTTTGACATCAACCGTAGTCACACATCTCCTCGAACTGCATGCCGGCCACGCCGTCATCCAGCACGTCTGCCAGCGAGTCTACTCAGACTTCCAGCCCGCCGGTCAAATCGGAAATTTTCTCGACGCGATGCTCCAGGCACCACTTCTCCAGCGAATCGACCAGCGTCTCGCAGGCGCACGGGTCCCAGAAGTTCACCGTGCCGACCTCGACTGCAGTCGCGCCCGCCAGCAAAAATTCGACGACATCTTCGGCGGTGCTGATTCCACCCAACCCGATCACGGGAATCTTCACCGTCTTCGCGGCCTCCCACACCATTCGCACGGCGATGGGCTTAATCGCTGGTCCGGAGAGCCCGGCGGTAATGTTGGAGATGCGCGGTTTGCGAGTCTCGGCGTCGATCGCCATGGCGACGAACGTATTCACGAGGGAAATCGCATCGGCGCCGGCATCTTCGGCGGCGCGAGCTACGTCGGGGATGCTGGTCACATTCGGCGAAAGCTTCACCACCAGCGGACGGGTGGAAATCTTCTTCACCGCACTGACCACCTCGAACAGCATCTTGGGATCGCTGCCGAAGGCGATGCCTCCGCATTTCGTGTTGGGGCAGGAGACGTTCAGTTCGTAACCGGCGATGCCTTCGCCGTCGTTCAGCATGCGCACGACATCTTCGTACTCGTCTTGCGAGTGGCCGAACACATTGCACAAGAATACGATGTCTTTGATGTTGCGCAAGACCGGCAGCTTCTCTTCCAGGAACGCGCGCGCCCCGATGTTCTGCAGGCCGATGGCATTCAGCATTCCGGCAGCAGTTTCGAACAAGCGCGGCGGAGGATTGCCCGCCATCGGCTCACGCGAGAGGCCTTTGGTGACGAAGCCGCCGAGCCGGCTGAGCGTGACGATGTCTTCAAATTCCACGCCGTAGGCGAAGCTGCCGGAGGCGGCGAGCACCGGATTCTTCAGAGCAATGCCCGCGACGTTCACGCCCATGTCGAGCGCGGGCCTAATCGCGGGGCTCACTGCGCCCTCTCGCGCGCCAGTGCGATGGGCTGCCGCACGCTGGCCGTGCGCTCCAGCTTGTCCCAGGCGAAGCCGCGGCCTTCCACTGCGCGCTTCAGCGTCTTGATCAAGACCAGCGAAAACAATTGGCGATAGGCGAAGCGTTGCAGCCAGACATGGCCCAGCAGCAGGAAGTCGCGCTTGCCACCCGGCTGTTGCCGCTCCAGCGTGAAGGCAATCGACGAGGCGATGAAGTCGATGACCATGAACAGCAGGAAGTACACCACCAGCTTGTGGAAGTCGGCGGGATTGGCGGATTCGGGATGGCGATATTTGTCGACGAAGTACCAGCCCGCGCCCACGGCAAACATGAGATCGATGAAGGGCGACACCAGCGGTAACAGGATCTGGAAGATAACCATGTTCGGAATCGCAACCCAGCCCAACGCGCCCTTCTGCTTGACTGCGCCAAGGTGCTTCCATACCGCCTGCATAATGCCGAAGGACCAGCGGAAGCGCTGCCGCATGAGGCCGTTCGCGGTGGTCGGCGCTTCGGTATAGGCCAATGCGCGGTCTTCGTAATTGACCCAGTAGCCGGCCTGAAGCAACGCCATGGTCAGATCGGCATCCTCCGCCACAGTGTCGCGCTGATAGCCGCCGGCCGCACGCACGGCAGAAGTCCGCCACGCACCGATCGCGCCGGGAACCACGCTCACCGCATTCAACGTGTTGAGGGCGCGACGCTCGAAGTTCTGGCTGGTGATGTACTCCAGCGCCTGCCAGCGCGTCCACAAATTGACGCGATTACCGACTTTCGCATTGCCCGCAATTGCTGCGACTTTGGAATTGGCGAAATGCGGCACCAGCTTCGAGATCGCGTCGGGCGCGATCAGCGTATCGGCGTCAATGCCAACGAACAACTCTTCGGTGACCTGCTCCAGGCCGTAATCGAGCGCGTCGGCCTTGCCGGAGTTCGGCTTGGTGAGCACGGTCACGCGCCCGTCTTTGATCTCCCGCTCAAATGCCGTTCGCGTGACTTCCAGGGTCGAGTCCTGCGAGCCGTCGTCAATCACGATTACTCGCAGGTGGACATAGTCGGAGTCGAGCACCGAACGCACCGTGCGCTCGATCACTTTTTCTTCGTTGTAGGCGGGCACCAGCACCGCTACTGCGGGACGGTAGTTAAGGTCGAAGCCGGCATTGCGCCTGCGCACGCGGTCATAAATCGCCAGCGCGCCGACCACAACCAGACGCCCGCTCATCAGCAAGTCGCCGACAAAGAAGACGAAGATGATGAACGACTGCAACAGGCCGAATAGGGAGAAGTTGAGACTATCCACCCACGCCGCCCAGCGCTCGTTGGTGGTGATCGGGGGCATCACGTCGGCGCGCGTCTTGCCCATCAACTCGGAGACGGGCACAACCTGATAGCCGCGCTGCTTCAGCCCAGTGAGCACGATATCCAGCGCCTGCACCGTGTGGCTGCGATCGCCGCCGCCGTCGTGGAACAGAATGACATTGCCGCAGCGAACCAGATTGTCGGGCGCGCACGGCGGCAGGTTTTTCATCACGTCGTCCGCGATCTGCTGCGCCGTCGGCCGGGGATTGTCGCGCCAGTCGTTGGGATCGATCTTCTCCCCGATAGTGATGTAGCCCAAATCCTGCGACCACTCCAACGGCCGCACCTGGTCGGCCGTATCCGGCGCTTCGTCGATGGCATACGGCGGCCGCATAAACACCGGCTTCACGCCGAGCTTGCTCTCGAAAAGCCTCTCCGTCAGGTTGAGCTCAACTTCGAAGTACCGTTTGGAGATCACGCTGACGTCGGGATGGGTGAAGGTGTGGTTGCCGATCTCGTGACCTTCGTTGTAAATCCGCTTGGCGATGCCGGGAAACTTCTCCACCTGGGCGCCGATGAGGAAAAACGTCGCCTTAGCGTCGTGTTCCTTCAGAACATCCAGGATCTTCGGCGTCCACTCGGGATCGGGACCGTCGTCGAAGGTGAGCGCGACCTTCTTCTCCTGCGTGCCGCCGTACATGTCCACCACGTACGGCATGGGCAGGGTCTTGAAGATTTCGTCGCTCACCAGGTGCGTATCGGGATCGACCGTGAGCGTACGCTCGCCGGGAGAAGGCCGCGACTGGATGCGAATGATTTCGCCCGAACCTTCATCGTCAACGTCCTGACCGGGCGGAACTGCATCCAGGCGGCTGGTTGCGCCCGCCTCGAACGGCTTGTCCCACACCGCCCACAGCGAGCGGTCTTCCGAGCCCAGCCGCCATAGCGCGAAAGTATCGATCCCCAGCGCATGCGCGGCGCGCATCTGGTTCAATGCAGTCACGGCGTCAAGAAACCACACATCATGGCGGGTGTTCTTCTCGTCCAGATACGCGAAGTGCGGGTTCATTGCGTCGTCATCGAAGTTAATGTCGGTCTCGGAGTCCGACGCCTCCAGCCACGCCTCCTGCACGGTCACGGTGTGGTTGTTCTCCGGCGGCGTGCCTTTCTTTTGCCCCTTCTTCATCGCCCAGTCGTAACCGTAGTTCGCGACGGCGCAGATGATCTTCTGCTTGGGGATGACCTGCAACGCTTCCTGCAGGTTCTTGACGAACCAGTCCTGGCCGGAAACCGCCCCCGGATCGCCTCCGGGATAATGCTGGTCGTAGTTCATCAGGATTAAGCCGTCGGAGACGGCCGCGATCGACGCGTAGTCGAAATCCTTGTCGTTGACCGGCACGGCAACGTACAGCTTCATGCCTTTGGCGTGAAGGTCGTCATAAAGCTCCTGGACAAGCTGGCGGTAGTCGGCGCGCGAATCCTCGGGAAACGCTTCGATGTCCAGCGTGATTCCCTTGTATTGGTCCGTTCCGAGATACGCCATCACTTCGCTGCGGAAGCGCTGGCGGGCCGCGGGATCGGCCATGAATTTTGCCGTCGCATTGGGGTCCCACTTGTTGGAAACAGGATCGTAGTTATTGACCAATGGAAAGACTTCGGTCGTCGCCTTCTCGCTCTTGAGGAACGCCATGACCTTCTCGTCGATGGGTCGCGGCTTGCCCTTGTCGTCGATTACGTCATACAGCGTGTTGAGCTCGGTGACAGCCTGCAGACGGCCATCGGCGGTCAGCACGTGCATCCACTCCGGAAAGAGCAAGTCGAGCTGCGGGTAGTACTCCTTGAGCGAGGCGAAGCTGGCTGCGTCCCATTGCACGTAGAATGCGCCACGAATGCCTTCGTCGGAGTTCAGTACCACCTGCGAGGCCGGCCGTTTGCTCTTGCGGTGCGTATTCAGGCGGCGCGGAAGCTTACGCTTTTGCTCAGCTTTCAGCGCGTGATAGGGCTTCTTGACTTCGGGCAGCGCAACCCCCGGCACAGACGATCCGCGTAGCACCGAGATCACGAACAACACCACCAGCAGCGTGACCAGGATGACGCTGGTATCGATGACCAGCCGCAAGCGGCGCCAGCGCTTGCGATCCGGATCGAAGAAAATCTGTTTGGATTGCGGCATTTTGGCGGAATCAGCTTAATCGTACTTGCGGACAGGAGGGAGAGCAAACTGGCCCTGCCGTGGCGTGTCAGAGTAGATGTTTTCGCCCCTAGTGCTAGTTGCTGGTAGAAACCCGGTTTTCGGATAAGCCACTCGCGGCAATCGCATCATTCGCGAGTTGATGCCTGCTGACACGTGACCCGCGCCTGCTGCTATATTCGCGACGTGTCCGCGTCGCACAAGATCGCGTCAGCTCGCGCTGCTTCCCTGCCCTTCTGGCGCGTAATTCGCGATGCCCCGGGATACTTCCTGTTGGCGACTGTCGGCGCGTTTGCGCTGCGGCTGTTCTTCTACTTCAAGTTTCCGCACGTCACCGGCGATTCGCTCATCTACGGCGATATCGCCAGGAACTGGCTCGACCACGGCATCTTCGGCCTGACGCACGCCGACGGCGTGCATCCGACTTTGATTCGCCTGCCCGGCTATCCCGCGTTTCTCGCCGCATGCTTTCTGCTGTTCGGCAAGGAGCATTACAACGCCGTGCTGCTGGTGCAGATCGTCGTGGACGTGATCGCCTGCTTCCTGATCGCCGATTTGGCGCGCAGGACCGTGTCGATAGGCGCGGCGCGGATCGCGTTCTTGCTGGCGGCGCTATGCCCGTTCACCGCGAACTACACTGTCGCTCCGCTGGCCGAGACGCTGAGCATTTTCTTCGTTGCACTGGCACTCGATGCCGCAGCCGCCGGACTGATCGGCTTCGAGCAGGGGCGTGCGGCATGGGTGCCATGGCTCTGGTGCGGCGTGGCGATCGGCTGCGGTATTTTGCTGCGCCCGGATGGCGGCATTCTGCTGATTGCCTTCGGGCTGTATCTGGCGTGGAAGATGTGGCGCAGCCCGGCTGAACGCTCGCGGCTGTTCTGGGCGGGAGCGCTGGTGCTGGTGATCTCCCTCGCGCCGCTTGTGCCCTGGACGGTTCGCAACTGGCGCGACTTCCATCGCTTTCAGCCGCTGGTTCCGCAGTCCGCTAGCGATCCCGATGAGTTCGTTCCCGACGGCTTCGACAAGTGGGTGAAGACGTGGTCAGCGGATTACGTTTCCACCGAAGAAATCTACTGGCAGGTGCCAGACGAGAAACTCGATTTGGGCTCCCTGCCGTCGCGCGCCTTCGATAACCCGCAGCAACGCGAGCAGACCAGGGCGCTCGCGGCGGACTATAACAAGGTCCTGGTCGTCAACCCCGAGCTCAATGCGCGATTCATGCAACTGGCGCGGGAGCGAATTCACGACGGGCCATTACGCTACTACGTGTGGCTGCCGGCCTTGCGCATCGCCGACATGTGGCTGCGGCCGCGGACGGAGATGCTGCCGCTCGACTCGCGCTGGTGGGAGTATGCCGACGATACTCAGAGTTCCGTTATCGCAACGCTCTGGGGAGTGTTGAATCTGCTGTTCGTTGCCGCCGCTGTGGGGGTGGTTCGCGGCCCCCGCCCGCGCTATGTGGGCCTCATGCTGCTGTTTGTGCTGTTGCGCTCGGCATTCCTGGGCACGCTTGCCAATCCCGAGCCGCGCTACACATTGGAATGCTATCCGGTGGTGCTGCTGCTGGGTGCTGCGTGGATTTCAGGATGGCAGCAGCTGCAGATTCCCGCATCTCGCGATGCGATTAAGTGATATCACCCGTCAGCGCGCTCGCCAGCTCCGCCGGAGTGTCGACCACGATGTCAGGCACGACTACCTCGAGCGAGCGTGGAGCAAAGCCGTATGTGACACCCACGCTCCACAGTCCCGCATTGCGAGCGGTCAGGATGTCGACCTGCGAATCGCCCACCATCACAGCCTCGTGCGGAGCGACGCCAGTTTCGCGTAACAACGTGTTTGCGCCCAGCGGATCGGGCTTCTTGGTTTCGAAGCTGTTGCCACCATAAATCTGGAAGAAGCTGTCGGCCATTCCCAGTCCGGCAAGGATGTCGCGCGACACTCGCACCGGCTTATTGGTGAGCACGGCCAGCTTTCGGCCTGCGCCATTGCCGGCCAACTGCTCGAGCATCGGCTCTACGCCGTCGTATGGACGCGTGCTGTCCAGTTTGTGCTCGCGATAGTGCATGAGGAAGAAGTTTAGCGCCTCCTGCAGGAACTCGCGATCGGCGGGATCGCCCAGCGCGCGCCGTATGAGCATGGGTGCGCCGTCGCCGATGTAAGTACCGATCACCTCCAGCGGCAGTTCCTTGCGCCCGTAGCGCACCAGCATGGCGTTCACCGAGGCCGCCAGGTCGCGCTCCGAATCGATCAGCGTGCCATCGAGATCAAATATGACAAGCTTGACCTTGTTATGCGGAATAGCGCGGGAGATACGAATCATTCCGTCTAGTATAGTCAGCCGCCTCGGCCTCGCAGCGAACTCTGCCGGGCAAGTACAATAGAAAAATCTGTGAGCCTCACGTCGGGCTCGTACTCACTCTGAGGTCATTGGATGGCAACCACAAAGACTCCACCCAAAGCCGCCGTTGCACAGGCAGAACCAAAAGCAACATACGAAGGACTGACGCGGCAGCAGTTGATCGGGATCTACCGCCTGATGTATTTGTCGCGGAAGCTGGACGACCGCGAAATCCTGCTCAAACGTCAGCAGAAGATTTTCTTCCAGATTTCGGGCGCGGGACACGAAGCCCTGCTGGTCGCCGCCGGTATGGCGCTGCGGCCCAGCTATGACTGGTTCTATCCCTATTACCGCGACCGCGCGCTTTGTCTGGCGCTGGGCATGACGCCTTACGAGCAACTGCTGGAAGCTGTCGGCGCGGCGGACGATCCCAACTCGGGCGGACGGCAAATGCCGTCGCACTGGGGACACAAGAAACTTAACATTGTCACCCAGTCTTCGCCGACGGGAACGCAGTTCCTGCAGGCGGTGGGCTGCGCCGAAGCGGGCCGCTACTTCAGCCGTTATCCCGAAGCCGCCGCGAAAGCGGACCGCGACTACCGGCAGTTCAAGGATGTCAGCTTCCACGGCGACGAAGTGGTTTATGTCTCGTGTGGGGACGGTACCACCAGCGAAGGCGAATTCTGGGAGGCGCTGAACTCCGCGTCCAACCTGAAACTACCCGTGTTGTTCCTAGTGGAGGACAACGAGTACGCCATCTCGGTGCCCGTCGAAGTCGGAACCGCGGGGGGCAACATCAGCAAGCTGGTGCGGGGCTTCCCCAATTTCCATTTTGCCGAGATTGATGGTACCGATCCGCTGGCCAGCTACGCGGCATTGAAGGCCGCCGTTGACTACATGCGCGCCGGCAATGGTCCGGCGTTTGTGCACGGGCACGTCATTCGCCCGTACTCGCATTCGCTTTCCGATGACGAGAAGCTCTACCGGCCTGAGTCTGAGCGGCGGCTGGAAATCGAGCGCGATCCCATCACGCGCTTCCAGTTGTTTTTGGTCCGCGAAGGGATTCTCGACGAGAAGGCCATCGACGACTTAGAGAAGGATGTGGAGGCCGAAATCCAGGAGGCCAGCGACCGTGCCGTGGCCGCGGCCTTGCCGGAGCCGGGCTCGTACAAGAAGTTCGTGTACTCGCCCGACCTCGATCCCACAACGTCAGAGTTCCAGACCGAGGCTGTGCATCCCACTCCGTCAGACACAGGTGCGGCGGCCGGCGAGAAGACCATGGCCGACCTCATCAACGCTTGCCTGAAAGACGAGATGAAGCGCGATCCGCGCATCGTTATGTTCGGCGAAGATGTCGCCGACTGCAGCCGTGAAGAGTATCTGAAGGACAAGCAGGTGAAGGGCAAGGGCGGCGTCTTCAAGCTTACCGCCGGACTGCAATATGAATTCGGCTCGGACCGCGTCTTCAATTCGCCGTTGGCCGAGGCGAACATCGTGGGACGCGCAACCGGCATGGCCACGCGGGGGCTCAAACCGGTAGTTGAAATTCAGTTTTTCGACTACATCTGGCCGGCGATGCAACAGCTGCGCAACGAGCTGCCGCTGATTCGCTGGCGCTCCAATAATGCATTCTCCTCTCCAGCGGTGGTGCGCGTCGCCATCGGCGGCTATCTGACCGGCGGCTCGATTTACCACTCGCAATGCGGCGAGAGCATCTTCACCCACACACCGGGCATGCACGTCGTGTTTCCATCGAATGCGCTGGACGCCAACGGACTGCTGCGTACGGCAATCCGCTGCGACGATCCGGTGATGTTCCTGGAACACAAGCGTCTATATCGCGAAACCTTCGGCCGCGCGCCGTATCCCGGGCCGGACTACATGGTTCCGTTCGGCAAGGCGAAGATCGTGCGTCCCGGCCACGACCTCACCGTGGTGACCTATGGCGCCGTGGTGCCGCGCGCGCTGCAAGCGGCGCAGCGAATCGAGCGCGAGAATGGCGTTAGCGTTGAACTGATCGACCTGCGCACTCTCAACCCCTATGACTGGGAGGCAATTGCGACGTCGGTGGCGAAGACCCATCGCGCCATCGTCGCGCATGAGGACATGCTGAGCTGGGGCTATGGCGCGGAGATCGCTGCCCGGATTGCTGATGAGCTCTTCGATGAGCTGGACGCGCCGATCAGGAGGGTCGCAGCCAAGGACACATTCGTCGCCTATCAGCCGATCCTGGAGGACGAGATCCTGCCGCAGGCGGAAGACCTGTACCGGGCCATGCTGCAGTTGTCTCACTACTAAGCTGCGGCACGGAATATGCCCGTTCTGAAGCGTGTTGGGGACGAACATCGCTCTAAACCCGCATGAATGGTGCCTTTTCGAGTGCCCCTGTGGAAAAAACCGCATAAAATAAGGCGAAAAGTGCTTTGCAGGCTGCGGGCGTTGGTATACGATACGCACGGTCGGAGCAATATTTAGTGCTCAATTCAAGGAGGATTACGTATGGCAACAGGCATGACCAAGACCCAGCTCGTGCGCCACATGGCTGAAAAGAACGAGCTGAATAACAAGCAGGCGGCGGCGTTTCTTGATTCGCTGGCGGAAGTCGCGATCAAGGAAACCAAGAAGAACGGGGTGTTCATCGTCCCCGGACTGGGCCGTCTGGTGAAGTCGAACCGCAAGGCGCGCATGGGCCGCAATCCGCAGACCGGCGAAGCGATCAAGATTCCCGCCAAGACTGTGGTGAAGTTCCGCGTGGCCAAAGCCGCCAAGGACTCGATTGCACCCAAGAAGTAGATGGTTTTTGCGCAACTGAGGCCGGCCTCGCGCCGGCCTTTTGTTGTTAGGGGATGGATGTTCGCGGACAGCTCATTACTGGAGCCGGCGTGCCGGAGCTCAATTTCCCTTCGTCGCCGGCTCTTGGCTGCGCGAGCGGATGTACTCGTCGATGACCTGCTCCAGCTTGCCCTGCTCGCGCAGGACGTACTCGATGGCATCGCGCACCGCTCCCTTGCCACCCTCATGCGGGGTCACGTAGTGCGACTCGCGGATGACCTGCTGGCGCGAGTTTTTCACCGCGATCGCCAGCCCGCACAGCCGCATCACCGGCAGGTCGATCACGTCGTCGCCTACGTAGCAGACCTCGTCTGCGCTAAGTCCGGTGTTTTCGAGAATTTCGTAAAACGCGGCGGCCTTATCCTGCTGGCCCTGGTAGACGTGCTCGAGCTTCAGGTCGCGGGCTCGTAGGGCAACGGTCTCCGAGATGCGTTTGGTAATGATGCCGGTCTTGAGCCCGCCCAGCCGCGCCAGCGAGAAGCCGGTGCCGTCATGCGCGTTGAAGCCCTTGGCCTCGACGACGTTGTGGCTGGCAATGCCGAAGCCGCCGGCGTCGGCCATCTGCTCGCGATGCGCTTGCGTGCCGTGACCGGTGCCCGGGTCCGGAGCGGGAAAGAGGAAGATGGTTCCGTCGGTCATCACGCCGTCGACGTCGAAGAGCATCAGCTTGATTTTGCGCGCGCGCTCGTCGGGCATGAAGGCCAGTTTAACAGTTCGAAATTTCCTCAGAATGAGTTTCAAGTTTTGAGCTTCAAAGTTGGGCGACCGATGAGGCGAAGGAGAAATAGGTAGGAATAGCGAAATGATCTGGTTATCCCCCACTGCCATGTCCGTGTCCGGCGGCACGCTGCCCACCGAGTGCGTGCCATTGCGCCCGGTGAAACCTTGTCCGATACCGTCGAAGTTCGGCCCCTGGTTCAGGGCAATGAGTGGACCGAAGGTCTGCTGCAACACCGGGTCCTTGTAGGAAGCAAGGATTGTCAGGCCCCGGATTCTAGCGGCGGAAGCTTTACTTCTTCAGCTTCCATGAAGCCCTTGGAGACATACTTGTCCTTGATCTCGATCAGCTATCTATTCACGTCTCTTTAACGTCAAGGTGATACCCTTCGCCCGCTTCACTTCAACCCCTTGAGGTTGATAACTCGCCCTAGAAGGAAAAACCCATTATGGCCGAAGGTCGAATCGGAAAGATCGCTCTTGCAGTTGCATTGCTGCTGTCCGTCCCTGCGCTCGCGCAGACGGGCACATTTTTCACTCCCGGTAACCTGGTTGTTGCTGTCGAAGGCTGCGGTGTTCAAGGAGGCACATGTACCAACGTGCCAAACGGCACCGGCAACGGCACCGGTAACAGCTCGGTAGGCGGTTATGGCGACAATCAAGGATCGTTGCTCACCCTCTTTCAGTACACCCCTAACGGGACATTAAGCGTCTCGTTCGTGAACTCTTTGCAGTTGCCACAGAACTTTTCGGCAGCGAACGTTCCTGTGTCCGCTGAGTACGGATCGTCGTCGGAGGGCACGCTGCAGCTTTCCGGCGCGGGCCAATATCTGACGATTATGGGATATGGCATCAACGCCAACGCTTTCAACGCGAATCCGACCCAGTACGGTGTGCCCGGAGGTGAATTGGCCCAGTCGGGCAGCCTGACGGGGCAAAGCTACACGCCGGTACCACGAGTCGTAGGGTTGATTGATGCCAACGGTAACATCAATAGCACGACCGCACTTTACAACATCTTCAACGGAAATAACCCCCGCAGCACCTACACCGCCGATGGAGTGAACATCTACGTTTCCGGCCAGGGTACCAGCGGTGATGCCACCGGTGGAGTTTTCTTTACCATGTTGGGCGACAGCTCGGCCATCGCATCGATTACCGGCGATGACGGCGGAACGAATGAGTCCCAGGACACGCGGACGGTCCAGATTGCCAACAACACCTTGTACGTTTCGATGGACAGCAAGACAGGGTCATACAACCGTAGCTACATCGGCACGCTGGGCTCACCTCCGTACACCACCACGTACTCGTGCGCAACCGCTCCCGGTGGCGCTTGTCCAACCGACGTTCCAAACGGGCCGTCTCTGTTAACCGGTTTTGGCAATACCGGCGGAACGGGCAGGGTGAAATTGACCGCAGCCGAAACTAACGGCATCAACGTGTCGGGCGAGTACATCAATCTGAGCCCGTCGAATTACTTCTTTGCCAGCTCGACAGTTTTGTATGTGGCGGACACCGGCAGCCCGAAAAATACTTCGGCAGACAACGAAACGACTTACAGCCTGTGCGGCGCTGGCGGCCTGCAGAAGTGGGTGAACGTAAGCGGAACCTGGACTTGGGAATACACCCTCTACCAGGGATTGAACCTGGTGAAAAACCCAAACTCAAAGTCAGGCGACACGACCTGCTCCACCAACACTGACGGCACGACCGGCTTATATGGTCTGACCGGCGTTGTGAACAGTGATGGCAGTGTCAACCTTTACGCGACCAATTACACGATCGCCGATCTTGATCCGACTTTTCTTTATGGAATCACCGATTGCCTGGCGGCGACCACGGCGGGAGGAAGCTCTGGCTCATGCACCACAGGGCAAACAACTTTTACGCAGCTTACGGCAGCGCCGTCCGACTCCAACTTCAAGGGAGTGTCGTTGGCGCCGTCGATCCCTGCGGGAGACGTCGAAATTACAACTTCGCCCTCCGGCCTTACCGTCAGTTCATCTGGTACCGGGTGTGCGCCCGGATCTTATGTAACGCCGATTACCTTGGCTTGGACGCCGGGAAGTTCCTGCACCTTGAGCGTGGTCACGCCGCAAGTAGTGTCAGGGACGCAGTATGTCTTCACTCAATGGGAAGACGGCACCACCAGCACGACCCATACGGTTACGGCTCCTGCAACCACCGCGACTTACAATGCCAGCTTCAACATCACGCCGGCCGGGGTGTACAGCCCTAATCCGGGCTCGATGCTGCCCGGCAGCAGCGCAACCTTCCAATGGTTCGGGCCTCCGGGAACAACCGCTTTCTGGATTGACATCGGAAGCACCGCTGGTGGTAACAACTACTATCAGTCCGGCAGCCTTCCCACAACTACGCTCTCGCAAACTGTTACGTCGCTTCCGACCGACGGCAGCACGGTCTACGTGACCTTCTATACGTTCGTGAATGGTTCGTGGGTGAGCCATCCGTACACCTACACTGCGTTCAGCGTGACCGCCAGTGAAGGTGTCATTACCTCACCGGTTTCGGGTTCAACCCTGTCCGGCAGCTCCGTGACGTTCAGCTGGTCGGCCGGTTCGGGGGCGACTGCGTACTGGCTGGATGCAGGCAGCACACCGGGCGGCAACCAGTACTATCAGTCCGGCAACCTCGGCAACGTTCTCGCTACCACCGTGAACGGGTTGCCAACCAACGGAAGCACGGTGTATGTGACCCTGTACTCGTACGCGGGTGGTCAGTGGTTTTACAACCAGTACAGCTACACTGCGTTCAACACCGCGACGGGGCTCGGCGTTATGCAGACGCCAACTCCGGGATCGACGCTGCATGGAAACTCCGCCACCTTCACCTGGAGTGCGGGAAGTGGTGCGACCAGCTACTGGCTGGATGTGGGCAGCACCGCAGGCGGAAATAACTATTATCAGTCAGGCAATTTGGGCAACGCTTTTTCGACCACCGTCAATACCTTGCCGGCTGATGGCAGCCAGATCTATGTCACTCTGTGGTCGCTGGTCGACGGGCAGTGGTTTTACAACGAGTACAACTATATCTCAGGTCCGTAAGCCTGAACGTCCTGGTAGTGTCCTGACGAAAAAGTTAGGACACTACCATTCGGACCGTCGCCTTCAGCGGCGCGTCTCATCATCCACAATTGACCATATCGCCCGGGAAAATAGGATTAGCTAGAATTGCAGTTTCATGGCCTGCACCCCAACGATCTCTGGTGCACCGATTACAAGGGCGAGTTTCAGCTCAGCGATCGACGCTATTGTTATCCGCTGACCGTCACTGATTATTCTTCGCGCTACCTGCTGCTGTGTGAAGCGCTGGAATCCAATCGGGAAGAGCTCGCGTTTCCCGCCTTTGAGCGCCTGTTCCAGGAACGCGGCTTGCCTCGCGCCATCCGCTCCGACAACGGGGTTCCCTTCGCTTCCCCACATGGCCTGTTTCAGCTCTCAAAGCTTTCCGTGTGGTGGCTGCGGTTAGGCATCTCCATCGAGCGCATCCGGCCCGGCCATCCTCAGCAGAACGGTCGTCATGAACGTATGCATCTCACCCTGAAGAAAGAAGCCACTCGCCCGCCGGGCGCCAACATCCTGCAGCAGCAAGCCAAGTTCGACGCCTTTCTGGAAGAGTTCAATCAGGAAAGACCTCATGAAGCTCTCGGCATGAAATACCCGGCCGAGATCTACTCGGCTTCCTGCCGCCCCTATCGCGGCATTCCTGAACCCCACTACCCATTCCACGACCGCACCGTCGTGGTCACCAGCTGCGGACGCCTTTGCCTATACAACAAGAAGATCAACCTCAGCGTATCCCTTGCAGGCCAAGCTGTCGGCGTCAAGGAAGTTGACCACGGCATCTGGCTGGTGAGCTTTATGGATTACGATCTCGGCTATATTGATCTGGAGGAAAAAACCTTGCAGCCCCTGGAGAACCCCTTCGGGCCAAAAGTGTAACCTATGTCTCCGGAACGTTCTGTTACCTATGTCTCCGGAACGGACAATGTAACATGATGGCGGAGAGGGAGGGATTTGAACCCCCGATACCCTTTCGAGTATGCCGGTTTTCAAGACCGGTGCCATCAACCACTCGGCCACCTCTCCGGCTACTACAGTTTTACTACAGTGGTCAGATTCCCAACCGGCGCAACATTGGCGTCTACTCCCATTGTCAATCGGTTAGATGTCAGCATCCGGTATGGCGAGGGTTTTCAAGACCGCCGGTTTCAACCGCTCACACATCCCTCCGCGGTTGAGCCGGCACTCGCCTAATTATTGCACGCGCACCGCGCTGTGACCGCCATCACAGACCTTGGTGCCCCCGCCGCGCGAGTCTATAGAGACGGACTCCTCCTCATGAATTATCCACTTTGGCAAATTGGAATTCCCGGCGGGCTGCTCATTGCTTTCGTCGCGGTCGTGCACGTTTTCGTCTCGCATTTCGCCGTGGGCGGCGGCGCCTATCTGGTGCTGCTGGAGCGCAAGGCCAATCGCATGAACGACGCGGGCCTGCTCGCGTACGTGCGCAGACACTCCGTGTTTTTCGCCCTGCTCACGCTGGTGTTCGGCGCAGTCACCGGCGTTGGCATCTGGTTCACCATCGGCCTGGTCAGTCCTGAGGCGACGTCGTCACTGATTCATACCTTCGTTTGGGGCTGGGCCATCGAGTGGGTCTTCTTCTTCGTCGAGATCACCTCCGCGCTCATCTACGCCTACGGCTGGGACCGCCTGGATCGCACCGCCCATATGGCGGTCGGCTGGGTATACTTCATCGCCGCGTGGGCGAGTCTGGCCATCATCAACGGAATTATTACCTATATGCTGACGCCCGGCCGGTGGCTCGAGACGCACGCCTTCTGGAGCGGCTTCTTCAATCCGACGTACTGGCCGTCGCTGGTGCTGCGCACGGGAATGTCGGTGGTGTTGGCGGGCATGTTCGGACTGGTGACGGGGCTGCGTCTCGGGAGCCCGGTGCGCGAGCGAGTGCTGCGCTATGCCGGCATGTGGATTCTGGTGGGCACCGCTTGTCTGGTGCTGCCGGCGCGCTGGTACTTCGCCTCGTTCCCGGCGGAGTCGAAGACATACTTCACAATCCTGCTGCCCGGGATGGCGGACGTGATCCGGCTGGGGATTTATGCGGCTGGGCTTAGCTTCCTGCTGGCTGCGCTTTTCGCGGTTGCCAAACCCGCATGGCTGCGCGCACCAATTGTCGCTCTCATTCTGCTGTGCGGGTTCACGGTAATGGCAACCGGCGAGTACACGCGCGAGGTGGCCCGCAAGCCATTCGTGATCGGCAGCTACATGTATGCGAACGACCTTCGCCTGGCCAGCTTTCCCGGATTCAACGCGACCGGTTTCGCCTCCAGCGCGAAGTGGGTTGATGGCTCCGGCCAGCTGGCGCAAGGCCGGCAGATCTTTGCCATCCAGTGCGGCGCCTGCCATGGCGTGAGCGGATATCGGGCGATGACGCCCAGAGTGCAGGGATGGACTCCCGAGTTCGCTACGGACATCCTGCAGCATCTGCCGGTGCTGCGCGGCACCATGCCGCCGTTTGCCGGGAATGAACATGATCGCGCCGCAGTTGGAGCGTACCTCGCATCGTTGTCGTCGCCCTCGAGCGAGTCACCAGCCAATGCTGCCGAACTGGGACATCACGTCTTCCAACAGCGCTGTTCGATGTGCCACACCATTGGAGGCAAGTTTCGGCCGCTGGCGCTCGCCGGTACGGATGCCGATAGCATCGACGGTCTGTTGCAGCAGTTGGATTCGCTGAACTCCGACATGCCGCCGTTCCACGGAAGCGAGCAGGAGCGCAAGGCACTGGCTGCGTTCTTGCAGAGCGGCGCGGCGAATTAGGTTATCCCAGTTAGCGTCCAAAGCACGGACGCGAACCTGGGGCACAAACCGCAGTAAAGAATCGAGACTTATGCGATGAATAACCTTCCGGTCCCCTCCACCGATCCCATGCCTCTTCCTGGCCCAGTGTGGCTGATGATGGCGCTGCTCCTCGTCACCTTCCTGCTGCATCTGCTGGCGATGAACCTGACCGTCGGCGGCACCGCCATCGCGCTTATGTGCACGCTGCGGCGCAAGCGTGACGCCTTTGCCGGGCGGCTTGCGGCCGATCTGCTGCGGGTGCTGCCGGTCTCGCTGGCGTTCACCATCACGCTCGGCGTGGCCGCGCTGCTGTTCGTGCAAGTGCTGTACGGGAACCTGCTGTACGCCAGTTCCATCCTGATCGGCGCGTTTTGGATCGCGGTGATCCCCGCACTCATCGTCGCCTATTACGCGACGTATTACAGCAAGGCGCATCCCGGCCGCAGCGGCACGCTTTGGCTCTCGCTCGGGTTGCTGCTTGGCATCGGTTTCGTCTACGTCAACAACTTCACCCTGATGATGGCGCCGCAGCGCTGGCTGGCCATGTATCGCGAAAGCGCCGCCGGCCTGCACCTTAATTGGAGCGAGCCCACGCTCATCCCGCGCTACTTGCATTTCATGCTGAGTGCGTTCGCAATTGCCGGACTGATCGTGTTTGCCGCCGGGGTGTGGACGCGCTCGACGGAATACGGCCAGTGGTTGCTGACGCGTGGATCGCAATGGTTCGTTGCGCCGACGGTGCTGAACTACCTGGTGGGAATGTGGTTTCTGATGGCGCTGCCGAAAAACGTGCTCATCGACCTGTTCACCGGAAGTGCATTAGGGGCCGTTCTGATTGGGTTCGGCATGTTGCTGCCGCTGGCCGCCATCATGCATGTGGTTCTTGCGGCGAAAACGGAGAAGACGCTGCTGCACGCGCGCCTGGGCGTAGCCGCAACTTTGTTGACGCTGGTGGTCATGGTGGGCATCCGGCAAATGGTGCGGACCGCTTACGTGTCGCCGTTCGTGCACTTGAGCGAGCTTCCGGTGCGCTCGCAGTGGAGTGTCATCGCCTTATTCCTGGTGCTGTTTGTGGCCGGGCTGGCAACGGTTTATGCGATGCTTCGGTGGTGGGCCAGTAAGCCCGCGGATGCCGTCGCTAGTCGCGCCGCGGCGGGCGACTAAGCAGAAGACGCAGGCCTTCCGCAAAACGTTCCGGGGTCGTGCTCGGTGAACAGTCACCCTGGACTTTCGCAAACTATCGCGTAGCCGTAATTCCCCATTAAGATTAGGGCTGAAACTCAATTCCTCGCACGCGGCGTCGGCCGCGTTGCGTGCGGGAGGACCCTCATGTTCAAAGGCTTTCGCGATTTCGTTCTCCGAGGCAATGTAGTCGATTTGGCGGTCGGCGTAGTGATCGGCGTGGCTTTCGGCACGGTGGTCACGGCGTTCGTTAAGGACCTGCTCACGCCCATTATTGCCGCTCTGGTGAAGAAGCCGGACTTCTCCGGGTTCTCCTTCGAGCTGAATGGCGCGAAGTTTCTCTACGGCGACTTCATCAACGCGATGATTTCGTTCCTGCTGATTGCAGCCGCGGTGTATTACCTCGTAGTGCTGCCCGTGAACACGCTGATGAAGCGATTCGAGAAGCGGGCGCTCCCTGACAAGAAGAAATGTCCGGAATGTCAGAGCGACATTCCCATCGCTGCGCGCCGCTGCGCATTTTGTGCGCAACCTGTAGCTCTCAGCACGGCTCCTTCGCCGTAACCGCGACAGCGGCTGGCCCGGCGCCTCTGGCTATGGCGGCTGGCTGTCAGGCCGCATTTGGCTGTTTGAGATGCGACTCGGTCAGCCGCGTATCCTGCACCTTGGACTTTTTCCAGAAGGAGTAACCAAACCAGGCAGCGTAGAAGAACGCCAGCAGCCCGAGGGTGAGCCCGGTGCTCAGAGGATTGTTGAGACCGGTCATGCGTGAGGCCAACCAGAAGTCGCCGCAGATGCCCAGCGCCAGGAACACCATCGCCCACAGCAGCAGGCGCGCGGTGATGTGGTGCAACATCTCGCTGTCTTCGCCCTGCTCCACGATGCGGTGATACGCTGCGGGCGTGATCAGCAGCACCGTGCACACGCCCACAGACGTGAGGCTGGCCAGGTGCAGCAGCTTCCAGGCGTGAGGGATCTTGTAGAACGCGGTCATCCACATGATGATCAACTGGAACCCCAGCAGCGCCTGCGCACCGGGTAGTACCACACGGCACTCGATCAGGACCTGCTTCACGCGGGTGGTCAGATCGGTCTTTTGCTCCTGTCTCATGTCAATCTCGCTTAAGGGATCGAGGATGGCACGCAGGCCATAATGGCCCAGCTTTCGCCGGCGCGCCACGAGTTCTACTCCGTACCAGCAAACCAGGACAAATGCGAGCACCAAGGCGCTCAGGACGGCTGAGCCTGTGGTTCCCAACACCCAATGCGCGCCCAGGAAGAAGCTCAGTGCCATGGCGCCGGCGAAGGGCAACAGCCCGGTCGTGACCGTGGCCGTGGCCAGGCGATGCAGCTCTGCCGTATTGCGCCCATGCAGCACGATGCGGTGATACGGGGCGGGTACCAGAAGTACTCCCACGCCCACCAGCATCAGGCCCAACGCCGCAAGTTGCAACTGCTGCGCATAGGGCGACATCCTGGCAAATCCCGGCTCGAAGAAACCGCGAAAGCCGAAGCCGATGAGGATTTGGATTCCGAGTACCAGGATCCTGGTCTCGTTCAGCGCGTTTTCGATCTTGTCCTTGAGTTGTGCCAATGGTCGCCGCAATTACAAATTTGTTACTAGGGAGAATAGATACCAAACCGGCCGGCTTTAGTTGTGCCCGCGCCCTTGTGGATAACCAAATAGGTCCCGCAAGTCGCACTCTGGGAAGCACTTGTAGGGCGCTGGCAAGCTCGATTTAGAGGCGTAAGTATGTTAGAATCAGTGTGGGCGATTGCGGCCGTAAGTTACTGAAAGAGCTAGTAGATACGAGTATCCGCGCAGACGTAAACGGATGTTGCCGCGCCCGCGCTGAAAGTGGCAACTTGCGGACGATGCGGGTTGCCGAACGAATGGAGCTGGATGGCCTCGAAAGACACGCGACTCGCCGCTGCGGCGGCTTCGGAAACTGGTAAGCCGATCGAGCCGGTTGACGAAAAACTTCCCACAAGAAATGGCAAGAACGGCAACGGCGATGGCGCCGAAGATTACACCGCCGACTCCATCAAAGTTCTCGGCGGCATGGAAGCCGTGCGCAAGCGTCCGGCTATGTACATCGGCTCGACCGGCGAGATGGGACTGCATCATCTGGTCTACGAAGTGGTCGACAACTCCGTCGACGAGGCGCTGGCCGGATTTGCCGATCGCATCGACGTCACCATTCACATCGACGATTCGATCACCGTCGTAGATAACGGCCGCGGCATTCCGGTGGACGAGATGGACGTGGATGGCGAGCGCCTTCCCGCAGCGCAGGTGGTGATGACCATGCTGCACGCGGGCGGCAAGTTCGATTCTTCCACCTACAAAGTTTCCGGCGGATTGCACGGCGTGGGCGTGTCGTGCGTTAACGCGCTCAGCCATCTGTTGGAGCTTGAGATCTGGCGCGACGGCTCGGTGTGGGAACAGACGTATTCCGCCGGCGAACCAACTTCGAAGCTCAAGAAGACAGGCACCACCAAGAAGCGCGGGACGAAGGTCCACTTCGTTCCCGACAAGGAAATCTTCACCGTCACCGAGTACAACTACGACACGCTGGCGCAGCGCCTGCGGGAGTTGGCGTTCCTCAACAAGGGCCTGCTAATCACGCTGGCCGACGAGCGCACCACCGATCCCAAGACCGGCGAGCCGAAGAAGGCTGACTTCAAGTACAACGGCGGCATCGCCGAGTTCATCAAGCACCTGAATCGCGGCAAGAGCGTGCTGCACGAGAAGCCGATCTACATGGAGGCGGAACGCGATGGCGTGGCCATGGAGATCGCGCTGCAATACAACGACGGCTATTCGGAAACGGTCTTTAGCTTTGCTAACAACATCAACACGGTTGACGGCGGATCGCACCTGCAGGGATTTCGCTCGTCGCTCACCCGCACCATCAACTACGCAGGACAGCAGCTCGGGTTGTTCAAAGATGTGAAGGAGAACCTGACCGGCGACGATGTGCGCGAAGGATTGGTCGCGGTGGTCAGTGTGAAGCTGTCGCAGCCGCAGTTCGAAGGCCAGACCAAGGGCAAGCTCAACTCCGACATTGCGGGGACGGTGCAGGCATTCCTCAACGAGCGGCTGGGAGCGTTCTTCGACCAGAATCCGCCGGTCGCAAAGCGGATCATCAACAAGGCAATTGAAGCCGCCCGCGCCCGCGAGGCCGCACGCAAGGCCCGCGATCTCACTCGCCGCAAGGGCGCACTCGACGGCGGCGGATTGCCGGGCAAACTGGCCGACTGCTCGGAGCGCCAGCCCGAGCGCTGCGAAGTGTATCTGGTCGAGGGCGAGAGCGCAGGCGGCACCGCTAAGCAGGGACGCGACCGCCGCTTCCAGGCGATCCTGCCGCTAAAAGGCAAGATCCTCAACGTGGAAAAGGCGCGCTATGACAAGATGCTGGGCCACGAAGAAATTCGCGCCATGATCACGGCGCTGGGCACCGGCATCGGCAAGGACGATTTCGACATCTCGAAGCTGCGCTACGGCAAGATCATCCTGATGACCGACGCCGACGTGGACGGCTCGCACATTCGCACCCTGCTGCTCACCTTCTTCTTCCGCCACATGCAGGAGCTCATCAAGCGCGGCAACGTGTACATCGCGCAACCGCCCCTGTACCGCATCAAGAAGGGCAAGTTTGAGCAGTACATCAAGAACGATGCCGAGTTGGTAAAGGTGATGGTGAAGCGCGCCGCCGACGGTATCATCGTGCGCTACGGTGAGGGTGCGGCCACGCTGGAGGGTGCGCCACTCACCAAGTTCATGACCACCCTGAACGATTACATCGGCTTCTTCGAAAAGGTCAACAAACGCATTCGCGACGAGGAGATCACGGAGCTGATTTCACGTTCCGACCTGGTGAAGCGCACGGACTTCGAGGGCGACAGCAAGCAGCCGCCGGCGAAGATGACGGCGCTGGAGAAGGCGCTGAAGGCGGCCGCGAAGGAGCGGCAAATTAAGGTCAAGGAACCACACTTCGAGGAAGAGCACAGTTTGTGGGCGCTTTCATTCGTCAACGCGCAGGGCGCCGAGCACGTCGTCAACTGGGAGCTGGCTTCCACCCCCGAGTATCGGCAGATGATGTCGAAGTACAAACAGATTGAGCCGTACATGCAGCCGCCCTACATCGTCGAGCCGATGAAGAAAGACAGCGGCAGCAACGGCGCAGAGGAGCTGAGCGACGCCGCCCGTGCCGATCTGGAGAAGGCCGAGCAGAAGGCGCCTAAAGCCGCCAAGCGCAAGACCACCGAAGCCGTGACCGTCGAGAAGTCATCGGCGCGCGAGCTCTTCGACTACGTCTTCAACGAAGGCAAGAAAGACTACGACGTGCAGCGTTATAAAGGCCTGGGCGAGATGAGTTCGCAGCAGCTCTGGGAGACCACCATGGATCCCGAGCGCCGCACGCTGCTCTCCGTGAGGCTGGAAGACATCACAGAGACCGAGACGATTTTCACCACGCTCATGGGCGAGGACGTCGAAGCGCGCAGGAAATTCATCGAGGACAATGCGCTGGATGTGAAGAATTTGGATATCTGAGGCTGGATAGCTGGCTTCTAAACGCCTGGGATTTTGCGCTTCGGGAGGGAGGAACGGGATCTCGTCCGTAAACGAGGTTCCAGTATTTCCAAGAACGCGGATCGAAAACTCCCGCGGGCGGGTTGTCGAGCACGGCCTCGAACTCGGCGCGCGAATAGTATTTCCTGGCTACAAGAATCTCCTCAAGCGTTCCGTGCGTCATCAAGTACGCCAGGAATCGTTTGGTATCGCTTAACGACTCCTCGGGGGCTTCAAACCACACCACCCGTTTTGCAACTGCAATAAGCTCTGGCGCTTGGTTCACACTCTTGTCCTATGCAACGATTCCAAGTCTAGCTGGGAGACTGGGCAACGTTCCGATATTGATGGCTGACCCTGTTGTCCGCAACTGGTTCTGCACGCCACGCGGCAGCTTCCTCAAGTTTCCGTCCTCGAAGTACATCAAGGCCTTGAGCTGGCGATCACATTGAATTTCGGGCCGAACACAGCTATCGCGGCGGCCAGCGCTTCTTCTAATTTTATCCCCGCCCCCAGGGCGGCAGCCACGTCTTCATAGTCCTTAGCCTCGGCCCGCTGCTGAATTGTTTTCAATTTCGTGGCCGATCAGGTCCAGCAATGACGCGACTTGCAAACCGTTTTCCGCAACGTCGGGGTCATGCACGCGATTCATACGGACGTCGCCGAAAAAGGAAAGTTTCACCTCATTGACAAACACCGAAAGCGTGTTGTCACCGCGCTGGTCCACACGAGAGTCGCGCGGCAAGTTCATAGCTGAAAACAGTTGCTCGGGTGCGAATACCTCATTGCAGAAAAAATCGAAGTCGACTGATTGACGATGGCCAAGCCGCAGCGCCAGCGCCGTGCCGCCGTACAGAACAAAATCCTTGGCACGGTTCCGAGCTGCGGCCAGAGAACCGCTGAGGAGTTGGCAATATATCCAGCTTTGGGCGAAACACCTGTCCTCCGGCCGCAATATGGGTTTCAAGGTACCGAGGTGAAGCACCATTCTATTAGCGGGGAACCCTCGTTTCTGCATTCGGCATCGTGCCCTCCCCGCCGTGTGTTACAACAAGTCTTCATGTCTCTTCCGCTCCGTCTCCTCACGCATTGGTGTGCCGCAGTTAGTTGCGCTGGTGTTTCTGCTGATTTTTGCGCTGCAGTGCGTCTGGTTCATGGTCCATCAGCCGCTGGCGGCAACCGAGAGCGTTTATGTCGAGGCCGGGCTGCTGCATCTGGAGGGATTCGCCAACGCCAATACCTCGCAGCATACGGCGCTGGTGCCACTGCTGGCAGGTGTCGTCGCGCGGCTGAGCGGCGCGGAGCGGCACGTCACCGAGTTCAACGACTATCGCCTGTTGCTTCGCCTGCCGTTCCTGATGGCCGGCGTGGCGCTGGGTGCGTCGCTGTGGTACGTCGCGCGCCGGCTTTACGGCAATATCGGCGGTTACGTCGCGCTCATCCTCTATTGCTTCTCGCCGCTCACCATCGGAACGTCCGGGCAGGTGGGCCCCGCAGTGGTGGGCGCGTGGGGAGGCTTCGGGCTCATCTTTACCGCGATTGCCGTAGCACACACTCTGTATGCGCCGCGCGAGGTCGTGCTGTGGAATTGGCGGCGCATTCTGCTGATGGGCCTCTCGATCGCCATCTGCGTGGGCGCGCAGTTTTCGTTGTGGGTGCTGCTGATACCGGCGCTGGTCTTCATGCTGTGGGTGGGCCACGTGCGTCCGTTAGCGGCGCTGGCGATCTTCGCGGCCGCCTGCTTGGTCGGGCTGGTGCTGCTGTCGTCGCTGTACGGCTTCAACCTGGTCGCGTACTCGAAGGCACTGCGCAGCGCCGAGTGGCTGGAAATCGGCTCGCGCGAGTTCGTCGCGCCGGGAATATCGTGGCTGGCCTCGACCTTCTTTCGGGAAAATGGATTGGGCCTGGCCATCCTGATCGCCGTCACCGTGGTTACGTTCGTCGTATGGAGGCGAAGCCGCTTCTTCGGTACCGCCGCGCCCCTACTCATTTCTCTTCTGCTGTTCAGCCTCGGAATACGGATGCAGTTTTCAGCTTTTCTGTTCTGGTTTGTCGCCCTGCCGTTCCTCATGCTGTTTATGGCGGGCGTCTCCACCGACTTGCTGGAGAGCCGCTACGCGCTGGCGGCGAACGCTGTAGTTTTCGGGGTGCTCATTGCGAACGCGATGATCGATATCTACGGGCTGCTCAATCTCAGTCCGCGCACCCGATAACAACTTCCCCTCATCTAAAGGGTTGGATTACACTGGGGCGTCATGAGTACCCTGGCACAGCCGACTGGTAAGGGGACCGCGCGGAGAAGCGCCGTGCTGATTTTTGCGCTCCTGTTCGCGGGCGTCCCGGTTTGCGCCGGGCAATACCACGGCGGCGTCAATCCCGGGTATGCGCCTCATTTTTCCGGTCCTCCGTTTCCGACCGGCGGACCGCCCATCCCCTCCGGCGGTCCGCCTGTTCCTGGCTATTCTCCGGGCTACACGTATCATTACCACTACGGCCGTTACTTCAACGGAAACGGATACAACGGTGGTCGCGGCTATCGGGGAAACGGCTGGGGTTACGTGGTTCCGTACTATTACCCGGCCGACGATTCTGCCTATGGTTACGACTATGTCGGGGCCGGACCGGACTTGTATTCCGGGCCTCCGATCGGTCCGAACGATCCTACGCTGCACATGATTGTGGAGCAGCCGCCGGTAGATTATCCATATGGCCCGCCCCCTGATTCAGCCGCCTACGGTCCGCCTCCAGCGGTCGCTGCGCCCCCGGCACCCGCGCCTGAGGTGAAGCCCGGCCAGCCTACAGTGCTGGTCTTCCGCAACGGCAAGCAGCAGGAAGTAACGAACTACGCCATCATGGGCGACACGTTGTATGTCTTCGATCAGGGGAAGAAGAAGATTGCGCTGGCGGACCTCGACATCCCTGCCACCGTGCAGGCGAATGATGATCGCGGCATGGAGTTCAAGGTCCCACCCGCTCCCGCCAAGAAGAAGACCGCCACGCCGGCGGCGCCTGGCGCCCAGCCCGACAAAACGTCGGACGGCCAGCCGCCGAACATTGCGGCGCTGGTGCCGTAGGTAGAGCCAGTCTTCGGGCCGTCGTCCAGGCGTTTGGGTTAGAGATTTGTTTGGGCGCGAAACTCAACGATGAGTTTAGCGCCCAACTCGTTTTAGACCGTGCGGACGCGGCGCTGAATGAAGCGCCGCCTCTACCCGTGCGGTTACAATCGATACGTGCACAAGTTCTACGACAATCCGGCGGAACGCATCGCGCCTCCGGGCGCGCGTGTGCCAGACGCGGTGACCATCGGCGGAGTGCACATCCGCCCGGCGACCGTGCTGGCGCCCATGGCCGGCGTGACCGATACGGTCTTCCGCCGCTTTATCCGCAACTTGGGCGGCTGCGGGCTGATGATGACCGAGTTCACCTCGGCCGACGGCATCGTTCGCCACAAAGACAAGAAAGCGAAGCAATACCTCACCTTTTACGGGAACGAGCACCCCATCTCGGCGCAGCTCTTCGGCAGCGACCCTGCGACGCTGGCCGATGCGGCGCGCGTAGTGCAGGACCTCGGCTTCGACCTGGTGGACCTGAACCTGGGCTGCCCGGCAAAGAAAGTCGTCAAGTGCAACGGCGGCTCGGGACTGCTTCGCGATTTGCCGCTCATCCGCAACATCTTCACGTCAGTCCGCTCGGCGGTGACAATACCATTCACGGTGAAATTTCGCGCCGGCTGGAGCGATAAGGAAATCGTCCACATCCATCTGTCGAAAATGGCCGAGGACTGTGGGCTGGCTGCGGTCGCGCTACACGCCCGCACCCGCGAACAGGGATACAGCGGACAGGCCTGCTGGGAGTGGATTGCCGCGGTGAAAGACGCAGTCGGAATTCCCGTGATCGGCAATGGCGATGTGCGCTCGCCCGAAGACGCAGCGGCGATGATCGCGCAGACCGGCTGCGATGCGGTGATGATCGGCCGCAGCGCCGCGTCCAATCCCTGGATCTTCCGCCAGATCGAGCAGTACACGCACACTGGCTCCTACGATCTGCCCAGCGACGGTGATCGCTACGAGATGATTCGCACCTACTTCGCCATGCTGGTCGAGGAGAAGATCGGCGGCGCCGAAGGCAAGATGAAGCAGTTTGCCTCGTGGTTCACCCATGGCGTGCCGCACGGCGCGCATCTGCGCAAAGCCGTCTATGAAGCGAAAAGCGGCATCGAAATTCTCGATGCTGTGGACCGCTTTTTTGCAACGCTGCTGGACGGCAAACTTGCGGCGGCTAACGACGCTCAGTTCGCCGCCATGCACAGCCGGTGAGAGTGTCTGCTCTCACCGACCACACAATGCGGCAGGCATTCGGTCACTGCTGTGTGCTGGCCGCCGCCGGCTTTGCCGCGTGATGATGGGCCGGAGCCGCCGCCCGCGGTTTCGGATAGGCGTTCTCGCTTGGCTGCACCATCGACTCATCCACTGGGGTCGTGTTCTGCAAATCAGAGCAGGCGTTCTCATCGGCACCCTGCGGTACCCAGATGATATCGGCTAGCTGCTGCTGACCCGTGCCCTGGCGGACCTCAACCCGGCTCGAGTCAACACCCTGCTCCTGTACCAGGTAGGCCTTGGCGTTGACAGCGCGCTGTGCGGCGAGATTCATCGCATGGCGGTTCTTGCCAGTTCCAACCATCGGCGCCTTCTCGCCATCGGCATAACCGATGATGACGATCTTCGCGTTGGGATCGGACTTCAGGCGGCTGGCCACGTCGTCCAGGATGGCCTTGGCGGTGTTGTCGACGCGCCACGGACGCTTCGCATCCGGGAATTGGATAGAGTTGATCTTGCTGCAGGTCGGCGGTGGCGGTGGTACTTCGATGCCCACCGAGCAGCTTCCTGTACCGGTCAGGTTGCGTGCATCCGTCGCAGTCACGGTGACACTGATCGGGCCAGACGGCGCTCCCGGTCGTATCGAGGGTCGCGGTTGTGCCGGTGCCGCTGATCCTGCCGGCCGAAGCCTGATAGGCTATAGCCAGTGATCTGCGCGTTGTCGGGACTGCTCGCGGACGCAGTGATGGTCGACGGATCACCCGACTTCACCGTTGATGGGCTGGCCGAGCAGCTTACCTGCGGCGGATTCATCGGCCGCGCCCTCACCGTGAAGTTGGCGGAGCAGGTTGCCGTGTTGTTCTTCTTCTCTTTGGGGTCCGTCGCAGTGCCGATCGCCGCGTAAGTACCCGGTGTGAGGCCGGTAGTGTCGATCGTCGCAGTCGCGCTCGTGGCCGATAGCTTGCCGCCCGCCCCACTCCAGCTGTAGGCGACGGTGTGCTTCGGGTTGAAGTTCTGTGCGTTCATCGTGGCGGTGACCGGATCGCCTGGATAGGCCTCGGTTGGCGAAGCCGAACAGCTCACACTCGGCGGAGCGCCCTCAGACACGATGTTCTTTCCGAAGCTGAACTTCGTCCCCACCGTGACCCGAAAGCTGTTGCGACCGCCGTCCAGTAAACCCGAGAAGAAGTTCTCGTGAACGAAGTCGGTAGCCGCGCGAATGCCGAAATTCGGGGTGATCTCCCAGGTGAGCCCGCCGCCAAAGCCGTAAAACACGACGGTGTCAGACTTCGACAGGGTCGGGCCTACGAGTTGGTTAAGGATCTGGGTCAGGATGATCTGGCAGCCCAGTTGCGGCTGACCACAAGCCTGCGGCTCGGTCTTGAAGGCCACGTGTATCGCGCCAAGCGCCGGCCGTGCGAACAGCGTGACATGCTTAAAGTGGCGATAGTTGAATTGTGGTCCGGCCTCGTACGTATAGTCCTGTGCGCTGAAAGGCACAGCCAAGACGAATCCCGGAGGCAGTGTCGAGATAATCGGGGCCAACTGCGCCTGCACCGGCGCCGCCAGCTTGTTCGGAAACAGCGTAGAGCCACCATCGCCATAGCTGAAATCAAAGCCCAGCGTCAGCCAAGGGCGTACATTGACGCCGAAGTCAGCATCGACTCCGCGCTGCACCAGGTTCAGTGACGGCGTGGCGTAGTAGGAAAACCCTCCAAACGTCGAGAACAAGGGGATGTCGGTCTGTTGAGAAAACGAGAAGAGGGAGGTGAGAACGATAAACAGGATGACCGCGGAAAAAGTCTTAAGCCGCATATAGATCTCCTGGGCCACTCGCTTAATTTCGGAGCTGGCCGAATATGAATTAACACCGTCACGCGTGGAGGGACAATCCGGCGCGCTAGAGACCTGCCGAACTGCCCCTGCATGCAGTGTGCTCTTTCTGCGTGCTTTGACCAACAGCAAAAGCACACTTGCCGGGCCGCTCTCCCGAATCGGGATGATCGATTCGAGCTATGCTCGACAACAATTTACAGGTTCGGCAGCAGATTACAGGACGATGAATCTACGTACAAGTAGAAAGGGGCTTACTACGACTTCGGTGGTACTACACGGCAGAGCAGTTTCAGGATTGGTGTATCCGGGTAGAGCGAGCCTTCAGGCTCGCGTTCGGTGGATCGCCGGAGATAGGTTTTGCATTCCGCTGCCTTCGCAGCGGAATGCAAAACCTGAAGATCAGGGGGCGGTCTTAACGCGGCGCTGAAGCGCCGCTCTACCAGGACACACCAAATCCGGAAACGCACTAGCGACGAGCGCGAAGCGTCGCTCCCGGGCCCACGCGCGCTGATTGCAGCGCTATGCCTCCGAGCACGCTTGCGCCAGACGTTTGGCGATGATCGCGTACGCCGACGCGTTGAAGGCCAGCCCAATGTGTGTGCCCGGGACCTCGAAATCATTGGCGGGATCGCCGGTGATGCAGTAGCGCCAGTCGGCGATGCCGTCGCTGCGCGTGTAAATGGCCGTTTGCATAACTGAACATTGCATTTTGCGGCGCAGCGAAGACAGGAAATCGCAGGTGCAGCGACCGGTGTAGCAAGTGGGAAGCACTCCCGGCCCGTGTTCCATCAGAATTTGCCGGCGAACGGTTTCGACGGCGCGCCTGACGGTCGGGTGTATGACCGCGCCACGGAACGGCGACGCCAGCGTAATGACAGAGGCGACGGCATCGGAACGCTGGCAGGCGATGGCTCGCGCGATGACCCCGCCGAGGCTATGACCGATGAGATGAATCCTGCGGCCCGTATCGCCGAGGGCGCGATCGATATGGTCGTTGAGGCGGCGCTGGATCAGCAGGTTGGGGCACTCGGCATTCAATCCGATGCCGGAGAAATAGGCGCGATAACCGATGCGGACGAGCCAGGCGTGCAGTTGCCTGAGGTATGCGTCGGAACCCAGAAATCCGGGCACCAGCACCACCGCCGAGCCGTCGCCGCGTGCAATGCCCAGACCGTAATAAACCGGCGAGGAATGCAAGAGCAAGAGGTCGGCGGCAAACAACGCCTCCTTCCAAATGGCTATGTCGGCTTCAGCAATCTCTTCGTTAAATGTATCGGCGGGCGGAGGGGTCATGTAAGAGGGCGAGTCTCCAGTGGTGTCGTGTGGAATGTACGCCCGCAGAGGGGCGAATGCGAGGCGGCTTCCGGGAAGTTAGTGTAGTGATCGAGCCGGGGGGTTGCCAAGAGGAATCTACAGTCGCATCGTCCGCCTCGGGAGCCGCGTCTAATTGTCTATAGAGTTGACCTTCGGACCCACAATTCGGCGCAAGGCCCGGCAGTTCGGGACACTGGTGCGCCATTCCGCCATGACGCCGCGCACCGGAGTCACGCGCAAGCCGGTGCTGACCGGCCGCGATGAAGTGGGCGTGACCTTCATTGGGCATGCCAGCTTCTTCCTGCAAATCGGCGGGAAGAACGTCGTCATTGACCCGAATTTCGCGCGCTGGATCTTCGTCCTCAAGCGGCTGCGGCGGCCGGGAATGCGGCTGCGCGACCTTCCGCCTATCGACGCGGTGCTGGTCACGCATGCTCACTTCGACCATCTGCATCGGCCGTCGCTGCGCGCCATTGCGCGGCTTACCCGCTGGCGCTCCGGCAAACGGCCCATCATCGTTGTGCCGCATCATCTGCGCGATTTGGTCAGCGGCCTGGGATACGGCCGAATCGTGGAGTTGGAATGGTGGGAGCAGGCGAAGCTGGGTGAACTGGAGATCACGCACGTGCCCGCTCGTCACTGGGGGGCGCGCATCGTGCGCGACATGTACCGCGGCTATGGGGGATATGTCTTGCGCGCCGGCTCGCAATCGCTCTATCACGCCGGCGATACCGCCTACTTCGACGGCTTTCACGAGATTGGCGAGCGTTTGCATCCGGAGATCGCACTGTTGCCCATTGGCGCGTATTCTCCAGCTTCGTATCGCGCGGTGCACGCCAGTCCGGAGGACGCGGTACAGGCCTTTCTTGATCTCGGGGCCCGGTGGATGGTTCCGATGCACTACGGCACGTTTCGCCTGTCGCACGAGCCGGTGGATGAGCCCTTGCAGCGGCTGCGGGCCGAGGCCAAGCGGCGCAAAATCGAAAAGCGGGTCTGCGTGTTGGACGAGGGCGTGACCGCGTTCTTCCGGTAGCCGCTCATGGCCGCACGAACGACAGAAACTCCTCTACGATCTTCCCCGGCAATTCTTCGCGGTTCGACTTCTGCAGCAGACCGTGAGCCGCGCCTTCAACTGCAATTAATTGGGCACGAGCGGGGACTAGCTTGATCGCGGCCTGCAACTCTTGTTCCGTGCCGAAGGCATCGCGCGTGCCACTGATAAACAGCACCGGGGTGTGCAGGCCCGCAAAATGTGCCGTCCGCAACTGTGCCGGACGTCCCGGCGGATGCAACGGATAGGACAGCAGAAGCAAGGCCTCGACGAGAACCGGTTCAGCGGCCACCAGCATGCTGGCCTGCCGGCCTCCATAGGAGGTGCCGCCGAGGAACGCACGGCCCCCGAATCTTTCTTTCATTAAGCTGACCGCGCGGCAGAGTCCATCCTGATCGTGCCGCGCATCGGAAGGCGACGGCGGCCCGGTGGGCCGTCGCTGGCGAAAAGGGAGATCGCAGCGCAGCGTATCCAACCCCGCCGCGGCGAACTGCTCGGCCAGCGCGACCAGCAGCGGAGCTTTGCAGTTGCCTCCAGCGCCGTGGGTCAGCACCAGGAATCCTAAGCGATCTTTTTGTGCGGCATGAACGAAGCCGTGGACCGGAGCTTCGCCTGCCGTGGTATCGGAAAACAGTTCTGCAGTTCGGTTTGCCACACTCTATTATCGCTGGGCCAAACGCGCCGCATGGACCAATAAGCTCTACAACTGCCACTATTCTGCCAGACCCCAAGAAATTTTGCGGGCGATGAGGGAATTCAGCCGCGAATGTCGCATTCCCAGTTGAGCGGCAATTTAGCCGCTTTGCACAACCGATCTTATAAGTGGCGTTGCGAAGAAACTGCGGTCCGGGCGCTGCCACACCTGCCCGCCGCCAAGCACATGAGAGGAGCATGTCATGAAATCGCTACGACTCAACTTCGCCCTGGCTTGCGCGCTGCTGCTTTGCACTTCGGCGTGGGCCCAGAACTATAACTTCCAGGTGGTCAATCATCCTGGCGATCCCGGCGACCCCTTCACCCAGTTGCTTGGAGTCAACAACAGCTTGATCATCGCCGGCTACCACAACTTTTTCCAGAACCAGGGATTCGTTCTCACCCTGCCGGCCAATTTTGCCACCGAGAACTTTCCGGGCTCGATGATGACCCAGGTGGTCGGCATCAATAACAATGGCACGACCGACGGCTTCTACGTGGACCAGAACGGCGTGACCCACGGCTTCTATCACACCAGCAACGGTAGCTTCACCAACGTCGATTATCCCAACACGGCGTTCAATCAATTGCTGAGCCAGAACGACCTGAAACAGGCCGCCGGCTACTACAGCCAGAGCCTGAACAACACCACTCCCGATTTCCCCTACATTTACGATGAAGTGGGCGGGGTGTTCGAAGTGATCACGATCCCGGGCGCCGTCGGCGGAGCGCAGGCGACCGGCATTAACAACTCGCAGTGGAAGTGCGGGTTCTTCATCGACAGCAACCAGGTAAACCACGGCTGGCTGCTGCAGGGCGGCACGTTCACCCAGCTCGACGTCCCCGGCAGCATCTTCACCCAGGCTCTGGGACTGAACAACAACGGACAGGTGGTCGGCGACTGGATGGACTCCGGCAACCTGACGCACGGATTTGTATACAGCATCAGCACCGGCCAGTACACGACGATTGACGAGCCACTGGGCGTCGGCACGACGATCGTGAATGGTATCAATGACAACGGCGTGCTGGTGGGCTTCTTCGGAACGGCCCCCATCAATCGCGGCTTCGTGGCCATACCGCAGTAACCGCTGCGATCAACGGCTCGCGCCTCATGCGACCGGCAACCACCGGTCGCATTCTTGTCTGAGTTGAGATTGCCTTTACGGTGCGAAGATTTTGTACAGCATCACGTAGATCACCACCCCGGTCACGGACACATACATCCAGATGGCAAAGGTGTAGGGTGCGATTTTCTTGTGCCGCTCGAAGCTGCCCTTCAGCGCTCGCGCCAACGTGATCAGGATGAAAGGCACGACCACCGCGGCCAGGATGGTGTGCGAGATCAGGAGGGTGAAATAGAACGGTTTGGAGAGGCCTTCACCGCGGAAGTGCGTGACCCCGGCTCGCAGGACCAGATGATAGTAAAGATAAGAAACCAGAAATGCGCTGGAAGTGAAGAACGCGGCCAGCATCGTGCGCTTGTGCGCTTGCTCGCGGCCGCGCTTGATGAAGTACAGCCCCGAGCCGATCAGCACCGCGCTGGAGCCGTTGAGCACCGCGTCCAGTGCGGGATAGAAGCTGGGACTCAACTGCATTAGGCGGCCGGTTTGGTGCTACGGCGATTCGCTACCAGAAACGACAACGCGAACATGACCAACGTAAATAGCGCCAGCACCGCGAAGTTGCCGCTCAACGACAGGTCGGTGGAAGCCGACGAGGGAAATAGCAACGAGCGCAGGGCTTCGGTGCCGTAGGTCAGCGGATTGATGCGCATCAGTATCCGAATCCACAGCGTCGCTCCCGAGAGCGGAAACAGCGACCCCGACAGCAGCCACAACGGAATCAGGAACAGGTTGATGATGGCGTGAAACGCCTGCGTGGAATCCATGGGCCAGGCGATGATGAAGCCCAGTGCGGTGAGGGAAAACGCGACCAGGAAAATCGCGAGCACGGTCAATCCAAAGCTGGCAAAGGTGAAATGCACACCCACCGCCGGCGCAAATACGAGAAAGATCAAGCCCTGCAGCGTGGCCAGGGTCGCACCGCCGAGTACTTTGCCCAGCACGATGACCGAGCGGCTCACCGGCGCTACTAATACCGAGAGCAAAAATCCTTCTTTGCGATCTTCAATCACCGACATCATGGTAAAGATCGCGGTGAAGAGCACGATCATGATCAGCGCGCCCGGGAAGAAGAACTCCAGATAATGTTGGCCGCCGGCGCCGCTGGAGCGGAACGAAGTGCCGAATCCGGAGCCGATAACGATCCAAAACAGCAGCGGGGAGGCGATGACGCCCACGACGCGCGCGCGTTGCCGGTAAAAGCGAATGACCTCGCGCCACCAAAGCGAGATGGAAGGCAGCAGCGTGCCTGCAGCCGGAGGCGCGAGCGTTACGGGAAGATTGGTAGTTTGAGTCGACATGAAAACCAGTGGCCAGTGGCCAGTCGTCAGTTAAAAGCGCGCGAACCTTTATTCTATCAGCCGACATTCGCGCCCAGAACGACGGCAGCAGCGTGCTATGATGGCTGCCTTCCACCCGCATGAGTTCTTCTCCCGCAGTTGTGCATCAGCCGCCTACTGACACGGGAACATCTGGGCCAACTTCCAATCAACGCCTGCTCTATCTGCTGGGATTCCTGGCGCTCATCTACGCGTTCTTTGCCGGATTGCGGACGGTTTCCGACTTCGATCTCGGCTGGCAGATGGCAACAGGCCGCTGGGTTGTCCAGCACCACTCGATTCCTTCCGTTGACGTGCTCTCCTACACCGCTGCAGGGCAGCCATGGATTTACCCCGTGGGCGCGGGACTCATCTTCTACGCCGCCTACCTGCTCGGCGGATTTGCGCTGATTTCGTGGATCGGCGCCGCCGCTTGCGTCGGCACAATCGCACTGCTGCTTCGCAGGAACTCCGCGCTGGGAGCGGCAATTGCAATCCTGGCAGTGCCGGTGATCGCTTTTCGAACCACGCCGCGCGCTGACATGTTCACGGTCGTTCTGTTTGCGGCATTCCTGTCGATCCTGTGGGAGCAGCACCGCACTGGCCGCGCGCGGCTTTGGCTGTTGCCGCTGCTCATGATCGCTTGGGTGAACCTGCACCTCGGATTCATCGCCGGGCTGGCGCTCATGGGTGCTTATGTGATCGCAGAAATATTGGAAGCGATCCTTATGAGGGCGCAACGCCGGGAGGTATTGCTGCGATTGCGCCGCGCCGCGCCGTGGCTTGTGTGCTCGGCATTGGCGACGCTGCTGAATCCGTGGGGCTGGGGGATTTACCGGGCGATTCTCCTTCAGCAACGAGTGAACAGCCAACACGAATATCTGATCGCCGAGTGGAGCAGGCTGCCGCTGACATGGGGCGCGATCGCTAATTCCATGTCGTTACGGCAAACCAGCGGCGCGCTGTACATGCTGCTGGGGATCGCGATTATCGCTGCCGCTTTGGCCCTGCGGCGTGCGCAAGCAGGCGCCGCAATCATGCTGCTCGGCGCAAGCTATGTGGCCGCGCGCTACGTTCGCATGGGTGCGGTCTTCGCCTGTGTAATTGTGATAGTCGGCGGACCGATTCTGTCCGAAGCCGCGCAGAAGGCGACTTCCGAGCTGAAGTCGGCGCGAGTGCGTTCGCTGATCGCTCCGGCCGCGGTTGCGGTTATCGCGGTTGTCGTCGGAATGCGCTGCTTCGATCTGGCAACGAATCGCTTCTACCTGCGCGGTTCGTCGGAAAGCACCTTCGGCGCCGGATTGAGTTGGTGGTTTCCCGAGCGCGCGGCGGCGTTCATTGAGACGCACAACCTTCCCGGAGAAATCTTCAGCAGCTATAACGAAGGCGGATACGTTGCCTGGCGACTCGGCCCCCAACGCCGCAACACTATCGACGGACGCGCCCCCGTCTTCGGAGCGCAGGCCATACGACAAAACAGCAAACTGCTCGAAACCTCGCCCGATTCGCCGCTGTGGCAGCAGGAGGCGAGCCGTTACGGCATCAACACGATTTTGCTGCCGCTTGGACGCTTCAACGGGATCGAGTTGGTACGGCTCTTGGAGTTTTGCAACAGCACATCATGGCGACCGGTTTACCTTGACGAAACTTCCGCGGTATTCGTGAGCACTAGCGCGCCTGGAGCCGCCGATTTGCGGCAACGCTATCCTATCGATTGTGCCAACGCGCCCTTGCCCGCGCACCCTCCGCAAGGGCGGGATGCGCAGGCATTCAACAGTTGGAGCAATGCCGCTACGATGCTGTCGGCCTTGGGGCGAATTTCGGAAGCGCTGGCGGCCACCGACAAGGCTCTGGCGATATTTCCCGACAGCTCTTTTGCCCACTGGCTGCGCGGCAATCTGCTGGCGGGAATGAACCGAACAGAGGAAGCACAGGAAGAATATCTTGCCGCAGTGTCGTTCGAATCCAGCGATGTGACCTGGTCGGCACTGGCCGACTTCTACCGCACGCATGGCCGCACCGCGGATGCCATCGACGCGATGAAGCGCGCCGCTGCGCTCTCCGCCCGCCCCTTTTCGCTGGATTCGAATCTGGGATACCTCTATTTACGCGCGAATCAGCCCAACGATGCCCTGCGCGCGTTTGAGCAGGCGGAGCGCAGCGCGCCGGCCAACGTCGTTGCCGCAGACAATGGCACCTTCGACTTCATGCTGGCGCAGGGGCGCTCGGTCGCGTGGAAACAACTAGGCGATGTGGGGCGAGCCATCACGTTTCAGGAGAAGGCGGCGCAGCTCCAGCCCGATGCTCCCGAGCCGTGGCGACGTTTGGCGAAGTTGTACCGCAGCGAAGGACGGAATGAAGACGCATTGCGCGCCGAGCTAAACGCCACCGCGGCGGAGGGGAAACACGGAAATTAAGAAGTGCGCTAAGAACGCGAAGGTTTTTCGTCCAGAAGTGTCCGAATCTCACTTTCAAAAGCGGCCCTGTCCACCATACCAACATGCCAATCGGCGACGTTGCCGTTGCGATCAATCAGCAAAGTGACCGGCAAAGTTTGAATCTTGTAGAGTTTGTTCAAGTCGTCGTCTGCAATGACGATTGGATAATTCACCTTGTGTTCCGTGAGAAATGGTTTCACCACTTTCCATCCATCACCGTCCATCGAGACACCAACGGCGGAAAACCCAGCGTCCCTGTACTTATCCTGAAACTCCACATACCAGGGAATCTCGGTCTTGCAGCCACCGCACCATGTTGCCCAGAAATCAAGTAAAACCACCTTCCCTTTCTGATCGGAAAGTCTCACCGTAGCTCCATTCGAATCCTGAAGCGCGAAGTCTGGCGCTGGCCTACGCTGGCTTGCGGTGATCAGATTGGAGGGTGCTTGTGCGTAAGAAATGGCTATGGCCAGAAGCGCAATTGCGACGACTCCAAGGCGCTGCGGTCGCTCAAGAAACATAATTTGTTCCTTCGACTCTCAACCTAATGAACTGCTTAGTCGTCCGCTTGCTCGCCTTCGTTCTCCGTCCAGAAGCGATGTCCCGTCCTGCGGATGAACACGTCTTCCAGGCTCGGCTTGTGGACGGAGACACCTTCGATCTCGCCCGGAAACGCTTCCACTACATCAGTCACGAAGCGGTGGCCGCTCTCGATCTCCAGTCGAACCTGGCGATCGAGCACGGTCGGATGTACTGCGAATCGCTGCTCGATCCGCCGAGCGAGGCCATCGGGATCGTTGGCTTCCAGCAGAATTACGTCACCGCCGATCTCGCTCTTCAGCTCCGCGGGTGTGCCCAGCGCGACCACGCTACCGTTGGCGTAAATCGCCAGGCGATCGCAGCGCTCAGCCTCTTCCATCAGGTGCGTGGTGACCAGCACGGTCACGCGTTCCTCATCGCGCAGGATTTGCAGGTACTGCCAGAGATCGCGGCGCGCGCCGGGATCGAGGCCGGTCGTGGGCTCGTCCAGCAGCAGCACCGAGGGGTGGTGGAGCAGTCCTTTGGCCAACTCCAGGCGGCGCTGCATGCCGCCGGAAAACGTCTCCGCTTTCTCCTTCGCGCGGTCGGCGAGGCCGACGCGAGCCAGCATTTCGGCCACTCGCTTCTTCAGTTTCGTCCCACTCAATCCATAAATATGGCCGATCAGCATCAGGTTTTCTTCGGCCGAGAGCTTCACATCGATGCTCTGCGCCTGAAAAACCACCCCGATGTTGCGGCGCACCAGCGCGGGCTCGCGCGCCACGTCGTGTCCCAGGATGAGCGCGCGTCCGCCGGAGGGCAGCATCAAAGTCGAAAGTATGCGAAAGGTCGTGGTCTTGCCGCTGCCGTTGGGGCCGAGCAAGCCGAAGATTTCCGCCGGGCGCACGTCGAACGAGACTCCGGCCAGCGCGACCCGGTCGCCGTATTGGTGACGCAGCGCTTGGAATTGGATGACTGCCGATGCTTCTGCTGTGCCAGAGTTATCGACTACGGGCTGATGAAGAGTATTGGAGACGCTCATGCGGAGGGCCAACAGCAATTCTATATTGGCGCGGGCAGGGCGGTCGAACGCAGGAGTTGGCATTCTCGCCGTCGCCCGTTAAGACTCAACCAAAGGTCTGCCATGAACATCGAAATCCATGATCAGGAAGTCGCAGCCCGGTTGGAGAAGCAGCTTCAACGTACAGGTTCGGAGAGGGTCGAAGAGGTCTTGCTCCACCTTCTCGAAACTCAGGAGGAGCAAGATCGCTGGCTGTTGGAGGCTCGCGAATCAAATGACGCGAAGATCCGTGGCATTGAGCAACTTCAACGCGGCGAGGGCATTCCTGAAGATCGCGTTGGCGATTATCTGAGACGCCTAAAGTTGAAAAATCGGCTGTAGATTGGGCTAGGCTAACCTAAGCTTCCGCCGGCGCCTTGCGCTCGCGCAGCGACTCCACAATCACGTACAACACCGGGATGAAGAACAAATTCAGCACGGTGGAGACGATCATCCCGCCGAAAACCGTGGTACCCACCGAATGCCGGCTCTGCTGGCCCGCGCCCGACGCGAACACTAGTGGCAGCACGCCCAGGATAAACGCAAACGACGTCATCAAGATCGGGCGCAGGCGGATGCGCGCGGCTTCCACGGCCGCGGTCTGGATCGACAGCCCCTTGTGGCGCAACTGCTCGGCGAACTCGACGATCAGAATGCCGTTCTTCGACGCCAGGCCAATCAGCATCACCAACCCGATCTGGCAATAGACATCGTTCAACAGCCCGCGTGCCGCCTGCGCGACCAACCCGCCCAGCATCGCCATGGGCACGCTCAGCAGAATGATGAACGGCAGCACCCAGCTCTCGTACTGCGCTGACAGCGTTAGATAGACCATCAGCAGTCCCAGCCCAAACAGCAGCGCCGACTGCTTGCCCGACTTGATCTCCTCCAACGACAGTCCTGACCACTCGTGGTTGAAGCCCAGCGGCAGCTTCTTGGCCACCTGCTCCATCGCCTGGATCGCCTCTCCCGAACTGTAGCCAGGCCCGGAGGAGCCGTCGATTTCCGCCGAGCGAAACAGGTTGTAATGGGTGATGATCTGCGGCGACGTGGACTCGCTGATATTCACCACATTGTCCAGCGGAATCATCTGGTTGTTGTCCGAGCGCACGTAGAACTCGCGGATGTCGCGCGGCTGGCGGCGGAAGCTTTGATCGGCCTGCACGTAGACACGATAGGCGCGGTTGTTGAAGTCGAAGTCGTTGACGTAGGAGGAGCCCATGTATACCTGCAGCGCGTCGCTGATCTGCTGGATGGGCACTTGCAGGCTGCGCGCCTTGGCCCGGTCGATGTTCACCACAAATTGCGGATCGTTCGCGGTAAACGGGCTGAACAATCCGCTCAGGTCCTTGCGCGAATTGCCGTCGCGCACCAGGTTCTGCGTGACGTCATAGAGCTCCTGCACCGAGTTGCCGCCTTCATCCTGCACCTCGAAGGTGAAGCCCCCGAAGCTGGAAACTCCGGAGATGGCCGGCGGCAGAAACGGGATCGCCTGTACGTCAGTCAACTGGCCCAGCGGCCCGCGCAACCGAGTCACCACCGCTGTCGCGGTGTTCTGCTCCCCTTTGCGCTGGTCAATGTTGGCAAGGTTCAGGAAGACCATGCCCTTGTTCGAGCCGCTGCCGCTGAAGCTGAAGCCCACAACGCTGAAGGCGCCGATGATGTCCTTCTCCTGCGCGCAAATTGCTTCCACGCCCCGCATCGCCTGCGAGGTATACTCCACCGACGCCCCTTGCGGCGCCTGCACCGTGATCATGAACCAGCCCTGGTCTTCATCGGGCACGAAGCCCGTGGGCACCGATTTGTAGACCAAATAGGTTGCGCCTAGCCCGGCGAAAAACAGCCCCAGTACCAGGTAACGCAGCTTGATCGCTTTCTTGGCACTGACAACGTAATGCGCCGTCCCGCGATGCAGAATGTGCTCGAAGCCGCGGAAGAACACGTTCTTCCTGCCCTTTTCCGGACGCAGCAGCAAGGCCGAAAGCGAGGGCGTAAACGTCAACGAGTTGAAGGCCGAAATCGCGATCGAGAACGCGATGGTCAGGGAGAACTGTTTGTACAGCAGCCCGGTCGTTCCCGGGAAGAACGCCACCGGCACAAACACCGCCACCAGCACCAGCGACGTCGCCACTACCGCCCCCGTCACCTCGTCCATGGCTTTCGACGCCGCGACGTGCGAATCGCTGCGCTCCTCGCTCATGTGCCGCTGGATGTTCTCGATCACCACGATGGCATCGTCCACCACCAGGCCGGTCGCCAGCACAATCCCGAAGAGCGTCAGGGTGTTGATGGAAAAATCCAGCACCTTGATAAACGCAAAGGCGCCGATCAGCGACACCGGGATCGTGACCGCCGGAATCAGCGTGCTGCGCCAATCCTGCAGGAAGACGAACATCACCAGCATCACGAAGAGGATCGCCTCCACCAGCGTCTTCAGCACCTCGCGAATCGATTCGCCGACGAAGGTGGTGGTATCGAAGGCAACGGCATAATGCAGCCCCGGCGGAAAGCGCTTCGACAACCGCGCCAGCTCGACGCGCACCGCCTGGTCGACGTCCAGCGAGTTCGCCGTCGGCAATTGTGTGATACCAATGCCGATGCCGTTATAGCCGTTGAAACGCAGCTTGCCGCTGTAATCCTCAGCCCCCAGTTCCGCGTGGCCCACGTCGATAAGCCGCACCAATGCCCCGTTGTTCCCCGGCTTCAGAACGATATTGTTGAACTGATCGACTTCCGTCAGCCGGCCCACGGCGCGCACGCTGATCTGGTACATCTGCGTCTTGGCTGTCGGCTCCGCTCCCACCTGTCCGGAAGCGATCTGCACGTTCTGCTGTTGCAGCGCCGAGACCACGTCCGACGCTGTCAGACCACGTGCCGCCAGCCGCGAAGGATCGAGCCACAGCCGCATCGAGTACTTGCGTTCGCCGAAGATTTGCACATCGCCCACACCGTTGATGCGCTTCAGCGCGTCCTTCACGTAAATGTCGATGTAGTTGCTGATGAATTCTTCGCTGTAGCGATTGTTCTCGCTGTAGAAACCGGCTGCCAGCACGAACGAAGTCGAGACCTTGTTGATGATGACGCCGGTATTCTTGACCTCGTCGGGCAGGCGGCCTTGCACGCCCTGCACCCGGTTCTGCACGTCGACGGCGGCGAGGTCCAGCGGGCGGCTCAGCTCAAAGACGATGTTGATGTTGCTGCTGCCGTCGTTGCCGCTGGTCGAGGTCATGTAGCGCATGCCCTGCACGCCGTTGATCGCCTCTTCCAGGATGGTGGTGACCGACGACTCGACTGCGACCGCGTTCGCGCCGGTATAGAAGGCGCTGACGGAAATCTGCGGCGGCGCCAGCTCAGGAAATTGCGCCACCGGCAGGAAAGGTATGCACACCGCTCCGGCAATGACGATGAACAGCGACGTCACCGTGGAGAAGACCGGGCGCTTGATGAAGAAATCGGAGAACAAGAGGTTTCCTTGGTAGAGCGAACCTTCAGGTTCGCGTCCGCTCTACCTATTGTTCAATGCGCACCGGCGCACCATCCGTCAGGTTCTGTCCACCGGAGACGACCACCTCATCTCCCGGCTTCAACCCGCTCAGCACGGCATAATTGTTGCCCACAATCTCTCCCAACTCGACCGGCCGTTGGCGCGCCACGACTTTGCCATTCTCCTGCTCGGCCACGAACGCGAAGAACTGGCCGCTGACGCGTGTCACAGCTATGACGGGCACCGTAACTCCCGAATGCGTGCTCCATAGAATGCGGGCGCGCACCAGTTGAAGGTTGCGCAGCACATCCGCCGCCTGATCGGCCGGCGCTTTCACCAGCACCGATTGCGTCCCCGACTCCACCTGCGCCGAGATGAAATACACGTTCGTCCGTAGCAGCACCTTGCCGGCCTGATCGACTACTTCCACCGGCGCGCCCATGCGGATTTCGCTGGCGTGCTCGGACGGAATCGAGATGTAGACCTCCAGTCCGGTGCGCTCATCGATGGTAGTCAGCGCGGTCGTATTGGTAACGCGATCGCCTACGTGTACGGGAATATCGCCCACGACGCCATCGGTGGGCGCAAAGACGCTGTAATACTTCAACTGGACCTTCGAGGAGTCGATCTGCGCATCCAGCGCCTTGACGTCGGCAACTGCGCTGTCGTAGGTCGCTCGCGCCTGGTCCAGATCCTGCTGGCTCACCACACCGCCCTCGGCCAGCGCCTCGGTGCGTTCATACTGCGCCTTTGCCCAGGCCAGGTTCGCCTCTTTGGAGCGCTTCTGCGAGTCGTAATTGGACACCGCAGCCTGCTGCCGCCGCGGATCGATCTCCATCAGCGTGTCGCCTTTATGTACGAGCTGCCCCGAATGCACGTGGATGCCGAAGATCCATCCCTCAACGTCGGACATGATGGTGGCTGAGTGCCGGGACTTGATGGTCGCGACATACTCCGACGAATCGCCGATCGGCTGGTCCTGCACCTTTTGAACTTTGACGGGCGTCGGCGGTGGGTCGGCAGGCGTGTCGGCACGCCCGCGGTTGCAGCCGCTGAGCACACCCAGCGCGGTTGCGATCAGCAGGAGCCAAAGCTCGAATCTGCGCGCGTACCCGGTTGCGCGAGAGCGCATTTGGCAAAACGTCATAGAATTCCCGCGTGGCCGCCCCAGACGGCAACGGTTCATTTGGCTTGCTCGATTGCGTTTATTCTAACCCGTGCTGAACATCTGTGGAGAAGGGCCCGAGCAGATGAGATCAGGCACAGGGCAGCGAGATAAACTGGGCCGGCGATGGGTTAATCCGCCGCTTCCTCCACCGTCGCCTCGGCTCCCACCCGGTGCTGCACGTGCGACCAGACGAAATAGATTGCGGCCAGCACGATGATTCCCAGGATCAGCGCGTCCAGGCGGTGGAACCACATCTTTAGCCGGGGATCGGTGTCCCAACGCTGGCCCAACCGCATGCCGATGTAGGCCAGCATGAAGCACCACGGCCATGATCCGACGAAGGTGTAGATATGAAATTTCAGCCGGGACATGCGGGCAATGCCGGCAGGCAGCGCGATAAACGTGCGAATCACGGGCAACAGTCGCGCGATGAGCACGGCCACGGCGCCGCGGCGCTCGAAGAAGCGGTCGGCAATATTAAGTTCCCGCTGGCTTAGGAAAATGTAGCGGCCATAGCGCTCCACCAGCGGCCGTCCGCCGAAGTACCCAATCTCATAGGCCAGCACCGAGCCGAGATTACATCCCAGCGCGCCAAAAGTGGCCACTGCAACCAGCGAGAAGCGGCCGGTGTAAACCAGATAGCCGGAGAATGGCATGATGATCTCCGACGGCAAGGGAATGCATGCCGACTCGATGGCCATCAGAAACATCACGCCGGGATAACCCGCGGCGGAGATGACGCTGACGATCCAGGCTCCGACGATTTCAAGAATGTGAGCAATCATTTAATTTGAAAAGCGAGTTCTGGGCAGAGTTTCCATTATGTGGGTGCCCCGTTCCAGCCTTCTTTTGGCTAGGGCGGGGCAGTTGTGTTTCAGTCTTCCACGCGAGGCGAACCGCAGGTCCCTTGGCTACGCTCGGGATGACAACGCAATGGTTAGCGACTAGATTCGCGGTGCGGCCTTACTCCTTCGCGATCGCATAGTACCCTTGCCGCGCCTGCACCTTGTAGTCTTTGGCGTGGATCTGGATCTTGCGATACGAGCCATCCAGCTTTGTGTTGGTGGGCGTGTAGCCGATGTTGTACTGGCTGCGCAGCTCGTTCTGAATCTGATCGAACGCCTGCTTCAGCTTGTCCTGCTTGTTGCCGACCTCGATCACCCGGCCGCCAGTCGCCTGTGCCAGCTTTTGCATCTCGCTATCGCCGCTGTAGCCGAACGAGCCGTAGAAACCGCGATCGGCGATCAGGATCACATAGCAGATGGTGTCGGCCTTCTGCGCCGCCTCAATCGCGTCCTGAATGCGCAACCGGCTGCCCTGGTCCTCGCCGTCGGTGAAGATGATCATCGCCTTGCGCCCCACTTCGCTCTTCAGCTTCTCATCCGCGCCCAGATAAATCGCGTCATACAGCAGCGTGCCGCGCGGTGCAGTCGGTACCGGGCCGCCGCCCAGGCCCGGAGGTCCGCCACCCATGCCGGCATTGATCTGCATCTTGTTCAGCGCCCGCGTCAGCTCGCGAATGTTGTTGGTGAAGTCCTGGTCCAGGTCTACATCGACGTCGAAGTTGATAACGAAGGCCAGGTCCTTGTCGCGTAACACAGCGCGCAGAAATTCGGCACAGGAAGACTGCTCAATGTCGAGGACGCGGGTCTGGCTGGCGCTGGTGTCAATCATGATGCCCAGCGTCAACGGCTGATTCGACTCCGCCGAGAAGTATTTGACAGTTTGCGGCTTGCCGTCCTCCTGCACCTGGAAGTCGTCCTTGGTGAGGTTGGGAATTAGCATGCCATGTTTGTCTTTCACATTGAAGAACACATTGACTACGTTGACCTGCGCCTTGAAGGTCTGCAAGTCCTGGTCCTGGCCAGCGGGAGCTTGCTGCTCCTGGCCGGAGGATTGCGCAGGCGCATCCTGCGATTGCGCGCGCAGCAACGGGTTGCAACTCAGGGCCAGGCAGACAAGGAGGAAAATCGGGCGAAGCTGGAACGGCATAGTTTCTCTTTCGAGTCGATAACATCCATTCTATTGCAGGCGCTCGGATTCGGCTATGCAAGCTGCCGGAAGGGGCGCGCTGCGGTTATACTGGGCGTAGTTCCGGCACATCCTGGAGACGCGCACCTACATGTTTCGCTCCCCTTTGAGTTCTCGCATGCAAGGCGCCTTGTTGACGGCGGCTCTCACCTTTTTCGCCGCGATCTCGGTATTCGCCCAGCAACAGAAGCTGCCGGACGCTCCCGCCCCGCAGAACAATGCGCCCGCGCCCAGCGTCAATGTGCCGCAGCCAGGTGCCGACAACCAGGGGACGGGAAGTCCGCAAGAGCCGGGGAATATTCCGCCCGCCGAGCAATCACCCGGCCCCGGCGCCGCCAAGCCCGGCCCGCCTCCTCCGGGCTCGCAGGAGATCAAGACCGTTCCGCCCGGCAGCGTCCCTAAGCCCACCCCGAATGGCCCCGACCAGCTCTTCAGCCTGACAAAAGAAGTGAATTTCGTCAGCGTCCCGGTCACGGTAAAGGACAGCGACGGCAAAATGGTGGATGGGCTGCTGGCGAAGGACTTCAGCATCTACGAGGACGGCGCGCCGCAGAAGCTGACGTTTTTCACCAGCGACGCCTTCCCGTTATCGGCAGCCCTCATCATCGATCAAGGCCTGCCCGATCCGGCGCTGAAGAAAGTGAACCAGACCTTTTCGGCGTTGGGTGGCGCCTTCGGCCCGTTCGATGAGGTTGCGGTCTTTACTTACGGCAACACGGTCAATAAGCGTCAGGACTTCGGCAACAGCACTCGGATGGAGCTCGCGCTGCACCGCATATCTGACATTTCCGGCACCAATGCCGGCGCGTCGGTTGTGGACGGCCCGTTTGCGTCCGGACCTGTCACCAATGGCAAACCCCCCGCCGGCTCGTTGCAGGTAATTACGCCGCGCCCGGAATTCCACGTTCTGAACGATGCCATTCTGGCGGCGGCGCAGGACCTCGCCCATCGCTCCCCCGCCAGCCGCAAGATCATCTTCATCATCAGCGACGGGCAGGAGTATGGCAGCCGCGCCAGCTACGCGCAGGTGCTGAAAGTGCTGCTCACGGACGGCATCGCGGTGTACGCCATCGGCGTGGACACTGCTGCGCTGCCCATCTACGACAAAGTTTCGAAAGCGCGTATTCCCGGTTTTGGCTACAGCAACATCCTGCCGAAATATACGAACGCAACCGGTGGCGATGTACTGGACGAGTTCTCGAAAGAGGCGATTGAGAGCGCCTATCAGCGGATCACCGCCGAGGCGCGCAATCAGTACACGCTCGGCTATAACACCTCCCAGCGGCCATCCAGCAACTATCGCGATATCGAAGTGCGAGTGAAGCGTCCGGGCCTAGAGGTTTTCGCCAAGCACGGATACTATCCGCTGCCGCCGCAACGCGAGCAGCCGCTGCCCACGCCCGAATCAGGCGAAGCACAACCACCGCCCGGGAACTAAGCTCGTAGCCGTGGCAAAGCAAGCCCCGCACCGGGTGGTGTCGCACCGCTCTGCCTGGAGCTGTCGCGAGATGGCGAGCGGTTCTTGAGTATGCCCATTTCTCCCGCGCGAACGGCTGCTTTCGACATTCTGCTGCGCGTCGATCGTCAGGACGCATACGCGGGCGAATTGCTGCATTCCGAGCGCTTGCAGCCGCTCAGCCAAGCCGATCGCGCGCTGGCGACGCAAATTGTGATGGGCGTGTTGCGCTGGCGGTCGCGGCTGGACGAGGCCATCGCGACGGCTTCAGCGCGTCCGCTCGATAAGCTGGATGCCGAAGTCCTGACCGCGCTGCGACTCGCCGCGTACCAGTTGCGCTATCTCGACCGCATTCCGGCGCACGCGGCGATTGATGACAGCGTGGAACTGGTGAAGCGCGCGCACAAGCGATCGGCAGCGCCGTTTGTGAATGCGGTGCTGCGAAAGATTGCAACCACGGATTTCAAATCGGCTGCACCCGCGGAATGGACGGCCGTCACCCTGGCGCACGAATTGGCCCATCCGCAGTGGCTGGTGGAGCGCTGGATCGCGGAGTTCGGCATAGAGCGCGCGCACGCGATCTGCCGTCACGACCAGCGCATTCCCACCACCGCGGTTCGGCTCGACGATGCAGTAGTCGAAGACGAACTGCAGGCCGAGGGAATTGATCTCGCGCCGGGCGCTTTGGTCGCCGGCGCTCGCATCGTTCTTGCCGGCGACATAACCCAGACCCACGCGTTGCGCGAAGGCTGCGTCTTCATTCAGGATGAAGCGTCGCAGTTGGTCGCGCTGCTGGTAGGAACCGGAAAGCGGCTGCTGGACTGCTGCGCCGCACCCGGAAACAAGACAGCGGCGCTGGCCGCGCGGAATCCGACCGCGCAGATTCTTGCCGCCGAATTGCACCCCCATCGCGCCGAGTTGCTGCGCACGCGAGTGCGCGCGCCGAACGTCGAGGTCATTCAGGCTAACGCGCTTGAGCTTCCGGCCAACGGAGAGTTCGACCGGGTGTTAGCTGACGTGCCGTGCTCGGGCACCGGTACGCTGGCGCGAAATCCGGAGATCAAGTGGCGGCTGCAAGCGGAGGACCTCGTCGATCTCCAGCAGCGGCAGGTTGCGATCTTGCGCGCTGCTCTGCAGCAGCTCGCCTCGGGAGGGCGGGCGGTCTATTCGACCTGCTCGCTGGAGCGCGAGGAATGCGAAGCTGTGGTCGAAACCGTGCTGCGCGAGGAGCCCGGCTACATATTGCGAGACTGTCGCGAGGAACTTCAGCGGCTGCGCGCAGCCGGCGAACTGGCGTGGAACGATGTCGATTCGCTCCTGAGCGGCAAGTTCCTCAGGACAATCCCGGGAATGCATCCCTGCGACGGCTTCTTTGCCGCCGTAGTCGAACGGCAGTGATCAGCCTGCCTGTCTAGTTGGTATCTGACGGCGCGGTGTTGCGCGCTTGCGCCAGCGTAGGCTTTGCACTCTGCTGCTGCGCTTGTTTGCGCTCGGCCAGCTTCTTGCGGTTGAAGTCCTTGATGATGCGCGCCACATAGGCGTGGGTCTCGCGATACGGCGGAACACCTTTGTACTGCTGGACGCGTTGCGGGCCGGCATTGTACGCGGCCAAAGCCTTGGCCACATCGCCGTTATACAGCAGCAGCAACTGGCGCAGGTAGCGCACGCCGCCGTCCACGTTGGCGGCGGGATCGAAGCTGTCCTTCACGCCCAGCTTGCTGGCCGTTGCGGGCATGAGCTGCATCAGCCCCTGCGCCCCTTTGGGCGAAACCGCGCGCGGATTGTTTGCGCTCTCGGCGGCGATCACGCTGGCGATGAAATCGGCGTCGATCTGGTGCTGGCTGCTGGCGGCGGCCACGATGGTCTTCAGGTCGGCATGCTTCGCCGGCGCTGCGGCTGCGTCCTGCGGGTCAGGCGGCGCGGGCTCGTAGCTCTCGATCTCGGCGGTGGGAACGTCGACGTATCCGCCTGCAGGATCGGCGCTCATGTAGAGCCGGGTGGTCTCGCCGATCACCTCGTGATGCTCGTGACGCAGGCTGAATCCGTTGCGCAGATTGGCGAACTCGGCGGCGTGAAGCTGTGCCGCGAGCAGAGCGATGATTGCAAACTGTATGAACCTACGCATTCACTTTTATCGTCGACCCGAGTACCTGCTCAATCGCCGCCGCAACTCCGCTTTGGTCGTTGTGCAGCGTAATCGTCCAGCCATTCTGTTTTAGATCGTCAGCAGCATTCCCCATAATGACCGGATGTCCGGCGAAGGTCAACATCTCCACGTCATTGTAGTTGTCGCCGATGGCCATGACCTCCTCGCGAACCAGCCCGCGGTGCCGGGCCCAGCGCTCCAGCGCGTGTCCTTTGGAACAGCCGGCGTTGAGAATGTCGACAATCGTCAGGTTGCGGTGATCGTATTGCGTGCGCAACACCGTGATTTCGTCGGCGAAGCCGCAGTCGAGCAGTTGCCGCTCGGCGGTCTTCATCAGTTCGACTTCGCCGCAGAACATCACCTGAATGGGATCTTCCATCAGCGCCTTTTCGATCGGGTTAACGTACTCGATGAAGGGCGCGTTCTTTTCCATCCAGCGTTGGATGACGCCGTACAGCCGCTCGCGCTGCTCGCAGACGATAGCGCCCATCCCGTCGCGGTCGAAGGTGATCACGGTGTTGTCGCGGAACTCGCGCATGGCGCGGCAGAGCTTGATGGCCGTGTCTTTCGGCAGGAGATCGCGATGAAAACGTTCGCCGTGCGTCGAGCGCGTGACTGCGCCGTTGGAGCTGATGATCCACAGATCGAATCCGAGCGCCTGCGCGATGGGCAGCGCAAAATCATGCCTGCGACCGGTGACCAGGACGATCTCGACTCCAGCTTGCTGCGCACGTTCGAGCGCGTCAAGATTGGCCGGCGAAATCTCCGAGCGCGAATCGAGCAGGGTGCCGTCAATGTCGATGGCGATGAGGCGAACGGAAGCCACAGGATTAGTGTAGAGGATTCGGCCCTGCGCAGCTGTCTTGAGATTTCGAATCTTGCTCAAACCACAGAGACAGAGAGGTGCAACGCAGAACCAACGCTTTTCTGTACCATTTGTCCTTGGCGTAGAATCAGTGCCGGAAAGCTATGAGCACCAGCCGCATCACGATTGAACCCGGGAAGCGATCCGGCCAGCCCTGCATACGCGGCCTTAGAATCACGGTCTGGGAAGTGCTCGGTTGGCTGGCAGCCGGGATGAGCGAAGAGCAGATCATTGCCGATTATCCTGAACTGGAGAAGGAAGATTTCCGAGCGATATTTGACTACGCAGCGAAGCTCGGACGGCGAGTCGTTTTGTGAAGCTGCTGTTTGACGAGAACTTGTCCCGCCGCCTCGTTGCATCCCTCACTGACTTGTTTCCCGGCTCGAGTCATGTCGCTTTTGAAAAATTGCTCAGTGTTCCCGACGCACGAGTTTGGGATCACGCGAAGGCAAACGGATTTGCCATTGTGACCGCCGACGAAGACTTTTACGATTTGGCAACAACGTTCGGACCGCCGCCCAAGGTGATCTGGCTGCGCAAGTGCGACTACCCCACAGCAGTTGCGGAGCGTGTGATCCGAACCCAAGCCATAAGGGTGGCCGAATTCCTGGAAAACACTGATGGCGCCGTACTGATCCTTAGGCCCTAAAGGAACAATCACAATCAGAGACTGCGGCGGCCCTTGCCTTTGACGATCGGCAAAGGCTGCTCCAGATCTTACCGCTCCACCGCCAGTCCCACCGCATTCCCGCCGCCGAGGCACAGCGCGGCGATCCCCTTGTGCACATCGCGGCGGATCATCTCGTACAACAACGTGGTGAGGATGCGCGCGCCGGTTGCGCCGATGGGATGGCCATAAGCCACTGCGCCCCCATTCACGTTGACCTTGTTGAGGTCGAGTCCAAGCTCGCGCGTGACCGCAATAGCAGCCACCGAGAACGCCTCGTTGATCTCGTAGAGATCGACGTCTTCGTTCTCCCAGCCGGTCTTCTTCCAGAGCTGACGCACCGTCTCGATCGGCGTCATCATCACCCACTCGGGAGCAAGACCGCTCGTGGCCTGCGCGACGATGCGCGCCATCGGCTTCAGTCCGAGCTCTTTGGCCTTGCTCGCCGGCATCACCACCAGCGCCGCAGCGCCGTCATTCACCCCGGGCGCGTTGCCCGCGGTCACGGTACCATCTTTCTTGAAGGCCGGCTTCAAATTGCGCAGCGCTTCGATGGTTGTGTCCTCGCGCGGCGATTCGTCAATGCTGAACAGCACCGGCGGTGCGCCCTTTTTCTTCGCAGGCAGCTCGATGGGAACGATCTGGTCCTTGATGCGGCATTCCTTGATTGCGCTGATCGCCTTGCGGTGCGAGTTCACCGCGTACTCGTCTTGCTCCTCGCGCGTGATGTGATACTTCTCCGCCACGTTCTCGCCGGTGTTGCCCATGTGATAGTCGTTGTAAACGTCCCACAGGCCGTCGTGCACCATGGAGTCCACGACCTTCTGATCGCCCAGCCGAAATCCTTTGCGCGCGTTCTGCAGCAGATAGGGCGCGTTGGTCATGCTCTCCATGCCGCCGGCAACAACGGTCTCCGAGTTGCCGGTCTGGATCGCCTGTGCCGCCAGTCCCACAGCCTTCAGGCCGGAGCCGCAAACTTTATTGATCGTCATCGCGCTCACGCGATCGGAGAGCCCGCCGTTGAGCGCGGCCTGCCGCGCGGGATTCTGTCCCAGCCCCGCTGAGACAACATTGCCCATGATGCATTCATCCACCGTGTTGGGATCGATGCCGGCGCGCCGGACCGCTTCGCGCACAACGATTGCGCCCAGTTGCGGCGCAGTGAAGTCGGAGAGCGAACCTTGGAATTTGCCGATGGGAGTGCGCACTGCCGATACGATGACAATATCTTCGAATGCCATAACAATAGCTCCTGCGAGGGGGTAGTAACCGGACATTATAAGATGTAGGCAACTTGAGCTCCGACCCACAAATCCCTCCCGAACCGCAGATTGCCCAAAACCGGAAAACGCTGTTGGCTCCCTGGTGGCATACGCTGATTCTGGTGGCAGTGCTGCTGTTCGCGTCGCTGAACGGCACCCGCGGCAAACATCCGCTGGAGGCCGCAACCGGCAGCAAGATCCCGGAATACCTCGCCACCATGGTCTGGGAGTGGATGATGGTTGGCTTTATCTGGCTCGGCATTCGCAAGCGCATTGGCCTGCGCGAGCTGATCGGCGGGCGCTGGGCGACGCTGGAAGACTTCTTCCTCGATATCGTCTACGCCGCCGCGTTCTGGGGCTGCGCGTTAGTCGTGCTGGGCGGTGCGGCCAAGCTGATGCATCTCGACGAGGGTGGAAAAATGGAAGCCATGCGCAAGTCGCTGGGCTTTCTCGCGCCCGGCAGCAAGCTGGAGCTGGCGATCTGGTTTTGCGTGAGCGCCACCGCCGGCTTTTGCGAAGAGATCATCTTCCGCGGATATCTGCAGCGGCAGTTTGCCGCCATCGGCAACTCAATGCTGATCGGCGTCGTCATTTCGGCGGCAGTGTTTGGCGCGTCGCACGGCTACGAGGGCGCTGCCCGCATGGCACTCATCGGCGTCTATGGCCTGATGTTCGGATTGCTGGCGTGGTGGAGAGGAAGCTTGCGGCCGGGAATGATCGCGCATGCGTGGCACGATGCGCTGAGCGGAGCGGTGCTGCGCATGCTCCGCTGAGTTGCCGCTCGGGGCGACGCAAAGTGACAGCTTTCATTTGGCAGAGAGAGCATCTCGCCGAAAAATTCCTTCACCCAGCAGATTTTTTTCTTCCGAGTGTTGCAGCGTTCGTAAGGGCGCTTCGCTTCGCTCGATCGCGCGCGCGGTTGGCGTCGGCCACATCGCATTTCTTGTGCGATACGAAATCGCCAGTATTCATGCTGCTTTTCGCGTGCGCGATTTAAATGATGAGCGGCGCGATGGGCGTGACGATCATCGTGGCGGGAGGAAAGCGCGCCTCTCGCAGGCGCGGCATTGCCGAGTTGCGCAATTCGGCGCGCGTTTTTTGCTTGACTATTTTTTTCATTGACTCTATACAACTAACAAATTGCGATGAATTGATGTCGCAATGCTTCCATGAAAATGGAAAGGGAGAATAGAAGAAATGGCAACCAAAAAGAAGGCAACGAAGAAGGCCGCGAAGAAGACCAGCAAGAAGCACTAACCTGATCTTCGACCGTATCAAAGGGGACGCGTGAGCGTCCCCTTTGATTTTTTGGGGCGACGGGGCCCGCTCTACCCACATTTCAGTTCACGCCTACAGCGCGCTCCACCGGACGCAGCAGTGGTTCTTCCTGCGCGGGGCAGATGCTGCGATAGGAGCAGCGCAAACACCCGTTGCTCGGCTTGGGTTCGAACTCACCGGCAGCGATCTTCGTCGCAATCTCCTGCACCAGCGCCTCGGCATTGCGCAGCTCTTTCTCCGACCGCTGCGACTCGATCGCGACGCCGTTCTCCAGGTTGACGAACACCAGCGCAGAGGGATTATGTCCCAGATTGCGGGCGGCGAGCGCGTAAATCGAAAGCTGCAGGCTCTCGTCAGCTTCGTCCTGCGTCTTCGGCCTGCCCGTCTTGTAGTCGACAACAGCGACCGCGCCGTTCGCCAGTGTATCCATGCGGTCCAGCCTGCCGCGCACGCGCGCTCCGCCGATCTCCAGCGTAAATTTCTTTTCGGTGTAGAGGATCTTCCCGGCGGGGCGCGCGAGCTCGGAGTTGAGAAACGAGTGCAGTTGCTGGCGCCCCGTGCTTTCGTACATCTCGCGCTGCAATGGCTCGGGAATGCTGGCTTTGGCGAACTCGTCGAGAAAGCACGCCACGACGGTCGGCTCGTCAGGCGGGCGCCCGGCGCGCACCCCGTCGAAGTATGCCTTCAGCGCCAGGTGCATGGCATTGCCGAATTGTGGCGCTGCACTCGCGTCCTCGGGCAGCTTCCAGTCGTAACGCAGCTTGTACTTCAGGGGACAGAATTCGTAGCTCTGGAGCGCGCTGGCGCTCAATTCCAGCAGGCGCGCGTCGTCCCGCGGAGGAAGCTGGGTCCACTGCGAAACCGTGGGCAGCGGTTCGGCGGCCGCATGTATTCTTGCAATCGGCGGCGGCGGCAACAGCCGCAATGTGAGCGCGCCAGGCATCGCCGCGGCGGCGTGAACCAGTTCGCGCATATATTTTGTGGGCGGAGCGGGCTGGCGCTTGTCGCTTCCCGCCTTGCCGCAGAGATAGAGCTCGTCCATTGCCCGCGTCATCGCCACATAGAACAGCCGGCGCTCTTCCTGCGCGTGCCGAAGCTTGGGATCAGGCTCTAGAGCATCGGTGCTGTTTCGCAACTGCGCCGGAAACTCCACCAGCGACTCTTTATCTCCGCTCGGAAATGAGCTGGAACTGACGCGCACGACGAACACGCGACGAAACTCCAGTCCCTTGGCCGCGTGAACGGTCATCAACTGGACGGCATCCTCCGCGCTGGCTGGCGAAGGTCAGTAGGATCCAGCGCGGCAACGGGATCGTCGTCGTCGGCCTCCTCCACCAGCATGCCGTTCGCCTCGTTGCAGAAGGTCGCGATGTACTGCAGAAACTCGGCCAGCGTGCCCTCGCCGCTGATCTGTTTCGGCTTTTTGCACCAGCGCTCGGCGAAGTCGCGCAGGCGGCGCAGCGGCATGGATTCGGGCAGCGCAAAGTCGCGTTGCGCTATGTCGATCGCCGGAACCAGCAGATTGCCCGCTGCAATGATTTCGTTGCGCGCAGTGCGGATTGTCTCCACGACTTCGCTTCCGCCGGGAACTTTTTCCAGCGCCGCTTCGGCCGAACCTCCCTCCCCGCACAGCGCGAGCTCGGCGCGAAAGCGCTCCGGGTCAACGTCGAATTTCGCCAGCGCTGCCACCCGAAACACCGCTACCGGATGCGACGAATCCAAGATGCGCAGCGCTGCCATGGTGTCGCGCAGTTCCGGCGTGTCAAACAAGTCAACGCCCTTGACGCGGACGGGAACGCCGCGGCGGGTCAACTCCGCCGCGATCGTTTCGCGATGATAGTGACTGCGATAGAGCACGGCAATCTGCTTCAGCTCGAGCGCCGGATCGTCGCTCCGCATCATCGCGATGGTCTCCGCAACGAAGTCGGCTTCGTGCTCCGCACCGCAATGCGCGACCGCCTGCACGGGCAGGGCCTTGGCAAGCTGCGGCTCGCGCTCCAGCCGATCGCAGCTCAGGGGCTGGCGCGACCAGCTCTTGTCCACGCTTACAATCGCGGGATTCGACTGGATCGCCAGATACGCGCAGCGCAGGATGGGTAGCGTCGAGCGCCGGTTCGCGGTCATGGTTACGCGCCGCACGCGTTCGGGGCCGAAGGTTTCGAGGAACTGATCGAATGCGCCGCTGGTCGCGCCGCGAAATTGGTAGATCGCCTGGTCGGGATCGCCGACCGCGAAGACGTTGGCTTCTTGGCCGGCCAGCAGGCTGGCGAGCCTGATCTGCGCCAGATTGGAGTCCTGGAACTCGTCGATCAGGATGAAACGCGCCCGCCGCTGCGCGCGTTCCAGCACCGGCTTGCGGCGCGCCAGCAGGTCAACGGCACGCGTCATGATGTGGCCGAAGGTGCCGAGGCCTTCCTGCTTCAGCAGCTCTTCGGCGAAACGAAACGCGCGCGCGACTTCGCGGCAGCGGGCAAGCACTTCGTCGTCCGGCATCGCTGCCGCGTCCTTCCGCTTGGCCATGCGCGGCAGCGGGAGCTCGCGCCGCTCCAGTTTGGCGACGTAGTCGTCGTAATCGTCGGGCGTGCGCAGCTCGTCGTGACAACTGCTGAAGAACTTCAGCAGATCTTCCAGAAACTTCCCCGGCGCCGCGGCCTTGATGTAATGCTGCAGCTTCATGTCGCCGATGCGCCGGCGCAGGAGCACGAAGAGATCTTTGTCGTCGAGCAGCTCAAACGTTGTGCCCGCATCGTGCAGCAGCTTGTAGCAATAGCCGTGAAAGGTGTGCGCCTGCAGTCCGCTGGAGAGCAGCTTGCGCGCGCCGCGCTGGCGGTCGATCTCGGGATAAAGTGACGCCTGCTGCCTGGGATAAAGAATGGCGCCGACGCGGTCTATCAGCTCGGCGGCGGAGTTGCGCGTGTAGGTGACGGCGAGGATTTCATCGGCGCGCGCGGCGTTGCTTTGGATGAGGTGCGCAATGCGGCGCGCCAGCACCGTCGTCTTGCCCGTGCCCGCGCCAGCCACCACCAGCATCGGGCCGTGGATGTGCTCGATGGCCTGGCGCTGCTCGTCAGTGGGGACGAAATCGTGGTAGCCGTTGCTCGACACCAAACCCTCTCACCTGCGAAGAAAAAGCGAAGCTATATTATGCGCCGCAATATCGTTCGACGGCAACCAAAATGAGGACCATTACCTCGGACGCTCAATTCTTTTTGTGCACCCGGTATTCTGTCGGTAGCGAGCTTCGGCTTTTTCGGCTGCCTGGGTTCGGGAGACGATTTGCTTTTGTAACCGGCGCAGGTCGGGATACCGAAACCACTCGCACGTTTCCAACTGCACAACGTCACCAGTCCGAGGACTCACCGCGAACTGGCCCCAGGGACTCGTTGCCGCAGTATTAGGGAAATCGCAAGTAGCGCTAAAGGAATAATAATCGGGAGCCAGCGGCTCGCCTTTATCCATCGATTCAATTGCGCAGTATTTCGAGGACGCGGGAAAGCCCTGGTGTCGCAGCACCAACTCAACCAAAGATTTCGCCTCGGTGACAGTGATGGCGTTTTGTTGAGCCTGAAGATTCCCCGCCGCCAGAAACATGAGACCGATCGTCAATAAACGCAATTTCTTCAAGAGGGCACTTTCTACAGTTCCGCTCGTGCGATGGCCAGCGCGGCGATGGCGGCGGTTTCGGCACGAAGAATTGTATCTCCCAGCGAGCACGGGATGAATTGCGCGGCGGCGAACGTCTGCAATTCTTCCGGCGTCCAGCCGCCTTCGGGGCCAATGGCGAGGGTGAGCGATCGCGGCGTCTCTTGGGCGCGCAAGACGTCACCAAGCATGAGGTCGCGCTCGGTTTCGGCGAGCACGAGCTTCAATCCAGCTCCGGCAGAACAGCAGGTCCCTCCACTCGGGCTAAAGCCCTCGGTCGGGATGACACCCTTTTTTCCAACATCGTTTTCTTCAACATCGTTTCGCCGTGCCAGGGCGTCCTTTAGATTCAGCGCCGCTCTGATTTGCGGCGGCGTGCTGCGGCGCGATTGCTCCGAGGCTTCCCGCGCGATGCGGCGCCAGCGATCGACGCGCTTGTCTGCTGCATGCGCCAGGTGCTTCTCGGTGCGGCGGGCGATCACCGGAACAATCGTGTTTACGTTCAGCTCGGTGCACTTCTCGATTGCCCACTCCATGCGATCGAACTTGAAGACGGCCAGCAGCAGCGTGATGGGAACGACCGCTCCGCCCTTGAGCTCTCCGCCCAGCGTGAACTCCACGCGATCATCGGCGACCCGGCTCACGGTCGCCAGCCGCACCACATCACCGCAGGCAACCTCGAACTCCTGCCCGACCCGCGCCCGCAGTGTGCGCGCCAGATGCGCGGCATGCGCTCCCGTGAGAGCAGCGCGGTCGGCGGAGAACTCATCGGCGATCCAGCGGCGGCGCGTCATCGAGTGAAGAGTAGCAGAAGCGTGGCGATGGCCAGGGCGGCATAGGCGCCGCCAAACATGCGGTTCTGGTGGGCGAGTGTTTCCTCGCTAAAGGCGCGGCTGTTCAGCACGAACTCGAAGGCCGAAATCATGCCGACCAGCACCGCCATGATCAGCCAGCGCTCCTGTCGCATGTGCGCGTGCACAACAAAACCGATGGCGGCCAGCGACAGGCCAAGATAGATCGCGCCGCCGATGCGCGCGCGCTTACGGCGCTTCGGGTTTTGGTAACGCACCAGAACAATGCGCGCTAACTGGCGCGGCCGCGCCAGGCGCGCGATCGCCGGCAGCGCGGTGACGATCAGCAGAAACCAGGCGTAGATCCGGAGTGCGTTGTTCAAAAGCAGTGGCAGCAGTAGCTAGTGGTCAGTCGGAATGAACATCGCGCGAAGCTAGCGAGCTGCGCACAAGCCTGGTCCTCCGACCCGACGCGCTGGCCGGTGCAGCTAGAGCATGGTGACCACACCGCTGCCCAGGTCGTAGTATCCGGCGACGACTTTGATCTTGCCGTCTTTCACCATCTCCGCGATCACCGTCGAAGCCTGGCTCAACAGCATGGCCTGGTTCTTGGCGTTGGCCTTGGTGGCGGCTTCCAGATCTTTCCCCGCCTGGTCAATCGCGGGCTGGATGTGCGGAAACAGCGAACTGATCTGGCCGGGCACGGCTTTGCCCTGAATGGTCGCCTTCACGGCGCCGCAACCGGAGTGGCCCATCACCAGGATGGCCTTGGTTCCCAGCACCGCTGCCCCGTACTCCAGGCTGCCGATAATTTCAGGCGTAACTACATTGCCGGCGACGCGCGTGACGAAGAGGTGACCAATACTCTGATCGAAGACCAGCTCGACCGGCACACGCGAATCGGCGCATGACAGCACGGCAGCGAACGGCTCCTGCTTTTCCACCGTGTGCGCCTTCAGGATTTCAACGTCATGCTGCAGGGAAGGGAGATCGACGTTGGAAAATCGTTTGTTCCCGGCCATTAGCTCGGCAAGAGCGGCGTCGGGCGTAGCGATGTCCTGTGCCTCGGCGAGCGACGGAACGGCAAGCTCAAAGCCTCCCATTGTGAGTCCGGCGGCGGCGCCGGCCACGCCGAGTTGCATCATGCGACGGCGGGACAGATTCGATTGCGGCGAAGATTCTTTCATAGCAAGCTCCTGAGTGATCTCGTGATCGTTCGACAGAGAACAAGTTTCCCAATGGCCCTTGCACCCCTGCAAGTCGACCCTCCAACGTGTGCGCGAAGTGTATCTCCCCGCCGCCTGTGGCACAAGATGTCAGTCACAATGTGCAATAATGTCCGCGCTATGCGCGCATAAATTTCATTGCTTCTTTACGCTCGCCGTACTGTTCCTCGTTTCATTAACACCGGCGATAGCTCAGACGTCGCAGCCTGCGGCGCCGCAAGCCTCGCAACCGAAAGCCGACGATGCCATGGAGCTGGTCAAGCAGGGCCAAAAGCTGGCCGGCGAAGGCAAGCCGGACGAAGCCATGGCGCTATATCAGCGCGCCTTGCAGATGAATCCCGATCTGTACCAGGCGGAGCTCTTCCTGGGCGCTGCCCTCGACTTGCAGGGCAAGTACGACGACGCGCGCAAGCACCTGGCCAAGGCCATCGAGCTGGCGCCGGACGCGCAGGCGGTGCAGCCGTTGCGCGTGATGGCCGTCTCGTACGCCTTCCAATGCAACACTGATAAAGCTGCGGAGTACGAGCGGCGCGCCTTCGACCTGCAATACAAGTGGAAGAAGTTTGCCGACGCCGCGGGCACGGCCGATGAGTTGGCGCGCATCTATCTGGAATGCGGCGATTTCGACAATGCCTTCCAGTGGTATCAAACCGGCCACTTGACGGCGCTGCTGACTCCCAATCTCACACCGGCGGAGAAAGACCTGTGGGAGTTTCGCTGGGAGTCGGCGCTGGCGCGCATAGCGGCGCGTAAGGCGCAGAGCGATAAACCGCCCGGCGAGAAGGCCCAGGCCGAGAAGGCGGTGCAGCACCTGGGCGCGGCGAAGGCCATCCTAGACAAGAATGACAATCCCGACCAGATGCGCTTCTATCCTTACGTCGCGGGATATGTAGCGTTCTACACCGGCGACTACAAGAACGCCCTCGCCGAATTGCAAAAGGCAAATCAGCAGTTCGACGGCAAGGATCCGTTTATGCTGGTCCTGCTGGCCCAGACTTATGAGAAGTCAGGCGACAAAGCGCAGGCGATTGAGTACTACAAGAAGGTCCTGACGAGCAACGCCCATAACCCCCCGAACGCGTTCGCTCGGCCGCTGGCGGAAAAGAAGCTGGCGGAATTGGGCCCGGCGGCGGGAGCGAAATAGGTAGAGCCAGCGGCGTGACGCGGGCCTGCCCGCTCTACCAGGCTCTGCTCACTCCAACTCCTCGGCCAGCCGCTGCGCCGTGTGCTCCACCTTGATCTTTGCGCCGTCCTTGTCCAGTCCGCCGCGGATTTGCATCACGCAGCCGGGACAGTCCATCGCGACCAGCGGCGCGCCCGTGTCCTTGATGTTCTTCAGCTTGCGCTCGAGGATGGGCGCGGAAATTTCCGGCAGCTTCAGCGAATACGAGCCGCCCATGCCGCAGCACATATCGGCTTCATACATCTCCGCGATCTCGTAGCCCGCTTTCGTCAGCAGCTCGCGCGGTTGCTCGGAGACGTTGAGCGTGCGCTTCAGGTGACACGAGTCGTGGTAGGTCACTTTGCCGAGTTGCCGGCCCTCCTTGAAGGTCAGCCGGCCCTCGTCAACCAGCTTCTTCACCAGGCTGGAAAAGTCAATGACCTTCGCTGCCAGTTCGCGCGCGCGGGGCAGCGCATCGGTTTGCCCGAGGCTTTCGAAGTTCGCGATGAAGTCGTGCTTCAGCGCGACCGTGCAGGTGGGACAAGCCGAAACCACGTACTGCACATCTTCCGACAGCAGGGCGTCGATGTTGTCTTTCGCGTTCTGCGCGGCCACTTCATACGCTCCGCTGAAGCGGGCGGGCGCGCCGCAACACGTTTGGCCTTCAGGGAAGATGACTTCGATCCCAGCCTTATTCAGGATTTTTATTACCGACTCCCCCATCTCGGGGTAGGCGAAGTCGATGAGGCAGCCGGAATAGAACGCGGCCTTCTCTTTGCACTTGGGCTGCTCGATTTTCGCGAACTTATCGCGCAGCGGCGCGTCCGCAATCGCAGGCAGGCTGCGGAACTCTGTCATGTCAGACAGGAAGAATGGCAGGTGTCGGATGAAACCATCTTTGGCCAGCGGCTTCTGCGCCAGCGACGCAGTACGCAGCAGGGAGTGAAACAGCTTGCGATTGTTAACAACTTTGAAAATGGCTTTCTGCGCCAGCGGCTGTCCCTTCTCCACCGCGAGCCGGCGGCGCAGTTCGAGAATCAGGCTGGGAATGTCAATTTTGCCGGGGCAAAACTGAGTGCAGTTGCCGCACTGGATGCACAGGCTTTGGATTTCGTCCGACGCCTTCAGCGCGTCGAACCAGGCGGTGAGGATCGTCCCGATACCGCCGGTGTAGATCTTGCCGAAGACGTGGCCGCCAACCAGCCGAAACACCGGGCAGACGTTCAAGCACGAGGCGCAGCGGATGCATTGCAGCGCCTGCTTGAACTTCGGGTCGTGCGACATCTCGGTGCGGCGGTTGTCCATCAGGATGACGTGCAGTTGCTTGGGCGTGCCGTCGGTGTTGGGTACGGGGCCGCTAATCATGGTCACGTAGCTGGTGAGCAACTGCGCCGTGGCGCTGCGCGGCAGCGCGGTGAGTATCGGCACAACGTCCGCGAACTCGCTGACCAACTTTTCAATGCCGACGATGGCGACGTGAATCTTGGGCAGCGTCGTGACCAGCCGCGCGTTGCCTTCGTTGGTGATGACGACCAGCGTGCCGGTCTCGGCGACGGCGATGTTCGCGCCGGTGATGCCCATCTCGGCGCAAAGAAACTTGGTGCGCAGCTTGCCACGCGCGAACTTCACCAGCTGGGGGATATCCGGCGGCTGGCCCTGCTCGACCTTGTCGCTGAAGACGTTGGCGACTTCCTCCTTGGTCATGTGAATGGCGGGCATGACCATATGCGACGGCGTCTGTCCGGCCAGTTGCACGATCCACTCGCCCAGGTCGGTCTCGCGCACCTCCATGCCGGCTTGTTCCAGATGCTTATTGAGGTGAATTTCCTCCGACGCCATCGACTTCGACTTCACCACCGTCTTGACGCCGTTCTGCTGCGCCAGATTGAGGATGTACTCGCGGACCTTCGCCGGATCGTCGGTGCGAAAGACCTTCGCCCCGCGAGCCTCGATCTGTTCGGTGAAGCGGTCAGCAAGCTCCTCGAAATGCGAGGCCGCGTAACCCTTGCGATCGGCGATCTGGGTGCGCACGGCTTCAAAATCGATGCCTTCGTACGCCTTCTCGCGGCTGATGCGATAGGCCTCCGAGAAGCGGCCGAGCGCGCCGGTGAGGTTGGGATTATGCAGCGCAGTGTTGATCGAATCGCGGAATTCTTTGCGCATCAGTTCACCCCCGCCATATCGTCAACGAAGACGATGATGAGTTTCTCCGGCCCGTGCACGCCGATGGTCAGCACGCGCTCGATGTCGGCGGTGCGGCTGGGGCCGGTGATGAAGGAGATGTAGTTCGTCTGCTCGGGGCGGATTTTGCTGAACACCGCCGGCATATCGGGCAGCAGCCGGTTGGTCTCGACGATCGCGATGTGAACGCTGGGCAGCGTTGAAGCCAGACGGCGCTCAATCGGGGTAGCGTCCTGGATGAGCGAGCCGGTCGAGGCCATCGCCCAGTCCAGTTGACTGATGCCAACCTTCGCAGCCGCCGCCTTCTCACGCGTGACCTCAAAGGTCAGGCCCGGAACCAGGGCGGCGACTTGCTTCTTGTCGACGGTGCGCAGAAAGGAACAGTCGGCCCAGACAGCATAGCAATCGGGAAAATCGGCTACTCCCGCGTCCTGCAGATAACGAACGATGAACTGGAGCGCCGCGGTATTCGATGGAAAGCGGTAAACTTCAGCGCTCACCGCCTCGGCGCGAAGCTTGAATTGATCGAAGATAGCTTGCATGGGGACTCACTTTTCGCTATTCGCCTTTCGCTTTTCGCCAGAGACTCCGGAGAAGTATTTCTGGCGAAAAGCAAATAGCGAAAGGCGAATAGCGACCTCTCAGCATGACAGGCGGGTGAACACCGCGCTGTGATGCCGGTCTCCGGAGCTTGTGAGGAGATCACAAAGCAGTTTCAAGTTTCGAGTCGCGGAGTACAGGCGCAGGCAACATCAGTACAGCGCAGGCTGGATCGTTCATGGTGAAGGCCCTAGCCGCAACGCGGCGGAATGCGGTTAGGCGGGGCGGAAGCCCCCGCAAGAGATGAATCGAGATTATCGAGCCGCGGCAGCGGCGGCACAAGCCCAGTGGTGATAACCGGAGCTTGTCGCCGCTCTGGGGCTCCATTTCTTGGGCAGCCATGCGGGGGCTTCCGCCCCCGCCTAAATTCATCGCGCCGCTCCCGAGGCTGGTCGTAAGCTTGCGCCCTAATTCCATAACAAGCCGCCGGGCTGAAACCCGGCGGCAGATCCACTGTGCTGCACGTAACGGGGGTACGAGCACATGCGGCAATGAACATGAATGTTCGCGCAAGACGGCGCTAAAGCGCCGCGCTACCCGCGAACTGCTTCAATGCACCACCAGGCTGGTGAACGGCGCGACATACGCCATCAGGAAGACGAATATTCCCACCAGGCAAGCCAGCGCAATACTGTGCCAGAATACGTAGCGCAGGATGTCGCCTTCGTGTCCGTACCACTGGGTCGCGGTACTGGCCACAACGATGCTCTGCGCGTCGATCATCTTGCCCATCACGCCGCCGGCGCTATTGGCCGAAGCCATCAGGCTGGGCGACAGGTTCACCTGCTGGGCCGTGATCTTCTGCAGGCTGCCGAACAGCACGTTGGACGACGTGTCCGAACCGGTCAGCGCCACGCCCAACCAGCCGAGCAGCGTGCCGAAGAAGGGATAGAAGTGTCCGGTGCGCGCGAAGGCCAGGCCCATGGTTGCGTCCAGTCCGGCGTATCGGGTCATAAAGCCGATCGCCATCATGGCCGCAATGGTCAGCAGCGAGAAACGCACTTTCATGATCGTTCGGCCATAGATGACAAAGATCTTCGGAATGCTCAACCCCATGACCAGTCCGGAGATGATGGCCGCCAGCAGAATGCCGGAGCCGGTGGCGCTTATCCAGTTCAGACCAAAGACCGCAGGTTCTTTCGTCGGCTTAGGCACCACCGGCGGAACCCGCTCGGCAAGGTTGTTCAACCCGGTGATCTTGAACTGCGGGTTGGTGATCTTGCTGGGCGGCGTTGACCAGCTTGACATCGAGGTGAAGACCTTTTCCGGCGTGTTCATGACTTTCTTGCCGGTCTGCGTACCCCAAATGAAAACGACGAGACTAAGAATGATCCAGGGGACCCAGGCACTGGTGATTTCAGCGCGGCTATAGCCGTGGTCGGCGCGGTGCCCGGTCTTGGCTTCTTCGCCTTCGAAGGTCCAGATCTTCTTGGGGTGCCAGACGAACAGGAACGCGACCAGGCAGATCATCGAAATGACGGACGCTCCAATATTGGCCAGCCACGGGCCGTGCATGTTGGAGATGAGGACCTCGGGTATGGCGAAGGAGATGCCGGCAACCAGAATGGCCGGCCAGATTTCCAGCATGTCGCCCCAACCGGCAAAGGCGCAGATCAGCCAGAAGGGCACCAGAATGCAAAACGGTCCCAGAATGCGGCCCACCATGGCGCCCAGAAGGGTCTCGCTGTAGCCGGTGACCTTGGCCAGAGCGATGATCGGCGTTCCCAACGCGCCGAACGCGACCGGCGCGGTGTTGGCGATCAGCGACAAGCCCGAAGCCTGTAGCGCCGGGAAACCCAGGCCGATGAGGAGCGCAGCGGTAACCGCGACGGGAGTGCCGAATCCCGATGCGCCTTCGAAGAACGCTCCGAAGCAGAACGCGATCAGCAGCAGTTGCAGGCGGCGGTCCTGCGTGATCCCTGTCATGCTGTGCTGCAAGACCTTAAATTTCCCCGTCTCCACCGTAAGCTGGTACATGAAGATGACGTTCAAGACGATCCAGCCGATGGGGAACAGTCCGTAAAGAGTTCCATAAACCGCAGTGACTGCGGCCAATCGGCCGGGCATATGAAAGAAGAAGATGGCAACGATTAGCGCGGTGGCTAAGCCCATCAAAGCGGCGTAGTGCGCCTTGGCATGTCCGAGGGCAAGGCTGCCCAGCAGCACAATGACAGGCAAAGCGGCAATTATGGTGGAGAGCAACCAGTGCCCGGTAGGATCGTATCCCTGCGACCACGGGGTGCCAACAGGTGGAATCTTGAGGATGATGGTGGCAGCGATGGCCGCGATGATGACAAAAATAATCGAAGTAAGAGGTTTGGCCGGTGCAGGGGCTTTGGGCGGCGCCGGGGCCGGAGTTGAACTGTGAGCGGTCGTGCTCATAAGGTTTTCACCAATGGCTGCCGTGGTGGCAGGCCTTTCTTTTTAGCAATTAGTAATTAGCCTTTAGCAATTAGCTTTCGGGTATGGCAACTCACCAGACGCGCGCAAACTTCCTCCGATGTATCGGCCCGCAGTCACCCGTCGCATTTGCCCCGATGCTGCGGGAAGACGGTCAAAACCGGTAACGCCAAAACTAGTTGCTAACTGCTAATCGCTAATTGCTGCTTTTAACAACACCCAACTTTCACTTCTTCGGTGACCGGCCCAAAGGCCTCTTTCGGTATGGGCACGCCGTGCAGCGTCTTCCAGCAGCGCCGTCCGGATTCAATCAGCACCAGGATCACGCCGGTCACAAAGATGATCATGAGGGCGGTGTCGAGATAGCCCTGGAACTCCTTGCCCGGCACTTGCGTCAGCGGCCAATAAATTTTCTGGATGGACTCGACCCCCGCGGTGAGCGTAGTGACGCCCACAAAGCACATGGGAATCGCCGTGATCCAGGCGTATTTCGCTTTGCCCATGTTGATGATGAATGTGGTCACGACCGCCAGCGCGATGGTTGCCAGCAACTGGTTGCCGGTGCCAAACAGCGGCCACAGCGTCGAGATCGAACCGGTGTAGATCAGGTAGCCCCAGCTCAGCACCACGATCGCCGAAGTCACCAGGTTGCCGGGCAGCCAGGCGGTGTTGCGAAACGGCGCGTGCACCTTGCCGATCAGCTCATGCAGGACGTAGCGCGCCACGCGCGTGCCGGTATCGACCGTGGTCAGGATGAACAGCGCCTCGAACATGATGCAGTAGTGATACCAGTAGCCGGTCAGCGTCTTCATGCCGGGCAGGCCCTTGAAGATCTGTGCCATGCCAACGGCCAGCGAAACCGCGCCGCCGGTGCGCCCGGCCAGCTTCTCGCCCACTTCCTTCGAGATGATGTCCAGATTGACGGTGTGCATTCCCAGCTTGGCGAAGACGGCAGGCGCGGCGTTGATGGCGAAGTAGTCGCCGGGATACATCGAGCAGGCGGCAATCAGCGCCAGCACCGCAACCAGACCTTCACACATCATCGCGCCATAGCCGATGAAGCGCGCGTCCGTCTCCTTCCACAGCATCTTCGGCGTGGTGCCGGAGGAAACCAGTGCGTGGAAGCCGGAGATTGCGCCACAGGCGATGGTCACGAACAGGAATGGGAAAAGCTTGCCCTTGATGATCGGGCCGCCGCCATGAATGAATTGCGTCACGGCGGGAAATTGAATATTGGGATGGACCACAAACACGCCGAGGACCAGCAGCGCGATCGTCCCCAGCTTCATGTAGGTGGAGAGATAATCGCGCGGTTCGAGCACGAACCACACCGGCAGCACCGATGCCACGAAGCCGTAAATCGCCATCAGGTAAACAATGGCGTGCGGGCTAAACATCAGAATATGTGCGTAGCTGGAGTCGGCGAAGGACTTGCCGAAGATGACGGCGGCCAGCAATAAGATGACGCCGGCGATGCTGGGGCCGGTGATCTTGATCTTCCCCGGCGTGCTCTTAAACATCCACAGCCCCATGATGACCGCGATGGGGATGGTCATGCCGATGGTGAAGACGCCCCAGGGGCTGTTCGCCAGCGCGTTGACCACGACGATGCCCAGGCCGGCGAGCGTGACCAGCAGGATGAATAGCAGCGCGATCATGGTCACCAGTCCGGCGTACGGCCCGACTTCAGTGCGCGCGACATCGGCCAGCGATCGCCCTTTGTGGCGGACCGAGGCGACCAGTACCGTGAAGTCATGCACGCATCCGGCAAACACCGCGCCCACCAGAATCCAGACAAATCCAGGAGCGAAGCCGAATTGTGCGGCCAGCGTAGGCCCCACCAGCGGCCCTGCGCCGGCAATGGCTGCGAAGTGATGGCCGAACAGCACCCACTTCGGCGAAGGAACGTAATTATGACCGTCTTCGTAAACGTGCGCTGGAGTGATACGTCGGTCGTCGAGCGCGAGGACCTTGGCAGCAATGAAGGCGCTGTAAAAACGATAACCGAGGGCAAAGACGCACAATGTCCCCAACATGATCGGAAAGGTATTCACACGAGCCTCCAGACGTGGGTCCGTTTGCCGGTGGCCGATGGGGCGGGGACTTTCAGGCCAAACCCAGCAAGGGAGACCGCGAAAGTTTGCGCGAATCTTAACATGTCGCGGGTTGCCAATCCAGAAGGTAGCTGGAATGCAGAGGAAATAGGAGTGACGGAGGTCACATTTTGGCGTGATTTTTGCCGGTTTCCCTCCTTTAGGTGCCCCAGGGCCTGCCCTGAGCTTGCCGAAGGGTCTGGCGGTTTCCAGACCTGGGTGCTCGCTGCGCAGTAGCTTTACCCAGGGCTCGAAACCGCGAGATCTGGGACCTCGCCAAGGGGCGCCAACAATCTAAAGAGTGAGCCATTACCCATACCCAGACAGCCCCGAAAACGAAAATGGCGACCGAGGAATACTCGGTCGCCGCAGGTTAGAGGGTTGTACCCGTTATTTAGCGGGCGTCGATGGCGACAGGGGTGCGGGAGGACGGCAGGTTGCTGCTGGTCAGCGGCTGCACACCGCGAACCGCAACTGGCGGGTTCGACGGTGGCAGAGTGATCCCGCTGATCTGCGGCTGCACACCGCGCACTGCTACCGGGGGGTTCGACGGTGGCAGCGTGCTACCGCTGGTCTGCGCTTCCAGTCCGGTCGCGGTATCCACACCGGTCGGGGTGGCTACGAAGCCGGTGTTGATAGGCGCCGTGCCGTAGAAGCCGACCAGCGTGCCCAGGTCGTTGATGCCGTTCACCAGGGTGGTGCCAACGCCGTTGGGCTCATCGATGCTGACGAACTTCGCCGTGCCGATGGTGTACACGAAGCCGTGCGTCTGGCCGCCGGCATCCATCCAGGAGCCGACCACCTGCCCGCGGTTGTTTAGCCCCAGCGCCTGGGTGAAGGTGCTGTCAGGGACATCCAGTTTCATGAAGACGCCGCGGTTCAGAAGATACCCGTGGTTCACGTTGTTAGCGTCGATGAAGAAGCCGCAGACCATGCCCGAGTTGTTGATGCCGGTGGCCTGCGCTCCGCCCACCGCGCCGGGGATAGTGATGACGTGAAACACGCCGCCCACTTCGTCATAGACATACGGAATGTCGGGAGTGGTGTTGTTGATGCTGTTGCTATAGTAGCCGGCCGCTTCGTAGTAGTCGTTCTGGCTCAGCAGTTGGTTGAAGGACGTGGCGATTTGCGGGCCGGGGAAGTCGACCGTCTTGAACTCGCCGTTGCTGGTGCGGAAGAAGCCGTGAGTGATGCCCGAGTTATCGACGTAGAAGCCGTCCGTGGTCTGGCTGTTGTTGATGCCCACCACCTGGGTCATCGCGGAATTCGGAAAGTTCTCCGTGGTGAAGGCGCTGGGCAGCACCAGCGTGAATCCCTGGTTCTGGTTGAAGTTGTGATAGCCGGCGATTACGTTATTGTTGTTGATGCCCAACAACTGGGTGAAAGAAACGTTGGGGTCGCGATAGACGACCGTCTTGAAGTTATAGCTCTGAGCGAACATAGAAGTGCAGAGCAGCAGAGCGAAGCAGAAACTGAGGGTAAGGCGTTTCATGGTGATTCTCCTCGTTATGAAGGTTTGCGGCCGCAGCCGAAACGTTTTGAATTTGGAAGCGGACTGCGAATGTTGAACAGCCGCATCCGCCTCCACTGACATATGTGACAATCGCGTCCGGATTCCCTCATCAGCGCAAGAAATTCTTTCGCACGCGATAGCCGCCGACGGGAGGCGCAACAGAAATGTCAAACGGCTGGGGTATAATCCTTTCCAGAAAACAGGGCTGATCAGGGTCTGTGGGCCCCGTAATTCGCGGCTTTCAGTGGATTTCGAAGGCAAATCGTGCCCAGGCTAATCGGCCCTACCGGCGGGGAAACGACCCGCTGCCGGGCCGGCAACCAGCTTTCAGGTCAAGGAAACGCGGATGTTGCCTGACCGCCAAGACGTGACGAAGCTGCTCCAGCAATGGAGGGGTGGCAACCAGCAAGCTCTCGATCAATTAATGCCGGTTGTCTACGACGAGCTGCGCCGCCTCGCCAAGCGGTGCTTGTACTCGGAGCGGCCGGGTCACACCCTGCGCGCCACCGCCCTGGTCCACGAGGCCTACCTCCGGCTGATGGATGCCGACGTGGGATGGCAGGACCGCGCCCACTTCTATGCGGTCGCCGCCCGCGTCCTGCGCCGCATTCTGGTGGAATACGCGCGGGCACACACTCGCCAGAAACGCGGCGGCGGCGAGGAACTGGTTCCGCTGGATGAAGCCATGGTGGTGGGACCGCAGGCGGCCTCCACGGTCCTCGACCTGGACGAAGCGCTGCAGCGGCTGTCCGCGCTTGATCCCCGCAAGAGCGAGATTATCCAACTGTTGTTCTTTGGCGGCCTGACCTATGAGGAAACCGCCGCCGCACTCGACATTTCTCCCGCGACCGTTCACCGTGAACTCAAGTTAGCCAAAGCGTGGCTGCATCGCGAACTGGCTGAGAGCCAGGCGTAAAAGGGGACCGCGGCATGGAATCTGCCGATCAATGGCGCCGGATCGAAGAGCTCTTCTACGCTGCGCTCGATCTCGAGGCCGCGGCACGTCCCGCCTTCCTTCAGCAGGCCTGCGGACCCGACGCCAAACTACGCGAAGACGTTGAGGCGCTGCTCAAGTCGTCCGAGAGGCCCATCGACTTCGTGCCCGAAGCGGTGTATCAACTGGCGCGACAGGTCAGCGCGCAAGAGGGTCAGCCGTTGACCAACCGGAGCGGCCCGCAGCCGCTGCGCCAGGGGCCGATCGCGCCCGGCGTTCAGATTGCCCATTACCGGATCGTTTCCCTGCTCGGCTCCGGCGGCATGGGTGAGGTCTACCTGGCCGAGGACATGCAGCTTCGCCGTAAGGTCGCACTCAAGATGCTTGCGCCGGAGCTGACTGGAGATGAGCGCGGGTTGCGGCGTTTCGAGCAGGAAGCCTATGCCGCCTCCGCGCTGAATCATCCCAACATTCTTACCATCTACGAATTCGGCCAGGCGGATGGCCTGCATTTCATCGCTTGCGAATTTGTCGAAGGCACCACCCTTCGCCAGAAGATGGCCGGCGGCAAAATCGCGCTGGAGACCGCGATCGATATCTGCATCCAGATTGTCAGCGCGCTCGCTGCTGCCCATGCGCGGGGAATTGTCCACCGCGATATTAAGCCGGAGAACGTCATCATCCGCAGCGACGGCATCGTCAAGATCCTGGACTTCGGAATCGCCAAGCTGACCAGGAGGCGTATCGGGTCGGCGACTCGGGGGACGCTATCGGCCGTTGCGGTGTTGACCAGCGAGCCCGGAATCGTGCTGGGCACGGCCAAATACATGTCTCCCGAGCAGGCGCGCGGCATGATCGTCGACGCCCGCAGCGATATCTTCAGCCTGGGCTCGGTGATGTACGAGCTGTTCACCGGGAGGGCGGCGTTCGACGGCGAAACCGCCAGCGACGTGATCGCGGAGATCCTGAAAGTTGAACCCAAGCCGCCGGCAGAGTTTGCCCCGGAGGTTCCGGCGGAGATCGAGCGCATCATCGGCAAGGCTCTGCGCAAGGACCGTGATGCACGCTACCAATCGGCAGTAGATTTGCTGCAGGACCTGCAGGAATTCAGGAAAGAGGCGGAGTTCCAGGCCAAGCTGCAAAGCCCGGCCGGCGGTCAACTGGCCAAGGTCATATCGGACCGCATCACGCCTGCACGCGGTACGGCGCTTACCACAGGTCATACTTCGCTGCTTCGCAACTGGCGTCTCTGGCCCGTTGCGGTCTTGCTGATCGTTCTGGTTGCGGCCGGCTACTGGTTCGTCAGGAAATTGCACAGCACAGCCGCGCCTAAGGGCCCTCGCAGCCTGGCGATACTTCCTTTCCGCAATCTCGATGGCGATCCCAAGACCGATTTCCTTGGATTCTCCCTGGCCAACGAGATCATCACCAAGCTGGACTATGTAAATTCACTGACCGTTCGCCCCTCGTCTTCCATTGATAAATATCGCGACCAGATTGTTGACCCTAAGAAAGTAGCGGCGGACTTGAATGTGGATACGCTGCTTACGGGCACATTCCTTCGCGATGGCGACGACTTAAGAATTACCGCCCAACTGATTGATGTGAAGCCGGACAAGATTCTCTGGGGCGAAGCTATCGACATGAAGTACGACAAGCTGCTGACCGTGCAGGACCAGGTCGCGCAGCAGATCATCAAGCAGTTGGAGTTGAAACTTTCTCCTGCCGAAGCGGCCAATCTAAAACCGGAAAAGCCGATTAATAACACCGCCTATGAGGACTACCTCCGAGGTATCGACTATTACTCACTGAACGACTTTCCTGCAGCCATCGCCGCGCTGGAGAAAGCTACGGCGCTGGAGCCCAACTACGCGCCGGCATGGGCTAGTCTAGGACGGGCTTACACTACCAGCGCTTCCTTGCAGTTCGGCGGACGCGAGCAGTATGGCAAGGCGCAAGCTGCCTATGAGAAAGCCATTGCATTAAATTCAGCGCTGGTCGAGCCGCGAATCTATCTGGCCAACCTATTGACCGATACCGGCAGAGTAGAGCAGGCTGTGCCATTGTTGCGCTCCGTCCTGCAGGACAACCCCAACAATGCCGAAGCTCACTGGGAACTCGGGTATGCCTATCGCTTTGCCGGCATGCTGAAGGAATCGGTGGCCGAGTGCGAGAAGGCGCGCCAGAATAATCCTCAGGTCAAGATCAGCAACTCTGCCATTAATGGATATTTATACCTCGGTGAGTATGAGAAATTCCTGCAGAGTCTTCCGGCAAATGGTTCGGCTTACATTGTGTTCTATCGTGGCCTCACCGAATACTACCTGGGCAATCGCGAGCAGGCGGCGAAGGACTTCGACGATGCTTTTGTCAAAAACTCAGCGCTGCTTCCTACCAATGTTGGCAAAGCATTCAGCTACTCCATTAGCCATCAGAATGCACAGGGTCTGAAGTTCCTCGAGCAAACCGAAGACAAAATAGAGGAGCGCGGCGTTAGCGATCCCGAAGGAATGTACAAGGTCGCGCAGGCCTACGCAGTTTTAGGCGACAAGGCTGCCGCTCTGCACATGTTGCGCCATAGTATCGGCGGCGGCTTCTTCTGCTATCCCTACTTTGTACACGATCCTCTATTGCAAAGCCTGCGCGGCGAACCGGAATTTCAGGAATTAATGCAGCAGGCCTTGCGCCGCCACGAACAATTCAAGAGTACCTTCTTCTAAGCACCTCAGCCGTGCGCTCGTCCGCTGCGCTGAGCGTAGGCCAGACTGCCTCGAAATGGTTACCTCGACTCGGGGCCTTAGTTACGGCACGTTGGTGGGGCTCGGTAAATAATTGATGCGCTGAGGGTTACGGGCGCGAAAATTGTTCTACGTAGAACAATTTGTGGAACAGTCAAAAGTGGAGCCGTTCGCCGTCAAAACCACCGAGATGCGGGTGCCAAGACCGGATCTTACAGTGCAAAGAAGCGATCGTTGAACTAAGCTGGTCGCATGACATTATCGGCTCGCAATCAACTGCAAGGCACGGTCGAAGAAATCCATCTCGGCGGCGTGATGGCGCATGTCACGGTGCGCGTCGGCGAAAACCTGGTGGAAAGCGTGATCACCCGCAGAAGCGCGGAAGAGATGGCGCTCAAGAAGGGCGACGTGGTGAAGGTGGTCATCAAATCCACCGAGGTCATGCTGCAGAAAGACTAGGTCGCGCCGCTACTCATTGTTGATGCGGCTTCTCTCGCGTACTTGACTACGGAACCACGGCCACCAAGTTCGGCGGCGTGGCATTGCCGTTCGTATCCTTTAGCCCAACCGCAATCTGCGCCGAGTCCGTCATGGACGACGTGACGATGTAATGCACCTTGCCGTCGCTGGCGCCCAGGTAGACGCGGGTGCCATCCAGCGTGATGCCGCCGTTGTAAGCGGTTGCGCCTCCGGCCAGCGACGCGCTACCCGGCGCGAGGCTCGGCACATCGAAGCTCAACAGTTTGGGAAGATTGCTGACGATGTAGGCATGCTTCGCATCCCCGCTCACCAGAATCTGCTGCGCCGTGAAGCTCCCGGCGCCGAGAGGGTATGCGTTGAACGTACTCTGCGTCGTGATCGGACAACCGGCGCTCAACGACGAAGGGGTCGAAATCAAATCAATGTCCGGCGAGTCGGCGGCAACGGCGCCCGCCCCGTTGGGCAAAGCTTTGATGAGCGTAGGACTGGTGGCCGCGAACATCTGATCCAGCGTTTGATTGCATGTCGAGTAGGCGTATATCTCCGCCCCGCTGGCGCTGGTGAAGTACGACAACCCACCCTGGCCAGAGATGTCCATTGCAGTGCCGTTGGCGGCCAGCTTGAACGTCCCGGTGGGACCGGTCTGCAGGCCGAATACAACCTGGTCGCTGTTGGTCAGCACCGCTTCATTGAACTTGCTGTCGGGCGTATAAGCCGACGAACTGGAGGCGCCGCCGGCTGTGCCGGAGATGGTGCCATTGGCGGCATCGAAGTAAATAAGATACACACCGGGGTTATTGGACACCAGCAAGTAACTCGAGTCCGGGGAGATGGCCACAACCGTTCCACCCGCGCCGAAAGTCGTGACCGTTCCGGTGCTAACGGCCACTGCCATCAGGGCCGTGCTGGATCCTAAGTACACGGTCGCGCCCGAGGGAGCGGCGAGCATGGAATTGGGAACGGCTGGCAGGGCGATGGCTGTTCCCACCGTGTTGTTGGTGGTGTTGATGGGAACCAGCATCGTCGAATTGGTGCTGGCCGCGTACACCGTCGTCGAACTGGGTTCGGTTACGTTGATGGTCACAACATTCTGGCTGTATTCGGCGGGCACGCCACGATTGCAATCGGGATAACTGCAAGCGGCCGTGATGTACGCCGTGCCGCCGGTCACCGCTGTGACCGTGCCCGGATTGTTGCCGCTGGTGCCGGTGGCCACGCCGGCCGTCGCGGTTGACGAGGAACCCCAGGTGAGCGTCGGCATAATGTATTGGTTGTTGGTGTCGTACACGTCGGCGGTGAGGTTCTGGGTGCCCGGGGGAGCCAGCGTAAAGCTGGTGTTGGAACTGCTGGCATCGTGCACCACGATGCTATGGACCGGACACGTGAGATAAGTCGTGCCTACGCTGTTCACCCCCGAAACACTGGCGAAGACCGTGGTGGTGCCGGGAGCTTGCGCGGTCAGCACACCACTGGTTATTGCGGTGTTGACGGTCGCGGTGCCGCTGCACGTCGCGGTGCCGTTGCTTAGAGTCGCGGTGGTGGGGGCTATGGTGGCGCCGTGCCCAGGCGCCGTGATCGTCAATTGTGTGCCGCTGGCGATGGTGTTTGAGCCTGTCAACGCCACTGTCGCCGTGGCCCCGGTCACGCCATTGAAGTCGGACAGATCGCAGGTTTGCCCCTTGCTGCCGCTGATGGTCCCGCCCGAGCTGTAGGTTGGGGTGGCTGCGCTGGAGGAGTAAGTAGAGACAATTCCGGAAGAACTCGCGGCTACCAATGGGTCATTAGAACCAAAGGCGAACGGGCCTACAGTGGAGGTGATATTGCACGGCGCGGAGGGCGAGCAGCCCGGCGCCGTGGTGCTGAATGCCGCCCCGGAAATGTTGATCGGGTTTCCCATCGTGGTGCAACTGTTGCCGAGAACCGCCTGCACCTGATCGACCTGTTCATGCACGTAAACCGTTGCTGTCGTACTGACGTTGAAGGCGGTTGCCGTTGCCGTGACTCGTTACCTGCCCAACTCCGGCCTGACCGATGGTTGCGTTGCAATTCACGGGAGTGGCAAGGTTGTCCCAGACTCCGCCGCAAATCAGGCCTCCGGTCGAGACCGTTGCGATATTGCCGTTGCTGCTGGTGAACGACGATGTCCGCCGCGACCGTATTGCCCGATGCGTCTTCCGCAATCGCCGAAAGCGCAACCACCTGGCCTTCGTTCAGCGAAAGCGTGGTGGGCGACACCACGACTTGGGTGGCGTTGCCGGTGGAGTTATCGCTGCCGCCGCACGCGGCGAGAAAAATCAACGAAGACAAGAGCTGCCGTCGCAGCCAGACCACGAACCGCTAAAACCCGCTGCATTTAACCTCCCCGCCGGACCTCGCGGACTGGCGGACCTCCCCCACGATTATTGCAAAGGAATGCCCCAGTGTAGAAGCTGTTGCCGACATTCGGCAAGCCAGCCGAAGCGCAACCGGAAGCGTGCTTTGAGATTCAAGCCCTCCGCTCAAAAAACGGGCAGCGCTTCGAAAGTCTTCTCCTGTCGAGCGTTGAAAAAGTCCCTTTTCATGAAATCCGAATCGAATTGGGTGACCAGAAATGTAGAACCAATCGGAGAAAATCGTTTATAGGGCAGCCTAGCGCGACGATTTCTCTTCACGATCTCTACGAACGAATTTTTTAACGGCCACTGATGGTGTCCTCATCAAGTTCAGTGCTGAAAAGCCGGGCGCCTGCCTTCTGCATGCCGTCGCTGGGGGCGAGCGCGGCCACATCAGTGCGCGCGTGCTGCGGCTTCCGGCTTGATTTCAAATTACTCGCGCGCTTCTTCGGTGTCGTTGTTTTGAGCACGCGGCGGCAACGCCGCCCGAGGCAGTTCTCCGGCAATCCGGTACATCGAAACACGACACCCATGACGATTACGCGTTAGGGCACGACTTTATTGTCTGGTGTGCAAATTCTTCGCGAGGGCACCGTCTGGATCACGACTTCCTTTTGTAGCGCCGATCGGTTACGCAGTCGAAGAAATTGACCTCTTCGTTACATGACGCTATGATCGAGATGCGGGGTGGAGCAGTCTGGTAGCTCGTTGGGCTCATAACCCAAAGGTCGGTGGTTCAAATCCACCCCCCGCAACGCTCCGAAAGTCACCGTTGAGCACAGCTCCGGTGACTTTCATATTTTCGGCACCATTTCCAAGCAGATCCCATTGCCCTTCAGCAACATAGTAGCTATTGGTCTCGGTGACGACTGGCGTCATACTGATCTCCGAGACATGTTGCAGGATCTGAAGTCGCGACCGAACTGGATCATCGTTTAACAACGCGGGCAACTCGGCGATCTCTTCAGACACTCGACACCGAAGCCAATCCAGATCGACTTCAGCGTGCGCCGCTTTCGGGGTCGCGGATATCCCTTCGCGGATGCCCTCGAGTTCACTCTCTTTGGTTTGCAAGCGTCCCAACAAGAACTTTGACCCTCCGCTTTTTGCAACGGCGTCAGCGAGGTTGTTGAGTTCTTGTTCGAGTTCCGCTGCCCTGCGCTTGAGGTCCGCGGCGGTATCGATGGAAGATGATGCGTCCCGCTCGAGCGCAGCTTCGATCTCCGAAACCGCATAAGCAATCACATCAGGCTTCTCGAGTTCACGCTGGAGACCAGCAAGGAGCAGATCTTCGATTTCATCTCGACGTTGCAGGACATTATTGGAACAAACACCGCGGTTGCGATTGTGTGGACATCCGTACAGGCCCATCCTGGACGACGCATGGCCTCGGCCGTCGACGATTGCTAAGTTCGCGCCACAAATTCCACATTTCAGGATGCCGCTGAACAGGTACGGTGCAGATGCAGAACGCTTGAGTAATCCCGGCCGCCCAGTCCCGAATTGCTTCGCGACCACCAGGATCCGCTGTTGCACCCGATCCCAAAGTTCCTGGGGAACGATGCGCAACGACGAATCTTCTGCGACAACCCATTCATTCTCCGGGCGCAAGACGCTGATACGCTTGTTGGTGCCGGGTTTCTTCTTGAACTTCCGTTTGTTCCAAACGATTTTGCCAACGTAGAGTTCTCGCCGAAGCATCTCTCTGATGGCCGTATATACCCAGCTCGGCCGGGCTTTCTGCTTTGAACCGCGAGGTGGCGGTACGCCTTCCGTGTTTAGCGTCTTGGCAATGTTCTTGAGCGACACTCCAGACGAGGACATTTCAAAGATGCGCCGGACAATAGCTGCTTCGTCCGGGTCGATCTGGAGGTGAACGCGGTCTCCGACCTGGACGTTCCGGTAACCAAAGCACTTGCCGCCAGTGTGAAAACCGGCCAAGGCAAGCCCTTCCAGACCACGATGAGTCTTCTTCGCCAGCTCTTTTATGTACAGGGAATCTACCAGCCCATGCACCGTCAGCATTACATCCGCCTGCTCGTCTTCGGAGTCAATGCCCTGGGATACGGCGATCAGCCGGATACCCAAGAAGCTGAGCTGCTCGCGAATGCGTACGGCGTCGGCCAAATTGCGGGAAATTCGGCTGGTGTCATCAACAAGAATGGCGTCAAACACATGCGGTATCAGACTGGCTGCGGCGAGCAGTCGGTTGAGACCAGGACGATCGGATCCCGCCCCTGATCGGCCCTCGTCTGAGAAGACGTATTCCGGGAGGATCTTCCAGGCCTTCGCGTCAGCGAAGCGTTGGATGTTGCGCTGCTGATCGACAATGGAGGATTCACGCTGCTGGTCCGACGAATACCGAGCATACGTGGCACAGCGCAGGGCCGGGTCGCTCATGCCGCTTTCTTCACCGCCAGTTCGTTATGAATCCTTTGTAACAGAAGTGGAATGATCACGTTGTCCATCCAAGCTTTAGTTTCAGAAGAGAGATTATTACTGATGTTTCGAGTAATCTGCGGGACAGGTTGCCGCCGTTTTCTTCTTGGCTGGCGGCACCTGCCCTGTTCGTTGCGCTGAGTCTTGCGCATAGATGTCTCTGCGTACGATGAAGATTCGATGGGAACTCCATCAGCCGTGTTAGCGCCTGCCCTGGTGCTCTTGGATTGCGCTTCGTAGTTGAACCGGCACATCTCTTGCATGGTGATTAATCGTCGCAGACCCCAGTGTTCTGCCAAAATATGTCCTTCGTTACGCGGCGCTGTGGACGATTCGACGGGCGGTTGGCTAGCCTGCCTACTATAGAGCTACTCAAAAGGCTTACCGGGGCTTTTGGGCCACTTCTAGAAGCACCTCGCTGAAGTGTTGCTGCCCAGGGATTTCTTTGAAGCCACGCTTTTCGGCTCTTCCTCTCACGCGTTTTCTCACAATCGTATCTGCGACAGCGGTCAAAGCTCCCTGTTCCGCTTGCAGTCTTTCAATCTCCACTTGGGCTCGCATCGCCCTGTAACTCAACGGGGCGCCGGGTATTCCTCCGATCCCAGCGGCGATCTGCGATGCCAAGTCGAGCTTCTGCTTCGCCGCCGCCCTTAGCAAGTCGCTCAGCCGTGACTTCTTCGCACCGTACTGTAGGGCGACGTCAACCAGTCGAAGTAGCGCATCCAGATCGGCTGGCGGGACGTTCTTTTGGAGATATTCTTGCCAGCCCTTTTCGGCCTTCTCCTTGCCGGTTTTCGTCAGATTGTAGGCATGCTTTGGACGCCTTGTCGCGGTCAGGCCTTCAGCTCTGCTGACAAGCTTCTCCCTGACGAGCCGACGCATCGCAGGAACCGTGGCTCCCAGCGACAGTCCAGCGTGGCGTTGAAGGTCATACGGGGTCTGTAAGCCCTGATCCAACTTGGCCAAAATGTAAAGATCAAGCACAGGTAGCATGCTGCACTCCTAAGATATGTCTTCGATTAAGTCTACATCTTTAGAGCAGCAATGCATCGGGATCCGTGGGAACGATGTTCTTCTTGAGGTACTCTTTCCGGGCATTTTCGGCGGTTTCCTTTCCCACCATGGTCAGCCTGTTAGCATGCTTCAGGCGCTCATTCCATCGTGCTGAACATCACTGCCGCGCGGCTCAGTCAACCTGAGGGTGGGTGACCGATTCGTACTTCGCCATCCTGTTCGGATGGATGAACGGTTTGAACCAAAACTCTTCTTTGATGGCGGCGAGGCCGTCGAGGCGGTTCATCAGGGCCTTCCGGAAAACGTCGAGTGATTTTTCGGGATCGGCTAAGAGTTCCCGCAGGGTGAAAGGGTGCCGCCCTCTGCGAATTTCCCGGCGCACCAGATCCGCTATATGGATGACGTGCGCAGCATCGACGCTTGGCTCCACCAGGCTCAGCGCAAGATTCCGAGTTTGTTCCCGTTGCTGCCGCCTAAGTACACCGCTTGGAGAAGACCAGCGGGTCGGCCTGAAGTGGAAGATGTGTACGTGCATCCAGCCCAGCAACCGCCTCCAGCGTTGAGCGGCCTGCTCGTAAGCCTGTTTCCCGTGCGCCTGCTCAACAGCGCGACGGGCGCGCTTGCGATATTTTTCGAGTTTCCCCAAGAGCCGAGCAAATTCGCGAGAGCCGATTCCGGAAACGAGTCCCTCACGACGCACAAGCCTCAAGGCCACGGAAACCGCGGCTATCTCGAAACAATCCAGCCGTGGTTGCCGACTGTTGTTGATCCACTTCAGCGCATTGCGTGCATGCAGTACCTTCTGATGCATCCCCGGATCAAACGACACGCTACTGATCTCGGGGTGTTTAAGCAACCATCTGGGATCACGATGCGGGTAGGAGCCGAGTTGCGCCGTCGCAAAGCGGTTGACGAGGCATTCCAGCCCAGGGAGTACGATGCGAACCTCCCGTGGGCTGAAATAGACGCGACTAGTTGGTAGTGGCATGGCAGATTTCCGAAGAACCAGCGAGGACGGTGTTTTTGCCTTTGCCGGTAGAGGTCCTCAGCTCGGCCAATTGGATAAGTGAAACGACGACATAGCGGTCGAAGAACCGAGCAAAAGATTCCGGACCAGGCGATTTAACGCCGGCGGAAACATAGAAGGAGAATGCCAGGAACGCTGTCTCCACGACAGACTGCAAAGCCGCTGGTTCTGGAAAGACCAAGGAGTATTTGGAGATCAGCAGCAGTCCCCTTTGAAAGTACGGACGTAAAATGGCAGCCTGCTGCTGTTCAGAAATAGATGCCCAGTAGCCGGTACCGATGGTGAGTTCAAGTGAGTCAGAAGAGGAACAGGAAGGAGTTGTCATTGTGTTTCTCCGATGGAGTGATTGTCTTGCTGAGGAGCAGCGCAGACTGGTTGAAGGGTTGACGATGATTAGGACCAAGCAGGCCGTCTTGATTTCATGGAGCTAGGCGGGAGCGCCGAGGCAAGGAGATTAAATGCAATCAGACGAGTTCTCTGCCCTAATGATGTCTAGTATGGGTGTTCTCCGACCTCTCAGTTCGTAGCGTTCTCTTTCCAAATGCCAGGAATGCTCGGAATCTTAAGCAAGACAATGGTTTACGGTATTTAAAAAAAATTGAAATTTATGTTCAATCCGTGATGAACAATCTGGAATAGCAAAACAGCCGGAGATAAACTGTGTCTGGCTGAACCGGGAAGTGTTGTCGCGGCCCCGGTTCAAGGAAGTAGCAACTGAGCTCCCTCAACTGAGGTAAACGCGCCTACCGCTCTCGGTTTGGCGCCTCGAACGGCGCTTGTTGGGGGCAGAGCTGCGACAATCTGATCAAGAATGCGGTTGCCGGTGTGCAGTCGAAGCGATTACGCATGGCAAGAGTCGGGCACGAACTTCCGAAAGAAATTGTGCCACTGTTCCGGGTTTGGCTCGTCGATGCCAGCCAAGACGCGAACCGGAATTGCCTGAAGGCCGCTTCCACGGCGGATTCAATGAACATATCGGAAGCGTTTATCTGCTGTTCGGCAAGGATTCTCTTGGCTTGTTTCATATATTCAAGGAACATGTCGGTACGCTGCGCTTCAGGAAGGGACATCCAGTAACCGCCGCCGATGTCGATGTTGGCGTAATGAGGAAACCGCGGGAAAATACTCATGAATTTCTCCTAGTAAGAAGACAATGAAGTCGGATTGGGAGGCCACCTGCCGGTCACACGCACTATGCCGGCAAAGAGTGATCCCAGACATATTGGTGATACCAGTTAGCAC
>CAVQLZ010000029.1:0-42413 GCA_963713465.1 uncultured Acidobacteriaceae bacterium
TGGTCAGCACGGAATTGGCGGCCGGAGGGGGCCTGCGCGTTGTATCCGATGAGGACGTAGCACGCGCCAAGCGCGAACTGCCACTGCAAAACGGGGAAACACTGGGGAAGTCCACCCTGGAGCAATTGCGGAAAAATCCCGGCGCAGATGTGGTCGTGGTCGGATCGTACACAACCATGCCAACAAAGAAGGGAGATCGCATCCGCCTGGATATCCGGCTGCAGGACACCGTCAATGGGGAGACGATCGCAGAAGATGCGGTGACCGGGAGCAAAGACGATCTATTTGAACTGGCGACTCGCGCCGGGTCGCACTTGCGTGAACGTCTCGGCGTGGGCGTCTCCCGCCGGACAACGCAAGTGTGATCGAGGCTTCGCTGCCTTCCAATCAAAATGCGATTCGATACTATTCAGAAGGAAAAGCAAAACTCTGGGAATTCGATTTCATCGGCGCGCGGGATCTGCTCCTTAAGGCAGTGGCTGCGGACCCCAACTATCCTCTCGCCCATTCCGCCCTGGCCGATGCCTGGGAGCATTTGGGATACCGATCGAATGCTACGGCAGAAGCCAAGCGAGCTCTGGACCTCTCCGGGAACCTGCCCCAGAGTGAGAAACTACAGATCGAAGCGGCTTACTGGGAGTTATCGAACAACTCGCCGAAGGCTATTGAGGTGTTTCGTTCGCTTTTTCAATTACACCCCGACAGCCTGGAATATGGATTGGATTTGGCCCGCGTTCAGTACGAAGCGAAACCGGAGGATGCGCTGGCCACTTTGAAAACTCTGCGGCAACTTCCAGCGCCAGCGGGAGACGATCCGCGTATCGATCTGCTGGAAGCGTCGGCACAGGTCACTCAAAACATCGTTGTTGCGCAATCTGAAGCTAAGCTGGCTTTGGCGAAGGGTATTGCTCTTGGTTCTCCTTTTATCGTGGCTCGCGCCTACGGAATCCTGTGTCAGCAGGACTCCGCCGTCGGCGTCCCTACCGAACAAAACATGACCGATTGCGAAAAGGCCAGAGAGAGCTTTGCCTCGGAAGGCGATCGGAACAATGAAGCAAGAACACTCAACGATATAGCTGTCTTCTATTACCAGCGAGGCGATCTTCACAAAGCAGAATCCATGTGGCGCGAAGCGGCGAAGGTGTTTCGCCAAAACGGAGGAGCAGAAGGGCTCGCCGCCACTGCGAACAACATCGGAGACGCTCTCCTCCAGGAAGGCCGGCTGAGTGAAGCGAAAAAAATGTTCCAAGAGTCGATCCCAAGTTATCAGGCCGCGGACGACAAAGGCGGATTGGCGCTGGTGCTGAACGACCTGGGTGACCTATCGACGCTTCAAGGAAATCTGGAGCTTGCCGAAACCAGCTATCAGCAGGCCAGGGCTGCCGCGCACGAGGTCGGCGACAAGAGCGCACTGGCCTATGTGGACTCCGGACTCGGTGATGTTCGCAGGGATCGCGGCGATCTTGCCGGTGCCAGGAAGGCATACGAGGAGTCGCTGGCTTTGCGAGCGCAGACGGGCGAGAAGCAAGCCGAAGCGGATACTCAGGTCAGCTTAGCCAGGGTCTCGATCGAGGAAGACCATGCTTCCGACGCCGAAAGATCGCTGCGCACGTCGATCGCGCAATTCCACCAGGAACAACAGGCCGACGAGGAACTCGCGGCGACGATTGTCCTGATCCAGGCACTTCTCTCGCAAGGCAAAGCAGCCGACGCCAAGTTGGAACTGGAACGCGCCGCGCCACTTTCGGCAAAGAGCCAGAATTTCCTGGCGCGCCTTCAATTTGAACTGGCAACCGCACGCACGTTGGTGGCGTCAGGCAGTGCGCAAACCGCACATCCCAAGTTGGACGAAACGCTGCGACTGGCGCGACAGCATGGTTACCTCGCCATCGAATTTGAGTGTCGCCTGGCACTTGCGGATTTGGAGAGAAAGTCAGGCAACGCGGCGGCGGCACGAGCTCAATTGAGCGCTCTCGAAAGGGATGCACACGCTAAAGGATTCGCGCTGATCGCTCGCAAGGCTGCGGCCGCTCGAACCTGATCTCTCAATCGTCGCGTAATCGGACATCTCTAACACTGTCGCCATGATTTTTTCGCTGAAATTCACGGTTTCGATTGATGAGATGAGCACAAATGAAATCAATTCCACGAGGCTGATCGATCTAATGTTCTATGATCAGATTACTAGCGGCTCCAGAAATCCAGGCATTCCTCTACGGAGAGAATAATTCTACGGAGGATGTTCGTTGCAAAACCATCAGTCGAAGACAATCTGTGCGTTCGCAGCACTCACTTTGTTGCTTGTGATTCCCTCGCTGGGCAATGAAGGAAATCCGGGGGTTACAAACACATCTATTCAAATTGGTTCGTGCTCCGCACTCACTGGTCCAGCATCCTTCTTGGGAATGGAGTCAGAGATGGGTGCGCTCGCGTATTTCAGCTCTGTGAATAGTGAGGGCGGCGTAAACGGTCGCAAGATTACATTGCAGACTTTCGATGATGGTTATGACCCGGATAAGGCAGCGGCGTGCTTCGACCGGCTGAAGAAACAGAACTTTTTCGCACTGGGATTTTTCGTGGGCGCTCCCACTGCGTCCAAATACATGCCCCTGGCGGAAGCCGAAAAAATTCCATTGCTGGGCATTTTCACTGGTGCGCAGGTCGTCTACGATCCGGTCCGGCATTACATCTTCACCGTCCGAGCGTCGTATTTCGAAGAGAGTCGGGAGCAGGTGGACAACCTTTGGGAGGGCCGCGGAGTTCGCAAGATCGCAGTGATCCATCAGGATGACGCCGCTGGTCAAGTCGTGCTTGACGGGGTTTTACGGGCGATTTCGAAGCATCAGGCAACCCCCGTCGCCGTGGGGAGCTTTCCGCACAACTCTGTAGACGTAGACCAGGCCATCAAGAGTGTTCGCGAGGCAAATCCGGAAGCCGTGATTTTGGCCGGGCCGTATGCTCCGCTGGCCGCCATTCTGAAAAGGGCCCATGCCAGCGGCTGGCATCCGCTATTTCTTTCGCTTTCCTTCGCGGGGACGGAAGCGCTCATTCGCGCGGCGGGCAACGATGCCGAGGGCGTCATCATTACGCAGGTAGTGCCCCCCTATGACCGCACAGACCTCCCGACGATCAAGTTGTACCGCGACGCGCTCGAAAAATACATGGGAGCCGCGGCACCCAGCTTCGTCAGTCTGGAAGGGTTTGTGGACGCAATGGTTCTGACCGAGGGTTTGAAGCGGGCAGGAAAGGATCTTACGCGCGAAAGATTCATCAGTGAAATCGAGTCGATCCATAAGCAGGACATTGGGCTCGGGCCGAAATTTCTCTTGGATTACGGACCGAAGCGCCACAACGGGCTCAATGCAGTGTACGCAACAATCGTTCGAAACGGCCGCGCCGTGACAATCAAGGACTGGAAAAATCTACAGGCAGAATAAGTTTCCACAGCACTCAAGCAGCTCTTCTACTCGATGATCAGGTAAATCTTTGCAGACTCGGAGTCTAAGTCCTGATTAACGCATTGAGCGGACATTTGAAGTTCGAGTACGTCACTTGTACGGTAACCCTACTCATCAGAAGTTAGCCCGTTCATCCCGAACCGATTGCTGGCGGGAAGACGAATTATCAACGCCTTGCAGGACAAGAGCTTGGTTATGAGCGAGCCGTGAAGTCAATGGCCAGAAGCGAAATATCGTCTTTATGTCCCTCGCCCGGAGGTTGTTCCAGCCAGCGCGCCAACTCGAGCAACAACGCGTCCGCAAATGGGCCTGCTGGAAGTTTGTTGTTCGTCTCCATGAACTTCATGAAGCGTTCCGTTCCAAATTCCTCCTGCGCTGGATTGCTCGTTTCAAGGATTCCGTCGGTATATAGGACGAACCGATCACCAGCTTCGATCGGTACTTCCAGCGAATCGTATGTGGCTTCCTCGAACTGCCCCATGACCAATCCGTTTTCCATGAGTTGTCCGGCGCTGCCGGTTGACTTGCGCCACAGTAACAGCGGCGGATGGCCCGCACCGCCGTATTTCATAACGTTTTTTTCCAAGTCCACATACACATAGGCGGCGGTGACGAAATTATGCTGAAATTTGCCGCACAGCGCTTGATTCAATCCTGCCAGAACTTTGCCCGGTTCAGAAACGTGGCGGGCTTGTGCGGTGAGGGCAACCTGCAGCATGGATGCGATGAGGGCGGCGGGCAATCCGTGTCCCGACACATCTGCGATCAGGATGCCCACGTGACGTTCGTCCACGACGATGAAATCGTAGAAATCGCCGGCCACTGAAGTCATGGGAATGTAGCGCGCCACAATATCCATGCCTGCGATCTTTGGCGTGCTGCTGGGCAGGATGGATAGTTGAATCTGCCGCGCCATTTCCAGCTCCGTGTTTATTTCCACGAGTTGTCGCGCGATCTGCGCATGTGCTTCGCGCAGCATCAGATGAGTGCGCACACGCGCTTTTACGACGGCAGCCGAGAATGGTTTGTGAATGTAGTCAACCGCTCCCACCTCGAACCCTTTGGTTTCGTCCTCAGCCTCCGTCTGGCTGGTAAGAAAAATCACCGGAATATCGCGCGTGTCGGGATCTGCTTTCAAGCGGCGACAGACTTCGTATCCGTCCATTTCCGGCATCATGATGTCCAACAGGATAAGATCCGGCTTCTCCTTCCCTGAAGCGATTGCCAGAGCCTTTTCGCCGCTCGTTGCCACCTTCGTCGCGAACGAGTCTTTCAGCGCGCCGGAAATAACTCCGATATTGATAGGCGTGTCATCCACAATCAAAATCGTTTTTTGGGTCGAGGGCGAAGTCATGATTTCACTCCAATCTAAGGCCTAAACGACCGGCGATCGCCGAAAGACACTTTAGCGCGCCAACAAAATCATAATTGCCGACGAAATCACGGAGGCTGGTGATTTCGGATCCGGTCAGCACCTTCACGAACTCCGGCTGTGCTTCCAAAATGAAATCGGCAGCGTCGCCATCGTCGTTCGATAGAAGTTGTTTCAACTTTTGCAACGGCGTAGCGACGGAGGATGGGTCGGCGGTCGCGCCATTGGCGCGCTCTGCCACTTGCTCGTGGGGAAGGGCAGAACGAATTGCCTGCACAACCGCGCGAAGTTTCGTGTTCAGCGAATCCAGCGAGGGCTGCACGCTCTGCACACTCTGTCCCGCTTTAATCGCCGACTCTACTTCAGCTGCGACGTTGGCCACCGCCGTCGCACCAAGGTTCGCGGCCGCGCCTTTCAGCGAATGGGCGGCACGCGCTGCCGTGGCTGTATCTCCCGAAGCGTGCGCCTCGCGAATTTCCTCCACGTTTGCCGACTCCGCGAACTTACGCAACAACATCTCATAACGTTTGGGGTTTCCGCCGGTCCGCCGCAGCGCCGACTGAGTGTCCACACCCTCGATGTGCACGGTAACGATTTCCAGAGGGCCGGCTGGTTCCGGCGACCCTGCGGTTGCTGCCGCGGATTCTGGTGGCGCCTTCGCGATAACGTCCGCTCGCGGTTTGATCCAGCGCAACAGTGCAGCGAAAAGAGCATCGGGGTCTATAGGCTTGGCGAGATGGTCGTTCATGCCCGCCTCAGTGCATTTCTCGCGATCGCTTTCCATCACGTTGGCGGTCATCGCGATGATGGGCAGCGACCGAAATTGCGGCTTCACGCGGATCGCTCGTGTAGCCGCCAGACCATCCATCACCGGCATTTGCATATCCATCAGCACCAGATCGTAATTGTGTTCGGCGATCATCTGCACCGCGATCTGTCCGTTTTCAGCCGTTTCAATCGCCAAGTGCGCATCCTCTAACAGGCCGAGCGCGACCTCGCGATTCAGCTCGTTGTCTTCGACCAGCAAGACGCGCGCGCCGTGTATTCGCTTCAGTTCGGCGGCTGGAGCCGCCGCAGCTTCATACGTCTTGGAATTGCTTGCGCCCAGGACCTGGACGGCTGAATCGAACAGCATCGAGGCGGTGACCGGTTTGATTAGAATATTTGCAAACGCGTTCTCGTCCGCCTGCTTCAAAACCTCTTCACGGCCGTAGGCGGTGACCATCACCAGCTGCGGACGAACCTGCAAATTGGGCAGCGCGCGAATCTGTTTGCCCGTTTCGAATCCATCTAGGCCCGGCATCTGCCAGTCCACAAAAACAATTTCGTACGGTTTGTTAACTTCCGCAGCATGGCGCACCATTTCGATTCCTTCCAGCCCGGAAGGAGCTTCATCCGCCTCAAAGGTCATGCCGACCAGCATGCTGGAAAGTACCGCACGCGCCTGCGGATTATCGTCAATAATCAACACTCGGCGACCCCGAAGATCGGATGGGACAGTGTGCCGCCGGGTGGCCTCGCCATTGCCCAGCCTTGCGGTGAACCAGAATGTGCTGCCCTTGCCTTCGTCGCTCTCGACGCCGACACCTCCTCCCATCAGCTGCGCCAGCCGCTTTGAGATCGCCAGGCCCAGCCCGGTCCCACCGTGTTGGCGAGTCGTTGATGCATCCGCCTGCTCGAACGCCTGGAACAGTCTGCCCATTTGTTCTTTGGTGAGGCCGATGCCAGTGTCGCGCACCGCGAAGTAAACTAACTGGCCCTGATCATCTTTTTCCTGAATCCGCGCACGAACCACGATTTCGCCTTGTTCGGTAAACTTCACGGCGTTGTTGCAGAAGTTAATCAGGATTTGACCAAGCCGCAGCGGGTCGCCCTTAAGTTGCGTGGGTACCGCAGAGTCAATGTCAAAGATCAGCTCCAGGCCTTTCGCGGACGCCTTCTCGGAAATCAGATTGCTCACGTTTTCCAGCACTCTCTCCAGATCGAAGTCAATATTTTCCACCGTCAGCTTGCCCGCTTCGATTTTCGAGAAATCCAAAATATCGTTGATGATGCCCAGCAGGTGCTGCCCGGCCAGTTGAATTTTCCTTACGTAGTCGTGCTGCCGCGGATTCAGCTCGGTGCGCAGCGTCAGATGCGACATCCCGATAATCGCGTTCATCGGCGTGCGGATTTCGTGGCTCATGTTGGCCAGGAAATCAGACTTGGCCTTGGTGGCTTCCTCCGCCACTTCTTTGGCTCGCCGCAATTCTTCCCCAGACGCCTCCAGCGCCTGATTGATGTTCTCCAGTTCTTGTTTGCGCGCGCCCAGCTGGCGTTCCGAAGCCGCCAAAGATTCAGCCTGCGCTTGGGTGCGATCGAGCAGCTCTCTCGTGGCGATGTTGCCGGACAATATTTCAGCGCTCAGAGCGACCGAGGGCAGCAAAGAGTCGAGCAACGCTCGTTGCCGCTCCGACAATGCCGAATTCGTCGCCAATTCGATGATGGCGGTCACTTCGTCCTTATTGACTACCGGAATGAAGTGGATTTTCCCGACCGTCAAGGTTCCCATGCCCGCGGAGATTCGCACTTGCTCCCCGGTGGTAACTTCGAGCATGCGCCGCTCCACCGCAGCTTGCCCGGCCAGTCCCTCACCTAGCGCAAATTCGCTGGGGCTACCCACATCCGTATTTGCAAACGAATACGCGCGAGAGAAACGCTTGCCACTCTCGTCTGCGATGTACAACGCTCCGTAAATCAGCGGAATGGGCTGCGACAACCGCGACAATAATGCTTTCCCAAATCCCGGATAATCTTGCGCCGATTGTAAGGCCCCGAGCGTGGCGCCCACTTCCGCCTTCACCCATCCTTGCGTTTCGCGCTCGCGTGCGCCCAGTTGCAGGGTACGCAGCGCGCGCCCGATCTCACCGATTTCATTGCTGCGATCCAGGTAGGGGATTATCTGATCCAGCCGCCCATCGGCCAAATCCTGAATGCTTCCCTGCAGAGACACCAGTTCGTCCACCACTTCTGTCTGCACGACATAAAAGGCGGCGGCCCACGATGCCAGCAGGCCGAAGCCGATCACCAGCCAAGTGATCAGAATCGCGCGGCGCGTATTTCTGGTCAACTCATCGGAGCGCTGGTCAATATATTTTTGCAAATCCTCCATGATCTCAATGGTGGCCTGGCGCGACCGCTGCAGTTCCTGGTTCACGCCTCCACGCAACAGATTCAACGCTTTGGTATTGTCGCCGGCCAGGGCCGCCGCACGCGCAGGCCGAGCATCATCCTCCGCCTGCTCGAAGAGAGCGGATGCGGCGTTGATCTTCTCTGCGCGCTCGGGGCTTTGTTTCAGCGCCGCCGCCATCGCGGTGTGGAAATCGTCGGCAACCTTTGTCAGTTCTCCGTCGATCACCTGTCTGCGATCGGGATCGGTCTCGTCAGCCAGTTCAAATATAAAGAGGCCGAAGCGGTTAGTATGCGCGCGAGCCTCTCCGACGTTTCTGAGCGCTTTGACTTGGGTGGAAATCATTGCGCTGTACCATCCGTCAATCATGCTGCTTTCAATCGACGAATAGATACCCGCCGCCACCACCATCAAAGCGAGCGGAAGCATCGCAATCAGCAGTTTCCGCCGCAGCCTCAAATTTGTAAAAATGCCCATCGGAGTGCGCTCCAGCATTCGCTTAAGCTAAACGTGAAAACGTGTGCGCCCTACGAACCTATGCAATCGGGCTTCGTGCGACCCCCGTCGAAGGGGCTGGTCCCCGCATGGTAGCCCGGACACAGACACCACTCACGAAGCTTACGCGCGAAATGAGCTGCAGCATATCGTCATTACTACCAATGGCGCGGGCGCGTCTCCGTCGCTATGGTGAGTTCGTCAGCCCACGTCGCCAGTGTAGATCGCAAGCCGCGAATCTTCCGCCATGGATTGCCAGGGACGTAAGCCCGTACTGGCAATCTCCGCGCGAGCAGTCTAATTAATTTCAGTAGTACTCAGCGCATCTTGAGTATTAGTCTGGTCCGCGCGAGAACACGCTGAGGTCGCTCGCGGGGAGAAATATTAAGAGCGATGAAGACGCTTATGCTGGGATTGGCCGTCGTCGCTTCAGTTTTATTTCCCACATCTCTGCGCAGCGCCCCGACAAAGCCTGCGCTCGAAGTAGTAGTGCTCGGTTCCGGCGGGCCGCGTCCCTTCGGCAGGGGAGGCTCCAGCTTCATTATCTTGCTCGACGGCGTTCCGCGGATTTTGGTGGATGCCGGGCCGGGAGCCTTCCTGCGCATCGGGGAATTGAACCTGGACCTGGGCAATGTAGATACGGTTTTGTTGACCCATCTGCATATTGATCACAGCGGGGACCTGGCGGCTTTCTTCAATGCCCGAGCGCTCACCAGCGACGACCCCATCGTCTATCGCATTTTCGGTCCGGATGGCGCCGGACTATTTCCCAAGACCTCGCGTTTCGTGAATTTGCTGGTCGGTAAAGATGGTGCGTTCGAATATCAAAAGACATTTGGCGCCCGCGAATCGTTCCAGGTTCGCGATCTGGCCATCAACCTCGATTCTCCACTCACCAAAATTGTGGATGAAAATGGTTTGGTCGTGGATGAAATTGCCACGCATCACGGCGATTGCCCGTCCGTGGCCTACCGCATTTCCTATAAAAATGCTGTGCTGGTTTTCTCCGGAGACATGGACGCATCGGCACTGCCCAATCTCGTGCAGCTCGCGAAAAACGCGGACTTGCTCATTTTCAATTGCGCGGTGCTGGACCCTCCGAATTCGCCTTCGCAGCTCTACGATCTCCACACACCGCCAAAGAAAATCGGCGAAGCCGCGCGCGATAGCGCAGTTAAAAGTTTGCTGCTCAGCCATCTCGCGCCGGACGTGGAAGGGCAGGAAGATGTCGTGCGCAAATCAATTCGCGCATCCTACGCAGGGCCAGTCGCGTTCGCCAGCGATCGGTTGCACGCCCCGGTGGGGAAGTGACCGATAAATTCACGCGGATAGATTCAAGCGGATAAGTTTGCCGTCCTGTCCCGTGAACGAGACTTCCAAATCGCTTCTGTGATTGAGGTGGAATTTTCCGGCGAAGAGCTACATTGCAGAGCGGTACTCGTAGTACTGAGGAATTATTCCCAACCAACCACTTCTAACACGTTTTACTGCCCCGACCTCATCGCATTTTTCGATGCACTTGCCTCAAACATTCGATGAACTTCACGATGTTTCCTCTTATATTATCCTCCACTAACAAAGGTGCTCTGCGGCGCCGAAGGTTTTTGCAATCGGGTGGTCGCGAAGATCGCAGCGTCGTCAGCAATAGCTGAAGGCGCAGCTCGAAACAGAGGAGTTCCTCACGTTTTTCTCGATGGCAGGCCACGATCGGCGAACGGGTGTAGGCCATCGCCGAACGGGAGCGAAAATGTCAGCAGCGAAAATGCCAAGCGCGAATATTCTCGGGTTCAGTCTTAGCCCCACTCCGCGAAGCGAGCTGGCGCGTCTCGGAAACCAGCAGCCGAAAACGGTGGCGCCAACCTGCAACGCAACGCGCCATCCGATCTCTTCACGTGACCGCGGCACTTCATCCCAAAAAGTGTCTCGTGTTGAGACGATAATTCCACGTTTCGGCGCGCGCAATTCGATGCTGGCGATTCTGGCCGGCACGGCTACCCAGTACCATTACTTCAGCACCACACGCGTTGGCCAAAATAGTGAAAATTGTTGTAGTTATTGTGGAAATCCTGCTCCATTCATTTTGGACGTTTTCCGCAATCCGCTCATTAGTAAGGACTTAGATTTGGTTCAAAGTGGCCCGCCACTTGCGAACCGTATGCTACCCGCTCAAGTACGTTTGTACTGGTGTCCCGAGACGTAGAGCTTTGACGCAGAACGGTGAGGAAAACGAATGGCTACCATGAAAGCATTGAGTTTGGCGATTCTTCTTACGGCAGCTCCTCTGACCCTCTGGGCTCAGCAGAACAACACGGCGTCGGCTCTGGCCGGCCCCGTATCAGCGTCCAGCTCTGGTGCCGCTCATCCCAGCGATGACCGGCCGGCGCTGCAACATCGCAACCCGCGCTACCAGGTGCAGCGCGACGACATTCTGAACATTTCGTTCGCTCTTTCGCCGGAACTCAATCAAACCGTCACCATTCAGCCGGACGGCTACGTCAATTTGCTAAACGCCGGCAGCCTATATGTTCAGGGGATGACGGTCCCGGAAGTGGTCGAGGCGCTGAAGACAGCTTATGCCAAGACTCTCCACGATCCGATTATTGACGTGGACCTCAAAGACTTCCAAAAGCCCTACTTCGTCGCCATGGGGCAAGTCGGCAAGCCGGGCCAGTATGATCTCCGTTACGACATGACCGTCACCGAAGCCATCGGCGTGGCCGGCGGATTTGCGCCCACTGCAAAGACGCAGGTCTTTCTCTATCACCGCGTCAACAATGAATGGGCTGAAGTTAAGGAATTGAATATCAAGGACATCCTGCATGGCAAAAACGTAAATGAGGATGCCCACTTGATGCCCGGGGACATGATCTTCGTTCCGGAGAAGTTTATTACCAAGTTCCGTAAGTATGTGCCTTATTACATTGGGGCGAGTATCGACCCAACGGCGGCGTGGTTCTAGATCGAATTCGAGTCGAGCGAAAAATCTCAGAGGCGAAGGTAACATGACTAAATCAAATCGCAGAACCGAGTCGGGCCAGGAAATGCCGGAGCTGACGTTAAGGGACATGCTGGTGCCATTGTTCCGCCACCGTCGCATCGTGCTTGCTACCTTTTGTTGCATCTTTCTGGCCGTCATCGTGGTCGCGTGGGCCTGGGCGGCGCGCTATTACGTCTCGACGATGCAGGTTGTCGTAGAGCAGGATCGTTCTGATCCAGCGATCACCAGCGCGCAGGTTGCGAATGTGAACAACAATAAGCCCATCACCATGGACCAGGTCACTTCCGAAGTCTCTCTCTTGCAGGGCGAAGACATGCTCCGCAAAGTTGTCGCCAGTTGTGGTTTGGTGGACGACAAATGGTCGCCCCTCGACGTTTTTCTTCCCAGTGACCCCCAGCGCAGAATGGCGATGAAGCAGGAGTCGGCCACGCGCACCCTGGCGAAGAAGATCAAGGTCGAAGCCGCTGCCACCTCCGACGTCATTGACGTGCAATACGGAAGAACGGGTGAGCCCGAAGCGCCCGCCTGCGTGTTGCAAACACTCGGCAAGCTCTACATGGAAAAACATCTGCAATTGCAGCGTCCGGCTGGCTCTACCGATTTCTTCGCCCAGGAGACCGAGAAATATCGTCAGTCTCTCAATGATTCCGAATCAAAACTTGCTGATTTCAGCCGCACTGCCGGCGTTGCCGCACCGGACATCCTGCGCACCGACATGGCAGGACAAGTTGCCACTTCCGAGGCCGCTTTGTATCAGGCCAAGCAGGCAATTGCGGCCGACCAAAAGCGCATTGAGAACATCTACGAGCAGATGGCGGCTACACCCGCAAGATCTTCCACCGCCGAGGCCTCTGTCGCGCCCAACTTGTTGTTGGAGAATCTGGGCGCTACTTTGATGGCCGCTCAGATAAAACGCAGCCAGTTGCTGATGAAATACGACCCTGAATATCCCTTGGTCAAGGAAGCCGATGCGGAAATCGCTGAGACCCAGGTAGCCATCGCGAACGCCGAAAAATCCAAATATATCAACGCCACTACGGATCGCGACCCCACCTATGAACTTCTGCGCGAGGACAAAGCCAAGACCGAAGCGGATCTGGCTGCGCAGAAAGCTACAGCCGGGGCACTGGTCAATAGCATCCAGGGAATGCGCGCCGAAATGGTCAAGTTCGATGGGGACGCGGTGAAGCAGGCTGCCCTCATCCGCGAAGCGAAAGCCGACGAGGGCAACTACCTCCTCTATCTCGGCAAGCGCGAGCAAGAACGCACTTCGGACGCTTTGGACCTGAAGAGAATCGCCAACGTCGCCATCGCCGTTCCCGCAGTCGTGCCGATATTGCCCGCGCACAGCCCCTGGCTAGTCATGTTCTTGGGCTTATTCGCGGCGGTCTTCGTCGCTATTGCCGTGGCTTTCGTGGCGGAGTATTTGGATCCATCCTTCCGCACTCCTGAGGAAGTGATGGAAACCCTGAAAATGCCGGTGCTTGCTTCCATGCCGAAGAGGGCGGCGTAGCCCAAATGTTTTTGGAGTATTACAAACTGGCAGAGCAGCCGTTCGGCGTCACGCCGGATTCGCGCTTCCTGTATCTCGGACCCAAGCACCGGGAAGCGCTGGCCTCGCTCGTGTATGGTACGGAAAGCAATCGTGGATTCCTGGCTCTGATCGCCAAGCCGGGAATGGGTAAGACTTCCTTGCTCTACCACTACCTTTCCTACCTGCGCGATAAGGCCCGCACCGCCTTCATCTTTCGCACCGATTGCGACTCGCGCGAGTTCATTCGTCACCTGCTCATCGACCTGGGCATTGACGTCGCCGGAATGGATTTGCCGGCCATGCACGACAGCTTGAACCGGCTGCTCACCGACGAAATGCGCGCAGGCCGTCGTTTCGTGCTCGTTATAGACGAAGCGCAAAATCTCGATGAAAAAGTCCTCGAATCTGTCCGGCTACTCTCCAATTTCGAAACTCCCTGGGTGAAATTGATGCAAATCGTCCTGGCCGGACAGCCCCAGTTGGCGGATCGCCTGGCCAGCCCTTCCATGGCCCAGTTGCGTCAGCGCGTATCCATGCTCATCCGTATCGAACCTTTCACCAACCACGACGTCAACGCCTACATCGATCACCGCTTGTGGGTTGCCGGTTGCGAGAAGCCCGGGCTGTTTACCGTCGGCGCGCGCAAATTAATCGCCGAACACAGCGAGGGCATTCCACGCAACATCAATAACCTCTGTTTTAACGCGATGTCCTTGGCTTGCGCTCTGAAACGCAAAGCGATCGATCGCGATATCGTCCTCGACGTGATTGCGGATCTCGATCTGGAACCGTTGCGCGAGAAAAAAATTGTCGCGCCGCCGTCAGAAAAAAAATCGCAGCGCCCGTCGCCCAGCTTTGCGCTCGCTGCAAAAAAACAGACCGGCGGCGGGTGGATTCCCAAGTTTGCGATTGTCAGCATTCTACTGCTCGTCGTCGGCGGTTTCCTCTTCAACTTGGACCGCAGCGCCCCTCGAGCCTCTGCGTCGCCGGCAATCGTTCCGGCTGTGTCGGACGCGGTGCCCGCGGCTCCGGTTGTCGTTTCAAAGGTCTCGCTCATGCCCGCGGAAGTGGCGAGCCCCAAGACAGCGCTGGATTCCGAAGACGTTCGCGTCAAGCCGGGCCAAACGCTTTACCAAATCAGCGTCGATAAACTCGGCAAGTATGACGGCAAGGTGCTCGCACAATTGCAGGATCTGAACCCCTGGCTGAGCGATCCCAACCGTATTCATCCCGGACAAAAAATTCGCGTACCAGCAGCGGCTACAACTTCCACGGAAACACAGCGAGCGGCCCAGCAGGCTCCTAATGCTGCACCCGCAGAGGCAGGGAAACAATGAGCAAGAACTATGAATTGATGCAACAGGCAGGTATGCAGCAGGAATTTCGTCCCGCCCGCAAGCTCGAGCCCACAACGCCGGTGAAGGCTGGGAACGGCAGCGGAAACGGCCACCGCGAAGCAGATACTCTGGATCTCGACCAGCTTGCTGGCGAAGAAGTTCTGCGCCTGGTGCAGCGTGTCTTCTTGTTGCAAGCGCAAGAGCCGCCCCACATGGTGGCGTTTGCCGGAATAGACCATGGTAACGGCTGCAGCCGGATTTGCGTGCGCGTCGCGGAGACCCTCGCGAAAAATATTCGCGGCTCGGTGTGCCTGGTCGAGGCGAATCTGCGCTCCCCCGCACTGCCGGAGATGTTCGGCACCACCAATCACCACGGCTTAACCGATGCTCTCCTGCAGGAAGGGCCCATCCGCTCGTTCACCAAGCCGGTCCGTGGCGACAATCTGTGGCTCCTTTCCAGCGGTGCGCTCGCCGCCGATTCCGCGAATCTCTTGAACTCGGACCGCCTCAAGCCGCGCCTGCTCGAATTGCGCAAAGAGTTTGATTTTGTGCTGATCGACGCTCCTCCGCTCACTCGCTACTCCGATGCCATCGGTTTAGCGCAAATGACGGACGGGTTGGTGTTGGTTCTGGAAGCGAATTCCACGCGCCGCGAGGCCGCTCTGCAAGTGGCGGAGAATTTGCGCGCCGCGAACATTCGCATTCTGGGTGCGGTGCTCAACAAGCGTACTTTCCCGATTCCGGAGACGCTCTACAACAGGTTGTAAGCGAACCGTGTCGTTCGCGAGGGCTTAGCAGGGAAATTGGTGCAGCGCGGAAGCCATAGTCGGGTTTTTGGTTGGGCTCGGAAGATGTGGGCAGTCTCCGTTGGTAAGCTGGTTACCATCGGATGTGACTGAGAGTAGCGGAGCTCTATCTATGAGTTGCCTCCAATCGTTCACCCACGATCTTCTCACCACCAATCCGGCGACGGACATCGCAGCTCCGGCCTGGTTTGCAGTGCAAACGCGGCCGCGGCACGAGAAGAAAGTCTCCACCGAGCTGCAGGAGAAGGGCGTCAACGCCTTTCTCCCGCTGATCTCCTCCACGCGGCAATGGAGTGATCGCAGCCGCGTCGTAGAGATGCCTTTATTCCCGCAGTATGTGTTCGTGCGCATCGCGCAAACTTTGCAGACGCGCGTTTCCGTCCTGCGCACCAACGGCGTCACGAACTTCGTCGGCACCCGCGGGATCGGCGTTCCGATTCCCGACGAACAGATCGATCGCGTACAGACTGTCGTCACCCGGGGTATCGCGGCTGCTCCTCATCCGTTCCTGAATGTAGGGAAACGCATCCGGATTCGCGGAGGAGCCCTCGACGGTCTCCAGGGAATTCTTACCGCGGTGAATGGCGATCAGACTTTGGTCGTCTCCGTGGAATTGATCCAACGCTCGCTTGCCATCCGCATCGCGGGTTTTTCGGTCGAGCCGGCCTGAGAAGAACGTTCTGCTTTTCGCCATCAAATCATTACCGATGCACAATCTGCAGTTCATCATCAAACCGCAAACTGCGTGGTGACGAGTCGCGCTCCTGTCGTCGTTCTTGAGTTAGCAGTCGTTCCACCTTTTAAATAACAACCCAGCCCGAAGAGAGAAACAGTGAACGAAGCAAAGCGTCGCTTTCTTTTAAATGCGCTGAAACTGTACGACCTCGGAATAATTATGGTGTCGTTCGGTTTGGCTACGTTCCTGCTCGTTCACGCGGAAAACAAAGTCTCTTTGCACGACTTCCTGGCCATGCGTGTGAAAGTCTCGAACTTTGTAGTTTTCGCGCTGGCTCTGTTTTGCTGCCATGCCATCTTTTCCATGTGTGGTTTGTACCAGTCCAGAAGGTTATCCACCCGCCTGGCGGAAAGCACGGACGCGCTGAAAGCCACTTCGCTCTCCACCGTGTGCCTGGCGCTGGTCGCGGTGTTCTTCTCGGTGCGCATGATTACCGTGCCTTTCCTGATCACCTTCTACGCCATCAGCTCTCTGTTGGTGATTGCATCGCGCTTCTTCATGCAATACTGGCTCGCCATCGTCCGCCGCCACGGCCACAATCTCCGTTACATGCTGATCCTCGGCACGAATTCTCGCGCTATCGATTTCGCCAGAAAAATCGTCGCCACCCCGGAACGCGGCTACCAGCTTCTCGGCTTTGTGGACGAGGACTGGCCCAAGATGAACGAGTTCAACGCCACCGGTTTCAAAGTCTGCTGTGACTATGCCGGACTCGCCGAGTACCTGCGTCGCAACGTCGTGGATGAAGTCGCCATCTACCTCCCGCTGCGCTCATTCTACGAGCACTCCTCGCAGGTTGCCGCGCTCTGCGAGCAGCACGGCATGGTCATGCGCTTCGCCTCCGATATTTTCGGCCTGAAGACCGCGCGCTCTCGCTCCGAGGAATTCGATGGTGTCCATCACATCGCTGCCTACACCGGAGTGCGCGATGGCTGGCCATTGGTCATCAAGCGAGTCTTGGATGTGACCATCTCCTCGGCCCTGCTGATCGTGCTGCTGCCGCTATTTCTCGTCGTCGCCGCGCTGATTAAGCTCAACTCGCATGGTCCGGTGTTCTTCTACCAGGAGCGCTTGGGCGTCAACAAACGCAGATTCCGCATTTGCAAGTTCCGCACCATGGTTCCCAATGCCGAAGAGATGCTGGAGGCGCTGGAAGCCCACAACGAAGTTTCCGGCCCGGTATTCAAAATCATGGACGATCCGCGCATTACCTCCATCGGAAAGTTTCTGCGCCGCACCAGCATTGATGAGCTGCCCCAGCTTTTTAATATTCTGAAGGGCGACATGAGCTTGGTCGGCCCCCGCCCGCTTCCCGTGCGCGACTATCAAGGTTTCAATCAGGATTGGCAGCGCCGCCGCTTCAGCGTTCGTCCCGGTATTACCTGCCTCTGGCAGGTCAACGGCCGCAGCGCCATTCCTTTTGAGCAGTGGATGAGGCTGGACCTGCAGTACATGGACGAATGGTCGCTCTGGCTCGATTTAAAAATCCTCGCTCGCACTATTCCGGCGGTGCTGAAAGGTTCGGGCGCGGCTTGAGTACATTCCTGATGTGCTCGGATTCGCTCTCGATTGCTAGCGCTCGCGCCGTCCAATATAAAATACAGCTGTACAGTGCCGCGCGCGTTCGCTGCGCGCCGCAAACAACCACGGGGGGTGGTAAATGCGTATTGCTGTAATCGGCTCGGGCTATGTAGGTCTGGTGTCGGCTGCTTGTTTCGCGGAAATTGGGCACCAGGTAATTTCAGTTGATAACGACAGCGCCAAGATTGAGGCCCTCCAACGCGGCGAGGTGCCGATCCACGAGCACTTTCTGCCCGAATTGCTGCGCCGCCACGCCGGACACCGCTTGCAGTTCTCCACCTCCGTGAAAGATGCCCTGCTGCAGTCCGAGGCTGTCTTCATCACCGTGGGCACGCCGCAATCGGAAACCGGAGAAGCGGACCTGTCGTTCGTTGAAGCCGTCGCCTACGAGATTGCCACCGCAATTCACACCCCGACCTTGGTAATCGAAAAGAGCACTGTGCCGGTGCGTACCTGCGACTCCCTGCGCAAAACCCTGCTGCTGAACGGAGCCAATCCCGGTCTGTTCTCGGTGGCTTCCAATCCGGAATTCCTGCGTGAGGGCACTGCTGTCACCGATTTTCTGTATCCCGATCGAATCGTGATCGGCGCCGACGACCAATTCAGCGTCTCCCTGCTCCAGGAAATCTATCGTCCGCTCACCTCCGGCAGCTATTACCGCCAGGCCGATGCCATTTCTTTTGCGCACTACGCCCATGCGCAAGCCCCCGTCATCGTCACCAATGCCCGCAGCGCCGAATTGATCAAGCATGCCTCCAACGCGTTTCTGGCCATGAAGATTTCCTTTATCAATGCCGTCGCCAACATCTCGGAAAGCGTCGGTGCGGATATCCAGCAGGTCTGCGCCGGCGTCGGCGCGGATTCTCGCATCGGTCCCAAGTTTTTGAACGCCGGCATCGGCTACGGCGGTTCCTGCTTCCCGAAAGACGTGCAAGCCTTTCACGCCGTGGCCACGCAATGCGGTTACGACTTCGGGCTGCTCACCGAAGTGATGAACATTAACCTCGAACAGCGCCGCCGTTTCCTGAAGAAAATCAGAACTGTGCTGTGGACTCTGCGCGGCAAGCAACTCGGCGTGCTCGGCCTCGCCTTCAAAGGCGATACCGACGACATCCGCGAATCTCCAGCCATCGCCATCATCGAAGCCCTCCTCAAAGAAGGCGCGCAGATTCGCGTCTTCGATCCCGCCGCAAAATCCCGGGCCGTGGAAGTCCTGCCCCAAAGCGGCATGGTCTATGCCGACGACGCTTACGATGCTGCCAGTGGCTGCGACGCGCTGCTGATCCTCACGGAGTGGAAGGAATTTGCAGACTTGAATCTCCCCAAAATCCATTCCCTCTTGAAGTATCCCATTGTGATTGATGGCCGCAACCTCTACGACCCCGAAAAAATGGCCGCCGCAGGCCTGATGTATCACAGCATCGGCCGCGCTCCCGCAATCCCGCAGCACATGTCTTCCCTCGCGCACCACTCGCCCGCGGAATCAAGGCCGGCCGTGTTTGTTGCAGAGAATGCCAGTTCCGCGGTTTGAACGCCCGGCCCTCTTTCTCTCCAGATTCGCGCGGAGTATCGCCGCGGAGACACCAGGGCATCGGGAAGAAACCTGACTGACAGAATGATCGAACTCGCCAAATCCTGGATCGCGCGTGTCCGCCGAAGCACTCTCGCGCGTAATTCCACATGGATGTTTCTGGGCTACGGCGTGCGCATCATCGTGCAGGCCGGCTACTTCGTCCTGATCGCCCGCGCGCTGGGGCCGCATGAATATGGCGCTTTCGTTGGCGCCACCGCGCTCATTGCCATCGTCGGCCCCTTCGCCGGAGTGGGCGGCGGAAATCTGCTGGTCAAAAACGTTTCCCGCGACAAGTCTCTATTCACCGTTTACTGGGGAAACGCGCTGCTGCTGCTGGCACTTTCTGGGATTGTGCTGCTCGGCCTCGTCGTCGTCGTTGCGCACCTGATTCTGCCCCCGGCCATTCCGCTTCTGCTCGTCGTCCTGATCTGCCTCTCCGATCTGGTCGGCGCCAGAATCACAGACATCGCCGCGCAGGCCTTCCAGGCGATGGACCAGTTAAGCTACACCGCAAATTTTAGCCTGCTGCCTTATTTGCTGCGCATGATTTCCGCCGCCCTGGTCTTCGCGTTCTGGCACCGGGCTTCGGCCATGACCTGGGGGTGGTTCTACTTGGGCAGCACTGTGGTGTCTTGCACCATCGCGGTGGCGGTCACCAACTGGAAGCTCGGCACGCCCAAGCTCGACGTAGCGCGCATTCCGCCCGAGCTGAAAGAGGGCTTTTACTTCGGCGCCGGCCTTAGCGCCCAAACCATCTACAATGATATCGACAAGACCATGCTCGCCAGCCTTTCCACGCTGGACGCCACCGGCATCTACGCCGCCGCTTATCGCGTCATTGACATCGCATTCACTCCGGTAAAATCGGTCTTGTATGCGGCGTACTCGAATTTCTTTCGCAGCGGAAAGCATGGCATTACGGCTGGCTATGCCTATGCCAAGACGCTTCTGCCTCGCATGATCGGCTTCTCGATTTTGGCATTCGCCGGGCTCTATCTCCTCGCGCCGCTTTTTCCTCTGGTCATCGGCAAGGAATTCGCCCGCACCGTCGAAGCCTTGCGCTGGCTCGCGATTCTGCCGCTGCTCAAGACCATTCATTATTTCCTCGCCGATTCGTTGTCGGGCGCGGGCTACCAGGGAATTCGCGCGGCCGGCCAGGTTTTTGTGGCCTTAACCAATGTCGGCCTCAATTTCTGGCTCATCCCGCTGTATTCCTGGCGAGGCGCCGCCTGGTCGAGCATCGCATGTGACGGCCTGCTAGCGGTTGTCATGTACTGCATTCTGGTGTCTGCAAAGTCCAAGGAGGCGCGCTTGAGTACCCAACTCTCCGCGGAACAAATATGAAGCTGCTGCGCACGTTCGAAAAATTTTACATCGTCGTCTCGATGCTATTCCTGACCAACGGCATAATTCAAAAGGCCATCGCCGAAAGCGACGTTGCTGGGCAGACGGCGCCCGTGCCGGAGGATCGCATTGGGCAGTTACTGGTGTGCTTGATCCTCGTTCCGTTGTTGATTATCCACTCCAAAAAAATATTGGCTGGTCTGCGCCAGTCGGGGTGGGTCGTCGCGCTCTGCAGCCTGGCTATCGCTTCCGCTGCGTGGTCTTCCGATTGGCGCCTCACGATGCGCCGCGGCATTCTCCTCACCGCGTTTACCCTGTTCGCCATTTACATCGCATCTTGTTTTGACTGGGACGAAATACTGGATCTGTTTGGCTGGTTGTCAGTGATCGCCGTCTTAGGCAGTGCCTTCATGGCCATTTTCGTTCCCTACTATGGAATATCGCACGACATCCACGCCGGCGCTGTGAAGGGAATCTTCCCCCACAAGAACATTCTTGGCCGCCAGATGGCCTTTGCGATCCTCACCCTCTGGCTTGCCAGGCCCAAAGGAATCCCCGTTTGGTTGCGTAACTTCACTTTGGTCGGCGCCTGCGTGTTGCTCATCCTGTCCAACGCTGCAACTTCCATAGTCACCTTAGCTGGGTGCGTCGTGATGTATCCGCTGCTTCAGCTGCTCCGCGTTAGCAAGAAAAGGACGGCGCCGCTATGGCTTGCCCTGGCCCCATTGTTTGCAGCGGCAGTCTATCTCCTAGTGGCCAATTTCGGCCTCATATTGCAGGCGACCGGCCGTAGTGCCACTCTCACTGGCCGCACGGTCATCTGGCGCTCGGTGCTTCGTTATGCCAGCGATCGTCGCTGGTTGGGATACGGTTTCGACGTGTTCTGGAGTCATGTGCACTGGGCTGGCGGCGATTTACCCACTGCACACAACGGCTATCTGGACATACTGCTGGCTATGGGTGTCGTGGGCCTGCTCATCTTTGTCGGCGGGTTTCTCACGGTCTTTAGCCGTGCCTTCGCATTATTTTGGGCTGATGAAATTCGCGGAGCAAAATGGCCGCTGTTCGTGCTTCTGTTTTTTGCGGTCTTCAATATCACCGAGAGCAATATCCTGCGCCTGCTCACGTTTCTGTGGATTCCCTATGTGACGATTTACACCTCGCTCGGGTTGATGCGCGTCGAGGCACTCTACCCGTTGCCGTCCAGATCCGCAAATCGCGAATTGGGCGAAGGTGATATCGAACCAGAGCCTGGCCCCGTGAACGGCGGTCTGCCAGGATATGGAGTCTAAGCCGCAACCCGCAATACCTTCGACATTGCAGCGCGATTAGAGTTGAAGCGCAACATGACGCACCGCGTTCCTGCGCTTGAACTCCATGCATTGTGAACTTTCTCCATCGGGGATCCTCCGGTCGCAAGCACATGACATCTAGCGAAGACCCAAAAGGTTTGCTGAGCCTGCCGCGCAGAGCTGCGCGACGGGCCTACCTGCAGCTCACACTGGAACGCCTCAAGGCCGCGAACCGCAGTGCTAGCAATCGCATCACCGCCCCGGGCGGACCTGTTGTCTCCCTGACGTCATTCGGAAACAGGATTGACACCGTCTATCTTGCAATCGAATCCATCGCTCGCGGATCCACACTACCTTCTGAAATTATTCTCTGGCTGGACGACCCAGCGCGCTACAACTCACTTCCACCTGCCCTGAAAAGACTGGCACGGCGCGGGCTCACCATAAAATTATCGAAGAACTACGGTCCGCACACAAAATACTATCCGTATATCGCTTCACAGCGGCAGTTTTCGCTTCCACTGGTCACCGCGGACGACGACATCATTTACCCACGGCACTGGCTGCAGACTTTGACCGCCGCCTGGGAGCGCAATCCCGGCGTTATTCACTGCTACCGGGCGCGCGTCATCGAATTCCATGCAGGCCGCATCGCGCCTTACCGCGAGTGGGCGCTCTGCCGCTCCACAACTTCCAGTTGGCGGAATCTCTTACTCGGTGTCTCGGGCGTGATTTATCCGCCGGCCTTCGTCGCGGCTCTGCAGAGAGCAGGTACCGCCTTCGAGCAATGCTGCCCCAAAGCTGACGATTTATGGCTGCACGCCAACGCTTTGCGTGCCGGTTTCAAAGTGCGGCAGCTCGGAAAAGAGGCTGTCCACTTTCCTACTATTCCTGGATCTCAGGAAAGCGCCTTGCATTTCAGTAACATCGTCTCGGGAAATGATTCGCAGGTCGCCCAGACCTACACCGCAGTGGACCTTCAGCGTATAGTTGAAGATGCTCCGGTCGGTACCGAGGCGCGATTCGCTGCGTGTCAGACCGTTTGCGAGAGTGAATAGCTTCCATTTGTGCCCAGCCCGCACACCATAACCTGAGGGGGTTTATCGTGAGAGGGAAACTGACCAGAAGAAGCTTCCTGCGTGATTCGGGTGCTGGAGTGGGAGGTTGCCTCCTCTTCGGTTCGGCGGCAGCAGCTTTGGGACGAGGGACGACCATGGCAGCGCTCGACCCATCCAGTACGCCATTGAAATCGCTGGCGGAGAGTAAGGGATTTCTCTACGGCACTTCGGCCACGCCGGGTGATCTGAAAGATCGGCAGTTCACCGATATTGTTATTCAGCAGTGCGATTTGATGGCGCCCGGTCTCCAGCTGAAATGGAACATGCTCCGGCCCACGCCGGACACCTATAATTTTGGTCCCGCTGACGATTTACTCCATTTTACGCAGGACCACGGAATGAAATACCGCGGCCACACCTTGGTTTGGCATAACGCGCTGCCGACTTGGTTTGCCTCCTACGCCACGCCACAGAACGCCCAGCAGTTGATGCTCGACCACATCAACAAGGTCGCGGGCCGCTACGCGGGAAAGATGCACTCCTGGGATGTGCTCAACGAAGCGTTGCTGCCCAGCGATAATCGCAGTGACGGCCTGCGCAGCACTTCACCGTGGCTGGAATTAATTGGTCCCGATTATATCGAACAGGCCTTTCGCGCCGCAGCCGCTGCCGATCCCCACGCCATACTCTGCTGGAACGAGTACGGCATTGAAAATGAAACCCCGGAAAACGAAGTAAAAAGGAAATTCTTCCTGCAACATCTCAGCGCGCTGCGCCAAAAAGGCGTTCCGGTTCAAGGAATCGGCATCCAGTCGCATTTGGACGCATCGAACAAGCATTTTCCCGGCGCCCAATTCGATGCTTTCCTGCATCAGATCAGCGATATGGGTCTTAAAATCATCGTCACCGAATTGGATTTCACAGACTCCCTTCCATCCTCCGATCCCGCCGCGCGCAATCAGTTGATTGCGTCCAGATACGAGGAGTATCTCGGACTGGTGCTGAAACACCACTCCGCCATTGCCATTCTGAACTGGGGCATAGCCGATAAGCATACTTGGCTCAATGGAAATTACAAATTTCCCCGCAAGGACCAGTCTCCATTTCTTCCGCTGCCCTTTGATACCAATACCCAACCGAAGCCCGCGTGGTATGCGATGGCCCGGGCATTCCAGAATGCCCCGTCGCGCTGAATAACCGTAAACACTAAATGCAAAAAACTCTCGTTACCGCGGTGATCCCTACCCGCAATCGGCCCGAATTGCTCCAGCGCGCCATCGCCAGCGTGCGCGCGCAGAGCTGTGGCCCCATCGAAATCGTCGTGGTGATTGACGGGCCGGATGACGCCACTCGCGCGCTCGCCGGCGCCATGCCCGCTGACCGCCTGCGCTTCATCCCCCTGCAAACCAGCGTCGGAGGCTCCGACGCGCGCAACATCGGCGTGCAGAATGCCACCACCGAGTGGGTCGCCTTCCTCGACGATGATGACGAGTGGTTGCCCACAAAAATTGAAAAGCAACTCGCACTGGCCGCTCACGCCACCGATCCCTATCCGGTGATTTCCGGCCAACTCATCGCCAAGAGTCCTTACGGCAACTTCGTCTGGCCGCGCAGATTTCCCGCGGAATCCGAACCCCTGAGCGAATATCTGTTCAATCGCAAATCTTTCTTCCGCGGAGAGGGCCAGCTGCAAACCTCCCTGCTCCTCGCGCGCAAAACCTTGCTGCAGTTGGTCCCTTTTACCAGCGGCCTTCGCAAGCATCAGGATTTCGATTGGTATCTGCGCGTCTCGCAGCTGCCTGGCGCGCGCTTTCACTTCGTCCCCGAACCGCTGGTGAATCTGTATCTCGAGGAAAATCGCGAATCAATCACCGGCCGTCCGGACTGGCGCTTCTCCCTGGACTGGCTCAAAGCGAATCGCGACCGCATGACTCCACGCGCGTATGCCGGATTTATTTGCACGCAGTTGGCGCCCGAGGCCTCGCAGCAAGGTGCTTGGCGAGCCCTGCCATTGCTGCTCGCGGAAATGTTGCGCCACGGCAAACCCTCCTACATGGACGTCTCCATTTTCGGCGCCATGTGGCTGATGCGCCCCTCGTTCCGTCGCACCCTGCGCGCCTGGCGTCACCCCCAGCCCATCAGGCAACCCGCATGAAGGTTCTGCAAATTACGCGTCAGTTTCTGCCCTCCACCGGTGGCCTGGAATCCGCCGTGGACGGGCTCAGCCGCGCCGTGCAGGACGCCGGCCATGAAGTCCGCGTCGTCACTCTGCGCAAGATTTGGGGTTCGGACGCGTTGCTCCCGGCCGAGTGTGTGATCAACGGCCTGAATGTATCGCGCATCGGGCATTGGGGCTCGCGCCGCTATCCCATCGCTCCCGCGATCTTGAACCATGTGAATGGCTCCGACCTGCTGCACATTCACGCCGTGGATTTTTTTGTGGACTTCCTCAGCCTCAGCAAAGTATTCCACCGCCGCCCCATCGTCCTCAGCACTCACGGTGCCTTCTTTCACACTCGCTGGTTGCCCTGGCTCAAGTCGGCGTACTTTCGCACGATTACTCGCCACTCCTTAAAGCGTGTGGCCGCGGTCATCTGTGTCAGCGAACACGATTATGAAATGTTCTCCGCCATCGTTCCCCAGCACAAGCTGCACCTGGTCCGTAACGGCGTCGCCATCGAGTCCTACACCAATGTCAAAAAGCAGGTCACGCCCGGCCTCTTGGTGGGCATTGGCCGCGTCGCTCAGAATAAAGGAATCGATCGCCTCATCCACGCCGTCGCCGAATTACGCAAGACTCGTTCCGACGTCCAGCTCATCTGGGCCGGACCGGACGAAGGAGGCCGCATCGCAGAGCTCCGCACTCTGGCGGATCAAGCCGGAGTCGGCGATTCCGTGAAATTCACCGGGCGTGTGGAAGTCGTCGAGCTGGAGCGTCTGCTCTCCCGCGCCAATCTTTTTGTCTCCGGTTCTTCCTATGAAGGTTACGGACTCTCCACCATCGAAGCGATGAGCAGCGGCACCGTCCCGGTTGTCACCCGCGTGGGAATTCACCCGCAACTCATCCTGAATGGCCAGTCCGGATTCCTCGTGGATAGCGATGCGGCTTCCCTGGCCAATGGCCTGCGCGTGGCCTTGGACGTCGAGCCCAGCGCTCTGGCGGTAATGGGCCAGCAGGCGAGGCACACCTCCGAGCAATGCACTTGGGGCCACGCCGTACAGGCTTATCTAGATATCTACGGCTCGGTCTTGACCGAATTTTCGCGTTCATGAACTCATAAGCAGGCTCGACACAGGATTTGCGTGTTGGCGCGCGTTGGCGCCCGTTGGAGAAAGCCGAGCCGCGCGTCATTCGCTCATTCATTGCAACGGGCTCCATTGTTGCGAGAGTACATATAAAAAGTCTATAGTTGTCGAGCGCGGCAACCCTCCCGCGCGGTGCAACCAGTTAGGAGCGCGCCTATGTCCACACCAGCCTCCGGTTTGGCGGCCAAACAACCAGCGGACCCGAATCCCTCTCCCGAGCCAATACAATCCTTGGCCGAAAATAGCCAGATGACCGCCGCTCAAGTTGAGCTTCTCAACTCGCAAGGTTTTCTCAGTCTGAATCCCATCGCCACCCCCCAGGAAATTCAGGAGATTAGGGCCGCCCTGCAAGATCTCTTCGACAAGAAGGCCGGCGAAAACGAAGGCGCCAATCTCGACTTCGTCGCTGGCGATCATCCCGAAGCTCCCAAGACCGCGCCGCAGATCATCAACCCCGTAAACTATTATCCAAAACTGCGCAAGACCGCGTGTTTCCGCAACTCGCTGAAAATCGCCAAACAGCTCCTCGGCGAAGACGCGCGTTGTTTCTTCGATCTCACCATCATGAAGATGCCGCAAGTCGGCGCGCCCACTCCGTGGCATCAGGACGTGGCCTTTCGTGATCCCCGCTTCAAATACACGGAAATTAATATGTGGGTGGCGCTGCAGGATGTCACCGTGGATAGCGGCTGCCTGCGCTACGTTCCCGGCTCCCACACCATTCCGGTACTTCCGCATCACTCCGTGAATGATGACCCATCCTCACAGGCCTTTGAATGTATGGGCGGTTTTGATGAATCGACCGCGGTGTCCTGTCCGCTGCCCGCGGGCGGATGCATCATTCATCTCCCGGGCACTCTGCACAGCGGGGGGGCCAACCGTTCCGCGAATCCGCGCCTCGCCTACATCATGGTCTTTGGCATCGCTCCCGTGCCAGCCGAGCAACCGCAAACTTTTCCCTGGTTAGACCACAAGGAAACTCCCGCTCAGGCCAGAAAGCGTCGCTGGATGCGGCGCGGCGGCGCGCTCATCACCGTTTGGCGCAGGCTCCGGCGCGGAGATCTCAATAGCTGGCAATCCGCCGTGTACGGAGTCAAACGCCTCGCCCGAATTCTGCGCAGGGGCGCTTGACCTTCGCGCTTCGCCGGCATCCATCAGTGCAAGCGGATGTCGAAATCTCCCACGCGAACAGGTTTTTGCACCAAACAAGTCCCGCACACCACTTTCGATGCTGTTCAAGGTGAACGCCCATCACAAATAATACGAACCTAGTAAGTGCGTCAGACGGAAAACTCAGCATCCTGGATTCCGCCCCACGCGTCCATCTGTTGGGCCTCGAAATCCACAATCTCACCATGGATGAAACACTCCTGGCCATTGGCGAGATTGTCGAACGCCACCGTTTTGCCTACGCGGTCACCCCCAATGTCGATCACACCGTGAAGCTTCGCAAGAGCGCGCTCTTCAGGGAGCTTTACTCAAAAGCTTCATTGGTCGTCGCCGATGGCGTCCCCCTGCTCTGGGCCGCGCGCTTATTGGGCACGCCCTTGAAAGAAAGGATCAATGGCACCGACCTCTTCGAGCGCACCTGCGAATTCGCAGCCCAGCGCGGATATTCCGTTTTCCTGCTCGGCGGCAGCCCCGGCGCGGCCGACAGCGCCTGTGCAGAGCTCGTGCGCCGCCATCCCGCTCTGAAAATTGCCGGCTGCGTGTGCCCGCCCTTCGGTTTTTACAAGCACGAAGCGCAAAACAAAGCGATCCAGCAGACCATTCAAGAAAGTGGCGCGGACATTCTCTTCGTCGGGTTAGGCGCGCCCCAGCAGGAACAATGGATGTGCGACTTCGCCCCAGGCTCCGGCGTATCCTTCGCCATCGGAGTCGGCGTATCCTTCAGCTTCGTCGGTGGCTTGATTCCGCGCGCTCCCCTATGGATGCAGCGCAACGGCCTGGAATGGTTGTGGCGCTTGGCAAAAGAACCTCGCCGCCTGTGGAGACGATACCTGCTCGAGGATTTGCCATTCTTCGCAATGCTGCTCCAGGCCATGCTGAAGAGAACCCTGGCGCCACGGTAAGCTCACCCATCGAAGATTGTTTCGTCGAAGTAGTTGACCCCCGCAATCGCCTCGCACGAACTCTGCCCCGCAACGGACCGCGTACCTGATAATCCCTCCGCTGATCTTTCTCCACCGCATCCATCGCGCAATGTGATCCTGAGGGTGTCGCCTAATGGTGTCGTAAGCCCCGGGGCCTTTCGCCTCCGCTATTCACCACCATCGAACTTTTCGGATTTATCTGCATTAATACCCATGCATAATGATGAACGGGGAGGCGCGCAAATTGCCAACTGTACCGCTGCTCACGTCGAGGCTGACGTATTCGGAAAGCATCGCCGTCGTCACGCGACCAGCCGTTCCGCCGACGCGTCGAGGCCGATCACGCCCGCCTCCGCCAACCGCGCGATTTCGTTGTTATCCATGCCGAGTTCGCCGAGTAGCGAGCGCGTGTCGGCACCGGCCCCGGGTGCACGAGTGCGGGCGCGTGGCACGCCGTCTGCTATGAGCGGGGTGTTGACGATACGCGCCTGCCCGAAGCGCTCCGGGTCGCTCGGGAACAGGTTCCGCGCGGCGTACTGGGAGTCGGTCAGGACCTGATCGATGCTGTTCACCGGACCGCAGGGCACGCCCGCTTCCCGCAGCCGCGCGATCCAGACGTCGCGTGCGGCGGTATTCGAAGCCCTTCTGCAGGATCGCCGCCAGCCCGTCGCGGTGCACGAAACGGTCGTACTCGGTCGCGAAGCGGTCATCACCGGAGAGGTCGATCCCGAGCACCTGGCACAGCGGCAGCCAGGACCGATCGGTCCCTCCGATCACGAGCAGCTGCCCGTCGCTGCACCCGAACGCCCTGATAGGGCGCTGCCAGCCGATGTGCCGTTCCCAGCGGGCCAGGGTCCTCTCCGGAGCCGATGTAGTCGGCGACCTCCCAGACCGACCATCCGGCGATCGTGTCGGCCAGTGATACGTCGATGTAAGCGCCGCCGTGGCCGGCCCGGACGCGGTGCAGCGCGGCCAGGACGCCGATGGCACCCCACATCCCGCTGCCGAGATCCGCGATCGGGAACCCGGCCTTCGCCGGACGACCGTCGGTGCCTGCGGTCACGCTGAGCAGGCCCCCATAAGCCTGGGCGATCAGGTCGACTCCCTTGGCGTCGCGCATCGGCCCGTACTGGCCGGAGAAGACCCGAGATGGAGCAGTAAACCAGGTCCGGGCAGTCGCCTTTGAGATCATCGTAAGACAGCCCTTGCTTGGCCAGCGCACCGACGCGGAAGTTCTCCACCAGCACATCCACGCGCGTCGCGAGTTCGCGCACGATGCGCCGCCCCGCGTCCGACTTGATGTCAACCGCAAGGCTGCGCTTGCCCCGGTGCACCAGGTCGAAAGGCAGCGGGATCCCCTCAGCGGGCCTCCGCCGCCGCCGGAGACTGTCCCCGTCCACTGGCTCGACTTTGATGACCTCAGCACCGAGATCCCCGAGGATCGTCGTGCAGTAGGGACCGGCCAGAGCACCTGTGATCTCCATGAGCCGGATTCCCTCAAGGAACGCCGGCCGTTCCGCGCTGCCGCCGGCCAAAATCCTCCTGATACCCGGAAGTCACGGGACACCCGCTTCCTACGTTTTGTGCCGTTAAGTGGACCGACTGGACCACATAGAGGGAAGGTACAGTGAAGCCAATGAGGCTGTCAACACTGGCCTTCGCTTGGGCGAGCGCGTGGAGGCCGTCACCCGCGACCCACACAGAATCGCATCTGACCCGCTATGCGGACCGAGCTTTGGATTGCTGTCAGGCTCTCCTTCCGCAGCGGTTCCCGTCCAGCAATGCCTTTGTGACGCAAGTGACGAAAATTGACAGTCCGCAGCGCTCGACAGTAACTTCCCTCTTTATGATCCCGACTGGTCCGCATCACGGGACAGTCGAAGGGTGAAACGTGATCCGCCGGTTCAAACCACGCACCCACAATGACCGAAGTGGCAGGTTATGAGTAGGAACCCAGAACGGTCTCTCATCCGCAGCAGGAGCTGGACGATGGCCCCGGGACGTCCCATCGCGGCGCCGCTTCCACGTGCACCACTGGGGCCGACGTGACCGCCGTAGTGGCCGGGGAGCGCGTCGCCGTGGGCCCCGGGCATCTGCATCCCAGGGTCGCGTGAGAACCCTCACGGTGTGATAAAGGCAGGCAATCAGCCACCGGACCGCCCCGGGATGGCATACTGGTTGCTAGCAATACGGACCGATCCGTTGCTTACGGAAATCTGAGGAGTCCCAGTGCGAAGTGTGCGGACGACGTTCCAGATCCTGGAAGCCGTCGCGGACAGCCAGCCAATCGGGCTCAGCGAACTTGCGCGGCGGCTGGAATTACGCCAAGAGCACCGTGCAACGCAGCCTGGCGACCCTCGCCGACCTCGGCTGGATCCGCCCGGACGGGCGCGAACTCACGCGCTGGACGCTCGGCGAGCGGGTGCGGACCCTGAGCAACAGGTCGACGACCTTCGGTGGATTGCGAGCACCGCCCTGCCGGTCCTCGCACAGCTCAACAGCGAGACGCTGGAAACGATTCACCTGGCCGTTCTCGAGGCGCGCACGGTGCGCCTGATCGAACGACTCGACAGCGAACGTCCTCTCCCGGCTGGTCCAGGTGATCGGCACCCGCTCCCCGCTGCATGCCTCCTCAACCGGAAAATCCGTACTCGCGCACCTGCCCGAAGCAGAAATCGACGCCTATATCAACGGCGGCCTGACGCCCGTCACCGCCAGCACCATCACCGACCCCGACAGGCTTCGCGCAGAACTCAAGGCCATCCGCGAACGCGGATACGCGATCGCCGACGAGGAACTCACCGAAGGCACGACCTCGGTCGCAGCCTGCATACGGTCAGTACCCGAGGCCGCCCCATAGCGGCCATGAGTGTCTCCGGACCCTCCATTCGCATGCGCGAGCACCGCCACGCTTACGGGCAACGGGCCGCTATCGCAGCCGCCGAAGTGGAAGCGAACCTGCACGGGGCCTCACGCTGAGAACGCGTAGCGGCTGAGCGTCCAGGAGCTGCGAGGGCTGCCAGGCTGGAAATCAGTGATCGCGCGTGGGACAGCACTAGTCGCGGGCTCAGGACTGAACCTCCCGGGACGGGCGGGATGCCGTGCTTGCCGCAAACCACAGGCGCGCGGCTTCTCCTGCTTTCTCAGCGGCCGCGCGGCTCAGGACGTCGGCGTTGCCGCCGGTTCTGTCCGGATCGGTGCCGCGGTGCCGGCGGAGTTCGAGGCGGGCGATCTGATTGCGATGCACTTCGTCGGGGCCGTCGGCGAGGCGCAGGGTGCGGGCCGTGGCGTAGGCATAGGCCAGGCCGAAATCGTCGCTGACGCCGCGCGCCGCCGTGACGCCTGGATCGCCCAGTCGATCACCTGGCAGGCCATGTTCGGCGCGACGACCTTGATCATCGCGATCTCGCCGCGCGCGGCCTTGTTGCCGACGGTGTCCATCATGTAGGCGGCCTTGAGCGTCAGCAGCCGCGCCTGTTCGATCATGATGCGCGCCTCGGCGATGCGCTCGCGTCGTGCCGTCTGCTCGGCGAGCGGCTTGCCGAACGCGACGCGCGCTCGACGCGGCGGCACATCGCTCGAGCGCGCGCTCGGCCAGGCCGATCAGGCGCATGCAGTGATGGATGCGGCCCGGTCCGAGCCGGCCCTGCGCGATCTCGAAGCCGCGGCCTTCGCCGAGCAGCATATTGGACGCCGGCACGCGCACGTTCGTCGAAGCGTGATTTCGGCGTGGCCGTGCGGCGCGTCGTCGTAGCCGAAGACCGTCAGCGGCCGCATCACCGTGACGCCGGGCGTGTCGCAGCGGCACCAGGATCATCGATTGCTGCTGTGTGCGCGGCGCGTCGGGATCGGTCTTGCCCATGAAGATGCAGATCTTGCAGCGCGGATCGCCGGCGCCCGAGGTGACCACCATTTGCGGCCGTTGATCACGTACTCGTCGCCGTCGCGCGCGATGCTGCGCTGGATGTTGGTGGCGTCCGACGAGGCCACGTCCGGCTCCGTCATCGCGAAGCGGAGCGGATCTCGCCCGCGAGCAGCGGCTCGAGCCAGCGCTCCTTCTGCTCGGGCGTGCCGTAGCGCTCGAGCACTTCCATGTTGCCGGTGTCGGGCGCGGAGCAGTTGAACACTTCCGGCGCCAACGGCACCGGCCCATGATCTCGCAGAGCGGCGCGTATCCAGGTTGGTCAGTCCGCGCCGCCATGACCGGCGGCAGGAACAGGTTCCACAGCCCGGCCTACGCGCCTTCTCCTTCAGCGGGTCAAGCACCGCGGCGTGCCCGTACGGACCGACGGCCTCGGCCTGCTCGAACCACAACGCCTCGTTCGGATACACCAGCTCCGCCATGAAGTCCTCGAGCCGCTCCCGCAGCTCCAGAACCTTCACCGAATGCGCGAAATCCACTGAACGATCCTTCCTCCGCAGGGCCAGGCGCTAGCACCACGCAACATGCACGGGCCTGATGCGGGACCAGCCCCCGTCTGGCCAAGTCTCTTGGGCGCGCCTCGGTTCGGGCATCATCGATGCGCGCAACAGGGCGTGCCGCCATGTGGACCACACCGAGCAGATCCAGGGGAACGGCGGCTCGTACCGGTGTCAAGTACTGGGCAGACCGTCCGGGCAGAACGCGGGTAATGAACATATCCTGCCACCGGATTCAGCCGCAGGCGCGACGAGGGCACCGCTAGCCAGTCTGTACTGCACTCCACCAGCGCGCCACGCGTCGGCGCGCCGATCACCGCAATGTTTCTAGTCTTGACAGTCACATTACGCAAGCTGTAGCTTCCCTCTATGTGGTCCAGTCGGTCCGTATTACGGATCACATAAGGAGGCATGGAATGTGGTACCTAGGCAATGGGCGACATCGGTTCAGGCCGGTCGACCTTCCTCGGCTCTCCGGCGCCACTGGGCCAGCGAGTTCGCCGATGAGTGCGCGCGGCGATGAGCAGGCGGTTGCAGCGAGCCAGCAACCGGCCCTCGAGGTGCGTGGTGTCCGCAAGTCCTTCGCCGGTGTCCTCGTCCTCCATGATGTTGACTTGGTGGTGCGCTCGTCATCGGTGCATGCACTGGTGGGGCATAACGGATCCGGCAAGTCAACGCTGATCAAGGCACTCGCGGGCTTCCACGCCCCCGACACCAGCGTGTCCGGCACGTCCTTCGGTCAGCCGTTCCTGCTCGGCGACCACGCGTCCGCGGCCAAGAGGCCGGCCTGCGCTTCGTGCATCAGGATCTCGGCCTCGTTGAACAGCTGAGCACAGTCGATAATCTTGCGCTCGACGGCGGTTATCCGCTGCAGCCCGGCCGGACCATCCGGTGGCGAGAGGCGGCCCGGCGCAGCCGTGCTGCCATGGTTGCGCTCGGCTACAAGATCGACGTGAACATCCCGGTCGGGATGCTCAGCGCCGCGGAGCGCACGGGCGTGGCGATTGCCCGGGCCCTGCAGGGCTGGTCCGGCAAGCCGGCGGTCGTCGTGCTGGACGAGCCGACCGCGGCGATGCCGGCGCCTGAGGTTCACCGGCTGTTCGAAGCGATTGAGCAGCAGCGCGGCCAGGGCCTGGGCATCTTGTACGTCACTCACAACCTTTGCGACGAAGTCCTGCAACTCGCGAACGACGTCACGGTGCTGCGCAACGGCGAGGCCGTGATGTCCCGAGATGCGAGAGGACTAACACACGAGGCTCTGGTGACCGCGATCGTCGGACGCGAACTGGCCGCGACGCAGCACCCGGCTCCTCAGCAAGGCGCGGAAGCGTCACGCCCGGCCGTGCTGGAGATACAGAACCTGCGTACCCCGAATGTCCACGGCGTCTCGTTCACCGTCAACGCGGGAGAGATCGTGGGCCTGGCCGGGATCACCGGCTCTGGCCGCGATGACGTACTCCCGTCCATCGCCGGAGCCATCGCCCGTGACGGAACGGTCGGCATCGGCCGCACAGTCGTGCCGCCCCGCCGCCCGCGCGCGGCCATCCGGGCCGGGCTCGGCTTCGTGCCCGCCAACCGCCGCCGCGCCGCGGTGCTGCCCACCTTCGACGCGGCCACAAACCTGACCGTCGCCAGCATCCGGCGCTTCGTCCGCTTCGGACTGCTCAATCAGCGCGCGGAAGCCGAGGACGCCCTCACCTGGCTACATCGGCTCAACATCTCAGCCCGTGAATCCGCGCGCTCCCCGTCCTCACCTTCAGCGGCGGTAACCGGCAGAAGATCATGGTCGGCCGCTGGCTGCACTGCCCAGACGGCCGTACTCGCGCTGGACGAGCCGACACAAGGCGTCGACATCGGCGCCTGCAAAACCATCTATCTCTCACTCCAACGAGCAGCAGAAGCAGGAAACGGTGTGTTGATTAGCTCCTCCGACGCCGACGAACTCGCCGCGATCTGTCACCGGGTCGTCGTCTTCGTCCGTGGTCGTGATCGTCGCCGAACTCACCGGCGAGCACCTCGAGGCCGCACACATCGATGCGGTCAGCCTTGACGACCGGGGGGCGGTGACACCATGACCGTCGAGCGACCTCCCGAGGCCTCGACCGGAGCCGTCCAGGCGGGCGGTTCGTCGTCGGGCCCGGACTACCCCGGCGCAATCATCAACTGGCGGCCCGCCCCAGCATCACGCGAGCAGCCTGGATGCGTGGAACGGCAGGCGTATCCGGGTAGAAACGATCCGCTACAGCGGCCTGCTCGGCATCGCTGCCCTGGTCCTCGGATTCACGCTCTACCTTCCGAATCTCTTCCTCACGCAGGTCACGCTGCGCACCATCATCGCTAACGAGGCAATCACCGGCTTCCTCGCGCTGGCAGCACTGATCCCCCTGGCCGCAGGATTGATCGATCTGTCGTTCGGTGCCGTAACCGGCCTGTCCCTCGTGCTCACAGTCTGGCTGTCCATCAATACCGGCCTGTCGATCTGGCTCATCGTGCTTATCGCCGTCCTGTGCGCCGCGGGCTGTGGTCTCGTGTTGGGGATGCTGGTCGCTTTCGTCAAGCTGGACAGCTTCATCGTGACGCTGGGCATGTCCTCGCTGGTCCTCGGACTCAGCGAGCTAATTGCGGCACCAACACCCTGTACGGCCGATTCGGAAACGGCTTCGTCAACCTCGGTCAAGGCACCATGGGGCCGATCCCCTACCTCACTCTCGCCCTGGCCGTGCTCGCGATATTCGTCTGGATCTGGCTCGAACACACCACTGCCGGACGGTACACCCTCGCCGTCGGAAGCAACCCGATTGCCGCACGCCTGGCCGGGATTTCCGTAGCCCGGACTCATCTCGTGACGTTGCTCGCCTGCTCGGTGCTGGCCGGAGTCGGCGGCGTCTTGCTGGCCGCACAAGTCGGTGACGGCTTCGACGACAACCGGCCCGGGATACCTGCTGCCGGTAATCGCGGCCCTGTTCCTCGGCGCCACCCAGGTTCGCGAACGCCCCAACGTCGGCGGGACCTTGATCGCCATCTTCCTGCTCGGCACCGGCATCAAGGGCCTGCAGCTCGCAGGCACCGCCACCTGGGTGACGGACGTATTCAACGGCGCGGTGCTGATCCTGGCGATCGCCGCCGCCTCCATACGCAGACGGCACGCGGCCGTCGGCGCCTGGCCGCACCGGGCAACAACTCAGGGCCACCCAGGCTGGCCCGTCCCATACCTGATCTTTCGGACAAAGGAGAATCATCATGACTGCGCGTCGGACCCGGCGGCTTTATGCGGCCATAGCAACAGCTGGCGTCCTCCTTGCGACTGCTGCCTGCAGCAGCGGGGGCACCACAACATCGACAAGCTCCGCGGCGGCCAGCCGAGCGCAACACCATCGGGGTCTGTGGCGGCAGCCACCGCGGCGAATTACCTCACACCCCCCGACGGCGCTCCCGGTGACCACACCGGTGTCCAAACCCATCCCGGCCGACCTGAAGGTCACCTTCATCCAGGGCGGGTACCCAGAGGCGCTAACCGTCCTCACCGGGCTCAAGGCCGCCGCGGCCACGCTCGGATGGTCGGTTCGAGCATAACTTACGATCCCACGAATCCCGCGACGATAACGTCGAGTATCCAGTCCGCGATTGCTGGAAAAGCAGGCCGCGATCATCCTGGACGGGCTGCTCACCGCACAGTTCGCGACGGAGATCCAGCCAGCGGCCGCGGCCCACATCCCCTCCATTCCCGCCGCGGCGAACAACAGCGCACAGGCGACCCAGTTCAGCTATCGCAGGTGGAGAACCTCTACGTGGGCGAGATCGTGGCCTCGACGTTGGCTGCCGATGCCGCCAAGACCGGGAAGACGGCGCACGTCCTGCAACTCACCGTTCCCGCGGCCGCCAGCGTTCTCGATCCCGAGGACGCCGGAGTGAAGAGCGAGCTGGCCGCGCTGTGCCCAGACTGCACACGCGACCTGCTGGACCTGAATCTCGCCGATGTATACAACGGCAAGTACACGCAGCAGGTCGTCTCGTACCTGCAACGCCACCCGCAGATCAACTACATCGTCAGCGATTCAGGTCAGCTCGGCGACGGGCTGCCCGCCGCCCTTGCGCAGGCCGGAATCAGCAACGTGAAGATCTACGGAATGTCGGCGACGAACGTACAGATCAACGAACTGAAAGGCGGCCAGCCGGGGGCGTGGACGGTGCAGCCGTATCAGGTCATCGGCTGGATGATCGCCGATCAGATCGCCCGGGTGACTGTCGGCGACCCCACCGACGTGTGGGATAACGAGCACCTAGCCTACGTTGTGACCTCGGCCAACGCCAAGGGCGTCAACCCTAGCGATCCTGAGTTCCCGGCAGGCTATGAGGCCCAGTTCAAGAAGCTGTGGGGCAAGTGACCGGGGCCCGGCTGGATCACGGACGCGCGCCCGCTGCTTTATTGGACCGGCCCTAGGAGATAGCGCCAGGAGCGCTGGATGCCACCCGTCGAGCGCTCGGGTGGCATCCGGCGCCTTGGGCGCACCGGGTTGGGCAGGCAGCCGGCGGCTATCGCCGGTTCCTAGGTCGAGCGGCCGCGCAGACGCCTGAAACCTGCGAGCAGAACAGGAGATCAGTTCTTGAGCGCGACGTTCTTCGAACCAGTGCGGCACGCTGCTCTTTCCCGCGCAGTCGAGAGGCCGGTGGCGGCGTGAGCGCCCGGCTCCAGGGCAAGGTTGCGGTCATCACCGGAGGCTCGCGCGGCATGGGCCGGCGGCCGGCGAAGGCACTTCTGGACGACGGCGCCGCGGTGTGCATCACCGGGAGGAAGAGTGCGAGTCTCGAGGAGGCGGGCGCGTGGCTCGCCGAGCCAGCACGCGTCCTGACCGTCGCGGGTTCCAGCGACGATGCCGGGCACCGGCAGGCAGTCATGGCCGCCGCGGCCGACCGGTTCGGCTCAGTCCACATTCTGGTGAACAACGCCGGCGTCAATCCCTCGTTCGGCCCGCTCGCCGGGCTCCAGGGAGATGCGGCGGACAAGATCTGGCGCGTCAACGTACAGTCCTGCCTTGCCTGGGCTCAGGAATTCCAGCGGCAGCGTCACGACGCGCAAGCAGGTCGGCCAATCATCAACATCGCCTCGTTCTCCGCGGTGCGCCCAACGCCGGGCATCGGGATGTACGGCGTCTCCAAGGCAGCACTGCTCCAGCTCACGCGAGAGCTCGCGCTCGAATTTGCGCCGCACGTCCGGGTGAACGCGGTCATTCCCGCCCTGATCACCACGGACTTCTCCAGGGCGCTGCACGAGGGACGGGAGGACGAAGCCGCAGGCCGGTACCCGCTGGGCAGGCTCGGCACCCCGCAGGACGTGGCCGAGGCGGTGGCGTTCCTCGCGTCCGATGCCTCCGCGTGGGTCACCGGGACAAGCATCCTCATCGACGGCGGGCTGTCGCTGACCGGAGGCGCGTGATGAGACCCGGCCCTTCGCTTGACCAGCGCTCGCTCGCGGGCTACCTGCGCCGCAACGACCTCGCCCGAGCGGACTCGCTCTGCGTGACCCTGCTCGGAGGCGGCAGATCCAATCTCACCTTCGACCTGACCGCCGACGACAAGCACTGGGTCCTGCGCAGACCGCCGCTGGGTGACACCCTGGCGACCGCACACGACGTGAAACGCGAGTTCACCGTCGTCTCCGCTCTGTACGGAACGGACGTGCCCGTACCGCGACCGATCGCGTTCTGCCCGGACCGCAGCGTGCTCGGAGCGCCCTTCTACCTTATGGAGCGGGTGGACGGAGACGTGCTCCGTTCGACAGTGGACGTCATGGCGCTTTCCCCCGATCATCGCCGGAGCGTGACCTTCCGGCTGATCGAAGTACTCGCTGATCTCCATCTCTCGACCCCGCGGAGGTGGGACTCGAGGGCTCGGGCCGCCCGCAGGGCTTCCCTGCAGCGCCAAGTGCGCCGATGGACCCAGCAACTGCACGCCACCCGCGACGGCGAGATCGGGGGCATCGACCTCCTCGCCGCCCGCCTCGCGGAACACGTTCCGGGCACAGCGACGTCTGCGATCGTCCACGGTGACTACCGGCTCGACAACTGCCTCACCCGCATGGGCGATATCAAGGCCGTCCTTGACTGGGGAATTTCCACTCTCGGCGATCCCATGGCCGACCTCGCCACCTTCATCGTCTATCACGACGGACTCGCCGACCAGCCGAACCCCGTTGTCGACGCACCCGGCCGCTTGCCGGACGTGCCCGGCATCGCCGAGCTGCTGGCAATCTATGAAGCGAGGACGGCACGCACCATTCAGCACCTCGAGTGGTATCTCGCGTTCCCCTGGTTCAAGCTCGCCGTCATCCTGGACGGCGTCGAGCAGCGCTCCGAACACGGGCGGACAAGCGGGGGCGATTTCGCTGAAGTAGCTGAGCTCATCTCTCCAGCTGTCGAGCATGGTCTCGCGGTGCTGGACGGCCGTGAGCCAGCCGATATTAACGCTGACTCGGTCGGAAGGACCCGCAATGAGCGTCCGGGATGTCGGGTTGCCCGCGCCGGTCCCGGCTTCGCCACGGGGCTCTATTGCCGACCCGGGTCACGATCTGGGAGGTGGGCGCGCGGGACGGGCTGCAAAACGAGAAGACGGCCGTTGATCTCAACACCAAGCTGGAGTTCGTGGACCGGCTGGCGGGTGCGGGCCTGCGGGTCATCGAGGCGACGAGCTTCGTCAACCCCGAAGCGGGTGCCCGCAGCTCGCCGACGCCGGGCGAGCTGATGACCCGGGCTCGACCGGCGCCCGGGAGTCACCTACCCCGTCCTGGTACCCAATGAGCGCGGCCTCGACCGTGCCCTGGCCGGCGCCGATTCCATCGCCGTGTTCGCCAGCGCCACCGAGAGCTTCGCCCAGCGCAACCTCAACCGCAGCGTCGACGAGGCGCTGGCCATGTTCGACCCGGTGGTCGCCGACGCCCGCCAGGACGGCATGGCGGTCCGGGGCTACCTGTCGATGTGCTTCGGAGACCCCTGGGAGGTGACGTCCCGATCGGTCAGGTGGTCGACGTGGCCGGCCGGCTGATGGGCCTCGGCTGCGATCAGCTGAGCATCGGTGACACCATCGGGGTCGCCACCCCGGGCCACGTCCAGGATCTGCTCGCCGCCCTCGAGGCCGGCGGAGTGCCGATCGGCGACGTGGCCGTGCACTTCCACGACACCTACGGTCAGGCTCTCGCCAACACCGTCGCCGCCCTCGAAGCCGGGATCACCACGGTCGACGCCTCGGCCGGCGGGCTCGGAGGCTGCCCGTACGCCGAGAGCGCCACCGGCAACCTGGCCACCGAGGACCTGGTGTGGGCGCTCGACGGCCTCGGCATCCAGACCGGCGTCGACCTCGAAGCGCTGGTCGCCACCAGCGTCTGGATGGCCGAGCAGCTCGGTCGGCCCAGTCCGTCCCGGGTGGTGCAGGCCCTCGCGGGGTGAAGGTGACGAGCCCTGACCCGGAGCCCGGTCAGCGGCGAAGCGCTTGTCAGCGCGCGGCCTCCGCGTACAGCGCGTCACTGCGGAAGACCCTTCACAGGCCCAGCTCGCGGGCGATAGCATCAGCTGCACCTCGGTGGTGCCCTCGCCGATCTCCAGGATCTTGGAGTCCCGATAGTGCCGTGCGACCGGGAACTCGTTCATGAAGCCGTAGCCGCCGAAGATCTGGGTCGCGTCCCGCGCGTTGTCCATCGCGGCCTCGCTGCCGACCAGCTTGGCGATCGACGCTTCCTTCTTGAACGGCTTGCCCGCGAGCATCAGCGCAGCGGCGTCGTAGTAGGCCTGCCGGGCAGGTGAGCGCGCGGTCTCCATCCGGGCGATCTTGAACGCGATGGCCTGGTTGTTGCCGATCGGGCGGCCGAAAGCCTCCCGCTCCTTGGCGTAGCGTGACGCACTCGTCGACGCAGCCCTGGGCCGCGCCGACGGCCGATGGCGGCGATCGCGATCCGGCCCTCGTCCAGGATGCGCAAGAAATTGGCGTAGCCGCGGCCGCGTTCGCCGAGCAGGTTCTCCCGGGGCACCCGGCATGTCGTCGAAGGTCAGCGGGTGGGTGTCCGAGGCGTGCCAGCCGACCTTGTCGTAGGCGGGTTCGACGATCGAAGGCCGTCGTCGGACCGGGACCAGGATCGAGTCGAGATCTGCTTGCGGCCGTCCGACTTCCGGCCCGGTGACCGCGGTGACCGTGACCAGCGGGTGATGTCGGTGCCGGAGTTCGTGATGAACTGCTTCGCTGCCGTTGATCACCCACTGGCTCGTCGTCCGAGACCGCCGTGGTCCTGGTTCCGCCGGCGTCGCTGCCCGCCTCGGCCTCGGTCAGCCCGAACGCGCGCCAGCGCCGAGCCGCTGGCCAACTGGGGCAGCCATTCCTGCTTCTGCTCCTCGGTCCCGAAGCGGTAGACGGCATCGCGCCGAGCGAGACGCCGGCTTCCAGCGTGATCGCGACGCTCTGGTCGACCTTGCCGAGCTCCTCAAGGCCAGGCACAGGGCGAAGTAGTCCCCGCCCATGCCGCCGTACTGCTCGGGGAACGGCAGGCCGAACAGGCCCATGCCGGCCATCCCCGCCACGACCTCGTACGGAAAGGTGTGGTGGGCGTCGTGCTCGGGGGCGACCGGGGCGACCGCCTCAACTGCGAACTCCCGAACGGTCTTGGCGAGCTCGACGTGCTCTTCATCCGGCAGTTCGCCCCGAGCAGGCCCTCGGATCTCATGCTCGTTCTCCTTCGGTCGCGTTTTCGCTGTCGGGTGCGCGAGCCGCGACGCCGGCTGGTGGAGGCGTCGACCTGAACTCGCCGGCCTGACCAGGACTTCGGCGAAGAACCGAGTCGATGGGCGCCGCCAGGATGTGCTCCATCTTCATCGCCTCGATCGCGACCACCGGTGTCCCGCGCTCGGCGCGCTCGCCGCTTGACCAGCACGGCCACCACCGACCCCGGCATCGGGCTGGTGATCACGGCGGAGGTGTCCTGGGCGGCGTCGGCGCGCCGCCGTTCTTCCGGTACCCGCCGCACCGGGAAGGTCTCGCCGTCGACGTGCACCCGGAGCACATGTCGGCGGCGGCCGCGACCGGGTAGGCCTGCCGCCGCAGGCCGTCGATCGTCAGCGTGATCCCTCGGCAGGCCCGGCCCGCACTCCAGCTGGTGGGGGGGCACACCGCCGTCGAGGGTGGCGCGCAGCGTGGCCGGCGAGCCGGTGAGCGCTACCTCGGTCACCCGGTCCCGGCAGGAGAGCCGGAACCGGGACGGCGCGCCATCATCGCCCGGCTGGCCAGCCGTCCGCCAGCTCCCACAGGTCGGCGGGATCGGCGTCCTGCCAGCGGGCCAGCCAGATGAAGGCAGCGGCGGCCAGGAAAGCCGCGTCCGGTGCGTCTCCGGGCGTGTCCCTGCGCGGCGATGCGGTCCAGCAAGGCCATGTCCAGGTGTCTACGGTCGCGCGCCCTGCGTGAGTCGGCGAGCAGCTCACGTCAGGAAAGCGATGTTGGTCTGCACGCCCAGCACGGCGGTCCGGGCCAGGGCCCGGTCGAGGCCCGTCACGGCCTGCGCCCGCGTGCCCGCGTGGACGATGACCTTGGACAGCATGGGGTCGTAGTCGGAGCCGACGACGGTGCCCGTCGCCAGGCCCGAATCCACCCGGACGCCGGGGCCGGCTCGAGGAGCTCGAGGACCCGCCCGCCGGTGGGCAGGAAGTCACGGCCGGGGTCTTCGGCGTAGATGCGGGCCTCGACGGCGTGCCCGGTCAGCGTGATGTCGTCCTGGGTGAACGGCAGCGGCTCGCCGACGGCGACCCGGATCTGCCACTCAACCAGGTCGATGCCGGTCACGAGCTCGGTGACCGGGTGCTCGACCTGGA
>CAVQLZ010000030.1:0-371278 GCA_963713465.1 uncultured Acidobacteriaceae bacterium
TTGCAGTGGGCTGACGGCACCGCGATTGAGGAACAATGGCGGCCTAGCACTCCGCACGTGGTCAATCACACCGCGCATCGCAAACCGGACATCCACGGGAAGGGCGAGTGAGCAAATGAGTGCTTTCCTGGATATTGCGTTTGCGTGCCTTGCGCGCGGTTGGCATGTGTTCCCGTGTTGGCCGCAGTCCAAAGAGCCTATGACCCATCACGGGCACCTGGACGCCAGCAATGATGAGGCGATAGTCCGCGCGTGGTGGGCCAAGACGCCGGATGCCAATGTCGCGATTGCAACAGGCCCGAGCGGTCTGGCAACTTTGCCTTCGACTGGATGTTGGTTTCGTTGATCAGCAGGAGGTGCGTAAGTTTATCCGCAAGCACAACATTACCGAGACGAATGGCTCCCGCCCCGGCAAGCGCCCGGAGTTTCGTGTCCAGCTCTACTACTCCGGCCGCAGATGCCGCAAGTCAACGGATGGGAGCTAGACGGGCGCAAAGGCGACATCCGCAGCAATACCGGCTACGTTATGGCGGCGGGCTGTATCCATCCCGAAAGCAAAGAGCGGTACGCCGTGCTGTGGGACACCCCGATTATGACCACGCCGGAGCCGGTGCTTGTGCTCCGGGCCGCAACAAAGAGACGTGAGCCGCTGGACAATCCAACCGCGCCTATCGTTGAGTGGCGCAATGACACGCTCTACCGCGTGCTGTGCAAGCACCGGGCTAACGGCGCAGACGATGAGATGGTCCGGGACTTCGCGCTCCGCAAGCAAACGCAGATGCCCAATCCGCTTTCTGAGGAAGAGCTAGAGACAGTCATACGCAATGCGTGCAAGCAGCCCATTGGCCTGCCGGAGCCAATCCCGGTTATCGGCGGAGCCAAAGAGCCGGAGCAGCCGGTTGATTGGCGCTCGCGCTACTTAACGTTCGAGCAAGTCAGAGATGCGAAGCCCACATCATTTCTTATTGACGGATTCTTGGCCCTTGATTCGATCACCGCACTTGCCGCTCCCGTAGCACAGCGCAAGAGCCTAATTGCGCTCAATGTGGCGCACGCACTTTGTACGGGCGAGCCGTTGTTTGGATTCTTCACCGTATCCAAGCAGCCGGAGCGCGTCGTTTATTTGTGCCCGGAAATGGGCGTCACCTCGTTTTCAACGCGGATAAAGCAAATCGGGCTACTCGACTCTGTTGGCCGGACGTTGTTCTGTCAAACGATGGATGACCACAGCGTCAAGCTATCCGAACTCAACGAAGAGCTGCCCGGCGCGGTCATCATCATTGACACGCTGACCCGCTTTGTCGAAGGTGACCAAAACTCATCCCAAGACATGAGCAAATTCGCGCAAGAGGTGTTCCGGCTTAAGCGGCTCGGGGCAACGGTGCTCTTGCTCCATCACAGCGTCAAGGGCGCGGGAAACTCTCCGGCGCTCACGCTGGACTCCGCAATGCGCGGCAGTACCGAGCTGGCCGCGTTTGTCACCTCATGTTGGGCTACTCGGCTGGTTAATCCAGATGAGCCTTATAACTCGCCGTCGCTGCTCGTCAATTGCAAACAGAGAGACTTTGAGAGCAGGCCGTTTGAAGTGACCTCCGATGCAACGTGCCGAATGCACATCGTTGGCGAGCCGGGACAGATTGCCGAGATCAAGAGCCGCAAGGACGCGGAGGCGGGGCAGGTACTAGCCGCCTTGCTCAAGGATTCGCCCAACACGGGCATTAACAAGCTGCGGGACGCGCTCAAAGAAGCGGGATTCAGGAAGGGAGCCAAATGGGTAACAATGAAACGGGCGGAGCTGTTGGGCACGGGCGTGACTCTCACGGCGGAATGACCCCGTATCCCGTATCCGTACCCTTAGACATAATTATGAGACACACATCTACTCCCCTGCTGCGTACTTCGTACTACGCAGGGTCGCAGGGCGGGATGTAGCCGGGAACGAGATGCCCATATCCGCACGGGGGGAGGGCGGGGTCAAATGTTGAAAGCAATTCCTCTACAGCCCTCCGACGCCCTTTTTTCTACATGAACGAGAAATGTCCAATATCGAACAATTTTCCCGTTTATGCGGCAAGAGGGATTGCGGCGCTCTTTGAAGTGATCGCTTTCAAGATTTTTGACCTGCCCCGACCTTGTTTGCTCAAATTGTTCTCTGTATCGTGAAGTCGCCAGCATGAATATCAAGGAAATACTTGACCGCGATCCCCCGCCCATCCTGTATCACTACACGACGCAGCAAGGGCTGCTCGGCATCATCAACGACAAAGAAATTTGGGCGACGCATACTCAATACCTCAACGATGTACGTGAGTTCCATCAGGCTACAGAGCTGATGAGGAAAGAGTTGTGGTCAATGCTCAACGAATCTCCTGTGCCCGAAAACGCCGCGATTTTGAGGCATATGCAGCGCGCGCTAGGAAAAGCAATCGAGACCGCCAACGTATGTGTGTGCTCGTTTTCCGGGAAGGGTGACTCCCTGTCGCAGTGGAGAGCTTACGGCGGCGGAACGTCGGGATTTGCGATTGGGTTCTCCGGTGCATACTTGCGCAGCATGGCTAAGGAGCTTGGTTGGCTTGTCCCTGTGCTGTACAAGGAAGAAGAACAGCAGGTCCTGGTCCGCAATTTGTTGGAAGATGTACTTCGAGAGCAACGCAACAGGACTGTCGAGGAAAGGCAAGGACTCGCACCTAGCGGTAATCTGGTTCCTTACTTGCTCCGATATGCCCCTATTCTCAAAGATAGGTCTTTCGAGGAAGAATCTGAGTGGCGGATAGTAACTCACCCCCGTTCATATAATGATGACCTTTTCGCATATCGAGTCGGGGCGTCAATGCTGGTTCCGTATTTTCGTGTTTCGCTCGGTGAGGCAAAATCGCTAGGTATTGAAGAAATAGTCATCGGGCCAACGCCCCACCCAGAGCAGTCCATCCACTCTGTTCGGGGGCTACTCACAAAAAATGACATCGAGTTCTCAGCACGTATCCCTCACTTTGAAGATGGAGGCGTTGTGATAAAGTGCTCCGAAGTTCCATACCGTAGTTGGTAAATGTTGATATGCAGAATGCCTCGCAAGTATTCCTAATCGGCCCGACGGAGAGCAGTCACTTGCTACTGTCGGAGCAGACTCACCCGCTCATGCACCGCCTGCAAGTCCGCCGTCACAAGGTTCGCATAGCGCCGCGTCATCTCAAGCGTGCTGTGTCCAAGCACCTTTTGCAGATGGAAGACGGACCCGCCACGCCTGAGATAGTTCACCGCGAATGTGTGCCTGAATGAGTGGAGGGTACGGGCGGGCGGCTGGAATCCGAGACGATCACAATGATTTTTCACGGCGCGCAGCATCACTCTTCTTCCGGGTTTCGTTTCGTTCCGCGTCGCAAGCAAGAAGTTGTCCGGCTTGCGCTGAAAATCGGAGATGTAGCGGAACATCGTCCGGCGTAGCTCAAACGAAAACGGCACAACGCGCTGCTTGCGGCCCTTGCCGTCCAGCGTGAGCAGGAGATTATCGAAGTCAATTTCCCGCACTCGAATGCTCAACGCCTCGCTGATTCGGCAGCCGGTGTCGAGCAGGAAGAGAATCAGCAGATGCAGCCGCCGTTGCCAAAAAATCTTGGACTTCGGCTTCCAATTCACAAGGCGAGTCACCTGAGCCGTGGTGAACGTGGGCAGTATTAGCTGAGGCTCTTTCAATTGCGGGATGCGGAGGTGCTTGCACGCGGGACTGCATTTTACGTCCGCGCCCGCAGTGCTCCAGTGCAGATAGGCATTGATGGCGCGGATGGCGGAATTGCACCCCGTGGCCTTCAGGCCCTTTTCGCGCATCCGCACCACAGCGCCTTTCAGTTCACCTTCTGCGGGCGATTCCGTGCGAAGCCACTTGAGGCTGTGCTTGTACCACTCCAGCGTGGCGGGGGAGACGTTCGTGAGGTACTGCCGTTCGCGGATGAACTGTTCAAACTTCGGTAGCATCGGTTTCCTCCAAGGCGAGTAGTCATCAAACGGAGGAAAACCGCGTAAGTTGTGTGAATTGGTCGGGACGGGCAGATTTGAACTGCCGACCCCTCGCACCCCAAGCGAGTGCTCTACCAGGCTGAGCCACGTCCCGACTGTGCGGTGAGTCCGGCCCCAGCGGGCCGGAGGGGTTTCGATCTCCAACAGTTTATCACCGTCCAAGCGGGCCTGGAGTCTGGCTTGCTCCCGGTTGTGATATACCGAAATCGCGGTGCGCTGAAGGAGCCTCTGAATAAGCTCCTCATCGCCCTCAGGGGCTAAAGCCCGCACTGAACTTTGCTGACTTGCGGCACGGCTGAAGCCGTGCCCTTTCAAAGCTGAGGGTAATCAGAGTCTCCAAGAGTCGCAGGAACCCTTCGCGCCTGGGGTATCATTTCCTTGACAACCTCATGAGCTCCGACCTCGGCTCCCGTTACCTCGACGAAATCTTTCGCGCCCTGCGCGGGCACAAGCGGCTGGCCGACGACGCCATCGCCCAGCTCAGCGAGAAGCAGTTCTTCGCGCTTCCCAGCCCCGAATCCAACAGCGTTGCCATCATCGTGAAGCACATGACGGGCAACATGCGCTCGCGCTTCACCGATTTTCTCAGCAGCGACGGCGAGAAGCCCGATCGCAACCGCGATCGGGAATTTGTCACGCCTCCGGAGAGCACGCGCGACGAGATTCTGCGCGCCTGGGAAGAGCAGTGGCAACTGGTCTTTGACACCATCAACGGGCTGCATCCTGACGACCTCGACCGCACGGTTACCATCCGCGGCCAGCCCCACTCGGTGCTGCAGGCGCTGAACCGCGCCGCCACGCATTTGGCCTATCACGCCGGTCAAATCGTTTTCCTGGCGAAACACTGGTGCGGCGCGGAGTGGAAGTCGCTCAGCGTTCCCAAGGGCCAGAGCCAGCAGTTCAACGCTGCTGCGCGAGAGAAATACAAAGATTCCACGTGAGGTGATGCCATGTTTCGTCTACGGTCCGTCGGCGTGCTTTCCAGCGCCAAGATCTTCGCCGTGATTCAGGGCGCGATTGGAATTCTGGTCGGTTTCTTCGTCCTGATCTTCGCCGTGGTAGGAGCGGCCATTGTGCCCGGCCAGCAAAAGCTGGGAATGATCGGCATGATCATCATTGCTGTGCTGTCGCCGGTGTTCTATGCCGTCATTGGCTTTGTGGTCGGCGCGATCTGGGCGTTTGTCTACAACCTGGCGGCGCAGGCGATGGGCGGGCTGGAGCTGCAGTTGGAAGCCGTGCCCCAGCCGATGGTCGCACCTCCACCGCCGGCCCCGGTCGTCGGGATTTGAAGGCCAGCTCGCGCAAACCGCCATCATGGGAGTCGAGGTTTCTCTTTTTCGTAACATGTGGCAATCAAAATCATTAACCAAAGAATTACGTTGTAGATATTTACAAACGACCAGAGAAGCGGGACAATTCTGGTTGCAGTTGGGCAGTTCTGGGGGAGGGCTGCCTTCTGAGCGCTCTGCGGCTTCCGTAGGGCGCTCTTGAACTTTAAGGGGCAGTTCAGGTAGAGCGGGCCTTCAGGCCCGCACTGATTTTGCTGCATTTCCGGCACGGCTGAAGAGGCTGCTGAAAAAGTCGAAACAGCAGATCCCTCGCGGCCTGAAGGCCGCTCGGGATGACAAAAATAAAGGGCTTAGACGCTGGCCTAAAGGCCAGCTCTACCCGAACGGCACAGCCCCGGGACTTTTTCAGCGGCCTGTGAAGCCGTGCCCTTTCAAAGCTGGGGCTTAATCAGAGTCTCCCTAAAGTAATTACCGGTCTAAACCGAACCGATCTGGCGGGTGCTTGAACTTCTCCTTCGCGTTCGTTTTTTTCCCGCCAAGCAGCCTGTGAACCAACACTCTGGTGTGCTCCGGACATCCATCTAAAGGTGGAGCGTTGCCCGGAATCTTCAGTTACCGCCGCCGCTGTGGCGTAGCCTGAAGCCGAGGCTTCGTTCCCGCCCATCCTATGCAGCCGGAAATCTCCGATCACGCCCTCATCGGCGACTTCGAAACCACCGCGCTGGTCAGCCGCCAGGGCTGCATTGATTGGCTCTGCTGGCCCAACTTCGGTTCGCCGGCGTGTTTCGCCTCGCTTCTGGGGGACAAGAGTAATGGTCACTGGCACATGGCTCCCGTGGCGGAAGCTAAATGCAGCCGGCGCTATCGCGAACGCACCCTGATCCTGGAAACGACGTTCGAGACACACGAAGGCGCAGTCAAGCTGGTCGACTTCATGCCCAGTCGCGGCCAGCACTCCGACGTAGTGCGGCTGGTGACCGGGCTACACGGACGTGTGCCGATGCAAACGGAGCTGCTGATGCGCTTCGATTACGGCCGCACCATTCCATGGGTCAGGCAACTGCACGATGGAGCTATTCGCATCGTCTCCGGACCTAACCTGGCCGTGCTGCGCACCGACGGGCAGATGAAAACCAAGAAGGGCGACATCTTTGGCGAGTTCACGGTCCATCAAGGCGAGACCGTGGCCTTCGTGCTGACCTACGGAGAGTCGTATCGCGATCAACCCGCAGCCATCGATCCGCACCAGGCGCTGCGGGACACGGAAAAATTCTGGGCCGATTGGATTGACCAGCAAACCTTCGACGGCGAGTATGCGGACGCCATCCGAAGGTCGCTGATCACCTTGAAGGCATTGACCTACCGTCCCACGGGAGGTATCGTCGCTGCCCCCACCACATCGCTGCCGGAAGAAATCGGCGGCCCGCGCAATTGGGACTACCGTTATTGCTGGTTGCGCGATGCTACCTTCACCCTGCTCGCGTTAATGAACGCCGGACATTACCAAGAGGCGAAGGCCTGGCGCGACTGGTTGGTGCGCGCCGCCGCCGGCAGTCCCGACCAGTTGCAGATCATGTACGGCATCCGCGGCGAGCGAGACCTGCTGGAGTGGGAGGTGAATTGGCTGGAAGGCTACCGGAAATCGAAGCCGGTCAGAATTGGCAACGCTGCTTCCGAGCAGTTGCAGTTAGACGTCTATGGCGAAGTGGCCGATGCGCTGCTGCACGCCGAACTGGGCGGCATCAAGGCGCAGAAGCACGACCTGGACCTACTCAGCGCTCTCGCTCATCACCTGTCTCACATCTGGCAGCAGCCGGACAGTGGCATCTGGGAGACGCGGGGCGCCAAACAGCAATTTACTTATTCGAAAGTTATGGCCTGGGTGGCTTTCGACCGCACCATCAAGAACGCCGAGCAATTCGGGCTGGAGGGCAACGTGAAAGCCTGGCGCCAGATCCGCGACAAGATTCATCAGGAAGTCTGCCACGAGGGATGGAACCCGCAGCTTCAGAGCTTCACGCAGTCCTATGGATCGAAGGAACTGGATGCCTCGCTGCTGCTGCTGCCCATCGTCGGCTTCCTTCCGGTTTCGGATCCGCGGATTGTCAGTACCGTCGACGCGGTACAGAAGCGCCTGATGCGCAATGGCCTTCTGCTGCGTTACGACACGGGCACCAGCGAGGACGGCCTGCCCGCCGGCGAGGGCGCGTTTCTCGCTTGCACCTTCTGGCTGGTGCAGGCGCTCAGTCTGCTGGGCCGCAGAGATGAAGCCAAACGCAAGTTCGAGGAATTGCTGGCGCTGCGCAACGATGTCGGTCTGCTGTCAGAGGAATACGACGTCCACCACAAGCGCCTGGTCGGGAATTTTCCCCAGGCACTCTCACACATCGCGCTGGTGAATGCGGCGCTGGAACTCACCCAGGGCGAGTCCTCCGGGCACAGACGGCGCAAGGATGTTGTCGCGGAGATGACCCACGCCAGCGAAAGTCGCGGTTGAATGGGGCGGGCAAGCTTGCTCTCTGTCACCCGGCTTGCAATTCCGCCTTAACCGGAGTTAACTGGAATCGCGAAAGCGATGATCACAGTCTCCAAGGAAGACTATCTCAAGGCGATTCTGGAAGCCGAGGGCGAAGGCGAGCAGGTGATCGCAGCGCGTCTGGCGCAGTGGCTGTCGGTCTCGGCCCCGGCCGTAACCATGGCGTTGCGCCGCTTGAAACGCGACGGGCTGGTCGCCGTTCGGCAGGATGGCAAGGTCCTGCTCACCACCGAAGGCCGCAATATCGCGCGGCGCCTGGCGTTCCGTCACCACCTCATCGAACGCATGCTGCACGAGGTCTTCGGCATGGCGTGGTTCAAGGTGCATGACGAAGCCGAGCGCCTGGAGCATGCGGTTTCCGGCGACTTCGAGGAACTGCTTGCGCGCAAGCTCGGCCGCACCGGCCCTTGTCCGCACGGCAATCCCGCCACGCCCGAGCACCCCAACCTCAAGCGTAAACGCGGTTTGCTGCCGCTCTCGGAAACGCAACCCGGTCTTCGCTACGCGGTGCAGAGTGTCTATGAGCGCGACCGCAAGCTGCTGGAGTTCCTGGAACAGAAAGGCATTCGTCCAGGCGCCAGCCTCGATGTGCAGGCGCGAAATTATGACGGCACTGTGTCGTTAATCATCGGCCGCAAGACAACGGAGTTGGGTAGCCCCGCGGCAGAGAAGATCTGGGTCGCCAAAGCGCGAGCGGCACCTTCGAAACCTCCCACAGTGAGACAGGTAGGCTCCGAACGCTAACGAACGCTGCGCATGATGTGGGTGGTGGAATCAATGGCAGGACACCGCAGTGGATAGCGGGATTCCAGCGTCAGCGCATCGTCCAGGCCCGGCATGGCACGAGTTCGTATCTCCCGCCAATCCGGCACGCTGAGCTCGACTTTCTGGGACTCGCGAAGTGCATTGATTTCCGCCAGCGCTCGAGTTTGCAAGTATCGGGTGTATATGCGCTGGTTTACCTCTACCGGCAAATAAGCGAGGAAAAACATGAGGCGTTCCCGCAGCGACTGGCTGCGGCGCAAGTAGGCGAGGGAGCGGCGCAGCAGTCCCTTGGAGTGCGGAGGTTCGCTCGCGCGGCTTGCGGTTTGCAGCACCAGTGGAGAACCGGCTTGCGACGCGTAGTGGGTGTAGACCTCGCGCCACGACCATTGCGGTGACGTAATGAGGTCGTAGGTGCCAGGGGACTGCGCGCCGTTTGCAGCCTGCAGAATCGCTTCCACGATTGTCGACGTAAACACCGTGTTAGAGGCCGTAATCCCCTCCCGCGGGAGAGCGACTTTCTGTTCGCGAACCTCGTTCTTGATCTTGTGGGTAAGGTTCTGTAGGTCACCCAGCACATGTCCGAGGCGAAACACGAAGAGCGGATGCGAGCTTCGGCAGAGACGAGAGAGTGTCCGCTCGGCGATGAGCTTTTCCAGCCCGTAGGAATCAGGCAGACGCAGCTTCGTCCCAGGGGCATAAACCATCATGGTACTGGCGAAAATGATGGGTGCTCCGTGCTTTGCGCCCGCGACCACTCCCCGCAAAATCTTGCGATTTACATCCCGATCGACAGCGGGCACACCTGACGTGCTGAGGGCGAAGTCCACTACCGCATCGCAGTCGCCGATCAGTTGGGCCGCTTCCTTCGCGTCCGCAATGCGTCCATGGCGGCAATCAACACCGTTCAAGCGCAGGAACGCCGAGCCGGAAGGGTTGCGAGCTACAGCAACAACTTCGACGCCTGACACTGCGCGCAGGCGGAGACACACTTCTGTTCCCACTTGTCCGTTCGCGCCCACGATGGCAATGCGTTTCATCGCGGCCGCCTGGCTGCCTGGTACAGAGCTTCGACTGCGGCTACGGTCTTCAACGCGCTGACGGCGTTGAACTCCGACGCCTGTCGATTTCGCACACCGTCCAGGAACGACATCCACTCCAGATAGAAAGCCTGGTACACGGTTGTCGCTCCATCGTTAGCTAGAAGCAGCGCACTCCGCTGCTCATCGGACGAATCTCGAATCACGATGTACTCCGCCGGACGGCAGGACAGCGATGCAGTGCAATGATCGAAGCGCAACTGGATGCTGTTCTCCGCCGGGCGCAGCCAGGTGACGGTGTAATCCATCTCGCACGCGCCCGAACCGGTGTGCAGCAGCATGTGCGCCGCGACTTCGCGGTCAAGATCGCCGTCGAATATGAAATGCTCATCGATGACGGTGGTGGAATCGGCCCCGCTAATGTGCAGAGCAAGGTCAAGGGGGTGACATCCCAAATCCATCAGGACTCCGCCGCTGCCTCCCGCGTCATAGAACCGAGCATCGGTTCCGGTCTTGGTGGTTAATGCCCCCTCTGCGACCGTAATCGCGCGCAGCGGGCCGAACCAGTTGGCCGCAACGATCCTTCGTGCCAAGCGTACGGTTGCATAGCTGCGGCGTTGGAATCCGCAGGCAAGAGCGTACTCCGGAAACAGCGAGCAAATTCTTTGGCCGTCTTCGAGAGAGGCAGTCAACGGCTTTTCTGCAAGCACGCTGGTCCCGCGTCCGGCAAACAATTCGTAGTAGGGCATTCTGGCTTGAACCGGAATAGCCAGCAGAGCCACGTCACACGCTGGAAGTTGGTTTAAGTCGCTGGGCACGCTTACGGCGATGGTGTTGAAGGTTTTGGCGGCGAGCCGCGCGGCATCGGCATTAATGTCGGCGACGTAGGCAAGGCGAACTTTTTCGCACGCGCTCAGAACCGGAAGATGGACGCGGCTTACAATCTCGCCGGCGCCGACAATCCCGATGGACAGTGTGTCGCCAGGGTTCACTTTAGCCATGCACCGCCTCGTGTACGGCAAGCATAAGCGCGCTGGACTGCCGCAGCGCTTTCTCCGCTTGCGCGCGCGACCAGTGCGCCATGAAGGTTTGGCGTCCGGCGGTCGCGAGGCGGGCATATAAATCATCGTTCGCGAGCAGCAACGATATCGCGGCGGCGTAGCTTTCGCGGTCTCGTATCAGCAGGTCGACCCCGTCCTGGACGGGCAATCCGGCGACCAGTTCCGGGCAAGCAACCACCGGCTTTTCGCGAGCCATCGCTTCGATCAGCTTCAGCGGAACTCCGCCGCGAACAAATACCGGTAATGCGATGACCCGGCACTGATCATAAAGTTCAGCCGAATCCGGCACGCTGCCGAGCAAATCGACAAACGGCAATTCTCGAAGACGCGCCGCCTCCGCCGCGGGCATACCTGCGCCCGCGAGTTTCAGCCGGGCGTCAGGATGCTCACGCATGACCTCGGGAAGGACCCGCTCGGCCAGAAAGAGTGCGGCGTCGAGATTGGGTCGTGACGAATATGTGCCAATGAAGCCGATCGACTTGCCTGGAGCACGCGGCGAAGCGGGAAACTGGCTTTCATCCAGGCTGTTTGCGATCACAAGCACATTCACGCCGGGAGCGATGCGAGCCAGTGCCTCGGCTTCCGCCGGAGACGTCGCCCAAACCTCGCAGCATTGCGGCAGAAATAGTCGCTCCTGCGTACGGCTGGCCAAATGGTTGGCATAGAGCCCCAAGCGGCTGATCGGCCCCGATGCATAACTGGTCAGGAAACTGGCCGTAAGATCCGCGAGCACGTCGATGGCATCTGCGATCACGAGGAGTCCGTCAGCGGCGAGACGCGCGGTGTAGTGCAGCATGAACGACGGCAAGACAACAAAACCCGCGTCGACCCTTTTCGCCTCGGAGAGAATAATCTTCTCCGCCCCGATGCGGTCGTACGACATGGAGAATGGATAGCGCCTTCCCGGCAGGCCGAGGGCGCCGCGCAGCAGAAAATCCAGCTTGTGCGCCACGAGCGACGCGGGCGAGAAATCAGCATGGGGGAAGCGGCGGCCGCCGTGGTGTACTTCGTCGCAAAGCTGCGCCAGCGGCGTCGACTCAACCGGCGGCGGATCGCGCTCCTCGGTAGTGAAGTACAGCAGCGCGCTATAGCAGCCGAGCCGGTGCACCAGGTCGAGATTGCTGAGATGGCGCAGATGCAGCCCGGTGGTCGCCGGAAAGGGAAAGTCCGGCAGCACGGTCAGCACACGCGGCGCGCCGCCGGACCGTCCCGATCTCGCTGTCGTCTGAGTGGCCATGTCTAATTCTTCAGCTCGCGACGACGGGCGAGCAGCATCCCGCAGCCTTCCTGTTGCGAGGGCCGCACCGTGATCTGGTGGGTCGGAGCGAGAACGCTGCGCACCAGCTCCAGCGTGCCGGGAACGATGCAGTCGTGATATTCCATGGCGATGCATTGGATGCGGCCAAGCACATCGGGCGTGGCGGCGGAAAACACACTGCGCTCCGAGCCCTCAATATCGACCTTCAGGAAATCGATCTCCGGCGCGCCCGCCAGATCGAACAAGCCGGAGAGCGGCAGCACGCGAACGCCTCCCGATATTTCCACTCGCGGGTCACGCGTCGCGAGCTGAGGGCCGTGAACTGAGGCCTGCGAATTTCGTAGCTCCCGGCGAACATCATTGACGCGCAACACATGGTCGAGTGAGCGCGTTCCCACTGCCTCCATCTGACCAGTGCCGGCTTCCGCGCCCAAAGCAGCTTCGCAGCACGTCACGTTGGCAAGGCGCGCGCGCGCGACATTGGCCTGGAGATACTGGAAGTTTTCGGCGAACGGCTCCAGCGCGAGCACGCGGCAGCGGCGGTTTTGCCGCGCCATGTAGATGGTGAACAGCCCTACGTTGGCGCCCGCATCGACGATCACATCATTCGGCGCGGGGCGGTAGAAATCAGCGGTGTAGATGCGCTCGAGCCAGATTTCCTGCAGGCCTTCCAGCAGTCCTTCGCGATCGGCGGGATGCGCAATGCGGGTGCCGTCCCACAACACGACCTCGGCGCACGGTTGCCCGGCGCGCGTCTGCCGCACCAACGCCGCTCCATTGCGAAAGCGCAGCAGCAGCGAGCCCATATGGAAAACGCTTTTCAGGTACATAGAGAGGCGCGTGCGCTGGCTTCGCGGGAGCCAATCATTTGCTGATAGACGGCCATCATCTTATCAACCACCGGACGCGGCGAGTATCGCTCCTCGATCAAGCTGCGCGCGGCATCGCGCAGCTGTTGGCGTTCGGCGCGGCTGTCCAGCAGGCGGCAAACTTGGTCCGCCAATTCTTCATCGGATTCGCCAACCCAGCACTCGCGACCATTGCGATACTCGATGCCTTCCACTCCTTCCCAGGTGGTGACGACGGGAACCCCGTACGCCATCGACTCCATCACCTTCACTTTCATCCCGCTGCCCTGCGAGGGCGCGTAGACCATGACCGCTGCCCGCGAGAAAAATTCCGAGGGATGGGCGAGATTGTTCGCCAGCGTGACGCCATCCTGCGCTGAATATTTGTGCAGGTACTTCGCAGCATTCCATCCCGCGATGAACAGTCGCGCGCGTGGAACGCGTTGCTTCACTCGCGGCCAGATACGCTGCACCAGGCGCTCGGCGGCCGAGCGCGATGGCTCCCAATGCATCGAGCCGATCAGACCAACGACCGGTTCTTCCACCAACGGCGGCATGGAATAGAGAGTGGTGTCCAGCGCGAATGGCACGACCCAGTAGCGGCCATTCGGGTTGATGGTCTGCGCCACTTCTTTCAGTCGCGGCGTGAGCAGCCGGACATTCTCGATACCGTGCAGAAGGAATTTTGTCGCGCGCTGCGCCTGCCATAGCGCCTTGCGTTCACCGAAGTTCATGCCCGGGCGGCCGGCGCGGTCGATTGCATCGAAGTAGTGCACGTTGAGCAGCGCGCGCGGAACGTTTAATCCAAACCAGCCGGTCGACATCTGCTCCAGATGCAAAACGTCATAGCCCAGCTCCAGTTCACGCGCGAGCAACGCTGTCAACTCAGCGTCCTGCAACATTTCGCTGCGCGGTCGCAGCAGGTTCTGCCATTTGCGGCGCACCCCGAGCGAATCGACGTTGAGGCGATGCCATCGCACGGTCAGCGGCCCGTCAATATTCGCGAGCCACTGCTTCGCTTGCGCGACGCGCTCTTCGGATTCCTCGCTCGCGACCAGCGCCACCACTTCATGCTCGCGCGCTGCCAGTTCTTTCAGTAGCACGTAGAACCAGCGCGCAGCGGTGTCGCCGAAGGGATGAGGGGCGGCCGGTAGTACAGTGACGATCCTCATCGCACCGGCTCCCGCAACGTGGGAGTGCGACACTGTAGGAGTATGTCGCTGCGGCCCAGCAGCTCAAGATAAAGCGCGAGGACCTGCTCGGCAGCCTTATGCCAGGAGAACATCTGCGCGCGCCGTCGTCCTTTCTCCGCCATGGTCAGTCGCAAATCCGCATCGCGCGCCACGCGCCCCATTTTGCGTGCGATGGACACCGGGTCATCCGGATCGAAGAGCAGGCCGCAGCCGTCCAGCACCTCGGGCAGGCTCGTCGTACGCGAGGCAACCACGGGCACGCCCGAGGCCATGGCCTCGACCAGTTGCAGGCCGAAGCCTTCATAGCGCGAGGGATGAACCAGCGCCATCGCGCCCTGATAGATCGCGGGCAGATCGTCGTCCGCGATCCCGTCGGGACAATACACGCGATCCGCTAAGCCAAGCGCAGCGATCCGCCCGGCGACCGTAGCGTACTCCCACTTGTGTTCGCCCGCCAATACCAGCGGCGGAGCGTCCCTCGGCAATCGCGCATAGGCCTCAACCAATGCGCCAACATTCTTGCGCTTGTCGAATCCGCCAAGAAAGAGAAAGTATCCGTTTGGCAAGCCATACTTTTCCTGCGCTCGCGCAATTTGTCCGGCCGGCGCTCGCCGATGAAAGCGTTCGCTCGCCGCGTTATGAATGACAACCACCCGCCCGGGGGCGAGACGATGAAAGCGGCAAATCTCGTGTTTGGAAAATTCGGAAACCGTGATGTACTTCTCAGCGCTGCGGCGCGCGATGAAGTCGGCATACTTCTTGCGCGCCGCGCCGCGCCAATGCTCGCCCTCGCAGTACTCCGGCAGACGATCGATCACGTCATGGCAGGTGAGGACGTATTTGCACACGCGACGATAGGGCAGCCCACGGTTGACCGTCACGTGGAAGACGTCGATGCGCTGCTGCTGAAGCTGTCGAGGCAGATCGACCTGCTCCCACAGAATCTCCCGGCGCATGGGGAATACCACCGGGGTGATGTCGAGCAGGCGGCGAAATTCGTTGGCGATCGGGCCGGGAGAGAACGAGATCAGTTCAATGTTGTCGCCCCCAATCTCTTTCATCGCGCGAAACAGTTCGACGGTGTAGCGCGCGAAGCCGCGCATCTCGTAATGCATCAGGATGCGGCCATCAATGCCGACGCGAATTGGAGTTTGCGGGTTCAAATGAATTACAGAATTGTAGAGGTCCGGTGCCCCAGAGCCTGCCCTGAGCTTGCCGAAGGGTTCGCCTTCTTTCGGCTAACCTGGGCCCTCGGACTCGGCCCAGGTTAGCGTCCAACCGAAGGACGCGAACCTGGGGCACCGAGTGCCATCACCCCGACGCGGTTTTTCCCGGTTCATGTTTTCTTCCCGATCACCATGATCCCCTGCGCGTAATCCACGCTCAGCAGGTAGCACAGCACGCGCATGGCGAAGAAGCGCAGGCGCGGCGTGATCCCTCCGGGCCATGCTCCGTAGCGCACGCGAAATGCTTCGACCTCGTGACCGCGAATAACAAAGTCGGCGGCCAGATCGGCGACCGGGAACTGCTGCACATGTCCGGGATCGCCTGCCCACATGGGCACGACGCACAGCGGATTCGGCGTCGAGATCACCAGCACCCCTTCCGGTGCCAGCAGTTTGCCAAATGCGTCCATCAGGTCCACGTAATCGTTGAGCGAAATGTGCTCGATCACTTCCAGGCAAACAATCGCGTCGAACTGACCGGTGACGTCGGCGAGCGATGAGTATTCGTGTTTCTCCTCGCCCGAGATGTCCAGCGTTTCATAGCGCCCGGCAAACCCGGCGTCGAGAAATTTTCGCTTCAGGCGATTGTCGCCGCCGCCATAATCCAGCAAGCGCTTCGCGTGCCGGGTGCGATCAAAGATGATGCGCTCGTACTCGTTCAGCTCGGGACGGTCCTCGCAGGAGACGCACCGCGCCCGCAGCGTCTGGTACATAACGTCGCGAGCTTTGTGTCGCGCCCAGTAATCGCGATACCACTTATCGACGTCCGACATGGAACCTGCTTCGCTGCGCAAAAAGCCAGTTCACCACGGAAGCACGGAATACACGGAGTTGTTGCGGACTTGATCCTTTCCGTGACTTTCGTGTTTCCGTGGTGAAAAACATGTGTCGCTTGGACAAAATCTAAAGCGCAGCCCCATCCGCCACAGCGGCAACCCCGCCCGGCCCCGCCGTCATGCGCCAACTGAAGAGTATCCGCAACAGGAATGCGCCGCAAAGCACGGCTTCAATCGCCAGCACGACCACCAAACGATAGATCGAACTCAGCGCGCCGGAACGCACCAGCAAAACGTTTCCTATAACCAACGCGGTGCTCCAGATGAGCGGCTCCCTGAGCGAGGCGAATACCCGCAGTCGCTGGCTCTTGCGCGCATGCAGGAACGCCATGAACCAGGTGCTCTGCAGGATGGCTTGGAAAACGGCGAACCCGACGAGTCCGAAGTGCAGCACAGTATAGGTGCCGATCGTCCACGTCGGAATCGTCCACCACAAGCAAAGGCGGATGTTGAACCAGGCGTCGTCCTGCGAAAAGAACAACTCGCTCAAAGGCACGCCGACCGCGGTCATCATGGCGGTCACACAATAAGCGTAAAGGATGGGCTGCGCCGGATGCCACTTCGGAGTGAAGATGTAGGCGATGATGGGCGTGCTCAGGCTGGCCAGCACGGCGCAGGCCGGCCACGCGATGCTGGCATTGATCCGCAGCGACTTCTCCACCCGCGAACGCAGCAGCGCGGCGTCGTGAGCGGCGTTGCTGAAAGCCGGCAGATAGATGCGCGCCATGGCATTGCAAATCACCAGCGGGTACATCGACAGCGTGGAGGCCCACGCGACATAGCCGACCGCGGTCCTGCCCAGCAGGCGCGCAATCATGATGGGCGGAAATGCCAGCGTAATCATGTTCAGCACCGACCCGACCTGGTAGATCAGGCTGAAGCCGATATGCGGCCGCAGCGACGCCCACGAGAAGCGGCGTAGCGGTGTGCGCGCGATCAGGTTGAACGCCGTGCTGCCGAACAGATCACGGCATCCCATGGCGATGACGTAGCACCAGATGCCCTTGTGGAGATACGCCAGGATACTCAGCAGCAGGGTGTAGATCAGGCTCTCCGCCGCTTCCACCGCGCTCACCACCTTGAAGCGCATGGCGCGTTCCAGCACGGCCAACGGCACCGTCCGCTGATTACGCACGATCAGCAGCAACAGGAAAACGGCAGCGGGAAGATAGTTTCCCGGCCCTACCTTCACCAGCCGCAGAGCGATGGGCAAGAGCGCGCCGATGATCAGCGCGAAGCCGACCGAGATGCCAAAGATTACGGTCTGCGCGGTCGCCAGCTCCGTCGGTTCCAGGTCGCCGCGCTTGCGAATGAGCGACGCCTTTAGCCCCAGGTCGCCAAAGTAGCCAAGGATTCCCTGGGTGACGAAAATCAGGATCGCGAAGCGGCCGACGATCTCCGGGCCGACCCAGCGCGCCACGGCGACGCTGCTGCCGACGCTCAGGCCCATAATTACAATCTGCCGGATGACGAGGGCGATGGCCGCTCCGGTAAGATGACCGCTCAGCAGCGTCTGCAACATCGCCCGATAGCCGGTGGGCGACGGGACCGACGCACAGGCCTCGGCGGGATCGACGGATTCCGAGGGGAGCGATTCCTCGAGTAGGGGCGCAGAATCCTTCATCAGTGACTAGGCAGAGAGGTGTATTCCCCATCGAGCATGAGCGGCGGTAAAGGAGTGAATCTTCTGCTGCCACTATCGCCGTGGCCTGGCTCGTGAGTGTAAGTCTAAATTGAAAGTGATTATGGCGGGGTGCTCGTATCCCCCGATAGTTGTAGACGCAGCTCCAAGTCCCGATTTTCCATCGGATATGCCAGTGTTCTTGCAAATGCTGCGATGAAATTTCTTCCGGCCCGCGGCTAGGATTGCTACAATCAGGTACGCTTTTGGTCAGGCTTTCCCCCCTGAGCTGCCGGCGTTCAGCCGCGCGAACCGAGCAATGCGAATGGAGTTTCGTTGAATGGGCCCTGAGAACAACTTCGGGATGTTAGTGCCGCGCAAGGAAGAGCTGCCGAGCTTGCGTCCCGATGATGGCGGATTTCACCACAACTATCCCGTTGCCAGCCGCGTGCCCAGCCTTTGGGATTATTGGCCCATTCTGCTGCGCCACAAATGGCTGATAGTTTCTGCGGTCCTGGTTGCGCTGGGCCTGGGGACGGTGATCGCGTTCTCCACCACGCCGATTTATGAAGCCGTGGGACGCATCGTGATCAATCGCGAAGGCGCCGAGACCGCCGGCCTGAAGAATGCCGATGCCGCCGAAAGCGACTCTTATGACGACTACATGGTCGCGATGGACACGCAGACCCACGTCCTCGAGAGCGATGCCATCGCCAAGCTGGTAATCGCCAAGTTGGGGCTGGATTCGAACCCCGCCTTCGCCGGCAAAGCGGCCACTGTGGCCAACACACCGGCGGCGGCATCGCCGGAGGACGCGCACGAGGCCGCGCTTCGCCGCGCCGGGCCGTTTGTGGGGCAGTTCCATCGCGCGCTGCAAATCAATTCGATTCCCCGCACCCGGCTTCTGGAGATACGCTTCTCCAGTCCCGATCCTGCATTGGCGGCCAAGGTCGTCAACACCGTCATCGACACCTATATCGAGCAGAATTACAAAACCCATCTCGAGGCGACCACACGCACCTCCGACTGGCTCACGCAGCAGTTGTCCGAGCTGCAGATGAAAGTCGAGCAATCGCAGGAGAAGCTGGTGCGCTATCAGAAAGAGCACGGCATTCTTGGCATCGACGAGAAGGAAAACATCGTCACCTCGAAGCTCGACGAGTTGAACAAGGAGCTCACGGCGGCGGAAGGCGACCGCATGCAGAAGGAGTCGATCTACAGGCTCGCGACCTCCGGCAACCCCGATCTGTTGTCGAACCTGGATTCTGCCAGTCCTCTGATCAAGCTGCGAAGCCAGGAGGACGACCTGCATCGCCAGATCGCACAGGCCAGCGTGAACTTCCAGCCGACGTATCCCAAGCTGCAGGAGCTCAACAACGAACTGGCGTCGGTGCAGGCGGACATCCAGGTGGAGGTGCAGCGCCTGGCGGAGAAGTATAAGAAGGATTACATGGCCGCGCTGGAGCGCGAGAAGCTGCTGCGCGCTTCGCTGGAAAATCAGAAGAGCCAGGACAACCAGCTCAACGAGAGCGCCATCGAGTACAGCCTGCTGAAGCGCGACGTGGACAGCAACCGGCAGCTCTACGAAGGCCTGCTGCAGAAGTTGAAGGAAGCAGGCGTGATGACTGGATTGCGCTCGAGCAACGTGCGCATTGTCGACCCCGCTTCGCCGCCGATGGTGCCGTCCTCGCCCAATATCCCGCGCAATCTCATGATGTCACTGTTGTTGGGATTGGTGGGCGGCGTCTCGCTGGCGTTCATCCTGGAATCGCGCGACAACACCATCCATTCGCTCGAGCAGGCGCAGGTGATCACGGCGCTGCCGTCGCTGGCATTCATTCCGCTGGCCAGCGGCTCCAACCGCGCGCTGATGCGGAGCAAACGGCCTTCGGCGGCAGCGGCGCTCGCGTCAGCAGCGCAACCGAAGTCGCAGATCGCCGAGGCCTATCGCGCCTTGCGTACCTCGATCCTGCTTTCGCGCATCGGGCAAAACGCAAAGGTGCTGATGGTGACCAGCGCGCTGCCGCAGGAAGGCAAGACAACTACCACGGTGAACCTCGCAACCGTTCTGGCGCAGCATGAGGCGCGCGTGCTCCTGGTGGAAGCCGATATGCGCCGCGCCGGGCATCTCGCAGGTCTTCGGCCTGGAATCGCAAGTTGGGCTAAGCAGCGTTCTCGCAGGCAAGACTGGCGCTGAGGAGGCGATCCAGGCCGTCCCCGGTATCGCCAACCTCTTTCTGCTGCCCGCGGGTGAGGCGCCGCCGAATCCCGCTGCGCTGCTCGGGGGCTCGCGCATGCGCGACCTGCTGGGCACCCTGGGCGCAATGTATGACTACGTGATCATCGACACGCCGCCCGTCCTCAGCGTGACCGATGCCGTACTGCTTTCCAAGCTGGCGGATTCCACCATGCTGGTCATTCGCGCCGGGATGACCGACAAGGGCGCGTTGCGCCGGGTTTGCGATGTGCTGGCGCATGTCGATGCCCGCATCGTGGGCGTAGTTCTGAACGCCGCCGACTCCAATGACCCTGATCATTATTACTACGGTGGCCGCTATGGAAAGTACTACGAGGAATCCGCGACCGTCACGGCTGCCGGCGCCAAGTAACGCAAGCCGATGATGTCCCCAGCGGAGCCCTCCGTCCTTACTCCTCTCCGTACCCACTCGAATGGCCGGCTGGCGCGAAGCCTCGACGCCGCGCTGGCTTTTGGTATCTGCCTGTTGTTGGCCTTCGGGCCTTTGGCCCTCGGCGCTACCGAAGAGTGGGCAATTTTCATCCTCGAAGAAGGCGCTGCGCTGCTGCTGGTGATCTGGGGGCTTCGCAGCGTCACCGGCACGCGGCTGGAAATTGCCCGCAGCCCGCTCTACCTCCCGATGCTGCTGTTCGCAGCGCTGATCGGCGCGCAGTTGCTGCTGCACCGGACTGCCTATTGGTACGCAACCTGGCAAAAAGCGCTGCTGTGGGCGGCGTACGCAATCCTGTTCTGGCTAGCGGCGCAGTGCTTTCGCCGCGAGAGCTGGCTCAAGCGCTTCAGCATCGCGTGCACTGTCTTCGGACTCGCTCTCGCCATGTTCGCTATCCTGCAGAAGTTCGCGGGCAACGGCAAGATCTACTGGCTCGTGCCCAACCAGGCCGCCGCGGAGTTCTTCGGGCCCTACATGAACCACTCCCATTACGCCGGCCTGATGGAGATGCTGGTTCCATTCCCGCTGGTGCTCGCTATGGCCAGCTACTCGTCTTTTCCGGCGCGCGTACTCTATTCGTTCGCGGGACTGATCATGGGCAGCTCCATTCTTCTGTCCCAATCCCGCGGAGGCGTGATCGCGTTCATAATCGAGCTGGGTGTTCTGACCGTCCTGGCGGCGCAACGCAGCCCGAAGCATCGCCAGCTGACGCTTCTGGCAAGCTTTTGCCTGCTCCTGATCTTTTGTTTTTTGCTGGTGCGCCCGCACGGCCTGTGGGATAGATTTATGCAGCTCAGCGCTCATGGGCACAAGGTTCAGGACGAGCACCGGCTCGCGATGGCGGAAGACAGTCTTCACATGGTGCGCGCGCGTCCGTTGCTGGGCTGGGGATTCGGGAATTTCGCCTCCGTTTATCCCTCGTTCCGCAGCTTCTACACGGACCTGAACGTCAACGCCGCGCACGACGATTTCCTCGAGCTGACGGCCGAGACCGGCCTGGCAGGTCTCGCGCTGGCGATTGCCTTCCTCTACCTTCTTTATCGTTGCGGCGTCAGCAATGCGAAGCACTGGCGCCGAAGTCCGCGCGCGAGCACGGCACTGGCTGCGCTGGTGGGATGCACCGGGCTCGTCGTACACAGCTTCTCCGACTTCAACCTGAAGGTGCCGGCCAATGCGGCCTGGTTTTTCGTCCTCGCCGCGATTGCAGCCGGTGCTACATTTCCTCATCGCCCGGCACAGTCCGCGCGCGAAGGGTCTCTATGATAGCGAAGGTTCGCAGCATCGGAGTCGTGTGCATCGCCTTCGCCGCCATGTACGCCTGGATGGCCGCGCGCTCCTTCCAGGCCGCGCGACTGGCCTCCAGCCTCGACGTACCTTCGCTGCAACGCGCTATCGCATTAGCGCCCGGCGACGCTGTCCACCAGGACCTGCTCTGCCGCTATCTGCTGTTTGACAAGCAGGCTGCTGCCGCGGCGCTGCCGTATTGTCAACGCGCGACGGAGCTGAACCCCTACAACTCCTCCTACTGGCTCGATCTCGCCTTGGCCGACTACAACACCGGCGCCGAGCGCGAGCAGCAACAGGCAATTCTCAAAGCCGTCTCCGTCGATCCCATGACTCCCGACGTGGCCTGGACTGCCGCAAGTTTTTTCCTTACGCAGAATAAAATCCCGCAAGCGCTCGACCAGTTTTCCGTAGCCATGCGCGGCGATCCCGCAACCGTGCCGTCCGCGCTGGCCCTATGCTGGCGCGCCCTGCATGACGCGCACGCCCTCCAGGCGATCCTTCCACCCGATCCCGAGGCGTACCTGCAATTCATTCGTCTGCTGATCGCCAACCAACAATGGGATGCTGCGCAACAGGCATGGTCCGCGATGCTGCAGCTCAATCGCGCAATCGATTACCGCCGGAGCTTGTTCTACGTGGACGCTCTCGTGCAGAGGCGTGACGCGGCGCATGCCAATGAGGTCTGGGAGCAACTGGTTTCTCGCTCGCCGGCCTTGGCGCGCTACGTCGTCGATAACGATCTGGTTGTAGACGGCGGCTTCGAGCAGCCCATCCTCAACGCCGGCTTCGGCTGGCGATATTCGCCGCAAACCGGCAGCGCGATCGCGCTCGATCCTGAGGAACACCATCGCGGCAGCCAGTCGCTCTCGATTTCCTACAATGGCATGGTTGGCGATGCCGGCATTCTGCAGTACGTGCCGGTGAAACCCAACACCCAATACGTGCTCTCGGCCTGGACCAAGAGCGAGCAACTGGACGGCGCAAACGGCCCCATCATCTCCGCTTGGGATGCCTACGACGGCAAGCCGCTCGCGCACACCGAGGAGACCCTCGGCACGACCGCGTGGCATCGCGTGGAAGCTACGTTCCAGACGGGCCCACAAACTGCACTGGTGACCATCCGTACCACTCGCGACCCCGCCGATACGCACCTGAAGGGGAAATTGTGGATCGATGACATCAGCCTGCGTCCCCGGCCACCCTCGTAGTGAAATTTTTGGAATGGAGTAGCGCCTATTGAAGGGTGTCATCCTGAGCGGAGTGACCACAACTACACCGCCAATCGCAAAAAGCGTGCTTGTCAGGGTAGTTGCATCCGCCGCGGCGGACTGCGCTCAGGATGACACCGCTGTAAAGGAGTTTTCATCGGCCGCGAAAGCTGTGCCCTTTCAACGCTGGGATATAGCAAGTCTGAAACCACTCTAAACTGCCTCACCCTTACCGATGGGAAGCGGCTGGATTCCTACATTTCCCCCACCGCCAGGTTACTTGAATACTTAAAATGGAGGTTACCAAAGATTTTTATAGTTATATTGACGGCAGCCAGACTGTGTGATTAACTAACTTCCGTAAACCTCAGAATTTAGCTGGAAAGAGCATTCTGTCATTGCTTAGCAGATTTCAAGCTCTATTCATTGTGACGAGCGGTATGGGTCCAGGTGTGCGCTGGTAAGGCGCTACGCTCAACGGTTAGGAGACCGGAGGGAGTGTGCGCAGCGTGCGGTCGGTTGTACTTAGTTGTTCCCAGGCCGAGTCAGGCCTGATTGAAACCACACTGCTGCTTCTCCTACGCCTTCCTTTCATTCGGTCAATGGGACCGTTTCTGTTTACGTACTCGAACCGCTGCTGGCGTTCAGCAGGCGCAAGACAGTCGATTCGAGCAACTGCATAGATACGAAGACCAACTAGCTGTTACGCCTTGCGCCGGTTGAACTGCGGCCGCCGCCGCGTGATTCTCGCGTGCTTTTACAGCCCGCAAAACGGAGGGTGAGAGCCATGTTCTGGAGAAAATGGAAAACCCGGGGCCTGCGGGGCGACTCCGGCGGGGCGATGGTCGAGACCGCGCTCTGCGCCGCAATTTTTATTACTTTCATGTTCGCGACAATTAACTTCGGGTACTTGTACTATACCAAGGCGACTTTGCAAAACGCCGTACGGCAAGGCGCCCGATATGCCATTACCGGCAATTGCAATTCGGCGTCCTGTTTCAGCGGCACGACGGGTGATCGGCTTGCTTCCATCAGCGCTGTGGTGCAGAACTTTTCTTTTAACCTGAATCCGACCATTACCATCTCCTGTGTTTCCGGAGCCTGTCCTTCCTATGCCACGAACGGCTCTGGCACAGGTAACGCTGGCGGTCCTGGCGATACGGTCCAGGTATCGGCCATGTACACGTTCGCACCGGTATTTCTGAAAAACATCTTTCCCAGCGGCGGCTACACCTACACCGTGAGCGCTGTTTTCAAGAATGAATTATTTCAGCCGCCGTCCGAATAAGGAGGAGGGCATGAGAAGTTTTAGGCGAGATCAATCCGCGCAGGCCCTATTGGAGATCGCGTTCCTGTTGCCCATGCTCAGTGTGTTGGTGCTCGGCACTGTCGATTATAGCCGTGCCATATACGACGAACAGGTCATGACCAACCTGGCGGGGGAAGGCTCCAGCCTGGCCTCACGCGGAACCAGCCCTGCCGCCACCGTTACTGCGGTGCTGGCCGACACCGACATAAATTTGGCCAGCTTGGGTTGCGTCGTCGTGAGCTCCGTGACCAGCCCTTCCTCGGGAAGTTATCAGCTTACGAGTCAGGCATACTCAAGCGTCTGCAACATCGGAACCAGCTACGTTGGCTGTTACCCGGCGGGCTCCGGTTGTACCTCAACCGCAGCCAACGTTCCCGCCGGTGTTCAATCTGTGTTGACGGCGAATTCCGGGCAGAAGGTGTATGTCACCGAAGTGTTTTACAAGTTCAGCTCGGCCACCTCGGTGGGCAAGCTGTTGACCAGCGTGTTGCCGTCGCAGCTTTATAGCGTCGCATATTATTGAAAGGACGCCATGTATGCGAAACAAGTTTTCACATAACGACGCAGGGCAAGTACTGGTATGGTTCGTGCTCAGTCTGGCGGTGTTCGTTCTCTTTGCTGCCCTGGCTGTCGACTTCGGACTGATCTATCTGACCAAGGCGCGGCTGGCGAATTCGGTGGATTCGGCTGTGCTCACCGCTGCCAAGAACTACCAGCAGGGAACAACAACGGCAGCAGGTTTGGGCGCCGATATGTTCGTAGCCAACTACGGCTCCAGTGCACCGGTCCTTACCTGGACGTGGTGCAGCGGTAATGCTTCCTGCGGCGGGGCCATCAGTGCGACACTGAACGCAGAGACCAGTGTGCATACCAGGTTCATGTCCTACCTGCCGCAATGGGCAAGCGTGGGTGTCGGCGATACCGCCGCAGCAACCCGCAGTACCCTGGTGATGATGTTGGTGCTGGACCGCTCAGGATCGATGTGCGGCGGAACGATTCCGTGCTAGTCAGGAACCGGAGATGATGGCGGGGAGGCCTTGCAGTCCGCGGTTCCCACTTTCATCGGCAACTTCATTCAGGGAAGCGACTACATTGGGATGATCAGCTTCGCCGGCGACGCTAGAGTGGACCAAGCCCCGACCAACGAGTTTGTGACCCCCATCACGACCGCGGTCAACGGCTTAACATTCAACGGGGGAACGTTTGGAACCGGCGCCGGAACCAATGTCTACAACTCCACGACCTATACGACCAATCCAAACGGTCCGCCTATGTCGATGGCCAACGTCCTGATCAACAACCAGGTCAATGCTCTGCCGGCAAGTACGCCGGTGAACAAGGTTATGGTGTACTTCACCGATGGTTTGATGAACACGATTCAAGACACGCTGACCTGCACCAATTCTAGTGGCCCGCTACACAATGCCTCCCCGCTATACAACTACGGCGGGTATGACGCAGCTCTGGTACGACTTTCGATTTCTTCAACCCAACTGGGGATTATTATCCTGCGGACGATCTCAGTTACTACTATGCGGGCACCAACGGTTCCGTTGGTTCGGGAAGCGGATGTAGTAACGGAGGCAAACGGCCTATGCAATGGCAATCCGCCCTACAATGCAACCTACTCGTGTAAGGGCGTAACTCACGTTTTATGCGCAGGGCGCCGGAGCAAACCAAGCCTTCAACCGCGCCAACATCACTGCCGAGGCCCAATGGCGGGGCATTCACACCGCCAATGCGATGCAGGGCGAGACCAATCCGGTCTACGTTTTTGTCATAGGCTTGGGCAATGCCGTTAGCGGTAGTTCATGCGTGGAAGCCTTCCTGTCGACGGTGGCGAACGATCCTAATGGCAGCCAGTACAGTTGCCCCAGCGCGCCGGCGGTATTCAACTCCAGCTTGGCGCAAGGCGAGTTTCTGGTCGTTCCCTCGTGTCCTGGAGCGACCTGTACTGCGCAATTAACCCAGGCTTTTTACACTATTTACACCAAGGTGGCTTTGCGGCTGTCGCAGTAGGCGCACCGCGCCTGCGCGAGTTGAGAGGCTACGGAAGGACCTGCTTGCGTCCGTAGCCCGTTCTGCCAAATCATCTCCGATTGACGTGCGTGCCCCAGAGCTTGCCCTTAGCTTGCCGAAAGGTCTCGCGAGGTTCGAGACTTGGGACCACGGGCAGATTCGCCCGTTCCAAGGATTTAATTGACTTAGGCCGGCGCCTCGGGCTAAGATCCTGAGGCGTTTGTTTGTCTTCTCGCGCCCACCTGGAGGATGTGCTATGCCGCGTTATGGCATCACGGTGATGTGTGTTGTACTGACGGTCATGTTGGGCGTGAGTGTCGTGTCGGCCCAAGCCGGTGGAGCGATGCTCTATGCGGTCAACGGCGACGTGCGAGTGAACGGGCAGTCTGCTGGACATTCCACCGGCATTTTTGCGGGAGATAAGATCGACGTTCCCGCATCGACCGCTGGATCCATCAACCTGGCCGGCTCCTCGGTCGTGGTGAGCCCGAATTCCTCGGTCCAATACAATGCCGGTAATATTGAAGTGCTTCAGGGCGGAGCGCGTGTCAGCACCAGCAAAGGCATGTCGGCCAGCGTTGGGCCAGTCGTAGTCGCGCCCAAGGATGCGTCCGCGAAGTTTGATGTTGTCAGCACCAACAACGAGGTCGTGGTGGTGAGTCGCGAGGGCGCTCTGGTGGTGAAAGATGGCAGCCGCACGATGGTTGTGCCCTCCGGATCGACGGCCGAGCTGCCACTGCAAGTAGCGGGCGTAGCGACCGCAGTCCAGGATGCAAACGCCAAGGCACCCGATTTCCTGTCCTCCGAGCGAATGTCCGAGCACCCGTTCTACGGCGTCGTTAACGGAGTCGAGAGCACTCCGAACTCTATGTTGCCTCCCTGCGCGGACATTAACGCCTGCGTTCGGCCGAGCGTGTCGCAGATCCGACCCTGCTGTTGCCCCAACTCTCCGCCGTACTGTGTCGGGCCTCCTCCACTGAATCCGCAGAAGTAGTTCCCTCGCGCACCGACGAGCTCAAGTGTGGCAGAACACTGTCCTGATCGCAGCGCGATCGTGCTGTTCCGCTAATGCAACTCGGAATCAAGTAGCCAGTTTAATCTAAGGCGGCAGCTAGTCCCCATTTCGAAGGCGATCAAACCGGCGCCTGAGATCCTCTAAATCTTCACGCAACTCGGCAATCCCATTGCTACAAGAGATTGCACCAATGTTGCAATGAATTCTTCTACGATCGCTTGACGTTCTTGTCAGGATATCGCCTAATGGAGGAGTCTGCGTTAGATGCAACTGAGTTGCATCTATAAAATCGGGCGCTCGGATAGTCGAGTGTTATCGGCTGGCGAACGGCAACCTCTTGCCCGAACTTGTGGCTTTTTTTCACGGAATTCATGTTTTGCGCACTGCACCTTCCGGGTCAACGTCGTTTCCTGCCTGCGCTCCATCTGCGGCTTGTCTCGCTGATGATCGCTGCCGGCGTGATCGTAATCCTTTCGGTCTCCGCCTCATGGGCGAGTTCCAACGGCAGCGTGTCCGGCACGGTGACGGACATTAGCGGCGCTGTTCTTCGCAATGCGACCGTTACCGCCAAAAACATCGACACTGGTGTCCAATACCAGGTCTCAACCAACGTCTCGGGTTTTTATTCTTTTCCGGATCTTCCGGTCGGACAATACGACATTTCCGCGGAGAGCGCGGGCTTCCGGACCTACCGCCGAAGCGGGATTAGAGTCGATGTCAATTCCAAGATCGTGGTCGATGTCACACTCGCCGTGGGGAGACGAGACGAAGCGGTCACGGTGAGCGCCGATTCTGTTCGCGTCGCCACCTCCGATACGCAAATGGGCGAGGTCATCAGCGACAAACAGATGGTCGCCGCGCCCCTGAACGGCCGCAGCTATACGGACCTGCTTTCGTTACAGGCGGGAGTTGCTCCAGCGACTTCCTTGACCCCCGATACGCAACAGGACGTTGGCGTCAGCGCGCTTTCGCCGTCCGGCGACTTAAATCCGGGGACGATTTCCATCAACGGCCAACGTGAATTCTCCAACGCTTTTATCGTCAACGGGAGCGACGCGGAAGAGGACGTCAATGCAGGAACGGCAATTGTTCCGAATCTCGATTCGATCGCCGAGTTTCGTATCCTGACCAGCAACTTTGACGCAGAATACGGCGGTTATACCGGCGGTCATATCAACGTTGTGACCAAGTCAGGGACGAATCAGTTCCATGGGGACGTCTTCGAGTTTCTGCGGAACACGGGCTTGGACGCGCGAGATTACTTCTCGCCGACTCGCGGTACGTTCGATCAGAACCAGTTCGGTGGCACTCTTGGAGGCCCGATACGGAAAGATAAGCTGTTCTTCTTCGCCGATTATCAAGGTACGCGGCTAACCGAGGGAATTGCGACCGGGGTCATTCCTGTTCCTTCCCTGCAGGACCGCGCCGGCAATTTGTCCGATATTGCCAGTTCGCTGGGCGGTGCTGTGACCGGACAGAATTGGGCCAACCTATTGTCCAAAGAGCTCGGGTACACCGTCTCCCCAGGAGAGCCCTACTACACGCCAGGTTGCGCCACTGCTTCGCAATGCGTGCTGCCGAACGCGATAGTCCCGATGTCGGCCTGGTCAGCGCCGGCAAGGAATCTGTTGCAATACATTCCCCAGCCAAACGCGGGAACGAATATATTCTCGACCTCCGGCAGTAATGAGACGTTGCGCGACGATAAAGGCTCTTATCGACTGGACTATAGCAATCAATGGGGTTTGCTCACGGCTTATTACTTTCTCGATAATTACACCTTAAATAACCCCTATCCAGTGGCCCAGAGCGGGGCGAGTGTGCCCGGCTTTAACGCCCTCTATCTCGGACAGGCGCAGTTGTTGACGTTAGGTGATACCAAGAGCTTCGGATCGAGTGCTGTGAATGACTTCCACTTCAGCTATTTGCGCGATAGCAACGATCTCGGAAGACCAGTGGGCGGACTAGGAGTTAGTCTGGCTTCGCAAGGTTTTGTCACTGGAGAAGGCACGCCTGGAATTGTGCCGCTCGATCCAGCGCGCGAAGGGGTTGAAAACATCATCTTCAACTCGTTCTCCATTGGTACCGCTGCCAATGAGTTGAACCAGGTTAACAATACCTTTCAGTGGATCGATAATCTTTCCAAGATCGAGGGTGCGCATACTATCAAGTTGGGCGCAGAATTTCACTACGACCAGGTCAACACGAACCCAATCGCGCAGTTTAACGGAAGCTTTCTGTTCACAGGGAGTGAGACGGGATCGGATTTCGCCGACTTTCTTCTGGGAATTCCTAGCCAGTATAACCAAAGCCAGTTGCAACCATTCTATGGTCGAAATAGATATCTGGGGCTGTATGCTCAGGATACATGGAGGCTGCGTTCCAATGTCACGCTAAACTATGGCCTGCGCTGGGACCGGATTGAGCCATGGTACGAAGTAAACAATGGCATTTCGACATTCGAACCGGGACAGCAATCTCTGGTATTTCCGGGAGCGCCGGCCGGGATTCTATATCCGGGCGATCCGGGAATCCCGCGAACTCTCGCGCCCGCGGGGAATCTGGATTTTGCGCCGCGCGTTGGAGTAGCCTACTCGCCGGACCAGCCGCGAGATACGCTGCTGGGCAAGATCTTTGGCGGGCCGGGGAACACCAGCATTCGAGCCGGCTTCGGCGTCTACTACGAATCCATCGAAGCGCTCTCCATCGGTATTCTGGCCGCCAATGCGCCCTTTGGCATCACGTATAGCAGTCCCGCGCCGCCGCTTTTTGCCACCCCGTTCATAACAGCGTCTTCGGGAACATTCCAGGGGCAGCCATTTCCTGCGACCCTCGCGACAGGACAAGCTTCGGTGAGTAATCCGAACTCGACGATTAATTGGGCGCAATACGAACCGATCAGCGGAATTCCCGCCTATGCCGCGACGAATCGCATCCCCTATGTCGAGGAGTATATGCTATCGCTCCAGCGGCAACTAGGCCCGAAAACGGTGTTCAGTGCCAGCTATGTCGGCAATCAAGGACATCGGCTGCTGGTATTGGTCGAAGCCAACCCGGGAAATCCGGCGCTCTGCCTCAGCTTAAGCCAGCCCAGCCAGGTCGCGCCGGGCTCCCCCACTTGCGGTCCCTTCGGAGAGAACAACATATTTACTACCGCGGCGGGCCAGGTGATCAACGGAACACGCGGGCCGCTAGGGTCGAACTTCGGCAGCAATACCTATCAGGCGACCATCGGAAGGTCGAACTATAATGCGCTTCAACTGAGCCTGCACCATAGCAGCGGGCGACTAGACGTATCAGCCGGATATACCTACGGCAAGTCGCTCGACGACTCGTCCAATCTCGGGGAGGAAGTCAATCCCATCAATCCTAATCTCAGCTACGGCCTATCGTCCTTCGACATCAGGCACAACTTCGTGGCCAGCTACAACTATAAGCTGCCATTCGATAGCTTATTTCGCGCCGCAAATGCATGGACTCAAGGTTGGGAGATCTCCGGGATTGCGCATGTCAGTACCGGTTTTCCGGTAACACTTTACAGCTATGGTGACAACTCTTTGCTTGGGGCCGAGCCTAACGGTATCAATAATTATGGTATCGATGTGCCGGACTATGCCGGAGGCCCGCTCAATTTAAATCACAACCCCCAGAACGGCAGGCCTTATTTCAACTCGGCACAATTCACTATTAATGCGCTCGGCACTCCGGGCAACGTGCCGCGCCGGTTTTTCTCCGGGCCGGGCATGGAAAACTATGACATGGCGCTTATCAAGAATACTCGGATAGCCGAGACCAAGGCTCTCCAGTTCCGAGTAGAGACTTTCAATCTGTTCAACCATCCTCAGTTTTTCGGGCCGCAGACGGTTGACGGCAACATCGGCAGTGGAACCTTCGGTCAAGTGATAAGCGCCGACCCACCTCGTCTCATTCAATTGGGGGCAAAACTACTTTTCTAAGGTGTTTCGTCAGCTCATCGATTTACAATTGGCGCAAACAGCCGCCCAACCCTAACGTGACAGCGCCGAAATTGATGGAGCCACCTGCCAGGTGGGAGTGCGGCCGGCCGGCATGATTGGCTATTCTTGCGAGCAAGGTGCAGGAGCGCATGAAAATCATTGCGGCGAGCGACTCTTCGTTACTGATTGTCTTCGGGAATGAAACTTCGCCCACACTTCACAAGCGCGTAATTGGGTTGTTTCACGCATTGCAGGCTTGGGATGATCCGCGAATCCGCAATCTGCATTTGGGATACGCGTCGCTGCTCATCGACTTCGATCCGCTGCAGTTGAAACACGATGAACTGAGCTCGGTTGTTCAACAAACGGCGCCCGCTAGCGATTCCGTGGCTGACGGGCGCGCCAATGTGATCACCATTCCGGTCTGTTACGACATCGAGTTCGGTCCCGATCTGCCGGATGTCGCGAAACATGCCGGCCTTTCGCTGGAAGAGGTTGTCCGGCTGCATTCCTCGCCGACCTATCTCGTATATTTCCTAGGATTCACTCCGGGTTTCGCTTACCTCGGCGGATTGCCGGATATTTTGCACATGCCCAGGCTCGCGAGTCCTAGGCCATCAATTGCCGGCGGAAGTGTCGGGATTGCCGGCAGTCAGACCGGAATCTATCCCTTTGACTCTCCCGGAGGATGGAGGCTGATCGGACGAACGCCGCTGCGTATGTTCGATCCCGAAGCAACGCCGCCAACGCGCCTGCGACCGGGCGACAGAATAAAATTCTCGCCCATTGATCGCGCGACCTTCCAAGACATGTCGTCGCGTGCCGAGGCCCGGCTCAGGTGACGATTCGGATTGCCAAGCCGGGATTCTTTACAACCATTCAGGACCTTGGACGCTACGGCTATGCTCACCTCGGCATCTCTCCCGCAGGAGCGGCCGATCCGTTGTCGTTCCGCATCGCTAATCTTCTGGTGGGTAACGACGAAAACTTCCCTGCGCTGGAGATGACGTTGCTGGGTGCGAGCCTCGAATTCGAGAAGAGCGCCATAGTCGCGCTCACGGGCGCCAGGTGCGAATGCAAGATCGGTCTCGCGCAAGCGCCGTTCAATGCGGCGTTCGACGTTCCAGCGAAAGCAATCCTACAATGTGGGAGTATGAGGACTGGCGCTCGCTGCTACCTCTCGGTGCAGGGTGGATTCGACATTCCCATGATTATGGGCAGCGCGTCAACTCTTGTCGCCGGCCATTTTGGAGGGCTGAACGGGCGCAGATTGCTGAGCGGTGACGTATTGCAGGTACGGCAGCCCAGCGCGTCGCAGATCCGCGCACTGCGTCCGGGCGTTCTGGACTCGTTGTGCGCTCCGGGAAAATTGCGGGTGACGAAAGGAGCGCAGCAGGACTGGTTTGGGCCGGAGGCATTTGCGAAGCTGTTCTCCGGCGTTTACGTGGTCAGCGAGCATTCGGACCGATCGGGACTGCGGTTAAACGGTGAGGCCGTGCGTCCGCGCGAAACCTCCGAGCTGCTTACGGACGGCATCCCGCTCGGGGCGATGCAGGTGCCGCAGGATGGCCAGCCGATCATCCTGTTTGTCGATCAGCAGACGACCGGGGGCTATCCCAAGATCGCGAATGTGATCGCAGCCGACATGCATCGTGTTGGCCAGTTGCGGCCGCGCGACGAGGTGCGATTTGCGGAGGTGAGCATTCCGGAAGCGGTCCAGTTGCTGCGCGAGCAGGAGCAGTGGTTACGGGAGACTTTCCAATGAGCGACATTGCCATGGATATCAATGCCGATTTAGGCGAGTCAGAAGAGTCGCTGGCCGACGGGACTGATTTCGACTTGATGCGCTACGTTACCTCCGCCAACATCGCGTGCGGAGGACATACCGGCAATGAGCAAACCATGCGACAGATTCTGACCGCGGCCCGCAAGCTGCAGGTCGCAGCCGGGGCGCACCCGAGCTATCCCGATCGCGCGAATTTTGGACGCGTCGCATCGCCACTTTCCCCTACAGAAATTGAGGGCTCTGTGGGACAGCAGATCGCGGCTCTGGAAAATATCGCGGAGTCATTGGACATGCGACTGGTGCACATCAAGCCGCACGGCGCTTTGTACCACGCGGCCAACACCAACTGCGAGGTTGCGCTCGCAATCGGTCGCGCCGTGAGGGCGATCAATCCCGGCCTTATTATGGTTGGCCAAGCAGGGTCTTCTGCGCTGCAAGCCTGGCGCTCGATGGGACTGCGTTGCGCTGCCGAAGCTTTCGCCGACCGCGCTTATGAGCCGGACGGCACTCTGCGCAAGCGCACGCTTTCAGGCGCGCTAATTGATGACCCGGTGCGCGCCGCGCAACGAGCCGTTGATCTCGCGGTTCGGCACAGGGTCATCACTAGCGACGGCTGCGAACTGGCGGTTGAAGCCAACACCATCTGCATTCACTCCGACACGCCGGGCAGCGTCGCCATTGCGCGCGAGGTCAATCAGCGGCTCAAAGAGGCGGGCGTATTGGTGCGAGGCCTGTCGTGAGCGGCCGCAGCTTGCGATATCGCTAACCTCGGCTTCTCACCAACTCGTCGCTTGCAACCAGCTCTCATCTCCCGGTACGATGAGCGATTCCGTAACACTTGAGGCCTGCCTAATGCGTCGTTGGTTTGCGTTTTGCCCGACTATTCTTCTATTGATTGCTTGCAACTTGTTTGCACAGGTCAACCCAGCCACGATCGGCGGCATGCAGTGGCGGCAGATCGGGCCGTTCCGCGGCGGCCGCGTGCTTGCCGTCGCTGGAGTTCCGGGAGATCCCAATACTTATTACTTCGGCGCAGTCGCCGGCGGCATCTTCAAGAGCACCAATGGCGGTCTCAGTTGGACGCCGACTTTCGATCACGAGGGCACATCTTCAATCGGAGCTATTGCTGTCGCGGATTCCGATCACAATGTGCTGTATGCAGGCAGCGGCGAAGCTTGTTTGCGCGGCAACATCACCTATGGTGATGGAGTCTATAAATCGACCGATGCCGGCCGAACGTGGAAGAACGTTGGCTTGAAAGATACGCGGCACATCGGCGCCGTCATCATCGATCCGCGCAATGCGGACATCGTTCTGGTTGCCGCGCTCGGCCATGCCTGGGGACCGAATTCTGAGCGAGGCGTTTTCCGCACCGCCGACGGTGGCAAGAGCTGGCAAAAGGTGCTTTACAAAAACGACGATACGGGCGCAATCGATGTCGTCTTCGATCCCCACAACTCCAGCATCGTTTACGCGGCGCTGTGGCAGGTGCGCCGGCAGCCGTGGTATTTCAACAGCGGTGGCCCCGGCAGCGGTCTCTACAAGTCCGTAGACGGTGGCCTGACCTGGAAGCAACTGGAAGGTCACGGCTTGCCGGTGGGAGAGTTGGGACGCATCGGAGTCTCAGTTTCGGGCGCGGACTCCAATCGCGTTTATGCGCTGATCGAAGCCAAAGAGGGTGGGCTTTATCGGTCTGACGATGCCGGTAATACCTGGACCCGCGTCAACGACGACGAGCGTTATCGCCAGCGTGCCTGGTACTTCACGCATGTATTCGCCGATCCCAAGCAGGCTGCCGTCGTTTACGTGCTGAACACCGGCGCATTCCGCTCTACCGATGGAGGAAAAACATTCGAGCTGTTGCCCGCGCCACATGGCGATCATCACGGGCTTTGGATCGATCCCACGAATCCGCAGCGACTGATTAACAGCAACGATGGTGGGGTCACAATCTCGGTCGATGGCGGAAAGACGTGGACGCAGCAGGATAACCAGCCCACGGCGCAGTTCTACCATGTGGCTGTCGACAACCACTGGCCCTACCGCGTCTACGGCGCGCAACAGGACAACAGTACAGTCGCCATCGCCAGCCAAACCGACGACGGAGTGATCGCGCGGCAGGATTGGTACGAAGTGGGTGGGGGCGAGAGCGGATCCATCGCGCCCGACCCGCGCGATCCTGACATTGTCTATGCGGGATCGGATTCTGCCATCATCACCCGCTACGATCATCGCACCAAGCTGGAGCAGGACGTCTCGCCCTACCCGCTGGATACTTCCGGCAATGGCGCGGGTGAACTCAAGTACCGCTTCCAGTGGACGGAACCGGTATTGGTCTCTGCGTACGACTCCAATGTGATCTACACTGCATCGCAGTTCGTAATGAAGAGTGCAGATCAAGGGCATAGTTGGGGCACGATCAGTCCAGACTTGACGCGTAACGATAAAACGAAGCAGAAACCGTCAGGCGGCGACATAACTTTGGACATCACCAGCGTCGAATACTACGACACCGTCTTTGCGCTGGCCGAGTCTCCATTGCAACGCGGAATGCTGTGGGCGGGAACGGATGATGGATTGATCCAGCTCACCCGCGATGAGGGCAAGACCTGGGAAAATGTCACGCCGAAAGATATGCCGGAATGGAGTATGGTCAGCATCATTGAGCCCTCGCACCATGATCCCGCAACGGCCTATGCGGCGATCGATCGGCACAAGCTGGATGACTTCAATCCGCTGATTTACAAGACGCACGATTACGGCAAGACCTGGACGCGGATCAGCAACGGCATCCCGCCTGGCGCTTACGTGCGAGCGGTGCGCGAAGATCCCAAGCTCAAAGGTCTGCTCTATGCGGGGACCGAGACCGGCGTTTATTTCTCCGTCGATGACGGCGGCCATTGGCTGTCGCTTCAGCTCAATCTGCCGACGACCCCCATCCACGACCTAGCGGTGAAAGACGATGACCTGATTGCCGCGACGCATGGCCGCTCGTTTTGGATTCTGGACGATGTCTCTCCGCTGCGGCAGGCGAATTCCGACATTGCCAATCAGAATTTCCATTTGTATCGGCCGGCCACTGCGATTCGTCTGCATTTCCCCGACGAAGTCGATCGCAAGCGCCCGGTGGGAGACAACCCTCCCAAGGGCGCAATTCTTTACTACTACCTGAAGAGCAAGCCGGCGGAAAAAGAAGAGATCACCATGGAAGTCTTCGACGCGCAGGGCAAGCGCGTTCGGAGGCTTTCCAATCACGAAAAAGAAAAGCAGGAACAGCCGCCGGAGTGGCCCGACCGTGAGCGCCCGGCCGACCTGCTGCTTGCTGAGGCGGGTACGAATCGCTTCGCCTGGGATTTCCGTTACGATTCGCCCGCGCAGATACCCGGGGCGTTTTATGTAGGTGAGCCGCCACGCGGTCCGCTGGTTGTGCCGGGAACGTATCAGGTGAAGCTCACGGTGAAGGGCGTTACCCAGACGGTGCCGTTGGAAGTAAAGCCAGATCCGCAGATTGCAGAATTCCGTGACCGCCGGGGACATGCAAAAGCAGATCGAGCTTGCGCTCGAGGTGCGGCAGGACATCGACGCCCTTCACGGCGCCGTAAACCAAATTCGCACTCTGCGTACCAACCTGCAGACACTTCAGAAGTGGGCCGGACAAAGCTCTTCCAACGCTGAAGTTCTTTCCGCCGCCCGAGCTCTCGACCAGAAAATGGCTCCGGTTGAGGAGCTCCTGATCCAGGTGAAGATGAAAAGCTCGGAAGGCAACCTCAGATATCCCAACATGCTGAATGAGCAGTACGCCAGCTTCAATGACCTGGTGCAGTGGGACGATGGCGCACCAACTGCGCAGCAATTACTTGTCTTCGAAGAGCTTCACAACCGCTTGCAAACGGAGCTGGCGAGATGGCAGGAGATCGTGCGAACTGACGTACCCGCTCTGAATGACCTTATGCGCAAACAGGGCGTACCGACGCTTGCCGTCAGCGGCAGCGAGCCTGATTAGCACATATCAGGCTTGCGACCTGTTATTTCCCCGGCGCCAGCGTCTCCAGGAAGTGGTCGTCGATCATGTGGAACAAATGGTCACGCGCGGCCTTGCCGGAGATGCCGTGCGTCTTGCCGGGATACATCATCAACTGAAACTGTTTGCCGGCATCGATCAGGTTATTCACCATTTGAATGGTGTTTTGCATGTGCACGTTATCGTCGCTGGTGCCGTGAACCTCCAGCAGCTTGCCCTTCAGATCGGCGGCAAAGTTCACGGGCGAGCTGTCGTGGTAGCCCTTCTCGTTATCCTTGGGCAGGCCCATGTAGCGCTCGGTGTAAATCGTGTCGTACAGCAGCCAATTTGAGACGGGCGCAACCGAGACTCCGCTCTTGAACATGTCCGTGTGCTCCAGCGCGTAGAGGGTGAAATAGCCGCCATAGCTCCATCCCCAAAAACCGATGCGGCTGCCATCGAGCTGCGGGAACTGTTGCAGCGCCTGCTTGGTTGCCGCAAGCTGGTCGGCCAATTCGGTGGGCCCGAAGTTGTGTTTGATGGGCAGAGCGAAGGCCTTGCCGCGATTGCCCATGCCGCGATTATCAACGTGCAGCACGGCGAATCCCTGGCGCACCAGGACCTGGTCGAAGAGATCGCCGCCGATCCAGGCATTGCGCACCGTCTGCGGGCCCGGACCGCCGTAGGGATTCAGAATTAACGGCGCTTTGCCATTGGCCATCATCGGGCCGCCTTCAGGAAGCAGGATCTCTCCTTGCAACGTGGTGGTGCCGTCAGCGGCCTTAAAGTCCACGAACTTTGGCGTAAGCAAGTGGTAGGCTTCAACGCTGCGCGCCTGCCAAAATGGCGTGCAGCTCCCGCCGACGCTGCATACCGATGCGCTTGGGGGCGTAGTCAGCGCCGAATAATTGTCCACGTAGTACTTCGAGTTCTTGGGATCGAATTCGTCAAAGTGGCTGCCATCGCGCTGCGAGACGCGATGGAAGTTTTTGCCGTCGAGCCCAACAGCGAATTCGTTGCGCTGCCGCCAATCGCCCTCGTTGGCCGAGAAGTAGACGACGCCCTGCTGCGCGTCGACTCCGTCGATGCTTTCTACCTCCCAGTCGCCGTGCGTGAGTTGCAGGGCAAGCTCGGCCGGCCCGCCGAGCGGGTCTTCCTTGCGAAAGCGATAGAGGTAAATGTGATTGTGACCGTCGCGCCAGCTCGTCCATAGGAAGCCATCGCCTGAGGGCAGCAGCTTGAGATCGACTTCCGGATGCATGTCGATCCAGGCGTCGGTGGTTTCGGTCATCATCTGCTGCACCTTGCCGCTATCGATATCGACAAAGTACAGCACCATGCGGTCCTGCACGCGATTGAGCACCATCGCCCAGATCAGGCCGTTTCGCACCCAGCCGAAGCGCGGGAGGAGCACATCGGGATCGTTGCCGAGCGGAAGCGCACCGTTGCTCGCGGGAGTGGAGAGCCATTTGATCTTACCGCCGCCGCTGCCGACAACTCCCAGGCGTACGCCGGGATTGGGATCGCCAGGCTGGGGATACTTCTCCTGATCAACGGTCGCGTGCACCGGCATCCAGTCGGTGATGGGATAGGTTGGGACTGCTTTCTCGTCCATCTGGAGAAAGACGATGTGCTTGCCATCCGGAGACCAGAAGTAATTGCTGCGCGAATACAGCTCCTCTTCGTATACCCAATCCACTTCGCCGTTCAGCAAATCTTCGTTGCCGTCTTTGGTGAGCTGGCGCTCGTAAGTGCCATCCACAGGCCGGACATACAGGTTGTGTTTGCGAACATACGAAATGCGGTCTCCGGCCGGTGAAAACTTGGGATCGCCGCTCTCGTCATTGCTCGACGTGAGTTGCACGGCCGTGCCGGTGTCGAGGCTGTAGTACCAGAGCTGGCCCATGGAATCGAAGAGCAGGTGCTTGGAGTCGGGCGCCCAGTGATACGCGGCGATGGAGTAGCGCTGCGCGGCTTCTCTTTTGATCGGATTCTTGATCGAGCTGGTTGGCGGAGCCAGTGTAGCGAGCTTGCCGCTGGCCACCAACACGGCGGATTTGCCGGTTGCCACATCCACGTAGTAGAGCTCGCCATGTTGGCCGGTGTCGTCGCGCTGCACGAACGAGACCTTGGTTCCATCGGGGCTCCACTGCACGTTCTCCGGGCCGCGGCCCAGAATACCGCCGGGCTGGAACATGTCTTCGATGGTCAGCTCCTTCTGGCCTTGCGGCGAGGAGCTGGCGGGCGTCGATTGTGCAATTAGAAACGAAGCGGAAGAGAGAAGCAGAACGACAACGGCGAAGCTGGCTTTCACGTTGGCTCCGGAGATGAAATTTTGCTGCGGGAAAGTTTATATCAAGGAAGGGGAAGGATGCTTCCGAGGTCCAGCGTATGCCGGCCAGGGGCAACACCTTGTGCGCCAAGACTACTCAGTGCACGATCTGATAAATCCGCAACAATTCAATCAGCACGACGAAGATACCAACACCGAAATAGAGATTGTGTGCGGTTTCGGTGCTCATGGCGGCGGGAAGGGGCAGGCCGCGCTGACGCAGCGCCAGTACCAGCGAGCGCTCGCGCTCAAGAATAAAATCCGCAATTCGCCGGTGGCACGCGGCGATCATCAGGCCAAGAAGAAGTCGCGCAATTTCGAGTGGCATGTACTAATCCTAGGATGCGGCTCGCCAGGCGCTCAATAGGTCGAAGACCTTAATTCGAAGGCGCGCCGGCGCTGGAACTGCGCCGATTTTCGCGTGCTAGAATCCAAGCAGTCTTCATGCATCCCGACCTACACAAGCTGATTGAGCTGCAACATGTGGACTCGCGTATGGCGGCGCTGCGGGCCGAGGTTGCTGCGCTGCCGAAAGAGGTGGAAGCGATCGAGGCCAAGCTGGCCGGCTCCAAAGCCAAAGTGGAGGCGGCACAGGCCGCGATCAAATCTGACGAGAGCGCACGCCGCAAGCACGAGTCCGACATCAAGGACCAGCAGGAGAAGATCAGCAAGTACCGAGACCAGTCGCTGAAGGTCAAGACCAATCAGGAGTACCGGGCGCTGCTCACCGAAATCGAGCACGCGGAGAAAGAAATTGCGCGGCTGGAAGACAAGGTGCTGGAGATCATGGTCGCCGCCGATACGCGCAAAGAGACACTGAAGCAGGCGGAAGCGACGCTGAAGGCGGACACGGCGGAGAACGAGAAGGAGAAGGAGCACGCGCGCAAGCAGACCGCCGAAGACGAGAAGGAATTGGCAGAGTTGACCGAGCAGCGGAAGCAACTGCGCGCCGGGATAGGCGAAGACACGCTGCGCCACTACGATCGCGTGCTCAAGCTGCGCGGCTCGGCCATCGCCCCCGTGCACGACAACCAGATGTGCGGCGTTTGCCGCGTCATCCTGCGCCCCCAGGTGTATCAGGACGTAATGAAGGGTGAGGAGATCATCCACTGCGACTCCTGCCAGCGGATCATGTATTTCGTGCCGCCTCCGCCAAAGGAGGAAGAAGCAGCCAAGAACGGCAAAGCGTCAGGCGCTGCGCCAAGCGAGTCTGCGGTGGCACTCGACGGCTCTGCTGGAACCGATGAGGCAGTCCAGCCTGACGAAGCTCCTGCGCAATAAGCTTCGCGCGCGCGTCCTTTGGGACTGTCGAATTGACTTATGATGGTGTGCCCTTACTTTCGCGGGCAATCCGCCAGGGCGGAGGGGAGCTGCCTGTGGATGTGAAAGAAGCCGAGCCGGTTCCGGCGGCGCGGTCATCGAAGCCGCTGCGTCGAACCGCCGGATTTATCCTGTACAACATCGCGGCCGCGTGCCTCCTGGTGCTGGTGTTCGAAGGAGCAGCCAGCATCTATTACGCGTTTCGCGCCGCTTTCGCGACGGCTCCCGTCGCCGAAAGTCTCTACACCCGATACGATCGTGAGCTGGGATGGGTAAACGTGCCCAATGTCTACCTCCCCAACATGTATGGCCCGGGCAAGTTTCTGAGAACGAACTCGCAAGGCTTCCGCAACGACTCCGCTTTCAGCCAACACGTGCCACCGGGCAAGGCACGCATTATTTGTTCTGGCGACTCGTTCACCCTGGGCTACGGCGTCGATAACGAGCACACCTGGCCGGCGCGACTGGCGGCGCACTCGTCAAACCTGGAAACCGTCAACATGGGCCAGGGAGGATATGGCGCCGATCAGGCCTTTCTCTGGTACAAGCGTGACGGAGCGGTGCTCGATCATGACATCCACATTTTTGCGGTTATCGCTCCCGACTTTTATCGCATGCCGCACTCCTCCTTCAACGGTTACGGCAAGCCGGTGCTGGCGGTTGAGAACGAGCACGTGGTCACTACCAATGTACCCGTGCCGCGCACCATGGAGGTTTGGTCGCCGCGCCTGGAGCGCGTGGAGAATGCTCTCTCCAATTTGAGCATGACGCGCCTGCTGCGCAGCTGCGCTCAAGCTCGACACTTCCGCTCCCAGCTCGGGCGCGCGGCAAAGTAATCAGGAGATCGCTTGGGTCGCGGCTTACATGCTCGACGACCTATTGGCCAACAACCGCGCCAAGAACAGCGAACTCGTGCTGGCCTACCTGCCCACTCAGGAGGATCTCAATCGACCTTCCCAGCCAGCTTGGAGCAAGTTCCTGGCGGAGTACGCCCGCCAGCACGGATTGCTGTTCCTTGACTTCGTCGACGATTTCCGGCGTCTGTCTCCTGCGGAGCGGGACAAACTCTTCATTGCTCGCGGTACGGTGGAGTTTCCGGGGGCGGCCGGTCACTATAACGAGGAAGGCAACGCGTTTATCGCCGACTTGATCTACCAGCGGCTCTTGGCCGATCCGAGGACCGCAGCGAAGCTGTACGCTTTGCCCATGTCGGCTCGCCCGCCAGTGCAGGGAGGCGGCTACTCCTTACCGTAAAGCGCGCCGCGGCTCAATGCAGAAGCGCGATGGACTTCTAGCTGCCAAAACAGAGGACGTTATCTGCCTGAAGGATGTGCCGCCAGCACGCGCCCGGCCGATTCTTGCTCCCCTGCAAGTTGTGCAATCGGACGAGGCAGGAAGCGAGCTGCAACAGACACTAGCAAGAACACCGAAACTATTACCAGTTGCGGCTCGATGGCGTGTCGGTATCGTGGCTCCGTGTTGCTGATGTAGTACGTCAGCGGATAAAAGAAAATCAGCGTGGCGAACAGAAAGATGCCGTGCGGTCGCTTCTTAAGAGCCAGGAACAGTCCGCCGAAGGCCACTAACGACGATGCCAGGAATAGCAGGTTCTTCAGCTTCTTCGACGGCGGCAGAGGAAGGCCGGCCCAGGTCCGGGGCAGACCAGCCCAAAAGAAGTAGAACCTGCGAACGCAAAGCACCAGGAACCGCGTCGGATTCTGGGCAATCCAGGTTTCCGCGTCATCGGCCTGTAGTTTGTTGACCTCCAGTTCACCCATCTGCTTGTACACGGTCGCGAAGTGAGGGTTGCGAGCGGCATCGAAACTCCCGACCTTCCAGCCCTCGGCCCGCGGATTGTTGCCGGCGCGAAATTCGTTGCCGAAGTTGTCGCGGATGAAGACCGGTTGGCCGAACACCTGGTAGTTGCGTACCAGCCACGGGGTCAACGTTATCCAGAAGACCACCGCGCTGAAGACCACGGGCACCACGAAGCGTTTGCCATGGCGATGCAATTGATACGCCAGCCAGCATCCTGAGAAGGGAAGCCATGCCAATAGTGAGGTATTGGTCAGCGCGGCAATTCCCCACAGCAGTCCATAGCCGAACCACGATGAGAGGCGGTCATCATCTTCCATCTCCAGCGTGCGCAGGAACAAGAGGCTCAGCAAAAATGCGGAGAGACTCGTCTCCCAAATCCAGCCGATGGAGTAATAGATGGCGTATGGCCACACCGCCCAAGCCCATCCCGAGCAGAGGCCAATGGTTTCGTTGAAGACGCGGCGAGCAATGCGATAGATGGTCCAACAGGTGAGCGCCGAGAAGACGCTATTAAACACTACCATGGCGAACCCGGCGCCATACGAGTAGACGCCAAAGGCGCGGAAGGCGAGCGAAGTCAGCCAGGGATAGATGGGAGGTGTCAAAGCGGACGGCCCGGTGTTGACCTCGTAGGGAGCGCTAAAGCCGTGGCCGGTAGCCAGCGAGCGCGCCAGAGCGGCCATCTCGAAGGAGGACCACAGCCCGGTAAAGCGGTACGAGTGCGTGATCGCGGTGCATAGAATGCGGACAAAGAACGCGACCAGCACCATGCAAGCTAGAGAGCGAACGATCTTAGAAAGCAAACTCTTCATCGCCAGCGGATGCTCCTGTATTAAGACAACATCAAACAGCCTGTTTCGAGAGTAGCAATTATCCTATAACCTCGATCGCTTCATCAGTTATTCCAAGGATTTCGTACCGCGGCCAGGCCAAATCGCGGCGGCGCAAAGCAGCCCCAGCGAGAACAGTGAAATCGCGGTACCCGTCAGCTCCGCCCGGTCTTTGGGAAGCTCGATGACCATCTCGTACTTTCCTTCCGGAACCTCAAACTGCATGAGACCGTCCGGTGACGGCCTGGCTGGGAGAACGGTTCCGTTATCCATGCGGCCCTGCCATCCGGCATAGTAAAAGTGGTTTAGAGTCAGCCGAGACTCGCGCGGGGCATCGATCTCCAGCGTTACGCGGCGCGGTTGCCAGCGCGCGACGCGCACCGCGCCGACGGTTTCCCCCGTTGATTGTGCTACGAGCTTTCCCGTCTTCGGAGGGTGAGTGGCGACAAAAACGTCAAACGCTGTAAAGTCCGAGAGCGCGGCCACGTTGCCTGGTCGCGGCCACATGGTGGAATAGTCAATTTGCGTGCGCACGAGTTGGCGCAGATAGGGGACCCGCTCCGGGGGAATCCTTCGCCAGACAGAGAACGCCTGCGATGCCGCGGCCGCGTCTAACGCCAAGCAGCCCAGAAGCACCGCGCACAGCAACGGTGTCATGGTCTTCGCGCGCGTAAGCCACAGATAGGGAGCGGCCAGTGCGGCAAGAACTGCGAGGCTTAGCACCAGCATGGCGTTCATGCGGAACGGATATTGGAGAAATCTCAGGAATGGAGCCGTCTGCCATAGCAACGAACTGAACCTGGTCATGAGGAACACGCTAACCAGTGCGACCATTGTGTAAAACATAGCGATGCGGCGCGGCCGGCCTGCTTTCTCGCACCAACGAACGACCAGAAACAATGCCGCGATGGCGATCAATGTAGCTAACGTAGTAAGCAGAAAAGGCATTTTAAGCAGGGTTTCCCAGTAAATCTGAGGCGCCGCTCCGGTCGCCTTGCCATACACGTACCGGGCCATCTCCGCCAGCTCATGGGCATCCTGCCACAGCCATTGGCTGTGGTAGTCACCGTGTCCAATCGTCTGCCAGGCAACATATGCCTTGCCCTGGTCAAACACCGCCGGCAACAGGTACTGCGCGTTCAGACCTACGCCCAGCAGCAAAGCTGCTGCCATCATCGCTGTGGTCCGGATGCGTTCATTCCTCTCGCTCAGGAAAAAGACATAGGCGATGGGAACCAGCGCAAAACAAAGTGACACTGTGGGATGAGAGAGCACTGCCAGGGCATAACTTGCCGCGGCTGCCGCGAACGCCCAGCGCGAGCGTTGCAGCATGCCTTCTGCCGACAATAGCACCAGCGGAAACCACACGAACACCCAGCACTCCGCCGATGCGCCTCGTAGGTAGGCGTCAAGCGCCAGATGATACGGTGCAATCGCATACACGGCGGCGCCCAGCAGGGCAGCTCCCGGCTTGGTCAGCGATCGTAACCACCAGTAGGCCGTGATCCCCGACAAAATCTGCGCCATCGCGATCGCGAACCCGGCCACCCGCCAGCCGTAGGGATCGCGCGCCGATATTAATGGCCAGAACAATGCCGAAGCGTAGTTGGTGAGTGGCGGATAAAAGAAGCCGGAAGGTCCGCCGAAACCTCCACTGACGTTGGTAAACCAGCGGGGATACAAATCACCCTGCCAAAACTGTGCTGCGAACTGCTTAGCCCAGCGCGCGTGGTCAACTCCATCATGGGAGAGATCAGGAGCGCCCAGAATCAGCAACGGCCAGGTGGCCAGCAAGCCCAAGCCGATCAGCAACGCAATATGGATAGCGGTCGTATGGTGGGATTTTTTGCTTGCTTCCGTGCGGCTGCACGCTACAGCAGTGGTTTCCATTTTGTTCGCAATATGGGCCGCTGGTTCAGGTTTGGCGCGCATGAAGGCGACGCGCCCCTTTGGCTGGCGCGACGAGTATATCCGAATTCCTGGCCGGCAACGTTGCTGAATGTCGTCTGGATTGATGTTGGGACAAAATCGGGAATTTCACTCAGGCAGAGCGCAGGTTCATCACCCGGCGCGTTGGGCGAGAACGATTCTTCTGGCGTTGCTGTTGGGTGCGACAATGGGCGCTGACCATTTCCACGTGCCGCGCGTAAGCTGATGGGCGGCTTCGATCTGGTCCTCGCCAATCAGCAGACAAAGCCATCCCTGCTCGCGGACCAGACCCGCCGCGACCGGCAGCGCGCGCGCGAACTGCTCGACGGCGCGCAGCGTAACAACGTCCGCGCCGCCCTGCCACTCATCAGCGCGACCGCGAAACACTTGGACGTTGTCGAGATTGAGGGCCCGCACGACTTCGCGCAAGAACGTCGCCTTCTTGTTTTGCGATTCGATCAGCGTCAGCTCTATTGCGGGCATGAGGAGTTTGATCGGGATGCCGGGAAATCCCGCGCCGGAGCCGACGTCGGCCAAAGTCGCCGGTCGTGCAGCTTGCGATTCAAGATGCCTCGCCAGCACCTGTGCCGCGAATAGCGACTCCCCGAAATGTCGTGTCACGATCTGTTCCGGTTCGCGCACGGCGGTTAGATTTACGCGTGCATTCCATCGCAAGAGCAGGCCAAGATAGAGCTGCAAGTGGCGGAGAAGTTCGGGCGCAGGTTCGGTTCCGGCAAGGAAGGGTTGCAACAACTCGGCCATGCGGGCGCTGTCCATCAACTGTTGTTCAAGGCTGCAACCGATTCTCAAGGTATCGAGAACAGCTTCCAACCGTCGGCGTGAAGATTGAAGATGAAATCGATGAGCTTGTCATTCGGGCACTGCTTGCTTTCGATGCGAGCCACGAGCACCGCCTGCTGTACGCCGCTGCGAGTCATTTCGCTGGCCGCAGTCCGCACTTTGTCGGAGTGGGTCAACAGCTCGCGATACGAGCAGGCGCGCTGCACATTATCCAACTGGATAGGAGTGTCGATGCAGGAGGAATCGAAAAGCTTGCAATACAGTCCATGATGAAATTGCAATTGCCTCTCGATCTCCTCGCGGCTTACGTGCTGCGCGTTGGCTCCCACATTGACGCCGCCGGCCGGAATGTAGGCGAGAATCGCATTGCTGTCTCCAGTGCGAAGCGCGGAGAAGAAGTTGCGCTCCAGCGTGTTCACCGGCTCCTGACCTGATTCGTTCTTCAATTGGGCAGCGGCGGGGAGACAGGATGCGACGAGGACAGCAACGGTTGCGAGCCAGCGACCCAGGTTAGCACCCCAAAACCGGCGACGGGAACCTGGGGCACCGTTACGCAACCGCAGGCTCATCTACCCGCCTTTGCGCGCTTTGCTTTTACGGTCGCGGAAGTCGTCTTCTTTGTTGTCTTCCTGGTTGTCGCATGGATCCGCGGCGCGCCGCGCACTTCGGGATTGCCGGTGCTCAGTTCCTGTTGCCGTTTCTTGGGCAAGCGCTCCCAGACCAGCCGATACGACTCGGCGATCAGTTCGCGCAATTCGGAATCGGGCAAGGTATTGAGCTGTTCCAGTGCCACCCACTGCGCTCGCGCCATGTACGGCGCGGGACGCACCCCCGGGCGCTCGCATAGCTCGGCAAACATTTCCGGAGTGCATTTGAACGACAGCTGCACGGGAGCCGGTTCCAGCGGAGTCACGGCGAAGAGTTTGCCATCCACCTTGAAGCAGAGATCGCAGCCCCACTGTACATTTTCGGTGGTATGTCGGAACTCCAGGCAGTACTGGCGTAATGCATCAATGTCCATAGCTCGTGTCCTCTGGTGTTCGCCTCTTCGGCCACTGCCGCGTCAGGACCACCTTCGTATCGAGCCGGCGGGCGAATTCCAGATCGACAAAGTCGGGCAATGACTGCAACGCCCAAGCGGTCATTTCCGACACGACTTAATGCACCTTCAGCGCAACCAGAATGCGGTCGAAGTCTTCGAGAGTGGTGTACTCGATGAGGATCTTGCCGCGGCCGTTGTGGTCATCGATGGTAACGCGGACTCCCAATACGCGTTCCAACGCACCCTCGGCCTCGCGGACATTAGGATCGACGACCCGCTCCTTCACCACTTTCGGATGCGGGTGGGTCAGGGCGGTCACCATCTCTTCGGTTTGTCGCACCGACAGCCCGTTCTCCACGATGCGTCCAGCGACGCGCTCGATCTCGCCGGGTGAGGGCAGCGCCATCAAATACTTGGCGTGACTGATGCTGATCTGGTCCTTCTCCAGCATGGCCTGCACGGGAACCGGGAGCTTGAGCAGCCGCAGGAAATTGGCAATCGAAGAGCGATCCGCTCCGGTGCGAATCGACATCTGCTCCTGCGTGAGCCCGAAGTCGCGAGACAGGCGCTCATAGGCGCGCGCCTGCTCGATGGGGTTGAGGTCCTCGCGCTGCAGGTTTTCGATGATGGTCATCTCCATCGCCTGCTCGTTGGAGACCTGGCGAAGAAGGGCGGGGATGGCGATCAGCCCGGCGATACGCGACGCTTGCCAACGGCGCTCGCCGGCAATGACCTGATAGCGGTCATCAGCAGCGTGACGAACCACGATCGGCTGCAACACGCCTACCGATTTGATGGAGGCGGCCAGCTCTTCCAGCGCAACCGGGTCGAGCGACGCGGTGCGCGTCTGGTAAGGATTGTGGTCGAGCTGGTCCAGCGGGATTTGCAGTACTTCATCGGCGTCGGCCTTGGCAGGGGCGGGAACCGGCGTCGGCCCGTGCGGTACATGCCGCGAGGGAAGCAACGTCTCCAATCCGCGGCCGAGAACTCTGCGCTTTTCGGTGGTCATGTGATTGAGCAACAGTTCGTGTCCAGGCATTCGCAACCGCGGCTGCATGCTGGAGAATTGCGGCGAACAGTCAAACTAAGCGCGATCCTGCACATTATAGGCCCAGCCTGCCAAGATGTAAGTTGTGTTCCGCTGTGGAAAACGTGGCCACGAACCTTTTTGCCGCCGCGGACCTCCGTTACCGCAAGGTCCGCTGGAGCGGCCCGCCCGGTCAAAGTAGGACATCTACGTCGCCGCTGCCGCCTGCGCAATTGGATGAAAGCCCACCAGTTTCATGGCGCGCTGCGCTTCATGCGCCTTCATGAAGTGCTCCCAGATGAATCCCGTGCGATAGTTCTCGATCATCAGCATGCTGATGCCCTGGTCGATACCCAGCACATCCACGTCGGTCCAGGTGGTGCGGGGATCGAAGGCATCCACGAAGCCGTAGCGCTTCCAGGCGCGCTGGGCATACTTGTTGTATAGGTTCGTCAGCACTGCGATCGTTTCTTTGGGCAGGAATGGCATGGAACCGGCGGTCGCACAGGGCACGACCGTCCCATCGATGTAGCCGATTTCCGGCGGCCCTCCCCAGGCCTGATAACCCAGGCGCGAGTCGGATGCGGTAATGCCCCAGGTGTTGTCATCGTAATCGGGGAAGCGCCAGCGGATCGACAGGCAAAAGAGCTTGTGCGCGTAAGTCGCGATCGCCGAGTTCTGGAAATAGTTGGCGTATTGGTCGCGCAGGTTGCGGAAGTCGAACCAGGCGTGCGAGTACTGGTGCACAAATAGCGGATCGGCGGCGCTGATGTAGCTGTAGCCTTCGAATTCCATGATGGGGCGCGAAAAATCGTCCCACGAAGACGGGCTGATGTTGTAGACGGGCGCGCCGATAGCGATCAGGTACATCATCATCAGCTCGCAATAGACGTCCCAGCGCGCGCCGATGAACTTGTACTCCGGCGTCCAGCCCAGGGCGAAGGTCGAGCCTCCGTTCAGCATCCAGCGCCAGTTGATGCGGCGGTAGATCGCGTTAGCCAGAGCTGTAATCTTCTCATCGTCAAAGTACTCGCGTGCCATCAGCACCCCGCACAGCAGGATGGTGGTGTCAATAGGCGATATCTCCGACAGCCGCGCGCGCTTGCCGGTATCGATGTCCAGGAAGTGGTAGAAGAAGCCGTTCACGTGCTCGGTGTGATTAAGCAGGAAGCTGAGCGTAGCGACGACGCGGCCGCCAATCTGATGCGGCGGCAGATAGCCGCGCTTGTGTCCGATGCACAGCGCCGCCAGTCCGAAACCGGTTGCGGCGATGCTGGCCACGCGACGCGGATCCGGACTGCCGTCGGCGAGAGCGCGATCGCGTACCAGTCCGCTGTGCGGGCCGGCCTCATCCCAGAAGAACTGGAATGCGCGGCTTACCATCTCCTCCAGCAGTTCGTCTTCGGTGAGCGGCTCCAGCGGCGGCGCCGCTTGCGGTTGCCGGCGCGCATTGCGGGCGATCGCAGCGCAGAGTCCGCTGGAAGTGAGCGGGTAAACAAGCGCGCCCTTAGCCATCAGCGCAAGCAGTTCGCGGCGAGTCGGAGTTGTTTGCCAAGGATGCAGGACCTCGGTAACGTTGTTTGGATTGCGCTTTGGCTTATCTGACATTCTTCGGAAGGCAGCTCGGGGATATGATGCAGCGGAAGGCGTCTCAATGCGAGTCGCTATTTCGAGTGTAATCTGGCGAGCGCGCCGCCAACAACTCGCACATGAAGATGGCGTGGTCCGCTGGTCGCTGGGCCGTCGGTTTGCCCTGTTAGAATCGAGCTAGCACTCCGCTACCTCGCATGGATCCAGCACTCATCCGAAATTTCGCGATCATCGCCCATATCGATCATGGGAAGAGCACGCTGGCCGATCGCCTGCTGGAGCTCACCGGCTCGCTGACGGCGCGCGAAATGCAAGCGCAGGTGCTCGACGCGATGGACCTGGAGCGCGAACGCGGCATCACCATCAAAGCCCATTCCGTGCGCATGATGTATCCCGCTGCCGATGGCACAACGTATCAGCTCAACCTCATCGACACGCCCGGGCATGTGGACTTCAGCTACGAGGTCTCGCGTTCGCTGGCGTCGTGCGAAGGCGCGCTGCTGGTGGTGGACGCATCGCAGGGCGTGGAGGCGCAGACGCTGGCGAACGCGTATATCGCGATCAACAATGGGCTGGAGATCATTCCGGTCATCAACAAGATCGACCTGCCCAGTGCGGACATCGAGCGTACCAAAGAGATGATCGAAGGCGCGGTCGGACTCGACGCTTCGCACGCGCTGTGCATCAGCGCCAAGACCGGCGAGGGCGTGCCTGAGGTGCTGGAGGCGATCGTCCAGAAAGTTCCTCCGCCGAAGGGCCGCGCCAGTAATCAACTTCAGGCACTGATCTTCGATTCCTGGTTCGACGCCTACCGCGGCGTGGTCGTGTTGGCGCGCGTTATCCAAGGCGTGCTGAGCAAGGGCCAGCGCATTCGCCTGATGTCGAATGGCCGCACCTTCGACGTCGAGACGCTGGGCGTTATGACCCCGAAGCCGGTGGAGATCGATCAGCTATCCGCTGGCGAGGTCGGGTTCCTCGTCGCCAACATCAAGAACGTCGCCGACACCAAGATCGGCGACACCATCACCGACGACAATCATCCAGCGATTGAGCCGCTGCCCGGCTTCGAAGAGCTGAAGCCGATGGTTTTCGCCGGACTCTACACCGTGGACGCGCACGAGCACACGCTGCTGCGCGAGGCCTTGGAGAAGCTGCGGCTCAACGATTCGTCGTTCTTCTTCGAGCCGGAGAGCTCGGCCGCGCTGGGCTTCGGCTTTCGCTGCGGCTTTCTCGGCCTGCTGCACATGGAGATCATCCAGGAGCGGCTGGAGCGCGAGTACAACCTCAACCTCATCACCACGGCGCCGAGCGTGCGCTACAGAATCACGCTTACCGACCACTCTGTCGTTGAAATCGATAATCCGTCGCGCTGGCCCGATCCCACTGACATTGCGAAGATCGAAGAGCCGGTGATCCTCGCGACCATTCTGACGAACGAAGAGTACGTCGGCGGAATTCTGAAGCTGGTGGAAGAGAAACGCGGCAAGCAGAAGTCGTTCGAGTACGTCAGCTCCTCGCGCGTAATGCTGCAGTACGAGCTGCCGCTGAACGAAATCGTCCTCGATTTCTACGACAAGCTGAAGACCGTCTCGCGCGGCTACGCGTCGCTGGATTATCACCTCGCCGGGACCTGGGAGTCGCCAATGGTGAAGCTCGACATTCTGGTCTCGGGCGAACCGGTGGACGCGCTGTCGATCATCGTGCATCGCGACTTCGCCTATGACCGCGGCAAGGCGCTGGTCTCGAAAATGCGGCAACTGATTCCTCGCCAGATGTTCGAGGTCGCCATCCAGGCGGCGATCGGCGCCAAGGTTATTTCCCGCGAAACTGTGGCCGCCATGCGCAAGAACGTGATCGCCAAGTGCTACGGCGGCGACATCAGCGCGCAAGCGCAAGCTGCTGGAGAAGCAGAAGGAAGGCAAGAAGCGCATGAAGCGCATCGGGCGGGTTGACATTCCCGCAAGAGGCTTTCCTGGCGGTGCTGCAGGGTCGGGGAAGACTAGTTCACCACCCTTCAATTCCGCTCAGGGCAGTCACCGACACAGAGCCACAGAGGGACAGGGATGTCAGTTGTCGCGATCATCTGGCCCGTAACACACTTGAATTCTCGTCTTCGGTATTACGGTAGGCAGCGCACGAACAGAGCGCCGTAGGCGCGGCGTCATGACAGCCCAGCACGTAGCGAAGCGGAGTGCTGGGTTAGCGTAGAAGAACGTTGGGAGTCCCGCGGGGACGGCACGTTTTGGAGGCTGCAATCTTATGGGCACACCTAACCTCAAGCTTTTAAAGTGCTCTTGAATGACTTCCATCGAAATCCGAATCCTTACTGCTGACGACACTGAGGCCTACCGGCAATGCCGACTGGAAGCGCTTGAACGCGATCCCGAGGCGTTCAGCTCATCCGTCGAAGACCATCTCAAACTCAGTCGCGATCAGATTCGGCGACGCCTGACTGCCGATCCCGACAACAATTTCGTGCTTGGAGTTTTGTGAACGGCAAGCTGATGGGCACAGCCGGATTTGTGCGCGAAACACAGCCGAAGATGCGCCATAAGGGGCGCATCTGGGGCGTGTATCTGAACGCCGAGCTGCGCGGTCAGGGCGTTGGCCGACGAATGATGCAGGCACTTTTGGAACGCGCCACGAAGATTGACGGCGTTGAGCAGATCCTCATCGGCGTCACCACGACACAAGCGGCAGCAATTGCACTGTATCCCTCACTGGGCTTCACCACATGGGGCAAGGAAAGCAGGGCGCTGAAGGTCGGCGACAGCTATATTGATGAGGAGTACATGGTATTGCAGGTCACGCGAAAAGCAGATCCCTCGTCGGGCTGAAGCCCTCCTCGGGATGACAAATGGTTATGTAAGCGCTGAAGCCGCGCCCTATTACAAAGCGGGTGCCCCACTCAAGCTGCTTTTGCTTGAGTGGGACTAAAACGACCCTCTGTGGCTTATCAGAGTATGTACCGCGACAAATCCTGGTCCTTCACGATGTCGGTCAGCGTGTTGCGCACATAGTCGGCGTCGATCACCACGTGCTTTTCCTTCATGTCGGGCGCTTCGAAGCTGATCACATCAAGCACCTTCTCCATGATGGTGTGCAGGCGACGCGCGCCGATGTTCTCCGTCCCTTCGTTCACGCGAAACGCAAAGTTTGCGATTTCCGCCAGCGCTTCGGACGTGAACTCAAGCTTCAGGCCTTCGGTGTCGAGTAGCGCCGTGTACTGCTTGGTGAGCGACGACTTCGGCTCGGTCAGAATCTTGATAAAGTCCTCGACGGTGAGCGATTGCAGCTCCACGCGAATCGGGAAGCGGCCCTGCAATTCGGGAATGAGGTCGCTGGGCTTTGAAACGTGGAATGCTCCGGCCGCGATGAACAGGATGTGATCGGTGCGCACCATGCCGTAGCGCGTATTGACCGTGGTGCCTTCCACAATGGGCAATATGTCGCGCTGCACGCCTTCGCGCGAAACGTCGGGCCCGTGACCGCCTTCGCGCCCGGCAATCTTGTCGATCTCGTCGAGGAAGATGATGCCGGATTGCTCGACGCGCTCGACCGCAATGCGCGTGACCTGGTCCATGTCGACCAGGCGCTGCTCTTCTTCCTGGATGAGGTACTCGAACGCCTCGCTCACCTTCATCTTCCGCTTCTTGGTGCGCTGGCCGAAGATGTTGGGCAGCATGTCTTTGATGTTGACGTCCATCTCCTCGACGCCCTGGTTGCTGATGATCTCGAATGCGGGCATCGATTTTTCGCGGACATCAAGCTCGACAATGCGCTCGTCGAGTTTGCCTTCACGCAACTGTTGGCGAAGTTTCTCGCGCGTGCGCGAACCGGGCTCGCCGGCCAGGAGCGGTTCGCTGTTGATGTTGAAGCCGATCTGCTGCTGCTCCGGGCTGGGCTTCGGCGGCACCTGCGCGGGCATCGACGGCAAAAGCAGGTCGAGTACGCGCTCTTCGGCGTTCATCTCTGCTTTGTCGGCCACATCTTCCAGCTTTTCCTGGCGCACCATGTCGATGGCGATCTCAACCAGGTCGCGAACCATCGACTCGACGTCGCGGCCCACATAGCCGACCTCGGTAAACTTCGACGCCTCGACCTTCATGAACGGCGAGTTAGCCAGCTTGGCCAGGCGGCGGGCGATCTCGGTTTTGCCCACGCCGGTGGGACCGATCATGATGATGTTCTTGGGGATGACCTCTTCCGCCAGATCCGGCGTCAGCTTCTGGCGGCGCATGCGATTGCGCAGCGCGATGGCGACCGCGCGCTTGGCCTGGTCCTGGCCTACAACATATTTGTCGAGCTCGCGCACGATCTCGCGCGGGGTGAGCTCGTCGAGTGCGAGATGTTCTTCGTCAGTGGTTGCGGGAAGATATATGGCCAAGTGTGTTTCCTCAAAATATTGATGGCGTCATCCTGAGCGGAGTCGAAGGACCCCTATTGTGGCTCCGCCGCGCGAATTTGTGCCGTCCCTGAAGGGACTTCGAAACCCTCAATTTGCGCCTAATCCCAGCGCTTCCGCGCTGGGCTACTCACTTTTGCCCTTCGGGCTCCATTCAGTTGCTGCCTGTCGGTTGCTGATTATCAGTTCACCGGCATCGCGCCGACTGACAACTGACAACTTGTTCTTACAGCTCTTCGATGGTCACTTTGTCGTTCGTATAAATGCAGATCTTCCCCGCGATCTTCATCGCCTCCTCGGCAATGGTACGCGGCGGCAGATCGGTATGTTCGAACAGCGCGGTGGCGGCGGCAGTAGCGTACGGGCCTCCACTGCCAATCGCGGCAATCCCGGAGTCCGGCTCAATCACATCACCCTGTCCGCTGATGAGAAAAGTCTGTTCTTTATCGGCCACCAGCAGCAAAGCTTCGAGGGAGCGCAGCATCTTGTCGGTGCGCCAGTCCTTGGCGAGCTCCACCGCGGCGCGGCCCAGGTTGCCGTGATACTGCTCCAGCTTGGACTCGAAGCGGGCGAAGAGAGAGAACGCGTCAGCCGTGGAACCGGCGAATCCTGCGAGAATCTTGTCCTGATACAGTCGCCGAATCTTGCGGGCGGTATGCTTGATGACGCCCTCCCCGAGCGTCACCTGGCCGTCTCCGGCCATCACCACTTTTCCATCCCGGCGAACACAAAGAACTGTAGTAGAGCGAATCAAACGCTTCCGTTGCATGAATACGCTGATTATACCGCGAGAGTGTGCGCCCGCCGAAACTTGAGTGCAACTAACTCAATATTGCCGCGTGGCACAAGGTTTATAATCATCGGTTTGTGACTTTACAATGAGGCGATAGTAATGGCTCAAGTACAGATGGCGGCAATTCCCGCTCTGAAAGACAGCTTTGCGCAACTGAGAACGCGCATGGACAAAGCGGTCGAGGACTTCCGCAAAGAGCTGGCGGCGACCCGCACGGGACGCGCGTCCGTGCACATGCTCGACGGTGTCACCGTCGATGCCTATGGCTCCCAGATGCCGCTGAACCAACTTGCGAACGTGAGTGCGCCCGAGCCGCAACTAATCACCGTGCAACCCTGGGACGTCAGCCAGATCGGCGCCATCGAGAAAGCCATCCGCTCGGCCGATCTTGGACTGAATCCCATGAACGACGGCAAACTGGTGCGCGTGCCCGTGCCGGCGCTGACCGAAGACCGCCGCAAGGAGATGGTGAAGCACCTGCACAAGGTGCTGGAAGAGCATCGCACCGCGGTGCGCAACATCCGCCGCGACGGCAACGAGGTCATCAAGAAAGCGATGAAGGACAAGAAGATCACCGAAGACGAAGAGCGCGGCGCACTGGAACAGTTGCAAAAGCTCACCGATGACGAGATCAAGAAGATGGAAGAGCTGGCCAAAGGCAAAGAGAAGGAAGTAATGTCGATTTGAAAATGCCGAGAAGATGGAAGCTGTTGAAGCAACTTTCCGTAAAGGCAATGCTATGCCGCTTGTGACCTCTTCTGAGCATTGCCCCTGCAATGGCTAGATATGCGGCCGTTAGTGACCTGGCAGGATAAGCTAATTGAAGACTATCGGCATTTGGTGCACTTGCGGCACGGCTGAAGCCGTGCCCTTTCAAGAACCGAGGCTTAATCAGAGTCTCCTTAGTGATCACAGCCGCATTGCGGTACTTAGATTGGGGAATTAACGCTTGCCTGGGGATCAATTGGCGGACATTCGAGTCTTGCGCTTACTGCTTTTGCTCTGCCTGACTATGATTGCCAGTCCTTCGCTAGCTCGGGCCGCCGAGACGACCCCGGACCTCGTTCCTCTCGAGTTCATGGCCAGCCAAGGATTCTGCCTAGACGCTGTTGTACCCGAACTCATTTGGGAACTCGGCGAGCGCGGCACCCCTATGACCATCTGGGGCACAGGTTGTGTTGACGGTTCAACCGGTCAGATCGAATCTGCAAAGTTTCTGGCGCCACCCGAGCTGTCCATGTTTGTGAGCGGATACATCGGACTGCCCGGCCTGCGACTCTTGTTGCGAAACGTGGCTTCCGGTAAGGAAATCGAACTAAAGCCGCCATCGATTCCGGGCATGCGGTGGCAGCAAGAAACCTTTTCCACGCCGCCGGACTGGGTTGGCAAACCGGTGCAGATCGTCGGAGTACACGAGCCTTCTCTGGAGAGTGCCTGGTTCGGGTTCACAGCTCCGCTACTCCCCTATTCCAGTGTCGCCGTTGGGACCATCCAGACGAACCGGCCGCAGGCTGGGTTCTGTCTCGATGGTGTGTATTCGGGAACGGTTTGGGCGAGGGGATTGCGTCGAGGTGCTACCTGGGGTTCCTATTGCGCCTCCGGCGACAACAGCACCGGTTGGATGGCCTCCGACGCTTTCATCGCCGGCGCGAATTTACCTTTGTACGTCGCCGGCTATCCGGGATCGGCAGGTGTGCGCCTCAGCGTCGAAAATCTGCAAACCGAGCGCCAGCTGCCACTGCAGTTCAAGGATCCCCCCCGCGAGATCTGGCGGCGATACAACTTCCCGCTTCCTCGGCAATGGAGGGGAAAACCGATCCGCGTGCTCGCCGAGGACGATGCTGCGAGGCCGGGTGGCTGGCTAGGTTTTGCGAAGGCTGTGCCGCTTTCGATCGGAAAACAGCTTTCATTCGCTATCGGGCTTCTGGCGTTGACGTTGTTCCTGTTCGCGGTGTCGAGCCTGCCCGCTGTTGCCGCGGGTATATTCGCGACTTCGCGCGGGGTGACGAACCTGCTGGATATTACAGCTCTAGGACTGGTCACCGTGGGAGCTGTAGGCTATCTTGCGTTTTGGTTCTATCTCTACAGCTTGATAGCAGGATTTCTCTACAGTTGCCTATCTCTGCTTTTGTGTGCGGCTATGGTCGTATATGCGTGGCGACGCGCACGGAACAGAGCGGACGCGGCGGTATTGCGAAGGATGATCCTGTCGTGGGCCCTGGTTGGTTTGACTTCTGCGTTTGTGATCTCCGTCGCATTCGTCTATGGGAAGCCGGACTTGGTCCAAGACTATTCGTCGCGGCGCTTTGGTCCTCCTTTTCTGTCGGTCAACAACTTCATCCCACAGATTTTCGCCGAGGACATTCTCCGCGGCCAAATTCCCAAACCGATGGTGGGAGACTGGCTCTCCAGCGATCGACCGCCGCTTCAAACCGGTATGGTCCTCTGGAATCATCCATGGATGCGCGGTAATCTTGACCTGCAATATGAGCTGCTGGGAGTTATTTTCCAGCTTAGTTGCCTTGCGGGAGTGCTGGCCTACCTCGAGGCCGCTAAAGTTAGCCGAAAGGCTGCAGCGCTGACAATCGCGGCAATTATTTTTTGGGGTTTCACTTTTCTCAATTCCTTCTACAGTTGGCCTAAGCTGTTACCAGTAGCTTTTCTGTTCGTCATCCCGGGATACCTGTTTACGGAACGATACAACGCGGCTCGATCGAGTTGGCGGGTCGGGGCCGTAGTCGGCGCGGCTGCATCTCTGGCCATGCTCTGCCATGGAGGAAGCGCCTTTGCTCTAATCGGTCTGGGATTGACTCTACTGCTATTGCGCCGCGTGCCTAGCCCGCGCTTCATAGCTGCAGCGTTCGTGGCTGCGGCTCTGTTCTATGCTCCTTGGACGCTCTATCAGAAACACTATGATCCTCCGGGAGACCGGCTGTTGAAATGGCATTTGGCGGGGGTCACAGCCCCTCATCCCGAGGTCAGCCTGGGCCATTTACTGTTTGCGAATTATGGCAAGATGCGGCTGGGGGAGATTGCGAAGTATAAGGAATCAAATTTCGCGGTCTTTTTCGGTTCGGCGCCGTTCTGGCATCACCCGGCAATTCTCCTGCGCGGCATCATAACGGGCAATCGCGCCCAAGCGGCCGCGGCTGTTGCCTCACTGCGTTTTGAAATGTTTCTGCATTGGTTCTGGTCGATTGACCTATTCAGCTTTGCGCCCTTAGCTTTCATCTTCTGGTTTATACTTCGCCGCGGAAAATCGGCGGAGCTGCGGCAGGCATCCGATCTTTGGCTCGTCACGGTGGTCACGCTCGTGATCTGGTGCCTGATCATGTTTGGTCCTCGAACCACCCAGGTCCATCAAGGCTGTTATTTCACCGAGCTTGCAGCCGTTGCAGGTGGAGTTCTAGCACTTTGGGCGGTTTCACCCCGGCTCGCTGTTCTCTTCACCGCCGCTCATGTCTTCCTGAACCTCGTGCTTTATGTGCTATTTACCGCACCGACGATGCCCGGAGTGGCAACGTTCATGGGTCCCAAGAATGTGCCATTGGAAGTGGCTAGCGCCTTGGCGGCGGCTGGGGTCGTGCTGGTATTGCACCAATTGGCTCGGGGCGTGTCTGCAAGCAACCTACCGGACGACCATATTGCCATTGTCCCGACGGGGTTTTCCGGGGTCTTTGTCGATCATTCTGGCTAAAGTCGTCGCTTTCTCCCCATCCCGTTGCCGCTTGCGTTAGCTGCTTTTTGTGCAGCAACATCTTGCTCATGCCGCTCGATCTTGGCGATCTGCGCATCCGCGACTGGCGTAAGGACGACCTGGAATCCCACTGCCGCGCTGCCAGGACACCGCACGCCCACCACGCCCAGGAACTTCCGCCCCGCGACAAGTTTTATAATCGCAGGTTTGTGATTTCCTATTGAGGCGATCATAATGGCTCGAGTACAAATGGCGGCGATTCGCGCCTTGATAGATAGCTTTGCGCAGCTGAGAACGCGCATGGACAAGGCTGGCCGAGGACTTCCGCAAAGATGCGTATGGCTCCGAGATGCCACTGAACCAGCTCGCGAACGTGAGTGCGCCCGAGTGGGTTGGCGAATCTAAAGTAGTGCGTGCTGCCGTCCGATAGATTCGCCGATCTCAGGTTATTTCCCTGCCGGCGAGACATAGTTCCCGGTTTTTTATCGAATGCAGATCCTACATGTCTCCGCACAGCAAGAAAAAGATGTCGCTGACTCAGCGAAGTCCGCCCCGGTACGGCGTCCTCGGGACGGCGACTCGCGCACTGTCTCTGTTGTAATTGCCGCTGGTGCATTTCTTCTCGTCTTGTTGATCATCAACCGTGCACTCTTCAGCTCTCCCATCATGGCATACGGGGATTCGGCCGCCAATGCGCTGCAAATCGAGAGAGCGAAGCATTTTCGCGAGCTGCTGGGAAATTTCTCGCGCTGGGGTTTTCATCATCCGGGCCCCGGCTTTTTCTATATCTACGCTTTCGGCGAAGCACTATTTCACGATCTGCTGCATCTAGTCCCGGCCGAAATGAACGCCCACATTCTGACTATTATCCTGCTCAACGCGGCGTTCTTATTTGGAAGTATCGGCATCATTGCAAAACGGTGCCGCTCCCGCTTATTTGCGCCCTCTGCGTTGGCGCTCTCGCTGTTCTTTATCTATGTGGTGAACCGTGCAATACCGGTATCTGCAATTCTGTCAATCTGGCCCCCGCATGTGCTCATGTTCTGCTTTCTTTTTTTTGTGACCGTGGGCGCCGCGGTCGCGGTAGGGGAGATATCGAAGTTGCCGCTTTTGTTTGTTAGCGGCCTTCTGCTGGTACATGGGCATGCTGCACAACCGTTATTCGTCGGCAGTCTTATAGTCGTAGCCATCGTCACCGTGTGGTTTCGCCAGGGGCGGCACCTGGGGCTGCGCCGGTTCTTAAGTCAGAATCGCCGGTCGGTAGGCGTTAGTTTGCTGCTTTGCGTTGTCTTTGCAACTCCCATTGTGCTCGATCTTCTGCTGCACAAGCCTAATAACCTCGATGCCGTTCGTTTCTATAATTCCGAACATCCCGGCATCCAGCATAAGCCGAGGGAGGCATTGAAGTACGAGGTTAGTTTTCTCGACTTCATTCCGGATACGGAAGTTCAATTTCGAACCAGGCCAACCCATTTGATGTCCCTGGGTGGTTCGAAGCCATACGTTGCGGCATACTGGTGCATTGCTTGTGTGATGTTTGGAGCGCTCGTTGGGATCTATGCTAGAAGAAAAGCCAAGGCGCCACCGTTTTTCGGGTATCTGGCGGTCGAAATCGGGATCGTATTGGTCTTGTTTTTTGTCTGGACACTTAAAATGGGAGGCGAGCTGGTTAACTTCAATGGATATTTTATTTATGGGATGCAGCTGTTAACGCTTTTTATTATAGCGGCCCTGATTCTGGACGGTCTTGAAATAGGAGCGCGCCCGGCCTTAGCATTCGCGTTGTGCGCGCTGATTCCTGTTTCGATGTTCGCTGCCAAGCCAGAATTTACGAATTCTCAAAGGGGTGACCCAGAGACAAATCGCCTGTATGACAGCATTCCGACGAAGATCGGACCGGTCCACTTTACATTTCCGGGAGAGACCTGGATTCGAATTATGGGGGTGGCGAATCGCATGAAGCACGAAGGGCGTTCTTTCTGCGTGGATGAGGTGTTGGCGTGGGTCTTTGGCCAGGAGAATGTTTGCCACGAGATGGATGGATTAACTAATATTGTTTTGACTAATCTTGCCATCACACCCACTCCTAGGCAGTGCAACTCACCATGCCGCGTGCTTTTGCATGACTCCATGTTCGACCTGCAGCTCGTACCATATCCTTTTCTGAAGCTTCCGTTCACGATTAAGCCAGACGAGATTACGAGTCTGAATACCAACTTTTACGGTGCGAGTGAGGGTCCCGTCTGGTCTTCGATGAAATCCGCCATCCACTTTCGATTAAACCGTGATTTCAGCGACGCCTCGCACGTGCGCCTGAGGGTATTGGGGACGGCTGCTAAAGGTCATCCCGCGCAGATCATTCTTAACGGAGACCCTCTGGGGACGATTACCGCCGGGCCTGCAGTTTCGGATTTCATCGTTGACCGTTCCGTGTTGCGGCGGGGAGCTGAGAATGAGCTCGTAATCCAGGTTGACGACCCCGCTCGAGTTCCGCACGATCCACGCACACTTGGCTTCTTATGGGCTGGACTACAGGTTGAAGCCGCAAATTAGCAATGGGTGCAGCTCTCAGCACATGAAACACAGAACCCGGAGCTGAGAGCGGGAAGTTAGGAGTCATGCTGCTCGATCTTGGCGATCTGCGCATCCGCGACTGGCGTAAGGACGACCTGGAATCTCTGCTGCGCTACGCCAACAATCCCAACATCGCTGCCAACCTGCGCGACCAGTTTCCCTACCCTTACACCCGGCGCGAAGGAATTGAGTATCTGAATTATGTCCGCTCGACCCATGTTCCCCTGGCGTTCGCCATGGAGTTTGGCGGTGAGGCCGTCGGCGGCATCGGGTTTAAGCAAGGCATCGACATTGCCCGGCTGACCATGGAAATGGGGTACTGGCTGGGCGAGCCGTTCTGGGGTCGAGGCCTGACCACGCGGGCGGTTACCGCGACTTCCGATTGGGCCTTCGACAACTACAAGGTTTTTCGTATTTTCGCGATGGTATTCGCGCACAATCGGGCGTCCCTGCGCGTCCTGGAAAAATCGGGTTTCCAACGCGAGGGAATCCTACGGCACAGTGCAATCAAGAATGGCGTGATCCTGGACCAGGCGATGTACGCCAAGGTGAGGTGATCATTTGCCATTCTTACGTCAATAAAGGTTGAAGGATGAGGCTTCTTGGTGAGGTTGATTTTCCACCTTTCGCCGCGCCCGGCGAAGTATGGGCACCCGGCGACTAGCTGCTAGCATGGTTCGGTGACGCCTGTTCTGGATGTCCGCAACCTCAACGTAGAATTTGCCACCGCGCCGGGAAGCGTGACCGCCGTGCGCAATGTCAGCTTTCACATTAATTCCGGGGAAGTGTTGGGGCTGGTAGGCGAGTCGGGTTCGGGTAAATCGGTGACGGCGCTTGCGGTGCTGCGGCTGCTTCCGCCGCAGGCGAGCGTGCGCGGCAGCGTCCGTTTTCGCGGCCAGGACCTGCTCGGGATTTCCGAGTCGGATATGAGGCGGATCCGCGGGGCTGGCATCAGCATGATCTTCCAGGAGCCGATGACGGCGCTCAATCCGGTTATGCGCATCGGCGATCAGATTGCCGAGGCGGTGCTGGCGCACGCGAACGAGGGCCGCTCTATCACTGAAGACCGCTCGATCACCAAGTCCGATGCCTGGCGACTGGCCATGGACGCGCTGCGCACGGTTGCAATCTCCGATGCCGATCGCCGGGCGCGCGACTATCCCCATCAGCTTTCCGGTGGGCAGCGCCAGCGCGTCATGATTGCCATGGCAGTGGTGAACCGGCCGGCGCTGCTAATCGCCGATGAGCCGACGACGGCGCTGGATGTCACGATTCAGGCGCAAGTTCTTGACCTGCTCAGCGGCTTGCGCGAAAAATTCTCGCTAGCGATGCTCTTCATCTCTCATGATCTCGCGGTGGTATCGCAGGTCGCGCATCGCATCGGCGTGATGTACGCCGGAAATCTGGTCGAAATGGGAACTGCGGGCGAGGTTTTCCGAAATGCGGTGCACCCTTACACTCGAGGGCTGCTAAACTCGGTGCCGACCTTGCGCACCGCCCGCTCCAAGCCGCTGCCGACTATCGAGGGCGCCGTGCCCACAACGCTGTTGCCGGGCTGCGCCTTCGAACCGCGCTGCGCCTCGCGGGTCGCGAGCTGTTCGGCTGAGCTGCCGCCGTTGGTCGAGGTTTCTCCCGGCCATTTCGCGCGCTGCCCAGTGGTGGCGCGGGAGGTTGGCTGATCCATGCGGCTGCTGCTGCTCAGCGACATTCATGCCAACCTGGAGGCGCTCGAGGCCTGCCTGGAGGCCGCACCAGAGTTCGACGACGTGGTAAATCTCGGCGACGTGGTGGGGTACAACGCGTCCCCTAACGAAGTGTGCGAGCGCGTACGCGCCATGGGAGGGACAGTGGTACGCGGCAATCACGATCGGGCCTGTGCCGGGCTGTCGGACCTGTCGGAGTTCAACCTGGTGGCTGCGCTGTCGGCGCGCTGGACGCAGACCAAGCTGGAGGAGGAGCATACCGAATGGCTGCGCAGCCTGCCGCAGGGGCCGTTGCAACCGGAGGGATTGCCGGGCGTGGAATTCGTTCACGGTTCGCCACGCGACGAAGACGAATATTTATTGACCGCCCAGGTTGCCGCGCTGGACTTCGGTCTCTCTGGCCATCGTGACGTGATTTTCTTTGGTCATACACATTTGCAAGGCGGCTTTACGTACAAAGGTGGACGGCCGCAGTACTTTGCTCCAAAATATGACGAGAGCGAAGGCGTCATACATTGCGAGATGCCGCTACAAAAGGGAGAACGGTATTTGATTAATCCCGGTTCGGTGGGGCAACCGCGCGATAATGATTGGCGTGCGGCCTTCGCATTGTATGAGCGCAACGGCGAATCGCCCGGCAGGGTGACCTTTTTCCGCGTGCCCTACGATGTGCAGCAGGCACAGGCCCGGGTGCTGGCCGCCAATCTCCCGGAGCGTCTGGCCACCCGGCTGGCGTTGGGGCGATAAAGGCGGACGCCCGAAAGTGCGCTTTACCCTGCTACTCGCGTCGCTGCCGAAGCATCGAATTGTGTAGAGAACTAAAGCAATGTCGATCCATCCTTTTCCCCAGAAAACGAAATATCGGTCGCAGGAATTTATCGGCGGCGCCATCAGCAGCTCCGAGCAAGGCTACCTCGTCGCATACATCGACGGCGGGGCACGCGGCAATCCCGGGCCGGCAGGTTACGGCGTTGTCTTTGAAGACGAGGTCGGCCGGCCGGTGGCCACTCTGAGCGAGTATCTCGGCCGCCAGACCAACAACTATGCCGAGTACTCCGGATTGCTGGCAGCGTTGAATTACACCCTGCGGCACGGCTTCAAGGCGCTCAAAGTGGTTAGCGACTCGGAGCTGATGGTGAAGCAGATCAATGGCGAGTACAAGGTCAGCAGTCCGACGCTGAAGGAGTTGCATGAGCGCGCCATGAAGCTGCTCGATCAAATCGAATGTTTTGAGATCAGGCACGTCTTGCGCGAGAAGAACCGCGATGCCGACCGGCTGGCCAACATGGCGATGGACCGCGGAATAGCTAAGAGGGCGCCTGCGGTGAGCGCGACCGAGGTGGGCGGAGTTGCCGCGGTGGTGCAGGAACTCAACGGCGTGGTTCGCGACGGGGTGGTGCACTTCATGGGTGCTCCGCTGCCGGACGGGACCCTGGTGAAGATGCGCACCTTCAAACCGTAAGGCTCAGGCTGGCTCTGCCGTTCCTGATCGCGGTTTCTTTCCGCCCAGGATACCGTTCAGCACGCCGCCGGAGCGATTATTCTGCTGCTGCCGGGAAGCTTTACCCGTCAGATGTAGACCGAAGCGGCCTAGGAGACATCGGTCGCACTCAAGTCTATGCCGAGGCAAAGGCCGAGGGCGAGAAGGACGTGGTGGTGCGCTGAGGCGGGCAAGCTGAAATCCCGCCTTGAGCTCCTCTGAGGCCCAGAGGTGACAACCGTTAGAGCTTTCCAGCCAACTTCAGCTCCTACGTCTTAACTTGGATAGTCCTCCGAGACCGAGAACGCCGGAACCCAACAGCAGCAAACTCCCAGGTTCAGGCGCCGGCTGCTCGTTGAAGTTCGCCTGTATGGTCCCCTCGTCAAAATTGAAGGCCAGCGAAACGGATCCGTCAGCGTACGTACCGTCGCTCCAGCGGCCAAAATAGGTGACGCCTACGCTCTCGTTCCCGTTCGAGGATTGACTCGCCTCACCACCAGTAACCACACCGGAGAATGTGCCCTCGGGACCGGTGATCATGAAAGTGCCGCCATAGCCGAATGTGGCAGAGTAATTACTTTCCTCATACCAGGTGTAAGTCAGGGGCGGAGCTGTTTCAAAGGTGAAGGACCAGGGATAGCCCAGGGGATTGAAATTGGCATTTCCGCTTGCGGGGTTGCCGAGCGGGTACTGACCGCCTGTATTGAAGGAGCAGTATTGGTATTGGAAGGTTGCACAGGTGACGTTAATCTCGATGGAATCGTCTATCGATGCCGGCTGGAAGGAATCGTTTACCGACCCAGCTTGGGCGACTCCAACCATCAAACAGCAAGCACAAATCACTGCCAAAACAAAAGCGGCATTGAGTACAGCCCTGCAGTGAGTCATTTATCTCCTCCCGAGACAGCTACATTTACCCAAGGAGCAGTTCACGCAGTAAAGGGACCCCCGATTTCCAACAACTGCCGGAAGGCTACCGATGTTAGCTCCAGCCGCGGGAATCCTCAAGAGAATTCCTGAATCCAGCACGAGCTTTAATAGCAAGATTTTGATAGGGAAGGAAGTTAACCGCTCTGCAAAGAGCAGACATCGACTCAGTAGCCCTGGCTGCTTTAGCTTAAGCTACGAAGTAGCTGTCGAAGGCTCGTCTTCTTCTGCGCGGATGAGGCCGAACTTCTTCAACTTGTAGCGGAGCGCGTCGCGGCTGATGTCGAGCAGGCGGGCGGCGTGGGTCTGGTTGTTGTTGGCCTGCGACATGGCGATCTCCACCAGCTCACGCTCTACCTCTTCCAGCGAGGTGCCGCCTTCGGGGATCTCGAGCTTGGGCAAGCTGCGGCCATCCGGCAGTTGCTTGCGGCTGCTGCTGCCGTTATGGCCGGAGGAGGTCTCGAAAGCCGTCAATGCCGAGTGTTGTTTGGCCACCGCAAAGGGCAGGTAATCGGGATTGAGCTGGTTGTCCTCTTCCAGAATCATGGCCCGCTCGACCGCATTCTTCAGCTCGCGAACGTTGCCCGGCCAGTCATGCTTCAGCATCAACCTGCGGGTCTCGTCGGTGATGCCGGTGACGCTCTTGCGAAACTTGCGGTTGTAGCGCGAGATGAAGAACTCGACCAGGGGCAGGATGTCTTCCTTGCGCTCCCGCAATGGCGGCAGAAAGATGGAGATGATCGCCAGCCGGTAATACAAATCCTGGCGGAATGTATTTTCGCGGACGGCGCGCTCCAGATCGCGATTGGAGGCGGCGATTACGCGCACATCGACCTGCATATCCCTGACGCCGCCGACCCGGCGGATGACCTGGTCTTCCAGAACGCGCAGCAGTTTCGCTTGCAGCAGCGGCGACAGCTCGCCGATTTCATCGAGGAAGAGCGTGCCGCCATCCGCCATCTCGAACAGGCCCTTCTTCATCGCCTTGGCGTCGGTGAAGGCGCCGCGTTCGTGGCCGAAGAGTTCGGCTTCCATCAGCGTCTCCGGGATGGCCGAACAGTTGATGGCTACGAATGGCTTTTCCCCGCGCCGGCTCTGGTAGTGGATTGCCTTCGCGATCAGGTCCTTGCCGGTTCCGCTTTCGCCTTGCACCAGGATCGTCGTGGCTTCGCTGGCAGCGACTTTGTGCACGAATCCCAGCAACTCTGACATCTTTTGCGAGACGCCAATTACATCGTGATAGCCGGTGTGGCGCCGCATCTCGCCCCGCAGCGACTCCACCTCGGAGCGTAGGCGCGTGGTTTCCAGCGCGTTTTTGACGGCGACTGCCAGTTCGTCGAAGTCCAGCGGCTTGCCAACAAAATCGTAGGCCCCCAGCTTGAGCGCGGTCTTTACGTCTTCCAGTTGCGGGTCGGCGGTGATCATGATGACCGCGCGCGCGTCGCCGGACTTCTTTAGCTGTTCGAGCAGATCGATGCCGCTGGAATCGGGCAGGCGCACGTCCAGCAGCACGAGGTCGGGAGCCTCGTTGTGGGCCACGCGGAGCGCAGCCGCGCCGTTGTCCGCCTCCAGCACGTGGTAACCCCACTCTTCACATTTCTGGCGCAGAGACCAACGGACAAGCTTCTCGTCGTCGACAATCAGGACTTTTTCTGAGGGCATTTACCTTAGGAATAGGTTACTACATGCCACAGCTTCATAGGCGACGGCTCCCACCAATGGGGGATCAGGAGGCAGTTTCAAGTTTCGAGTTTCAAAGTTTCGAGTTGCGGCTGGGAGTTGCCGATTTGGAGCCTCCATAAGGCCAGAGCATTTCAGTATTGGCGTACCCAGGTAGAGCGAGCCTTTAGGCTCGCGTTCAGTGGATCGCCGGAGATCGGTTTTGCATTCCGCTGCCTTCGCAGCGGAATGCAAAACCTGAGGATCAGAGGGCGGTCTTAACGCGACGCTGAAGCGCCGCTCTACCAGGACACACGAATCCGGAAACGCATAACTCGAAACTTGAAACTGATTTCTAGCAACCAGAGTAGCCCCTTTTGCACCTAATGTGCGCAAAAGGGGTGGAGTTGTGGGGATTCCTGCGCCCGGCTTCGGGCACATTGTCTGCCGGACGTTGAGCCTGCCGCTGGCCGGCAATGCCGGTTCCATGGCAACGAAGCTATCGACTCTCTCCGCCGCTCTCTACGGGCTGCGATCGATCTTCTCTCTCAAGTTGTTGCTTACGGCCGCCGATATCTGGGTTGTGCAGAAGTCCGCACTCATATCCGGCCTGGCACTCGCATTATGTGGGGTCACGTTGATTGGCGTCGGCGAGTGGGCTGGCGGCCGTTTCATCAATGCAGCGCCCGATGGCAGTCCGTCATCTCCACCCGCCGATGCCTACGACGTGGCGCGCGTTGCTTTATCCCCCCCGCCGCTGCCGGCTTTGCCGGAAACCAGCGATCACCTCCCCGCTGCCGCGCCGGGATATACCTTCCACCGCGATATCCCCGAGGTCCGCCTCCAGTTCACGGTAGCCGACGCGCAAGGCCGGGTGGTGAGGGACCTTTCGTCGGGCGATGTCCGCGTCTTTGACGATCAGGCGCCGGTGACGCGCTTCAGCGAATTCCAACGCGACGACAATCTTCCCTTGCAAATCGGAGTGCTGATCGACACCAGCGACTCGGTCAAACGCGTGCTGCCGGAGGAGAAAGCCGCCGCGGCGAGGTTCCTCGACCGCATCATGAGGCCGCAAACCGATAGCGCGTTTGTGATCGCCTTTGGTGGCGATTACAAAGTCTGGCAAGCTCCCACGCAGGACCGCCAGGCGTTGGTCGAGGCCATCGCAACGTTGCAGCAACCGGGATGGGGAACGCGTTTCTACGACGCCTTGTTTGCCGCCTGCAGCGGTCAGTTCGTCGCCAACCCCGAGGGCAAGCTGGTGCAACGCGCGCTGGTGGTGCTCAGCGATGGTGACGATACCGACAGCCTGCGCGGCATGCAGGACGTTATTGCCATGGCCCTGCGCAGCGAAGTTCAGATCTACGCGCTTACCATTCGCTCCGGCAAGGCCGCTGACGCCGGCGACCGAGTGCTGGAACGGCTGGCCCAAGAGAGCGGCGGCCGCGTCTACTTTGCGCGCTCCAGCAAGGATCTGGACGGAGCTTTCGCGCAGATCGAACAGGACCTTCGCACCCAGTACTACGTATCGTTCCCCGCGCAGCAAGCCACCCCGGGGTTCCACTCCCTGCGCGTTGAGGTGCGTGCGCCGCAGAAGGTGGAAGTCCACGCCCGCCAGGGCTACTACGCGTTGACGCAATAATTCCGCTATTCGCTCTTCGCTCTTGGCCTTTAGCTATTCGCTTCTCGTCAGACTTAGAAGCCGCCTTCGCCAACTCTGAGCAGTCATTCTGGCGAAAAGCGAATGGCGAATAGCGAATAGCGACACCGCAATCAGCTATACTCGTCGAGCGAAGGGGGCCCTGTGAGTTCGGTCGGCTTGCAACCTGGTCCGCAAGTGCAATCTCGTCCGGACGCGTCCTCCTTGCGGGCAACCCGCACCGCCGGCTGCCTGGGCTTGCTGCTCGTCATCCTGGTTTTCGCCCTTTATTACCCCGCCCGCACCCACCCATTCGTGAACTATGACGACGACCTTTACGTCACCAATAACGAGCAGGTGAAGGAGGGCCTGACCTGGGACACGGTGACCTGGGCCATGACCACCTATGAGGCTGGCAACTGGCATCCGCTGACCTGGCTATCGCATGCGTTGGATGTCCAGCTTTACGGAATGAATCCGGCCGGACACCACGAGACCAGCCTGCTGTTGCACGCTTTGAATACCTTGCTCGTCTTCTGGGTTTTGCTGCGCGCGACCGCTTCTCCCGGGCGCAGTCTCATGGTGGCCGCGCTGTTCGCAGTGCACCCAATCAACGTCGAGCCGGTGGTCTGGGTCGCTGAGCGCAAGACCGTTCTCAGCATGACATTTTTCCTGCTCGCTCTCGGCGCGTATGGATGGTACGCCGCCAAGCCGAGAATCGACCGATATCTGCTGGTCGCGCTGCTGTTTGCGCTCGGGCTCATGGCCAAGCCGCAGATCATCACGTTTCCGTTCGTGCTCTTGCTTTGGGATTATTGGCCGTTGAGAAGGCTCGCTCTTCGCCCTTCGCTTTTCGCCCTTCGCCAGAATGACACTCGTGGTGTCACTAGCCAAAAGCGAATAACGAAGAGCGAAGAGCGGACATGCGATTGGCGATTTCTATTGATAGAGAAGCTTCCGCTGTTCGCCATCGCGGGAGCCAGCGCAGCACTCACCATGAAGGCGCAGCAGGCCGGACACGCCGTGCTTTCGCTGATCGCCGTTCCGCTGTCACTGCGACTCTCGAACGCCATCGTGTCTTACGTCCGCTATTTGCAGAAGACGATCTGGCCCGTCGGCCTCGCGCCCATGTACCCGCATCCCGGAAACTCGCTGCACTCGTGGCAAGTCTACGGCGCGTTCGTGTTTCTGCTGGCAATCACCTGGTGGGTCGCCGAACAGCGCCGACGACGTTATCTGCTCGTCGGATGGCTGTGGTTCCTGGGAACAATGGTGCCGATGATCGGACTGGTGCAAGTGGGCCGCCAAGCGATGGCTGATCGCTACGCCTACTTGCCGCTGCTGGGAATCTTCATCCTGGTGTGCTGGGGTGTGGCCGATTTCTTCGCCGAAAAGCGAGTGCCGGCGGCCGTGCTGCCGGTGCTGAGCGTTGTGATGGTGTTATCGCTGGCGGTCATGGCCCGCAGGCAGATTGGATATTGGGCCGACAATCTTGTGCTCTGGACGCACACCATTGAGGTCACAGCGCCGAATTATGTCGCGGAGGACAATCTGGGTGGAATCCTGCTGAAACAAAGGCGCGTGGAAGAAGCCATCGTGCATTATCGCAGGGCGGAGGCGATCCATCCCACCGACCCAATCAGCGTCTTCAATATCGGCGTTTATGAGCAGGACCACGGACAACTGCGGCAGGCGATCGAGCATTTCAAACAAGCCATCGCCCTGACTACGCGCTCCTCGCTGCAAACTCTGGCGTACGACAAGATGGGCAATGCCTATAGCGATCTCGGCGAGACCGATCAGGCGCGCCAATGCTTCGATGAGGCCAGGAAGCTGCAACTGCAAGCGCCATAGGCGGAGGCGAATTGAGTTCAGTTGGTCTCAAGCCCGGTCAGACGGTCCCATCGCCGGCAGCTAACTTCCCGTCCGCACCGGTCTGGAAAAGCTTCGCAATCTTATCGTTGCTGCTGGTGGTGATCACGGCTGCGCTCTACGGCCGAGTCCACCAATACGAGTTCGTCAATTACGATGACACCCTATATGTAACCCAGAACGCCCACGTGCAAGCGGGGCTCACATGGGACACGGTCCGATGGGCGTTCACTACCTACAGCGTCGGAACCTGGCATCCGGTGACCTGGCTTTCGCATGCACTGGATTGTCAGCTCTTCGACCTCGACGCGGCCGGACCGCACGATATCAACCTTCTTTTGCATGCCGTGAACGCGGTGCTGCTCTTCTGGGTTTTGCTGCGCGCGACGGGATTCCTCGGCCGCAGCTTCATGGTGGCTGCGATGTTCGCGCTGCATCCCATCAACGTCGAATCGGTAGTCTGGATCGCCGAGCGGAAGAACACGCTCAGCCTGCTCTTCTTTCTGCTCGCGCTAGGCGCGTATCGCTGGTACGTTGAGAAGCCCAAAGCTGGCCGCTACCTGGCGGTTGCCCTTCTCTTTGCGCTGGGGCTCATGTCCAAGCCGCAGGTGATTACGTTTCCCTTCGTGCTCTTGTTGTGGGATTACTGGCCGCTGAGAAGGATCGCTAATCGCTCTTCGCTTTTCGCTGTTCGCCAGAACGACGCGGCTGAGATCTCTGGCGAAAAGCGAATAGCGAATAGCGAATGGCGAAAAATGGCGGTCACTGATTCTCGAGAAGCTGCCGCTGTTCGCGCTCGCGGGAGTAAGCGCCGCGATCACCATGGCGGCGCAGCGCGCCGACGGCAACAAAATTACCTATCCGTGGTCGCTGCGCATCGACTACGCCTTCGTCTCTTACGTGCAGTACATCGGCAAGGCGCTCTGGCCTGCGCGGCTGTCGCCGTTTTACCCCCATCCCGATTACGTCAACCTGTGGCAGATAGTTGGTGCTGTGCTGTTGCTCGCCGCAATCACGCTGGCCGTGATCGCGTTCCGCCGCAGCCGGCCTTACCTGCTGGTTGGATGGTTCTTTTTCCTGGGAACGCTTATACCCATGCTGGGACTCGAGGGCGTGGGCTATCAAGGCAAGCAGGGAATTGCCGACCGTTATGCGTACCTACCCTTCATCGGCCTGTTCATCATGATCTGCTGGGGCATTGCGGACTGGGCCGAGCGCAAACGCATCTCTCGGGTAGTGCTGCGCGGCGTTAGCATCGCCGTGCTGCTCGCGTTGAGCATCCTCAGCTATCGCCAGATCGGATATTGGAGAGACAACGTTACCTTGTGGTCGCACGCGCTGGAGGTGACGCAAGACAATTTCCTGGCGGAGAATAATCTGGGGAAAGCGCTACTTCAGCAAGGCCATGTCGAGCAAGGTGTCGCACACTTCTATCGCGCCGCCGCCATCTATCCCGACGATCCGGTCAGCAACTTCAACATCGGCATTTATGAGCAGAAGCGGCGGAAATTATCCGGCGGCGATCGCCCGCTACATTAAGACTCTCAGCATCACGCGTGACCCGGAGCTGCGTGCTGTGGCCTTGAAAAACCTGGCGACAGCGTACCGCCAGCTCGGCCGATGAGGTAAGCCAGCCAGGTCGCGATGCTCAAGCGTGGGCGCTGCCGGCCGATTGCATCCCCTGCAACTTCTGCACGCTGGTCACCAGGTCGGGATCGAGCTGCAGAATCGAAACTGTGTGCGTGATTTCAAACAGCCGGCGCACGTGCTCGCTCGGGCCGGCGATCCGCAAGCAGCCTCTACGTTGATGTAACTCGCCAAAGATGCGCATGATGATGCCCAGCCCGGCGCTGTCCACCACCTCGACGTACGTCAGATCCAGGACCAGCTTCCGCATCCCCTGCTCCATCAGCGAATGGATCAGCGCTTCGGTCTCGCTCAGACGCGTTCCCATGGTGAAGCGGCCGGAACATGAGATTCCGGTGATGTCCGGCTCGAATTGGAAGACTTCCGTCTGCAGCATCATAAAGGGATTTGCAACGGTAGCACGGCGCCGCCGGTCAGCGAAGTGAATTCTTGTCAAAAGCTGCTTTTTCGTTCCAATTAGCCCCGGCTGCGCTTGTGATGTAGCCGCTAAACGCACTATTCTGTTTGCGTTCCCCGCCGCGCGCCAGTGCGACGCCAAAACCAGCGAGGTACTTTCATGCATCGGCTTTCCTGCTCTCCGGTATCGCGAGCCTTAGTGTCCATCACGGCGGCATTGCTGCTGACTTGCGTCGCTGCCGCGCAGAACTATGTTGCGCCCAGCAATCCCGTCGTTGGCTCCTACAACACGGTCACGGCGAATCCGCCGGTGCCGCGCCCTACCACAACGCCCTGCACCGTCACCTTGTTTCAAAACTTCGATTTCGACGACTTCAATCCCCGGCCCTTCAACTACACGCCTCCGGCAAACTGTCCGGGGCCGTGGGCCGCGGTGGTCTTTGAGGCGGATTGGTCGGTCGATGCCGGCGTGCAGTACGATCGCACCACCAACATCTGGCTGGGCGGCACCAACATCTTCTTCGGCACCACGGCCGAGCCTTCACAGAACTTCGTCCGCCAGTGGCACACCGAAAGCAATTTGACCGAACTTAGCCCGGTGTTCACCATCCCGCAGCAGGGCACCGCAATCCTGTTTAATCTGGTGAATAGTCAATACACCAGCCATTACCACGGCAGCGCCTATCTGCAGTTCTATCCGCTGACGCAGGGGCAGAACCCGCCCCCGGCCGCAAGCGTCGTGTTGCCGATGTCGGCTGGCCCCACTGGCGGAACGGTTGCGCTGAATACGCCCACCGATCAGCTCACCGGGACCTTCACCTTTCCAACTAATGTTGAGGGGGCCTACCTCGACCTCTTTGCCCAAGGCCAGCAAGACGACGAGTTCTGGTACACCTGCGCTCCCAACGACGTTGCCGGCGAGGTATTCAGTTGCGGCTCTACTGCGTTTCGTGAAGCCGAGGTCAGCATCGATGGGCAGCCGGCCGGAGTTGCGCCAATCTTCCCCTGGATCTTCACCGGCGGCATCGATCCCTTCCTCTGGCAACCGATCCCCGGCGTACACACGCTGAACTTTGAGCCGTATCGCGTCGATCTGACGCCCTTCGCTTCCATCCTCAGCAACGGCCAGCAGCACACCGTCGCGGTCAGCGTCTACAACGCCGACAGTTATTTCTCCGCCTGTGCGAACCTGCTGCTCTACCAGGACACGGGTTCGACGCAGATCACGGGAGCGCTCACCACCAACACCATCACTCAGCCCGATCCCATGGTGACCGAGAACATCTACACAACGCAGACGACTGCCGGCGGCCCCGTTTCCGTCACCTCCGACCGCGGATTCACGGTGGAAGGTTACGTGAATACCTCGCACGGTACGGTGGACACCAAGGTTGTGCAGAGCGTCGATTTCTCTAACAATCAGAAGTATTTTGTCCACCTCGACGGCACGGTGGATGACCAGGACGTGCAGCAGAGCACAACGATTTCGTCTGCGACGACGACGACCAACGGCGGCAACATTACCACCCAGGCCAAGCAGTTCTCCTGGCCGCTCGATTTGGTTTACGCCTTTGTGCTGAATGCTGATGGATCTTTCAACCAGTACTCCCACCTCACCCAGGGATTCAACGAGAGCGTCTTGGTCGAACTGAATGGCAACCCGACCTATTCCAGCAACTTCTCCGATGCCGTTGCGCCCATGGATAACCTGTACGTGGATGCGAACGGGAATGCTTATCCCACCGGTCAGGCGAGCTCGGAAACCGATCAGTACTCGAATTCCACTGGCGCGTGCTGGAACCAGACAATCACCGCGGCCGGCGGCGCAGTCACATCGGTGCAGGGAGGAAATTGTATGCGGGGGCAGCGCGGAGGCGTCTTGACGAAATAGCCACCGATAAAGCCAAAGCCCGCGCTAAAATCTTCTCGAACCTGAAGTGAGCAATGCTTTTTCACGTTTCGCTGGAGCGCGCCGCGGACGGCTGCATTGTGGCCGAATGTCCCGCTCTTCCGGGTTGCGTTTCCCAGGGCCGCGACGAAAAAGAGGCGCTGGAGAATATCAAAGAGGCCATTACCGCCTGGTTGTGGGCGGAGGACCAAAAGGCGGTGCAGTCGTTGCCGCCGCAAGATACGCCGGTTGTTGTTGCCGTCTAGAGGCATGGGAATTTAGGGCGTCGCAGTTCCCGCGCGGAACTTCTCTGCGAACTTTCCCTTGCTGACAATCGCGCGTCCGATCGTTCCCTCGCCGATCACCTGACCTTCACTCTGCGCGATTACGCGAAACGTCAGAAATCGGCCGCTGACCGACTCCAGCACCGCCTCGCACCGCACCCGCGCTCCAATGCCGCTGGGCGCGCGGTGATTGACGTTGATCGCCGTGCCCACGCTGACCTCGTCGCCTTCGCAGAAGGGCAGCAGCGCCTCGAAGCCCGCGGCTTCCATCCAGCCGATCATGTGAGGCGTGGAGAGCACCGGAGGCAGCTCCGGCCGCCACGCAGTTAATGTGTGTTGGAATTCCACGCAACGCTCGACCACCCCGCGCGTGCCGATGGGAACAGGCTTGGCCATCTCTTGATTCGAACCGAGAAAAAGGGCGGGCCGGTCAGGCGCGCCCTCAGTTTTCGCTAATTGCTAGCTGCTAATTGCTGCTTTACGCTTGCGCCGGACGTTCTCCCGGGGCCACATTCGGCTGCCCCGGAGCCGGCTTCAGCACCTGCTGCACGTCGTCCTTGGCCGGCGGCGGCGCATTCGGGTTCACTCGCGCCGGCAGCTCCTTACCCTCGATGATCATCTGGATCTCGTTGCCATCGATCACCTCGCGTTCCAGCAGTGCCATCGCGATACGCTCGAGTATCGGCCGGTTCGTTTCCAGAATGTGACGCGCGGAGTTGTAGCCGTCGTCGACGAAGCGGCGGACTTCGCCATCGATCTTCATCGCCGTCTCTTCGCTGAAATCGCGGTGCTGGCTGATCTCGCGGCCCAGGAAGATTTGTTCTTCCTTCTTGCCGAAGGTGATCGGCCCGAGCGATGACATGCCGAACTCGCAGACCATCTTGCGCGCCAGGTCCGACGCCTGCTCGATGTCGTTGCCCGCGCCCGTGGTCATGGTGTGCAGGAACAGCTCCTCGGCCACGCGTCCGCCCATCATGATGGCCAGCCGCGTCTCCAGGTAGTCGCGCGTGTAGGTGTGCTTGTCGTCGATGGGCAACTGCATGGTCACGCCCAGCGCCATGCCGCGCGGGATAATCGTGACCTTGTGCAGTGGGTCGGCGTGCTCGCGCATGACTGCCACCAGCGCGTGGCCGGCCTCGTGGTACGCCGTGACTTTCTTTTCCTCATCCGAGAGCAGCATCGACTTGCGCTCGGCTCCCATCAAGACTTTGTCCTTGGCCTGCTCGAAGTCCCACATCAGCACCGTCTTGCGATTCTGACGTGCCGCTACGAGGGCAGCCTCATTCACCATGTTGGCCAGGTCGGCGCCGGAGAATCCTGGTGTGCCGCGGGCCAGTACGCCCAAATCCACATCGTCGTTGATAGGAATCTTGCGGGTATGCACGCGGAGAATTTCCTCGCGCCCGCGAACGTCAGGACGGGAGACCACCACGCGGCGGTCAAAACGGCCCGGCCGCAGCAGCGCCGGATCGAGCACGTCGGGACGGTTCGTCGCTGCAATCAAAATCACGCCTTCGTTCGACTCGAAGCCGTCCATCTCGACTAGTAACTGGTTCAGGGTCTGCTCGCGCTCATCGTGTCCGCCGCCCAGGCCTGCACCGCGATGGCGCCCGACGGCGTCAATTTCGTCGATAAAGATGATGCACGGGGCATTCTTCTTGCCCTGTTCGAACAGATCGCGGACGCGGCTTGCGCCCACCCCAACGAACATTTCCACGAAATCCGAGCCCGAGATGCTGAAGAACGGAACGTTGGCTTCACCGGCCACAGCTCGCGCCAGCAGGGTCTTGCCGGTTCCAGGAGGGCCGACCAGTAGCACGCCTTTGGGAATACGGCCGCCCAGCTTCTGGAACTTCTGCGCCTCGCGCAGGAACTCGATGATCTCTTTGAGCTCCTCCTTGGCTTCATCCACGCCGGCGACATCCTTGAACGTCACCTTCTTCTGCTGCATGGAGAGCAGGCGCGCGCGGCTCTTGCCGAACGACAGCGCTTTGTTGCCGCCAGTCTGCATCTGGCGGATCATGATGAACCATAGCGCGCCCAGCAGAACGAAGGGCGCAAGATTCAGCAGCCACGTCGGCCAGCCCCCGCCCTGGTTGTTCTTGACGGTGATGTTCACACCCTTGTCGCGCATCTCCTTGATCATGTCGGGATAGCCTTCGACAACCGTGGTGTGGAATGTGGCTTTGTCGTTCTTGAACTTACCGCGGACCTCGGGGCCCACAATCGTCACTTCGCTGACGTTGCCCTGGTCAACCTGGGACAGAAACTCCGAAAACGTGATGTCGCGCTCTTTGGCGCCCGAGTTCGCGCCCTTGACGACCTGCCACAGCAGGACGCCGGACACCACGATCACGAGCCAGAACACGATGGTCTTAGCCGTCGAATTCACTGAAAACTCCTCTTGCAAGGGGCAGGCGCGGTTCCCGCGCTACACTACTTAGATGCCGCGGACGTACGCCGGATTTATGTTTCCGGCCTACTCTTGATTGTAACCCTTGTTTCTCAAAATGGCTCAGCTTAACTCGCGAAGGTCACGAGGGACCGGCCAAATTCGACCTGCATCCAAACTTTGGTAACCGGGGTCGCTGGGGAGCTACATCCTTCGACGTAGCTGCGGGCCAGAGGTGAGGGTGCATGTGACATTGTGGCAGGCCGAGGCTCGTTGTTGCCGCGGTCTCGCCGCGCATATCGCCGGGAATGGATTTCATGGCTCCCCGAATCGGGGTCCGAATCCATTTCCTTCCTGCTGAATCCAACCAGCGTATTCGTTTCCGCTAGAGTCGTGTTTGCCGCGATGTTCCCGTCTCCGGTAAAATCAAAGTTCTGCGACCAGCGAGTCAGGAGTTCTAATGAAGGCAGCCATCCATCCCAGCTATGATCAGGTGCGTGTGCACTGCGCCTGTGGCAATACGTTTCTTACCCGTTCCACCCACAAGGGCGACATCAACGTGGAAATCTGCTCCGCGTGCCATCCGTTCTTCACCGGTAAGCAGAAGCTGGTAGATACCGCCGGCCGTGTCGAGCGCTTCCGCCGCAAGTACGCCAAGTCCGATGCCGCCAAGGCGGAGGCGGCCAAGGCCGAAGCCGCCAAGAAGTAACTCAGCCGATCAGCTTCACAGAGCCTCCGTTCATTCGGAGGCTTTTTGCTGCCCGGCGCGTTCCGTCGGTCACGTATCATGGCGTCTGCACCGCAATGCTCATCGATATGAAGTCGCGTTCCGGTCTCCGAGCGCTAGCTCTCTTGGCGTGGGTCGCATGTTCCACTGTGCCCGCAGTTGCGCAGCAGCAAGCGCCAGACGCGAGCTGGAAGTTCGCCGTGTCGGGCGACTCCCGCAACTGCGGCGATATAGTTATGCCCGCCATTGCGGCGTCCGTTCGCAGCAATGGCGCAGCCTTCTACTGGCATCTGGGCGACTATCGCGCCATCTCCAACATCGACGAGGACTATCGGCGCACCCACCCAAAGGCGAGCATTTCGCGATATTTCGCCGACGCCTGGCCTGACTTCATCCAGCATCAGCTCGTGCCCTTTGGTGATCTGCCGGTCTTCCTCGCCATCGGCAATCACGAACTCGTCCCGCCGATGACCCGCCCGCAGTACATTGCGCAATTCGCCGACTGGCTCAATCAGCCTGTCCTGCAGCGCCAGCGGCTGGCGGACAATCCGAATAATCACTTGCTCGCCAGCTACAACCACTGGATCGATCGCGGCGTCGACTTCATCAGCATGGACAACGCCTCGCCCGACATGTTCGACGCGGCGCAGATGGCGTGGTTCAAGATGGTGCTGGCCACCGACGCCAGAAACGCTGCGGTCCGCAGCGTGGTGGTCGGTATGCATGCAGCCTTGCCAGGCAGCTCTTCTGCCGGCCATAGCATGGACCAGTCCGCTCAGGGCCAGGCGAGTGGCCGCAGCGTGTACGCGCAGCTTTCCGCATTTCGCAAGACGACGAACAAGAATGTCTATCTGCTGGCCAGCCATTCGCATTTTGTGATGAATAATGCTTTCGACACCGCCTGCCATAAGGGCGACGTGCTTCCGGGGTGGATCGTGGGCAGCGCCGGCGCCGTGCGCTATCGCCTGCCCGCGGATCGCGACCTGTCCAGCCTTGCGAAGACCGATGTGTACGGATATCTGTTAGGCACGGTCGCCCCCGACGGATCGATTAGTTTCGAGTTCAAAGAGATTCGTCAGTCCGACGTTCCTGCCGGCGTGGTCGATGAATTTTCGGCCGACCAGGTCAAGTGGTGCTTCGAGCAAAATAAGTCGGACTACACGCCGGCCGATCCGATTTGTGACGGCGCAGCGATTGGCGATCCGGAATAGCTTCTGAGAATCTCAGGCATCGTTCCGGTGAGACTTTTGAATGCTGAAGATTTCTGAGTCGGACTACCAGGAAATGCGCCGTCACGGCGAAGAGACCTATCCCCACGAATGCTGCGGGATCCTGATAGGCACATCCGAGAGCGATGTGCGAACCGTGAGCACAGTTGTGCGCTGCGGCAACACCCGCACCGACTCGCCGCAGAACCGCTACCACATCGATCCCCGAGAGCTGGTGCGCGCCCAGCGCGAGGCCCATGAGCGCGCATTGGACATCGTCGGCTTCTACCACTCCCATCCCGACCACCCCGCCCGCTGGTCGCAAACCGACTTCGAGGAGGCCCACTGGATCGGCTGCTCCTACGTGATCACCAGCGTCGAGCAAGGGAAAAGCTACGGCGACGAACTCATTCGCGCTCACCGGGACGAAAGAAGAAGACAAGGCGTTGGTGCAGGAAGAGATTTCGCTGGAAGTGTGATTAATTCTGCACGGATATTGAGACTGGACGCTGGAATCGTGCCGCCGCTGGCGCGGCTCTGCTGATTATCCTAGCGAGCGGTGCCCCAGGTTCCCCATCCTTTGGGCTAACCTGGGACGTGTTGCGGTGGGCCCAGGTTAGCGTCTGAATGAAGGACGCGAACCTGGGGCACCACCCATTAGTACGCCTTCGCAATTACCACCCGCCGGTCCACCTCTTCGCCCGTGACAATGCACTTGCCTTTGCCGTCGTGCTCATCAACCAGCGGAATGCAGCGAATCGTCGCCTTGAACTCCCTCATGCGCAGATCGCAACGCTCATCGTTCTTGCAGTGCGCCATCACGAACTTGCCACCGCCTTTCTCGGCGGTGACGTCGCTCAGGATCGACTCGACCTCCTCGATCGAGTTCGCCAGCACGGTATTGTCCTTCATCCGCTGCCTGGCCGCGTTGTACATATCTTGTTGCATCGCGTCGAGCAGGCCCGGCAGCTTCGCCGCAAGATCGGCCTGCGCCACCGGCTCTTTGGTTCCGGTATCGCGCCGCTTCAGCACGACGTTGCCCGCGGCCAGATCGCGCGGCCCCAGCTCCAGCACAATCGGAACGCCGCGCCGCTCCCAATGGAAAAACTTAGCGCCCGGCGTTTGCCCCTCGCGGTCGTCGACCTTCGCGCCCACATCTTTGGCGATGCGGTGCGCGGCTTCCAGCACTTTGGCTTTCTCTTCGTCCTTGCGATAGATCGGCACCATCACGACTTTCACCGGCGCGAGTTTCGGCGGCAGCACCAGTCCCTTGTCGTCAGAGTGGCTCATGATCAGCCCCCCGATCAGGCGGGTGCTCACGCCCCAACTCGTCTGCCACACGTAATCGAGCTGGCCTTCGCTGTTCTGGAACTGCACATTGAAAGCCTTGCCGAAGTTCTGCCCCAGGTCGTGACTCGTGCCTGCCTGCAGCGCGAAGCCGTTCTGCATCATGGCCTCAATGGAGTAGCTCCGCAGCGCGCCGGCAAACTTTTCCGATTGCGTCTTCAGGCCCTTGATGACGGGCATCGCCATCACGTTCTCCGCCACGTCGGCGTAGACGTCGAGCATGCGCAGCACTTCCTGCACCGCTTCGTCGTGGTTGGCGTGTGCAGTGTGGCCCTCCTGCCAGAGAAATTCCGTCGTCCGCAAAAACATGCGCGTGCGCAACTCCCAACGAATGATGTTCGCCCACTGATTGACCAGCACCGGCAGGTCGCGCCAGCTCTTGATCCACTTGGCGAAGAAGTGGCCGATGATAGTCTCCGAAGTCGGCCGGATGACGTACGGCTCTTCCAGTTGCTTGCCGCCGGCGATGGTGACGACCGCAAGCTCCGGCGAGAAGCCCTCGACGTGCTCCGCTTCTTTCTTCAGGAAGCTCTCCGGGATGAGCAGCGGGAAGTACATGTTCTGATGCCCGGTGGCTTTGAAGCGATCGTCGAGCGCGCGCTGCAAGACTTCCCACACGGCGTAGCCGTTGGCCTTGATGACCATGCAGCCTTTGACGATCTCAGCCGGCTCGGCCATGTCGCCTTGCAAAACTACATCCTGATACCACGTCGCAAAATCCTGACTGCGCGGAGTGATGGGAGATTCGGCCATGAGTACTCTTTCGTTTGAGATTAAGTTCCATTATGACAGGTGACAGACTGGATACCCTCCACCCGCGGCGATGGGTTGAAAACTTGACAGGAATGCTAGGATCAAACAGTCCGACAATGTCGGACTCCCCTTACAAGCTTTATCGACCACGACCCAAGGAGGGCCGACGATGCGCGTTGCTGCACGCGGAGCATTCGCACACTTGACGTTTAGCTTAGGGAGCCGTATTTTGCGGGCATTTTGCCTAACCGCGCCTCTTGCCACGATCGTTGCTGTGGCTGCCACAGCCGGCGCGCAAACATTTGCCGTTATCCATGCTTTCACTGGAGCGGGTGACGGCGGAGTTCCCATGTCGGGACTGACCCCCGGCCCTGGGCGAAGTTTCTACGGAACAACTTCTTGCTGCGGAAGCGGGTTCGGCACCGTTTTCAAACTCAAAGCAGCCGGCTCGGGCTGGGTTCTCAATAGCCTCTATCGCTTTCGAGGAAATAGCGACGGCAGCAGTCCATTCGGGCGAGTTGCGGTCGCGCCCGACGGCACTCTGTACGGCACGACTTTTGCCGGAGGGGCTGGATACAACGTTTGCAACGCCGGTTGTGGCACCGTCTTTCGCTTGACGCCTCCACCCAACGCTCCGGTCACCGCACTGTATTCGTGGTACGAGACTGTTCTATACCGTTTTACCGGCGCGACCGATGGCGGCGAGCCGCAGGGCGACTTAGCTTTGGATCCCGCCGGGAACCTTTACGGTACCGCTTACTCCCCCGGCGCAGTTTACGAATTGAGTCAGGGAAGTGGCGGCTGGAGCGAATCCGTACTGTATTCACCGGGAAACTACAACGCATTGGGTGGTGTTAGCTTTGACGGTTCGGGAAATCTATACGGTGTTTCACCCCTCGGCGGTAACTACGGCTTGGGTGCGGTATACGAGCTGTCCCCGTCCGGATCGGGCTGGACCGAGCAGACCATCTATAGCTTCACCGGACAGGGCGATGGGACGACGCCCGAAGCGGGCCTGGCTATCGATAGCTCCGGGAACCTGTGGGGGACAACTTTTTATTCAAACGGTTACAACGGCACTGTCTTTGACATCCTGGCAGGGGGCGGGACTACCCAAATTTTGTACGACCTTCCCTTGATCACTGGAGCACCGGGTGGGCCCATCGATAAACTGGCGATGGATGCTGCCGGGAATTTATATGGCACCACCTATTACGGGGGCGCCTACGGAGTTGGCTCGGTCTTCGAACTGGCCCCTGTAGCGAACGGCTGGATCTATGTGCCGCTGCACGACTTCACCGGCTTGAGCGATGGAGAGTTTCCGGTCAGCGGCCTGGTCATGGACAACAACGGGAAACTATACGGCACTGCCTCTCAAGGCGGCAACGGCTATGGCGTTATTTTTGAGATTACGCCGTAATGGCAAACTCAATTTTGAACAATCATGGGGTTATTCAGCCGCGGAGCGGCAACATTTGTGTTAGGCGTGGGCGTGAGCCCGCGCTCCAAGTGGGACAAAAGGTGAGCCGCGCAGCGGCGACACCAGGTCGCGGCACAGTCTCGGAAGCCCGGTTGGAATTACCCGACGATATGTCCCACAATGTGGTATGCCACGAATGCCGCTACATAAGCCACAATCGTCATGTAGCCGAACTGTATCGCCGGCCATTTCCAGCCGTTGGTCTCGCGGCGCACCACGGCTACAGTGGACATGCATTGCATGGCGAACGCGAAGAACACCAGCAGCGCCACCGCACCCGCAGGCGTCAGTTCGTGACGCAGCGCCGTCTGCAGGTCAACCGCGTGCGATTGGGGATCGACGCCGTGCAGCGTGCCCAAGGTTGCGATGATCACCTCGCGGGCGGCAAGCGAGGTCACCAGGCCAACCCCGATCTTCCAGTCGAAGCCGAGCGGGCGGATCACCGGCTCAATCGTCTGACCGAGCTTCGCTACCACGCTGTTCTGTATCTCGGGCGGCTGGCCGTGATGCATGGGGAAGTTCGTCGCCGCCCATAGCAGCAGCGAAACCAGCATGATCACCGTGCCCGCGCGATACAGAAAAGCCTTGCCGCGATCCACCAGCCGCAAGCCTAACGACACTGGCAGGGGCCAGCGGTACGGCGGCATCTCCAGAATGAAAGGCGCGTCTTTGCTCTTCAGGACCGTCGATTTCAGCAGCCGCGCCGTGAACACCGCCATGAGAAAGCCGAGCACATACAGCCCCAGCATGGCCGCTGCGCGCGTGCCCAGAAACGGGCCCAGCATCCGCCGCTCCGGCAGGAACGCGGCAATTACCATGGTGTACACCGGCAGGCGCGCCGAGCAGGTCATGAACGGCGCGATCAGGATGGTGGCCATGCGGTCGCGCTTGCTCTCGATAGTGCGCGTGGCCATGATGGCCGGCACCGCGCAGGCATACGCCGACAGCAGTGGGATGAAGCTCTTGCCGTTCAGTCCCGCGCGCGACATGGTGCGGTCGGCAATGACCGCGGCGCGCGAGAGATAGCCGGAATCTTCCAGAATTCCGATCACCAGAAACAGCAGCAGGATCTGCGGCAGGAACACCAGCACCGAGCCGGTACCCTTCCATACGCCGTTGATGATCAGCGACTGCAACATCCCCGCAGGCAGGTGATGCCCGATGGCTGCGCCCGTAGTATCGAGGAATTTCTGAAAGAGGTTCGAGAGCGGCTGGCCGAGGGCAAAGATGGTCTGGAAGACGCCGATCACGACCAGCCCGAAGATCACTGATCCCCAGACGCGGTGGAGAAACAGCGAGTCCAGCCGCGCCGTCCATACCGGCGTCGCGGGGCGGCGATAGCCGGCATGCGCGCCCACGCGCACGGCCCACTCGCGATATCCGCGGGTCGAGCCGATCACCGGCAGCTCCAGCGGCTCCGGGGCAGCCGCCGACGAGGAAAGAAAATTCTGCACTGCCTCCAGGCCCTCGCCGGTAGTGGCGCTGACCAAGGCCACCGGCGTTCCCAGCTCGCGCGCCAAGGAGAGCACGTCGACCTCGCCGTCCTGCTTGCGCAGCTCGTCCGCCATGTTGAGCAGCACCAGCGTCGGCATGCCGAGCGCGATGACGCGCGCCGCCAGCACCAGGTGAGTGTGCAGATTGGTGGAGTTCAGGACCACGATGGCGGCGTCGGGCGGCGGCATGTCCGGCATGTTGCCGGTGAGCACATCGACCGCAACCTTCTCGTCTTCCGATTTCGGAGTGAGGCTATAGACACCCGGCAGATCGACCAGCGCGACCTCTTCGCCATTGGCATCGCGTATGTAGCCGGTATGGTGTTCGACGGTGACGCCGGGGAAATTGCCGACCTTCTGGCGCAGCTTGGTAAGACGATTGAAAAGCGTGGTCTTGCCGGAATTAGGAGGGCCGATGACGGCGACGGTGCGGTACGCGGCGCGCACTTTCTCCACCGCATGACAGCTCATGGTCGAAGCTCCCATGGGTCTCAATCTCCGAAGGCGGGCGCGCCCATCAGCTCCACATCGATGTGCTGGGAGAGATCGCGGCGCATAGCCACTTCGGTACCGTCAACGCGATAGACGCGGGGATCACCGCCCGGGCCGCTGCGCAGGACCTTGACCACCAGGCCGGGCACGAAGCCGAGGTTCATGAGATGCTCGGCCACCGGCGGCGACAACTTCAGTTCGGCGAGCACGGCGCTTTCTCCCACCTTGAGGTCAGCCAGCGCACCGCTCTTTTCCTGAACCGCCTTTCGGCGGCGGCCGAACTTGAAGTTGAAAATCATTTTCAATACCGTTTCTATTCTAACTCTTCTCCGGCAGGGGGCAACGACCAAAGTCACAGGCGGTTGTGACGTGCGAACATAATCGGGAAGGCTTCCGGAATAAGGACAAATTGCTGCGGATCAGCAACTTACAGTCTCAGCGCCGAGTGCAGCTCGCGGCGGCGCCGAAGAGCTCTTAAAATGCACCTACCACCAACGGAGTATTTCTCAGCGCACGCTCACTCGAATGCCGAAGGTCTTGGCCGGCGGGACGTTGTATTCCCAGGAGCGCCGATAGACGAACGTCACATTGGCCAACCCGGCCGAACTAGCCGTGAGATCGAACACCGACACTTGCGCCCCGCCTGGTTGCTGGTTCTTACTGCGCTGCGTAGAGGTCTTCGTCAGCTTCAACGGTGCGGGGTCGCCGCTCAGCGTCCAGGCGTAGCCCGTTCCCGCAATCGTCTTGAGCTTGATCCGCAACCTTTGGCCGGCGGTGATGTCGATGTCCTTGCCGTTGTCGGCTTCCATCACCGCTACGATGGGCTCGTTCTTCTTCGAGTCAGCCGCCTGCTGCGCGCTCGCTGTGCCACGCAGCGACGCGAGCGCGGCGACCATGAGCAAGACGGCGATGTTGGGTCGTGTTAGTAGCGATTTCGGCATTAGAGTGTCCGCGTCAAAACTAGCGAGCACTGGTCCCAAAAGCTAAGGGCCAACAGTCAAGAGCTAAATGCTAATTGCTAGTTGCCGATTGCTGCCTCACCACACCCGGCACGCGTTCTCGCGTACCATTGGCTGTCCGGCCTTGCAGCCGAACGCCTCCGCGAATCCCGCCGAGTTCTGTACCACGCCGTCGACGCGCCAGCGCCCCGGCGAATGCGGATCGATGATGGCCAGCCGCCGCGATTCCTGGTCGGTCACGTTCTGGCACCAGATTTGTCCATAGGCCAGGAAGAAGCGCTGTTGCGGCGTGTAGCCGTCGATGGGTTTCACCGGCGCATTAGCGATGAGGTTGGTCAGGGCCAGGTACGCAATCTTCAGCCCGCCGTTGTCAGCCGTGTTCTCGCCCAGCGTCAGGCGCCCGTTCAGCTTCACTTCGCCCTTGTCGTCCTTCACGGCGGTAAAGCTGGAATACTCGTCGGCGGTGCAACTGGCGCGCTGTTCGAACGCCTTTTCGTCCTCCGGCGTCCACCAGTTCTTGAAGTTGCCGTCGGCATCGAACTTGCGCCCCTGGTCGTCGAAGCCGTGGGTCAGTTCATGCCCGATGACCACGCCGATCGCACCATAATTCACCGCGTCGTCCATGTTCTTGCCGTAGAACGGGGGCTGCAAAATTCCCGCCGGGAAGTTGATGTCGTTCATGTTCTGGCGGTAATAGGCGTTTACCGTCGGAGGCGTCATGCCCCAATCCTTTTTGTCGGTGGGCTTGGAGATCTTGTTGCGCTGGCGCTGCACCTCGAAGGCGCGCGCGCGCGTGAGATTGCCGGCAAAGTCGTCGCGCTCGACGATGACCGTACTGTAGTCGCGCCATTTGTCGGGATAGCCGATATTGTTGACGATCGCGCTCAGCTTCTCGTACGCCTTCTGCTTGGTCGCATCCGACATCCAGGTCAGGTCGCCGATGTCCTGGTGCATGGCCGCCTCAATGGCGTGCACCATCTTCAGCGTGCGCGCTTTGCCTTCCGGTCCAAAGGTCTTGTCGACGTAGAGCTGGCCCAACGCCATGCCGAGATTATGGTCGGTGGAGTTGACACAACGCTTCCAGCGCGCCTCAATTTCCTTCTGGCCGGAAAGGTAGCCCTCGTTGAATTGGAAGTCCTCGTCCACGAAGGCCTTGGGCAGCGCCGGGGCATAGCTATCGAGGGTGCGCCAGCGCAGGTAGGTCTTCCAGTCGTCGAGCGATGTGGAGGCAATCTGCTCGTTCACTGCCTTGAAGAAATCGGGATTGCCGACATTCAGGCTGGTGAACTTGGGGGCGTTGCTTTGTGCGAAATATTCAGTCAGCTCGAAATTGGGCGCCGCAGCTTCGATTTCCGATACCGGCATGGTGTGGTCGCGGGTCTTCGGATCGCGCCGCAGGGTGCGATCCATGTTGGCCTTCGCCAGGCCCGTCTCGACCGCCAGCACCGTCTTGGCTTCGGCGGCGGCGGTTTCGGGTTTATCACCCATCAGCTCGAACATCTTCTGCACGTGCTCCACATACTTCTGCCGGGTCTCAACCGACTTGGCGTCGTCCTTCAGGTAGTAATCGCGGTCGGGCAGCGACAGCCCGCCTTGGTCGATGTTGGCGACAGTCTCGCGCGAGTCGTGCATGTTCGGCATCTGGCCGAAGTAGAACAGGGCTTGAATGCCCTCGCGATGCATGGTGCCGACTTGCTGGATGAGTTCCTGCTTGCTCTTGACGGCGGCGATCTGGTTCATCGTGGGCGTCAGCGGCGCCGTGCCGCGCTTCTCGATGATCGTCTCGTCCATGCAGGAGGTGTAATAGTCGCCGACCTTATGCTGGATCGCGGTAGGGCTGCTTGGCCGACTGCGTCTCCTCCAGGATGTCGCGCAAGACGTAGAGATTGCGCTCGTCCAGCTCGTTGAAGCGGCCCCAGCGCGACTTGTCGGCTGGAATGGGATTGTTTTTCGTCCAATTGCCGCAGGCGTATTGGTAGAAATCGACGCAAGGATCGGCGGTCTTGTCCATCGCCGTCAGGTCGAAGCTGGGGATTTCCTTGGGCACCTCGGAAGCCGTCCCCGGCGCCGAGCTGGTCGTTTGGGCTGCGCAGAAGAAAGAGAGGAACAACACGGCGAACAGGGAAGAGCAACAAATGCGAAACCGCATGCCTGCCTCGACAAAGAGAATTTGCCTCGCCGATGGGGCGAGTCGTACGGAGTACTATCCCGCGGCCACGCTGCGTCCTTTCACATTGGCGCGGATGAACTCGATGATGGAATCCATCGGCGTCCCCGGCTGGAAGATCGCCGCCACGCCTGCCTGCTTCAGCGGCTCGACATCCTGGTCGGGAATGATGCCCCCCACCAGCACCAGCACGTCGTCCATCTGGTTCTGCTTGAGCAGGTCCATCACGCGCGGCACGATGGCGTTGTGTGCGCCGGAGAGGATGCTGAGGCCGATGACGTCCACGTCCTCCTGCAACGACGCGCTGACCACCATCTCGGGCGTTTGGCGCAGCCCGGTGTAGATGACTTCCATACCGGCATCGCGCAGGGCGCGGGCAATGACTTTCGCGCCGCGATCATGGCCGTCGAGGCCGGGCTTGGCAACAAGTACGCGGATTTTACGGTCAGGCATAAGCTTGAGCAATTAGCAATTAGGGATTAGTAGGGAGACTCTGCTTAAGCTCTTCGGTGGAAGAACTGGCCTTTAGGCCAGCGTTCAAGCTCGTGCGCGACCAAGGCTTTAGCCCGGCGCTCTGGGAGCTACCTTAACCACGATTCGCTTATTCAAAGCCTCCTTAGCAATTAGCTAATGCAAGAGCCGATGATAAACCTTGCGCCGGCATTTCGTAAGTGCATTACATCACAAGCGGACACCCCGCCCGTTGTCGGCACAAACAACTTCGATCGTCGCAGAGCTTACGCAGATCCGGCTAATTGCCAATTGCTAATTGCTGATTGCTGCCTTACGATGCTGCCGTGCTCCTGGAACTGCGGGTCGAAAACTATGCCGTCATCGACAACGTGGCCGTGGAGTTTGCGCCGGGTCTGAATCTGCTGACCGGCGAAACCGGCGCCGGCAAATCCATTCTCATCGACGCCCTCGCCTTGTTGCTGGGCGACAAGGCCTCGAGCGACGCCGTCCGCCACGGCACCGAGAAGGCGACGGTCTCGGCCGTGTTCGAGGCGGAATCGCCGGCCGTCAGCGCTGTGCTCCAAGCCAACGGACTCGATGCGGAAGACGAAGTGCTCATTCTGCGCCGCGAGATTTCGGCCGGCGGCAAGGGGCGGGTCTTCATCAACAACCAGCCCGCTACGGTCACGGTCCTCAAGCAGCTCGCTCCGCATCTGGCGATCATCCACGCGCAGAACGCGGCGGTGCTGGCGTTTGATGCGGCGTCCCGTCTGGCGCTCCTGGACAGCTTTGCCGGCGGTGATGATTCGGCCACCGAGAAAGCCTTCGCCGATTGGCGGCACGTGCGGCAACGCATCGCCGATCTCGAGCGCGATGAGCACGACCGTCTGCGGCTGCTGGATCTGTGGACCTTTCAGCGCAAGGAAATCTGCGATGCTCGGCTGCAGCCCGAAGAGGATGCCAAGCTCGAGGCCGAGAAGCGCGTATTGGCCAATGCCGAGCGCGTGCGCAATGCGGCAATGGCTGCTTACGACGCGCTGTATGACAGCAACGCCTCGGCCGCGGCTTCGATTCGCGTAGCCACACGCCAGATCGACGAGCTGTCGCGCTTCGACGAGCAGTTTCGCGACGCGGTTCCGGAGCTGGAGTCGGCGCGCATCACCATTGAAGACATCGGTGCACGGCTGCGCGATTACGCCGAGGGGATTGAGGCCTCACCAGAACGCCTCGCCGAAGTCGAAGACCGGCTGGCCGCACTCGATCGCCTGAAGCGCAAACACGGGCCGAAGCTGGAGGACGTCATCGCACTGGGCGCGGAGCTGGAACGCAAGCTGAACGAGATGGAGAACAAGGACGAGGTCCTGCGCAAGCTGCGCGCCGAGTTGGCGAAGGCGGCCGAGCAGTATCTGGCAGCAGCGCGCACTCTCTCCCGGCAGCGATATGAAGCCGCGCGCAAACTGGAAAAGCTGGTCGAGAGCGAGATCAATGAACTGGCGATGAAGGCGCGCTTCAAAGTCGAGGTCAGCGGCACCGATGAAGAAGCAAACTGGACGGGCCGCGGCTTCGATCAGGTGCAGTACCTGATCTCGGCCAATCCCGGCGAGCCGCTGGGGCCGGTAGACGAGATCGCCTCCGGCGGCGAGCTCTCGCGCGTGATGCTGGCGCTGAAGACGAGTGTGGAAGCTGGGCAAACAAAGCGGGGCGGTCGCAACGGTCACGACCCCACCCTTTCGCAACAGCGGCGAAAAGATGGGGCACCCACAGATTTACATCAGCGAACGCTGGTCTTCGACGAGATCGACAGCGGGATCGGCGGGCGCGCGGCTGAAGCCGTCGGCAAGAAGCTGAAGCAGCTCTCGCGCACCAAGCAGGTCATCTGCATCACCCACCTGCCGCAGATTGCGTCTTTCGCCGATCAGCATTACCTCATTGAAAAGCGCGAATCCGCCGGGCGCACGAAGACCTCGGTCCGACCGCTCGATGCCGAAGAGCGCACCCGCGAGATTGCGCGCATGATGAGCGGCGCCAAGCTGACCGACGAATCGCTGAAGCACGCCGAACAAATGCTGAAAGCCAATCAGTAGCCAGGGCCCCCTTTCGAGGACGACTCCGCTCTATTTCAGCCGACGTTGGACTGGGCCTGGGAAGCATCAGGAGAGACTGCTGCCTGTTCCAGCATCTGTCGCAGCGGTGCGATGCCCGAGGGTGGGGCGGGTGCGGACTCGATGGCTTTTACGCTTTCCAGGGCAAGGTGAGCCAGACCAGGCTGCCCGTTCTGTATGGCGGCGCGCATGGCCGTAATGGCTTGCTCATCGTGGCCGAGACAGGCTTGGATGGTGGCGTAATTGTAGGGATCGATGCCATCTCGTTGCTGCCAAAGTGAAGCAGCCTTCGCCCACCATTTCTGAGACTCGGCCTGGTCACCCATGAGGGTCGCCACGGTGGCAAGGTTGAACGCCTGATAGTAGCTGACCGGATCGAGTTCCACGGCTTTATGGAACGCTGCGGCGGCTTCCTTCAATTGTCGTAGATGCATAAGCGAAATGCCGGCTCCGTTGTAGGCCGCTGCAGCTTGGGGCACCATTCGAATTACCTCGGAGTACTCGGCGAGGGCCTCATCGTAGCGCCCTTGAACCATATACAAATATGCCAACTGATAGACGACGTTGATGAGGGCCTGACCCGTTGCCTCCGGCCCGGCATCCTTGAGTTCCTTCTCGGCTTCCGAATACTTACCTACTTGGCAAAGAATTCCAGCCAGGGCTATGCGGGTGTTGACATCCTGCGGCATCAGCTTCAAGGAGGCGCGGAATTCCTTCTCTGCGAGGACGTAGTCTGCCTTTTGCCAGCCTTCGAGGGCATTCACATAATGCAGAAGCGCTTCGTCTTTCACGCTTCTCTGCTGCCGGGCCGCAGCGTCCGTGGCACTGAACTCGTAAATCTCACGCAATACGGCGCTAAGATCAGCATAGGTATGCGAAAACCCCTTGAGCTGATCGATCATGTCATCGCGGCGCTTTTCCAGGGAAACCAGCATTTTGGGGATAGCAAAGCCTACTAGGGAACGAATTTCGTTCATCATCTCATCGAAACCTTCGATCTCGACGTAAGTACCCCCGACCTCGACCAGCAGACTGCGAACACTTTCGGGTATAGGCGATCCGGCTCGGCCGCACCAATAGAGATCGTTGTTAGGCGGAAACTTGCGAAGCAGGTCCATGACCGACTTGTCACCGCCGCTATAGCCGACCACAACCAGGCCGTATTCATTCAGCAGAATCGACACATGACGAGACATGTTCGGGTCCTGCTCGGCAAGCTCGTTTCGCGAGTTTTTCAGTTTTGAGTAGAGATAGTCGCCGTGCAGCTTCAGGATCTTCGGGCGAGCGTTGGTGATGCGCAGGTCAGAGATCATGCCCCCATAGGCATAAACCACAGGACGAATGTCGGTGAAAGTAGCGCAGGCATTGTAAATCAGATCGTCGAAGTTGGTCGTGACGACGGTATTCACATAGTGGCGAGCCATGAGATTGGCGAGTACAACATAGCCAAATGAAGGTTCCCTGCCCTCGATCATCTGCTCGATATAGAGCTGCCGGCCTCTTTCTTTTTGCTCATACATCTCGAATAGGGCGGAATAGAGCGTGCCGTTCTTGCTCCCCTCGACGTACCAGGGCTGCTGTGCCAGCCAAGCCTCTTGCTGCTTGGGATCGATGCAGTTTGGAGGGCACTGCTCCTGAATAATGCGCTGCCGAAATTGCGTAATCATGGCACCGGCCGAAGCGATCCCCGATTGGACGGAAGCTCCGGCGCCCATAAAAAAACTAAAGCGAGCGCTCGGGTTCTGGCCTGCGCCTTTAATCTTGTAGGCAAGTTGGCGGACCGTTGCTCTCTGAGGCTGGGGTTGGGACACATCGGGCAAGGGTGGCTCCTCGCGTTGGCTATCAACGACGATTGGAAATCATGCTTCGGCTCTGCCGTGGTGTCAACTGAAAAGGTCACGATCGGCGTGCCGCTGCGGCATTTTGCAGGCGAAATCCGGATTACGCGATCGCTCCTGGCTTGCCCGCCAAGCGACGCAGCAGCCCGATCTGCCCGTTGTGGTAGCCCTCGTGATAGTACAGGCGAATGAGTGCGTCTCCAACGGAGCCGGTCAGCGGTGGCCGTCTCTGATCCTCCGGCACCGGGCGATTCAGGTCTTCTTCGGAGAGCGCTGCGAGCGCGGGAATCAGTTGCTTCTGCGTATCGTCGAGCCAGCTGAGCAGCGTCGCCAGATCGACAAAGTCGTCAGTGCCTTCGGGATGGCTGCCGCGCCGATACGGCGCCAGCCGCTCTCCCGTCATCGTGGGAGGCGTGCCGGCCAGCATGAGGACCGTGCCGCGGGCCGCAACAACGTGTCCCAACACCCAATTCAGGCAATTGCCGCCTGCCTCGGGCAGCACCAGGCTGTCTTCGTTGCTCAACTCCTGCAGATTGCGATTCATCGCCGCATAGCTGAATTCATACATCTTTGCCAGATCGTTGCCGGTCATCGTGCAACTCGCTTTCGTTTAGGGGTTACGCGGATTGTACAAGCCGATCGGTGGGATGTCGTGCGAGCGAGTTGAAGCCGCGAAGATGCCACGTCTGCGGTACAGCGCACATCTAACAGAATGCGCTGTGCCGTTAACTGCGGTATTTGCGCGATACGGCGGGTGATTTCGCTGGTTCGGCCGGTTACGTTCGCGATTACTGCGCTGTTACAATTAGAGTAGCTGTGGGGGAACCAGGGTTCCAAACCTATACTGATTGCAGCCGGGCCCACAGATCGCGCCGGTTTGCGCGAGCTGGGGTGGTTAGGAAGGCATGACTCAAACGCAAGCTAAGACCCTGCTCTTGCTGAAGCCGCGAGGCTTCTGCGCGGGAGTAGTGCGCGCCATCGATATTGTTCGCATCGCGCTGGAGACCTTCGGCGCTCCCATTTACGTGCGCAAGGAGATTGTCCACAACCGTTACGTCGTCGACGAGTTGACGGCCAAGGGCGCCATCTTCGTGGATAGCGTGGAAGAAGTTCCGGCGGGCGAGCGCGTCATCTACAGCGCGCACGGGGTTGCGCCCGAGGTGCGGCAGGCCAGCAAACTGCGCGAGCTGCGCGTCATCGACGCAACCTGCCCACTGGTGACCAAGGTGCACGTCGAGGCCGTTAAATTTGCCCGCGAAGGCTATTCGCTCATCCTCATCGGACATCGCGATCACGACGAGGTCATCGGCACACTGGGCGAAGCGCCGGTGGTTACGCAAGTCGTCGATTCGCCCGAGGACGTCGAAGACCTGCACGTGCCCGATCCCGAGCGCGTGGCCTATCTGACACAGACAACGCTGAGTCTGGACGAAACCCGGCACGTCATCGAAGCGCTGCGCCGCCGGTTTCCCAACATTAAGGGCCCGCATGCGCAGGACATCTGCTACGCCACCGAAAATCGCCAGACGGCGGTGAAGGATGTGGCCGCGGAATGCGACCTGCTGCTGGTCGTAGGCTCGGACAACAGTTCGAATTCGAACCGCCTGGTCGAGGTGGCGCGCAATCTCGGGACGAACTCGCACCTCATCGAGAACTACCGCTCCATTCGGCCGGAATGGCTGGAGGGCGCTCAGACGGTGGGCCTTACTGCGGGCGCTTCGGCGCCCGAGATCCTGGTGCAGGAAGCAGTGACTTTTCTGGAAGAGCAGGGTTTCACCGACATGCGGGAGATCGAGGTGATGCCGGAGAACGTGCGCTTCGGCCTGCCCCCGGAAATTGTGGAGGCGATTGGCGCCGCGCCGGCAGTCGCGGAGTAAGACATGGCAGACCCTCTCAGTCCCGCCGAAATGCGTTTCGGCAAGATCGATGACATTAAGAGCCGGGTGGCTTCGGCCATCGATGCCGCGCGGCAGTTTCTCTTCAGCATCCAGGACCGCGAGGAAGGCTACTGGTGCGGCGAACTGGGCGCCGACACCACCCTGGTTTCCGACTACATTCTGCTGCATCGCCTGCTCGGCACCGAAGACCCTGTGCGCACGGTGAAGTGCGGGCGCGAGATCCTCGACCGCCAGAACGAGGATGGCGGATGGCCCATCTACAACGACGGGCCGTCGAATGTCAGCGCGTCGGTGAAGGCGTACTTTGCGCTGAAGATGGCGGGCTACAGCCGCGATCATCCGCAGATGCAAAGGGCGCGCGAGCGTATCCTGGCGCTGGGCGGCGTGACCGAAGTCAATACCTTCACCAAGATCTATCTGTGCTTCCTCGGCCAGTACGAGTACGACGCAGTGCCGGCGATTCCGCCGGAGATCGTGCTCTTCCCCAACTGGTTCTGGTTCAACCTGTACGAGATTTCGTCCTGGTCGCGCGCCATCCTGGTGCCGCTGGCGATCGCCTATGCCAAGAAGCCGTTCAAGAAAATCCCGCCTGAGCAGGGTATCGACGAACTCTTTGTCGGCGGCGATAAGAGTGCCATGCGACTGCGCTGGGACAAGCAACGCCTGATTGGCTGGCGCAATTTCTTCCTGGTGCTCGATCGCGTGGTGCACTTCTTTGAGCTGGTGCATGTGCGGCCGCTGCGCTCGCGCGCGCTGAAAGTTGCCGAGCGCTGGATGTTGGAGCGCTTGGAGATGAGCGACGGGCTGGGCGCGATTTATCCCGGCATCATGAACTCCATCATCGCGCTGCGCTGCCTGGGCTACTCGCTCGACGATCCGCAGTTCATCCGCGCCATGGACGAGTTTGAGAAGCTGGGCATCGAGGAAGAGACGACGTTCCGCATGCAGCCGACTACATCCCCGGTGTGGGATACGGCGTATTCGGTGTTTGCGCTGGCGGAGAGCGGTGTGGCCGCGCACGATCCGCGGTTGGTCCGGCCCTGCGAGTGGATGCTGCAAAAGCAGGTCACGCGCCGCGGCGACTGGTGCGTGAAGAACCGTGGAGTTGCGCCCGGCGGCTGGTACTTCGAGTTCAACAATGAGTTCTATCCCGACGTGGACGACACCGCGCAGGTGCTGCTGGCGCTCAGCCGGGTGAAGACCAGCAACGAGAGTTACCACACCAAGTCAGTGGAGCGCGCGCTGGAGTGGGTGCTGTCCATGCAGTGCAAGAACGGCGGCTGGGCCTCATTCGACAAGGACAACGATCGCATGGTCTTCCAGCACATCCCGTTTGCCGACCACAACGCCATGCTCGATCCGCCGACGGTGGACATTACGGGGCGCGTGCTGGAGTGCCTGGCGAGCTATGGTTACTCGCTGAAGGACAAGCCGGTGCGCCGGGCAGTGGAGTTCATCAGGCGCGAGCAGGAGCCGGATGGTTCGTGGTTCGGGCGTTGGGGCGTGAACTACGTCTACGGAACCATGCTGGTGCTGCGCGGACTGGAAGCCGTGGGCGTGGACTCTCACGAGCCGTGCGTGCAGCAGGCGGCGGAGTGGCTGCGCATGATGCAGAATCCCGACGGCGGCTGGGGCGAGAGCTGCGACTCCTACGACGATCCGACCATTAAAGGAGTGGGGCCGAGCACACCTTCGCAAACCGCCTGGGCGGTGATGGGCTTACTTGCCGCTAACGATACGCGCAGCGATTCGCTGCAACGTGGCATCGCCTATCTGCTAAAAACGCAGCGGCGCGACGGATCGTGGGATGAGTCGGTGTACACCGGCACCGGATTTCCGCGTGTCTTCTACCTCATGTATTACATGTACCGGCAATACTTCCCGCTGCTGGCGCTGACGACCTATGCCAAGACCACGGCCCAGCCCGAGGAAGAGCGGCTGCGACTGGTGAGGAAGCAGTAGCTGGTCGTCGGTCGCCGGGTGGCCGACGCGATATCGTTACCTGCTAAGCTGGTTCTCAAACGGGATGATGAGGTGCGCAGCGATGACTCTTACCTTAGAGATTAAGCCTGAGATCGAAGCCGAACTGGCTGCGCAAGCCGCCGCCCGGGGAATGGATGTACACGCGTATGCCGCTAAAGTTCTGGAGGAGGCAGCAAGACCGATGAAAGAGGAAGTTCCTAAGAAAAGCTTCCTCGAGTTCTTGCGCGAATCACCTCTCGCTGACGTCGAGCTCGATTTGGAGCGGGACAAGGATACCGGCCGAGATATCGAGCTATGAAGGGTTTCTTGCTCGATACGAATTGTCTGTCCGAGCTCTCCCGTAATCGCCCCAACACCCACGTGGCGGCATGGGCTCGGTCTATTGATGAAAAGCTGCTATACGTAAGCGTTCTTACCTTGGGAGAGATTCGAAAAGGCACTACGCTGCTGCCCGCCGGAACCAAACGCGCTCAACTGGAACGCTGGCTCGATGTTCAACTGCCGACACAATATAGTGAACGTTTGCTGCCCGTAAACGTTGAAATCGCAGAGATATGGGGAGCAATGGCCGGGAAGGCGCGGCTTAAGGGTGTCGCCCTGGCAATTATCGACGGGTTGATTGCCGCGACGGGAAAACATCATGATCTCGCCGTGGTCAGTCGCAATGTGCGGGATTTTAGGATGTGGGATATCACTGTCATAAATCCCTGGGAACCGATTTGAGGGCCGCACTCAACCACACTGAATGAAATGCTTCGTCACCGGCGCAACCGGTTTCCTGGGCTCACACGTTGCGCGGCAATTGCTCGCGCGCGGCGCTGAGCTGCGTCTGCTGGTGCGCCCTACCAGCCGCCTGGACAACATCGCCGATCTCGCGGCAGATCATGTCACCGGCGATCTGCGCGATGTTGACTCGCTGCGCAAGGGAATGTCGGGCTGCGAATTTGTCTTTCACGTTGCCGCCGACTATCGGCTGTGGGCGCGCGACCGCAACCAACTCTACCAGTCCAACGTGGAGGGCACGCGCAACATTCTCCAGGCGGCGAGAGATTCCGGAGTGCGCCGGGTTGTCTATACCAGCAGCGTTGCCACTATGGGCTTCGGCAACGACGGCCGGCTCACCGATGAAAACTCGCCGGTCGCTTTGAACGACATGATCGGCGACTACAAGCGCAGTAAGTTCATGGCCGAGCAGTTGGTGATTGACGCCGGGCGCGGCGGACAGAATGTGGTCATGGTGAATCCGACAACGCCGGTCGGCGAACGCGACATCAAACCCACGCCTAGCGGGCAGATCATCGTGGATTTTCTGCGGCGCAAGTTTCCGGCCTACGTCGATACCGGCTTGAACCTGGTCGATGTTGTCGATTGCGCCGAGGGACACCTGCTGGCGATGGAAAAAGCGCAACCTGGCGAGCGTTACATCCTCGGCGGCGAGAACCTCACGCTGAAGCAGATACTGGACAAGCTGGGGGCGATCACGGCTCTGCCGTCACCGAATCTCAAGCTGCCGTACGCGGTCGCATTGGCCACAGGGGTGGTCGACACGATCTTCACGGGCAAAATCCTGCGACGCGAGCCGCGCGTGACCATCGACGCAGTGCGTATGGGTCGCAAGAAGATGTTCGTCACCAGCGCCAAAGCCGAGCGCGCCCTGGGATGGCAGTCGCATCCGGTGGCTGAGTCGCTGCGGCGTGCCGTCGAGTGGTTCCGGGCGAATGGATACGACTGAAGGGTGTTGTCAGTTGTCGGTGAAAGAAGCTTTGTCTAAAGGGACGGCCTTTCGAACGATTGCCGAACATGCACAAACCGGTTGCGATCATCGCTGCGATGCCGGTGGAGCTGGCGCCGTTGATCGGCAACACCACGCCGAAGAAGGTCAACGGAGTTGATGTCTTTGAGTTCCCGCAGGCCGTGGTTGCGGTTGGCGGTATCGGCGAGAAGTTCGCTCGTCGCGCGACCGAAGTCGCCATCGAATACGCGCAACCGAAGCTTCTGCTTTCTGCAGGCATCGTCGGCGCGATCTCGCCCCAGTTGAAGGTCGGAGACGTGGGCCGCATCCGCGAAGTGGTAGATGTAGCCACGGGCACACGCTATCCGGCAGACAGCGCCGGCGAATGGGTGCTCGCGACTTCGCAGGACGTGAGCGACGCGCGCGAGAAGCTGGAGCTAAAGACAAAGTTCGGCGCCGACGCGGTCGACATGGAAGCGGCGGCCGTCGCTCAGGTCGCGAAGGAGCGCGGCGTGAAATTCGCCTCGTTGAAGGCGATCTCGGACGACGCGGCTTTCGTAATGCCGCCGTTGAACCGCTTTATCGATGGCAATGGCCAGTTTGCCACCCGCAAGTTTCTGGTCTACCTCGCGCTGCACCCGAAATGGTGGACGACTTTGGGCAAAATCAAGTCCAATAGTGAGCTGGCCAGCGCGAACCTGTGCAGGGCAGTAGAACATCTATTACAAAGCGGATCGTGACGGGTTGGGCAGCGGATAGAACAAATCTTCTCAGCTGCTGGTTGCCCGCTCACCACGATGCGCTGAGGGGTAGGTATGGCAGCCAAGAAAACAGCTATCATCACGGGAGCATCGGGGGGGATAGGTTCAGGTTTGGTTGAGGCCTTCCTGAAGGATGGCTATAACGTCGTCGCCACATCTCTGAATGCGAGTGAGTCATTGACCGCCTCACCCAGTCTGGTTCTCGTCGATGGCGATATTGGTCAAGCGGAGACGGCTGCCAAAGTGGTCGAGGCCGCGATCCAGCACTTCGGAACCATCGATGTTCTGGTAAATAATGCAGGAATTATGCGCACCAAGCCATTCGTTGACTTTACTACCGACGACTTCAATGCCCTGGTGTCGACCAACCTGCTCGGGTTTCTTTACATGACGCAGCTCGCTGTGAAGCAGATGCTAAAACAGAAATCAGGGAACGTTGTGAACATCACCGCGGCACTTGCGGATCAGCCAGTCGCGGGCGTCAATGCCTCAGTGCCCATGATTATCAAAGGAGGCTTGAATACTGTGACCCGAAGTCTCGCCATGGAGTACGCAAAAGAAGGCATTCGCTTCAACGCCGTCGCCCCCGGCGAGGTGGACACGCCCATGCACCACGATGCTCCCAAAGAATCTCTTACGGCAAGGCAGCCAATGAAGACGATTACCACGGTAAGAGACATTGCCGACGCAGTGCTCTATCTATCGCGAGCGGGTCAGGTAACCGGCGAGATAATCCACGTCGACGGTGGTTCTCACGCCGGCTGTTCGTAGCCGTGATTCATCTCGGAGGTTCGGGAGTGAGACACCATTTCCCGATTCATGGGATTTCAGTACGCGTGACAAAACTTCTCTACTAAAACGGCATGTCCACCGCTACTCAAGTTCGGGATCCAAGAAAGCACCGGCCCATTCCCGCCACCATGCAGGCCGCCGTCTATCGCGGCATCGACGATGTCCGCCTGGAGATCGTCCCTGTACCCGAGATCGGGCCGGGAGAAATCCTCGTCCGGGTTCACACCTGCGGCATCTGCGGCACTGATCTGAAGAAAATTGCGACCGGCTCGCACTCCGCCCCGCGGATTTTTGGGCATGAAACCACTGGCGTGGTCGCCCAAGTCGGCGAGGGCGTGTCCAACTTCCAGCTCGACGATCGGGTGATGGTCTTCCATCACATCCCCTGCGGCAATTGCTATTACTGCCGCCATAAAGTCTTCGCCCAGTGCCCCACCTATAAGAAAGTAGGTGCGACCGCCGGCTTCGAGGCCAGCGGCGGCGGCTTTTCCGAGTACGTCCGAGTCATGGACTGGATCGTCAGCCGAAACGGCGTCGTCCGCATTCCGGACGCCGTCTCGTTTGAGCAGGCGTCATTCATCGAGCCCGTTAATACCTGCATGAAAGGGATTGAAACGCTGGCACTTAATCACGGTGAGACAGTGCTGGTGATGGGCCAGGGGCCGATCGGCATCATCCTCGCCGTGCTGGCCCGCCGCCGCGGAGCGCGCGTTATAACTTCCGATTTGCTCTCCCAGAGGCTTACAATAGCTATGGCCTTCGGCCTAAGCGAAAACGTTGACGCGTCCACCTCGGACGCGGTTCGGGCCATCAAAGAAGTCACCGAGGGCCGCGGGGCCGATGCCGTCATCCTTGCGGTCGCCGGGACGGCGTTAATACGACCGGCAATGGATGCGACCCGTCCCGGGGGACGGGTTCTGCTGTTTGCGCAGACCCAGCATGGGGAGGCCATCATCGACCCGGCCGCGGTTTGCGTGGACGAGAAGAGTCTCTTGGGTTCCTACAGCGCTTCTGTGGATTTGCAGCCAGAGTCGGCGCGGTTCGTGCTCGACCGGGAAATGGATTTGCAGCGGCTGATCAGCCATCGTTTCCCGCTGGCGCAATCTGTGGAGGCTTTACGACTGGCCGCCCACCCCAAGCCGGACTCAATGAAGATCGTGATTCAACCGGGCAGCCAATGGAAGGACTGAAGTGAGCCGAAAGATGACTGCGGCGGTCCTCTACGGTAAAGAGGACGTCAAGATTGAACAGGTGCCTATCCCCACGCTTGACGAAGGGGAAGTGCTGGTCAAGGTGCAAGTGGCGCTGACCTGCGGCACCGACCTGAAGGTCTATCAACGCGGCTATCATGCGCGCATGATCGTGCCTCCGGCGCTGTTCGGCCACGAACTGGCCGGGGTGGTCGAGGAAGTCGGCCCCAAGGTCAAGGGATTCAAGCCGGGTATGCGCGTGGTCGCGCTCAATTCCGCACCCTGCGGCAGTTGTTTCTACTGCTCCAAGCACCAGGAAAACCTCTGCGAGGACTTGCTGTTCAACAACGGCGCTTACGCCGAGTACATCCGCATTCCGCGGCGCATTGTTGAAGCCAACATGCTGGCGATTCCCAAGCACGTCAGCGTCGAGGAAGCGGCCATCGTCGAGCCGCTGGCCTGCGTTTTGCGCGGGCTGCACGAGACCAAGCTGGAGATCGGCGATACGGTTACCGTGATTGGCGCCGGGCCCATCGGCCTGATGTTTGTGCAAGTCGCGAAGCTGAGCGGGTGCAATGTAATCTCCGTCGTCAAGCGCGATTCCCAGGTGCAGGCGGCGTGGCGGGCGGGCGCGAATACCGTGGTGCAGATTACAAAAGTTGACGACCCGGTGAAGGCCGTCCGCAAACTCACGCACGACGGGCGCGGTTGCGATGTGGTGATTGAAGCCGTTGGCCGCCCGCAGGCGTGGGAGTGGACCATCGACATGGTGCGCAAGGGCGGCACCGTGAACTTCTTCGGCGGCTGCGCCAGCGGCACCACCGTCGCGCTCGACACCCAGAAGCTGCACTACAACGAGCTGACACTCAAAGCCACCTTCCATCACACGCCGGAAACCGTGCGCAAGGCGTTCTCCCTGATCTGCGAGCGCAAGATCAAGGGCAAGGACTACATCACCGGCGAAGCGCCGCTCTCGCGCCTGCAGCAGGTGCTGCGCCACATGCTCAACCGCAACGGCGACATCAAGACGGCCATCATTCCGGGGGCGTGAAGGGCAGTGGTTAGTGGATAGTTGTCGGGGAAACTCTGACGAAGTTTAGACCCTGATAAAGTTCTCGGTGGAAGAGCTGGCCTTTAGAGACTGTGTCGCGACCCGAAGACGATTTTCGTGGTGGAACAAACGTCTCGAACAATCGATCAAACTAGCCGCAAAGCGGCGGGATGAAGTTAGGCGGGGGCGTTAGCCCCCGAACAAGTGGGAAAAATGCCGAGCCGCGACAGCGGCGACACCACTCGCGACACAGCCTCTTTAGGCCAGCGTCCAGACTGGTGCGCGACCAGGGCTTTAGCCCCGGCGCTCTGTGAGCGAACTTCACCAGATTACTCGTGCAGAGCTTCCTTAGGGTTGAATTCTCCTTAGCGGCCGCCGATTACGTCCAGTTTTTTGACCGGCGAGACCGCATGTCTTGCCGTGCACCAACCGCGCAGCGGCGGGATGATTTTAGGCGGGGGCGGCAGCCCCCGCTCGGATAGCAAAAAATGCGAGCCGCGGCAGCGGCGACACGGTTTCCGCGAACCTGGATACGCATCAAGAGGAGCGGGCTCATGCTTTCGCAGCGCCTCAATCGCATCAGCCGTGCGTCCCTGATTTTGCTTTCGCCGATAATCGCGCCGATTTGACCAGCGCCCTCGGCCGTCGCTATATTGTAGCCATATATGCTACGGAATGAGTGCCTAAGATGAAGTTCGTGAGCACACGCGAGTTGCGAAACCGGCCGGGATACGTTCGCGAACTGGTCCGTAAAGACGATCTGGTGCTGACCACAAACGGCAAGCCGATCGCAATCCTGCTTGGCGTCGAGGAAGACGAACTGGAAGCGACGGCCCGCGCCATCCGCCAGGCCCGGGCGCAACTGGCGGTCTCGCGACTGCGCCGGCAAGCTGCGCGCCGCGGCGCTGATCGCATGCCGGCCTCCGCCATCGATGCGGAAATCCGTGCCGTTCGCTCCCGCCGCAAGCCGGCATGAGAGTGGTGATCGATACCAATGTGATGGTCTCGGGAGTGCTCAATCCTCACGGGCCGCCGGGCCGCATTCTCGATGCCCTGCTGTCAGGGACCATCACGGTGCTGCACGACGACCGCATTCTTTCGGAGTACCGCGAAGTGCTTTTTCGGCCAAACTTTGGTTTCGCCCGCTTGGATGTGGAAACCTTGCTCGCGTTTGTGGAATCGGCGGGAGAGCATATCAGCGCCGGGCCGCTTTCGTTGGTATTGCCCGATCTGGACGATTTGCCGTTCCTGGAGGTGGCCATCAGCGGCCACGCCGATGCATTAATCTCCGGCAACCTCAAGCACTTCAAGCCAAGGCGCGGTAGTCTTCCTATGCCGGTCCTGGCGCCAGCGGATTTTCTTCGACGGTACAGGCGGTTTAGCTAAGAGCGCACTCCCCCAGTACAATCTTCTTGATGTCTTCTGTCCCAACCGACAACCGTGTGTACTCCGTCGAGCGGCCTGACGCGCCCCTTGCGGGCTGGCAATCCCTTCCGCCGGAGTATGCCATTCCCGAGCGGGCGCCGTCACTCGTCGAAGCGCAGCAATACTGCGCGCGGCTGGCGCATTCGCATTACGAGAACTTTTCGGTTGTCACCTGGTTCCTGCCCAAATACCTGCATCAGCATTTCTACAATGTTTACGCCTATTGCCGGATATCCGACGATCTTGGCGATGAGGTCGGCGATCCGCAACAGGCGCTGGCGTTGCTGGATGCGTGGGAAGCCGAGCTGAACGCCACATACCTCAGCCTCGTCGAGCCGCCACTGCGCGACATCCGGCACAAGATTGAGGAGTTGAAGCCGGAACCAGCGGTTCGCAATCCGGTCAGCCCGCGGCATCCCGTCTTCATCGCGCTGCGCGAGACCATCCGCCAGCTCGATATTCCGCGCGAGCCCTTCGCCAACCTGCTCACCGCCTTTCGCCAGGACCAGACGGTCACGCGCTATCCCACATTCGAGGACCTGCTCGGCTATTGCGTGAACTCGGCGAATCCCGTCGGCCATCTCGTGCTCTACGTCTGCGGCTATCGCGATGCCGAGCGCCGGAAGATTTCTGACTACACCTGCACCGCGCTGCAACTGGCGAATTTCTGGCAGGATGTTGCCGTCGATTACGGCAAGGGCCGCATCTATCTTCCGTTGGAAAGCCTGGCGAAGTTCGGCGTCAGCCAAGACGATATCGCCCAGCGCCGCGCCACGCCGCAATTCCGCGAGATGATGAAGTTCGAAGTCGCCCGCGCCCGCGATTGGTTTGCGCGGGGGTTGCCGCTCGCCGCGAAAGTCGACAAGCACCTCGCCATCGACATCGAGCTCTTCAGCCGCGGCGGCCTGGAAATCCTGAACGCCATCGAGCGCCAGAACTACGATGTGCTCACGCATCGCCCGGCCATCTCCAAGCCGCGCAAGCTGTGGCTGGTCGGACGCGCCGTTCTCGACAAATTGGTGGCTAGGAAAACCGCACTCACCACGGAAGCACGGAAGGCACGGAAATGATTTTGTTTCTTATTTTTCCGTGTGCTCCGTGTTTCCGTGGTGAAAAACAGGCCTCACGCGGGGCACTGTGAGCGAACACCCGCTCCAGTTGCGGGCGGCTTACAGCGTCTGCCGCCACATCGCGCGTTCTGCCGCCAGGAACTTCTATTACGGCTTTCTCGCTCTGCCTGCGCCGAAGCGCAACGCGCTGTCCGCGGTGTACGCCTTCATGCGCCGCGCCGACGATATCTCCGACGATTCCTCGATGCCGCCTGAGCAGCGCCGTGAAAAGCTGAACGACTGGATGAACTCTTTTCGCCGTGTAGTCGAGGGCGAGCGCACCGACGACCCGGTGCTCTTCGCGCTCGCCGACGCGCAAAAGCGCTACAACATCCCGCTCGAATGGCTGGAGAAGTTGGTGCAGGGAACTGGCATGGATGTTCCGCCCCAACAGATCCAGGAACAGGATCCGTCGAAGGCGAAAGCGAATGCGGTGCCCCAGGTTCGCGACCATGGGTTGGGCGCTAACCCTTCGGCAATCTCAGGGCAGGCTCTGGGCGAGCCGCAACTGCAGTACGAAACTTTCGACCAGCTTTACAACTACTGCTATCACGTTGCGTCGGTGGTCGGCCTGGTCTGCATCCGCATCTTCGGCTATCGTGACCCGCACGCTGAGAAGCTGGCGGAAGAGACGGGAGTCGCATTCCAGCTCACGAACATCCTCCGCGACGTGAAAGAAGATGCCGGTCTAGGGCGCGTATATCTGCCCCGCGAAGATTTTGTGCGCTTCGGCATCGACCCACGTGTGCTGACCAACGGCTATTCCACTCCCACCGGCCCGGAATCGCGAGCTGTCGCCGACGCCGGTCCTTCCACCTCGCTGCGGCCGCTGCTCGCGTTCGAGGCATCGCGCGCGCGCGTCTATTATCGCGCCGCGAAAGCGCTACTGCCGCTCATCAATGAAGACAGCCAAGCGGCGCTCTGGACCCTGGTGGAGATTTATCGCCGCTTACTGGGGAAGATCGTAGCGCGCAATTACGACGTGTTCTCGCAACGCGTGGCGCTCAGTCCGGCAGAAAAGTTGACGGTCATGATCAAAGGCTGGCTGCGCTTCCGATGAGTGAGACCAACGAAAATCCGGACGGTGGGAAAGGCACTGTCGCGATCATCGGCGGCGGACTCGCCGGCTTGGCCGCAGGCAGCGCCCTGGCCGAGGCGGGATATCTGGTCGAACTGTTCGAGCGGCGGCCATTCCTCGGTGGCCGCGCCTCCTCGTACGAGTTGCCGGGCACGGGCGAGGTCGTCGATAACTGCCAGCATGTCCTGCTCGGCTGCTGCACCAACCTGGTGGACTTCTATTACCGGCTCGGGGTCGAGCGGCAGATTCGCTGGTATGACGAGATCACGTTCCTGCTCCCCGGAGGCAAGTCCTCGACGCTGAAAGCGGGACGACTGCCCGCGCCGTTGCATGCCACGGCATCCTTCCTCAAATCCTCAGTGCTCGGCATCACAGACAAGCTGGCCATCGCGCGGGCCCTGCTTGCGCTTGTTCCCGCGCTGCCCAGCGACCATGGCGAGAACTTTCAGCAGTGGCTCGAGCGTCATGGCCAGACGAAGCGGGCCATCGATCGCTTCTGGGCGCCAGTGCTGGTGAGCGCGTTGAATGAAGATCTCGACTGCGTCTCGGTGAACTCCGCCGGGTTTGTATTCCGCGAGTCGTTTCTGAAGTCGCCCGCGGCAGGCTGGATGGGCCTCCCCGCGGTGCCGCTCTCGGAGCTTTATGGGACTGCGGCCGCCTACATTGAAGCGCGCGGCGGAAAAGTTCATCTGCGCGCTGCCGTGGACTCGATCCAAGCCGAAGACGATGCTGTTCGACTGTGCGTTGGCGGCCAGGATGTCCGGGCCGACTACGCAGTACTGGCCGCTCCCTTCAACAGCATGGAAAAGTTGCTCCCGCAGACGCCGGAGATGGACGACTTGCGCGCTCGCGCCGGCCGCTTCCGCTCATCGCCCATCACCGGCATTCACCTCTGGTTCGACCGCGAGATCACGCCGCTGGAGCACGCCGTGCTGCTGGAGCGCACCATCCAGTGGATGTTTCACAAATCGAAAATCCTCGCCGCGCGCAAAGATTCCGCGCAGAAGGGCAGCTATATTGAGCTGGTCGTCAGCTCGTCCAAGACGCTGGTCGACAAGCCGCGACAGGAGATCATCGACATGGCTGTTCGCGAGCTGGCGGAATTTTTTCCCAGCGTGCGTGAGGCCAAGCTAACCAAAGGCACGGTAGTAAAGGAAGTCCACGCGACCTTTTCGCCCGCGCCGGGGAGTGACGCCTTCCGGCCCTCGAATGTCACCCCGTGGCCGCGACTCTTTCTGGCCGGCGATTGGACCGCGACCGGTTGGCCTGCAACCATGGAAGGCGCGGTGCGCAGCGGCTATGACGCCGCCGCGGCACTGAGCGGAAAAAAGTTTCTGGTTTCTGACCTGCCGGCCAAGGGACTTATGAGGTTCTTTGCGAAAAGCAGCCACTAGCAATTAGCAAGTAGCAATTAGCGATTAGAGATCGGCCAAAGCATTTACCTGCTGCCATCTTGCGCAGAGGCTTTAAGCTAGTTGCTAGCTGCTAATTGCTGCTCTCATGGACCAACGTAGCTTTAACGCCCTGCTGCGTCGTACCGTGGCTTTGCCGGTAACGCTGCTGGTGTGTCTGGCCGTAATCCTGGCAGTGGAGGTCCTGCTGCTCTCCAACTCTTTGCATTGGGTGGATCACTCCTATAAGGTCATCGCTGCCTCGCGCCAGTCCGGCCGTTCCATGGTGGAGATGGAGACCAATCTCCGCGCCTATTTCCTCACCCGAGATGCAGCCTTTCTGGAGCCGTTCGGCGAAGCTAAGACACGGCTGGCCGGGAGAGCTCGACGCGCTGGTGGGTATGACCGGGGACAACCCCGAGCAACAGGCGCGGCTGCGTGAAATTCAAGACGCAGACGAGCGTTGGATGCAATGGGCTGACCAGCAGTTGAGCGCACTGCAGCAAGGCCCACCGTCTGCGGACGCGCTGCTCACCGGCCATAATTTGATGGAGCAGGTCCGCGCCGGCCAGCGAGCTTTCGGCGCTGCCGAAGAGGCTATACTCCTAAGTCGCTCCCATCGCGCCGAATTTCTGGATGACATCGTCCTCGGTTCGGCGGTCGGGCTATCGCTGATCATCGCACTGTTGCTGTTCACGCTCACGCGGCGTGAGTTGCGGGACCTGTCCGATTCCTACGAACGCCATCTGCAGGCCGAGGCCGAGCAGCGGCGGCAGGTCAGCGAAAGCCGCGAGTGGTTTCAGAGCACGTTGAACAGCCTGGGCGAAGGGGTGGTTGCGACAGACGAGGCGGGAACCATCTCCTATATCAACCCCGTTGCCCAAGAGCTAACGGGCTGGGAGTACTCGCGGGCCAGGGGACGCAAGTTTGGCGAGGTGGTGCACCTGATCGACGAACGCGCCCAGTGCCCGGCGGAGGACCCCATCGCAGCGGTGACTCGCGCGCGGCGCGTGGTGGCTGTCCCCAACGAACTGCTGCTGACCAGCGCGCGCGGCGTCGCTCACCCCATCGAACTAACCGGAGCCCCTATCCTCGACCGGCGTGGGAATGTGTTGGGCGTCACCGTGATCTTCCGCAACGTCACCCAGCGGCGGCAGACCGAGCAAACCCTCCGCGCCAGTGAACGCTTGACCCAGGCGGGCCGCTTGTCGGCAACCATCGCCCACGAAATCCGCAATCCTCTCGACACCGTTTCCAACCTGGTCTACCTGTTGCAGCACGACAATCCCAATCCCACCCAGGCGCAGTATCTCGCCATGGCCGGCGATGAGGTGGCGCGCATCGCGCAAATCACCAGCCAACTGCTCACCTTCCATCGCGAATCCCGCACCCCGGTGCCGGTCAATGTGACGGAGGTGCTGGAAAGCGTGCTGGCGATTTTTGCGCCGCAGATCAAGCAAAACCATGTCGTAGTGGTCAAGCGCTTCGATACCGGCAAGAACGTGCGCGGCTTTCCCGGCGAGCTGCGCCAGGTATTCTCCAACCTGGTGGGCAATGCGGTGGAGGCCACAGCGCGCGGCGGTAAGCTCGTGCTGCATGCCCGCGAGTCCAGCCTGTTTTCCGATCCCCGGATCAAGGGCGTGCGGGTGACCGTGCTGGATAGCGGAGCAGGAATTCCAGCCGGCGTCCGCAAGAACCTGTTCGCGCCGTTCTACACCACCAAAGGCGAGAAAGGCACCGGCCTCGGCCTGTGGATCAGCCGCAGCATCGTTGAGAAGCACGAGGGCACAATTCACTTCGTAAGCCGGACCGGCGACGGCAATAGCGGAACCGCGTTCTCGGTCTTCTTGCCCTTCAAACAGAAGCTGGGATTGCTGGATGTGAAGAGCGCGCCGCCCGTGTAAGCAATGCGGGTTCACCACGGAAGCACGGAAAGCACGGAAGAGTAATGAACAGCAATAAACCCTAGAAGCTATCTCATAAGCCGGTTTTGAAGGGGCACGGCTTCAGCCGTGCCGCTCAAACCCGCAAAAGAAATGGGCTTTAGCCCCTGAGGGAACGCAGCGTTTACTTTTTCGGCTTATTATGAGATGCCCTCTAGCCAAGAATTCCGTGTATTCCGTGCTTCCGTGGTGAGCCTTACTTTCCCGTCACCACAATTTTCCTTTCATTCTCGCCGAGCCGCTCGATCCTGATCTCCACATCGCACTCTTTCTCAAAACGCGGAAACTTCTCGCCCCATTCCAGCAGCACCAGATTGCCTTCTTCGGCGAAGAGTTCGTCGAGCCCCAGCGTGTCGAGCTCGCGGGCCGTGTCGATCCGGTAGAGATCGACGTGGTAGATGTTCACTTCGGGGCCGCGGTACTCGTGAATGAGAGTGAACGTCGGGCTGGTGACGTCGTCCCGCGATGCCGCGTGCAGGCCTTCGGCGATGCCCTTGACCATGGTCGTCTTGCCCGCTCCGAGATCGCCGCGCAGCAGCACGAGCCGCGCGATCTTCAGCGCGGTCGCCAGCTCGCGCCCCAACGCTACGGTCTCCTCGGCGGAGCACGTGATGTAATCGCCGACAGGCATTCCTTCAAGGTGTCATCCTGAGCGCGCGAGTCGAAGGACCCCTATCCGAGCGTCAATCTCCCATAGTGGCTTTTCGACTCCGGCGCGCCAAAGACGCGCGCCTCCGCTCGGTATTATCCAATCCGCGTCGTCTCTTCCGTTGCCGCCCGCGCCGCCCGCCGGAACGCTTCCGGCAGCGCATCCAGCAGGTCGGTCGCGACTAGCGAGTGCTCGCCCATGCGCTCCGCCGCGATGTCGCCCGCCAGTCCGTGCAAATAAACCGCTGCAATCGCCGCGCGCGCGTAATCGTTCGGCATCTGCGCCAGCACACCCGCGGTCATCCCCGTCAAGATATCGCCCGTGCCGCCGGTGGCCATGCCCGGATTGCCGGTCGGATTCACCCACGCACTTCCATCCGGCAGCGCAATGATGGTGCGATCGCCCTTGAGCACGAGCACGAGATGATGATTGCGTGCGAAATTGCGCGCCACATTGAGCCGGTCGGCTTGAACTGCTTTAATCGGCATGCCGGTAAGCCGCGACATCTCGCCCGGATGCGGCGTGAGTACCAGCGGACGGCGACGCCCGTCGAGCAGTTGTGTGCGCCCTTCGAAGGCGTTGAGCCCGTCCGCGTCCAGCACCAGCGGGACCTTCGTCTGGTGTAGCGCTTCGTGCACGAAATTCACCGTCTCTGGATTTCGGCCGATGCCCGGACCAATGGCAACCACGGTCATCGGCTTCGTCAGCTCGAGGAAGCGTCCGCTTTCCGCGGCTGCAACCGCGATTGAGCCTGCACTGGTTTCCGGCAGCGGTTCGGTCATTAATTCCGCAGCGAACGATGCGACGCTGGTGAGCACGCGCGCAGGCGTGGCAACCGTGCTCAATCCCGCACCGGCGCGCAGCGCAGCCATCCCGGCCATCGCCGCCGCCCCGGACTTGCCGAACGACCCGCCCACGATCAGCGCATGTCCGTACATACCTTTGTTGCTGTCGCGCGGACGCGGCGCCAGCAGCGACGCGAAGTCGTGCGGCGTCGTGACCTCCAGATTCAAGCTGGAGACGATGGCTTCCGGCGGCGAGCCAATCGGCGCGACCATCACCGGCCCGCGCGTAAGCTGTCCGAAGACGTGCGCCGGCCGTGGCGCGGTGAAGGTAACAATGGCATCGGCGCGGGCGATACTCTCGCCCGCTTGCGGCGTCATCACGTCGGACGCTGCGCCCGAAGGAATATCGACGGCGACCACCGGCTTGGCGCTGCGATTCATCATCCGGATCGCGTCGGCGTACAAACCCTTCACCGGCGGCTGAAAGCCCGTTCCCAGGATCGCGTCGACGATGAGATCGCAATTGCCGATGCTGCGCGAGGACTCGGCATCGAGCTCTTGCACGCTGGCGATCTCGACCGGCCGCAGCGGCAGGCGCTCGAACATCACTGCAGCGTCGCCCCGCAAATCCGTGCGCGAGGCCAGCAGCAACACCTCCACCACGCGGCCGGCGCGATGCAACTTGCGCGCCACCACGAAGCCATCGCCGCCGTTGTTGCCCTTGCCGCAAACTATTGACACGCGGTTCGCATTGGCAAAGTTTTCCAGGATGAACTGGGCAATGGCGCTACCGGCATTCTCCATCAGCGTGAGCGAAGGCACGCCGAAGCGCTCTGTGGTGGCGCGATCGATCTCGCGCATCTCGGCTGCAGTGGTGATCTTCATGCCCGCTCCGCCGACTGTTCCAGTCGCCGCAGACCGTCGGGGCCGCCCATGGCAATCAGGTGATCGCCCTCGTGAATCACCTCGTCCGGCTGGGGATTGAAGCGCATGTGCGAGTCTTCGCCTTTGATGGCAAGCACGATTACTCCCATCTCCTGCCGGATGCGCGAGCCTTCCAGCGTCTGCCCGGCAACGCGCGAACCGGCCCGCACTTTGACCTCTTCGATGTCGAACGGCAGCTTCTCGTTCATCGCCGTATCGAAGAAGTCGACCACATGCGGACGCATGAAGGTCTGCGCAATCCGATATCCGGCAAAACGATAGGGTGAGATAACGTGGTTCGCGCCCGCGGTCAGCAGATGCCGCTCCGCCTCTTCTTCGCTGGCGCGCGCAATGATATTCAGCTTGGGATTCAGGCTGCGCGCGGTCAGCACGATGTAGATGTTGGTGGCGTCGGTAGTCGTAGAGGCGACCAGCCCGCGCGCCCTTTCGATCTGCGCCTGTCGCAGTACAGGCGCCTGGGTCGCGTCGCCCACCAGCGTGAGCCAGCCTTCGTCGGAGTAGCGCGCCAGCTTGACCGCGTCGTTGTCGATGATGACGAACGGAAGCGGTTTGCGGGCCAGCTCGCGGGCCGCGCTGCGCCCCACGCGTCCCGCCCCGCACAGGATGTAGTGGTCCGACAGTCGGCTGATCTCGCGGTCCATCCGTCTCCTGCCGAATACCGATTGCAGCTCGAATTCTAGCAAAGCCTTGGTCGCGCCCCCGAAAAACAGCAGCACCAGTCCCACCCCCGCAATGATGATGAAGGTATTGAAATAGCGGCCGGCTTGCGAGAGGGGATGGATCTCGCCGTAGCCGATCGTGGTGACGGTGGTCAGCACCATGTAGAAGCCTTCGAACCACGACCAGCCCTCAAGAAAATGGAATCCCGCCATGCCGATGACGATGAGCACCAGCAGCGCCAAGAAGATGATCTTCAAGTTGAAGAAAGGCTTCACGCGGCTATTGTGTCAACCGCGCCGGGAAAGCGCAACGCGGGAAGAGTCGGCGCATTGTCGTGAGGCGTTAAGGAAGCTCTGATTGAGGTCGGGTTTGAAGGGGACGGCCTTCAGGCCGTCCGTAAGCACCGCAAAATCATTGCGGCTCTAGCCGCTGACTGTCTCAAGGCGCTTGCAGCACTCGCGCCATCAAATACCTTTGCGCAGGGACCGGCCCGAAGACAAAGGGCAGCGGTCCCCAGCCGGAGAAGTAAAATCCCGCCCCGGCGTCCGGGTTCATCGTGATCAGCCAGGTATGCACGTCAAAGTCGATAATCTCTGCCTTGGTTGTTTTCAAGGGAAACTTAAATAGCGAAGTGTTGTACTTGGGAATTACGACCAGGTCGCCAAACTTGCAGTCCTGCGCTTCCGGCTCCAGCGGCCGCGCGCCAAATGATTCCATATAGTATTCGAAACCCCAGCGGCCTTCAAACCAGGGCTTGCTGAAATCATCGCCTGATTTCTCACGGATGTAGTTGGCCGCTGTCCGCGCCGTATTTGCGAAAGCCATATCGGCCGCTGCCAGCCATAAAGAGATCGCACCTGAGATGACCAGCGGTACGATCAATGCCCATTGCCAGGCAGTAGTTGCCTGGTTCAACGCGTCTAATCGTCTCGCAATTAAGATTGCTGCTGCCGGAATAATGGGAAGCAGCGACCTTGCATTAACTGTCCAATTCACCACCAGGGCAAAAAATAGAGTACCGGATATCCAAAGCAAGAGGAGTAGCGAGACAACATCCTTTTTCTTCCACAAATCTGTGATCATAAGCGCTAGAATCGAAAGTCCGCCGGCAACATAGAAAAACAGTTGCATGGCAATCCATAGCCGGTTCGCGTGCAGCCAATCCTGATATTGATAGACCGAGCCCAGATCAATCCAGCCTGACCAAAAAAAAAGCGCGAGCAGTCCGCTCGCGATAGCCAGCCAAAGCACCTGTCGCCGAGACCAAAGGAAGGGGATGAAAGTCAACGCGGGAAGTGTGCATCCGCCTAGAAAAGCCAGACCCACCAGCGCCCGGCCGGAGCGGCCTTCCTGTTCGCGAACCGTACTCTGGTAGCTCGCCGCCTCAGCTATGTGCCCGTGACCATAAAGATGAGCGGTATAAAGTTCATACCCTCCTAACATGAGAAATGGAATCGCAAGATATGCAATCCATTGTCGCAAACTACGTTGTCGAAAACATGAATATGCAAATAACAATGGAATTAGCGATACGCCAAAGTATTTCGTCAGCGCGCACGCACCTATCAAGAAGCCTGATATAGTTAAGTACATCGGCTTAATAGGTTCGTCGAGCCCCTCTATCCAGAAAATCAGCGCCAGCATCCATAACGCCAACATACTTACGTCGCACATTAAAGTCGTAGCTGAAACTAGAAACCCAGGAGCGACTAGAGTAGCGGCGGCGGCAAGAAATGGTTGCCGGGTAAATCGCCGGGCAAGCCGATAGGTCCCGAGGACGACGACAATCGCCGGCAGCAAAAAACCAACGTGCAGCGCGCGCTCCGACCACCCGGCAATGGAGCCGATCAATGCCAGATAGTAAGCCGCCAGCGGAGGGTTCTGCTGGATGTGCCACATCGGCGTCGGCCGGTTCCACCAGAACGCGGTGAAGCCGTAAGGATCGAGAGGATGTTGGGTGATGTGCTGCGCCGTCCAGATGAATAGCGGGTCGTCGATGTTGACTGCCTTGCCGCAAAAAGGAACCAGGCACGCCAGCGTGAGCAGACATAACGTCAACTTTGGCCATCGCGCCATCGCGCCGAACAGACCCGCCCTGCGGTTGCGTTGCCGCGGCCGCAGCGGCGTCGGGCCGAATACTCTCTGCGTGTCTGGCGCGGATATCGGTGTTCAATCAACCCCCTGAGCACGAGTCGCCATCGTATCAAAGCCGATGCGCGCGGAGCATTCGCGCTGTCCTGCGCGAGTGCATTGCGCGAGTGCCTGAAGGCCGTATGCGCCAGAAGATTTGTCATGGCGAGGAGGTTTTTAGACCGAAGAGGGATCTGCTGTTTGCGCGATCCAGGTTGCTGGGGTCGAACCGCAGATCCCTCTCGCCGCGGCGACCTCGTGATGCCAAGCGAACCATTAACTCGTTTGGTCATTGGCTGGAAACGGCGCAGTGAGGGCGCGTGGCAGAAGCAAAAGGCCACCGCTGGCCTCGGGTTCGTTGCTCCCGACGGCGAAAAGCTGGCTTGCCAATCCGCAACCCGCAGTGCTAGCATTTAACTAACCAGTTAATTAAATATTTAACTGACCAGTTAAATCGAAATGTCAACCCGGTCCCACACCGCCGAAGTCCGACGCGGCACCCGCCATCAGCCCGAGGCCCGCCGCAATGCCATTCTCCAGGCCGCCCTCGTCGAGTTCGCCCGCGAAGGCCTGGCGGGCGCGCGCATGGATGCCATCGCCGAAGCCGCCGGCGTCAACAAGGCCCTGCTCTATTACTACTTCAGCGACAAAGACACGCTGTACGGCGACATCCTCGACCGCTTTTTCCGGCTCCTCGTCGAGCGCGTGATGACAGTGTCTGTGCAGCTCGGCACCGCCGGCGAGCGCTTTCTCGCTTATGTGCGCACCCACTTCGATTCGGTCGCGGAGTCGCCCTATTATGCGCACATTTTCATGAGCGAGTTGATGAGCGCCGGCCGCGATGGCTCGCCGCATCTGGACCGCATCTTCGCCAAGTACATGCAGCGCATCATCGCCTGCACCGTCGACCTGCTGAAGGATGGCATTCGCAGCCACGAGTTCCGGCCGGTCGATCCCTACCAATTCCTGCCGTCGGTGATCGGCTGCGTCGTTCATTACTTTCTGACGGCGCCGCTGCGGCAGAAGTACATGCCCGAGCTGGACGGCACCAGCCCGGAAGCGATCCAGCAACGGCGCGCTGCGGTGCTCGACTTCGTCGCTGCGGCTCTGTTCACCGATCGCGAAGAGGGGCTCGAACTGGCGGCCGAAATTGCGGCTCAACCGATGGGCAAGTTCGGCAGCGAGACCGTGGTCAAGCAAAAGCGCCGTGAGCGGCGAGTTGCCGCGGTGCCGCCGTCCACGCCCGCGACAATCTCCGCGCTGCAGTCCACGCCCGCGAGCACGCCCTCGACCATTGAAGAGCCGCCGCTAGCGCGAGGCATCGAGCTCGATATCGGCGATCCTACGCCGCCAGGCGGCTACAGGTGGATGAACCGCTGGTTCCCCGACTTCGAAACCGCAGCGAGGATTTTGGCAGAAGAGAAGGAGCAGCGCCAGCAGCGGAGCGCCAGACGAAAACGGCGAAAGCCAGTCAGTGAGCAAGGAGGAGCGAAGTGAGGCCGCACAAGTTTTTCGTGTTCCTGCTGGTTCTGCTTGCGATCGCGGCCGGTTATTACTTTTACTCCACCGACCGCACCGGCGACACCGTACTGATCGGCATCGTCGATGCCAACCAGGTCATCGTCAGCTCGAAGATCATGGGCCGCATCGAGAAGCTGTACGTCGATGAAGGCTCGAAAGTGAAGGCCGGCGACCTGATCGCCGAAATCGACTCGGCCGATTTGCAGGCGCAGAAAGACGCGGCTGCCGCAACCATCAAGGCCTACGACGAGCAGGTTGCATCCATGCGCGCGACCGAAGCGCAGACGCTGGGTGAGACCAACAGCGGCGTGGTGAACGCGCAGGCGCGGCTGGCGGCGGCGAAGGCGACTCTGGCGCAGGCCAAGGCCGATCTGGTGCGCATTCAGAGCGACTCGCAGCGCATGATCGAACTGGCGAAGGCGGGCGTGGAGTCCGACCAGGACCGCGTGCGCGCCGAAGCGCAGTTGGATGCGCAGAAGGCTGTCGTCGACAGCGCGCAGAAGAACGTTCTGGCGGCGCAAGCGGATCTCGATACGGCCAACGCCAAGCTGCATCAGCAGCGCGCCGCCGCCAGCAATGTTGCTATGGATGAGGCGCAAGTTGCGAACGCCCGCGCGCAATATGCTGAGGCCGACACGCGGCTGGGCTACACGAAAATTTATGCGCCGGTGAGCGGGACGGTATCGGTGCGCGCGACTCGGCAGGGTGAAGTGGTGAATCCGGGCGAGGCCATCGTCACCATCATCGATTTCAATGACACCTGGGTGCGAGCCGAAGCGCCCGAGACCGAAGCCCGCTTCATCGCCGACGGCGACAAGTTGAAAGTCCGGTTGCCGGCGGGAAAACCGATTGAAGGTACGGTGATCTTCAAAGCGGTCGAGAGCGATTTCGCGACCCAGCGTGACGTGAGTCGCCGCAAGCGCGACATCAAGACCATCGGTCTGAAGCTGAAGGTCGATAATCCCGACGGCGCGCTGGTGCCCGGCATGACGGCCGAGGTATTGCTGCCGAAGGACCTGACGACGCGAAGCCTGGCACAAGGCGCCCGATGAGTTGGTTTCGCACAAAATCGAACGGCAACGATGCGGTTGGTGCAAAGGGTGGGAGGGATGGATGTCCCGAGCCCCCCAACGGCGAAGCCATCGTCGTCGATCACATCACCAAGAAGTACGGCGACTTCACGGCGGTCGACGACGTGTCGTTCAACGTCGAACAGGGTGAAATTTTCGGATTGCTCGGTCCGAACGGCGCGGGCAAATCTACTCTGATTCGCATGATGACCACGCTGCTGCCCATTACCAGCGGGCGCGCGGTGATCAACGGCTTCGACGTCGCCAAACAAGCCGACAATGTGCGGCAATGCCTGGGCGTCATCCCGCAAGCATTGACCAGCGACATCGATCTCACCGTGGAAGAGAACCTCAGCATCTACGCCAAGCTTTACGGCGTAGGCGCCGAACAGCGCAAGCGCAACATCGACGAGCTGCTGACCACGGTGGATTTGCAGAAATGGCGGCACGCGCAAACCAAGACGCTCTCCGGCGGCATGCGACGCCGGCTGGAGATTGCGCGCGGCTTAGTACACAGCCCGAAAATTTTCTTTCTCGACGAGCCGACCACCGGCCTCGATCCCGTCTCCCGCGTCGCCGTGTGGGAGATGCTGACCAAGATCAAGAACAGCCGCGACCTGACGATCCTCATCACTACGCACTACATGGACGAAGCCGATCGCCTGTGCGATCGCATCGCCATCGTCGACCATGGCAAGCTGGTCGCGCTGGATTCGCCGGCGGCGCTGAAGGCGAGCGTGCCCGGGACCAACGTCATCGAAGCGCAATTCCTGAACGCGCCCGCCGACTGGCAGCAGGAACTGGAGAAGCTCGACGACGTGACCTCGGTCCAGCCCGAGGCCGCGCACATGTACCGCATCCTCACCGCGAACGGTTCGAAGACCACGACCGAACTGGTGGAGCTGGCCGTGCGCAAGGGCGTGCAGGTGAAGTCGCTCTCGGTGCAGAACACCACGCTGGACGATGTCTTCGTTCACTTCACGGGACGGCAACTGCGCGATGAGCAGGTGAAAGCGTTCAGCTTCGTCATGCCCGACCGTCCGGGGATGCGGCCATGAATCGCATGTGGGCCATCGTGGAGCGCGAGCTGCGCAAGTTTTTCCGTTCGCCGGCGCTGATGCTGGTGGCCATGGTGTTTCCGCTGGTGCAGCTGATCGTGCTGGGCAACGCCTTCGGCGGCAAGATCAAAGAGGCGCGTCTGGGGGTGGTGGATCAGGACCAGGGCACGCAGTCGGTGAAGGTGCGCGAGGCGCTGGCCGCGGTCCAGTCCAACGCGAATACGTTTTATACCGTGCCCTACGACAGCGACAAGCAGGCGATGGAGGACGTGCGCACCGGCAGGCTCGACGGCGCCATCATCATCCCGCCAGAGTACTCGCGGCGGGTGTATGAGGAGAACCATCCCCGCATCGCGCTCATCGTCGACAACACCGACAACTTCATGAGCTCGACGCTGGAGGACGAGTTCGGCAGCATCGTCAACGCGCTGAATGAGCCCGACGTCGAGCCCTCGCGCATCGTGCAGAAGATTTCGCTGGATACGGTCGAGCTCTATCCCTACATCGAGTACATGAAGTACCTGCTGCCGGGCTCGATCGCGCTGGCCATGTTCGTCTCGGTGATGATCGGCGGCGGCATGTTGTACATCGACGACAAGGCGCGCGGCGTGCATGAAGGCTATCTGGTCACGCCGATCACGAAGTTCGAGCTGGTCGCCGGATTGAACATCGCGGGCGCGCTGAAGGCGATCATGGCAGGCATCGTGATCACCGCGCTAGGATCGCTGCTCTCCGGGCTGGGCAGCATCTTCACCCTGCAAAATCTCGTCTGGGTCTTGCTGATGATTGTGGTCACCTCGCTGGCGTTCAACACCATGATGTTCCTGATGATGGTGCGGGTGGAAGACCCGCTGGTGCCGCGCGCCACCTTCGGCATCCTGAACACGCTGCTGTTCTTTCCCTCGGGAGCGATCTATCCCATCAAGGCCTTCCCAACGTGGCTGCGCTGGATCGCGTACATCGATCCGTTCAGCTACGCCGTGCACGGCTTCAAGGCGCTGCTGCTGAAGGATGCGGGCTTCGTCGCCATCCGCGCCGACTTGGCATATCTGACGATCGCGGCGGCGGCGATGATCACGATCGCCACGATGTTGTTCAAGAGGACGTTGTGATCGGCCAGCTAGGTCATTTCAGGCCCTATCTGTGATATCCTATGAATCGACCCAGAGCTGCGAAGCCACATAAAGTTGTGGACGAAACGACCGAGGTCAGGTGCGCTTGCGGAGCCGGAGTGATTCGTGAAGAGGTATGGCAGAATGCAGAGGGTGAAGTTGTGAGATACAACTTGGCTTTCATCAATCACTCTCTGTTTTCAAAGGACAACGGTAGAGTGCTGGGGTACGACAACAAGCACGGCCATCATCACCGCCACTATGCAGGAAAACAGGAGCGCTTCGCGTTCGTAAGCTACGAGCACTTATTGGCGCGGTTTCTGGATGAAGTTTGCAGAGTGCGGGAAAGGACGGACCCGCTATGAAGGTGAAAATCAGCAGCGAAGGATTTGAGGCCTACGCTAAACGCGCCCTGGCGCGGGCGCGCAAGCTCGATCGGGGAGAGCGGATCAAGCCGGAGATCAGGATCACGTTTGAGGATCCGCTCGCCATGGTGGAGGTGCTTACGGTGGAGCGGCTGCGGCTGCTCAAGAAGGTGAGAACACGGTCTTTGTCTGTTTCTGCACTGGCTGCGGCTCTCCGACGTGATCCCAAGTCAGTACGAAGGGATGTCGTGAAACTGGAACGCGCAGGCGTGGTGCGAACGCGTGAAGGGATCAACCCCGGACACGGGCGCGCCAAAATCGTCGAACCCGTCGCTCGCGAATACCGTCTGACCGCAGTACTCTAGCCTTTCCACGTATGAGGTGCACGGCTTCAAAGCACTGCTGTTGAAAGATGCGGGCTTCGTGGCCATCCGCGCGGATTTGGCCCTATCTGACCATCGCCGCCGCGGTGATGATCACGATCGCGACGATGCTGTTTGAGAGGACATTGTAGGGGTCAGTTGGCGCCCATTGCGAGGAGCCTTGAATTGTCAGGTACGGCTTTCAGGCAGGTGAAAACTAGATGAGACAGCCGACATTAAAGATCATCTCGCTGCTAATGAGCGTTGGGTTAACTTCAGTTTTCGCATCCGAAACCGCGCCTCCCCAACGGGAGCTCAAAACGTACTCGTTGCCTAGCAATTCAACCTCGGCGGACATCTCCCCGGATGAGAGGCTTGTTGCAGCGGTGCAACTGCATGGAGATTCCACGGGTGATCCAGCAAAGATCATGACCACTGACTCGGTGCAGTTATGGGACTTTCAACAAGCCAGACTAGTTGGACAGACGGTTCTGCGTAAGGAAACAAGAGACAGGAGCAACACGCCGACTTATGCCAGATCGGAATACATCCGATACTCGGCTGACGGGCTCATCATCGCCGCCTATATCGATCACACTATTTACGTTTTTCAGGCTAGCAATTTACGCGAAATAAGGCGAATCCAGACCAGCGGCCCACCCCAGGTAACGCACACGTACAAAACCAAGTCCGGTCCGCAATCGTATACCGTCACCTCGAGCGTTGCCGCGTTCGAGCTCTCACCCGTCACACACGAGGCAGCCGTCGTGTGGGTAAGGGGAATCGAGGAGGATTCATGGATTGACATTGTCAATCTCGATTCCGGCGAAGAAACAGTATGGAGCCCCCGCGAGCGCGGCTTTGGGGTATGGAATCCGACTGCGGTAGCATGGACGAGCGACGGGAATCAGCTTGTCGTGGCAATCCCCAACCAATTCCCCTGTAACCACCCTGGAAGTGAACCCGATGTATTCGTTGTGCAGCCACTTACAGGAGAAATCCAGAACGAGTTCACTACGGGCCTTCTGGTCGGCGATATCGCAGTTACCCCTGACGGTCGCGTTTTGGCGGTGGACAAGGATTGCATTGGGCTCTTTGCCAATCATCATCCGCCTCTGCGAGTTTTCGATTTGGGCACTGGAAAGATGCTCAAAGAGGTTTACGGTCGAGGGAGCGGAGTGCGGTATGTAGTTTCCGCCTCACAAGATGGTAGCCGTGTGGCTGCGTACACCAGCATCTTGAAGCCTAGGTTTGATTGGCTGGATATGGCCGCCTACGGCGTAACGGCCGATCCTACATTCTCCGTCTGGAATCTTAAGAACTATGAAGGACTAGTCACGTCACAGAGGCTAAGTCTCTCGGAAGGGATGACCGGCCCCATACACATTCAAGGGTCGGTTCCAATGCGCATCAGCCCAAAAGGCCGATTCCTTGTGCAAGGAACGAATATATATGAATTACCTTAATGCCCTTTGGCTGAGTAAAGGGAGCTGCCCATCGCGGGAGCCCACCCTACAATCTTGAGGGTGCCCGATCCGAGCATCGTTTGCTCGGATGGGGCTTTTCGTCATTGGACCCATGAGCGCGTGAGGTCGGATCGACTCGGGGCGGGTTGTGCCGTCCCTGAAGGGACTCCGACTTCAATACAACGCCTACCCAGCACTCCGCTCGCCTGCGGCGTCGCTGCATGCTGGGCTATCTTGTGTCCGTCCCGCATTGCGGGACTCGGGCGTGCGTGATTCATCCACCGATGCTGAGCAGATTTTTTTTGCTGACTCGAGGCGGAAATTGCCGTTCCTGAAGGGACTCGGAACCTTCTAACAACGCTTACCAAGGCAGCCCTCTGTCTACGTCTCCGACTTCGAGGTTCCGGGATTCCTCTTCAAGTCCTGGAGGTCACGGCTGCGACCTAATGCTAGTTTGTTAGCCACCAGATCATCCAGCGAGATGAAGTGCACCGGGATGCCGAAGAAAGTGCTTGCGACCCTGTTTCTCCACGCATCGGGAAACCTGACGCCCGTGATCTCGCTGAGAATGTCAATGCGCACCGGTGCGATTCCGATCTGATAGACCACTTGCTTGTCGGCGAATGTTTCGGCGGTTACCTTGTCTTGGTCCAGGGGAGCACCGAACTTCTTGAGCGCTTCGACAACGCGAAGAGAGTTTTGCCTTGAATTGTCCACCCACACGTCGAGATCTTTTGTATAACGCGGCTCGCTGTACTTCATGACTGCGAATCCGCCGACAATCAGATACTCGACCTCAAAATCGTTTAAGAGTTGTAGCAGTTCTTTGTAGTGTGGGTTTCCTGCCATTTCTGACTTCCTCAGCTAGTTCCACCAGCTCCCAGGCGGCCGCAAAGATGGCTTCATCCCCCTGCTCCTGCCAGAATTCGATATCAAACGACCGATCGGGGAACCTGCCCTCCACCAGTCGTGTTTTCCACGCCGAATTCTGAGGACTACTCATGTTCCCCTCGCAAAATCGCGCTTCAAGACTATTAGGATATCAGGATCGGACGGACAGCTCTGTTCCTACTGCCGGACGCGCAGAGGACGCCCGGTTCTTCCGTGCTGGCCAGGTTGCTGAAAGGTGCTGGGGCGGCGATTGTTCTTTTCGTGCCAACACGATCAGAACATCCCGGACCTAGCCCTTTTGTCGCAGGCCCCTGTGCATCAGACTTCAGTAAGATGCGAAAGTAAGAGAGAATCGTCACCACAGGATGCGCCTCCATGTCAAAGACGATCAACTCCGCCGATGAAGAACTGCCAGCCGCGCCAACCACTACCGACGTGGGCCGGATGGCGCGCGACTTAAACATTTTATTCAAGATCGCCAAAACGGTTAATTCATTTCGCGATCCGGTGTCATTGCAGAACCACTTGCTGGAGTTTATCGCGGAAGTGATACCCGCCGATGCCGGCGGCGTTCTCATCGTCCCCCGTATTAACGAGGATCCCACGTCAATCGTAACCTGGCACCGCGATCATGCTAAGCAATCAAAGCTGAACATCCGGAAAGAATTGGTGGTTCGTTCTCTGTGTGAACGTTCGGTCGTGGTGACTGATTCACCTTCCGCCGACGGGGGCGACGAATCGGTACTCTGCGCGCCTCTGGTGGCGCTGCAAAACGTTATTGGCGCCATCTATCTTGTCGCCATGGGCAAGCATAGCTTCCCCGAGGACAACGTTCACCTGCTGAACTCGGTTGCCGGAGTTGCGGCGGTGAGCCTGGAGAACGTCCTGGCGCTGGAGTCTTTGCGCGCCGAAAACCACCAGCTCCGGCAAGAACTGCGGCCGCCGGCCCAGGCCATGATCGGGGAAAGCCGGGCGATTGGGCGTCTCACCGCGCTGATTCAAAAGGTGGCACAGAGCGATTCGACAGTGCTGGTGCACGGCGAGAGTGGAAGCGGGAAAGAGTTGGTGGCAGTTGCCATCCACCGCAATAGTGCGCGCTGCGAGAAACCTTTCGTCGCCATCAATTGTGCCGCTATTCCCGAGGCGCTGCTGGAAAGCGAATTGTTCGGCTACGAGAAAGGCGCTTTCACCGGCGCCGTGGCCAGCAAACGCGGCAAACTGGAAGTCGCCAAGGACGGAACTGTCTTCCTGGATGAGGTGGGGGAACTCGCTCCCGCCTTGCAGGCGAAACTGCTTCGCGTCCTGCAAGCGAGGGAGTTCGAGCGGCTCGGAGGTACCGAGCTGATCAAGTTCGGTGCGCGGATCGTCGCGGCGACCAATAAGAATCTGGAGGTCGCGGTGAGGAAGGGCGAACTGCGGGCCGATCTGTTTTATCGCCTCAACGTGGTCTCCATCGGCGTCCCCCCGCTGCGTGAGCGCCGGGAAGATATTCCGTTATTGGCATCCTACTTTGCCACCATGTATGCGCAAAGATGCACAAATCGGCAACTCAAGGGAATTTCTCCCGAAGCCCAGACTCTGCTAGTGACGTACGATTGGCCGGGTAATGTCCGCGAATTGGAGAACTCCATCGAACACGCGGTGGTAATGGGGTCCACCGATGTGATTTTGCCCGAGGACTTGCCGGGAATGCTGCTGGAATGGCGAGGCTCGGAGCGCAGCCGGGGAAAATATTACGACTCCATCAATCATCTGAAGCGTGGCTTAATGGTGGAGGCCCTTCAAGAGGCGAATGGAAGCTATCCAGAGGCGGCAAGACTACTGGGAATTCATCCCAACTACTTGCACCGTCTGGCTCGAAGCTTTGAGCTGGACGCTGATCTGCCAGACGTAAACAGTGAGCGCAATGAGGAAGACTAGCGTTTCCACACATGGCAGGTCTTCTGCACAAATGAGCAGCATAGTCTGCCTATTATTTGTTGAAAAGAACAAGGCCCCAAGCCCGCGATCATAGTTTTCTTTCATTCGCGGGCTTGGACAGACTGAAGTGCGCAGCAAGTGGCGCCGTCAGATGCAATTAGCAGGTATATCCTCTACCCCGACACCCTTGCAGGCCGAGATTGGCGGGCCGACGACTCGGAGGATTGGTGATCACCTTCAACGTACCCGTGCTCTCAAGGTTCGAGTAGAACTGCACGACAATTGTACAAGAGCCAAACGCCTGCACCGCTCCGGCTCGATGCGGGCAACTGTCCGATGTCATGAGAAATTGTCTTGCGTATGAGATCTGGAAGCTGCGATCTTGAGCGAATCGGCTCCTGGTTGACTAAGAGTCATTGTACACGGACCGGGATGCACATGCTCCTGGCCGACGTAGACATTACACGCATCTGCGGAGAGAGCAGCGACATCGTACATGCCGTTGGCGATCAGGTTAGCAGTTTGCGTCTCGTTGCTCCCGTTGCTCATAAGTTACAGTCAACGTTGCCGAGCGCCGCCCCACAGCGGAAGCTTCGAATGCCACCAAAATAGTACAAGAGCTTCCTAGCGGTATCTGGCCTGGGCAATTGTTGGCGTAGATCGAATAGGGCCCGGGAGGGCTGACTGCAACATTCGTGATCCTAATGTTGTTTGAGCCCGCCATTGGTCAGAGTGAACGGTGTAACAGCCTCAAAGCCTATCGGTTGATTGCCCAAGTCCGAGGCGGAAGAAGGAGTCAGGGTCACACCGTCGGCGGGCGCCGGGTTATTGTCGAAGCTCTTGCGAAAGCCCTCGCGGCGCACTCCCTACTGAGTCAGCGGGCGCCGGATTATTGCCAGAAGCTCGGCCTCCCCCTAGACCCCCTACTGAATCGGCTGGGGAGCCGGTTTGAGCGAAAGCGAGCATGGAGAACATGCAAACGACGAGCAGCGTAAAAAGCTTTTTCACATTCCCTCCTAAGGGTTCGTGGAATGGAAGCCAGAACCTGGTGCTGCCGGCCCTACGAGCTTTTGAAAGGCACTCGGCTCACCATCTGTGCTGCAGGTTGCATCTGCTCCGCCAATCGCTCTCGCGTGTGCGGAAATCCCGCTAAGTCTGCGGAATCATTGCGTGTCGGCAGTTGCGGCGTCTTGGAAACAAGAGAACGAAATGTGGAAATCAGCCCGGGATACGCCCCAAGAGTCAACCATTTGGTTGGCTGTCTCAACTAATCGGTTGGGTTCCCTGCCATTGATTCCGCTACCGTAAGGTGGCGTACTCGGCCTTGGCCTGCTGGTAGACGGGCACATCGGGATCGGCATCTTTCCAGAGGTTGAGGAAGTCCTGGTAGGCGGCCTTCGCTTTCGTAGTGTCGCCAGAGAGCGAATAAGCGCGAGCCTGACCGAGGCGGGCCAGCGCTCCCCAGGGAAAGTTCACCACCAGACCATAGTGGTCGATAAACTTCTGAAATTCTGTAGCCGCGGCGTTGCCGTCGTGCAGCATAAGATAGGCCTCACCCCGCAGATAGGCCGGGCAAAGGAATACATTGACCTGCGTAGGCACGCCGAGTTCGATCGTGCTGGCTACCTTTAGCAGTTCGAGCGCGCGGTTCGGGTCTTTGCGATCCAGGGCCAGGGCCGCCCGGATCGTGGGCAGCCAATACTTCTGGACCAACGTATCGAGCGGGAATGTCTTGTCAAGTTCGAGCGCCAGCTTCTCCGCACGTGCGGTATCGCCTGCCCGCGCAAAGGCCAGCGCCGCCATCGCCCGCACGTCGCGGTTTGGCGCCAGCTTCAGCGCCGCATCGGCATCGGCCCGGGCCTGCTCTCGGTACCCTGATTCCACCTCGCGCAGCGCCGCCGCTGCCTGATAGGTTGCAGCAGTCTCCTTGGCGTCGTTGAGCTGAGCTGAATCCATCGCCCGCCGGGTCAGCTCGCTTGCATTCTTTAACCTCCCATGCCAAGCCTTCGGTGTCGGCTTGCGTGGCCAGCAGCAAATCTTCTCTGCCGGGCTTGCCCATTGCGGCCGCTACCATCTCCGCCATCCGCTGCGTGTCGCCCTTCAGAGAAGGCAACCTCGTAGGGGCTGTAAAGCAGGAACTCACTCGCCACCTTGCGCTCCTCGGCCAACTTGAACACCGCCTCGGCGTCCTCCAGCCGGTTCAGGCTCATACAGTCAATAGCGAGATTCGGGTAGTTGCTCGCGGTATTGTGGGCGTAGGCGCATGGCGCCGCGGGCTTCCTGCAACGCCTTCTCCCAGTCTCCAAGGTGCATGTAAATGAAACTCAGGTTGGTGTATGGCGCGCCGTCCCGGGGATAGCTCTGTTGCCACCGTTCGAAAGTCTGGGCTGCCTTCTCCAATTCTCCAGTTGCGTACAGGTAGTAGGAGGTCTCTATACGCAGCCGCTCCCGTTCGCTCACTTTTTCCCGCAGCGCATATGCCTTGCGCGCGTTCTCCGCTGACCGTCCGACTTCGTCGAGGTTGTTATAGGAGGCCGCCATGCCGGCGTAGGCCACAGCAAAGTTCGGGTCCAGTTCCACCGCTCGCTGGAAGAATGGCAGAGCAGCCGAGTCCCCTTTTGTAACCATCGTCTTTTCTCCCTGGCTGTAGGCTTGCAGCGCATCCAGTGATGGCGTGGTCGCCTCTTCCAAGCGGCGTAGCGTATTCCTGCACCGAAGCCAGCGACTCGCCGAGTTTGCTGCGCAAGCTGATCGCGGTCTTGTCTAACGCCTTGAGCACGGCTTCCTTCGCACTGGCCTGCTCCTGCGCTTCCGCCAGAACGTCTCCGGTATTGCAGTCCACCGCCTCCAAGCCAATGACGTACTGCGACCCCAGGCTAGCGATCAAGCCGGTAATGCATGGCCTTGCTGCCGGTGCGCTGGCAGACTTCGCGGGCAACTTCCGGCGTTACCAGGTCGCCAGGCGAACGGCCCATCAGCTTCAGCGTCTGATTGACCTTGCCTTGGGAAATCAGCTCGAGAAACGGCGATTGCTCCAACTGAATGGCCAGCCCCTGCTTCAACGTGTCATCGAATACGGGGTCTCCGGTTTTGTTATCGAAGTCGGCCAGCACGACCGTGTCTTTGTCAGTAAGTGCCGGTACTTTGTGCGCGCGCCAGCGCCAGTACAATCCCCCGCCGAGGGCAACCACTAGCACCGCCACTCCGATCCAGACGAGACGGGCTCGCGAGAATCGATATCGCTGTGGGCGAGTAGGTGCAACCTCTGTCGCCGGCTCGGTTGCCACTATCGCGTCCGGCACAGCAGCGGGAAGGATGGCCGCTGCCACTTCCGCGGTGGCGGTGGCCGCTTTCGTCCTGCCACCAATTAAAACTGGAAGACGGCTCCGTTCGCCGGAGTCTGACTCGATGATCCTGGGTTGCGGCGCGGGAATCGTCTTCGAAATCACCGGAGCGACGAAGCGGTATCCGCGGCGAGGGAGCGTTTCGATATAGAGCGGGTGATCGGCATTATCGACGAGCGCCGTCCGGATCTGGTTGATGCACTTGTTCACCCCGTGGTCGAAGTCAACAAAGGTTTCCCCAGCCCAAAGTTCCTTTTGAATTTGGTCACGAGTCACGACCTGGCTGGCGTGACCGGCGAGCAAGGCCAGCAGCTTTAGAGGCTGAGGCGGCAACTTGACGGGTATGCCGGATTTCGAAAGCTCTTCGGTATCGACATTCAGCTCGAAGACGCCGAAGCGAAGTAGTTTTTGCGTGGCGCTCACAACTACAACCACCCTCAGAAGGTAGAAGCCCGCGCGATTATAACCCGGTTTCTCCCATGAAGTTCTGTGGGTCCCGGTGACCTCACCTTCTAACCCGCGTGGAAGCAATAGCTTAGACGGTGTACCCAAGGATATCGAGAAGTGAGCCGTTGGGCATTGCTCGCGAGCGGCGAACCGTCCTAATGTGCGCCCACGAGAGCGGAAATCGGGCGGGGTTCGACGATCCGTTTTCAAGGGAACACTTCCAGAGGGGATTAACCATACCCTCCGGCCGGCAAGCGAACCAATGCCCGGTGAGAGTCAGCTCCAGCGGCGAAGTTGCTCTCACCCTTCGATCAATTGCCGCCACAATCCATGACCAAAGGAGGTCAGTATGAAAACGCAGAGTTTCACCACACTGAGGCTAGTCAAGAGAAGCCTATGGGCCGCAGTCATTATGGCTTGTGCCATCATGCCCGCGACGATTTCCGCCCAGATCCAGAGCTGTGTCGGGGGTCACGGAGCCAACCTGGTAGCCAACGGGGGTTTTCAGAACGGTTCCAACTACAACATTGTCGACTGGACCGTGGCTTGGCCCAGCTCGGTGGATCCGTATGTATTGATCGGGGGAAATGGTCAGGGCGGTAGCTCAAAGTCGTTGAACATGGGATCCGTTCCCGGTGAGAACAGAATCTCCCAAGCGATTACGGGCTTGAACCCCGGACAAGCATACATCCTGTGCTTCTACTTGAGCAATGGCGCCATCGCTCCTTTCACCCCGGACAGCTTTGAGGCAAGCTGGAACGACAACAACCTGCTCCAGCTAATCAACAGCGGTCCCTTTGGTTACGAGTATTTCTCGTTCCAGGTAACCGCGGTTGGCGGCGGCAATGACGTGATTAGCTTTGAGGAGCGTAACGCGAGCAACTATTGGTACCTTGACAACGTTGTCGTGCAAGCGTGCTCCTCCTGTAGCAACTACTTTTCTCCAGCCGATGCAGGCGCGGCAAAAGCTATAGCAACTGGTTCCGAATAAAAACAACCGACATGCGCCGGGGCGCGCCAGCTCTGACTTCGTTAGAAGTGCGGCACCCGGCAATAGTGCCGCCTGAGGTTAGCAAAGATCAACGCTGTATCGATTTCAAGGTGCAATACACCTATGGAGGAAGAAAATGAAAAAACTATCTCTGCTGTTTATCCTGTGCATGCTTCCCATGCTCGCTTTCGCTCAAACCGACTCTACGCTTCCGCCGGCCAACCCCTGCTTAACCGGCAGCGGCGTATACGTTATTCCCGCTTCCTGGAACTTCGCTACCATCGCACGGGACTTCTCCGAGGACAAAGTGTTCGTTCTGTGCAACGACCGTTCCAATAACATCACCATTACCAGCATCAGTGCTGCTCCCTACCCTCCGTTCAAAGTGATCGCTAGCCTCACCACATGTCCCGATCCCGGGGTGCTGCCGTCGGGGGATACTCCTTGCGATATCACCGTACAATTCGACGCGGGGGAAGCGGGTCAGCATTTGGGGGCTTTGACAATAGAGTGCAGTGGCGCCCCAGCCTGCCCCATAACCGTTGCCCTAAGCGGCACGGCTGAAGCCGACGTGACGTTAAACCCCAGGACCTTTGACTTCGGTTCGGTGCAGGTCGGAAACACGAGTGCAGCCGAGGCGTTTACTTTGACCAATAACGAGCCGGAACCCCTCCATATCACCGCGATAGAGACCGATCCCGACGGGATTTTCCCGGTGGAAGACGGCAGCAATAAGTGCAAGACCACGCAGCCCGTACCGGCAGGTGGCTCCTGCTACGTCTGGGCGGCGTTCAGTCCGGATGAGGTAGGGCCGGCAAGCGGGACTCTCCAGGTGACGACCGACTCCCCTGATGGCCAGCCGGCAACGGTCAGTCTAACCGGCACCGGCACGCCCAGATGTCCTCCCATTGGGTGCTGTCCGCCTCCGTGCTGTCCCCCGGGGAACCCCTCAGGGGATATCATCTGCAATCCCCCACCGCAAGGCGCTGCCCTCCCCAGCGGTGCTGTAACCCCCTTCGCAGCGGAACCGCTCACGGCATATCTGCATACTCTCGGGAGCGCTTCTGAATAACTGAACCCTATCGGTGCAATTCGCCGGCGGGTTCGGACCTCAGGCCCGCGATGGAAAGTAAAACCCATCGCGGGCCTCCACTAGAAAAGCATGGTTTGTGGGTGTGAGGAATTGCGAAAGAGCAAGCTGTTCTTTCCCGAGGACAACGGACCGATCTGCCGGCATGGTTCAACTTTCGGACGGAAAGTATATCAACAACCTTCGGGTTTTAGGTTGACTCATATAGATGAGTCATCTAAACTCATTTCATGGCTAAGAGGCTACAGGTCATCCTGAAAGATCCAGAATACCGGGATATCCAGCGGGTGGCGCGATCACGGAACATGTCGATCGCAGAGTGGGTCCGGCAAGCCCTGGAGTCCGCACGCAGGCAGGAACCTATAGGTAGCATCAGCAAGAAGCTTGACGCAATCCGTATCGCAGCGCAGCACGAGTATCCTACTGGCGACATCGAGCGTATGCTTGCCGAGATCGAAGCCGGACATGAAGCTGGTACACGCTCGTGATTCTGGTTGACTCTAACATCCCGATGTACCTGGTCGGCGCATCCCACCCGCACAAAACAGCTGCCCAGCGCTTGCTCGAAAAACTCGTTCGGGACCGCCAACGTCTGGTTACGGATGCTGAAGTGTTACGGGAGATCCTTCATCGCTATGTTGCGATCGATCGCCGGGACGCAATTCAGCCAGCCTTCGATGCGCTGCTGAGCGTAGTGGACGAGGTCTTGCCGGTGAATGGCAAAACAGTCGAGCGTGCGAAACAGATTGTTCTCGAGTATCGCCGCCTTTCGGCCCGCGACGCGGTACATCTGTCGATCATGGAAGAGCATGGCATTGAGCGAATCCTAAGCTTTGATGCGGGGTTCGACTCCTTTTCCGGTATTACACGGCTACCGTAAGTTGCTCAGGGAAGTTGGCCCCTATCGTGACAGAACCGGGGCGCAGGGCGGAGCCGCAGTGGCGGCCTAAGTGCATCCACGATTTGCACGATTATTGTGCGCTCGGATGCGCTCCTTGCAATGATGGTGCGCAGGTCCTCTGCAGCTGGGCACGACCAGCTTCGATGCCGTCAAGCATCTGTACCCGATTCCGTTCTTTCGAACGGGTGGAGGTGGCCAGGTGCTGCCTCCCGTTCGGTGAAGGAGCCTTGTCGGATCGCACCACTGGCACTCGTAACACCACTAGGCAAATATCTAAAAACACAACAGATAAGCAATATGTTTCCGGATCATGGCTAAACCGCTTCCTAGTTCGACCGGCACTTATGTGGAAAAGCTTGTCAATTGATATTTTCCTTTGGTAAGTGACGTGCTTCCCCTAAGCTGAATGTCTACAATCAGATGCTTGCAGCTTGGCGAGATCGGTTCAAGAAAACTTTTCCATGTCCACTAGCACGAAAGGCACTGCTAAGCGAACTTGGACATTGCCATGTCTGACCGCCGTGGATTATACCCAGTAGAAGATTTCTCCTTATCACGTAATACCTTAAAGAGTGGCGCTATGCGAATGTATGGTCACACCCGTGGTCTCGGCTGCCGTACGCAAGGGACCGTCATAAAAAGGTTAGTGCGAGATGGTCAGGTTTTCGCGACCAGGCTAGGTGCGACAACCGTTGCCTTGAGTTTGGCGTTCATGCTGGTGTTCATCGCGGTGGCAACGCAGCCTGCCCCAGCCCAGACATACACCCCCCTGCACTCTTTCGCTGGCGGAGCAGCCGGGGCCAATCCTTATGGGGGGGTGTCCACGGATGCCGCCGGGAATCTTTACGGCACGACGTCCAGCGGAGGCAGCACAGGCGGTAATTGCGGCGCCCTCGGCGGTTGTGGCATCGCCTTCAAACTCGCATACAAAGGCTCCGGTTGGGTTCTCACGCCGCTTTACAACTTCCGAGGCGGTAATGACGGAGCCACTCCCTATGCCAGAGTAGTTTTCGGACCGGACGGAATTCTGTATGGCACCACCCGGCAGGGCGGAGGTAGCGGCTGCGGTGGGAATGGCTGCGGCACGGTCTTCATGCTGAGACCCCCAGCGACTGTCTGCGAGTCCGTACTCTGTTACTGGAACGAAACCGTCATTTATCGATTCACGGGACGCAGCGACGGTGCTGCCCCGGGCAATGGCGACCTCGTTTTCGATGCAGCGGGCAACATTTATGGCACCACGATCTCGGGAGGTTCGGGAAACTGCGAATACGGAACGGGCTGTGGCGTAATTTACAAGTTGACGTCCGCGAACGGCAGTTGGACGGAGAGCGTCCTTTACAGCTTCAGCGGCGGCAGTGACGGTGGAAATCCCTTTGCGGGAGTAGTTTTCGATGCAGCCGGTAATTTGTATGGCGCGGCCGCTACCGGCGGCAATCTCAACTGCAACGCCCCATATGGCTGTGGGACAGTCTTCCAGTTGGCATCCTCAGGGTCGAACTGGACGGAAAATCTTCTTCATACTTTCCAAAATGGAAGTGACGGGGCCAGTCCACAGGGCGGGGTGATCTTTAACGCCTCAGGCGATCTTTACGGAACCACTCCCAGCGGAGGCTGGGAGGGCGGCGGCACAGTTTTCACCCTGGTGCCGTCAGGTGGCGGCTGGACTTTCGGAGTCGTTTACAGCTTCGCCGGATCTGGGAGTTCACCGGGACCGCTTGCCGGCTTGACCCTGGACGCAGCCGGGAATGTTTACGGAACCACGTACCAGGATGGGGCTAACGGATTCGGTAACGTTTTCGAACTGACCCCATCCAGTGGCAGTTGGTCCGGCACCTCGCTGCACGACTTTACCAACGGCAGCGACGGAAGCAATCCGGCAGGCAGCGTGGTACTGGACGGGCACGGCAACTTGTACAGCACGGCTTTAAGCGCTGGGGCTGATGGTAAAGGTGTCGCTTTCGAGATCACGCCTCCCGCGGGCAATTTCACCTTATCGGCCTCGCCCGCTTCGCTGACGGTGCAGCAAGGCAATCAAGGTACATCCACGATCACGGCCACGATCAGTGGCAACTTTAATAGCTCGATCACCTTGTCAGCCGCAGGAGCGCCTTCCGGAAGCACGATCAGCTTCAATCCCAATCCGATTCCCGCGCCGGGCTCGGGCAGCTCGACGATGACGATCACGGTCGGCACAAGCACACCGACCGGAACCTATCCGATCACCGTGACTGGCAATGGTGGCGGCATTCAGCAGAACACTACGGTTGTGCTGACGGTCGCGGCCGCATCTAGCTTCAGCCTTTCAGCTAATCCATCCTCCCTGACGGTTCAGCAAGGCAATCAAGGAACGTCCACCATCACTAGCACCATCAGCGGAGGCTTCGACAGTTCCGTCAGCCTGTCGGCTTCGGGAATGCCGTCCGGGACAACCATAGGTTTCAATCCCCAGACCATACCAGCACCCGGCTCCGGCAACTCCACCATGACGATAACGGTGGGAGCGAGCACGCCGACGGGAACTTATCCGATCACCGTGACGGGCAATGGTGGAGGCAGTCAGCAGAACACTACGGTGACTCTGAACGTCACTTCCAGCACTGCCTGGTATATAGGGTTCGACTTCCGCGCCAGTTCCAACTATGTCACCGATCCTCCTGGCGACACCTATGTTCTCAACACTACGGCCTATCCGACCACCTACAACGGCACCAATTATGGTTGGACGGATATTACAAAGGTTTACGCGCGCGATCGCAGCACGATGGTCGACCCGCGACTGGCCGGCATCAACTATGCGTTGAACGGCACACCGGGCACCTTCTATGTCGATTTGCCGGCCTCGGGCACCTACAATCTCTCGCTGGCAATGGGCGACGAGGGTTACCAAGAATGCAGCGTCGAATGCCAGATTCAATTCCTGGACGGTACCACCGTAGTGGGCACCGTTGCCGGCGGACCAATCAATCTAGGTTATTTCTACGACGCGCAGAGTAACCTCTGGTCGGCGGCGCAATGGCCCACGCAAAACGTTAGCCGGCAGATCGCGATTTCAGGTACGAGACTCACGGTAGTGGTGGGAACCAGCGATAGTACCGGCGATCAAACCCCGATTGCATTCCTTGGTTTGGCAGAGGTCACTCTCGCACCCAATTTCCTCATCTCCGCCACGCCGGCTGCGCTAAGTGTGACGCAAGGCAATCAGGGCACATCGACGCTGACCACCAATATCAGCGGCGGCTTTAACAGCGCCATTACTTTGTCGGCGTCGGGCGTGCCGTCTGGAACCAGCGTCAACTTTGGTACTAATCCCATACCCGCACCCGGAGCGGGCAGCTCCACCATGACCATCACGGTGGGAGCGAGTACGGCTCCCGGCATCTATCCCATCACCGTGACCGGCAACGGCGAAGGGGTGCAGCAAACCGACGACCGTCACTCTGACCGTAACCGCAGCCGCACAGCCCAGCTTCAGCCTGAACGTCTCGCCTCCGGCCATTGCTGTGGCGCAAGGCTCTGGCGGGAACGCGACGGCGACGACCACGGCGCTGAACGGCTTCAACAGCTCGATCGCATTGTCGGCGGCAGGCATGCCGGCAGGCACCACCGTGAGCTTCAACCCGCAAACCATTCCGGCTCCGGGCAACGGCTCGTCCACCATGACCATTACCGTAGGAGCCAATACTGCGCTGGGTGTCTATCCCATAACCATTACCGGCAATGGCGGCGGCGTTCAGCAGAACACCACGCTGCAACTGACCGTGCTCTCTTCGGTGTGGCAGCAGGGCTTTGACTTCCGCGGCTCGCAAGGATTCGTTACCGATCCACCGGGCGACACCTACGTCATTCTGACAACCGTCTATCCAACCACGGGCGACCTCACCACCTACGGTTGGTCTTACACGGCAACATTTTCAACGCTGGACCGCGACAACCAGATCGATCCCCGCCTGGCCGGCATCAACTACACCACCAACGGCCAGCCCGCCAACTTCTATGTCAATCTGCCGTCGCCGGGAACCTATAACCTGTCGCTGGCCATGGGCGATGCCGGTTATCCGGAATGCTTTGCCCTTTGTCAGATCACGTTCTATGACGGCAGCAATCTGCTGACGACCGTAAGCGGTGGACCTATCAATGAAGGCTATTTCTATGACATGCAGGGAAACAGCTGGTCGGCAGCGCAATGGCCGGCCAATAACCTGAGCCAGCAGGTGACCCTGGCCGGAACGCAGCTGACCGTTCAGGTGGGCACGAACCAGTACGACGGGAACATCACGCCCATTGCCTATCTCGGGGTTACGCAGGTCTCCACAGGCCCAACGTTCGCGCTGCAGGCGCCGGCTTCACTCAGTGTAGGGCAAGGCCAGTATTCCACTGGCGATGTCTTTACCGTTGGCATCGGCGGCTTCAACAGCGCCGTGAGTCTTTCGGCTGCGGGTGGGCCGGCAGGAACCACGGTCGCCTTCAATCCCAGCACCATTCCTGCGCCGGGCGCGGGCACATCCATCATGACCATCAACGTGCCCAGCGGCGCCGCGCTCGGAAGCTATCCCATCACGGTGACGGCGCAAGGCGGAGGAGTCATGCAGCACGCGACGGTCACGCTCAACGTCACCGTGGCCGGTCCGCCGGGGTTCACCCTAAGCGTTCCCGCGTCGCTCAGTAGTCCGGCAAGCGGCGGACAGGTGACCGGGACGATCACAACCACGGCCGCTGACGGCTTCAACAGTGCGATCACGTTATCGGCGTCGGGCGCGCCGCAAGGCACGACCGTCAGCTTCAATCCCAGCACCATTCCAGCGCCCGGCTCCGGCAGCTCAGTGATGAGGTTGAACGTTGCTGCGGGCACGAGGTATGGCAGCTATGCCATCACCGTCACCGCCTCCAGCACGCAGGGCAATCAGACGGCAACGGTGACGCTTACCGTGTCAGCTTCAGGACAAGTCAATCTTCCCGCCGGCACGGGCTGGTTGCAGTTGGGCACCGACGCCAACTTCTGCAATGTCAGCCCGGGCTACACGTACTACAACCCCGAAGTCGGCGAGGTCGATGCCTTCGATTTCCTCAGCAACTGTATCGGCGGCCAGATGGTGGCCTATAGCGGCGGCGCAGCCGACACCACTAACGACCGCTATTTCCTCTGGACCTCCGGCCACGGCAACTACCAGGGCAACGAGATGTACGTGCTCAATCTGGCAGGCGCCGATCCCACCGCGGTGCGCGTCACCAATCCTGACTGGACAGTGGACAACACCGACGTTCCCGCCGACTGCGCCTGCAAGGGCACGAACAACTGCGGTCAGGGGATGTGGCACAACGGCGCGGGACAACTGGTCAGCAATCCCTTCTCCGAGTCGGGCTACGCCGGGGCGATCTTCGAATCCACGCCCGCGCCCGATGGCAGCTCCGGCCAGCCTTCCTGCGGCTATGGCGCGCGCTTCACACCTAATGCGCGCGAGACCTACGCCGGCTTCGTCTACAACCCGCCCGCCAGCAAGCTGTTCGCCTGGGGCGGAGCCGCCGCCGCCGATCCCACCGGGCCCATGTTCAGCAACTGGACGCTCGATCTCACCCAGCATCCGCCCCAGTGGACGCGGCTGCAGGACAATTCCTACCAGTGGTTCACCGCCGCGGTGTACGACTATACCAGCGGCCACTCCACCAGCGGCGACGATCTGGTCTACGACGAGAACCGCACGCTCTACGCTTACAATCCGGCCAACGACACCTACACCGTGCTGGCCAACACTCTGCCCTACATTGGCTACAACGCCAATCTCGATCTCGATCCTATCGACCATTACCTGGTGATGGAAAACGGCGACGAGTACGGCGGCTACCATCTGCGCATCCTGTACCTCGACACTTGCAACGGCACCAGTTGTCATACCATCAACCTCGACGACACAAGCTCGTGCACGGGCGCGCTGGGCTACTGGGCGGGCGTGACCTGGGATTCCAAGCGCGACGTGATGGCCATCTTCCCGTCCTCGACCAACTGCAGCGGAGCAGGATGCACCGGCCCATTCAACATTGTCTATCTGCTGAACCCAGATCCCAACAATCCGGTGACGATCACCTATCAGGGCCAGCAGCAGACGATCCAACCACAACAGTGCTTCGCGGCCAGCTACGGCCCGACGCCTCCCATGTCCTTCGGCCCCGGAGTCTATACGCGGTTCAAGTATTTTCCGAACGAGGATATCTATCTCTATATTCCCAACCCAACCAACCCGTGGATACTGCGTTTGGAATAACGGCGTTATTCCGTTGACATGGCGGTCGGCAATACGATTTCGGCTCAGTGAAGTTGGGAGGAGCCGGCGGAGACGGCAGTCGGGCTTAGAACGTGTCCAGAGTTGACATGGCCTGTTTTGAAAGGGCACGCCCTTCAGGCGTGCCGCAAGGGGTGGGCACGCCTGAACCGGCCGCTGAAAAAAAGTCCTATTCGCCCATTCTGTGCCGCCGGCTGACGCCGGCTCCAGCGCGAAACAAACGGCTTATCGGCACGACTGAAGTCGTGCCCTGACTCATGTCCTCCGAGATTGGAGTTTTTCAGCGGCCTGTGAAGGCGCGCCCTTTCAAAGCCTTTTATCGCAACCGTGTCCGCAGAGCTGGGCGCGAAGAAGGAGCACCAGGGCAACGCCTTTATTTCTTGGCATTGGCCATGGTGTAGAGGATGAGCTCGGCGCGGCTGGAGACCCCGAGCTTTTCAAAAATGCGAAACAAATAATTTCGTATGGTGTGTTCGCTTATGTTGAGACGCTTGGCGATCTCCCGGTTACGCAATCCCTCAAGGACCAGGTAAACAATCTCCTGCTGCCTGGGAGTGAGTAAAACCTTTCCCCGGACATCGGTCAGCGGCCCGCGATTGCCGTTGGAGAGCGTGTCCAAAACGTAGCGCAGTTGCTCACTATTGGCCCACACCTGTCCGTGGTGTACCCGGTCGATGCACTTGCAAAGGACTTCGCAGCTCTCGTCCCGGCCGCAGATGCCCATGGCTCCTGAGGTAAAGGCCTCGACCACCAGTTCGCGACTGCACTGGTCGATCAATAGAACACAACGAAGATTGGGATTGTTGTTGCGCAGCTTGCGCACCAGCTTGGTTTTGACCGCAAGGTCTTCCGCGCCCGCCGCAATCACGGCAACGTCAACGTCGGGGAAAAGCAGCTCCGAAGTCGTCTTAATCTCTTCGCCGACCGCAGTCACGCGCAGCGGATAGGTAGAAGATTCCAGCATGCGCTTCAGCAGTTCGGCGCCCATGCGTGTCGCTTCGAAAATCATCACGCGGATGATTTCCGGCGAGGTGGAAGGACTCGCAGGCAACGGCAGCGGTACCGCCTCTTCTGGATCCAGCATTGAATTTAAGTGGCGCACAACTTACTCCGGAACGAAAGTACCGGGCAAGCCGGATTGCGTAGGGGACAATCAGCCCATGTTTACGGATACGGGCCATCTGAGATGAGGGTACCTCAGTTCTGTCCACAAAATCCACAGGTATTGTCACGCCATCAAGCGACAACGTTCCGCTTCGGAACGCACGATGCGGGTAATCTCGATGAAAACTTTGGTTTAATAGACTCATGCACGACAGTGCTAGGCGATGGTGTGCCCAACGCCAAATAAGCGGTCTTGCGGACAGCCCTTCGTAGCGGCCAACGACCGTGATAGCGCTAGATCCTGCACCGCAATGGCAAACCTGAGCGGCACCACCTCGGCGCCAGTCAAGTCGCATCCAGATCCCGAGGCCCAGGGCTCAGGCCTCTGAGGAAGTGCGGTAATCGACCAGCGCCGCGCCGTTGCCCCCGTTCGCACCCTTCGGCGCGGCATAGTCCCGAAGCCCGGCATTGCGAATCTTATACAGCAATGCGCGATAGCTGATGTTCAGCATCTCGGCGGTTTTCCTGCGGTTCCAGTTGTTGAGGTGGAGCACGCGGAGAATCACTTGCGCCTCAGCCTCCCGCACCAGTAGCTCGGTGCGGCTCTTGAATGACAGATTCTCGGTCCCGGTTCTTTGCGCCGGCGGAAACGTCAGCGCGCGCTGGGCAATTTCTTCGGCGATCCGCTCGGCTTTCCCGAGCACCACATAACGCCGGATCACATTTTCCAGTTCCCGAACGTTGCCGGGCCAGTGATACCGCCGCAAGACCCGGTAAAGCTGGGTGGGCAACGGCGCCGCCTGGGTCCCAAACATTTCGTTGAAGCTCTTGATCAGGTAGTCGGCGATGCTTGCGATGTCATCGGCACGTTCGCGGAGGTCGGGAACGCGGAAGCTGGTGGTGTTGATGCGATGATAGAGGTCCGGGCGCAGTTTGCCGTCGGCCACCTCATCTTGAGGGTTGCGGGTGGTGATGCAGATGGCGCGCACATCGATGGTGATCTCTTCCTCGCCGCCGAGGCGCGTGAAGGTGCCATTCTGCAACAGTTGCAGGAGCTTCGCCTGAACCGCGAGATCCAGGTCGGAGATGTTGTCCAGGATGAGCGATCCCGCATGGGCGAGCTCAACCATACCGCGGCGCTTGCAGTACGCTCCGGTGAATGCCCCTTCCTCATGGCCGAAGAGTTCGGACTCGATCAGCGGGGTGGGAATGGCGCCGCAGCATATCTTCACCTGCGATCCATGGTTGCGGGGCGAACTGCGGTGGATGAAACCGGCAATGACTTCCTTGCCCGTACCTGTCGACCCGTAAATCAGGACCGGAACCTGGGCGCGTGCGATCTGCTCGACCACTGGGCGAAGGTCGCGCATCGCCTGCGAGCGGCCAAAGATGATGTCGTCGGGTGGCACAACCGGGGGTGCGCAATGTGGCTTACGTTGCATCGCTCTGTTGGTGCGGTACTCGGCCTCCATCGGGTTTCTAAGCACGAGGCACACCAAAGTAACGGGTCAGCAATCTTGGCCGGAAGTGGGAAACCCTTCCAAATCTGAGGCTTGGGCGCTAGTTTCTGCGATGGTTACCAGGGCGGGGCTGGCAAGAATTATTTATTTCGGACAAATATGCTTTCATCTGGCGACTCGTGTTCCAGGAACTGTGCCGCCTGGACCTTGGTCATGCGGAGAATCGGGATCGGCAGAAACATCGCCCGACAATGCGGCAAGCCGAAGCCACGGCATAAATGAAAACCCCGTCCTATGGCCGGGACGGGGTTTCTCTGGGGGACAAGAGGTGATGTGGCTGGTGCAAGGAGCCGAACTAGCCGCGTAGCAGCTTTCTCCGGAACACCATACCGAATCCGAGCAGCCCCGAACCCAAGAGCGAGAGCTCAGCCGGCTCGGGCAGAGCCAGTGAGTCGTCGAAGCTGGTCGTGTCCGCAGCCCCGTCAGTGTTAATCGTGACCGCCAAAGTGATTGCGAATGGTCCGCTGCCCAACAACGCGCTGCCACTCGACAATCCACTAAACGCGGCTCCTGTCATACTGATCACAGGCGTGATTGCGGTGCCGCAGCCCGCCGCACAGAACGCAATATTAGCGTTCGAAAGGAACGCCTGGGTGGTGATGGTGGTGCCAGCGGCGGAATTGGTTCCTCCGATGGAGTTCAAGAAAGTTTGCAGCCCAGTAGGTCCAGTCAGTCCGGTGACGGAAAGCAGTACCGTTAAGGGACCCCCGCCCGCTCCAACCGTGGCGTTGAACGAGCTGATATCCAATAGCGGCACGAGGTTTTCAAACGGCGGTCCAAAGCCGCTGGTCACGTTCGAGGTCCAACTGCCGACCCCGCCGATGAAGGTAATCTGGCCGAGCGCTGGATTCAAATCCGAGGCAGTACCCGTGCAGCCGGCGAAGTTGATGCTGTTGTCGCAAATCGTGGCTGAGCCAGGGTTGGGAGCTGCGGCGGTTAACTGCAGTCCCAAGTTAGTGCCAGCCCACGCCGCAGTGGATGCCGCCATTAGCAATCCCACGACTAAGACTGGTAGAAGAAGTTGCAATTTCCGGTTCATCTTACTGTCACCTCCGGTGTCCTGGGTAGAGGGTTCTTGGTAAACAGATACACGAAACGCACTACAAGTCACCCTAAGTAGAGCACTTCCCATTCCAAATCTCGCGTCCTGCAAGTTGTTGCATCGTAACGGCTTGTATTGAGAGCAGGCGAAACGCAGTAGGACATATGCAAGCCTCTACCCAAGGAACTGGCAAGTTGTTATCGACAGGATTTTCCGCCCGAAAGCGGAATTCGGAGGCGAGCCAAAGAGAGTAGACGCTTGAGGCTGGTTGTCATCGATGGATCTCGACTGACTTGGAGTCCTCGTAAGCCGTTACTTCGCACGTAGTTTGCAGGAGTTTTTCGGATTGAGCGCAGAAGAAAGTGCTCCGCCTGTTCGGCGACTTGTTCCCAGCTCCTTAAGTTTGCCTTGGACGCGACGGCAGCCCGGTCCCACTGGCGCCCCATTGCGAAACGCAAGCCTTGGTGGATCGACTCCGGCGTCGGATCCACAACGACTCCGGTTTCGGTATCGGCCAGCATCTCCGGAACGGCCCCTACGCGGGTTGCTACCACCGGCGTGCCGCAAGCCAGCGACTCGAGCACCACGTTGGGACAGCCTTCGTTGCGGCTGGGCAGACAGCTCACATCAGCGGCACTGTAATAGTGCCGCAAATCCTCATGGTTGACGGGACCGGCAAAGGTGCAGACGTCCGCGCAACTGAGTTCCGCTGCCAGGCGTCGCAGCGCCACCAGCTCCGGCCCATCTCCGACGAACAGGAGCTTGCAGCCGGGCGTGCTCACCTTCAACAGCGCTGCGGCGCGAACCAGCAGATCGCAGCCTTTGACGTGCTTCAGCGCCGCTACACTCACGATGAGCTTCGCGGCTTGATCCACTCCGATGATCTTTCGTGCCAGCAGCCGGTCTTCCGGGAAGAAGCGCGTCGTATCAACGCCATTTCCAATTTCGATGGCCGGCGGAAGCGAAGGTTCAAGCTGCAACATGATGCGGGCCAGGGAACTCGACACGGCGGCGACGGCATCCGCGTGTCTCAATGCCCAGCGCATCTGCGGGCGTACCGTGAAGAATCGCGAGAAGGTGTGAATGTCGCTTCCCCGGGCGGTCAGGCTGACCGGGATTTGCAACGCCCTTCCGATAAGCACCGCCGCTACACCGTCGGGAAAGACGTAGTGCGCATCGATGCAGTCGAACTGGTGCTCGCGATGAAGAGCGCGCACCAGGCCCTGGCACCCGCTGTACATCAGCAGTGCATGCAAGGGCATGGATATTTTCGGCAGCAGGGGATAGCGCGGGTGGTGAACTTGTAATCCCGCAATCGTCTCTACGCTGGGAATCGAAGCCATTCGGCCCTTTGCGGTTCGCTTCAGGAAGCCGGGGACGTAGGGCAGCGGCGCGACTACCTCAACGTGGTTGCCGCGGCGCTTGGCGAGATGAGAGACGCGCTGCAACACAAAGCCGGCGTAGTTCGGTTGCAGCGAATTGGGAAAAAGGCTGGTGAACGTCAGGATCTTCATGACGGTCCACCCATGCCTCGATTGACACCAGGAGCATTGTCTGCTTCGCGCAGAACCCGATCCAGGCACGCTGCCAACTGTTTGGCTTGCGACCGGCGGCTGTAGGCATCGATAGAGCCTGGTAGAGGATGACTGCCCGTTCTCACCTGGCGCAGGAACTCGGGTAGGGCCTGATAGATTGCAGTCTCGTCTTCCAAATCGACAATTGTGGCGCCGCCGGCTTGCTTCAGCAGCGCTGCGGTGTCGCCGGTCTGGGTCGTCAGCGCAAGTATGGGCTTGTTCAGACGCAGGTACTCATACGCTTTGGCCGGAATCTGATGATCGCAGCAAGCCGCCTGCAGCAGCAGAAGGCAATCGGCATTCGCGGCATCCTGCAACGACTCGCGATAGGGAAGCGGGGGCAGAAGCTGGACGAGATCGTCGATTTCCAACGCCTTGAGCTGGTTCGCATAGGCGGATTCGTTGCCGCAAGCCCTTAGCTGCACCGAAAGCGTTTCGCAACTAACCTGCCCATCTGCCTTCAGGCACGCCAAGGCATGGAAGAATGCGGTCGGATCGCGCTCCCAGGGATAAATCACGCCCGAATGGAGTAGCCGCAAAGGCTGATTTGTCTTGGCCTGCGGCAATAAGTCTGCGAAATCTGCTTCGTCATAGCCATTGGGTAAGAGCAGACAGCGCTCCGGACTGAGCGCCGGATATCGCGCCGAGATACATGCGAATGGCAGCGGGTGCGGTGAATAGAAAGCGCGAGCCATGCTCTATGGCCTTACGCTCGATCCATTGATAGAGACGGCGGGTCTTGGGATCTTCGGGATAGCCTTCCTCGGTCATGGTGTCGCGGAAATCGAGGATCCATGGCTTGCCGGTCAGGACGTGAAGAAAGTATCCGATGAGGACGGCGCTGGCGATGGGATAGGTCGTAAAGATGACATCGAGGTTATTTTTGCGGATCGCGTGGACCCCGGCGGGAATCGCCCCGGCAACCCAACTCACCCAGCGATCAGGAAGCGCTGTGGCGCGGAGATACCGGCCCCGCACTGCCAGATGCCGGCGCGAGTCGAGCCCGAAGGCGCGAATCACCTTCACGAACGACGGGACCTCAGCTATTTGCGATTCGTCGGTCCTCTCATAGCCACGCGGGTTTATCGTCAGAACCGTCGGCATCCAGCCAAATTCCGGCAGATATCGGCAGAACTTCAGCGAACGCAATAGCCCACTGCTACCGGCCAGGGGCGGAAAATGGTAAGCGACAATGAGGGCGCGGCCGCGGATGGCGATCCGGCCGCTGCGTTTCGACGGGCTCGGGCGCAGCTCCGTTGTTGATTTCGGCGTGTTCGACCGTCGGCGTTGTGGAGTAGCTGGCCACTTGATTCAATCATCGGCTCCGGCAACTTGGGCGAGAACATCGCTAGGTTCTGTGTCGCGGCAGTAATCGGCGGGCACGCCTCGCTGCCGGATAAGCCACGAGCGCTTGCCATCCACCATCACCTCCGGCGGCGAGGGATGGCTGAGGAATCCGAGCGGGCTGGCCGCGCGTGCGTATGCGCCCGACTGGAACACAGCCAGCACATCGCCAGGCTCAGGGCGGGGAAGTTGGACCGATCGGCCGAGCATGTCCAGCGGTGTACACAATGGCCCCACGACCTCGACCACCTCCTCATCCGGCCGGCGCCATTTGTTGGCAATTGCCATGGGGAAGTTCTTCTTGATCGTCTGCCCGAGATTGCCGGATGCGGCGAGATGGTGGTTCATGCCGCCGTCGAGGATTATGAATTTTTTTCCTCGCGATGTTTTCACGTCGAGCACGGTGGTCAGATACACACCTGCCTCGGCGATGAGGTAGCGCCCGGGCTCAATGATGAAGCGGGTTCCGGCGAAGCTTGGGTCAGTATTGATCTGCGCCTCGAGTTCGGCAATTCCCGCAGCGAGCCCGGCCATGTCTAGAGCTTGGTCGCTCGCGAAGTAGGGCACGCCCAGCCCACCGCCGAAGTCCAGGCTGTGAATGGGCCGGCCAATCCTCTGCGCGGCCTTCCTGCCGACTTCGAGCCCTTTGCGATACTGCGCCAGCAGCACCTCGGCATCGAGAATCTGTGTCCCGGTGAAGAGATGAATCCCGCGGACATCGATTGCAGGCTGCGAGACGGCGTACGCGAGCGCGTCATCCAGCAGCTCTTCGTCGATGCCAAAGGCGGCCGGCTTGCCTCCCATGCGCATGGCTCCGCCTTGCGCGTCGGCCTCGGGATTAACGCGGATGGCCACCGGCACGCGACGATGAAGCCTGCTGCCGATAGCGGCGATTCGCTCCAGTTCGAGCATCGACTCGGCGTGGATCTCGCCGACAGCTTGCGCGATGGCGAGTTCAAGTTCGGCTGGAGTCTTGCCCGGTCCGGCGAAGAGCATGCGATCGGGAGGGCAGCCGGCTTCGCGCGCCAGATAGAGTTCGCCGGCGGAAGCTATCTCCAGCCCGGCGCCTTGCGCGAGGAAAAAAGCGAGAAGGTTGAGGTTGGGATTCGCTTTGACCGAATAGTAGATTGCGAACTTCGGGAACGTCGTCCGAAGCCGCTCCCATTGCCGGCGCATGATCTGCCGGTCATAGACGAACAGCGGCGTGCCGAACTGTTTCGCCAGCCGCGCTACCGGAACGTCGCCGATCAGCAACTCGTCCACAGACGCTGCAAACGACTCTTCGATGCCGGCCGCCAGTTTCATCTCACAAGCCTTCGCGGCGGCGCAGCGCCGGGTAGTCCACCTTGCCGCTCGAAGTCTTCGGCAGCTCGCTCATAATCTCGAAGTGCTTGGGGACCATATGGCGCGGCATCTTCTCCAGGCAGTAGGCCTGAATGTAGTCGCAATCCAGCTCGGCGCCGTCCTTGGCAACAACGAATGCCTTCACGGTCTGGCCCAGCACTTCGTCGGGAATGCCGATGGCCGCGGCCTGGCGAATCTTTCCGGTCTGGAAGAGGATCTCCTCCACTTCGGTCGGACTGATGCGATAGCCGGATGACTTGATCATCGTGTCGCGCCGGCCAACGTAGTAAAGGAAGCCATCCTCGTCCATCTTGACCAGGTCGCCGGAATAGCAGACCTTCTCGCAATTGCCCAGCTCAGGCGGCAACAGCGGATTCGGCTTCAGCACGCGGTTGGTAGCTTCGGGATTTCCCCAATAGCCGAGCGAAACCGTGGGCCCGCGATGCACCAGCTCGCCAACTTCGCCCGGCCTGCAGCGCTCGCCCGCTTCGTTCAAGACGAGAATTTCCGTGTCCGGGATCGCTTTGCCCATCGATGTCGGACGCCGGTCCAGCTCTTCCGGCGGCAGATACGTCGAGCGGAAGGCCTCGGTGAGACCATACATCAGGAAGATCTTCGTCGCGGGCAGGGCCTGCCGCAAAATCTTCAACACCGCTTGCGGCATCGCTCCGCCGGTATTGGTGATGTAGCGCAACTCCGGGAAGCTATGCTTGAGAATTCCGCCATTGGCGAGCAGCGACCAGACCGTCGGCACACCGGCCAAACCGGTGATGCGCTCCGTCAGCAACGCGTCGATGATCTGCTTCGCGAAAACAAACTTGATCAGCACGATCGTCCCGCCCTGCTGAAAGGCGGTCATCAACTGATTCATGCCCGCGTCAAAGCTGAACGGCAGGACGGCGAGGATGCGATCGCGCTCGCCGATCTCAAGATAGGTCGAAACGATGGTGCTGCCGGCCATGACATTGGCGTGGCTCAGCATCACGCCTTTGGGCTTGCCGGTTGAACCTGAGGTGTAGAGGATCGCCGCCAGGTCCTGCGATATGCCCCAATCCTGCCAGCCGCCATCGACGGGAACCGCCAGCATCTCTTCCATGCGATGTACCGGCAGAGTGCTCTGGGCTGCGTGTCCATTGGTGTTGCCAGTCACAACGAAAAACTGGAGCGATGATGCGTCCCGCAATGCCGGCGCGAGCGCCTCGAGTTTCTCCGGCGTCGTAATCAGCGCCTTCATCCCACAGTCGCGCACGATGTGCGCAACCTGGTCCGGAACGAGCACGGTGTTGATGGGGACATAGACACCGCCGGCCTGCGAAATCGAAAAAATCGAAAGCACCTGCTCGACCGAGGGATCAAGATAGATCCCGACGCGATCGCCACGCGCAATTCCCGCATTGCGCAATCCGAATGCGAACGACCTGCACGCCTGGAGCACCTGGGTGTAGGAAAGTCGCCGGTTGCCGTGGACCATAGCTTCCTTCTCGGGAAACCGCGCGGCACTGCTGCGCAACATGTGGTGAATAAGGCAGTCCATCAGGGCACCTGTTTACGCCGATGCAACCGATCGGTGCTGCGACTCCAACCTGCGCTGGAGGAATTCCGCCATGCAGTGAATGCTGCGGAAGTTCTCCGGCGTTAAATCGTCATCCTCCACCGTGATCGCAAACTCCTGTTGCAGGAAGCCGACGAGGTCGAGAACGCCCATCGAATCGATCACGCCGCTCTCGAGCAGGTCGGTGCTGCCGTCAACGTTTCGCTTGCGCGCGAGAGGAAAGGTCTGCAAGACGAAATCCCGAATCCGCGATGCTGCATTGCTGTTGGTTGCCACGCTTGTTCCCATCAACTAACTCTCCCTGTCGCCATGCATCAACCACACCTGCGAGCGGCGCCGGCCGAGGACAAGCACCGGCACAGCCTCGCGAGCCCGGAATCCGACCCGGCGCAGCAGGCGAATGTGCGGGTCGGTACTAAGGATCGGCAGGCTGAGCGTCGCCACTCCCCGGTGGCGAAGCAGGGCCGCCAACTTTCGCAGCAATCCGGTGAGCACGCGGTCGTCCGGTTTGCCGAAAAACTCCGCGACCGTCGCATTGTCGGCGGCCTGCGTGAACGCGCAGTAGGCCAGCAATTGATTGCCGCGGCGCGCGGTCAGGAATTCGTACGCAACGTGCGGATGCCGCCGGTAACGCCAGTTGAGATACTCCGCGCTGCGCACGGTGCAGGTACCCAGCGACGACCCTGTCTCTTTTGCCAATTCGGAGTACTCCGGACCGCACGGGCCTGCGTGCAAAGCGAATTCGAATTTCGAAGGCGCTGCCGACGCCCGATCTTCGATACCAAGCACGAAGTTGGCAGTCTCGACCAACACGCGGGAGACCCCTGGTACCTTCAGCTGACCGGAGATTCTGTCTGCTCGCAACACCTTCGCCATACGCACGGACTGTTCCAGAGGCTGAATGCCGAGATGCTTATAGATCGCCAGCATCGTCCCGCTGGGAAAATCGTAGGCGACGGCGAATTCTTCCGATTGCGCCGCACGCAAGCAGGCGCGCTGCAACTGCAGCGCGGGTCCCAGGGTGCGGTGCTCCGGGGCGACACAAAAATCCCCCAGCACACAACCGCGGACAATCGCATCCCCGCAGTACATGTCGCGGGGGAAGAGAGCGGCCATACCTATGGCATGGTCGTTCTTAGCGCACGCGATCCATACCCGTGCCTCGCCGAAGGGGTTCTCACGGTAGAGCCATTCATATCGCTTTTCATCCGCGTCAGTACGCAGAAAGCTACGGGTAAGTCCCGTCAGGATCGGCCTGTCGTCGGTAAGATTGGCCTCGCGCACAGCAATCGAGGCTCCCCGGGGTTCGCTCGTATCCTGTTGCATGGGCCCGGCCTGGCCAAGGTGGAAGTGCAAGCTGATTGCCACATGGACAACTATTACGGCAAGTCAGCTACGAATGCTTGAATTCCGCGGCGATTACTACAACTTTTTCCAGCATTCAGGGAAAACAAATTCCTATTTCTCCACCTTTGGGTAGGTCGCCGCACAGGCCGGGGACCATGCAGCGACTGCCGATTTCAACTAAACCCAATTCGGCTCGCGGCTAAGGGGCAAAGTAGCCGGAGATGTCCAGGATGAGTTCGCGTCAGGCCCGCGGCGTAGGCATCGATCGAGCCATCTAAGGTGGGGACAATCGCCATGTTCGACGTGATGAAGCCGTCATAGGCGTTTAGGGTCGACGCCAGCGGCATCGGCTCGGTATCCGGCCACAACGTCAGGTAGCCCATGCTGCCGTAAGGCACCACCGTAGCGTTGAAGATATACGCCTGCGCCGCTGCGGGCGGCGCGCAAACGCTGTCGAGCACATCGACCGCGGGAGTCAATTCGAAGTTGAAAGGCTCTCCATCGCCTATGGCACGCGTGTCGAGGACACGGCATGGCGCCGTCGGGTACATCGACAGACCGGACGAACTTGGAGCGGCGAAGTAACCGTTCACGTCCACCACCAGGTCGGTGTTGTTGCTGTTCGGGTAAAACGCAGTAGCGCTCTCGGTCCCCGCGGGCACAATCGCAGCGTTGGCCACTACCGTTCCGGTGGGGTCGTTAAGGGTCGAGACGTTCGGTCGCGTCTCGCCCTTCGGCCAGACGGTCAGGTAATCGAGGCCTCCGCGCGCCGGAATGGCAGCGATGTTTAAAGAATAAGCAGTCGCATCGGCGGGAATCCCGCAATTCCCCGGGATCGAATAATCACGCTCCTGTTTCGCGTGCAGCGTGCCCTGGTCGTGACCGTTGCGGGTGTCAATCAAGCGGCAGGGTGTCAGCGGATAAAACTGGCTTCCCGTGCCCGGCATGGCAAAGTAGCCGTTGATGTCGAGGATGACGTCCGTGGTGTTGGTGGCGAAGACGCTCACCGCGCCTTGGTACCCGGCCGGCACGATGGCCGCGTTCGCCTTGATCCGTCCATCCGTCGAATTCAGGGTCGCGACCAGCGGCTGGTCTTCGCCGGTGGGCCAGACGGTGAGGTATCCCAGCTCGCCGTGGGGCACGACAGAGACGTTCAGCGAGTAGGCGAGGGGCGTCACGCCCGCCGGAATGCAGTGGTTGAGATGCGGTAGAACGAAGCTTTGCGATGTGCCGCCAAGGATTGGGCCGCCGCCGCCCATCAGCCGGGTATCCAACAGCCGGCACGGTGTGAGGGCGTAGAACTGCAGCGCTGCCGCATCTGCACCCGCAACCACCGATGCGGTACCGGGCACGCCACCGCCATTCGCAGTGAAGGCAAGATTGGTGACGGTGTTGACGGCGAGCGCTTGTGGTGTTGAACCCGAGGGCAGACCTAGCCGAGTGGTCGTGCTGGTTACGCCATCAATCATGGTTACCGTGGAAGTTATAGGGTCGATGACATAGATCTTGTTGGTTGCCGAGTCCGCACTGATTGCCTTGGGCGAACTCCGGTTGGTGCCCACCCGAAACGTATTCACAACCTGGTTGGAGCCCCCATCGATCTGGCTGACCGAGCTGTCTAGCGTTGTTGACCACATAAGTCTGGTTGGTGACTGCGTCGACTGACAACGCGGTTGGACCGTTGCCGACCGGAATTTCGGTTACGTGGTTGCCGTTGGTGGCGTCAACGTCGGAAACCGTGCCTCCGTCGGCGCAGTTGATGGGGTCGTCGCCGCAGTTGTTGACTACATAGATCTGATTGGTCAACGTGTTGATCGCGACCGCGTCGGGGAATGCGTCGACATTGATCCTGGTCGTGTTCAGGGTGCTGCCATTGATAGCGGTTACGGTGCCGGGACTCTGGCACGTCGTATCGGTGCCGCAAAAGTTGGCAACATAGATCTGATTCGTGACAGAGTTCAGGGCCATGGCAAATGGCTGGATATCGGCGTGGACAGTGGCTGTGACCTGGAACGAGGTGCCATCGATCACGCTTACCGTGCCGGAACTCGTTGCTGCGCACGTCGGGTCCGTGCCGCAGTAGTTCTCGACATAGATCTTGTTCGTGGCAGGGTTGACGACGATCGCGTTGGGATCGATGCCGACGGTCACGCTGTGCGTCTGCCGCGTGACGCCATCGATAACAGTGACGCTGCCGGGATTGGGGCAACTGGGATAATTATTCCCGCAAACGGAGTTCGCCACATAGATCTTATTGGTGTTGGAGTTCACAGCTATCGCGACCGGTTGCAAACCGACGCTGACCGTGTCTGTTTGCAGGCTCACTCCGCGGACCACCGTGACGGTGCCCGGACTAAGACACGCAGGATCGTTGCCACATTGGTTCACGACGTAGGTGGTGTTGGTCGCCGGGTTCGGGGCGACAGCGATGGGCGTCTGACCCGCCGAGATGCTGCCCAGGTATTCCTGTGATAGGGCCGGCAGAGCGAGAACAAGCACACTGAGAGAGATAGCTACGAGGAAAAATCGCGAAGTACGCATAAGCTGATTCGACGCTTCGACGGCGTCTTGATCCTCCTGATCTCGCGCGATCGCCGTTCACGCAAGAGACCTGCTGCCGATATCAGCATCCGGATTGCCACAGTGGGTCTTTCAGGCTTTGCTGCCGTCTTGATTTGTGCCCATAAAAAGCTCATCCGAGCCAGGAGGCTCGGATGAGGAGTAAGCGGCGATTTTTTCAGATGCGGCTCTGGCGACTACCGGAGGAGCTAGTACGCCATCACCAGGTTGTAAGCGTTCACGCTGCCGATACCGGACGAGAAATCCCAACCGCGCGGGTACTGGCCAAAAGGCGCGGACGGTCCGGTGGGATAGGCCGGGGTCGTACGCACTGTTATTGGTGGAAAGCACGCCGTAGGTACCCGACGGCAGATAGCAGTTGTGCAAGGTGCCGCTAAGGGCCGTGCAATCCGTGTCAATGTCGCCCAAGGTTACGTCGTAGAAGATGCAAGAGCTGCCGACGCCATTGCCCAGAGCCGAGTCGCAACTTGCGTTGCCGCTCGGTCCGTACTCGCTGTTAGCCAGAGCGTAGTAGCGCGTGTTGGGGTTGCCTTGCAGGCTGCCCTTGTGCTGCACCACCAGCGCCTGGATCCCAGCCATGATCGGCGACGAAATCGACGTGCCGCCATAGCCTGGCCAATCGATCGGCGGAACAGCGGTGCAAGAAGCAATTCCGCCGTTTGCTAAGCCGGAAGTGGTCGTGTCCGTATAGCAGAGCACATAATAGTGACCCCACAGGCCGTTGGCGGCCATCAGCGCCACGTCCGGCGTGTCGCGAACATTATCATTAACCAAGCCCGACATAGTGCCAATGTAGCTGCTCTGGTAAGTGGGCTTCGGCCATCCGGCGCAGGTACCGCCGACCAGGCCTCTGGTCGCCGGTGTTCCCGTCGCACAATTGCTGGGGCCACCGCTGCCGCCGACAACCTCGAGGAAGTTGGCTCCCTCGCTCGTGTTGCAGAAGCCGGTTGACCCGTAGGTGATGTAGGAGCCCGACTCGAAATGCGCCAGCAGCGTACCGGCGCAGTCGTCATTCCACGGCTGCTCCATAATGTAAGACTTGGCGGAGCCATAGAACACGTTATTGCTGGCGTTCCAGTAAGTGCTGTTCTCGCCGAGATAAGTATCGGCGAAGTCCAAACCACCGACCGAAACGTCATACGGCGATGACATCCAGCCACTGATTTGGATACCGTGTGTGGCCGATGCTCTGTTGCGATCGTCGGCGGCCGCAAGTGAGTCGCCAGAGGATACAAAGATACCCAGACCTGCAGTCACGGCTTGCTGGAAGGTGGTGTTGAATGCAGCGTTGAGAGTGGCGCCGCTGGTTGTTTCCGGCTCGCCATAGCTCATGCTGATGACGTCAACATGGTCAGCATTAGGGCGATTCAGTGTGTTCTGGATTGCCGTCAGACCGCCGAATCCACCGCTGGGATCAGCGCAGGCCGCGTTCACGATGGTCGCGTTAGGAGCCGCCGCGCTCGCCCATTGGACGTCAATCGAGGCTTCCACGTCGTCAGAGTTGATCCCGGAAAGGTGGGGATAACCAGAGCCCGTCGATGGAGCACTGCAGTTGGTGCTTTCGGTCGCTCCCGGGTTGTTCTCCTTGAACACGGGATTGCCGTAACGGGGCAACCCGAGGCTGTTCCGGAACACGGCCCAGTCGCTGGTGGCAGCGCAGACGTTGTATCCACCACCCGCGGGAACGGCCGGGTTGCTGGGGAGGCAGTTCCACTGGTTGGTGTCTTCCACCAGCATAACGGTCATGCCCGTTCCAGTTATGCCGACGGAGTATAACGGCGCGATGTTGTAGATCTTCTGCAGATCGTACGCCACCAGCGGCAGTTCGCCGCCAGCGGTGTAATCCGGCTGGAAGCCTCCTCCCGCGGTGGGACTGATGTGCGCACCATGCCGCTTTTCGTTCATCGCCTGCGGATGGAAGTTGTTCAGATACAGCGGGCCGATAATGGCTTGGGCCAGCGCCGCCGGGATCTTCGGATCGCTGGAGTTGGCCATCCGCACCTCGCCATTGACCAGGTAGTTATGCAACTGGGTATGGAAGGCATTCTCGATCTGGCTCGCCGTGCCGGAGTAGTCGATCAGGATCCGGTTCTGGTAGACATAATTGACCTTCAAGCCATTGCCCTCCAGCCACTGGGTGAGCTTGCCGATGTCGGGCTGCGCCAGACCGAACCTCTGGCCGAATTCGGCGGCCTGGATCCACTGATGGAACAGCGGCGACTTGGGATTGTGCTGCTCCTCGATAAACTGCTCCAGCGCCGCTTCCTGCTCCGGCGAGCGCTGCAGCAACAGCAGCATGTGATTCAGTTGCAGATCGGGGTTGACCCGGCCGAGATCGTTCAACACATTTAAGTCCGGACGCGTGTTGCCGGTCAGCGTTGCCAGTTGGGAATTGTTAATCGGTTGCGTGATGACCTCACGCTGGTCTGCTGCGCGCGAAACAGGACTCACGCTCAGAATCAGTGCGATTACGCCCAGCGAGGTAAGCGCCTTACGGATTCCGGGGGCAAAAGGTTTCCGCCGCAGCACGGCGAAGACACCTAGGAGCCCGGGGAAAATCAGTGACAGCGCGCCTGGTTCGGGAAGCGCAAAGTACAAGTCGTCGACAGTTTCGGAGTCGGGCTGGCCGGTATCGTCGCTGATGGTGATGTAAGAGATGTAGCCGCCGTTAAGCGTGCTGCCCAAGGTGAATTGCGCATCCGCCCCGATAATGGCCGACCCGTCGAAGGTGCCGATCAACTGGCCGTGGATATTGTAGGCATCAACGGTGATTCCGTTAGGGTCGGTGTACCAGCCGCTGACCACCTGCACCGCGTTGGTAAAACTCACCATGATGGGATCGTTGGGATCGTTGGTGATGACCCCGCTACCTGAGTGCGCCGGGTAGTCGAGATAGTCGTAACCGGGAGCGACCAGTTGCAGCGCGTTCTGAAAGGTCACGCCGTCCGCTGCGTACTGGTTGGTGATTTGGGTGTAACCGGCGTACTGTTCGAAGTTGATCGTGGTGCTTGACCCTGCAAAGGCTGCGCAGGACAACGCCAAGACAAGAAGTGGCAAGAGAACTCGCTTCATTTCTTTGTCCTTTCCCGAAGGATCGACAGCGGTCTCCGTGGAAGAGGGGTGAGACCCCGAATGGCCAATGCGCAATTGCCATTCCAAATTTTTCCTCCCTCCCACGTAAGTCGTGGATAGCCTTGGCACTGTTCACAACCACTTTAATTTTGTGTTACTTCCTGAGGCGACAACAGGCCGCGACTTGACGGGCGCGCAGGCTGGAAACTTAGCACCTATGCAACCGTTTACTGAAAACAAGTTTTCGAAACGGAAAACCTTTGCTGGTAAGTAGAGGGTTGGCCGCCGCCGCCGGTACTACAAGTTTTTCCAGCACGCAGGGAAAAGAACTTCCTATTCCTCCACTTGCAAAACGCTGATGAGCGAGATCGACGTAGTTGCCGAACCAAAATGCCGCAAGCTGATGGAAATAGGATCACGATTTGCTGACATTGCTGTACTTAGCCAATGCCTGCCGATGCTGCTGGGCCTTTGGACTGTGACTTGCGACTGATCCTCCGAGAAGGCGGATAGCTCAGCTGGAGAGCGCCCCGACCACACCGGGGAGGTCGCAGGTTCGATTCCTGCTCCGCCTACCAAGTTGCGTTCATGCACATCGGCGGACAAAGGATTCCCGGCAAGACGCTGATTCTGATCCTGTCGGAGGGCGCACTCATCGGGTGTGCGTTGCTTTTCGCCACTGCCCTCCGCTTTCGGGACCTGACGGCGTTACGCCAGCAGTTGAGTGAGGCGGGGACGCTTCTCCGCTACCTGCTGGTCATTGCGGCCTGCGACATCTCGCTGTACTACTGCGACCTTTACGACCTGCGCACGGTGCGGCGCCGGACGATGCTGTTTGCACGCCTGCTGCAGGCGCTGGGGGCGGCCTGTCTGCTGCTGGCGGTGGTCTATTACCTCGACCCTGATCTAAGCCTGGGCCGCGGCGTGGCTGCGATTGCCGCGCCCATCATCATCTCGTTTGTGGTCGGCTGGCGGCTGCTGGTCGATGCCGGCCTGCCCTTTCTGCGAACCCCGCAAACCATTCTGATCATGGGTAGCGGAGGGCCGGGCAGGTCGCTGGCTTGGGAGATTGCGCAGCGTCCTGAACTCAATGTGCAGGTGCTCGGATTCCTGGAGGAAGACGACGCTGCCCTGAGCCGCAAGCCGGTCCTGGCGGTTCCCGCACATGCTGACGAGCAGGAAGCAGTTGTGGCTCAACACGGCACGCGCCGTGAAAAGCATGCCGCCTTCGCGAGGAGTCCCAATCTGCTGCAACTGAGTTTCGCCTCCGCCGCCGGAGTGATGGGAACCGGGGCTGCCGTGGCCGCCGCTCTCGAGCCGGCCTCGGAGCCCACGGAAGTTGCCTTCCCGGTGCTGGGCCGGGTCAATGACGTCGAGCGACTCGCCGTCTCCCAACAAGCCGACACGGTCGTGCTGTCGCTTTCCGAACGCCGGGCGCAGATGCCGCTGAAGGAGCTTCTCAACCTGAAGTTCCTCGGCGTGCGGGTGGAAGAAGCGCACAAGATGTACGAGCGGGTTACCGGTCGAATTCTGCTGGATCAGCTTTCGCCCAGCGTGCTGATTCTCTCCGAAGGTTTCGGCAAGTCGCCGGCCCTGCTCGCCGCCAAGCGGGTGGCCGATATGGTTCTTGCCCTCATCGGGCTCGTGATTCTGGGTCCAATTGCCGCGCTGGTCGCTTGCGCGATTTTCGTCGAGAGCGGCCTGCCCGTGTTCTTTCGCCAGGACCGCACCGGGCTGCATGGGAAGACCTTCACCATCCTGAAGTTTCGCTCCATGTACCACGACCCGCGTCCGGCTGAAGCAGGCGTGGACCTCCGACAGCGATCCGCGAATCACGCGGGTGGGGCACTTCATTCGCAGGTTTCGGCTCGACGAGATTCCGCAGCTCATCAACGTGCTGCTCGGCGAGATGAGCCTGATCGGACCGCGTCCGGAGCAGCCGACTCTTGCCCAAATGCTGGAGGAAGAGATTCCCTATTACCGCCAACGACACTCGCTGCGCCCGGGCATCACCGGTTGGGCGCAAGTGAAGTGCGGATATGGGGCCAGCGTGGAAGAGTCGCGGGCCAAGCTCGAGCATGACCTGTTTTACATCAAGCACCTCTCGGTCATGCTGGACTGGGTCATCCTGTTCGAAACCGGCAAGGTGATGTTGTCGGGAAAGGGCGCAAAGTAAGACCCTCTGAGGCACTGCCATGCAAAGTATGCAAGAACCCGCCGTAAGTCCTGATGCGAGAACGCACCGATTCACCATGATAAGAAAGCCAGTAGTCCTGACGGCATTATTGGCGATCACGGCGCTGCTGCTGTTGAGCACGCCAGGATGCATTCGCGACCCCAAGGTGAGGGCCGGGAAGGCGTATGAGCGCGCGGAGAAGTACCTCAAGGAAAACAAGCCCGATGCCGCTTACATCGAGTTGAGGCGGGCGCTGCAGTTGGATCCGCAGCTTGCCAAGGCGCATTTCGCGCTGGGCACCATCGAGTTGCAACGCGGCGACATCCTGCGGGCGTTTCAGGAGTTTATGGCCGCCTCCACCGACAACCCCGACGATCGCCAGGCGCAAGTCATGGTGGCCGAATTGTTGGCGCGTTCCCATAATTACACGCAGTCGAAGCGTCAAGCCGAAGCCATCCTGAATCGCTGGATCGACGACAAGACTGGCACCCTGCTGCTGGCGGAAAGTGAAATCGGGCTGCAGGATTTCAAGCGCGCCCAAACGCTGGTAGCTGAGGTATTGAAAGCCGATCCCAACAACACCCGCGCGTTGCAGGACCTGGCGCTCTTGCAGGTCCACGCCAACGACATTCCCGCTGCCCAAGCTACCTTGCGCCGCGCTTGGCAACTGGCTCCCAGCTCGCCGCTGGCGCCCGGTCTGCTGAGCGCCAGTTACGAAATGCAGAAGAACTTGCCCGAGGCCGAGGGGATACTAAAACAAGCCTTAGGCCAGAATCCGGACCAGATCGACTTCATGACGATGCTGGCGGCGTTTTACATGCGTTATCAACGCTACGCGGATGCCGAGCCCATCTACAAACGGATCACGGCGAAGTCGAAGTACCAGTCGCAGTACCGCGATACTTTGGCTCTGTTTTACGTGCGCTCGGGGCGCACCAAGGACGCAGAAGCAGAATATGAGCGTCTGGTGAAAGAGGACGCGAAAGATTGGCACAGCTGGCGCGGACTGGCGGTCACCTATGCCATCGAGAAACGCTCCGATGATGCCTTGGCAGTTCTGGATCGGGTGATCAAAGACAATCCCCGAGACTGGGAAGCATTAGCGCTCAAGGGCCGTATTCTGCTTGACCAGGGCCAGGCAGCGCAGGCTGTTCCCGTGCTGCAAAAGAGCCACAGCCTTCATCCTGAGTCGCCGGAGCCGGCCTTCGATTTGGGGCGCGCCTACATAGCAACGGGAAATCTTGCCGACGCCCAGACGGCCTTGCAGGACGTTCTTAAGGTCAATGAAAAATACCCTGGAGCGTTGTTCTTGTTGGCGTCTTTGAATCTACAGCGCGGGCGCGTGGAGCAAGCCATCCAGGAGCTTAATCAGCAGCAAGGGCCGGAGTCCACTTCGGTGGATCACAATTTTCTTATGGGCGAAGCTCTAGCCGCCAAGGGCGACTACGAATCGGCCGGATCGCAACTGGAGCGCCTGCTGAGCAACCCCGGCTCAGCGCAAAAAAAGGTGGTGATTCTGGAATCGCTGTCTTCCATCAAACTGGCGCAAAAACAATATGCCGAAGCCCGCACCCTGGCCAGCAGTGCGCTGGAGGCGTCCCCGCAACTTCCCATCGCACTGTATTCGCTGGGCATGAGCTATGTCGGCCAGAAGCAGTCCGACGAGGCCATTAATGCGGTGAGAACTCGAGTTGAGAAGATGCCGAACTGGGCCCTGGGGTATCAGGTGCTAGGCCAGGTAGCCCAGCAGGCCGGCAAGATGCAGGTGGCGATCGATGCTTTTAATCGGGCGTTGCGCATCGATCCCAATCTCACCTCAGCGCAGTTGTCCCTGGCCGACACCTTTTACGTAACCAAGCAATATGATCTGGCGCGTCAGCAGTACCAAATAGCGGCATTGCAGAAATCAGCACAATCGTATGCCACGGTCCGCCTTGGCCAGGTCGCGGAGCTGCAGGGAAACTATCCCGCGGCGGAACGGTCGTATGAAAAAGCGCTCGCCGCGGATCCCGACAATGTGCTGGCCAAGAACAATCTCGCGTGGCTTTACGCCGAGCACGGGGGAAATCTGGATGCCGCTTTGAAGCTGGCCGAGGAAGCGAAAGAAAAACTTCCTCAGGATCCAACGATTACCGATACCCTGGGATGGATCTATGTCAAGAAGGGATCGTACGAAGAGGCGATAGACAATCTGAAAAACTCGGTCGCAAAAAATCCTAACGATCCCAGCAGCCTTTATCACCTGGGCACCGCGTACTTCAAACTCGGCAAGACCGCCGATGCCAGGCGCGAGCTGGAGGCAGCGCTGAAGATGCCGGACTTCTCCCAAGCCGCGGAGGCCAAGCGGATGCTTGCAGAAATGGGATCAAAGTAACCATACCACAAGTTACCTTCGATTGTTTGGCTGCGGAACCTAGTTGACCCTAAGGGTTTTCCGCACCGTACTTTCTGCAGACAGAGTGCGCATAACAACACGAATCTTTTCTTATGAAATAAGGTGTTTTACTCGGTTAGTACCCACACAAAAAGAAGTTTATACCTAGAACAAATGTCCTTTTTTATGTTACTGTAGTAATCGAAATTATATGCAGTTACGGTTACTTAAGACTTGATCTAGGTGACTAACCTCTGTACCTCTAAAGGGCCATGCCGATAGTGTTAAGGCATGAGGACCTTGTTCCCTACCAGCCCTAGTTCCTGCCGCCAAACCAGCCGAACACTCGCCCGCAAGTTGCTAATTGTCCCCACAATATTGCTGTTTATCGCGGCGGCTTTTGCGGAACCGCCGAATTTTACGGTGGTGAGCCTGGCAGGCAGCATACACGTAGTCCAGGATTCGCAGGCCAGCACCATCGTGCGAACCAAGGTCAGTTCGGGTTTCAGAAATAGCATCGATTTGGCGGTATCGGGGATGCCGCCCGGCATCGTGGTTAGTCTTTCCACGGGCTCCATTCCGAGTCCCGGAATCGGCACCGCGGTAATGACAGTTTCCGCCAGCGCCGGCACTCGCCCGGGTATCTATCCCATCACGGTTGAGGCCCGCTCCGGTGAAAAAGTCCAACAAACGACGGTATCGGTTACGGTAGGGGCGGCCGGTTTGACGCCGACGGGATATGGCTGGCATCAACTTCCGAATACCGTCATGAGCTCGGTTTGCCGGGGCAATGTGGCCAACGGCATGTACTCCGACCCGACCATGACCACCACCACCAACTACGATTTCGACTGCAACCAAATCATTCCCTGGAGCGGCGGCATCGTTGACACGGTAAACAATCGGGTCATCGTTTGGGGCGGAGGCCATACGGATTATGCGGGCGACGAAGTTTCGGCGCTCAATTTGAATGGCACGCCGGCGTGGACCGCCCTTACCACGCCAACCTACCCGGTGCCCTATGAGTGGGATGGAAACAACTGGGAGGGTCTTCAGCCCTATTTCGTTCGCTCGGTCGATGGCGGTATTTACCAGCCAGGCGCAAAGCCTGCTTCACGTCATACCTACAACAGTCTGGCATATGTCCCGTCGCAGAACGCACTATTTTCCTTTGGCGGTGCGCTGGCCAATGGAGGCTTCCTATCGCAGGAGGTGTGGAGCCTCAATCTGAGCACCGCGAGCTGGACGCTGGTCGGGCCGCCCTACTCGCAATCGCCGGGTTTTCCCACCGTTGCCTACAATCCGAACACAGGTCACATCCTCATGCACGACAAGAATTGGACCTTGTTCGATTACAACCCCGCCAACAATGTCTGGACCACGCTGACCACCCAGTACAACGTGCAGGATGGCACCACCGCAGTTGTTGACCCGGTCAATAATCTTTTGGTCGTCGTAGGCGCCTACGGAACCACCGACAACCTGGGTTATCCCAATGTTCCCACCTCAAACTCCATTCAAGTCTTTCCGCTGACCCCGCCTTACGCGATGCAGACTTGGACTAATTCCAGTTGCGACCTGATCTACCATGACGGCGGACTGACGTGGGATTCGAGCCTGGGACTGGTGGTCGGATATCCGGGCGGCGGCAACCAGGTGTACCTGCTCAACACCGGATCGCAGCCAGTAACAACTCCCTTCGGCACCGTGCCGTCTCATCAGTGCCTTGACGTTCCCATCAGCACGAATCCGGCGCCGGTTTTGGGGACCGACTACCCTCCCAATCCCGAGGGTACGGGCAACGATCAGAACCTTGGCATCTTCGGTCGCTTCGGGTATTTCCCGTCGCTTGACCAGTTCGCCGTAGTCAATGACCCCACCAAGAATGCCTGGACCGTGCAATTGACCGGAGGCGGTTCGGCTCCGAACTTCGCCGTCTCGGTGCCGCCAACTTTGAGCGTGCCGGAAGGATCGCAGGGGACCCTGACAGCGACGACTACGGTCTCGAATGGCTTCGATAATGCGATTGCGCTGACGGCCGTAGGCATGCCTGCGGGCGTGACCATCAACTTTGCGCCCAGCACCATCGGAGCGCCCGGTGCGGGCAGCTCCACCATGACCGTGACGGTCGCGGCCAGCACGCAGGCCGGAGCTTATCCCATCGTGGTCAGCGCCAGCGGCGGGGGCGATACCCACAATCCCGTGTTCACGCTGACCGTGACCAGTGCCGGCCAGCCGAACTTCACCCTCACGCCCGTGCCGACGTCGCTGAATATCCCGCAGGGTACCGAGGGCGGATCGACCATCACCACAACTATCAGCGGCGGCTTCAACGACCCCATCACTTTGTCCGCTTCCGGCGCGCCAGCCGGAGCCACGATAACGTTTACTCCCCAGGCCATCCCGGCTCCCGGTTCCGGCAGCTCGGCAATGGATATTATGGTCGCGTCCACCACGCCAACCGGAACTTATCCCATCACCGTGACCGGCAATGGAGGCGGGGTTCAGCAGAACGCCACCGTCACCTTGACCGTGTCGGCGTCGCAAGGTCAGCCGAGCTTCACGCTATCGGCCGCGCCGGCTTCGCTGACGGTTCAGCAAGGAAATCAGGGAACGTCGACCATCACGTCCACTATCGCGAATGGCTTCGACGGCGCGGTAAGTCTTGCGGCTTCGGGAGTTCCATCCGGAACGACGGTCAGCTTCAACCCGTCGGCCCTACCGGCGCCGGGCTCGGGCAACGCGACCATGAGCATCAATGTCGGCGCCAGCACCGCTGCGGGCACCTATCCCATCGTGGTGACCGGCAGCGGCGGCGGCATCCAGTCGAATGCAACCGTAACTCTGACCGTTACCGGAGAACCAAGTTTCACGCTCTCAGCAGCGCCCGCTTCGTTGACCATTCAGCAAGGCAACCAGGGCACGTCAACGATTACCAGCACCATCCAGTCCGGATTCAACAGTGCGATTAGCCTCTCGGCCTCCGGCGCGCCATCCGGCGCCACGGTCAGCTTTAATCCGGCGAGCCTACCTGCGCCCGGATCCGGCAACTCGACCATGACCATCAGCGTGGGAGCGAGCACGCCCGTCGGCACCTACCCGATTACCGTGACCGGTAACGGCGGCGGAGCGCAGCAAAACACCACCGTCACCCTCACGGTGACTTCGTCGGGCGGTGGAGGTGGAGGCGGCTGGCAGCAAGGGTTCGACTTCCGCCTGACGCAGCAATTTGTAAATGATCCCCCTGGAGACATTGCGGTACTTCCGACGGCCAGCTATCCCACGCAGGGCAGTGGATTCACCTACGGATGGGTGAATACAGCAGTAGTGTCGGCCCGCAACCGCAATGCCGGTCAAGACCCGCGGTTGGCAGGCGTCAATCTGGCGTTTAACGGCTACCCCGGTACGTTCAAGGTTGGCCTGCCGTCGTCTGGCACTTACAACTTATCTCTCGCGATGGGTGATGCCGGCTTCATGGCGTGCTGGGTGCAATGTCAGATCCAATTCCTGGATGGCAACACCGTGCTGGCCACCATCACCAAAGGCGAGGACCAGCAGAACTTCTTCTACGACGCGCAGGGAAATAACTGGTCAGCAGCGGCTTGGCCCAGCAGCAATGTGACGCAGCAGGTCACGCTGCAAGGTACGGTTTTGTCGGTAGTTGTCGGCACCAACAATCTCACCGGTGACGATACTCCGATCGCCTTCCTGGGTATAGCGCAAGTTTCCAGCGGTTCGCCAAACTTCAGCCTGTCGGCCTCACCGTCTTCGCTGACGGTTCAGCAGGGCAATCAGGGCACATCGACGATCACCAGCACCATTAGCGGCGGCTTCAACGGTGCGATCGGTCTGTCGGCATCGGGAGTGCCTTCGGGCACGACAGTGAGCTTCAATCCCTCCACGCTGGCCGCGCCCGGTTCGGGCACCTCAGCTATGACCATCACCGTGGGCGCAAGCACGCCGCTGGGGACGTATCCCATCACGGTGACGGGCAATGGCGGCGGGCTGCAGCGCACCACGACGGTGACACTGACCGTGACTGCACCGCCTAACTTCGCGCTGTCCGCATCGCCTTCCTCGCTAACCACAGCACAAGGTACGCAAGCCAGCTCGACCATCACGTCAACTATCAGCGGGGGCTTTAACGCGGCAATTAGTCTATCCGCGTCGGGAATGCCATCCGGCACAACCGTGAGCTTCAATCCGGTGACGATTCCTGCGCCGGGCTCCGGCACCTCCGTCCTGACCCTCACCGTGGGCGCGAGCACGCCGGTTGGGACCTATCCGATTACGGTGACCGGCAACGGCGGTGGGTTGCAAAGGAGCACCACCGTAACGCTGACGGTGACATTGGCGCAACAACAGCCGAATTTCGCGCTGTCGGCCTCCCCCGCTTCGCTGAGTATCGCGCAAGGCAGTTACGCCAACTCAACCATTACCTCCACGATCAGCGGAGGCTTTAACGCGGCGATTAGTCTATCCGCGTCGGGAATGCCATCCGGCACAACCGTGAGCTTCAATCCGGCGACGATTCCTGCGCCGGGCTCCGGCACCTCCGTCCTGACCATCACCGTGGGCGCGAGCACGCCGACGGGAACCTATCCCATCACCGTGAGCGGCAGTGGAGGCGGACTGCAACGCACTACCAGCGTGACCCTGACGGTCACGGCTGCCGGTAACGGTTGGCAGCACGGCTTCGATTTTCGCAATACGGCGGGCTTCGTCAGCGATCCTGCGGGTGACGTGGGAGTGTTGCCTAGCACGGCATATCCCACGAACAACAACGGCGTGACCTACGGCTGGGTCAATACGCATCTCGTCAATGGTCGCGATCGCATAGCCACGCAGGACCCGCGGCTCGCCGGCGTGAATTTCGCTTACAACGGCATGCCCGCAACCTTCAACGTGGCCCTGCCGTCCTCGGGTACCTACAACCTTTCGCTGGCAATGGGCGATGCCGGCTATCTGGCGTGCTGGATAGGCTGCCAGATCCAATTCATGGATGGCAGCACGGTCCTGGCTACCATTGCGAAAGGACTCACGCAGGCAAATTTCTTCTATGACATGGCGGGCAACAACTGGTCAGCGGCGAATTGGCCAAGTGACGACCTGACTCAGCAGGTGACGCTGAGCGGAACGCTGCTAACCGTGGTTGTGGGCACCACGCACGCCACCAGTGATGACACGCCGATCGCCTTCCTGGGAGTGGCGCAGGTGGGCGGCGGTTCGCCGAACTTCTCGCTTTCGGCATCGCCGTCGTCGCTGACCGTTCAGCAGGGCAACCAGGGCAGCTCGACTATCACCTCGGCGATCAGCGGCGGCTTCAACGGCGCAATCAGCTTGTCGGCGTCGGGTATGCCGTCGGGTACGACGGTCAGCTTCAATCCGTCTACCATTTCTGCGCCCGGATCGGGTACCTCGAGCATGACCATCACGGTCGGCGCAAGCACGCCCGTCGGGACGTATCCGATCACCGTTACCGGCAATGGTGGGGGCTTGCAGCGCACAGCAACGGTGACGCTGACGGTCACCGCGGCGGCTAATTTCGCGCTCTCAGCCTCGCCCTCATCTCTGACCGTGCAGCAAGGCAATCAAGGAAGCTCGACGATTACCTCCACGATTAGCGGCGGCTTTAATTCCGCCATCAGCTTGTCGGCCTCAGGCATGCCGTCGGGCACGACAGTCAGCTTCAACCCGGCTACGATTCCTGCGCCCGGATCGGGTACCTCGAGCATGACCATCACGGTGGGCGCGAGCACGACGACGGGCACCTATCCCATCACGATCACCGGCAACGGCGGTGGGTTGCAGCGCACCGCAACCGTGACCCTGACAGTCACCGCCGCTTCGAGCTTCGCATTGTCCGCCTCGCCCTCTTCGCTGATCGTGGAACAAGGCAACCAGGGGAGCTCAACTATCACCTCGACGATTGCGGGCGGCTTCAACGGCGCCGTCAGCCTGGCGGCGTCGGGTCTGCCGTCAGGAACGACGGTAAGCTTCAATCCGCAGACCCTACCCGCGCCGGGTTCGGGCAGCTCCGCCATGAGCATCAGCGTTGGCGGAAGCACGCCCACGGGGACATACCCGATTACGGTCACCGGAACGAGCGGCAGCACGCAAGAAACAACGACGGTGACATTGACGGTCACAGGCAGCGGCGGCGGAGGCGGAGCAAATTCGATTACCGTGCAATCGACTTCCGGCGCAACCCAAACCAATCGGCCTATTACCATTGGGCGCTTCTTCGCTGACGGCGAGATTCCTCCGGGTCAATGCGCCCAGCCGCAAATCAATGGCAGCCTGCTGAGCTCCACACAATGGCAGTGCGACGCCAAAAACCACTGGCCCGATGGGTCTCTGAAGTTTGCCATCCTCAGTTTCATCGTGCCGTCGCTGCCCACGACTGCTATCACGGTGAGCTTCGTGCCCGCCGAGAACGGGAACAATACCGGCGCGCTGACGCAAGAGCAGATGCTGGGCGCGTCGTATGACTTCGAGGGCAAGATCAACCTCAGGGGAACAACCAGCCCGTCGATCTCCGCGCGCACCATGCTCAACGCTGGTGCCTGGTCGTACTGGCTGCAAGGTCCCGTTGTGACCTCGGTAATGATTGAGGACCGCGCCAATCGCAGCTACGACGTAAACACCGATGGCGGAAGTGGGAATCCCCTGCATCCCATCTTCGAGGCACGCTTCTATCCAACTTGCTCCACCGCTTCGGGCGTCTGCACGCAATTGGGTTTCACGCTGGAAAATTCCTGGGCCTCCAGCACGCTGGCCGACTCGGCGCGCGAGCAGACCTTCTCGATGACGCTGCAGACTGGCAACTCCTCGCCGACAACCCAACTGACGCAGGCCAGCTTCACCCATCTGATCGACACGCGTTGGCGCCGGGCTTTCTGGATTGATTCGGCTCCCGGCACAGTGAACATCAACTACAACTTCCCCTACCTCGCGACGACCGCAGCGTATCCCAACTTCAATCCGGCGACCATCTCCTACGACAATTACGGCCAACTGGCCACTATTCAGAACCAGTACAATTCAGACACCGGCGGGGCAAATTCGGCCCGCCTGACCATCCCTGGCATAGACAATATCAACGGCAACGGCGGCATTGTCGATTATGAGGAAAGCATCGGCGCGCCGGGCTACTCAGCTTGGATTGGCATGTACCCGCAGTGGGACGTTGATCTGCTGATGGCGGGGCAGTATCCCGTAGCCAACGGCATCACCTATCCACTGGCGGACATCTCGACCAACAACGCCGATCTGGTAGGCCGCTATCCCGCATTCTTACGCGAGGCCGATCACAACGCCGGTACAGGGCATTACTTCGACTGCACCGCCATCAACAGCAGCACCGGAGCTTGCACCGCGGGAACCGTGGACACTTATGGGCTGCCGGTATCGATCAATGCCCGGCAAACTGAAGTGCTAAACAATAGTGTCTGGTCATCGCGCCTGTGCACCAATGGCAGCGATGCGATCGCCGGAACGATTGGCACAAGTGGATGGTATGGGCAGCCGGGAGATTCCAGTCACATCCCCGACGTGGCCTATGTGCCATACTCGCTGACCGGCTGGGAGTTCTACCTTGAGAACGAGGAGATGTGGGGCGCCTGGGCAGTCGGCTTCGAAAGCGAATCGTGCTATGTGCCCAGCAGCGGCTACGGCCGGCAGGCGCACTACGGCCTGAACTACATCCCTACCCGCGGCCTGGCTTGGGCCCTGCGCTCGATGACGATGGCGTCGTTCATCGCGCCCGACGATTCGCCGGAAGCCGGCTACTTCCAAAGCAAAGTGCTCGACAACCTGGCCATGGTAGAGGGCGAACACGGCATGACACTCGACGTGTCGAACGCGCCCGATTGCACCAGCTCTTCGGCCTGTCTTCCCTACACCTGGGGCGGCAGCACCTTCCAGTATTCGCAAGCTGCCAATCCTTCTTCGTTGACCTGGTGGCGCGCGGGTGATTGTCAGGATGGAACGACGACCTGCTACACCAGAAACTTTTTTGCGCCTATCACCGGAGCTTCGTGGGCCGGTGGCACTGCCACACTGACTTTGAGCACATCGAACAACAACATCTCTCTCAGTGTGGGCAGCGGCATCTACGTGACCGGAGTTAGCCCTGCCGGCTACAACGGATCTGCCATCGTCACAGCTTTTTCCGGCAGCCCGGTTACCAGCGTCAGCTATGCGCTGGCTTCCAATCCCGGCAGCTATGCTTCCGGGGGCACCGTCTATGGCCCGGAAATCAATAACAACGTAAACGTGGCGGTCGCGCAGTCGGCAGAAGCCTCGTTCATGAGTGGCTTTGTCGATCAGGTCTGGGGAATGGTGAACCAGCTTGGCGTGGCGAACACCAGCCAGATTCTCACCTGGGACGCAGGCCGCTACGTGAACATCCTGCTCAACCCCGCAGTGAATCACTATCTGGCCGAGCAATACGTCTATCCCACAACCAAGGAAGGCGGAAAGTGCGGGCTGCCGATTACGTCATCTTGCAGTTGGATCAGTGATTGGACCACCTTCCAGAACGGCTATGTCACGTTGCCCACAGCGTGGGGTGCAGCCAACGATTATGGCCCGATCTTCTCCGGCGCGCTGAGCTATCTGTCGGACATCACCGTCGATGGCTACAACGGGCTTACTGCGTGGAACTGGATGCAGGCCAACGATACTGCGCTGGCCGCAGGACTTGCCAACGAGCCGCAGTGGAGTATGAGCCCGCTGTCGCTCGCTCCACTGCAACCCCAGTCAGCATCGGGGATGCCGTCAGGCACGACGGTGAGCCCTGATTTGCAGACCACACCCGCGCCCGGTCACCGGGACTCAGTGGCAGCACGCAGCAAACAACGGCCGTGACATCAACGGTCACAAGCAGTAGCGGCGGGGGTGGAAGAAATTCGATTACCGTCTACTCGACTTCCGGATCGCCACAGGAGCAAACCTGGCCGGATCATCTCCCGCTCTGCTGAAGCTCCTTGATGCGGAAGCGGGAGATTTTCCTTACGTCTCAGGCCGGTATCATTTCACAGCGTTCCTATCACACATCTCCCGCAACCGGCCGAACCCCGTCTTGACTATTCATCTGGAAAAACGCAAGACTTCGTGTCAGAGCGTGGCCTCAGCCTGTAGCGCCCCGTAAATCATGGCCTTCGCGTTTTGCTGAGTAGCTGCCGTGTACAATTGCCCCGAAGGAGATTGCGCCATTGATGTCACCGCGACTTCTGGCCTGCATCTGTCTTGCGGTTTTAACCGTCGATCACATGGCCGTGGCCTCTCCCGCAGCAAATCCTACCGCTCCAGACAACGGCATCACCATCTCCGGCCAATCCCAGGAGAATCGCTTCGTCTCCGTTCCACGCTTCTTCCGCCAGGGAGACATCCCGAACTTCGTTCAGGCTGTAGCTAATGGAACGGCTGTGCTAACGCAGTGTGACGTGAAGAATCGTTGGCCCGATGGTTCTTTAAAGTTTGCGATTATCAGCTTCATCGTTCCCAAAATAAGCTCGCGCATTGAAATTACCTTCCAGAATCAGCCCTCCGGGAACAACGAAAACTACCTCCAGAAGGATGCGATGCTGGAGGCGGCCTACGACTTCGATGGCACGATCAATATTGCCGGCAATGTAAGTCACGCCATCAGCGCGCGAACTATCCTGGAACAAGGTCATTTTCGTTACTGGCTGCGTGGCCCTATAGTTACTGCAGTGATTATCGAAGACCGCGACGGCCGCAGCTATGACGTCAATACCGACGGCAATGCCGGCAACCCGCTGCATCCCGTCTTTGAGGCCTGGTTCTATCCCGCCTCTCACAAGGTCGAGCTCGGCTTTACTCTGGAAAACTCATGGGCATCCTCTACTCCAACCCAGAGCGCCCGCAATCAGGACTTGGAACTTACTCTATCAACCGGCCATGCTTCGCCGCAGGTACGGCTCCGGCAGCCGAAATATACTCAGCTGGTATTTACCCGCTGGCGACGAGCTTTTTGGATTGGTTCCGATCCGGCGCCGATCCGCATCAACTGGAACCCGAAGTACCTCCTCAGCACGGGAGCATATCCTCACTGGGATGTCGATGCACTGCCAAACGGAAGCGCTATCGCCAGCGAAGCCGCGCCCAATGCGCGTCTTAATCCAGCGCGGTTTACGATACCTGGCTACGATGACATCTATGCTACGAAAGGCAAAGGTTTAGGAGGAATCGGCAGGTATGACCAGGCGCTTAATGCCGGAGGACAGGCAGACTGGATTGGCCCTGCGAACACCTGGGACATCATGTACCTGCTCACCGGCGACCCAGCCATGGAGCAGATGATGACCACCAATGCCGACCTTGCCGGCCGGTTTCCAATCTGGTTTCGCGAGGCTGACCATAAGGCTGGTACGGGACATTATTTTGATCATCCTAAGTCCGGCACAGTCGATACCTACGGCAGGGTAGTGTCAATCAATGCTCGTCAGCAAGCGACCCTTAATCTTGGTAACTGGCGGCCCGGTTGTCCGGGCGAGGAGCGGGATGGGGTTAATTTGTCCGGCCGGCAACCGGTGGGGGCGTGGGGCGCCTCGCTCGACACAAGCCATGCTCCTGACTATGGCTACATTCCGTATACCTTGACGGGAAAGTATTACTACCTGGAACAGCTTCAGATGCAAGCCGCCTGGTCTGTCGGTACCTATATCGGATGCTATAGCGCGAACCCTGAGCCGGAGAGCTATTATCGCCAGGGACCTTTGGGCGTGATTCCTAATGTCAGCCGCCTGGAAGCTTGGGCGATTCGAACCATGGCCTATGCCGCATTTATTTCCCCCGACACCGAACCTGAGGGACAATATTTCGCGGACAAGGTGCGCAATAATGTCGCGATGCTGGAAGGCGAGCATGGAGTTCAGCTTTCCGTTAACGATAGTCCCGACCGCACCACTGCTTACAATTATGGCAAGGTTGAACTCTATACCCAGGCTGCGAATCCTTCTCCGTTAGGCGCCTGGAGGGCCGACGACTGCGCCGGGCCGACGGCATGGAGCCAGGTGGGTTGTTATGCGACGCCAGCCAACAACATGACTGCCGCTGCGTACGGCGCCGAAGCGACTTTCATGGAAGGCTTTCTTTTGGTCACTTTGGGTATGGTGAATCAGTTGGGAGTCGCCGATACCACGCCGTTATTGCAATTCGTCGCGAAGCGGTACTTCCACGTGCTCGCCGACCCAAAGGTCAACCACTGGCTCATCGGACAATATGTGTACCCCACGCGGATCGCTTCGGGCTGGGTGAAGGACTGGGACACATACCAGAAATTGTATGGGCATATGCCTCACGGCGGGGCGGTTCATGAGTCGCTGCAGGATACCGATAACTCTTATGAATTCATCGCGATGAGCGCGCTCAGCTACATGAACCGGTTCGACATCGACGGGTATAAGGGGGAAGACGTTTGGAAGTCGTTCAGCGCGGCGCTTCCACATCAACGAGCCTGCTCCAATTACAGCCCGAAGTTCTGCATTAAGCCGTTCTAAGGTTTCGCCCCAAATGCTGCTCCCCCAAGGCGGTTAGAACGCTCCCGAAACCCGTTCCAGCTTATGAAAGGGTTTCGCAACGGGGTGGAAAGAAATTTCCTACGCGGCTGTTACATAAGCTGGTTCTCGCCCGATATCAGCACTTTTCAGGAACGCAGTTGAATGGCAGCCCGCTTGCTTTTCGAGAGACGAGGTCTGGTATGTCTCGACAAAAGGTAGGCATTGGTGTTGGCTGTGCTGCAATTCTTATGCTGGCGGTAGTGGTTCTCGGCTCGGTTTACCCAATTTCAGCTCAGGTTCAGACCTCTCCGGTGGACAAGAGCGTCCAAGCGGCGCTTCCGGTTTCGTCGGTCTCGGTCAATGATAAGTCCGGCAGCAATGTCGCCTCGGCGAATCCCAATATAGCTATTCCCGCGTCCACGCCAGCGGCCGCCAAGGAAACGGCGGTGCCTGAAGTGAAGGCGCCGGCGACTCCTGCGGTGAAGGAAAAGGACAAGGTTAAGCCTGAGGATTCGTATACGGTCGGGATGGCTGACGGCCTGTTTATTTCCGTGTGGAAAGAACCGGACTTGTCGGGGCTGGTGGTGGTGCGTCCCGATGGAATGATCACGGTGCCGGTCGTAGGTGACCTTCATGTTGCGGGTCTCACGACTCCACAGGTGCAGGCGTTGCTGACGGAAAAGTTGAAGGACGTGGTGGCGGAGCCGCAAGTGACGGTCATTGTCCGCGACATTAAAAGCCGCAAGGCATATCTGGTCGGCAAGGTTGGACGTCCCGGTGCGGTCGAGCTAACCAGCCCGGAGACGGTCCTCGAGCTTCTGGCCGAAGCCGGAGGCCCATCGCAGCTTGCCAAGCCGCAGAAAATGTATGTCCTGCGCACCACGGATGGCAAGCAGAAGCGCATTGACTTCAACTACAAGAAGGTCCTAGCCGGTTCGCAGCCGGATCTGCAGTTGATGGTAGGCGACATAATTGTGGTCCCATGATGACGTGTCAGGATGCCCGCCATGCGTAACAGTTTTGCAGGCTGTATTGGGATGGTGGCTCTGGTATTGCTGTTTACCGCTGGCGCAGCCTTCAGTCAGATAGCTGTGCCGCAGCCGCGCGCGACCGCGTCGTGGGGCTGGAATCCGGAGCCCGCTCCCGATTCTCCACAGTCTGGAAGCACGTCAACTTCGTCTTCTCCGGACTCCGCCCCGGTTGGCACCGAGGCTCAGGCACAGCAGAACCCGGACCCGCAGACCGACAAACCGGTCAAGAAACCAACCGACAAGCTGATGGGCGATCCTGAAGGCCAGAGCGCCCAAAACCTCTCCGCCACCTCGCCCGCGGCCGGCTCAACCGGCAGCGCTTCGCCGAGCTCTGCGGACGCAACGAGCAGTTCTTCGCCGGGCTCTGCGGACGCAACGAGCAGTTCTTCGCCGAGCAGCACAGCCATTGCGGTACTGCCGCCGGACGGCATTTCGCCCCCTGGGAAAGGCGGCATCTTGCCGGACTTGCAGAATCCTTTTCAGGTGCAGCCGCAAGGCCTCAAGATCGGCCCAGCGTATCTGACAAATATTTCAGACTCGTTTTTTTATGCGATCAACGCGGTCCCTGGCAGTCCTACGCAGACTTACTACGGCAACTCGCTGGGCGCGACGATTATCTACAACAAGCAATTCGGCCAAGCCAATCTTGCGGTTCAGGGAAAGGAACAGTTTTCGACGTCGGAATTGACTCCCTACTTCAATCAGTCGGCGGGTGTCGTCTACACCAATCAGTTGACCGATAGCTGGACCTTGAACGCCTCGGCGACGTTTACCTACTTCCAGAACACCATTTTGGCCAATCCACAATATTTGCTTGTGCCTTCCAACAACGGCTTGGTCTTGCAGAACTTGTTCACCCTGCAGCGCGCATCGTCAATATACGAGTCGAATGCCATCAGCTTCAATTATGAGATTGACGGCCGCACCCATGTGACCCTCAGTCCTATCCTTGGGGCAACGGTCCTGAATGACGGAAGCGGATGGGCTTCCTCGACCCAGCTGGGCGGCTCGATCGGTATTAGCCGGGACTACTCCTCGAATCTAACTCTGGGTGGCTCGTATAGTCTTGCGCATACGACCGCGACTGGGACTTCCCGGCACGCCAAGCTGGAACAGCCAGTCGCTCGGTATCAGTGCCCAGTATCGGCCAGCTCCCAGCTGGAACATTTCCGGATCGGTTGCCGCCAGCGGGCAACTCATTTCGCAAGTCTGGACTTTGTCGCCCACCGGAAGTGTCAGGGTATCGAAGTCCTTTAGTGATGGCTCCGCTATTTTCGGCGCTTACACGCGCACCGAGGCCACCGCAGTACTGGTCTCCACCGGCTACTACAGCCAGTCCGACATTGGCTACAGCCGCAAAATCAAACAGAAGATGAGCTTCAGCGCGACTTTTGGTCAATACAAGACATCTGACCTTGACCTTAAACAGAACGGAACCCACGCCGGATCATTTTTTACCTATCGCTTACGGCCTAATCTTAGCCTGAGCACGGGATACAATTACGTGCACCAGGCCGGGGCCCAGGACTTGACCTTGTCTCCGTTTGTCGGCACCACCAGTTCCTTCAGTATTGGGCTGAATTGGATCCTAGGCTCACCGTCCCAATAATGCGATGTCCTCGCTCGGCGCCGTAGACTGCGAAGGAGCTGGCCTCGCGGACTATTCTGCGGCGCGGCCCCCAGTCGTAGCCGGACGGCTGCATGTCCTGTTCCTGCCATTTGGTTTTCCCGGTTGGGGCTGCTCTTTCAGGCTTTTCCGCAGGGGCCAGAAGGTTACCGATAAAGAGGAAAAAATTTTCTTCCGGCGCGTGGTTTTAGGAGGCTTTGCGCCCTTCAACCCTTCCCAAGCGTCATTGGCGAAACCCCGAGTTTGGAAGCAAATCTGCTTGAGAATAACAGGTGATGGCTGAAGCCCAGCCGAGGACGATTTTATGACTAATGCGCCCCGCGGCGCGGCGACCGGGTTAGGAGAAATGACTCTCCAGGACTATTTTGGCCTGGTTCGGCGCCGAAAATTCTGGATCATTTTTCCTGCCCTGGCCCTCGCCCTTGCCGTCGCAGTCACCGCCCGCAAGCTGCCCAATGTCTACCGGGCCGAGGCTGTGATCCTGGTGGAACCGCAAAAGGTCCCCACCAGCTATGTCGCCTCAACCGTAACTACCGGGATGTCGGAGCGCATGTCCACTATCTACCAGGAGGTTACATCGCCGACCAGGCTCAAGCGGCTTATTGACAATATGGGATTGTATCCCGAGCTTCGCAAACAGCAGGGAGAACAAGAGGCGGTGGCGACGATGGCCAAGGCCATCTCGGTGGAACAAGTGAGTGCATTGGGCTCACAAGCGGCCGCTTTCCGGGTCGCCTATAAGGGCAGGACTCCGGCCGAAACCGCGCAAGTGGCCAATCAGATCACCGCCATGTTCATTCAAGAAAATCTTAAAGTTCGCGAGGAACAGTCGTATGGAACGGCTGATTTCCTTGAAGGCGAGTTGCAGAAGACTTCGCAGGAACTACAGGAGAAAGGCAATGAGCTGCTTCAGGCCCGCGCCCGATACGGCGAAGCCGGCCCTGGAATGGACGTGTTGAGTGTCCAGGAGATCGAAGGGCTGCGGCAGCAGTTAAACGCCGCACAACGGCAAATTACCCAGGATGAGAAGCAGAAAGCGGACCTGCAGTCCATCGCCGTCACCACCGCCCCAAGCGTAGATGTCGATCTGGGCGCTAACGCTTCGCCGGAAGATGCCGAGGTGCAAGACCTGCAAAACCAATTGAACACTCTGCGCAGCCGCTATGGACCGAAGCACCCCGATGTGCTCAAGGTGGAGGCGGAACTAGAGCAGGCGAAAGCCAAACAGGGCGACAATCCGGCTGCCGCCGCCGCGCCCACTCCGGCAGTGCGCAAGGTGCACAATCCCGTGATCGAAGCTCAGTTGGAACAGTTGGATCAGGACATCGAAAAACAGAGCCAATTAGTGACCCAGCTCCAAGAGGACATCAAGTCGCGCTTTGAGAAGCTGCAGGAAGTCCCGGCGTCTCAGCAAAAAACTGCGGACATCAAGAGGGACTACGATGCCCTGCAGGGCCGGTATAGAACGCTGCTCGATAAGAAGATGTCGGCGGAAACCGCCACTGCCCTGGAAAGCCGGGAAAAAAGCGAGCGCTTTGTGCTGCTCGACACGGCGCAGGTGCCGGAAAAGCCATACTCTCCGAACCGCCCGGTGCTGATGATGGGCGGGGTATTTCTAGGTCTATTAGTGGGGTTTGGAGTTGCTTTGGCCAGGGAAGTCTTAGACGACTCCGTCCGTAATGAACGCGAGGCGGAACGTATTTTGGGCAGCCCGGTACTTAGCGCTGTCCCGGAAATCCTGAATCCCAAGCAATTACGGCAGAACACATTAAAGATTTGCGCCGTCGGTGTGGTGACGGTGGTGGTGGCAATCGGGCTAGGACTTGGACTGGCGAATTTCGGGGTAAGGTTCCTCTGATATGTATTTGTCATATTACGGCCTCAAGGAAGAACCGTTTCGGCTGACACCCGATCCGAAGTTCCTGCAACTCGCCGATCCGCACCGGGACGCACTTACTATGCTGGTGCGCGGCGTCTTGGAGCGGCGCGGACTGATGGTCCTTAGCGGTGCGATCGGGACGGGTAAGACCACCATCCTGAATGGCATGTTAAGCGTGCTGGATCGCCGCGAGCCACGCACCCCGCTGTTTACGGCGCTGCTGGTGAATCCGCGGCTTACGGCGGACGAGCTGCTGGAGATGTTGCTGATTGAGTTCGAGGCGCCCGGCACCTCGACCTCGCGGGCGGCCCGGCTTATCGCTTTACAGCGCTTGCTGTTCAGCGCTTTAGGAAATCGCGGAACCAGCCTGCTGGTGGTAGACGAGGCACATCTGCTGTCCAAAGAAGTGCTGGAAGAGATCCGTCTGCTCATGAACATGGAGTCCCACGGCGAAAAGCTTCTGCAGGTTGTTCTCTGCGGGCAGCCGGAACTCACCGAGCTGCTGAACCAGCCGGAAGTGAAGGCATTGCGGCAGCGGATTGCGCATAGAGCGGTGTTGCGCGCTCTTAGTCAGAGTGAAATGCGGATGTACGTCCGCGAGCGTATGCGGACTGCGGGATTGGAGCAAGCCCTCCCTTTCACCGCGGCGGCGCTGGAGCGGGTGTATAGGTTTAGCGGCGGTGTGCCGCGCCTGATCAATCTGATTTGCGATGCCTGCCTGCGGCTGGGCGCCGAGAGCCAGCGCCGGCAAATTGGCGACGATATGGTGGACGAAGCGGCGGTGCTGCATGCATTGCCGATGCCTGGAGATTCTGGCGAGGAAGAGGCTGACGCTGGCCGGAATGAGGAATTACATCCCGCTCCCGTGCCCCTGCTCGCTGGGTCGTCGCAGGTATTCAAAGCCACCGGACGAGGAGAGTTGTGAGCAGACTTTTTCAGGACATGCAAAACGCAGCCCGAGACTCTGGAGCCCAGCCGGCGAACGCCGAGGTGCTGGCACAACTGCTGCAGGAGGTTGGGGCCGGCCGTGAAACCGCTCGCGCTGGCGAGTCGGCCATCAACGACAACGGTGTTCGGCTTGAACTGCCTCCCCTGCCCCGGCCGTTCCTTACCGCCAATGACGAGACACCTTGGACCCATAGCGCCTTCGAAGGCTATCGCGCCTTGCGGACCAAGCTGGTCCGGTTCCAGGCGACACAAGGCATTCGCTCGCTGGTCATAACTAGCGCCGAGGCCGGTGCGGGCAAGACGGTCTCGATCGTCAACCTTGCCTTTTCTGTGGCGCAGCTTCCCAGCCAGCGCGTACTTCTGGTCGATGCCGACCTGCGGACCTGTGGGCTCAGCAAGGCCCTGGGTGCGCTGCACACGCCTGGACTGGCGGAAATCCTGGCCAACGAAGCGGCGTTCAAAGCGGTGACGGTCTCCACCAGCGTGCCGAATCTCTCCCTCGTGGCTGCGGGCCAAGCCAAGCAGCCAGCTGCCGATTTGTTTTCCGGCCCCAAGTTCAAAGAGTTCATCGGCTGGTGCAGTGAGACCTTCACCATGATTCTTGTAGATTGCCCGCCGATGGTAGGTCTGGCCGACTTCGAAGTGGTGAGTGCCGCCTGCGATGGGGTGCTGCTGGTGATCCGGGCACGCAGGACAAAGCGCGAGCGCCTGGCAGATCTACTGCCGCAACTACAAGACAAGAAAGTGGTCGGAGTACTCTTCAATGGGCAGGATCGCCAGCACTATAAGTCACCTTATGGTTATTACTACTCGAAAGTCGGCAAAGGCCATGCAGGCTGACAGCATAATGACAATAGCGAGGTGCATACCTTTGTCCGATCGAAACTTCCAGGGTGAGTGACTATGTATCCCAACCTAAAACTGCAGATCTTCAAGCTCGGTATACGGCAGAACCAGATCGCGAGGGATTTGAAGTTCTGTGAAAGTCAGTTGAGCAAGATTATTCATGGATATCGCGAACCCTCGGAGGGCGAGCGGAGATTGTTGGCAGGCTATCTGAAGGTCGACGAATCATGGCTCTTCGACCGGCACGAGAACCTGCCCTCTCCGCACTCGCCGGTCTTCGCGAACCTTCCGGGAGACAAGAATGGCGGCGGTTAACGGCCAAGCCGTTGTCCAGGGCCTCGAACGTCCGCCCGTGGTCGCGAAGGATTTCGATGCCAGGATCGCCGGCGAATGGGACCTCTTCCTGGATTCGAATTCACAAGCCACTCCCTTCCATTGCACCGCGTGGATGCGAGCCCTTGAAAGAACCTTCCCCTATGTGAATGTCTCCTTGTACGCCGAAAGAGGCGGCAAAATCAGCGGTGTGTTGCCTCTCTTCCTGGTGACCAACTGGGTGGTCGGGCGGTGTTTGATCTCCACTCCATTTGCAGACTATGGCGGAGTGTGCGCGGACGATGAAGAGTCCGCGGATGCTCTGATCGCACGCGCCACCGAGATCGGCTCAGCCGAAAGGGTGGAGTTTATCGAATTGCGCCAAAAGCGGAGTAATCCGCGCCCCCGCTTTTATTTTCGGGACCTCTACGTTTCCTTCGATACCGAGCTGGCCTCGGACTCCGAAACACAATTGCGACGGCTGCCTCGCGATACCCGCTACATGATTCGGAAAGGCGCCAAGGCGGGACTTGCGTTCACCGCCGGGATCCACCAGTTGGAGGAGTTTTACGAGCTGTTTACCAGGAACTGGCGACGCTTGGGTACTCCAGTTTTGCCGAAGCAGTGGTTGCAGGCGCTGCTGGATGAGTTCAAGGACAGTGCTGATCTGGTAATGGCGCGCCTGAAGGGCCGGCCGGTTGCAGGAGTACTTTCTTTCGCGTTTCGGAATACTTTATTTCCACACTACTCCGGTGCCGCTGGGGATGCGAACAACTTCGCGGCAAGTAACTTTATTTATTGGGAGCTGATGAAGCGTTCGATCGAGCAGGGGCTCCAAGGTTTCGATTTCGGGCGAAGTAAGAAGAACACTGGTGCCTACAAATTCAAGTCGGCATGGAACATGCAGCTTCATTCGCTGGAGTACCAGGTGTGCGTATTAAGAGGGAAAAGCGCCCCGAACTTTTCCCCCACCAACCCAAAATTTGCGCTGGCCAGCAAGCTTTGGAGCCATATGCCGTTACAAGCGAGTACTTGGCTGGGGCCTCACATTGTACGTTGGTTCCCCTGATGCCAGAACTTACACTCACCGATCATGCAGATACTCTTCTTGGTGCACCGCGTTCCCTATCCGCCCGACAAAGGCGAGAGGATTCGTGCGTTTCATGAGCTTGAATACCTGGGTGCCCGCCATGACGTAGATCTGGTTTGCCTGGCCGATTCCGGGGACTGGGTCGAGCACCGAAGTTCCCTGCTGAATACGTGCCGCAGCGTGTACGTAGAGGTCCTCCGGAAATCCTCCAGGTCTTTGCGTGCGGCAGTAAATCTCGCCAGCGGCCGGCCGATGTCGTTTGGGTTTTTTTATTCTGCGGCATTGGCGGCGACGGTTCGAGAGTTGCTGCAGATCCGCAGGTACGACCTGATCTTTGTCTATAGTTCGTCGATGGGACAATACGTTCCTTGTCCGGCGCCGGCAACTGTAGTCATCGACTTCGTGGACGCCGATTCGCATAAGTTCCAACAATATGCCGCCAGGTCGCATGGGCTCGGCCGTCTTCTATATTCCCGTGAGGCCAGGGCCGTCGCCTCGTGTGAGCAGTCACTCGGGCGCCTGGCTGCAGTCTCGTTTGCTGTAACCCAGCATGACGCTCGGGAGTTGGAAGGACCCAGTGCCTCCGGTTGGAATGTCCAGGTGATCCCCAATGGCGTGCAAGTAGCGGAGCGGTGTGAGCAAGGCGAGCAATCTAAACTTCGGCACCAGCAACCATTCCTGCTGTTTGTCGGGACCATGAACTATCCCCCGAATTCAGATGCGGCGGCATATTTCGCTCAAGACATTTTTCCGCTGGTCCGCAAGAACTATCCAAAGATGAATTTTGTGATTGCTGGCCGCGATCCCGACCGCCGCGTGCGCGAACTGGCTGCTATACCTGGCGTGACGGTTACTGGCGCGGTGCTGAATGTTTTTGACTACTTCCGTGCTGCCGAGGCTTCGGTGGCTCCCTTTCGTATTTCCCAGGGCTTCCACAACAAGATTGCAGAATCACTGGCCGTGGGAACTCCGGCGGTTACTACCAGTCGGGCCGGGGCGGGAATTGGCCTGTCCGAAGACGAAGGATTATTTGTTGGCGATTCACCAGAGGAATTCGCAGAACAAATATCGCGGGCAGTGGAACCGGGACGGCGAACCAAGCTACGGCAAAATGCGTCCGCAGTACGAAAGCGGTTGAGCTGGGACAGGAGCCTGGCCCGGATGGAGCAGTTAATCCTCGAAGCTGTCGCGAAATCGGATAAATCGAGCTATCAGATGGTATCCGAGTACTAGTTATGAATGTAGCTCCCGGCAAAACGAATTGCGGACGAGGACCCATCGGCCCTGTTCTTGTCGCAGCAACGGATGCCATAGGGCGGCTAAGGGTGATGCACGTTTTCGACCGGTTAGATGTGGGCGGAACCGAAAAAACCGTCATAAAACTGATTCGAGGTTTGGATCCCGGACTATTCGAGCACTACATCTGTACCTTGCGCGGTACTGCGGAAACAGCGAGACAGTGGGCGCCCAACGTGAAACTGCTGAATGGGGGGCGCGAAGGAGTGGCTTTTCAATTCAATGTTCCCCGTCTGGTCGGAATTATGCGGGCCATCCGGCCGGCCATTGTGCATTCGCGCAACTGGGGAGGAATCGAGGCGATAGTAGCGGCTCGTCTGGCCGGGGTCCCGGTCGCGCTCCACAGCGAACATGGCTACGAACTTGATATGCGACGGGGACTCCCGCTGCATCGCCGAGCGCTCCGGCACCTGGTATATCGCATGAGTGATGCCGTCGCCACCGTCACCCGGGAGCTGCGAGACTACCATTCCGCGCAGGCATGGTGGAAGCCGAACTGCATTAGAGTTCTCTACAACGGAGTGGATGCTCGTGAGTTCAGGCCGCAGCCGCAGGTGCGCGAAGCGGTTCGTCGGCAGCTAGGTTTGCCGGCCGATGCCCTCGTGCTTGGCTCCGTCGGGCGCATGGTGCCGCTCAAGGATTTTCTCACCTTGCTTAAGGCAGCGCGAAACCTGGCGATGGAGGCTTCGAATCTCCATGTGGTGCTGGTAGGCTCCGGTCCTGAATCGGACCCTTTGAGGAACTATGTGGCCGATTGCCAGGAGCTCAGCGGGCGGGTTGTGTTCGCCGGAACACTCGACTATGTAGCGGACGCGCTGAATGCGATGGACATATTCGTGCTACCTACTCTCATCGAGGGCATGTCGAACACTCTCTTAGAGGCCATGGCAGTCGGGCTGCCGGTGGTTGCCACACGGGTAGGAGGCAATCCGGAAGTCGTGGCTGAGGGAGCTTGCGGCTATCTGTTCCCGCCACAGGATGTGTCCGGCTTGACTTGCCTGTTGCGAACGCTACTCCGCGATGAGCCTCTGCGGAGAGAATTTGGCATTGCAGCAAGACAACGAGCGCTGCAGGAGTTCAGCTTGGAAGCCATGGTTGGACGCTATAGCGACCTGTATCTCGATCTAGCTTCACGTCGCTCGGCGCTTGCTGGGTCAAGGTCTTATGTGCGGAATTAGCGGAATCTTCGAATTCGATCAAGCCCGCTCGGTCGAACGCGAGACCGTGCATCGCATGAACGAATCTCTCCGTCATCGCGGCCCGGACGACGAAGGGATTTTCGTCGGCCCCGGCATAGGCTTAGGACATCGACGGTTAAGCATCATCGATGTTGCCGGCGGACATCAACCGATCGGCAACGAGGATGGCACCGTCTGGGTGCTATTAAACGGCGAAATCTACAATTATCCCGAGCTGCATGCGGACCTTACATCGCGTGGACATAAGTTTGTTACCCGGTCGGACACCGAGACGATCGTTCATTTGTACGAGGAATACGGCGGGTCGTGCTTCGCGAAGTTGCGCGGCATGTTCGCCGTTGCTATATGGGACAGCAACCAGCGGCGTCTATTGCTAGCGCGCGATCGGGTTGGCAAGAAGCCGCTCTACTACTATGCCGACGATCGCCGGCTGATCTTCGGGTCCGAATTAAAGGCAATCTTGGCTGCCGATGGTTTGCCACGGACTATCGATCCGCTGGCAGTCTGCGATTACTTTTCTTTCTCCTATATCCCGGCTCCGAAGACGATCTACAAGAATATACGCAAATTGCGACCGGCGCATTACCTGGAGGTAAGTGCTGCGGGCGTGCGCGAGAAGGAGTATTGGAAACTGTCCTTCGCCGAGCCGCAGCAGCGAAGCGAAGCGGAATGGTGTGAACTTATACGCGAGGAACTTCGCGAAGCCACGCGCATTCGCTTGATGAGCGAGGTTCCGCTGGGGGCGTTCCTCAGCGGGGGAGTGGATTCCTCTTCGGTGGTGGCGATGATGAGCCAGTTGATGGATCGGCCGGTTACGACCTGCTCCATTGGGTTCAGCGCCCAGGACTATGACGAATCGGCATTTGCACGCAAAATCGCCAAACAATTCCACTCCGACCACCACGAAGGGATGGTGGAGGTGCGGGCGCTGGAGGTGTTGGACAAACTGGCGTGGCACTATGACGAGCCGTTTGCCGATTCCAGTGCAGTACCCACGTATTATGTTTCAAAGATTGCCCGTGATCAGGTCACCGTCGCGCTGGGCGGGGACGGCGGCGACGAGAACTTTGCCGGGTACCGTCGCTATAAATTCGATCGCGTGGAAAATCGACTGCGTACGTTTGTGCCACCGTCCGTGCGGCGCACCGTGTTTGGCCCGTTAGGCCGAGTTTATCCCGCCTGGCCTGGGCACCGCGTCCGCTGCGGGCCAAAGCTACCTTTCAGTCTCTCTCGCGATCTCCCATCGAAGGTTATTTTAATTCCGTCTCGGTATTCAGGGCGGACGAGAAACCACGTCTCTTTACCGAGGACTTTCGTCAGCAGGTTAAAGGCTATGACTCACTCGAAGTTCTCCGGGAACATTACAATGCAGCCGATACCACTGACCCTCTCTCCCGCATTCAGTATGTCGACATCAAGACTTACTTAGCGGACGACATCCTGGTAAAGGTTGATCGTGCAAGTATGGCTGTGTCCCTCGAGTTGCGCGCTCCCATTCTCGATCACCGCTTCATGGAACTGGTCGCTTCGATTCCCTCCGCCATGAAACTACGCGGCGCCACGGGCAAGTATATTTTCAAGAAGGCAATGGAGCCGCTGTTGCCGGAGGAAATTCTGTATCGCCCGAAGCAGGGGTTTGCTGTACCTCTCGCACAGTGGTTCCGCCGGGACCTGAGGGAACAGGCCTACGAGCTGGTCGTGGCCAACAATCGCGATGGAATTCTGGAGAGCGGCTTTCTGAAACATATTTGGAAGCAGCACCAGGCTGGCGTGTTTGACAGGTCAGCTTACTTGTGGACGGTATTGATGTTTCGCAAGTGGCAGCAAGTGTTTGGTGGGTGAAATCGACTTATGCATGGGATTTATGGGATTTGCGAGCCCGGCGCCGAGGTCTGGCCATCGGAAATAGCTCCGATGAAGGCGGCTATGCGGCCGGCTACTGAACCGGGGCTCGACGCACCGGTCGGAAGATATGGCACGCTTCTAGGTGTGGCGCGCGGGCTGTATACGCCATCCTTGGCGGAACGCTTTGGAGTATATGTCGCGATCGATGCCGATTTGTTTAATTGCGAGGAATTAAGGACTGAGCACCGGAACCGGCATGGTGATGAGCCAGCATCGGTAGCGGATATCATAGCGGCCCTATATGCACGCCGAGGTGTGGACTGCATTGCCGACCTAGAGGGCGCTTTTGCCGTAGCTCTTTGGGATGCACATCTGCACCGGTTGCTACTCGCTGTCGATCGCCACAGCTTCAAAACCCTGTACTGGAATTACGAAAATGGGAGGCTGGTATTCGGGTCGCGGTTGAGAGCCATAGAAAGCGTCAAGAACCGGTTGCAGGTGAATCCCGCCGCCATAATGCAGTTTCTGGTGCATACAGTAGTCCCGGCGCCGCTCACAATTTATAAAGAGATTGAGCGGCTCGAGCCAGGGTCGCAATTGATATTCGAAAAAGGACGGGTGAAACAAAACCGATACTGGGACCTGAATTATCAGGAATCGACTATCCACGAGAAGATCCGATGGCGGGAAGAGCTGCGCGAATGTATGCGCCTGGCTGTGCACGACCAACTGGGCGGTTGCAGGCCCGAACATACCGGCGCCTACTTGAGTGGCGGCACCGACAGCAGTAGCATTGTGGCTTTCGCCAGCGAAAGATGCGTGCCGGTCAATACCTTCTCGATTTACTTCGGCAACCGCCGTTATGACGAGATAGAGTTTGCGCGGACCGCAGCCGAACAGTTCCGTACTCGTCATCATGAGCGTCGCCTGGAATCGAGCGATGCGGCCGAAGCCATTTCAAAGATCATTGAGCAGTACGATCAGCCGTTCGCCAACTCCTCCGCAGTGGGAGCGTACCACTGCGCGAAACTGGCGTCGGACAATGGAGTAGACCTATTGCTGGCTGGCGATGGTGGCGATGAGTTGTTCGCGGGAAATGAACGGTACGCAGCCGACAAAAAATTCGCTGCATACCATCACGTACCGAATGTGCTCCGTAGTAGGATCATTCGGCCTCTCGCCGATCGCTTGCCTGAAAGTGGTCTATGGTCTCTGCCGGACCGGTATATTCGGCGTGCCGAGCTCGCTAATCCGCAAAGGATGTTCTCTTACAATTTTTTTCTTACACCGGAGGGGATAGACGCGATGGCTCCGGATTTCCTGCGAGAAGCACGACCGGAGACCGCAATGGGAATAGCGACGGCGCACTTCGATTCAGCGCCGCAAGCCCAGTCTGAACTGAACCGGTTGCTATATCTGGATGTCAAGATGACTCTATCCGACAACGATCTCAGAAAGGTCATCGACACGGCAGAGATTGCAGGGGTTCGGGTTCGATTTCCGCTTCTTGACCGTCGGCTGGTTGAGTTGTCCGGCCGGATTCCGTCCTATCTCAAGCTGAGGGGACTACGCAAGCGCTACATTTTCAAAGAAGCGATGAAAGGTATTTTGCCTGACAAAATCCTTTACAAGAAGAAGCATGGGTTTGGTATCCCGGTGGGCTATTGGATGATGAACGATCCCACGATGAAGGAGCTCGCCGATGTCCTGGGCGAGACTCAATCGCGTGAGCGGGGCTATTTTAAGCCGGAGTTTTTGTCGAGTTTACGGAGCCTGAACGAAACCCATCCTGCCTACTTCGGGGAAGTGCTGTGGGTTGTGCTTATGTTAGAGCTGTGGCACCGCCGGTCGCGATTACCTGTAACCGATCAAGCTGAGTGTCTGCGGGTCGGAGCTGCGCATGCGGACTAACGGTACAAACCTAGCGCCCCAGCAGGGCTGGCGGCATAGGCTCGCTGATGGCATGTATCAGACAGGCCTGCTGGGAGCCTTTCAGGTCGCTTCCAGATATTGCGAGCTAGGTGGAAACGGAGGCGCCAAATGCCTGCAGAGGGTTCGTAATCCGAAATATATCGTCCTCGGCTATCACAACGTCGGGGAAGGTGGGCTTCCATTGTACTGCCGGTTGCCGAAGCAGGTTTTCGCTCAGCAGATGAGCTATATCGAACGTCACTATCGAGTTATATCCCTTATCCAAATGATGGAGGAGCTTCGGGATCCGCCTGCCCGCGGCCAAAGTGTCGTAGTTACCTTCGACGATGGCTATGCCGGCACTTACTTCGGAGCATTCCCGGTATTGAAGGAGTACGCAATTCCGGCGACTGTGTATCTAACGGCCGGTTCGATCGAGACCGGTGAAGCACCGTGGTATGACCGTATTTTTCTGCAGTTGCAGCAGGCGGCTCCGCAATTGGCGCTTAGTCTGGACATTGACCACAAAGTTGAGCTAAGTAATTTCGGCAACCGGGTGGAGGCAGCTATGACGGTGGTGATGTACCTGCGAACTCTGCGGGATGATGACCGCCGGCGCTGGTGTGAGTCGCTGGATGGAATCACGCCCTTAAGATCTCGGTCCCAAATACAAGGTGCCATGATGAATTGGGACCAAATCCGGGAAATGCAAGCTGCAGGAGTTTCGTTTGGATGTCATACGATGACCCATCCCGTGCTGAGTCGCCTGGATACAGAGGCTATGCGAAAGGAGATCGCCGAGTCCAAGCGCTTGATCGAGAGTCGGCTCGATACGTATGTCTCGGACTTTGCGTTTCCATTCGGCAAGCCGAAGGACTGCGGCTCCATTGGTGCATCGACACTGAGAGAGCTTGGTCTGAAAACTGCGATGACCACCATTGTCGGGGTCAACCAGCCGGGAGCCGACCTTTTTCGCCTGCGGCGAATGGTTCAGGGAAATGAGACATCGCTAGCAATGTTTGTTTATCGACTCCAGCGTCTGCTCTTTCATCCTGTAGATGAAGAGCGCGACAGCTTGGTGAACTGTACTTCGAGATAGCTGCTATGGCCTTCCGTGATACTGTCGTAATTGTCATCATCCTATTATCAGCGCCGGTTGCGCTGTTCAACCCCTATTTCGGGGTCCTGATGTGGACTTGGATCGCTTACTTCAATCCGCATCGTTATGCTTGGGGGCTTGCCAGATACGGCTACTTTCAGCCTGCCGTCATCGTAGGTGTTCCGACATTGATCGGACTGCTATTTGCGCCCAAGAACCTTCGTATCATGACCCGCGAGACCGTGCTGCTGCTCGGGTTGTGGTGTTGGTTTGGAATTACGACTTTGTATATCACCCGTGTGCCCGAGTTTGCCGGGCATGTGAAAGACGCCAGCGCGCACCTGGAGGAAGTCAGCAAGATACTGCTGATGACAGTTGTAACAATTGTCCTCATTACATCAAAATTCAAGCTTCGGCTATTCACCTTTGTGATTCTCGCCAGCTTCGGCGTCAGAGCTGCCGTCGCCGCAGTATGGTATATCCGCACGGGGGGACAGTTCACAGTCTGGGGCCCGGAGGGATCGTTCATCTACGATAACAATGATTTCGGCCTGGCCCTGAACATGACGGTACCTATGTTTTTCTTTATGGCGCGGGCCGAACCGAAGCTCTGGGTGCGGACCAGTCTCAGGATCCTAATGGTGTGTGTCATCATATGTATCGTGGGTACCTACTCCCGCGGCGCGCTGGTTGGGCTTGCGGTCATTGCGCTCGCTTTAGTGGTCAAATCGCGTCACAAGGTGGTCGGCTTGCTGGTGATTGCTTTGGCTGCGATTTCGATGGTAACGCTCACGACGCATACCTGGCAGGACCGAATGAGCCAATTCCTTGAGGGAAATCTGGATGCATCGGCGTATTCGCGACTCATAGCTTGGGGCGGCGGCTGGAATCTGGCAAAAGCATATCCAATCACCGGTGGCGGCTTTGATGTATTCACGGACGAACAAATATTCCCAAGCTTTGTGCCACCGAGCCTGCGTGGCGCACTATACAGCAAAATCCATCACCTGCACAGCTCTCACAGTATCTATTTTGAGATGCTGGGAGAACAGGGATTCGTGGGTCTGGCACTTTTCCTTCTGCTGATAGGCTCCTGTTTTAAGAGCCTTTGGGAGTTACGCAGAAAAACCAGGCTCTATCCGGAACTGGAGTGGGTGAATCCCTATACCCATATGCTGCAGGTGACTTTGTTGGCATATATGGCAAATGGAGCTACTCTGGGCCGCGCATATTTCGATTTTTTTTATCAGGTGGTTGCACTGGTGATTGTACTAAAGATACTGGCGCAGCGCCAGTTGAATGAAAGCGAGGCGCTGGAAACGGAGCCCGTTGAGGAACTTGAACCGGTCACAGCATAAGTTAATAGCGGGATGTCGAGAAAACGAGGCATTGGCATGCGATCTCATTTGCAGAACTTAGCTAACCGAGGGGGGATGACACTCTTGGTTATGGTGCTGACACTTCCGTCAATGTCGGCGCAGGAGTGGACGTGGACTACGGAAAAGGTAGCGAGAGGGACGACCACATCGCTCGTGCTTGATTCCGACCATAATCTTCACCTGGCCTATCTGACGCGTGATGCAAAGGTGTATTATGCGTTGCGTCCGGCGGGAGCGGAGAAATGGTTTTCGTTACTGCTATTAGAGTCTACGCACGCTAATACGAACGTTTACCCTAAACTGGCTGTCGACAAGAACGATATTCCGCACCTGTGTGTTTCGTTCGGGATACTCGAATATGTAACCTTGCGTAATCGGGAGTGGGTCAGACAGCAAATAGATCCCGGATCGGGCACCATCTCTTATCATTGCTCCATCGCGGTGACGCCGGATGGGGTTCCGCATGTGGGCTGGTATCATGAATTTCTGCCAGGTGGAACTCAGTACAGCCATTTCCGACATGCCGACCTCGAGGATGGAGTATGGATGGTCCGATCTGTAGACGGAGGCATTTCGGGTAAATGGAGCTCCATGGCAGTAGACGCAAAAGGTTTTCCACATGCGACCTACAGCCAATTTATCCATGGCGGAGATATGGATTATGCGATGTGGGATGGCACCAATTGGGTCCTAACTACGGTCGATTCCTCACATAACGACAGCAGCTATCGGGGGTTCGATAATGATCTGGTGCTGTGGCCGGATGGGTCCGCCCATATCTCCTATTTCGACGGCAGAACGCTGAAGTATGCCGAGCAGAACCAGCAGAAGTGGAATATCGAGAAGGTAGGGGTGGTTGCTTCGGGACATGATATGTATGGCGGTAGTACGACGTTGTTGCGGGACAGCCATGGCAATCCGCATATTTTTTATGGTGATTTCGGCGCATTGAGGCATGCCTTCCGCGAGGGGAAGCAGTGGCATATCGAAACCGTTGTCTCCGGCGCTCTGCAGCAGTACGACAATGTCGACGCGGCGATTGGACCGGGTGATGTCTTCTATGTTAGCTATCCCGATCCAGATGACGGCTATGTAAAAATCGCTACGGGTAAGCTGATGTCGGGGGCTGTAGCGAAGAAATAATGACGCCTGAATGCAATTTCGAACTTCCGGTGTCCTCCGCGCCTGGTGGGAGTGTCGGCGAGGCGCCGACAGGGTGTGTGCTCCATATTCTGGATCATTCCTGGCCGGTATTGAGTGGGTATAGCGTGCGCAGCCGCGGCCTCATCAACGCGCACCACCGCGCGAATTTGCAAGTTGTAGCCATAACTAGTCCGCTCCATGAACTGGACGACGTGAAAAGCTGTGAAGTGACTATCGACGGCGTTTCATATTTGCGGACTTCTATACCCGGCGGTCTAGCTGGGTCGGCTGTGCGGCGGCGATGGCCACTGATAAGGGAATGGCAGACTGTCCAGTTGTTGCGCAATCGCATTCTTCAGGTAATCGACAGCCGACCGGTATCCCTGGTGTACTCCCATTCCCCCGCACTATGCGGGCTTGCCGGTCTTCAGGCGGCGCGGAAGAAGGCATTACCTTTTGTCTATGAAATTCGGGCATTTTGGGAGGATGCAGCGGTTGACCAGAAGCGCACGACGGCGAGCTCACTACGGTATCAGCTCACCCGCCGGCTTGAAGAATACGTCGCCAATCGGGCAGACGCGGTATCGGCAATCGCGCAGCCCATGCTTGAGGACCTGCGGGCGCGCGGGTTGTCTTCTAAGAAACTGTTCCATGTTCCGAATGGCGTGGATTCCAACCAGTTTGCTCCTCTCCCAAGGGATCAAGAACTCGCAGAACATCTCGGAGTACAAGACAATATTGTTTTTGGTTTTTTTGGGTCTTTGTACCGCTATGAAGGTATTGCCTGGCTGATCGGAGCGCTTTCGGAGCTACGTTCCCGGAGACGGGATTTCAGGGTCATCATTGTCGGCGGCGGCGAAGATGAAGCAGCGATATGCCAGGCAGTTCAAGAATATCATGCAGAAGAATATGTTGATATTTTCTCGCGAGTGTCACACGAAGAGATAAAGAAGTATTACTCGATTGTGGATATCATGGTGTTTCCCCGCCTGAGTGTTCGCTTGACCGAGTTGGTAACGCCATTGAAGCCGTTGGAAGCGATGTCGCTGCAGAAAGCTGTGCTAGCAAGTGATGTTGGCGGTCATCGTGAGTTGGTACAACACGAGAGAACGGGCTTATTATTTCGCTCGGGGAGCATCTCTGATTTTTGCTGTCAGGCGGAACGGCTTCTCAACTCTAAATGCCAGCGTGAGCAGCTAGGAAAAGCAGCACGCCAAGCGATCTTGCGCGAGTGGGACTGGAAGATAATCAGCCAACGCTATCGTAATATATACGAATTTGTCCTACAGGGAAAGGCTGCTGCCGAAGGCGCGCGCATAGCTGGGCGGATCCTTCGGGCAGGTGAGCATAGTGGCTGTCGGAAACAGTAAGGCGGTCTGGCTGATTGGAATATACCACTGGCTGGCTCAGGTCGATGCGCAACAGAAGTCGAACGTCATCTTCGTACTTGCGGGCAGGGAGTCGCGCAAGCGCTTTGGCTTACGATTGCTGAGGGAAGGTTGGGGAGATAGGTTATTGCTCAGTGTAGGGCGGTTTGAAATTCGGCAGTTCTGTGAGTTGCCCCTCCCCGTGTCGCTGGATCTGCGGGCGATTGCCGCCAAAACGGCGCCCGAAAAGCGCCACTACTTTGTTGACGTTGAAGGTGGAAGGGCCGAGTGCCACCGCATAGGCATAGGCCGCTTCGGAACCTGGTCTGAGGTATTAGCGTTTTCGAATTGGCTGCACAAAAATCAGGCGATTCGCTCGGCGACAATCGTCAGCAGCAGCTTTCATATCAGGCGCATCCGCATTTGCTGTCGCTCGCTTGTGCGGGACAATGCCAGGCTAACTTTTCTAGCCGTTCCTGAAGAGGACGACCATTTTCGAACTAGTTGGTGGCGAGATTCGAAGTGTAGACATCTCGTGCTAAAGGAATTGGCAAAGCTGCCGGTGTACAAGGTTTTAGGCAGGGTACGAATTATAAGCGCGTTCTTTAATGACGGATGCCCCAGATGCGGCAGATCGGCCGGCAGATAGAAAGCGGACAGGGGAGGAAGAGATGTTGTATTGCCGGCAGAAACTACAGACTTTAAGACGGCTCTTGGGGAAGCTACTACTGCGCAATTGCTGGATTCAGGCGGCCTTGGTGGCCGGATTGCGATAAAACATATGGTCGGAAATAAGATATCGAGGAGGTCGTAATTTGGCATTTCCCACTTCCTCCACGCGATTTTGTTCTGCCGGACTGTCCAGCGTAGTCCCCGGTCAGGTTGTGAATGCTTGGTTGCGGCCGCTGCTGTTACTGGGATTAGCGGCAGTCATCACTCTGTTCCTGCTACGCTCGACCGTCAGCTCGATTTTCGCGATCTGGTCAGGAAGCAGCACTTACTCCTACGGATTTGTCGTTATCCCCATCTCGGCACTCTTGGTTTGGCGCCGACGAGGCGACATTAAGAGTTTGCGCCCAACCACGTTTCCAATGGGGCTGGTTTTATTAGCACTTTTCTTGGGGATTTGGGTCCTAGCCAATGTTGCCGACGTGCAAATGGTTCAACAAGTCGCGCTGGTCGGATTGCTGGAAGCTCTTGTCTGGACGTTGTTGGGAACCGCAACCGTTCGCGTGCTGATATTTCCGCTTGCTTTCCTCTTCTTTACGGTCCCCGCAGGCGATAGCCTTGTTGTTCCGTTGCAGCGAGTCACGGCAATTTTTACGGTCAACGCGTTGCGGTTCTGTGGTATTCCGGCAGTGCAGGATGGTTTCGTGTTTTCCACACCTTCAGGCAATTGGAAGATTGCTGAGGCATGCAGTGGCTTGCGGTTCCTAACCTCCTCATTGGTGGTGGGCGTACTAGTGGCAGGCGTGGCGTTCCGCACATGGAAACGGCGCATCATTTTTTTGCTGCTTTCGGCTGTAGTACCAGTTCTTGCCAATGGTCTGCGTGCATTCTTTATTGTAGTTCTGGCGTACTTCACCAGCGCCAAGTTAGCAGAGGGAATAGATCATATTGTTTATGGTTGGATTTTCTTTTCGCTGGTCACGGCAATTTTGATAGGTGTGGCGTTAAGATGGCGTGAACCGGATGTCTCGCAACCGGAGTCTTTACCGACGGCCTTTCATTCGCTGTCGACAGCTAGCGGGAACGTTCGTCTGGTTTGGTGTACCGCGGCTGCGATCGCGATCATAGGCTCGGGAAGTTTCATTGCTGATGCGCTTTGGTCTCGCAACCCGACTAATCCGCCTGATACCCACTTGTGGTCGTCGCCTGTGAATTGGGTTAGCGTCGCCGATCCCGAGCAGACCTGGGTGCCGGGTCTTAGGAGCTTAGAAACACAAACGCTCAGTAACGGTTCGGGGACGGTTTCTGTGTTTGTAGGTTTCGATGCAAGGAAGCGACGCGGCGTTGAGCTTGTGAATTCATCCAATGCGACGGGGAAATTACAGGAGTGGGAGGTGATGGAAAGTGGGTATCGGCAGACGAGGCTCGCGGGCGGGACGGTGAAGGTGGCTGAATATTTGCTCGCTTCTTTCGGCCAGCGCCGTTTGGTCTGGATGTGGTACTTAAGCGGGGACGAGATCGCTGCTGAACCGTACAAAATCAAGTGGATGCAAGCGAAATCGCGACTTGAGGGACATCCTGGTAACGTTCTTATGTTTGCTATCTCCACCAATATCGATGGCGATCTTTCCGGAGCCGTCGCAAACCTGCAAGAGTTCGCGCGAGGAATGATTTTTGAAACGTACGCCAGCCCTTTGCGATGAGGAGCAGCAACTGCGCCAAGTACCAAAATCCGCCCTCCTCGGCATGGGTATTCTTTTTCTTTGGGTAGGATTTTTCCGTCAGCTAGAGACGATTTTGCACTGCTAGCAAAGGTTTCCGCCAGCTCTGAAGCGGGTCAGCATTGAATCTTGTTGGTATATGGCATCGGCTCTGACGACAGTCACTTAAGCGCCACCATCAAGCCGCTTGGATAGCACTTATCTGCCGATTACAGTGGTAGAAATGTGCAGCTTGATAGGGCTCGCTTCTAGGCGCATTCCCGACCTCGCCAGCAGATGTGGAGCGTCGGCCCGGACTCGACACGCGCGGCGCAATGGCTGATCCGGGTCAACGTGTTACACGCAATATCCAGGAACTTTATCCTTCTAAACCTAAGTTGCGACGGATTGGCGAGTCGATTGCACCTTCCTGCCTGAATTCTCCGAAGGCCGCGTTATTCCCGGCAATGTACCTGCAGATTTTCGTTCGATTCGCTGACGAGCTGACATGCTATTCGATTCCCCAGCTTTCGCCATCTTTCTGATTGTAGTCGTTCTGCTTTATTGGAGATTGAACCGGCGCTGGCAGAACATCTTCTTGCTGGGCGCCAGCTATTTTTTTTATGGCTGGTGGGACTGGCGATTCTTGCTGCTGATGGCGGGCAGTACCTCGATCGACTATCTGATCGCGAAGAAGATCCCTAGCCTCAGCAATCCGGCGCAGCGGCGCGCAATGCTCATTTTGTCCTTGGCGGTCAACTTCAGCTTCTTGGGATTTTTCAAATATTTTAACTTTTTCGTCCAGTCTTTTGCGGCGCTGCTGTCCACAGTAGGATTCCACAATGTTCCGAGCTCCCTACTGCAAATATTGCTTCCGCCCGGCATATCTTTCTATACGTTCCAGGAAGTCGCCTACATCGTCAACGTCTACAAGGGGAAACTTCAGCCTTCCGACTCGCTCATCGACTACGCTTTGTTCATCAGTCTCTTCCCGCACCTGATCGCAGGACCAATCCAGCGCCCGAATCACCTATTGCCGCAAGTACAACGGGAACGAACTTTGGACTGGGACAAGTTCTTCGACGGTTTGATGCTGATTCTGTTCGGTCTCTTTCAGAAGTGTGTGATTGCCGATAATTGTGCATTGATTGCAAATTCCGCCTTCAATGGTTATTTCGGGGCGACCACTTTGCCGGTGGTTTTGCTGGGGAGCTACGCGTTCGCCTGGCAGATTTATGGTGACTTCGCTGGCTATAGCAATATTGCCCGCGGAGCCGCACAACTTCTCGGCTTCCACTTCATGGTGAACTTCCGCCAGCCATATCTGGCAACTACTCTTCAGGATTTCTGGAGGCGTTGGCACATCAGCCTCAGTTCATGGCTGCGTGACTACCTTTATATCCCGCTGGGTGGCAATCGGAAGGGCGAACGAAGGACATATGGCAACTTGCTGACTACCATGCTAATTGGCGGGTTGTGGCACGGAGCGAATTGGACATTTGTCGTTTGGGGAGGAATCCACGGCGGGGTGCTGGCCATTGAGCGTGTACTCGGGTTGGGCAACGACGAACCGGAGCGCGCGGGTTGGTTTACTACGTGGCTGAAACGCATATTGCTTTTTAATCTGGTCTGCCTGACGTGGGTGTTCTTCCGTGCGCCTAGCGTTCACGAAGCATTCGCATTTCTAGGCGGGTTGGGCCATTGGGCCTGGCAACCTGAGTACCTGACCGCATTCGAGTTTCTGGCCTTATTCTCTGTCCCCATGTTCCTGATGGATCTTCGGCTGGAAAAATGGGATGAAGAATATATCTTTCAGAGCGCGTCGGCATGGCTTCGGACGGGAATGGGTTTCACAGCGATGGTTGCTATCGCCTTTTTTGCTGCGAACCAGGCGAATGCGTTCATTTATTTTCAGTTCTAGGAGTTGACATTGCATCGCTATAGCGCAATCTTGCTGGCACTCTGCACGGTCTTCTGCGCCGCGCTGGAGGTTGGAGAGCGTTATGTTGTACCGCGGATTACAGCTATGGACGCTCGCCTGGACCGCGAGCATGCCCGAGCGGAAGAACTCAGACCGATTCCCGGCAAACCGGCCCCTGTGCTTATCGTAGGAAACTCCCTCTTGAAGAAAGGTGTCGTCATTCCACTGCTCAACGAGAAGCTGGGCCCGGAATATACGGTCACCCGCTATGTTGTAGAGGACACCAATTACCTGGATTGGTATTACGGGCTGCGTCGCCTGTTTCGCGCCGGCGCCCGTCCAAAAGCTGTGGTCCTGGTGCTCAATGCGAGACAGTTGATATCACCTGGGGTCCATGGCGATGCCTTCGCTTCTCTGCTCATGGACGCGCGCGACCTGATGGACGTCAAACGGACGGTCGGAAGTGACAACACTGCCACCAGCAACCTGCTCTTTGCGAACTTGAGCCGCTACTACGGAATGCGCAGCGAAATTCATAAAGCGTTTCTGGTGCACCTGCTGCCAGAATTTCCCAGTCTGGCTGTTAAACTTCGCCCCGCAACCGCGCCGCTGCCATCCGACGACGATATCGAAACGAAGGCGGCGGAACGGATGTCCCAAGTGTCTCGCCTGTGCAGCCAGTATGGCTCACAATTCATACTGGTGGTGCCGCCCAGTGCCGCGGCCAGGGATGGTTCTTCTGCCATCGAATCCGCGGGCAATCGCACGGCTGTTCAGGTTCTAGTGCCTTTCCGTCCGCAAGAACTCCCGGATAACCTGTATGCTGATGGATTTCACCTGAACTATCGGGGCTCCCTGGTTTTCACCCAGGCGCTAAGCTCACGGCTGCGGACGACGCTCAACAACGACAAACTCACGCAGGCAGCCGCGTCGGATGACAAAGCTGAATTTTGCAGGTCTCGTGCGGGCGGCACGACGGCCTCAACGAAGTCCAAAGATCCCAGCGTACGCAACTCTGGAATGATCGGGAATAATCTTTGAATGAAATCGATCCGGCAGAATGGTCAATAGCCTGCGTTCATTTAAATATGACTCATCTAGCGCTGTCACCGTCGAAGATGTCAAAGCAAGAATCTACTGCCACCCGCAGCAGTCCCGCATGGCAGGACATCGTTTGCCTCATGCTGCTTGCCTTGGCCGTGGCCCTTCTCTTCCACACCTCTCCCACGGCCGGAGATTTCTGGTGGAGCGATGCGCCACGTCATGCGATGGACGGAGTGTTTTACCATGATCTTGCCCATGAGCTACCCGTTACTCACCTAAAACAATGGGCGATGGATTACTATCTTCACTATCCAGCTATCGTTGTTCTTTTTTACCCTCCGGTCTTCGCTCTGGTAGAAGCCATATTCTTCACCCTCTTCGGAGTGTCGCACATTACCGCCCAGCTAACGGTCAGCTTTTTCTTTCTTGCCACCGCCTACGGAGCCTATTTTCTTGCGCGCCAGTGGGTCGGCAAGGTCGCAGCATTTGCGACAGCGTTGCTCTTCATCGGGACGCCGAGCATGGGCCTTTGGGGACGGCAGGTGATGCTGGAGATTCCGACATTCGCATCGCTGATTTGGGGTTGCTATTTCTTCTTCCGTTATCTGGATAGCAGGAGACCACGCCACTTATATTTGACTGTCGCCTTGGTTCTCGTCGCGATCTACACGAAGCAGACGGTAGTGTTCACCCTCGTAGCCTATCTGCTGACGCTCTACTTCGTCGATAGAAGCGGTCTGTTCCGCCGCAGGGAGTTCTGGTGGGCCGCCGGGTTTTTCGCAATCGGAGTGATCCCTCTGGCGGTGGTTACATTGTTGTGGGGACGCCTTAATCTGCAGACTGTAGCCGGAGGGGGGTGGGTTCAGTACTCTCGTCTCAGTTTGAGCGGGTGGCTTTACGTGGCGCGACAATGGCCCTACCAGGTCGGCTGGCCCGTGCTTGTATTGGCGATCGCATACTGTGCAGGAGCGATTGTCTGGAAGAAATGGCGGCTCTCAAGTCCTATTCTCTTCTTCCTCACGGTGTGGCTGCTGACAGGTTACACGTTCTTCACGCTCATCGCGCTGAAGCTGCAGCGACACACAATATTTCTAATATTTGTACTCGTTTTGTTCGCAGTGCTCACGATTATGCGAGCTCTGCCCGCGGCTCTAGCCCCATATGCAGCTGTTATTCTAGCGATCATTGTTTTCTCTCGCACCCTGCTGGTCGAGCATGTGCCCTGGGTGTCCGGATACCGAGCCGCCGCCCAGTATGTCTGTTCGATTGCGCCGCCAGATAGTGTAGTTTTATTCTCGGGTCTACGGGACGGATCGTTCATATTTAATGTGAAGAGCACACCCCAATGTCAGAATGCGACGATAATCCGCGCTGACAAGCTGTTGCTCAGAGTGCCGGAAGACCGGCGTCTATTTGGAGTCACAGAGCTTGGGGTTAGTGAAAGTGACTTCAAAGACATGCTAAGTCGTTATGAGGTGCGATATGTGGTGCTGGAGCCGAACTTCTGGAATGACTTGCGATCGATGCAGATGCTTGTTAGCGTTCTTCACGAAAGCCAATTCAAGCTATTAAGGACAATTCCTGTTGCTGGCGATCACGAGCCAACTGAGTCGCATTTGGAGGTCTATCAAAATCTGGGGCCGGTTGCGACAGGGCAGAATGTGCTTCGGGTCGAGCTTCCCGCATATGGCATTACAGTACAAGGCAAGGTCGGAGAATCGAAATAACGCAGCACGCCAGGTTAAAGTGCCGTACCAGAACCATTGGTCAATTTGTTGTGGCTTACGTGTATTGATGAGACAAGATGATTTCTGGAGCGAAAATGCGCTTCTCTTCTGGTGAGTTGTCATCGAAGTGGAGATGGGGCGACCTCATCTGTCTTTTGTTGCTGGGCTGTGCGGTGATCGTTTTCTTCGAAACCTCACCCACACATGGAGAGTTCTGGTGGAGTGATGCTCCACGGCATGCCATGGACGGGGTCTTCTACTATGACCTAGTTCGGTCCATGCCTATCGGCCATTTAAAACGATGGGCGATGGACTACTATGTTCAGTATCCAGCTGTCACTGTACTTACCTATCCTCCTGTATTCGCCGTAGTAGAGGCGGCATGCTTTGCGGTCTTTGGTATTTCGAATGCGACAGCGCAGCTAGCAGTTAGCCTTTTGTTTCTGGCGACAGCGTGGGGAGCATATTGTCTCGTGCGTCGTTGGTTGCAACCCATGGTCGCGTTCGCGACGGTGCTGGTGTTCATCGGCACGCCGGTAATGGTGCTATGGGGACGCCAGGTCATGCTGGAGATACCGACGTTCGCCTTTCTTCTGTGGAGCGTATTTTTCTTTTTCAAGTATCTTGACTCAGAGAGGCCGCGGCATTTGTATCTGGCGGTCACGCTGGTTCTAGCTGCGGCATACACGAAGCAGCCGGCGATCTTCATTACCCCTGCATATTTGGCAACCCTTCTCGTGGTATACAAGGCGCGTCTATTTCGTCGGCGCGAGATGTGGGGGTCAATGGTACTGTTCGTGATCGGACTGGCGCCTCTGGTGGCATATACCTGGCTGTGGGGTCGTGCGAACGTGCAGCAGGCGGTAGGAGGCGGCTGGGTCAAGCACTCGCGAGTAAGTCCGACCACCTGGTCCTATGTAGCTCGATTTGAATGGCCACACCAGCTCGGTTGGGGAGTCCTGGCGCTCGCCGTTTTATATTGCCTCGGTTGTCTCATTCGAAAGGAATGGCGGCTAAAAGCACCTGCGCTGTTCTTTTTTGTGGGCTGGCTGGTTGTTGGATATGCTTTTTTCACCCTCATCGCGGTGTCGTCCCAGCGCTACACGATATTCCTGACCTTCCCCCTTGTGCTGTTTGCGATGCTCGCTATTGTCCATGCCGTCCCACGAAATGTGGCACCATACGCCGCTTTGGCATTTGGCATTGTTAGTTTTACCTATACCCTCGCCACCAATCATGTACCTTATGTATCCGGGTACAGGGCTGCCGCGCAGTATGTGTGTTCTGTGGCACCTCCGGACAGCGTAGTGATGTTCTCCGGCTTACGAGATGGATCGTTCATCTTCAACGTAAAGAGCATGCCCGAGTGCAAGAACATAACTGTCATTCGCGCCGACAAGCTCCTGTTGCGGGTGGCCATCGATCGTCATTTGTTTGGGGTCCAGGATTTTGGGGTAAGCGAGGTAACGTTCAAGAACATGCTGGAGCGATACAGCGTCCGCTACATCGTTATTGAGCCAAACTTTTGGTCGGATCTAAAATCAATGCAAATGCTTCTCGCTGTTCTCCGTCAAGGCCAGTTCAGGCTGTTGACGAAGATACCAGTGGCTAGCAATCGCGAGCGTATACGTTACAATCTTGAGATTTATGAAAATACTGGTCCCCTATCGCAGACGAAAAATTCCTTACGTGTCGAGCTGCCGGTGTCCGGAATAGCAGTTCAAGGCACGGTGGGGCAGGATAGATAGGCAGCTTTGCTATAGTTACTGCGTCGCTTGGTGGATCGACATTTCTTTATCCTGGAGTTGAGGTGTGAGTTTTTTCTTAGTGCTAGTGCCGCATGCTCGAGAGGCGGTGAAGGTCGACGATCTGCTTGCCCGCTCGAACATAAGCACCGATAAAGCCATCTTCACAGCATGCAAGGACTGGTCGAGTAGTGTTTCATATCCCCGCCTAAATGGATCGATGGCGCCGATTGCGATAGATCATGCGAGTGGAAGCTGGTTGGCTGCTTTGGGAACGTGGTTTCACCAGTCCGGAGATGGCCGCGCTGACCATCTGCTGGAGCGGTATCTAGCGTATGGCGCCGAACGCCTCGCTCGCGAGTTGTACGGGTTTTTTGTGGTCGTGGTTGGGGATGCCACCACGCGCGAAGCTACAGTCATTACGGATATCGTGGGAAGCTTGCACTTCTATCATCGCTCGTTGTCCGTGGGCGCAGTGCTTTCCACCTCCTCGCTCGTGCTATCACGTCTGGGGAATACCACGCTGGATCCCGTGGGCTGCCAGGAATTCCTTGCAACGGGCGTTATGTATGAGGGTCGTACCTTCTACAGCGAAGTTCGAAAACTCCCGCCAGCTTCGATAATTACATTTCGCGATGGCAAGCAGGTCCGACAGCAACGGTATTGGAATCCGGCAGATCTGCGGCCGGAATCCTTGTCAGCGGAGCAGGCAAGCGAAATGCTATGGGATGGATTGTCTGCGGCAGCTAAAACCATCCATAGGCAGTACAGTTCTATTGCATGTGACCTCACAGGAGGATACGATTCGCGCGCGGTTGCGGCAGCGCTTTTGGGCGGGGGAACAGACTTCACGGCGGTCGTTTCCGGTCCGGCGGAAAGCGGAGATGTTATTATCTCCGCCGGACTAGCCGCAAAATGCGGATTGGAACACATTCACTATCCACCGTCCGCCGCGTCCATTCTGCCGGAGGAAATGAATTGGATTGGATCTTTGACCGATGGGGAGTGCGACCTGACGGAGTATGTCAACGTAGCGCGTATCCATCACGACCTCAGTCATCGGTTTGCGATTAGCATAAATGGCTCTTTCGGCGAGGTTGCGCGGGGCTATTGGTGGGAGCTGCTGATCCCTCATGTCGGAGCAAAGCTGAAGCTGGATTCCTACAAACTAGCCCGTCTTCGTTATGCTGTCGGCTCGCACAATAGTTTGTTGCAGGCACGTTGTGAATTTGACTTGGTCGAGCATTTCACGACGATTGTTGAGCGCGCCATTGAAGGCTTGGAGGACTATCCGAATACCTTCCAAATGGACCTAGCTTATCTCCGAATGCGAATGCAGCGATGGCAGGGGCGTCTGGCGAGCAGCACCGATCGAATCTGGCCATGTCTATCACCTTTCATGTTCCGGCCGGTTTTGGAGACCATGTTACAGACTCGCTTTGCCGTACGCGAGCGTAGCTTCCTCATTCGCCTTATGCTGGCAAGACACCAGCCTGCATTGGCAGCATATCCGCTCGAGCACGGATATCCAGCGCTGCCGGCTACATGGCGAACATTCCCAAGATTCTGGCCTCTGCTCCCCCACTACTCGGGAAAGATCATACGAAAGCTCAGAAACCAATGGGTCCTAAATGGCAAGGGCGCCTCAGAGAGAACTCGCCTTGAGCTCTGGCGCTCCGATCGTGTTACGGACTTGTTTCAGCCATGCTCCATGAGGACGACGGAAATCTTGGACTTGCGAAAACTAGAGCAGTTCTTTCAAGCTTCGCGGAACCCGAGCTTTGCGGAAGAGAAGCTATGGAGCAGGTTGCTCACCATGGAATATGCTATTTCGAAGGCGAGTGCCAATGATCTAATGGGGTACGACGGGAAGGAAATGCGCGCATCCGTCTTGTAGATCGCAGTAGTGACCATTCCTGCCGCCGTGAGTGCTTTGGCCTACGACCTAGCGCAAAAAAACCTCATCTTGTGGATGAGGTCGGATCACCGATTGCCATACGGTGTTAGTCTCGGCTACACAGCCTCTCCGCGTATCAGGATTAGGACATGTCGCAGTCGATCGCGCTCCTTGAAGAACAATATCGCTGCATAAGCGGCGATCCCGGCGGCAACGGCGATTGTGAACCGGACCGCGACAGGGAAGGTTTGCGGCGTAGCTAGTCTGGCAGCGACGACAGCGAACACCATGACCGCAGAGGTTTGCAACGCGGGTAGAAAGGCTCCCAGATAGGTCCGAGTACGCAGGTCAATTGCAGATAGCGTGCGCCATACATATGGGGCCGTGATCATGGGATACATTATGATCCAGGCCCAGGCAATCCCGGCAGTTCCCCAGTGGCTGCCGACGTAGAATGCAGGGGGGAAAACGACGGCAGCGAGTACCGTGTTCCACATCACGAAGCGGGCGTCGCGTATCGCGAAGAGCATGTTTGGTAAAACGGTTGCAATCGATCGCAAAGCAGCACAGATTGCTAGAAGTTGCAGGGGGACGATCGCCGGGACCCACTTTGGCCCGAGTACCAGCAAGACAAATTCATCCGCAACCAATGCCAAGCCGATGCACGCTGGGAAGGTCAGCAACGATAAAGCCTGGGTGATCCCGAGTAAGTAGCCGCGCAAGCGCGCCTTATCTTCTTGCGCGGCAGCAAAGAAAGCAGGCGTCACCCGCGTCATCATATTCGTGATCTTTTCTACGGGAGTGGATGCAATAGTCCACGCGATCGTGTATGCGCCTAAGGAAACTTGCCCCAACACACGACCTGCGACAAGGAAGTCAGAGTTGGAGTAGGCATACCAGGCGACGCGAGAAGCCAACACATCCCTACCAAAGCGCAGGGCATGCTTAATCTCTTGCCATTTCGGCCGAGCCAGCGAATGGGGTCGTGCAATTACCGCCATTGCCGCTCCCGCGACCGCGGCAGCCAGCGGACCAATGGCAAGGCTCCAATAGCCGAATCCGAGTATTGCTAATCCCACCGTGGTAAATGCCTGAATGATGGCCCGCGTTGTATCGAACCACGCCAGCAGTTTGAATCGCAGGTCGCCTTGCAAGAGTGCATCGGGGATTACTTGAGCTCCTGAAACGAGGAAAGAGACACTCATCACAGCAACCACTGCCGGCAGTTTTGGACTATGGAAAAACTTGCCTAGCCCAACCGAGGCGCTACATGACAAGACGAATAGCGAAGCGCCTGCCATGATGCAAAGAGAGTTGAGTTGAGCAATGTGATTCGACGACAGTTCACGAAGGGTTATGGCCGCCTGGCCCAGTCCCAATTCGTTGATGAGCGCAACTAAACCCAGGTATACCGTCGCCATTCCAATCAGACCATAATCAGAAGGCGCAAGAATTCGGGCTGTCGCAATCGTAGAGGTCCAGGTTAGCAACTGGACTGCCCATCGACTCGCCCCGGTCCAGGCAACTGCATGCAGCAAAGTCTGCGCTGCCGGCGTTGTCTCCGAAACTCCAGCGGACGCCGGTCCCGGCAGTTCCACAGTTTCCGCTGGTGAAGAGTCAACGGGTATCAAGCAGTTCCGGCCTTTGCGGAATGAATCGCTAGCATTGACTTAGCTGGACACAGCAACTTGTAATTGAATTTCATCGAATGGCTTTCCGGTACCCTGGTATTCAAATCCCAGGGCCCTCATCTGCTCGCCATCAAGAAGATTGCGGCCATCCAGAATGAGTGGGCGCGCCATAGATTTCTCAATCGCCCGCCAATCCAAATCTCTGAACTGCGGCCACTCGGTAACGATCATTATAGCGTCTGCATCGTCGGCGACTTGGTAAGCGGTGCCGCAGTAGTGAATTGCCGGAATCAGCGTCTTAGTTTTTTCCATTGCTTCCGGATCATGGGCGCGAATGTCGGCCCCCTCCTGCGTTAGCCGGTGAATCAGTTCGATCGAGGGCGCAAACCGGATATCATCGGTACCCGGCTTGAAAGCAAGGCCCAGGATACCTATATGCTTGTCCTTAAGTGTCCACAGCGCATGCCTTGCTTTAGAAACAAACCTACCCACCCGCCTTTTATTGATGCATTCAGCATCCTTCAAAAGAGAAACATCAGCCCCCGCTTTCTCCCCCAAGCGAATAAATGCCTGGATGTCCTTGGGCAGGCAAAATCCACCAAACCCCAGGCCAGGTCGAAGGAAATGGGGCCCAATGCGACTATCCAAACCCACAGCCTGAACAACTTCGGCCACATCGGCGCCCATGTTCTCGCATATATCGGCGATCAGGTTGGCGTAAGAAATCTTCACTGCCAAGAAAGAGTTCGAAGCGTGCTTAATCAATTCAGCGCTGCTGATACTTGTGACCAATAACGGTGGTGCAGGCTTCACAGGACACTGGCCGTCATGGATCGGACAGGATATTGTCTGCTCAACCAGAGGGCCATAGATCTCACGTAGTTGTATTTCACTTTTCTGGTCACCGACTCCAACCACAATGCGGTCGGGGTGTAAGAAATCGGACACGGCAGTGCCTTCACACAGGAACTCAGGATTAGAGGCGACAGAGAAATGGCATCCTGAATTGCGTGCATAGATGGCTAACGCGCGCTTCAGCTTCTGGCCTGTTTGCATGGGTACGGTACTCTTCTCGATGACCAGCTTGGAACTGCGGGCCTCAGCCGCAATAATTCGCGCCGCGCTATCCATCGAACTCAGGTCGGCATCGCCGTCCTGCATGGGTGGGGTGCCTACACAAATGAAGATGGCCTCCCCAAAACGTACCGCGTCGCCTATGTTCGCCGTGAATGCGAGTCTCTGCGCTTTGCGATTGTGCAGAATGATATCGTCGAGATTCGGCTCGTAGATGGGCAGAGTTCCTCCATCCAGCAGCCGAATCTTGGTGGCATCGTTGTCCGTGCACAGCACTTCGTGGCCGATTTCAGCCAAACAGGCCCCCGTAACCAACCCTACATAACCGCAACCCAGGATTGACAGCCGCACTGTAGTCTCCTCCCTTGCCGCTAAGCTAACTATCAAACAGAGTGCAACAACTCTGCCATACCGTCCGATGTGCTGCTTATTTGTGAAGATAAACAACTTCGAGCGGACTTGAAATCCGTACCGAGATATTAAGGCCGGCATGAACAAGTGCATCCAAAAGCTCCGGCCGGGGTTCAACCAGAGCGGTTTGCCCGGCTTGGAGTCGCAAGTCATCAAGCTTCCAAATATGTAACGGGGAAAACTGTGCCAGGTTTGCCTGAATCCGGACTGTAGGACGTTCGTCGCTATCATTGATTCCCAGCAGGAGCCCGCACCGCTCTGGACGATGGGAGTAATGGGCCGCTTCCAGGAAAAGCATAGGGTTATCGAATAAAACGACTTGCTTACCGTCGGAAAAAATAGAACTTTCCAGTTCAAGATACTGTCGGGTTATAGTTTGCTGTCCGAAAGGATCGACCCGCTCCGGATGCAACACGGTGGCCCACTGTTCTGCGGTTCCGAATACCATCAAAAGTGCTACTACTCCCGCCGAAACATGGCAGTTTTTGGGAAAGTGACGCGAAACCAGGCAGGCAAATGCGAGAGCGATTCCTGGCAGTGCTCCTACGAAATAGCGGATGAGAAATGCATTCGTCTTCAGTTCTGCCAGCACAAACCCAAAAATCGGAATAGAGAAAAAAAGCCAGCCCAGGGATTCAGCGGAGTGCCTGGTCGTCACAATGGTGCCACCATTCCGGCTGTGGCAAAGGACAATCCAGATTGTCATCAGGGCAAGCAAGAACATGCCCGCAGGAAAAAACTCCAGAAAGGCTTGGCGGAGCCGGAAAAGGGAAGGGCTCGCCCAGAACTGAGCTCCAAACTGTCGTGAGTACGCTAGAGCCAGCGGGGCTACAAGAGCGCCCGCGATCGCTACTCCTGAGACTCCAGCAAGCGTTTTCTGAGAAATCTGCCTGTCTGAGTTGCGTTGCAACAAGTCCCAAAGCACGTACGGTAGTACAGACAATGCCGCGTAGTAATGAATAGTGACGGCGAGAAACAGTACAGCTCCGAAGAGCAATGCGTACCGGGTGCTTGTCCGCGACGTGCAGATCCAGAGCCATAGAGCGAGTGCGGACAACATAAAATAAAGCGCATATGGCCGTGCCTCGTATCCATAGTAGGGAAGCAAAGAGCAGGTCAGCAGTGAAAGAGCAAGCAGTCCATGCAGATTATCTGTGATTCGGCGGGTGCAATCAAACGTGAGCAGCAGGCCGATAACCATGCCCGTGGCGGATGGGAGCCGCATTGCCAGTTCGCCGTAGCCAAATGTGTGGCCCACAACCCTCATCAGAAAGTGATACCCGGGAGGCATGGTGTCGCTGGCCTGAGCGAGACATTGCCACATAGCCGTGAGACTCGGAAGTTTCGCGATCCGGATGACAAATAGTTCGTCGAACCAGTAGAGGCGATGTGAAGCTATATACAAGCTCGTACAGAAATAAAAAATGGCGAGAATCCCGGCGGCTGTAAGACTGGCGGCCGGCAATGCCTTTGCCCAGAAGCCGGCCTTTTCTCGCCAGCCAACCGGCACCGACGCGCCGATTCGAGTTGTTACGGAGGATGCCACTTTTGTCTCAGGCAGTACTACTAGCTTGGGAATGCATAACCCTATCAGCTGAACACAAGCATTACCTTGTCACTGTCGCGAGATTGGAGCTTGGCGCGTGCAGGTCCGACAGTATGGTGTCGCGTAATTGAGCAGCAATGAGATGATTTGCTTTAGCATTTGGATGGTCGTCCAGCGGTGTAATCCACAATGTTATTTCTGGCCCATGGTTTTTCAGACCGTCTCTCAGCTCAATCAGCGGAATCTGTTGATCCGCGAGAATATCCTTAATCTTCTGGTGAGCCGCAGTGAAAGGATAGCTGTCGTTGATTTCGTGTAGCTCTGGGAGCAATGCAACTAGAAGCCTGGCATGATCGCGTTGTGTGGACTCTGCCAAATCGTGCAGCGCAGCTTTGCATGCCTGGAAGCCGGGCTTATTGTCGTCATATAAGGAGGCATAGTACGCCTTCCAGTCTGGTCGTGTGCCCAGCCGGCGCAGTACGCCGTCCCATCGGTTCGTCACATAGGCAACCAGATACGAGCGGTCGATGAGCGGAATCTTTTTCTGCACCGGCACCGGCTCGGGGTCGTTGATGAAGTACATCAATACGACAAGGTCGGGGTGAAACTGCCGGCCTTGAGTCTTGTAATAGGTGACTTCCTGGACTGTATCGTAGTTTCCGACCCCGGTATTCATGACTTCAAACCGGTCATAGCCGGGAATGTGCATCGAGTTTAATTGCCGCTCCAGAACCTTGGCCGAAGTGTCACCCTCCGCTACTCCCCACCCGAACGTCGTAGAGTCGCCGAGTAGCATAATGCGGTAGGTGCCGCGCGGCTTGTCGAATGTGTACTCACGGTCGCGCAGGCCCTGGCTGTTGATCTGAACGTCCTGTCCCATTAAAAATGCATGTCCATTGGGCAGATTCGTGAAACTTAAATTTGGGTTGGCCATGGGGCGCTTGAGCTGAACCGCGTACTTCCACATCTCCATAGAGAAATCGAGGCTGTGGTAGTAGGCCACCCGGAGGGCAAGTTCGAGCAAAAGCGCTGCCATGAGCAGCGAAATCAGGGCGAGTATGGATTTCTTTACCAGATGTTGGAACAAGGGTTCATCTCCGTCGTAAGTCAATTGTCCGCGGAACCATGTTGCAGCGACCCCGAACCCACCTGCTCTCCAGGGATGTAGTAGAGCAGTATGGAGCGCCCGACTCGCGCCACTGGCTTATATCTTTCCAGCCATGCATAGCTATCGATTGGGTAACCCAGTTCTCCCACCTTGAGACACAGGAAGCTTATGGCAATCCATCCGGTCGTGGGCTGGTGCGGCGGCAGGACGTGGAACCTAGGCAGGCCGAAATTGTTTAAGTCGAGATTCTTGCTGCCCGCGTATGCTATCGACACTTGCTCAATGTGGCGTTCGTGCAACGCTGTCGAAAGCCGTAGTAGATCCTGGCCCCAGTCCAGGTCGCTATCAATCAGTATGTTCTCCGGATGCGAGTCCGCGAACTCGTTGAAGTAGGCTAGATAGTCCGGGTGGCTGCGCACGGAAGCCATGACCTGCCAGACGAGCAGAGCTGCAACCAGGGCGCGTAAAACATATCTATAGCTCTCATGTTGCCACAGGCGACATGTGGCAACTCCCGCGGCGATGGCAAGCAACGGATACATAGGCAGAATATGACGCACGCCGATATTAATGTTACTGCGCATGCAAACCAGCAGCACAGCAATAGAAATTACGATGGGCGCTGCCAGTATCCAGTCATGTTTCAGCCAGGCGGACTTACAGAGGTAGTAGGCTCCGACAAAAGCTAAAATCAGGAATGGTATGGCAGACTTTACGGCGACAGCCACCGGGAAGAAGTACCACCAACCGGTTTGCCGCACCTCGCCCAGTAAATAGCTCCTGTGGCCAGTGAAGTTCTTGTAGCGAACCTTGGCAAGGCCCTGGAAGAAAGCCGGTGCGGGAACGAACGGAAATTCGGCAATCTTATAGGCGGCGTCATGCAGCACGCCTGTGGTACCGACCATCTGGTCGATCGTGTAGTGCGGCCGGTCCGCAGCCGTGGTTGCCGCACTTAGAGAAAAACGGTAGCCAGCCCAAATCACCAGAAAGGCGGCGGCCACGGCAACCGCGATCATCGCCGCCCAACCTAATCTGGTGGTTGCGTTCGGCTCTTGCTTCTTGCGCCCGGATAGTAGCCAGCGGCTTAGCAGGAGAAAGACATAGGAGGCGATGAGGAATACGACGCCGCTGAACTTTGCGATTACGGCGAGTGCACCGGTAGCACCCACAAGCCCCGCCAACGCGAAACTTGGTCTCTCCAGGAATGTCACACACGCGAGGACGGCCAAGACAAAGGTCGCGGCTTCGGGCATGTCCGTCGTCGCCATTCCGGCGTGCCCAAGGATGATGGGAGTCGTGGTGAAAAAAAAAACGGCAATCAGGGCGGGGGCTTCGCCGTGGCGAGTACGCGCCCAGTACCACACCACAGAAACCGCAAGAAGGAAAAAGGGAAGTATCCCAGCGCGAGCCAGTGCCAGATTGTGAAGGTATCGTCCGTTCAACTGGAGAAGCTCGTTGGCTTCAGTCCACAAATTGCGGTGATCCTTCAACCTCAGGCCTGCGAGATAGGGACCAAGTGAAACCGCAACCCGCGCTAGTGGCGGATGCAGGGGCTCAAAGGTGTAGGTCCCGTATTGCAGCCACTCCATGCCCGGACCTACATGGTCCGGCTCGTCGGTGCTCTGGCTGAAGACATGGTAAGTCGACACAATCCGCGCGACGGCGATGAGCGCGAGAAGTACTGCGGCGATAGCCATCCAGAAGCGGCGCCGGCCAGCCAGCAAGGGCTGCGCGGGACGGGATGCTTCAATCTCGGGTAGAACCGCGGTTTGCGAGTCAGAGGTCATCTAGTTTGCGAATGAGCTTTGGTGTGAATTGTCCTGACGAGCACGAGTGCGCTACTGATCCTTGGGGAGGTAGAGAATCGCCCGCCCCCCGGGCACTTCTATAGTTTCGACTCGCTGATAGTTCGTAAGCGACGCCTGGATCGCAGCCGGTAGGTCCGGCTCATAGTTGTAGAACCATAGCGCCCATACTCTTGCGTGAGGATGGTTGCGAGTGGCCGTGTCGTAATCACGGCCAACGAAGCGGCTCCAACCGGAGTTCATGTCGAAAAATAACGGCGTGGAGTAGAACTCGGGATGGAGAAGTACCAAGTCGGCGTCTTCGACCTGCGGTACCAATGCCGTCGCGAGCGATCTGTAGTCCGCGCGGCCGGCCGTCACGCCGCTGTACTGCTGTAGCCCGATGAAATGCGCGGCGCCCACAGCCAGCAACAACACCGTGAGCACAATGGGATTCCGGCCCAGGCGAACAACTCCGGCCGATAATAAAAGAAGGAGATACGGCGCCAGGAGAACCATACCTCGCGCATTGAGAATGGGCTTTGCGAGCGAAATGATTGCCAGCAGCAGGAGCGGCACCGTCGCCAGTATTACTATCAGTCCCTGCTCGCCTCTAACTAAGGGGTTGCGAACTAACCCGAAGGTGCAGGACGAAAGCTTTGCCCAATTCTTCTCGATGAGGATTGCCGCAATCGCCAGTATCAATGGCACAGCGATCATCCGCTCTGTATTTCGCAGGGTAGCGCTCGGGTGTGTGAAGCTTCTGGCGACCCAGATGAATGCCATGATGCTAAGGGTTCCCAGCGCCCCGGCCCAAAGCCATAGTTTCCAGAAGGGCCCATCTGTTTCAAACAGAAGCTTGTTCCGAGACGGCCGAGCCGCTCTGCATCCTGCCACGAATAAGACCAAGGACAACCCAAGGAATAACCAGCGAGCGATCGAAAGATGGGGATTGTTGTCAGGAATCGCTCCGTAGTTGCGATAAAGTCCGGACGAAAAACCCAGCAGGGGAAACGCAAACGCGAATTGCACGAATTCGCGGTCGTATACCAGCGTGTTGCTGCTTAAAGTCGCCAGCGTATTACCGGTTTGGTAAGCGGAGAAGGCAAGCAGCGGCGAACCGAGTATGGCAGCAACAAGCTGGAACTTGAGCGCCGCGGGCATCGGCTGTCTTTCGCGCCACGCATTTACGGTAGTCCACAGGATATGAGACACCAAAATTAGCCAGAAGAATACGTGAGTACACAAGCCGAACAGAAGCACGGCAACATACGACAATCTCAACGATCGGGAGGTATGGTTCTGCCGTGCTAACTTAAGCAGGAGGATTGTCGCTAGCAGCCCGAGGAAGCACGTGAGCGTGAACATGCGTGCGATCTGGCCCCAGAAAATCTGGTGCCCATTAACGGCGAGCAGCGCGGCAGCAATCCATCCGGCTTTGGACTGGCTGGTCATCGCGCCCAGCCAGAACATCAGCGGAATAGAGGCGATGCCGAATAGCGCCGCGGGCAGGCGTATGGACCACGTGCTCGTCCCAAAACACTTCGTCCAAAACCACATCAGGACGTAGTATGCCGGCGGATGGGTGTCCGAGTTCAGCGTGCTGGTGACGACCTTAACTATCCCTAGCCGCTCCTCAGGCACAGAAATACCGTGTGGCAGCCGGATGCCGGGCACGTACATCTCAACGTGGGAGACGCTTTGCCGGTCGAGATTGTGCAGGCGGAGGAATGCGCCGAGGAGAACGAGCAGCAAAAGACCGGCGACTGTGAGCCATGGCGCTGGTTTCTTTAAGGCCGCTGTTTCAACGGGTGCTGGTGCGGACCGAATTGCAACGCTAGTCGTTGCCATGAAAACTGCTCTACTGCAGGATCTTGAGCTCCGGATGGGAAGGCGGGCCGCCCGCGAATCCTGCACCTGGCCGATCATCCAGCGGCTGAGGCCTTGTCCATGGCCGCGACGAGACGAGCGCTCTAGCGAGCTGAATAGGCTGATAGTTGATGCTTGGCCACAGGAACACTTCGTTGGTGCACCAGCACTCCTTGGCGTGAACGCTGCGGCGCATCGCCTCGGCCTCGGGCGAAAACCATAGCTCGCGAAAACTTTTCTGTCGCAAGTTTCCCAGCGGAGGCAAGGTCTCGCAGAAGCTGACATCGCCATTGGCATACACCACCCCGCTGAGCACGCCGGCGCGGCAGGGAATCACCTGCGTCTGCTTTTCCGCGGTCTTCGTCTTCGCCCACTGCAGCATCGGTTCCACCAGCGAGCCGTAGCGGTTTTCCTCGCGCGGCGCCCACAACCGTCGCGCATACTCATACAGCTGCCGGTAAGCGCCGAGGTCGGGAGTCACCAGCGACGGATTCTTGCGCTCACCGCGAATCAACGCGAGATTGTGATGGTCCATCTTCGGGCAACGCTCGTAGAGATAGGTTGTGAGCCGCTTGATCTCGTCCAGGTTCTCCGAGGTGACCGTCGAGATGGAATGGATACGCACGCGCGGATCGCTGACTTGCAGCTCGGCGAGAGCTTCATACGTCTCCAGCAGCTTGGCGAACGACTTCGCGTTCCCGCGGAAGCGATCGTGATACTCCGGCATCCCGTCGATCGACAACTCGCAAACGAACAGCTTCAGCGTGGACTCTTCGAGGATGCTCCTCAGCGCTTTAATGGTGCGCTCGGTGAAGTATCCGTTGGTGGGAACGTAGATCTGCTCCACCCCGTTGTTGCGGATGAAAAAGCGGCAGATCTCGGCGAACTCGGGACGCAGAAACGGCTCCCCGCCGGAGAGGTTGAGATTCTCGATCGGTCCCAGCTCGCGCGCCAGCGCCATGATTTCATCTAGCGTGAGGTCGTTGCGTTGGTTCAGATTGCGCCAGTAGAAGCAGTGTTCGCAGGTCAGGTTGCAGATCGAGTTGATGAACAGGATCAGAAATGGCGGTGTGGAAAGCCGTGGAAATGCCAGGTTTTTCCAAGTAAGCTTACCGTGCCTGACCATACGCTGGATGGTATTCATGCCTCGCCTCCCAGCGCGCCAAGGGGAGCAGCACGCTGGCCAGTCCATTCAAGAACGTTGTTCGGCTCGCTACCGGAGACCTGGTCGCCAAAGCCACCAGCTTTTTCGCGTTCGTATATCTGGCACGAATTCTCGGTGTCACGACTTTCGGTCTGCTGGAGTTCGCCGGCTCCGTGCTGGCCTACGTGCTGCTGATAGCCGACGGCGGCCTGGAAATGTGGGGCACGCGTGAGGCGGCCAACGCAGCCGATGTGCCCGCGCTCGCCGGACGCATCCTGCCGCTGCGCGTTCTGCTGGCTTCGGTCAGCTTCCTGATCTTGCTGGCGGTGCTGCCGCTGTTTCCCGCGTATCCATATTTGCGAACCGTATTGCTCATCTACGGCCTCAGCGTCTTTGCCGCGGCCGTGAACCTGAAATGGGTCTTCATCGGCCAGCAGAAGATGAACGGCGTAGCGCGCGGATTGGTCTTGGCGCAGGCGCTCTTTGCCGTGCTGGTCGTGATCTTCGTTCATACTCCAGGAGGGTTGCTGTGGGTCCCGGTGTTTCGTTTGGTTGGCGATACGGCTAGCGCGATTTATTTTGCGGTATGGTTCCGGCGAGAATATGGCTATGCCAGTTTGAAGCTTACCTTGCACAGTGTCGGAGCTGTACTCAGGCCCGCGTTGACCATCGGCGGCTCCCTCGCCATGGGTCTGTTGAACTATAACTTCGATTCGGTACTGCTGGGATTCCTTCGCGGACCCAGAACTGTCGGCTGGTATAACGCCGCCTACAAGCTGCAACTGGTAGGCATCAGCGTTGCCCTGAGTTATTTCGCCGGACTGTTTCCGGTGCTGTCCAAAACCTACGTTGCCAGCCGGGAACAGTTTCGCCACGTGGTGCGCGGTACAGCTCGAGCTATGGCTTGGAGCAGTTGTACCGCTGGTAGTCGTGGGAACCTTTCTGGCCGATCCTATCGTTCGTTTTCTTTACGGCTCAGCCTACGCCGCTTCCGCCACGCCATTCCGAATTCTAGTCTGGTCGGCAGCGCTGGTAGTGCTGCGTTGGGTCTATATGGATTCACTGCGCGCCACCGGCCATCAAAAGCTCGATCTGCGTTGTGCCATCACTTCCGCAACTTTGAATGTCAGCTTAAATATTCTGCTTATCCCTCGGTTTGGGATGATCGGTGCAGCTTCGGCGACGGTATTCGCCGACCTGGTTTGGTTCGCGATGTCCTATTACTACTTTCGGCGCGCAGTTCTTTCGGATGAACCATTCACGCGACTGGCCGGCCCGCTGCTGGGTGGTGCCGCGATGTGCCTGGTCTTATGGTTGGCTCGCCCGCTGCATTGGCCCGTACAGCTCTTGTCCAGTTTAGCCGTCTATTTGCTAATCCAGGCGCAATTCGGCGTTATTACCCGCGTCAGGGCGCTTTTTCGACAATGAAGTTCCCCATCACCAAAGCGTCCATCTCGCTCTTTGAGAAGGTGTTGAAGGCGTTGGCAGGCGTGTTCACAATGGGCTCGCCCTTCAGGTTGAAGGAAGTATTGAGCAGTGCGGGCACGCCGGTCGCCTGTCCGAAACGTTCGATCAACTGATAGTAGCGTGGGTTCGCATCACGAAAGACGGTCTGCAGCCTACCCGTTCCGTCCACGTGCGTGATGGCCGGCAATGTCTCGCGCTTCGATGGGCGCACCGGCACTACGTACAACATGTAGCGCGCGGGATAGTGTTGCATGGCATTGGGCAACTCAAAATACTCCTCGGCGCACTCTGCCAGCACCGAAGGCGCGAACGGCCGATAGGGTTCGCGAAACTTGATCTTGGTATTGACGATGTCCTTCATCAGGGGATTTCTGGGATCGGCTAGGATGCTGCGGTTGCCCAGTGCTCGCGGTCCCCATTCAAACCCGCCTTGAAACCAGCCTATAACCTTACCGTCTTGCAACTTATCGGCAACGATGTCCATGAGGCGATCGTCGTTGCCGATGTGCTTATAGGGAATGCGGTTGCTGTCCAAAAAATCGCGAACTTCGCAGGGACAGTAGGCTTTGCCCCAATAAGCATGGTCCATGCGGAACCTGCGTGGATTTCCCAGCAGCATATTGTCAGCCCACAGCGCAGCTCCCAGGGCTCCGCCGCCGTCGCCCGCCGAGGGCTGGATAAACAGTTCCTCGAAGCCGGTTTCACGAAGGATGCGCTGATTGGCGACACTATTCAGGCCCACGCCGCCGGCGATGCAAAGCGAGCGCATGCCGGTTTCCTTGTGCAGATGCTGGGCCATGCTGATCAGCACTTCCTCGGTGACCTGTTGGATGCTGGAGGCTATGTCGGCGTAGTGCTGGTTTATTTTGCAAAGCTCGTCATAGTTCGCCGGTGGGGCTCCAAAGTAGGTTGGAAAGCCTGAGGCCGCGGTGAAAAAAAGCATCTTCGGTGGACGCGGCTCGCCAAAAAGCTGCGCAAACTTGTTGTTGAAGGTCTTATCCGTGGAGTGCTGGAAGCAGAAGTAATCCATGTCAAGCGAAAATGAGCCATCGGATTCCTGGCGGATCAGCTTCCATACTTTGTCCACATATCGGGGCTGACCATAGGGAGCCATGCCCATGACCTTGTATTCGCCTTCATTCACTTCAAAGCCCAGAAAGGCGGTAAATGCGCTGTACAACAATCCAATCGAGTGGGGGAACTGCATCTGCTTGCGCAACTCGATCTGGTTGCCACGCCCGATGCCCGAAGTCCCTGTCACCCACTCGCCGACGCCATCTACGGTCATAATCGCGGCGTCGTCGAAGGGTGAGCATAAGAAAGCGCTGGCGGCATGCGACAAGTGATGCTCGCAAAACAGAATGCGGTCTTTCGGAATCCCTAAATCGGCGGCGATCTTTGCGCCTACCCAGAGCTTGTCCACCATCCAGGTAATCATGGCTTCGCGGAATACCTTGTAGGACTGCGGATAGGTTTGTAGCACGGTCATCAGGATGCGATCGAATTTGCGAAATGGCTTTTCGAAAAAAGCCACATAGTCCACCTCGCCGCCTTTAATGCCGCCGGCCTGCAGACAGAACTGGATGGCCTGCTCGGGATAGTTGTAGTCGTGCTTGATGCGCGTGAAGCGCTCCTCTTCGGCGGCAGCGACAAGCTGGCCGTCGCGCAGGAGCGCCGCCGCAGCATCATGGTAATAGCAGGAAATTCCCAGGATATTCACAAGACCATCCTTCGAGGGGCCAAAGCAACCACTGGATTCAAATGGCTCAGTGCAGATTCGCCGATGTGAGACTGCCTTCGACGAGTTGGGGTGAGGATTTCTTGATAATGCCTTGCTGAAGCAGAAAGTTCTCGATTTCGTCAGCCGCCATGCGATGCATTTCCGGAGTCCAGTGAAATCGGCTCTCGAGCTTTACGCCGTCGAGCGCCTCACGGCGAAATCGAGGACGCAGAAACATGCAGGAAATACCTTGCTCCTTACAGAACGCGTTCAGATACTGCTCATGGGCCGACATGGACTGGCTAAGGTCGTCAACTTCCTCATAGGCAGGCATGTAAACGAATACTGGAATAGCTCCAATGGCGCGGGTAGTACTGACGATCTGGCCCAGTATCGGTCGCGTCAACTGCATTGCTTCTTTTTCGTTCTCGCCAAGCGACCAGCGAATCTTTTCCCGCAGGATGAAGGCCATATCCCACGCTTTGGAGCGATAAGGCTCGCGCGCTAGAACCTGTTCCGGAGTAGGAACCGGGACATCTGTCAGCTTCAAACCTCCCGGTGTCATCTCGAACTTAGGTTTCGCGAAGGCGAAGAAGTTCCACAAGTTCCGGTATGTATCCATGAACATGAAACCAAGAACGACGATGTCAGGGTGATATTTCACGCCTTCTTTTTGAAGGTAGAGCAAGATCTGGTCTTGACCATAGCCTTGTACGCCAAAGTTTAAAACCTCGGCATTGGAAAGCGATGATTGCAGATAGTGCGAATAGGTTTCATCGTCCGAGACGTCGGTGCCGAATGTAAACGAGTCACCTAAAACCAAGATCCGTTCCTTGCCCGGAGTGCGCGAATAGCTGTATTCACTCCTGCCGCGGAGCCCCCTGGAGTTGCTGTTGACGAACTTGCCCTTGCCAAACGGAGTCATGTTCCTGACGTTTGGCATGACCGCCCAGCCGCGTACCGGGTGGTAGATGGAATACTTGCCTGTCCACTCTTCGTGCTGGCGATGTGCCACGATCCAGAACAGCCGCCAGGACGAATCGTCATTGCCGAGCATCGCCCGGCGCACGCTTTGATGCATCACAAGATTCGTGGCGAAGAAGAGACGAGGCGCGATTTCAAGCAACGCAACAAGCCAGACTACCGATAGCACGGCCTTTAGAAAGACATTGCCCCGACGCGACTGCGTCACCTGCGACGAGGCCACCGCGGTGGATGATTCCAGAATGTCCATCAGGAGGGAAAATGAGACAAGCTACCGCCATCTGAGTCCCACATCAGCCGTACCCCGGCCACCTATGGTGCTCGCTAGTGGCTCACTTCCAATTCGAGCCAACTCTCAGGACTACTTCCACCTGCGCCCGGGTCCAAGACTGGTTCGGCGCAGCTTCGGACCGAAACTCAACTATTGCGATCGAGGCTCGTCCGCGCCACTGAATCCTGCAAATCGCAACGCTCTCTCGTGCCTAGCCTTGCTGACGAGCCTCTTCCATGCTCTTAGGAACACCGGGGTGATCCAGCCACTTCTCCGGGCGCTTCTTAACGCGCAGGCTGTCGGAGAACGCCCGCACCGCCAGTCCGAAGGGCAACAGCAGGACGGCATAGATGACGGTCAGCAGGATCCTGGCTTGGAAATTACCAATTGCGTGTGCAATCTTTTTCCATGCCGCCCAAAGACGCTTAACTTGCTCCCACATACCGGCTCCTTAGAAAAACGAGTAGATAAATGGAGCAATAGCCGAGCTTTGCGCCAGAATCAGCAGCACGGCGAAAAGGCACAGGGTTACCAGGATAGGGGTAATCCACCAGCGCTTGTTGTTCCAAAAAAACGAGAATAGCTCTCCGGCAATCCCAAAACGATGGCCTGTGGTCTTCAAAATACCCATGGCAGTGTTCTCCTCCGACAAGGCGCGATCTACCACCTAAGTTGGTGCAATTACTATTCCAAACATATGCAATTGGATCTTTATTAATCAGCGCATTCCGGCCGCCGCGGTATGCGCCCTTGTGTCCACCACGGCCTCAGCTTGCCCATAGGATCGCAAGGTCGAAGCCTCCTCGCTCACCCAAGGCTCCGAACCCCGTGCTAGCACTGACCGGATGACAAACAGCGGGCGTCGTTTGACTTCGTCGTAAATCCTACCTATGTATTCGCCCAAGATGCCGGTGCAGATGAGTTGAATGCTGGCCATCAGGAGCAACGCGCACATCAGGCTGGTGTAGCCCATCACCACGTTGTCGCGGAAAATCCACAGGTGACAGATTCGCATGCCGGCCAGAACCAGCCCGGCAATACAGGCGAAGCCCGCCATGACCAGACCGAACGCCAGTCCCAGCCGCAAAGGCTTGTAACTGAAGCTGAGTATGGCGTCAACGGCATACTTCAACAGGTGAAAGAGGGTTTGCTTGGGCTTGCCGAGGGCGCGGTCGGGCCGATCATAATCAACGAACGCCGTGCGGAAGCCCACCCAGGAGCGCAGCCCGGGCAGGAAACGGTTGGTCTCCTGCAAATTAGTCAGTGCGTTGCACACCTTCCGGTCCATCAGACCAAATATGCCGGCGCTTAAAGGGATGGGATAATCCGAAACGAACCCAAGAATCCGATAGAACAGCGGAAACAGGAAGCGTCGCACACCCCGTTCTCCCCGGCTGATTCGCCGTCCAATCACCACTTCGGCCCCTTGTCGCCAGGCCGCGATCATCTGCGGGATCAGGACCGGTGGATCCTGGAAGTCGCCATCCATGAGCACGACTGCGTCTCCCTTGGCGATAGAAAGCCCTGCCGCAATGGCCTGTTGGTGCCCCCAGTTGCGCGATAGATCCACCACCACCACGGTCTCCGGATCGGCATCACGGATCCCTCTAAGCAGGTTTAGCGACTGATCCTCACTGCCATCATTGACGTAAATGACCTCCCAGGATTCTTCCTGGGCCTTCATGACGCGGTGGATTTCGGCGTCGAGCCGTTCCACGAGGAGTTCCTCGTTGTAGATGGGAACGATGATCGAAATGACAACGGGAGTCATTGCAGTTCTATCTTCTGCAAAGCAATTCTTCGGCCAAGCGCAAGTAAGTTGGGGGCGAAATTGGCCAGAAAGTTGTCCAGACGTTCCATGCCCCTCAGAACCAGCGCCGGCAAGGGAACATATGCCGTCTTCGCCGTTACACCTCCGGAGTTTAGGAACATGAGGCACTCGCAGGGAGAGTCTCGCAGAATGCGCCAGCCGGGCTGCAGGCGCAGGAACTTGTCTCGGCGATCGAACAACAGCCGGGGAATCGCATTATTTCCTGCCCAGGGATCGTCCGGATCGGTGCACAGGGCGTTCTCGTCAAACACATTCACGTCGAACGAATATCCCTCATGGCGCATCGCTCGCAGCACAGCGCAGAACAGCACACTAGCCTGCACTTCATGCAGCAACAGAAACCCGCCGGGGCGCAGCACGCGTCGCGCTTCGTTCAGCGCGCGGACAGGATAAGGCAGGTGATGGAGTACGTTGCTTTCAATGATGAAGTCCAGGGAGCTATCGTCAAAAGGAAGATGAAGCGCGTCGACGCGTGCAATGTCCAGGTAGTCGTGGCTCGTAAGGTCGGTAAGCAGCAGCTTTTTGCAATGGATGAATTCACGGCTGAAGCCGGCCCCGCAGCCTACATCCACACCGATAAAATCCGCACGGATGTAGTCGTTCATCCATTCAAAGCGGCTACGTAGCAGCGCGTGCAGATTGGCGCTCTTGCGTTGCGCATAGTCGGCTCGTGCGGCCAGCACGTCGTGCTCGCTACGCATCCGGTTTTCGGTGCGCGCAGGTTTGTATTCTTTTGCGAGGACAGGAACCATACGCCAGAGCCGTCTCTAGAAATTGACGGCAGCTACTCGCACCGGACTGGAACGCCGCAGCACGGCCGATAGAAGATAAAACCCCAAGGCAATCAGCAGCAGGTAGTTAAAACCGACGACTAAAGACAGGTTCTCGGCCAACCCGCCCATAATTGCGCCGGCAATATTGGAGCCGAAGTCTACATCCGGCTGAGTGCTATCGCGAAAAGATGTGGCGAAGACAATTCCTGCAAAAAAGATAGGAACAAAAATAACTGCGCACGAGATAGTCACCTTGCCCCATCCCGGCAGAGCAAGGAACCTGCTCATGGGAACCACAATGTTCAGCAGCAGAGCGGCCGAGAGAAGCACATAGTACGGCCACAGCTTTCTGGGCTTCACCGCTAGTACATAGAGATTGCTGAACAGAATCATAACCAGGATAGCGAAAAATACTACCGAATTCACCAGCCATGTGGAACCAAATAGCAGGGCCATGTGAACCACGCCCTTGGTTTCCAGCAGCATAAAGCCTGCGCCCAGGAAGAACATCTGCCAATTCGGATGGACACGTTGCGCCGGAGCAAACGCGTACAGGATGACTAAAGACAAAACCGCGATCAGCGCCATGCTGCGAAGGTTTAACGCGGGGATCCTTGCCTCGCGCAGATAGAGGAACGGCCAATCGTCGCTGGGTACACGATCAATACTTGCGGTTTCGACCTGGGCCGGCGCGATACGCTTCCAGTTTTGCGGGTCGGATTGAGTGGTCACCGGCGGTTGCGGCCCGAACCCATTGATGGTCTTATTCACGGCCGGCTTGCCGTTGATCCAGAAAGATTGCTGCTGCTCGAACTTGCGAGCGATAGCTGCCATGGCCGGAGCATTGTGGCTGGCAAGCAGGAAGCTGATTCCGGACTGTGGGTCCGCTGCGCGGACGGATTGAATATAAGGAAGCGAAATTACCAGAGGCGGAACGCCGAATGCGTTGGCAGCCATTTTGTCGATGCGTCCTACAATCCATCCCTGGCGGAAGAAGTTATAGGCAACAAAAACTCCGTTAGGCCTCAAGCGCGCGGCTATATCGTCGAAGGATTGCTGCGTGAAAAGAAAGCTCTCCAGCCGCAAGCTGGAGTAGCCGGAATGCAATACCAGCGAATCCACCAGTGCGAAAACAATCAGGTCATACTTGTGTTGGGTCTTGCGAATGAAGCTGCGGCCGTCGTCGATGTGAACCGTAACCCGAGGATCGGAATAGGGACGGTTGGGATGTTCGCTACGGCCGATGTTGAGTATGACCGGGTCGATTTCGACAGCATCGATGTGCCTGGCGCCGTTATCGAGTGCCGCCTGAACGTCGTTGCCGGAACCGGCGCCGATGATCAGAACATCTTCGAATGACTTACCGCCGGAATCTCGATTCAACAGATGGAGAAGGTCATAGGCCGGGCCGGCGTCCTTAATAGAGACCATCGTCTGGTAGCCAATATTGTTCGTGACAATCAGATGGCCTAAAGGACGATACAGGATCTTGTAGTATGGCGACCACTCTGTCCTGTCGGCATTCGGAGTCCGCGAGTGTAGGACACCGGATAGCGAATTGTAGCTTCCCGAAAACCACACAATAACCAGTATCAATGCCAATCCGGAAACTTGAATCCACGTTCGACGCTTGAGGAAGTAGCACCACAGCAGAAGAGCGAGGGCGAACCAGATTACCGGCCGCGTCCGGAAGTAAGAAGCCAAAGCAAAAGCGCCGATGCCAACAATACTACCGGCAATATTGGCGGTATAGGCACGCACCCGGTCTGGCGCCTCCGTGAATACCCGTCCCATCACCTGGCCCATTCCGACGAATACCAGCGCGACTAAGGCGAAAAAAACTGCCGCCAGGAGCTCGATAGGCACGAAGAACTGCGAAAGGTTCTTACCCGTGTACTCAGTCCCAAAGTAGACCTGCTGCGGCGAACCCTGCCCGCCGACATCGATCTGGTAGGGAACTACGTGAGTAAACAGGTACCAGACCGCGCAGGCTGCCACTACTGCGACGAAGAGCAGTGGAATTACGGAGCGACTCCAGTCACGGCGGCTGGAGGCCGTAAGGCACCCCACAGACATTCCCAGAAAAGTCGCCAGCAGCACTATATTTGTGAAAAACGTGAGATAGACGACTGTGCTGCCAAACCAGCGAATGCAGGCCAACTCGAAAAAGAGGATCAGAAAGCTGATCAGGAATAAATCGCGATAGGTGTGGGATGGCCTGGCGACAGCGAGGCCCTGCGATGGCACGGGAGCGATCGTGTCGGACTGGATGTCAAATTCAGTTGGCAATTGGGACTCCCTGCTGTCTCAGCTGTGTAGTTACGACGGAGTCGGTTCTGGGAGAGCACAAGATGTACTGATCCAGCTGGTAACACTTTCCTGGGCCGGTCGGACCTTTGGCAATCCGAGCCGCCACAGAAGGGCTGACGACATATGCGGTATCAAGCGCGAGCGGCTTGGCAATGATGTCGTTCATCGCTTGCTTACAGTGATAGTCCAGAGCCTGGCCCGTGTAGCGGGCGGTATAGTAACTGTTTATCCGCATCCTCTGCTCCGCAGCCAGAAAACCAAAGTATCTGTAGCCGTACATCAAGCCGGGAGTGATATAAGTTCCGCACTGCCATGCGGGAAGCACCACGAGGTTCTGGTATACCGAGCCGAGTTCGTGCCAGACGGGAGATTGCAGGGGTTTAGGAAAATCCACGTGTACTCCCGCATAGGTCCAGCGGCGAAGCGGGATGGTGTCGAAGAACTGGAGAACTAGAAGAGCGGCCAACAGCGCATTAGCGCGCCTGCGATCCAGGAACCGGTAGGGAGCAACTAGTAGCCCTAACAGCAGGGTGTAGTACGGTACCCAGAAAAGACGGCCACTGGAGCGTAAAGGTGCCAGAAACCGGGAAAAATGCTGGTGTGGATCGACGTCGAGAACGACTGTGGAACCAGCCATGATCTTAGTCGTCAAGGCCATCAGCGTGAGCACGAGACAGCAGGCGGCAAGCGGAAGCAGCCAGCGCTTGTCGATGCCGTGCAGGCGTTCACGGTGGCGGAGCGCGAATGCGGCGAGAATGATCGCGAGCGCCAGCACGCCTGCTCCCAGATAGCTATATCCCTCGTACTGACCTTTCTCCAGGTGGGGGATAATTGCCGGAAAGACCTTGGAGCCGAACCAGCCCGGGTCAAATGGTGAGAACAGGTTCATCGAATAAACACGATAACCATGTCCGCCATAGCCGCGACCGCCGGCAATGATGAAGCCAGCCGCATAGGCACTGAAGATACAGGTCGCCGCCAGAAGCCCGAGGAATCCAATACCTTGTTTGACGCTGAACTTCTGCCTCCATACCAGACTGGCTACGGTGGCAGTCATTACCAGAGCTATGGGAAAGGCGATATAAGGATTGGTAGCGAATCCAACGGCGCCGAGGATCAGCGCGGATACGATGAAGCGTCGGATTGCGATCGGCGAATCCTGCTGGGCCTGAAAAAACACCAGCAAAGCTGCCAGCAGCAGCCAGTGATTTGAAAGCGTGTAGTGAAACTTCAGACGAAACGTCAGCGGCGGAGCAATCAGGAAGAATGCTGCTGCTATCCATACTCCCCAGAGATTGTTACCGAGAATGAGGCGGAATAGCCTCAAAGCGATGAAAAACTGCAGCACATAAACAAGGATGGCTTCAATGCCGAAATACTGAAATGGTTCCGGAAGCACAGAAGAAAATGGTTTGAAGGCGATAGCCATCCACGGGTTGATGTCCACCAGTGCCGTCGACTCTCCTACCGGATAACCGATATGAGTGCTGTAGGTCAGCGGCCAATGCCAGTGCGGATCCTGCCGCAGGAGCTCCCACCCTATATAGTGACAGGCGCCATCTTCCCCCAACCAGTCTGTATTCTTGGGATTAAGGGGGCCGCGGCCCATCACCAAAAGTGCGAACAGGAAACCGACAACGCAGGAAATCGCTAACTGCAGCCACACGGAGTCAAGCAGCAGAGAGCGAGTTGCCGGCGAAGCCGCAGTGGCAAAACGCTCGGGGACGGGAGTCGCCTCCGAGCCAGTCGCCATATCTATGTCTGCTGGAACCTGGTTCATAGAGTAGGCGGTGGATAAGCTCTTTCTAAATACATTACTGGTACTGGCTTCGCGGCGTGCTCAACCACGTGAAGTCCTGCACGCTTGATCGTGTCCAAGGCCTCGGGCGTGGGATCGATCAAAATTGCGCGTTGAGTATTCGCGCGCAGCACATCCGTCCGCCAGATTGTCAGCGGATAATATTTCGACAACAGCAGTTCCACCCGCTGATGCATATAGGGGTCCGGCGTGGAGCGACGGGAGCTTGCTTGCTGATTGAAATCGTCCGGTAGCAGCAAAGCACATTGCTCTGGGTGCTTAGAGTAATACTCTACTTCGAGAAAATGGAAAGCGTCGGAGAAAACAATGAAATGTGTGCCGTCGCTGTTCAGAGTGTCTTCCATGGCCAGCATCTGTCTTGTTCCAGGGGTTTCCACCGACTCTGGATGTCTTACCGTGTGGAATTCCTTTGCTACTCCCCAGCTCGCAAATAGCAGGAATACTCCAGCCGATACTAGCGGCACATTCCGGAACTGTCGCCAAACGCAGGAGGCGAAGGCGACGGCTACGCCAGGTACAATTGCCAGGAAATAGCGGACGGCAAACGCGTTGGTCTTTATTTCTGCCACAAAAAAGCCGGCCAGAGGTATCGCCAGGAACAACCAGCCAACAACTTCGCCGGACGGCATGGCAGGAATAGCAACCATGCCAGGTTTTCTGTCCACCAACACCATCCATAAAGCGATCAGGGCGAGAAATAGCAGTCCACCTTCGAAAATCTCAGAATAACTATTTATGAGCTGCGAGAACGACGGCCGGCTCCAGAACCCGCGCGAGAATTGCCGGGAAAAGGACATGATCAGCGGGAAAAAAAGTAACGCCGGTAAAACAATACCTATAGCTCCAGCCATTAGCCTGGTCGAAGGACGCTGCCATGGCTTCCAGGATAGAAGTTCATGCAATACAAATGGAACCAGCAGCAGTGCGGCATAGTAATGGAAGCAGACGGCAAGGCAGAGGACGGTTCCAAACAGAAGTGCAGATTTCTTTCCGGCTTGCTCGCCCCAGACCCAAACCCATAGCGCGAGCGCGGCAAACATGATGTAAATCGCATAGGACCGCGCTTCGAAGCCTTCCCCGGCCAGCGGCCCCGACGCGAGAGCCAGAGCGATGAGACCATGCAGTCCATCCGTGAGACGACGCGCGCAATCGAAAACGATGAGCAGTGTGGCAACCATCGCCAAAGTAGATGGCAACCTCACCGCAAGCTCGCTATGGCCAATAACCTTGCCGAACGACCCGACTACCATGTAGTACGGCGGCGGCAATGAATCCACTCCATGCCTCAGCGCTACGATAAGCGTCCTCCAGTTGGGCAGCCGTGCCATATGCACGGTGAAGACCTCGTCGAACCAGAGAAGGCGATGCGATGAAATGTATAGGCTGGCCGCAAGATAAAAAGCTGCGAGCGCCGCCGCCACAAACCAACTCCAACCGGCAGGCACAGGTGACGGCTCCGCTGCAACAGCCGTGAAGTCGCCAGCCGGAGTTTCTGCGATTAGGGTGTCCATCACTGAATCTTTTGCACCGCTATGAGCTTGAGAATGACTGGATTTTCGCTTTGCTGCGGCTGTTAGCGGGTTACGGGAATAGGCTTTCGACTCGTAAACTGCTGGTAGAGCGCAAATCATTCAGGCAGTCTTTGAACCTAAGCGTCTGCGCGGTATACTCCGCGTTCTGGATCATGGATTCCGTCAGAGCAGCTCCAACCCGCGCCAACGAGCCGAAGCTCGAGATGGGCCGCGCCGGAGCTGCCCTGCGCATTCTGCTGTGCGTGGCTGTCGCCGGCTTGATCGTGCTCACCATCGTGCGTACCGCGATCTGGTGGAAGAGCGACGCCGGCATCAGCTTTGCGTCCGGCGTCATGATCACCATGGCCGCTGACTTGACCAGGGCGACCTTCTATCGGCCGCTGTTTGGCCCTGCGGGATACGGCGGCACCAGGTACTTTCCACTGTATTTCAGTCTGCAGGCGTTGCTGATCAAGCTGGGCATGCCGGTGCTGGCCAGCGCCTATCTGATTTCTGCTGCCGCCATTGTGCTGCTGCTATGGGGAACGTTCCGGTTGCTGCGCGAATTGGGCACGCAGCGATGGCTGGCGGTGTGTGCTGCTGTGATGTTGCTGGCGTCCAGTTCAGTGCAAATGGCTCTCACCACTCCGCAGGCGGATGGACTGGCGGCAGCACTCAACGTCTGGGCCCTTGTGATGGTTGCTCGAAGCGCGCAGAACCGGCGAAGCATTTTCCCGGCGGCGCTGCTGTTCACACTGGCCTGGTCGGCAAAGGTAACTACGGTTTTCGGACTGGCCGCGGCAATTGTGTGGCTGGCGGTCGCAGGTCACAAGCGCTTGGCCTGGCGACTCGCGCTGCAGGCGGCTTGTGGATACGCCGTGGTCGCCGCCGTCATGATGCTTGCCAGCCGAGGCCGCGTGCTGGAGATCTTCCGCGCTTGCGCCTCCGGTGGAACAAGCTTGCAATTTCTCATCGCGGCACCCGTGCGCATGGAGTCGATGGCGCTCTACACCGATCCGATTCTGCTTCCCTTCGCGGGGCTGGCGTTGCTGGGACTGTTTTCCTGGAATCGACTGCGAAGCCTGTCCGGCTTGCTGCTGATTACCACACTGGCGATCACCATCTTTATTTTCGGCTCGCCGGGCACGGCACAAAATCATCTGCTCGACCTGCAAGTAGCTGCCGTCATCCTGCTGGCTACCTGGGTGGCGACGGCACCTCCGCTGCGAAAGCAACTCGGGGTGTGCGCGCTGGCGCTGCTGACCTTGGCGGGAGGATTTCTGCTGGCGCGGCATCTCCGAACCTGGAGCCGCTGGTATCACCCGCATCAGTTCGAGCAGGTAATCGCGGCAGCGGACGCTGGCCACGGGCCGATCCTGGCTGAGAACCCCATCATCCCGGTACTGGCCGGTCAGCAGCCCTACGTTCTCGATCCCTGGATGGTGCAGTTGTTGCGAACGCATTATCCGGGATTCCAGCAGCCGCTGCTCGAGCGCTTGCGCCGCCGGGAGTTTGGTGCAGTGGTCCTGACGACCGGCGCAATTTCCGAGAGAGGCGCGCAAGAGTGGTTCGACAACAACGCCTTCGGTCCGGGCTTTGTTGAGGCTCTGCGCGAACATTACATGCTGTCCCAAGTGATCGCTCGCGATTGGATCTACCTGCCTAAGCGGTGAACGCGCCTGCAAATCATGGTCAGCAGGTTGACAAGCCGCGTTGCCGCGCCACGCCAAGTGCGCTTCTTTTGCGCAACATCCAGAACAGAAGCGCGAGGCAAATGGCGCTAATCGCCAGTCCGGCGGTTTGATCGCGCGTGCCGCCGTAGACCAGCTTTACATCACTGTGTCCAGCAGGAACGTGCAGCAGCAAGGCGCCGCGCGAGTTGCTTGTCGGCGCGTCAACGTTCCTGCCATTCACATAGGCAGACCATCCCCGGAACCAGAACAAGCGCACGCGGATCCATGCGGGCTGTGCGGCGTCCACGCTGAATTCCCGGCGCTCGGCCGACCAGCGGATCATTGTGATTCGCGCCCTTCCGCTTTCCTCTGCGGAGACCGCCTGGCCCGCCACCTTACCCGCGGCTTCATCGGCTCCCACCTGTACAACCGCCGGCTCGCCCGGCATAAGGTAATAGGGAACGCCAAAGCGATCGATCTTGACGTCGCGCGGCAGCACAAATGGCCACGCCAGATATCCGCGTCCTTCTGTGATTGACTTCTCCAGCGAAGACAGCAGGCCTTTGGCCGGCAGGTCGATCATGATTGTGAACGCGGCCAGCGTCATCAGTCCCGCCGCCCACGCAGCAGCGGCCAACTGCCAGCCCTGCCTCGCCTGTTGCACCCCGGCGGCAATGAAAAACGACAGTGCCAACCCCATCGGACCCAGCCATCGCCAAGGGAATTGCACGTACACCAGCGCCGGAGCGGTGCGCCAAATCGCAGCTGAGAAGGGCAGCACCATCACCGTCGCAACCGCAAACATTCCCGTGAACGCCCAATAGATCATCGCGCGGCTTCATTCGCCGACAGAGAAGGATGGCGGCCAGACAAAACAGGATCTGGCCGAATTCAACGCTTGCGAGCGCCCATGCGAAGTGGCCCTTGGGAAGCGCCAGCGGAACCAACTGCACAGCGGGCGGCACGATCGGATGTGCTGAGGCAACTACCCAAGCCTTTTCGGTTCCGGCGGGAAGCAGGAAAAATGCGGCTAATCCCGCGCCCAGAGCGATGGCTGCACCGAGCTTGGCGAACGACCGGATGGCCGGCTGTCGCCCCAGCATCAGCCCGAGCATGAAGGCCACCGCGGCATAAGCTGATATCACCATGAGTGGAGCGTTGCTGAGTGCGATAGCGGCAAAGAGCAACGCGGCCACTGCGATTCCGCGCGTGCTCGGCTCGTCGAGCCGATAAAGCGGCGAGCAAGAAAATCGGGAGCAAGGCGCTGACCAGCAGCTCGGCCAGCGAACAACGGGCGTGCACCTCAAGAAGAAAATAGGGGTTCAGAACGTACGCCACAGCGCCGGCCAGTGCGGCGCGGGGGCTGAAGAAATGCCGGCACAGATGAAAAAAACTGAACCCGGAAGCCAACGCTACCAGCCAAACGTAAGCGCCTAGAGCCAGCCGAAACGGAAGCAGCAGCGTAAGTAGCCCACCAGCGTACAAAGAAAGTGGCGGATAGAAAACGAAAGCTGCTTCGCCATATCCGTAGTAGGCCAGCGGCGCCCAGCGGGCATGGATAATGCCCTGGCGGAACAGGTCTGCCATCTCTAGCCACCAGCTCATGTGGAAGCCGGTATCGTGTCCCACGGTGTAACCGCGCAGCACATACGGCGCAATGACCATACTGGCTGCGCTGAGCAGGACTGTCCATACCATCCCCCGCGACGGCTCGCTCGCCGCCGCCGCCCCAAATCTCGCGGGCTGTGGCAACGGCGGTTCCAGGCTAACGGTTGTAAGCGAATTCGCGGACACGCTGGAATAGTAATTCTGTATCAGGTCAGTTTGTGGTAGCGTAGGCCCATTATGCAGCAGGCCACAGCGATTGCAACGACTGTCGAGGCGCCATTAGCAGCGGAAAAACCGGCCATCAAGGTGGCCATCGCGATCGGTTTGGCCGCCGTAATCTGGTTTATGGTGCTCTCGGGATGGATGAAGTCCGTGCCCGGATCGGTGATGGTCAAGCGGCAAAACGTGCTGTTCAATTCCGACTCCAGCATCTGGCTCGACCGCATGATTGGCAACGCCAAATCGCCGGAGCAAATGATCCATCCCCTGGAGATCGTCTTCTGGCGCCCACCATGCCGGGCGCTGGGACGCTTGATGAGGCTCTTCGTGCCCGCGGACGAAGCAGCCATCCTCGGCGCCAGATTGCTGGTGGCCCTGGTGTACGGAGTCGGGGTAGCTTTTCTGGCTTTGCTTGCGCTGCGCCTCGGCGTCAAGCTTCCGCAATGCGTACTGCTATTCATTGTTTACTTCTTATTTACCTCTAACTGCACTGCGGCGCTGCCTGAGCATTTTGGTATATCGAATGGCTTGTTGTCGGTAGCGTTTGTGGGTCCCATACTGTTGAGTAGTGTGACGGCAACCACCGTTTTTCTCGCCGCTATGGTCGTCCTATGCGGGGGTACAACCATAACTAACGCGCTCTATCCTCTCGCTGCAATATGGCAATACTCGTTCAAGACGATGCGCTCGCGGATGAAAGTTCTGGCTGCCGCAATTCCTCTAGGTGTTGCCGGATTTCTGTTCTTCTTTTCTCAAAAGCTACACCATCCATCATTTCGTGGGCGGCTATCTGACCCTGCGCTGGATTCGTGATCCCTTTCGCGCCTGCATCTACGCCATCTACGCGGTAGTATGCCCGGCGGTTGGCCCAACCCCGCTCGTCATGCGGGTGCCCGGTTGGGACATGGTCAGCTATGAGCCGGCCCATCATGTGCTGCAGTTGAGTTTCTACCTGGGACTGCAGGCTGTCGGGGCGGTTGCCTGGGCCGTATTGCTGGTTCGAAGCACCGCCAAAGCTCTCCACCATGAAGCGACCAGGGTTTACGTCTGGTTGCCCCTGGGTTGGATAGCCTTCAGTATTCTGTTTCACAATGTCTGGGGAGATGAGATGGCGTTGTACTCTCCCCACTGGTCATGGGCCCTGATGGCGCTGGTTATTCTTGGCGCGCGGCATGTGCCACTGAAGTTTGTCGCCACTCTATTTGTTCCTATCGTAGTGAGCCAGATCTATACCTTGGTTCAGATCCATACCGCCCTGGGAACAATCATGCGCTAAACAAACCACAAGCCCGTGAACTGGTTCAGGACGAAAAACTTGCTCCTCAGGCATGATCTCCCAGACGACCCCAGCGTTGTGAGTTCCGCCATAGTATGTTGTCCCGTAGAGATTACCGCTCGGGTCAAGTGTCACGCCACTGATGGGAAAGGACCCGTCGGCGCCGCCGGTAAAGTCGTACAGCGATGTGTATCTCCAACTGCTGCCAGTCTTCGTCAATTTGAAAACGTTGCCGAAGCCATGCGCCCCGCCGCACTCTGTGGTGTTGTAAAGATTGCCCGCTGGGTCCGTGGTGAGGGCCCAGGCCGGGCCGCAAGAGTCGCCTAAGCTCCCGGAGAGGCTGTGAAGTAAGGAATAAGTCCAGCCACCGTTCGACGGTGAAAGCTCGAAAACGGTACCACCCCCGCCGCTGCCGCCGTCGGTTGTAGTGCCATACAGATTCCCGGACTGGTCGATGATCAGACCGCTGTAGGGAAATCTTCCGTCGCCATTGCCTGTGAAACTGTAGATGACGCTCTCTGTCCAGCCGGAGCCCGACGGCTGCAATTGGAAAACCGTGCCGGAATTATATTGGCCGCCGAAATACGTAGTTCCGTAGAGATTGCCCGCGTTGTCGAAGAGCAATACGCTTCGATAGGGAACAAAGCCGTCACCAGTGGATGGATTGAAGCTGTGAAGAAGGCCTTCTGTCCAGACGCTGCAGAGAGGCGCAAAGTTATCAGCATATTGACAATCGGAATCGCGGCTTCCGCACCCGTCGCCTACGCAGCTCAGCTTGTAAACCGTACCATTGCCATAAGCACCGCCAGAAGAGGTGGTGCCGTAGAGGTTACCCGCCCGGTCGAAGATCAGGCCGATCGGCTTGCCTCCGTCGCCAAGGCCGCCCTGGAAGGTATAAAGGACGGTTTCCAACCACGGACACCGTTCCATTCCGCAAGCCAACGGTGTCAGCTTAAATATATTGCCGTGGCCACTCCCGAATTCTGTGGTGCTGTAGAGGGTGCCGTCCGGGCCGAAGACAACTGGGGCTGATGGAATTTGCCCATCGCTGCCGTCAAAGCTATAGAATGCGTTTAAGGTCCAGCCGGATGCGGCGCTTTTCAGTTGGTAAATCACACCATGATTTTGTGGGCCGCCGGCCCATGTCGTGCCATAAAAGCTGCCTGATCTATACACCACTCCAGCAGAGGGATTCCCTCCGTCGTTTCCGCCAGTGAAGCTGTGGAGCACATTGAACGATTGCGCCTGCATCACCTGGCTTGTCACAACTGCAAGTAGGAACACAATTGCCAGCGCCAGCCTGGCGGTGGGCACGCTTAAATGCAGAACCGGCTTGATGCTGCGAAGTCGTTCTGGGTTCGCCATCAGATTTCCTTTGACTCGTAATACGCCTTAAGAGTCTCCGCCAACCCTTGCAGGCTTACCTAGTGGCTTGGTTTGAATGAACGGAGGAATCCGCGGAATGTACTGAAACCGGTAGCGGACGATCATGGTGATCATTCGCAGCCCCAGCCGAAAAGCTTTCCATGTGCTGCCGGTAATTTTTGAAATGCCGGTGCGCGGCTGGTAATGTACGGGAATTTCCACGCATTTCAACTTGGTGCGGATAGCCAAAATCATCAGCTCAGGCGAGAAATGGCTGCGGCCGACGGTAAACCTGGGCTGCAGATACTCCACTGCTCGCCTGCGTAGGAGCTTGTAGGTACAACCCACATCCGTGAGGCAAGGTCCGTTATGCAGGTATTCCAGAAGCTTGGCCACGGCGCAATTGCCATAGCGGAGAAACGGTCCCATATTCGAACCTTCCCATATACAGGATTTCGAAGTACGGGTTCCGAACACTACATCGAATTCCCCTGCATAAGCCAGAAACTTATAGATGTCCTCAGCGCGGAAGGTACAGTCCGATTCGACAATAATAATGTAATCGGAGGTTGCGGCCTGCAATGCCGCCTGGGAAGCGTAGCCGTATCCGCGTTTCGGTTCGTGCACCACCGTAGCGCCTGCGGCCGCAGCCAGTTGCGCCGTGTTGTCGCTGCTGTTATTGTCGGCAACAATCACATGGTCAACTTCCGGGATGCTCAGGAAGGAGCGCACCACCGAGGCTATACCCTTGGCCTCGTTGTACGCCGGCATGACTACGCTTACTGTCTTGCCGTTGTGCATAGCTCTCTCCACGAAGGCGGCAGCTCACGTTCGATTTCCACGCGCTCGAAAGGCTTGCCACGGCGCGCTCCCACCGACTTCACCCATTCGGCCATCTGCCGCAACCCTTCGCTTAGCGTAATCTCGGCCGTGGCGCCGAGAATGGTTTTCGCCTTGCTGTGATCGCTGAAGGCTTCGAAGACTTCCTTGCGTGCGGGCAGATGCACGGTTCCGGTATCACATCCCATGGCAGCGTGTACTTCCCGCGCGAGTTCATTCACCGAATACGGTGTATCGGCGCCGATGTTAAACACTTGGTTGTAGGCCTCGGGACGGTCGACCGAGCGGGCGATGACCGGCGCCACATCGGCGATATGAGTGAACGCCCTGGTCTGCGCGCCGTCCCCAAAGATCGTACAGGGCAGGCCCTGCAGAATCTGGTTCATGAATATGCCGATTACATTGCGGTAGGGATCGGCAATGTTCTGCCGCTCGCCGTAGACGTTGTGCGGCCGGAAGACGATGTAGTCCAACCCGAACATATGCTGCGCCGCCATAAGGTCGAGCTCGACGGCGTACTTCGAAATTCCGTAGGGATCTTCCGGCTGCGGTCTCGTCGTCTCCGACATCGGCGTCTGGCTTGCCCCATAGACAGCGATGCTCGAAGTAAATACGAAGCACTTTACTCGATGCCGGACTGCATTATTGATGAGATGGATGCTGCCGAGGAGGTTGTTCGTGTAGTTGAAGATACGAATAAAATGGCTGAGTCCTTCAGCAGCATACGCGGCAATGTGGTAAACATAATCGATGGATTGGTCTGCGAAAATCTCGTTGACCAAAGCCACATCTGTGATGGAACCTTCAATCATCGTGGCGGCCGGATTGACGTTTTCGCAATAACCACCAGAGAGGTCATCGAGAACGATGACCCGGTGACCAAGTTCCAGCAGCGAATCCACCACATGGCTTCCTATGAAGCCGGCTCCGCCCGTGACCAAAGAGGTTGCGCCTTGAATTCCTCGTAGTCGGTCTAGCTTAGGTCGATTCATGGTGATGTACCCGATTTTCCGTGAAGGCATTCACAGCCGCGGCGATGCGCTGCCCGCCGATGCTTTTGCGGCTTGGGCCTGCACCGGCACCGTATTCGTTATCGCCTGGGCTGGGTAGGATGGCTGGGATACCAGCACTGGTTCTGCATAGGCCGGCCGCCGAATATCGGCCGCTGCGCGGTTGGAAGACTTCTCCGGTCCTTCCTCATGGTACTCGGCCTCTGTGTTGATGGCCCATAGATCGTAGTGTGCGCCCAGAATATTTCGCGCGGCGCACATAGCGGTCATCATGGAATGGTCCTGGTTGTTATACTTGTGCATGCCATTGCGACCTACAAGCTGCAGGTTAGGCAGAGTAGTCTCGAGGTAGTTACGAATGATGGCGACTTGCCGTACCCAGTCCTGGCTATACATGGGATAGGCCTTGGGCATACGCACCACAGCGCCATCCTCAATTTCTTCCGGCCGAGCCAGGCCGAGCTCCGCAATTTCACGCTTGGCAAGCTCAATCAGCTTGTCGTCCGGACTGGACCATAGATCATCGTTTTCGAAGACGAAGTATTCCATTCCCAGGCAGGTCTTTTCCGGATCGGGTACCATGGCCGGCGACCAATTCTTGAAATTCTGGATGCGCCCGACGCGCACGCCGGGTTCGTGGATGTAAATCCAGTTGTCCGGCATCACGTCTTTGCGGTTAATAATCAGGCTGGTTATCAGGAAATCGCGATACCGCAGGCAATTCGCCGCCGCCAGCACGTGTGCGGGCGGCGGCGGGTCAAGCGCATTGATCAGGTCCCGTATGGGCATGGAACTGATGAAATCCGTGCCCGCATGAATTTCCGCTCCGCTAGCACCGCGAGTTTCGAGATAAAGTACCCGCTTTTGGTCGTGAACAATGCGAGCTACTGGACGTTGCATCAGCACGGCATAGCCTTGCTCGCGAAGCCGCGACGACAAAGTCTCCCACATCTGTCCCGGGCCGCGCTCGGGGTAATGGAAGCTGTTGATCAGCGTCTTCACTGACGTGGTGCGCTGCTTGAAGAGCGCGTTTCGCACTGCCGTGGTCAGTGATAAACCCTGAATGCGCTGAGCTGCCCATTCTGCACGAATCTCCTTGCAAGGTACACCCCACACCTTTTCGGTATAGGTCTTAAAAAAGATTTCATACAGGCGCTTGCCAAAGCGATTGCTGACCCATTGCTCAAGATTCTGCTCGTTATGGTAGTAAACCAGGCGTGAGCGAAGATAGCTGAATACAATGCGGACAGCCTCGATTGGTCCTAGCCCGAGAAGAGCATTCTTGGCTTTAAGGGGGTAATAGAAAAACTTCTTACGGTAGAAAATGCGCGAAAGCCGTGGCCGGTCCAGAAATTTTCCGCCAAGGACCTCATTCCAGACCTGGTTGACCTCGTCCCATTTTGTGAAGAAACGGTGCCCGCCGATGTCGAACAGATAGCCTTTGTAGTTTACGGTTCGGGAAATGCCGCCGACGATGTTATCCGCCTCCAGCACTACCGCAGGAACGCCGTGCTTAGACAGTTCATAAGCGGCGGTCAGGCCGGCAGGGCCGGCTCCAATAATCACGACATTATGTTGCTTCGGTGAAGCTGGCGCCATAGCTACGTTTGAAGCGTTCGCGGAAGCTTTCATCAGTCTCAGAGAAGACTGCTGATTGAAGTGGCTGGATTACGATGTTTTGTAGTGACAGGCAAGCTGCTCTTGTCCTGGCAGGTTGGCCTTTGTGGGCGCCGCGAGTATCCCGTGGGGTGTTGTTGCATCCATTCCCAGGCGCTCGATAAAATCGGCTTAAGCGCGCTGCGCTGTGGAGACCACCCTAATTCCTCTTGAATTTTGCGGGAACAGGCAATCAGTACTGCTGGATCTCCCGGCCGTCGACCAGTTTCGATAACTTTAAACTTCCGGCCTGTGACCCGGCGTGCGCACTCAATCACCTCGCGTACGCTGAACCCATTGCCGGTTCCGAGGTTGTATACCAGCCTTTCATGCTCCGAGAGCGCCTGCAAGGCGCTGACGTGGGCCTCTGCCAAGTCACTCACATGAATGTAGTCTCGAATGCAAGTGCCATCCCGGGTGGGATAATCAGTTCCGTAGATGTTGACATACTCTCGCTGTCCCGCAGCCGCCTGAAGTACCAGAGGGATCAGGTGTGACTCAGGATTATGGCACTCGCCAGACTCCCCATCCGAGCCGGCGGCGTTGAAATAGCGCAGGCTCGCATAGCGTAATCCATGTGCGTAGGCGAACCAGTGCAGCATCCGCTCGACCAGCAATTTCGACTCTCCGTAAGCATTCGTAGGTTGGAGAGCGTTAGTTTCCTCGATGGGAAGGTGCTCCGGTTCTCCATATAAAGCGGCGGTAGAAGAGAAGATTAGCTTGTTGACAGCATTCGCCAACATTGCTTCCAGCAAGGTAAGAGTTGCGACAGAATTATTGCGAAAATATTCCTCAGGACAGTGCATTGATTCGCCAGCCTCGATGAGACCAGCGAAATGCAAGACCGCTGCGGGGCGGTGCTCGCGCAGTGTAGCATCAAGCGCGTCTCTGTCGGCGACATCACCCTCGATAAAACTAACTTCGCCGGGGATCGCCTCACGATGGCCCGTACTCAGGTTGTCATAGACGGCTACTTCGTATCCATGGGCGCGCAGCGAACGAATTGTCGTAGCACCGACGTATCCGGCCCCGCCGGTAACCAATACCTTCATGATTCCTCATCCTCTTCGGACATAAGCGGCTCAGGCCGGCTGGCGGGCGTAGATTCCTTCCGGCTGGCGGCGTATACGGCGGATCAATCGCCGCGTGGCCACATACGCGAGGAACGGCGCCGTGAAGAGCATCCGCAACGCGGCCGGGGTCCGCAGATAATGGGCGTCCACGCGAGGCAGGGCGAATGGATCGCATCCCGGCTGCACTACACCGGCACCGGTAGCACACGCCGCGCGATATTGCCGCCGGACCAGGTCGCGAACCGAACTGCTCCACCGCCCGTAGGGGTAGGCGAAGTAGTCAACCTTGTGCCCAGTGTGCTGCTCCAGTTCTAGTTTGCTGCCCACGATCTCATGATTCGCCTGCTCATGTTCGAGCTCGGTAAGCGCAGGATGGGTGATGCTGTGCGTTCCAAGCTGAAAGCCCTCACCGGCGAGCTCCGTCACTTGCGGCCAGTCAAGCATAGGAAGCTCAGGACGCCAGCCATGCGCCACGCGACTCGCAGATCCGCAAAAGCCCGTCGCAAGAAAAATCGTGGCCGGCAGCCCAAGCCGTCGCAATACCGGCGCGGCATCGGAATAGAAGTCACGATAACCATCGTCGAAGGTCAACACCACCGTGCGCTCAGGCAGCGGGCTGCGATTCAACAATGCCGTTGCCACCTCGTCGAGCGGAGCCACACGCGCGTGATCATGCAACCACTGCATCTGCTCGGCAAACAGTGCCGGCGAGATATGCAGCGGCGGCGGCCCGTCGGAGATCGAGTGGTACGTCAGAATAACGGGAAAGCTGGCGGGATCCATCGAAATTAACTGCTGGCTAAGGACTGACGGCGGACGGCAGATTGCTGCCTCTTCAGGCGCGCGCAATCTTGTTGTAAACCGCGCCCAGTACAACCCCGATCATCAGCCCGGCCGCGAACATGTAAAAGAATCCGACGATGCTGCCCCAGAAGCTGACGCGATAGCCGGGGAAGAACTGTCCCAGCAAGCCCAGGTGCGCGCCCACATGCGGCCCGCCTTTGAGCACCAGGAAGTTGGTCGCCAGAAACAGGCCGGCTCCCAACAGAAAGCCAAGCACGATGCCCAGCAGCCTTCCGTTCAGCAGGATGACCGCGCGTTCCAGTTGCTGCTCTTCGGGGTACATAAGGCGCTCCTCAGAAATTTCGCGGCGAGAGAATATCGAGTAGTGCGGGACGAATGTGGTGGCGGCGCAGACCCATCACATATGGTCGAGAAAGTCCGAGTACTGGTCCATCTCCGCGCGCGAGCGGATCAGGGTCAACCACAGCCACACCGCTGCATTGCGCAGCAGCGCAAAGCCGTAGCCCATGACGAAACCAATCACAAGTCCCCACACCAGGCCGATAAAGATCCCGCGCAACGACACCGAGTAGCCCCAGAGGAATTGTCCAAGCAGGGAACCCGCGGTGATGGCTTCGTCTGTTCCGCGAAGTAGCAGAACCACGGTGATGATGCCGAGCAGTCCGCTCGCAACCACGGCGCCCGCAAGACCCATGGCTATGCGATGCAGCGGCGCGAAGGCGCGCAGGAGCACGCGGACTCTCGTCGATGTCTTGCAAGTGCTGCACGCTGTCACTCGTGGTGGCCAGCTTGATTTCCGAAACCCGACTCATTGTAATCTGCGCCCGCGAGCCAACTGGGCATGATCTACATCAACTTGCGCCCGAACCCACGGCGGCAACGGCAGGGAACTGCAGCGAAGTTCGCGCCGGCTGCTCCCAGGGAACATAGCCGAGCTTGCGGCGCGCGGTGTCCTCGAGCAACTGGAAGTACGTGCCGAGGTGCGCTTCCTCCGTCCACCGTTGCGTATACGCGTGATAGCCCCGCTCACCCATGCGGCGACGCAACTCCGCGTCGTTCTGCAGGCGCTGCATGGCCGCGAGCAGCTCTTTCTGATCGCGATACAGCAGCCCGCCCCGGCTTTGCTCGATGACCTCAGTCAGCGCGCCCAGGTCATGTGCGATTACCGGCGTCCGATGCAGCAACGCCTCCAGAATGATCAGGCCCAAGGTTTCATACCCCGCCGAAGGAACCAGTACTGCGATTGCTCCACGGTAGTACTCAGCCAGCGCTTGCTGCGAAAGCGCGCCCAGAAACCTTATGTTGCTCATGCCTTCCGCCTGGCTTCGCAACTCCGTCTCCAGGCTTCCTGTGCCCGCGATGAGCAAGTCGGCTTGAGCGTACTCGCGAAAGGCGGCCAGCAAACCCTCGATTCCCTTGATCTTCTCCAGCCGGCCTGCATACAGGAAATACGGGCGGCCCTGAGAAGGCATTGACATCCCGCGAGCGACTGCAGGCTTCCGGAACAAAGTGCGGCAACACGGTCATTGCCGGCGCAAATCCGCGTTGCTGATGCATCCGGCGGCTGAAGAAGCTGGGCGAGATGAATGCATCAACCGCTCTCTCGCATTTCTGCAGCAGCCGCGTATATCTCCACAATTGCGGCGGCCGGCGGAACTGCAACGTGCAGCGCAGGCATTCGGGTTTGTCGCAGACGCGCTGGTTGTTCTTCCACAGCACATGCATAGGGCAAACCAGCCAATGTTCGTGCGCGGTGTAGAGCTTGATGTAATCGCGGTAGTCCGGCTGCAGCCGCAACACGCCCGGGCCGAACAGCGAGACATTGTGATAGTGAATGACGTCGAACTTCTTGCTGTAGAAGACCTCGAGAATCTTGCTGGTCTTCGGCCATGGGTTTCCCGTCTGCTGCGCGATCAGCGGCGACAGGATCCCCAGCCGGCTGCGCAGGCTGTGCACGGTGACGTTGGGATGGTTAACGAACGTCGTCTCCGGCTCGCATTTCGCCAGCGTCCTGTAGCTATCGACGCAATGAATGACATCGACTTCGTGACCCCGCCCCGCCAGCGCGTTCGCCAGCCTCGAGACAAAGATGGCGTCGCCGCCGAAGCTATACGGCGGATAGAAGATCGAGAGGAAGCAGAACTTAAGCGGCCGCGGCATGCGGCTGCACCTCGTCGAAGACCGAAAGCAGCTGGCGCGCCGAATTCTTCCACGACAGCCGGCTTGCCGCCGCCAACCCCGCCTGCCCCATGCGAAGGCGCAGCGCGCCATCACTGAGCACGCGCTCCATTGCATTGAGCCACCCGGTCCGGTCACAGGGATCGACGGCCAGCATGCCATCGCCCAGCAACTGTCGCAGCGGACTTTCCGTCGTCGCCAGCACCGGCCTGCCGCATGCGGCTGCCTCCACCGCCGGCAGACCAAAGCCTTCGGCGAACGAAGGCAGCACCAGGGCATCGCAATGGTTCAGCAGCACCACCAGGTCCTCGTCTGCTATGCGGCCGGTGAAGATGACTTGCTCTTGCAGCTTGTCGCGCTGCACCTTCTTGGCCAGCTCTTCGTAGCAGGAGTAAAACGAATCGCCGGTGTAGTCGCCCACCAACAGCAGCTTCAGGTCCGCGAAGCCGCCGCGGCGCAGCAAGTCGCCCAGCACATCGAGCAGCATCGCCAGGTTCTTGTGCGGGCTGAAGCCGCCCACATACACCAGGCACCTGGCGCCGTTCGGTACGCCCAAGCGCCGCATCAGTTCGTCGGCGCGCGCGGACTGCATCGGCCGAAAGATTGGATCGGCGGCTTCGCTCACCACCCGCAATCGCGAAGGTGGAATGCGAAGCCGCTTCACCAACTGCCGGCGGGAAAACTCGGAGACTGTGATCAGCAATCGCGCATGGTGAATCCCCGACCGGATCTTCGCATGATAGAAAATCTTCGACCGCAGGCTGGGAAACACCAGCTTGGGAAATTGCTCGAAGATGGTGTCGTGAATGGTCACGAGCCGGGGTATCCCGACGTAAAACGGAATGTAGGTGTAGTCAGTCGGGAAGTAGATGACATCAACCCCAGAGCGCCGGATGGTAGCGGCAACCGACCACATGTCGCTTAACGAGCGATGGCTGTTCGCCCCTGCCGCCTCTGTAGTCGCGACGCTGGTGGAAATCCTGCAGACCTCAACTCCGGCAGGCAACGGGAACTCAGACGGCTCGCGGTCGATGAAGAAGGTGTACTCGTTGACGCGATCGAGTGCCACCGCCGCCGTAAGCAACGCTCGGGTGTAACGGCCATAGCCCCGGCGATTACTCCACGAAGTTGCATCCACTCCGATTCTCATGGTTAGGTATGACGAACACTAGGCTTGCGGGCCGGCGTGGGCGGCGCCGTGAACAGATGCATCGCGATACACCACGCGAACGTGACGCCGCTGTACAGGTAGTAGGCCCAGTGCAACGGCACTGAGCGAATGGCAAACCACAGGCCGCGCTTGCGCCAGAAGAAACGATAGACATCGAAATTGAGAGCCAGCAACGCGAACGCACACAGCAGTGCGCTCAGAGCCAGCGCCGAGGTCAGCGGGACAACTGCCGCGACACTGAACGGCAGCAGCAACAGCGCAACCCCCAGCGCGCCCACCAGCAACGAGCTAATGCGCGAAGCGTAATTCAGGTTCAGGTCGCGCGGCATCTCGCGGGCATTCAGGATGAGCTTCGTCCAGGGCACCGCGCGATACAGGATGTCGGCGCGCAGTAGGTTGCGCACCGTCCACCGCTTCAGGTGCTTGACCTGAAGCTGTTTGTCGAGCCAGATGGCATGCCCGTGCCGCACCAACTCCGCGCCCAGCGCGATGTCCTCGATCGAGGGCGTCTTGTACGTCGCAGCGTCGAAGCCGCCGCATTCCTCGAACCTCGAGCGGCGCATCGCCCCGCAGCCCGCCCAGAACGTCGTGGCCCGCCCGCTTGCGGTCTGGTGCACGTAGTGGTGCATCAGGTTCTTGTACTGCGAAACAAAAGTTTTCCACGCGGGCTGATCATCATAAGAGCCGAAGACGGCGGCAAGTTCGGCATCGCGCGCGAAATCATCTGCGATGCGCGACAGCGCCTCCGGCGGCACCACCACGTCGGCATCGATGAAGACCAGAATGTCACCCGTCGCTTCGCTGGCTCCCAGGTTGCGCGCGCCCGCCGGGCCCAGCGTCTGCGGCGTCCGCAGGCAGCGCGCTCCATAAGCCGCGACAATCGCGGCGCTGTTATCGGTGGAGCAGTCATCGACCACAATGACTTCGAAATTCTCGTAGTCTGAGTGCGTCAGCCCATCCAGGCAGCGCCCCAGACACATGCGCCCATTGCGCACGGGCACCACAACCGACAGTCGCAGAGCGCCGCTGTGCGTTAACGGCTGTCGAGTAGAGTCGAATGTAGTTGCAGGAGCCAAATCCGTGAGCTTTGTATCAGGGCCCGAGTTCACTCGTGCCGCGGGTAGTCTGCGGGCCTTTAGAGACTGTGGCGCGAGCGGCAATCAAACTTTGTGGTGGGACAAACAGTTCGAAAACGTACCGCGCCAGCCGCGCAGCGGCGGGATGATGTTAGACCGGCGCGTAAGCGCCGGGTGTGAGTGGGAAAGCAACCGAGCCGCGGCAGCGGCGACACCACTCACAACACTCTCTTTAGGCCCGCGTCCAGGCCCTTTATTTTTTTCATCCCGAGGAGGCCTTCAGGCCGACGAGGGATCTGCTTTTCGGGCTGCCATGCACTACGGCCGCCCCGTCGCGTAGCCGGCAAACTCGCCCCACGACCACGCCGTGTTCAGCAGCATGGTCAACGGCGCCGAGCGCACAAATGCACCGCGGTTACGTCCGCTCGCCATCACCTTCTTCGCCTGCCGCAGAAACAGCACGAACGGCAGCAGCGGCGTCATCGCCGCCATCACCAAGCGCCGCGAAGTGGGCGCACCTGCGACGCGCGTGGCTGCGAACGACCGTCCCCACACATACCGCTCGGTTAGCACCGGCCCCAGCCTGAGATTCAGCCGCCCCTGTCGAACCACAACATCCGGCGACAGTGCCAGCACCTCGCCGCGGGCGGCCAGTGCGCCGTGCACGCGCGCCTCGTTATAGGACTCGGGCCACGCATCGGCCACTCGCTCCAGCGCCGCCCGCTTGTAACAGACATTGGCATCGCTCACGAACGCGCTCGGCCCGCGTGCCACCGGGTTCTGATAGCGCCCGAAGTCGCCGAAATAGACGGCCCAGTTGAGCGCGCGATCGATGCCGTTCTCCATTGCGCCGCCAACCGCGGCATAGCTTGCGGCATGTTCGCTCACTAACTGGGCCGCCCAATGCGGGTCCGGAAGTCCAACATCTTCGATCAGCGCAACCAGCGGCGCCCGCGCCGCGCGAATGCCGATGCCGCGCAGCTCGTCGTGATGCTCGCGGCTGGGGCCGGAGCGCGCGGTGCGCAGCTTGTCCACCGCGATGAAGTTGACATCGTGATAGCGCCGGCGCAACTGCTCGACCCCGGAGAGGCGTCCGTTGCAGGTGACAATCAACTCCATGGGCGGAGCATCGGCCTGGCGCCGGAACGCCGCAAGACATTTCTCCAAGTGCTGCGTGTCGGCGGCCTCCGAGGTATCGCTGACCACAGTAATCACAACGCTGAGCACGGGAGCCGCGGCTGACATCTCTATTCCACTTCCATCAGCGCATCGCCCGGGCCGAAGGCGTAGCCCATCCACTCGCCGCAAACGTAGCTGGTCATGGCCGGCACCAGCAGCGGCAGGCTCAACAGGAACTTGTCCGGATGGCAGCGCTTGGCGAAGACGCGCGACCCCATCCGCGCCAGCAGCACAAAGGGTACGGCCGGCGCGGCCAGCAGATACGCTGCGCGCTTCGCCGCCGAAATCGTGCCTCGCCGCGCGCCGGCGAAGGCCCGGCTGAACAGATAGCGCTGGCGAACGTAATACAGGTAGTCAAACGGCCCGCGATGATACGCGATCATCCCCGGCACGCTGCGGAAGCGCGCCCCTTCGGCCAGCAGCTTGGGATGCAGCACCGCTTCCCAATAGCCCTCGGTCAGCAGCGCGCGGTTCGCCTCCAGCGTCTGCTTGCGGTAGGCGGCGTTGGCGCTTCCCACATTGTGGGAGTCACCGTCGCTCCACGGTGGCAGGTACGAGTTGTACTCGATGAAGTAGGTGATCCAGTCGCGCAGCCGGCCGTCCGAGCGGAAATCCACCGGCCCGCCGATGGCCACGTACTCCGGCGAAAACGCTGCCGCCACCGTGGCCAGCCACTCGTCCGCTGCCAGGCAATGCTCTTCGATAATGGCGATGATCTCACCTTGCGCCTGCTCGACGCCCATGGCGCGAAGCTGCGGGACCGTCTCCCGCCGCGGCACTTCGACCAAGCGTGCCTGGGGAAACTTCGTCCGCAGCCGCGCCACGTTCTCCGGCCCGCGGCAGTCCACCACGATGACCTCGAACGGCGGCGCGTTCTTCTGCGCGAACACCGAGGCCAGGCATTCGTCAATAAACGGTGGCCCGACGATCGAGGCGATGACGACGGAGATAGCAGGGGAGGAGCTCATCTTTGCTGCTTTGGGCACACTTCCGTCCTCTGAGTCACATGCGCTGCGTGCCCCGGTACCTTGCTGGCTGCTACGAGGGTATTTGCACGGAAATGGCCAACGTGGGCTTCCGACCGGACGTGCGGCGGGATATGGTCGGCATGATGGGTTTCCGCCGAGCCCACTGATCTGGTGAGACTTACGTGAACGGAGGGGTTTGCGGCCTACCCCTTGCGGCGGCGCTCAGCCTCGCGCTGGCTGTGGAAACGCTTGCCGGGCCCGGGACCGTGGGCCTTGCGGCACGAGGAAACTTCCGAATGTCTGGGAAAAACATTTCACTTGCCGGGGCTGGCGGCCCTTGGAAGCTCGCCGGAGATCGGTAGATAAATCCTCTGATCATCAATAGTCGCGACCAGTCGGTAATTCTGGGTAAGCGCGGCATCGAAACCCGGCCCGAACTGCTGCGTCTCATACCACCAGCGTCCGTAGCTGGTGCTGGGGTCGGCCATGCAGAGGACCACCGCGCCGAAGGCGTGATTGCGCAAACCTGCCAGCAACGGATCGCCCAACCCTGGAATGCGTGTGCGCAGCAGCCGCAGCATCCATGGGTCGGAGACATAGGCCTGTTGTCCCGCCAGGAGTGGCACAACGGGGTTCTCGGCCAGGATCGGCCGACGCGAATCGCCGATGCGCGCCAGCACCTGCGGGAAGCGCTGCCGGTGAAAGCGCAGATCGTGGTTCTTAAAATGGCGCAACGTCGGCCCGGCGGAAGCGAAAATCATGAGCGCCAGCACCGCGATTCCCCACTGTCTTTGCCGGGCCGTGGCAGCGTGCGAGAGTTGGACGGCAATCAGCAGCAGCGACGCCACCTGCAGGTCGATCAGGTGATTGTCGTTCACTCCTGGCGTGCCGTAGATGAAAGCGGTCACCGCCAGGGTCGCCAGAAACAGCAGCGCCGGCAGGTTGCGCAGAAACTTGCCGAAGATCGCGACCTGCGCCAACGCAACGACGGCGAGGGCAGCGAACCAGAGGATCACCGGATCAAGCCGCGCCGCGATCATCAGCATATTCAGCGGGCCGGCGGCTGCGCCCAGCAGGCTCGTGCCCCCGGACGCACACGCCTTGAAGATCTCCCAGAAGCGTCCCTGGCTGCCGACGAACGAGTGCGGCCGCAACCATCAGGTACCCGCAGATGGTTTCCGCCGCGAGTGCCCAGGCCATCGGCGCCAGCCCAATGCCCAGCAACCACACGAAGGCCGCGGCAAAGCCAAAGACGGTGGTGAGCTTGGCTGACCAGGCGAGCGTGAAGAGCAACGCCGCTATCGCAACTTTGCCACGGGTAAGCTTCGGCCTGGTCAAGACAACCAGCGCCCATACATTCAGGGCGCATGCCAGTCCGTCGGCATGTGGGCTGAACAGCGCATACTGCGCGCAATTGGCGGCCAGCAGCGCTCCCGTCGCGCAGGCTGCGAGCCAACGTTCCACGCCGAGGGCCCGCAGCAGGCAGAACATCCCGGCCAGCAGCGCAGCCATGGCCGCTGCTGACAGCACATACGCGCTCAGCAGGATCGGCATGCCCAGCTTCATGAGCGCCGCCTGCAGCACGAAGTACAGTGGAAAGTAACGCGTGCCGCCGTAGCCGGCCGGGCCGTAAATTGGGCGATAGAAAATGCCCGCTTTCAAGTCGGAGGCCATGGCGATGAGCACGCCGGCCGGATGGTTGAGCCACGCATCGTTGCCCCAGCATACCCAGGCCCTCATGCCGGTGATCAGCACGATGAGCGCGACGCAGCCGATCAGCAGCAAGCGCGGCGCGGAGCCCAGTCGCCCGAGGGAGCGGGTGGTCGGGTCCGCGCGGCAGACCGGCGTGGCGGCCTCTTGAGGAATCACGCTGCTTGCTGGCATGTCACAAAATCCTTGCCTACTTGCGGGAGTAGAGGGTGAGGCGGACGCCGAAGAAACGCTTCTCGACCGTGCGGTTATAGTTCATCCCCAGGGCAGCTTCATACTTCGCCTGGTGCTCGATGAGCCAGCGAAAATCGTCTCGCGGCGCCCACGATACCTCCCACACCCGGGGACATTCCGCGGTCGCCGGTGGAAACTGTTCCGGCGTGATCACCCGGAAACTCGACCGGCCCGCCTGGGTTACCGGCCATTGCGGCGGGATGGCAAGATCGGGGGGAAAGAAACCGCAGTCCGCCGGTTGACGGTTCTCTTCGACGTAAGCAAACGCCTCTGTCCAATACTCCTTCCAACGCATGAAGTAATTGGCCCGCAGTGCATTCGCGCTGTAGATCAGGATGAGCGCCACCAAGCCCCAGCGCAGCGCGGTTAAGGGCAGCACCGAGATGGCGCAGGCCACCAGCAAGTAATAAAAGCCCGCGCAGAACGTCACATATCTCACATTGTAGGGGATGTGCAGGATTGCGCCGGCCAGCAGCGTGAGCAGAACCGGAAGCAGACAGAGAATACCGACGGCGACAATGTTCTCCCGGTTGGGTAGGGTTGACTGCCCATCCTTCCGAACCAGTTTCCACAGCAGCCACGCCAGCGGCACGCAGAACAGCAGGCCTCCCACAATGTAGGTCCACGGTGGCGAGCCGGCGCGCAGCCCGGCGGGCTTGCCGTTGTTGAACGAGTTCACGATCGACAACAGCGTGTACCAGTGCACTGCGGCATAGGGCTCCTTGCCCATGAAAGTCTTGTTCGCATGAGCGGCAGCGCTGAAGATTCCGCTCGCAATCCACGGGACGTAACCGGCCGCGACCAGCGGAATGCCGGTTAGGATCCATGACAGCCGCAGACGGCTGGCGCGAGCGAAAAATAAGCGGGAGCGCCAGTAGTGCCACAATGAGGTACAGGCTGAAATAATCGGTGTACAGCATTAACACCGAACGTGCCGACGAAGCTCCACCAGAACGCGGTGCGGCCTTCGCGTAAAGGCACGCAAAAAGAGATACGCGGCGAGCAGGGCAAGGAAATGGAATTGCGCGTAGGGCCGCACCTCCTGGCCGAACATGATGCCGAGCTGCGATAACGCCAGCAGCAGCGAAGCGATCAGCGCCGTGCGGCGGTCAAAGAGGTATTCGGCCAGCAGGTACAGGAATACTACCGCCAGCGCCCCGAAGAACGCCGAAAGCAGCCGCGCCTGGAACAGCCCAAACCCGAAGAGCGCAGACCACTCTCGCAATACAAAATAATGCAGCGGCGGATGGACGTAATCGTGGACCAGCGTGGGCAGCATTCGATGCCACGGCATCCGGCTGACCACCATGGAGAAGCCCTCGTCACCGCTGACGCTTTCGTGATTGATGTAGGCGAGGCGAAGAACGAAGGCCAATGACGCCAGCAGCGCCGGCGCGACCCAACTCCGTCCCACAACGTGGGATGACGCAGGCGGCGTTATAGAGCGCGGGCGCTCAGCTTCGAGTTGCAGCGAGGATTGCACTGCTAGTTGCTAACGATGCTTGCAAGAAAAGCCCTAAGCGGCGGTGGAAGAGCCGGGCTTCAGCCCGGTTGAAATGAGATACATGGAAAATCGCCTTTAGCCACGGAGAACCGGGGCTGAAGCCCTGTCCTCCAAGGCCCCTCTTTCGGCACGGCTAAAAGCCGTGCCCTTCCACCGGCGCCCCGACATTCCTCTTGCAGCTTTCTCAATAATTGCTATCCTGCCAGCCACTTCATGAAGTGCTTGCGCATGCGCCACAGGAAGTACTCGTTTACCGGACGGTCATCCCGCAGCGCGGGGGCCTCGGGCGCTTGCGCGACCAGCGAATCGATCGCCACTTCGCGATTGAGCACCGCGGCGATGTGCTGCTCCGGATCTTTTTCCGGGCCCCACTCCATCATGTCGGCAACTGCGCCCGCCGGCATTTGGGCGAGCAACTCTTTCGCGGTGCGATTGGGAATGGGCGTCATGCTGGCGAGGAAGTGGATTCCCCAAGCTCCCACAGAGGGGTAGACGCGAATGTAGGGGAACGAATTGCGCAACGAGCGTGCCGCCGAGGCGCGCACCACTTCGTCGCACCCCGGCAGCCACTGGTGCAGAATTCCGCCCGGCCGGAGGTGCTGCTTCACAATCGCGTAGAACTCTTCCGAATAGAGCAGGCTGGAACCGGCAGCGGAAACCGGCGGCGGCGGATCGATGGCGATGACGTCATAGCTTTGCGGCGTGCGCTCCAGGTAGCGGCGGCCATCGTCGATGACCACGTGCGACCGCGGCGAGCGCAGTAGCGCCGGACCGTCGGCATGATAGTAGCCGAAAAGCTCGGGCACGCTCGGCACCAGTTCCACGCCGGTGACCGGCACCCCCCACGACAGCATGGAGCGGTACGTCGTGCCCATGCCGAAGCAGATCACCAGCACGTTTCGCGGCTTGTGGCCGAGGAACGATAGCGGCAGGTGGGCCATCATCTTGATCGCCGGGCTCAGCCCGGTGATGCCGATGCCGTTGATCAGCAGGTTCTTCTTCATCCCCGTGCCGGTGGCGATCGAAGTGGCCGTGTTGTCCCGCATCACTCGCGACGGCGGGCCAAAATTGTCTTCAAACGCCTGGCTGGTCAATACCAGGGTCAGCGCCAGCACTACTACAACGTAAGACGTCACACGTTGTCGGAAAGAGGACGACCATCCAGGCAGCAGGCCGCTCACCAGCCAGGGCAGTGCCAGCAGGAACAGCGCCCAGCGTTCGCTCATCGCCGGCAGCAGGACGAATCCCGCCAGCAGCGGCCCCAGGATGCAGCCGACGATGTTGATGGAATAGGCGCGTCCCGCCAGATCGGGATCGCCCTCCGACCAGCGGTCCACCAGCATGGGAGTTACAAATCCCAGCAATAGCGAGAACGGAACCACGCCCAGGACCAGCCGCGTCAGCTTGAAAAAGTGAAATTCCGGATTGGCCGCTACCAGCGGCAGGAACGCCGCCAGCCCGAGCATGGGCCACACCAGCGCGGGAAGCTGCTTGCGGTTGCGGCTCCACAGGCGGTAAAGGCGCGAGCCGGCAAACGTCGCCGCCAGATACGTCGCCAGGATGGAAGCGAAGGCATAGACCACGGTGCCCAGATACGGCGTGAACTGGCGAATCCACACCACCTCCATGCCCATGCTGGTAAAGCCGGTGGCGAACAGCAGCCACAGCGGCTTGCGGCTGCGCCCCGCAACATCCGGCCGCACCGGCGTGGAGGCGATATCCGACAATGTGGTAGTCACCGGCGCGCCCGGCCGCAGCGTCAACGCCGTCGCGGTGAGTGCGATCAGCAGGTTCAGCACCGCGCCGATCTTCAGCGTGCCATGAAATCCCGCCACTTCGATGAACAGCAGCGGCAGGGTCGCGCCGGCCACCGCTCCCAGCACATTCGACAGATAGAGGAAGCTGAACGAGCGCGGCGATTCGCGCTGGAGATCGTTGCGAATGGCCAGCATCGCCACCGGAATCGTCGCGCCCATCAGGGTGCACCACGGAATCAAAGTCAGCGCCACCCAGCTTCCCGACGCCAGGTAGTACGCCAGCGAAGACGATAGGCCGGTGCGCTCCAGCAGCATGCGGCCCCACAGCAGTTCATGAGGTACCACAATGGCGGAGACACCGATGAGCAGCTCGGTGAGCGCGTAGTAGCGCAGCGCATGCGGCTTCATGCGTTCGCCGTAGCGTCGGATCAGCCGCCCGCTGCCCCACGACCCCAGCCCCAGCCCGGCCATGAACATCGACAGCACGATGGAGACCAGCGCGCTGGTGACGCCGAACTGGGCCATGGCCAGCCGCAGCCAGACAATCTCGTACAACAGGCTGCAGAAGCCGGAGAGGAAGAAGAAGGCGAAGAACCAGCTCAGGCTGCGGACGCTGGCCGCAGCAATGGCGGCAGCCGGCTCAGCCTGCAGAAGTTCCTGCACGGGCGATGACGGCAGCAGCGACGCTCCGGCAGACATGTGCAATTTGGAAGCGCTCATAGAGTCCATGGAAGACTTAGCAGGCGAAGGGCCAATGTAGGTAGAGCCGGCCTTCAGGTACCCTTTGAGCCTGGAGTCGGCTTTAGCCGACGGCAGGCTGCCGCCCGCTGAGGCGGGCTCTTACAAATCACGGTCGCGCTGACGCGGCGCTAAAGCGCCGCTCTGCCCGTAATGCTGACTTCCACAAGCAAGTCCTAGTGAGGACAGCCCTCGGTCGTGATTTCGCGGAAAAGCAACAGCTTTCTTTCCAGAAAAGATGGTGGAGCAGAGAGTTCCGGGTCCGATTTCGCCGACGCGACATAAACCAGCTTGCCGTTGCGAATGTAGGTCACCGAGAGATCGGGGCGGCCGTGGCGGAGAAGATGCAAGACACGCCTGCGCAACTCCATGTAAGGAACGTACAGACCCTTGGGAAGCGTGGAGTGCTGACTAGTGTCGCTGGAATCCACAACCTGTACCAGGTCCCGCTGGTAATTCGCCAGGGCCAGAGGATGGTGCCAGATGAGATGGTTGATTTGTCCGCCCTCGGTGCGCAAATTGCTGTACATGGCAAATGCGGTTTCCGTTTTCAAGCCCAGGTAAGGATTGAGGCCGTCAAAGATCATCAGCGCCGGCAGGATCCAGAAGATGGCTGGGATCGGGCGAAAGGGCGCGGTGACGGGCGCCATCGCATCCGGCTTACGCTGCCATAAGCCAACGAACAACAGCAGCGGCACAACATAGAACAGGAACAACCAGTATCCCGCCCAGTTGGCGCTCATCACCCAGAAGACGTTCAGGATCATCATCGGCGCGCGCAATGGCACACCGGCGACAAACGAACCGAACTTCACCACCGTGACTGCAGCCAGTATTGCCAAGAGTCCGGCAACCGCGATCGTCGCAGCCGTCCGCACCGATTGCCTTCTGCCGCGCCACCACTCGACGGCGGCGTCGCAGAAACCCTCCGGCGTAAACAGGAAGAGCAGCGCGATCATCGTCATCGAGAACGAATAGAAGCGGCTGAAGCCCAGGCAGATGTGAAACGCCGCGCCCCAGCCGATAGCCAGGTTTCGCGTGCGCCGGATGCAAAGCAGCAGCGGTAACGTTGCTTCCGTGGCAATCGTGCCCACGATGAGCAGCCAGCGCAGAGTCATGCCGCCTGCATGCAAGTGCCAGAATGGGTTTTCGTCGAACAGCAGGACCGCACAGCTCGATTGCGGATCGAAGAAGCCGAAGTTCAATTTGTGCCAGGCCGCCAGCCAGTAGACGATCACCAGTTGTAATCGCAACAGCGGCTGGAACAGCGCCAGCCAGGCACCGGCATCGAGCCGGCGGAATCCGCTGCGCAGCAGTTGATACAGGCCGGCAGAAGCTACCGAGAAAAACAGGAAGAGCTGCAGCAGCCGGTTGGTGTTGGTGGCCGGAAGCGCGATCATAATCGCCGCGCTTTCGACCAGCACAAAGGAGAAGAAGGCGGCTTTGGAAAATGGCCGCAGCACAACCACCAGCGCCAGAACGAATCCCGCCGTCTGCCAGTTGCGTCCAAATCGCGCTGCCGTTTGCGCGTGCCACGCCATCACGGCCAGCGCAGACAGCACGGCAAACGTGGCCAGGCGCCGCGCCTGCGTCACGCTGGTTATGCTCGGCAATACCGCCGTGGACGGCGCTGCAATTTCAACCGTCATAAATCAGGTAGTCGTCGCGTCTCCGCACTTATCCGGCTTGGGCGACGGCAACGCCGACGGCAGGAATCTCGCGATACGCCGGGGCGAAGCGGTTCTTCAGCGCCAGAAATCTCTTTTCATAGAAGTTGTAGCTGAGCGCGGCGATGGCGAAGGCCGTTGCGGATTCAAAGCCAATCAGCAGGCAGGACGAACCAAACCGTGTGATGAATGGAATACGGCAACCGCTGGCACAGTGTCTCGGCAAAATAGAAGAGCGGGTAATGAAACACATGAATTCCATACGAGTATTTTCCCAGCAGCACCAGAGGTCGCCAGTGCAGCCATGATCGCCGCCGTCCCAGCGCCGGTTCGGCCAGGGCGGAGTACAACACAAATGCCGCAAAGCTGATCGCCAGCAGGGCAAAGCCGATGGATTGCGTAAACAGATGCCGGTCGCGATGGGCGAGCCGGTGGTAGCCAACAACAAAGGCTGCCAGGAACAGCAGCGCGAACCCAGGCAGCGCGCGAATGCTCCAACGTGGCAGCTCGACTTGGCGGACCAGACACCGCACCGGCCGTGCACAAGGAGAAGGTCAGGGTGAAGTGCCGCGACGAGGTGCTTCTTGACCGACCAGGGCACCGCTCCGATGAAATTGTTCAGGCGGGCCCGTACTTGGCTACGGCCCCGGTGTAGTCAACGTCCCGCCACACGGCGGCCTCGTCATGGACATCGGTGACACCGACGAAGACGATGGCCTCGTCAATCTTCACTGCTTAGCCCAGACCGCGCGATAAGGGCAGCAGCCGGCGCGGCCCGAACAGCAGAACCACTAGCGGCCAGATGAAGTAGAACTGTTCCTCTACACATACGTGACCAAAAATGGGACAGCACGTGCCATTGCGCCTGCGGCAGCCAGTTCGCCACGTAGCACACGTACATCCAGCGATGCGCGGGCGCAGGCATGAACTCCGGACTGACCACGTAAGGAAATACCAGCAGCGCAAAGGTCAGGAATCCGAAATAGAGCGGGAAGATGCGCAGCACGCGGCGCGTATAAAACGAGCGGAAATAGTTGGTGCACGGGCGCGTGTCCAGCAAAATGCCGGTAATCAGGAACTCCGAGAGCACAAAGAACAGATCGACGCCCGCCCATCCAAGCGAAGACGCCGCGCAGCATGGGACTGAGTGCAATCGTCTGCAAGGAGATGTGCGTCAGACATGACGGCCAGGATGGCCAGGCCGCGCACGCCGTCCAGCGCAGGCAGCTTGCGCTGTGATAGCGGAATCGCAGCCGCGGAATTTCTATTCGCGAGCATGGACTTGAGATATGCAGTCGGGCCGAAGCGCGTGATAGCGCGCCGGAAAGAGTTGTAGCTGAGCACGGCTTCGATCGACCTTGGCGGGCGGCATTTCATTAAAACTGTGGATCAGCGCGTCGGCGAATACGGCATTTCCCGCGGCGTTGTAATGAATATCGCCGAAGACAAAGTACTTCAGATACCAGCAGCCGGGCTCTCGGGGTGGGCATTGCTGCTTGGCTGCGAGCAGGGCTGGAAACAGGGATACAAACCGCTTACACTTGCCGTCGCACCAGTCGCGCCATATGTGCACCTCGGGAGAATCGACGGAGTCGTGCACGAACTGCGCAGGATGGGGGCAGACGACGACACTCACGGGTATGTTGCGCGCCGTGAGTTCTCGCCATAGCCGATCCATCTTCTGCTTTTCGCGCGCAATACCGGCTTCCACCCCGAGCGGAGCGTAACCGTCGTAGTAAGGCCTGGTTTCATCTACTTTCCGGTAGGTCCACGCGTCGCGCTCCATGTCAAACGCATCCCCTAGAGGGCCAGTGCTGAGGTGATAGAAACCATGATCCACAAGCTCGCGTTCCAGCCAGCGCAGGCCGTAGTTGGTGAGCATGAAATATCCCGAGATGTCCATGCGGGTCCGCGCCCACCAGGAGACGGCGTAGTGCTGGTGTACGGGGCCGAGGACCGCCCCCGAGGCATCGGCGTCGCGGTAGAAGCCGGCTTCGTCCTGCACGTCGGAGATGTCGACAAAAACGATGACCTCGTCGATGGCGTAGCCGGCGGCCAGCGTCTGGCGTGCCACATTGTAGTAGTTGGAGGGCGAGTAGCTGGATACCCCGCCATTCAGGAAATCATATTGTGGGAAGTGGTCGGCAAGGCGGCCGACAAAGCTGTCGTGCCAGGCGAGCTTGCCTTCCACCGTGGAATCGCCTAGCACCAGAATGCGAGGGCGCGGGTCGGCGAGCGGGACCTCACGGACATGCTCATCGCGAAAGCCGAGATTATTGGTGGAGAACTGGTAGGAGTCGCCGCCCCAGCGATAGTTAGCGGTGCAATTCTTACGGAAGGCGTGATGCCGTACCGGGTCGCGGACGTTGCAGTCCTTCAAGTTCGCGTTGACCTGGTGAAGAATGACAGCGCTCCGGACAAAGTCGAGCATAAGAAATGTCGCCGGGGCGGAAAGCAGGCCGAGCGCGATCACGATTCCACCTAACAATCGCCGCCGACGCAGATACGTCTCGGCCAGGACTGTTTCCGGCGGACTAATCTGAGCCTTAGTCATGGCGGTAATAATCGGGTACTACGAACTCGCACCGCATACGGAGCGATAGCTTAGTTCTATCGTCCCGATCTGAGAAAGTCGCTGGTTACCGAGGCACGAATGAAACTAGTTCCTACCGGCGCCGGCATGGATGGCGTTGCTGATGCGCTGGCCTACCACCTGGGTGAGTTTCGGCAAGAACGCCGACCTCTGTTTGGGAAAACGCCGCACTTACCCGGCTTGGGCGACGGCAACGGCGCCGGCAGGAACTTCGCGATACACCGGGGCGAAGCGGTCCTTCAGCGCCAGAAATCTCTTTTCATAGAAGTTGTAGCTGAGCGCGGCGATGGCGAAGGCCGTTGCGGATTCAAAGCCAATCAGCAGGCAGGAGAACCAAACCGTGTGATGAATGGAATACGGCAATCGCCGGCAGAGTCTCTCGGCAAAATAGAAGACCGGGTAATGAAACACATAAATTCCATACGAGTATTTTCCCAGCAGCACCAGAGGTCGCCAGTGCAGCCATGATCGCCGCTGTCCCAGCGCCGGTTCGGCCAGGGCGGAGTACAACACAAAGGCCGCAAAGCTGATCGCCAGCAGAGCAAAGCCGATGGATTGCGTGAACAGATGCCGGTCGCGATGGGAGAGCCGGTGGTAGCCAACAACAAAGGCGGCCAGGAACAGCAGCGCGACTCCAGGAAGCGCGCGAATGCTCCAACGTGGCAGCTCGACTTGCCGGACCAGCACCGCACAGGCCGCACCCAGGAGAAGGCCGTCCACGCGGGCGACGGTAGCTGTGTATTGGGTCGCGACGTGGCTGTGGGTCAAGAGCCACCACGACCGGCCGCAAACCATGGTCAGCTCCAACCCCGCGATGAGGGGCAGCAGCCGGCGCGGCCCGAACAGTAAAACCACCAGTGGCCAAATGAAGTAGAACTGCTCCTCCACACACAGCGACCAGAAGTGCGTCAGCACATGCCATTGCGCGTGCGGCAGCCAGTTCGCCACGTAGCACACGTACATCCAGCGATGCGAGGGTGCAGGCATGAACTCCGGACTGACGATGTAGGGAAATACCAGCAGCGCAAAACCGAGAAATCCGAAATAGAGTGGGAAGATGCGCAGCACTAGGCGCGCATAAAACGACCGGAAATAGTTGGTGCACGGGCGCGTGTCCAGCAATATGCCGGTAATCAGGAATCCCGAGAGCACAAAGAACAGATCGACGCCCGCCCATCCTAAAGCGAAGACGCCGCGCAGCATCGGGCTGAGTGCAATCGTCTGCAAGGAGATGTGCGTCAACATGACGGCCAGGATGGCCAGGCCGCGCACGCCATCCAAGGCAGGCAGCTTGCGCTGTGACAGCGGAACCACTGCGGATGTCTCGCCGTAGTGTTCTCGCCGGGATGCGGCTGGCTCGCTTACGCGTTCGGCCGTTAAGATGCGCGGTGCATCAACCCTGCCCGTCAGTGCAGATAATCGAAATCCAGGGCGCCGGAGGTTTGCGAATCGACCTGCATACCCGCTTGCCGCACAGCTCCTACAATGTGGGATGTCGGCATGATCAGCGCGACTTCCGGCGCGTGTTGCTTCAGGTCCTGTAGCGTCCAGAAGTGCATCGGGTAGTAAAGTCCCAGAGTGCGCATCTCGTGCTGCCCGGCATAGTCGAGGAAGAAATACACGTAACGGTCGGGATGCGGCGAATAGTACAGCGCCTCCAGATAGCGGCTGGGATTCGTAACCACGAAGTAGCGCTTGCCCTGGTTCAGCCAAACGGTTTCCGTGGCGTTGATCTCGCGCACCGGCGAGTAATAGCCAGCCTCGGGGTGGCGGACGGCGTACACCTGTTTTGCTAGCCCCCAGCCTGCCAGGATCAGCAACACTCCCAGCGAAATGTAGGCGGCGCGCTGGAAGTGTCGCCACAGCCAGCAGGAGAACGCGACCGCAATGCCCGGCAACGCGGCAATCAGGTAACGAAGCTGGAAAGCGTGCGCCACTTGTGCCAGCACGTATCCCGCGATGGGTATGAGGAAAAAGAACCAGCCCAGGCGTTCGGCGGGTTGCATTGGCGGCAGAGGAGCGCGCCTACGCTTGCCTGCCACGAGAGCGATCCAGACCATCACGATGGCCAGCAACAGCAGGGAATCGGGGAACAGGTCGGCGAAGCTGGTGCGCAGAAGCTCGAGCGAAGGCCGCGTCAGGTAATTGGCGGGATAGAAGCGACGGCCGGCTTGAATCGGCGTCCACAGAATTGCGATGGCCGCAAGTACGGCGATGCTTCCGGCCACCAGCTTTCGCGAAGGCTGGGGCTTCCAGTTTGCCAGCTCCAGGACCGCGTACGGAACCAGGCAGAGCACGGCGTAATAGTGCATGCCGAGCGCCAGCAGCAGCACCCCACCGAAGGCAATTGCCGCGGGCCAGCTGTTCTTGGTGTCGTAACTCCAGATCCACAGCGCCAGCGCCGCCAGCATGAAATACAGCGCATACGATCTCGCCTCATGGCCGTAGTAGGGCAGAAACGAGCAGGTCAGTACCGATAAGGCGATCAATCCGTGCAGGCCGTTGGTCAGGCGGCGCGCGCAATCGAAGGTGAGCAGCATGCCCGCGATCATCGCCAAAGCTGAAGGGACGCGCAGTCCAAAGTCGCTGTGCCGGAAGAGCGCGTCGAAGGGGCGCATCAACATGAAGTAGGTAGGCGGCAGGCCATCGGCGCCGCGGGCGAAGGCGCGCCAGATGGCGGTGGAGCCCGGCAGCCGAGTGGTCATCGCGGTGAGGACTTCGTCGATCCACAGCAACCGGTGCGCCGAGATGTAGAGGCTGCCGGCGAGATAGAACGCGGCCAGCGCCAGCGCCGCGAACAGACTCCAGCGCTCCACCGTGCGCGCCGGCGCCAAAACTTCACTGGCGGCGGCATCGTTTCCGGTGACGGGGCGCTCGAGCAGGGTAGAGGAGGCGGTCATAGGGCGTTGGTCGATTCCCAAAATGGGAATTAAGTCCTTGCAGCGCAATCAGTTCCGAAATGGGAATCGCGCATTAGAGGCGATTTGAGGCCTGCGAAATCATTCAGACGATGTTTGGGTCGTCCAGAGTGTCTGGACGAGCTCCTAGGGCCGTTTTCGGCGATTCTTGAGGCACTCTGGAATGCGTACCGAGAGTGCTATTTCTGCACTAGACGTTAGATCCATGTTTTATTGGCGAAATATAGCACTTAGATGCTACAAATTTAGCGCGCCCGAAGGCTCGCCGCCACCGGGCCCGCATCTCTCAGGAACCAGCCTCCGGATGAGGCTGTTACGAAAGTCTGTCGCCGCTGCCGCGGCTCGCGTCTTTTTCCCACCTGACCGGGGCCTTCCGGCCCCGGCTCACACCATCCCGCCGCGTTGCGGCTGGTTTGACGCTAATCCCGTTCCTTCTGGTCCACAGCATTCTTTCTTGGGGAGAGCTTCGTAACAGCCCCCGAATGGCCGCCCTTTTCCCCGACGCTGGACCGCGCGGCGGGCGTCAGTTTGCGCGGCGGATCCTTCTCCAGACTTTCGGCCACCACGTGCGCCACCAGCGCATTGCCGGTCGAGTTGTAGTGCATGTCGCCGAAGATGAAATGGCTTAGGTACCAGCAGCCCGGCTCGGTTCGCGGACAATCGTCCTTCAAGTCGAAGAACTCAGGGAAGAGGGTGACGAAGCGTTTGCACTTGCCGGCGCACCAGTCCTGCCATAGGCGGACGTGCCGCGACTCCGCCGAGTCGTGCACCAGTTGCGAGGGATAGGGATAGACGACGACCGTGATGGGGATGTTGCGCTTCTGCAACTCCTGCCAGAGCAGGGTCATCTTGGCCGTCTCCTTGGCCAGGCCGCCTTCCACTCCCAGGGGCGCGAAGCCCGTCGGGTGAGGATCGCTCTCATCCACCGGGCGATAGGTCCACGCCACCGGCTCCAGATCGAACTCGTCGCCCCACTGGTCGGTGGTCAGATGATAGAGGCCGTGGTTGACCAGGAAGCGCTCGCCGGCTTCCACCAGCCAGTTGGTGATCATCAGGTTGCGGGCGACGGCGAAGCGCAGCTTGGCATAGCGCGAGGTCTTCCAGCGCTGATGCTCGGGGCCGGCCAGCTCTGCGCCGCCATTCACGTCGCGATACAGGCTGGCCTCGTTGAACACGTCGAAGGTGCCGAGGAAGACGATGACCTCATCGAACTCGACGCCCTCATCCAGCAGCCGCCGCACCAGGTTCAAATGCACCGAGGGCGAATAGCTGGGGCCGCCGCCGTTGAGGAACTCGTATTGCGGAAGCTGTGCCGCCAGCTTGCTGACGTAGCCGTCCCGCCAGGCCGTCTCGCCTTCGGTGAAGGAATCGCCCAGCAGCAGAATGCGCGGGCGCGGGCCGGTGAGAGGCACGGTGCGAATGCTTTCGTCACGAAAACCCAGGCTGTTGGTGAAGTAGTCGTAGCTCTCGTGACCCCAGTGGGCGACGACATGGCAGTTGGGCTTCATGGCGTGATGCAGCGCCGGATCGGCCACGCGGCAGGTTTCGGTGTCCAGCGCTCGATTGGAAGCGCGATGCATCAGGTAGGTGCCGCACCAGTCAAGCGCCAGAAACAGCGCCAGGCAGAAAGCGGCGGCGACCACCAGCAGGACGGCAAAGCGCCAGTGGCCGTCGTGCTCAGCCGGCCGGGCTTGTGTGGCCTCGTCCAGTGCGGTCGTGATGGGTTCAGCCTGCATTGTGTGATTGGTCGGTTTCAGTTGAGGGCCGCTCGCTTTGAGGCCGTTCCTGCGGAATTGCTTTCGACTTTCTGCGGCGGCTGTTGCTCGAAGCTCCTGATCACGGCATCGGCCACCATCGCATTGCCCGCGGCGTTGTAATGAATGTCGCCATAGATGAAGAGCTTCTGGTACCAGCAGCCCGGTTCGCTGGGCGGGCAGGCGTCGCGCGCGGCATAGAACTCGGGGAACACCGAGATGAAGCGCTTGCACTTGCCCCCGCACCACTGGCGCCACATGTCGACTCCGGGCGAGTCGGCAGTATCGTGCACCACCTGCGCCAGATGGGGATAAACCACCACACTGATGGGAATATTTCGCTTCTGCAATTCCTGCCACAACAGCGTCATCCTGGCTTCGGCTCGGGCCTTGCCGCCTTCCACGCCCAGCGGCGCGTAGCCGGCCGGGAACGCTTCGGTCTGGTTCCCCTTGCGGTAGGACCAGGCTGACATCTCCATGTCGAACGGGTCGCCAAAAAAATCGCCGGGCAGGTGGTAGAAACCGTGGCGAACCAGCCCTGCCTGCACGCGATCGAACGGATGCAGCAGTTGCCACGTGGTGCCGAAGTGCATGCCCACCCACTTGCGGAATCTTGCGTACCGGGTCTCGGCTGAGTGCTTCTCCTCCTGCGCCAGGGCGGTCACCGCGCCGTCGCTGCCCGCGTCGCGATAGAACCCTGCCTCCAGTTGCACCGCCGAGTTGTCGAGGAAGACGATGACCTCGTCAAACTCGACACCCTGCGCCATTAACAGGTGCGCTGTATTGCGATAGTTCGATGGCGAATACCCGTCCACGCCGCCGTTCAGAAAATCGTACTGCGGCAGTCCGGCGGCGATTTTGCCGGCGAAGATCTTCTCCCACGCGAGCTTCCCCTCGGTGTAAGAGTCGCCCAGCATGAGAACGCGCGGCCGCGCATCGCGCAGCGGAACTTCGCGAATGCGCTCATCGCGGAAGCCGAGGCTGTTGGTGAACACCGTGTACTTGTCCGTGCCCCAGTAGTTCACCGACGTGCAGTTGGGTTTGAACGCGTGGTGACGGATGGGGTCACGCTGACGGCACGGATCGGGATTATCGAGTGCTACCGGGCCATGGCGATGGCGGGCGGCGGTGTGAAACCAGTCGAGGGTGAGAAAGATGGCGGTACTGACGACGAGCATGACGAAGATCGCCAACAGCTTGACCAGGCGCTGGCGATCGACGGACGGCGAAGCCGGGGCGTTCGTCTCCGCGGGATGTCGGTCCACTTCGGCGGTGGCCATGGGAGCTTCGAGCCGGCGCCTTAAATGTCGGGCGTGAAGTCCGGCTCCTGCAGTCCGGCGTAGGGATAGATCGCGACCCGGCGCTGGCCCGGGTATTTTTCGCGCAGCATCTGGATGACATCGTCCCAGCGGCTGGCAAAGCGCACCTCGGGCGGGTAGCTGTTGATCATGTTGCGAGTGAGGTACTGCGAGTACACGATCATCGCGGTGCCGCGGCGCAAGCGCGACTTCTTGCTGTGGTCGACCAGATCGAAATAGGTGTGCCCGCCCTGGCCGGTGATCCTGGCATTGAGCCAGTGCACGGCCTCCGAGCCCAGCGGATGCTGCACGATGAGCACTCCGGTGCCGCCCTGGCGCAGCGAGGGGTCAAACCACCACTGCGCGCGAAAGGCCTGGTTGTTGACCGGGTAAGCGTTGGCTACCACAATGTCGGCGTCCCTCGTTGTGGGAGTAACGTAGTGCTTTACGGCCATGCGCGCTGCCGCCTCGTGGGCGTAGACGATATCGCCGGCAAAGACCCCGACCGGCTGGCGGTGCTGGTTCATCACGATCTGCACGCTGAAATTGACGTTGGCCATGCGCGCGGCCTCGATCATGTCCCGGCGTACCTCGTTGTGGCTGACTTTGAAGACGCCGGCGGTCTTGGTGCGCGGCAGGATCGTCCAGTGGTTGTACTGGATGGTATCCAGGCCGGCCACGCCGGGCAGCACCGCTTTGGCTCCGCCGCTCAGCCCGGCCTGCTCGTGTCCCTTGACGCCGCTGATGGTGATCTTGCAGTCGCCGGCCAGAAAAGTCTGGTTCAGCTTGATGCGGTTCTTCAGGCTGGTGGTGCCGACCTCTTTCACATTTTCGAAGACGTTGTGGTTCTGCCAGGCGAAGCGGGTGGCGGCGTCGCGGCCCAGCTTCATCTCGACTTCGCTCTGGGTCATGGCGCGATGCGAGCCAAAGGCCCCCATGAGCAGCACATTTTCGTCAGGCACTCCGGCGGCGCGCAGCTCGCCCATAATCCAGGGCATAACGGTGTACATCGGCGTGGGGCGAGTGAGGTCGTCAAAGGTGATCACGATCCGCCGCCGGCCCGCGACGACTCCCTCCAAGGGAAGCGTGCCGATCGGCTGATCCAGGCGCTGCCCGATTTGCAGCTCGTCGAGCGGGGGCGCGTTCGCGCCCTTCATTTCCATGACTTCGATCTGCCAGTCGGCAGGAAAATCCAAGCGCTCGTTAATGTCGCCCGCCCACTCATGGGTCGGGATGATGACGCTGTTTGCCGGCCCCTTGATGGATTCTGCGAAGGCAGGCAAACTTCGGCCCAGGCTGTTGGCGGTTCCGATCAGCGGGACAAATCCCGCCGCTCCCACCAGCTTCAGGAACTTGCGGCGGTCATAAACGTTAGAGGGCATCACACTCCCCAGCCGGGCGATTGCGGGTGGGCTTGCGAGTAATCATGAGTACAGCCGTGCTCTACCCGTTAGGCGGGCTCGCGAAATGATATAGCCGAATGGAACGTCCGACGCACTCGTAAGGATACGCCGCCAGCCAACCGTAATCATTCGGGCGCTTCCGCAGCTTGGCTTCGCTGATGGCGACCCAGCCGGCGGGCCGGTCCCCCGGCTTCAGCTCATGCGCCGTTTGCGCCAGCCGCTTGCTGAAATCGGCAACCCCGAAATAGCACAGCCACACACTGTCAACATGCAGCGCGTCGAGCCTCCGGCTGAGCCGCTCCAGGTCCTGTCCCCAATCCAGATCGCTTTCCACCAGAATCCGGCTTGCATACCGCTGCGCAGGCTCATTGAAGTAGGCGAGGAAGTCCGGGGCGGCGCGCACACAGGTTACGACGCTCCACGCCAGCAGCAGCACAACCACGATGCGGACTGTTGTCACGGACGGCGGTGCGACTGGCAGCTTCCAAAACTCTACCGCTGCGACAGCGGCCAGCATCGCCAGAAACGGGTAGATGGGCAGAATATGTCGCAATCCGATATTCATCGATCCTGCCATACCCACGGCCAGCGGCCCGACAGCGCCTGCGATTAGGAATACCGATCGGCGGTCCCAGCGCCCGCTGCGCTTGAAGAGCAACCATGCAGCTCCTGCAAGCGACAGGAGCAACAAGGGAATCGGTGTCTTCGCCAGCAGGGCGACGGGGAAGAAGTACCAGCGGCCTCCGTCGTAAACTTCGCCCAGCAGGTACGATCCGCGGCGTCCGGCGATGCCTTGGTAGCGGTTGACCTTGAGGCCGCGAAAAAACTCCTCTGCCGGAATGTAAGGGAATACGAGAAGCTTCTTTTCCCAGGAAGGCAGCCGGGCGAATTTCGCCTGCTGCTCAGCCGGCAAGTCACCGGGATTAACGATAGGTCCGTGGGAGAAGCGATAGCCGGCCCAAATGGTCAAAGCGAAGGCCGCCAGCGTCAACAGCACAGCTCGCCGGCGCACGGGAAAGCGCTTCTCCGATATCCAGTGATACAGCAATAGAATGGCGCCCGAGCAAGCCAGAAACGGCATTTCGCTGAACTTGGTCAGGCTGGCGAGAGCGATGACAACCCCGGCGGCGAGCGCAGTTGACCATCTCGGATGTTGCAGCAATGCCTCGAGTGCCAGCAGCGAGGCCAGAAATATCGCCATCAGCGGAGCATCGGTGGTCGCGACGGAAGAATGCGCCAGCACCAGCGGACAAAACGCCAGCAACCAAACGGCGATGGCCGCATGCCAGCCGCTGAACGCGCGGGCCATGTAGCGCCATACCAGAAAGCAGGTCAGCCAGAAGAAGGGAAGAATGCCCAGCCGCGCCAGCGTGAGCGTCCTCCAGTAGTGGCCGTTGTGCTCCAGAATGGCATTGCCTTCCGTCCACAGATACGGTTGACCTTGGCTGCGCGCTCCGGCCACATAGGGCAGGAGAGCGATGGCCACCCGGGCGAGCGGGGGATGCATTGCCTCCAGGTTGTACGTCCCGCGGTCGAGCCACTCGATGCCGCACGCCAGATGTGCCGGCTCATCGTAGGTCTGGCTGAAGACCGAGTATGTCCCGGCAATCAAAGCTGTGCCGGCAATGACGGCCACGAATGCGAGCAGCAGAGGAGCACGCTGAGTCCGCGGTTGCGCGCGTGGCTGCGCATCAGCCGGCTGCTGTGCGGCGAGGCACGCTGTGGGATACGCGGTGGTCACTGCGGCACATCGGTGAGCTGCACGGGCGCCTTCGCGATGGCGTCGTAGCGGGTGAGGCGCGGCGGCTTCGCGTCCGCCTCAGCGATCCACACCTGGCGTCCGTGGAAATAATCGAGCAGCGGTTGCATGTCAACGCCGGGAATCTCGCGCGCCCATACCACCGTCGATCCGTCGATGTCCGCGCCGTTGTACACCCACTCGTCGCCCACCGCATGCTGCGGCGTGTAGCGCACAATCACCAGGTGGCGGCCAGGCACGGCGCCGAGCTGGTTGCTGAACTCGGCGCGCATCCTGATCGGGTCATGCTGCTTGTGGTCGGAGTTGAAGGGCGCATACAGCACCAGGAACACCAACGCCACGCGGGTCAGGCCGACACCCACCGGCCGCTGCCACAGTGTCCATCGCCGGATGTGTCGCAACGCCTGCGTCATTAGCGCGAAGATGGTCGCCGTCAGCGGGGCAATGTAGTGCAGGTTGAACCACGCCCGCGGCAACAGCAGCGCGACAAACACCAGCACCGTCTGTAGCAGCAGCAGGCGCATTCGCCGGTCGCGTAAGAGGCGTCCGACGGTCAGCAGCGTCAGGCTAAGCTGCGGCCAAAGAAAGAAGAACAGCGCGATCAGGCCGGTGTATTCAATCTTGCGCACGCCTTTGGGAATGCTGGTTACGCCCTGCACCAGCCACTTCTCCCGCTTCATGCCGTTGTAATAGTCTTCGAACTGCGGATTCAGGTAGTGCCTCGCGGGCTGCAGCTTCTGCCAGGAAAAAGTCGGGATGTTCATGTACGTCCGCTCGTTCACGATGTACGGCATCAGCGTGGCTTTGCCCGTGCCGCGCCAGTTGTAGTAGCCCATGAACGCGGCGCCCATTACCCCGACCGTGAGCAACGGCGCAACCACCTGGGCAATCGCAAAGCGCCACGAAGAAGCAGCGCTCCGGCGAACCGATTGCACCAGCAGAACAAAGAAAACCGGCAGACAGAAAAACGCTCCTTCGAACGGCCGGCTATTGGCCAGCATGATCACGCCCACGCCCAGGATCACAGCATTCCAGGCCGCCGCTGTGCCCAATCGATCAGAGGCTTCACGGAGGCGACCAACTCCCTGCGCTCCCTGTCGCCTAAGCGCGCGCACAATCCGCGGCAGGGCGCCCATCACCAGCGCGCCTCCAATCGCCGCCACAAACCCGCCCAGGTAGCTGTTCATCCAATAGCTGAAAATCGCTACTTTCAACATCACCAGCACGCCGCCCACCAGCGCCCAGCCCGGCGGAAACCAGCCTTGCAGCATCCACAGCACCGCCGCGCACATCAGCCCGCCGGTGAGCAGCACGCCGAGCCAGGGATTGCCCAGCATCTGCCCCACGGCCAGTGCCAGCCCTTGTCCCGGCGGATACTTCGACTCGTACGTCGGCCGCTGGTTCACGTGAAAGGTGTCGAAGTACAGCCACATGGGATGGGTGGGATTGGTCAGGCGGCCGTGAGCGAAGGTATCGGCTTGCAGCAGGTAGCTGAACTCGTCCTGCACGATGGGAATCGGCAGCGGCATGTACCACAGTGCGGTGAGGCGGATGGCGATCGTGGCTGCGAAGATCGCCACCACCGCCGTTATCCTGCGCCGCGCCAGCCGCCCGCCGTAGGCTTCGATGGCGCGGAAGAAGCGCTCACCAAAGCGCGGCACCAAGCAGGCAAAGATCACGCAGCTCAGAAAAATCAGGTCGCGAATAATCTCGTTGCGATTAAACAGGAATGCCCAGATCCAGTTCATGAGCTACAAGGTTTGGAATGAGTTGAGGAACTGCCGATCGCGACGACGTCCCTTCACGGCGTCGCGTTGGTTCGCGCCGACGTCACCCCGCTGGCTACCGCGTCGTACCGGCTCAGCCGCGGCGGCTTCGTGTCCGCCTCCGCGATCCACACTTGGCGTCCGTGGAAATAATCGAGCAGCGGCTGCATGTCCGCGCCGGGAATCTCGCGCGCCCACACAACTTTCGATCCGTCGATGTCCGCGCCGTTATACACCCATTCGCGCGCGGCCACATGCTGCGGCAGGTAATGCACAATCACCAGGTGCTTGCCCGGTAGCTCCTGAAGTCCAGCGGCGAAAGAGGCGCGCATCTTTATAGGCTCGTAGTTATCGAACCGCGTTTTGTGATCATGGTTGAAGGGCGAATAGAGGATCACGAAGACGACCATTACCCGTGTCAGCCCGATCCCAATTGGCTTGCCCCACGCCTCGAAGCGCCGAACGTGTCGCATGGCCTGCGTCACCAGCGCGAAGATGGTGGCCACCAGCGGTGCGATGTAGTGCAGGTTGAACCACGCGCGCGGCAGCAGCAAGCCGGCGAAAACCAGTGCCACCTGTATCAGCAGCAGGCGGGCGCGGCGATCGCGCAGCAGACGCCAGAGCGTCAGCAGCGTCAACGACCAATTGCGGCCACAGGAAGAAAAACAGCGACACCAGAAAAATGTATTCGAACTTTCGCCCCGCTTTTGAGGCGCTGGTAACCCCGTTCATCAACCATGCCCGGCGCATATTGCCGTTGTAAAACTCTTCGAATTGCGGATTGGCGTAGTGCAGCGCTGGACGCAGCTTCTGCCAGGCGAAGGTGGGCGTGTTGATGTAGGTCTTCTCGTTGACGGTGTACGGGAGCAGAGTGGCCTTGCCAGTGCCGCGCCAGTTGTAGTAGCCCATGAAGACGACGCCCAGCAGCGCGGCCAGGCACAGCGGGGCGACGATCCGGCGCAGCGTAATCCCCCATGAGGATACGTCAACCAGCAGACGCGCCAGGAGCACGAGGAATACGGGCAAACAGAAGAACGCTCCCTCGAACGGCCGGCTATTGGCCAGGATGACGACGCCGATTCCAAGCACGACGGCATTCGCAACCATGCGGTTCTGCGCCAGCTCCGAAGCCGGACCGATGAGGCGGTCGGTTTGTGTGGCCTTCCATGCCCGCCACGAAGCAAGGATTCGCGGCAGCGCTCCCATGACCAGCGCGCCGCCAATCGCCCCCACGAAGCCGCCCAGGTAGCTGTTCATCCAGTAGCTGAAGACCGCAATGCGGAACATCACCAGCACGGCTCCCAGCAGCGCCCAACCCGGGGGAAACCAGCCTTGCAACATCCATAGCACCGCGCTGCACATGAGCCCGCCGGTCAGCAGCACGCCGATCCAGGGATGTCCCATGAGCTGGCCCACAGCCAGCGCCAGCCCCTGTCCCGGCGGATACTTTGACTCATACGTCGGATGCTGATTCACATGAAAGGTGTCGAAGTAGAGCCACATGGGATGAGTGGGATTGGTCAGGCGGCCGTGAGCGAAGGTATCGGCCTGAAGCAGATAACTGAACTCATCGTGGATCTGCGGATAGGGCACCGGAAAGAACCATAGAACGCTCAGCCGGATGGCAATCGTAGCCACGCCTATGGCAATCACGGCTGTCATTTTTTTCCGGGCGAAGCGCGAGCCAAATTCTTCGAGCCAACGGAATTGCCGGTCGGCAAAGCGCGGCACACAGCAGGCGAAGATCGCGCAAGCAAGGAAAAGCAGGTCGCGATAGATCTCGCCGCGGCTGAAGAAGAAAGCCCAGATCCAATTCATGAGTTAGGGATAGTCCGAAGAAGCTGCTGATAACCCTCAGGGGCTATTGATGCCTGCAAAAGAAAGGTTCTGGACGCCGGTGGAAGAGCCGGACTTCAGCCCGGCTAAATCGGATGTATGAACAAATTGGCTTTAGCCGCGGTGAACCGGGGCTGAAGCCCGGCCCTAAACGTCCTTTATCGGCACGGCTAAAGCCGTGTCCTTTCAAAGCCGATCATCCGGCCTATGCTTAGGGCTGCAAGCTCGCCTGCGGCGCGCTTGGCGGAAGCAGTTGGTTGGCGCCAAGGTATTGCAGCAGCGACTTGGCCACCAACTGGTTCCCATGCTCGTTGAAGTGTATATCGTGCTGGAAGTACGCCGTCTGCGCGGCATCGGCTTGCCGCATGGTGTCCATCAGGTCGAGGGTCTTGAGTCCGTCGCTGGCCGCCAATTCGGACATGACGTGCTGAATTACCATGGAAATGGTCTGCTGCTGGTAGGGAAGGTACACGAGGACGAAGTTGATTCCCCGCTGCCGGCATAGCTGGTCCGCACTGCGGTAAATCTGCGTGAAGGTATTTCTTCTGAGTTGCTGGTTCATCACCCAGTGCTGGCGGTGTTGCGCCTGCCAATAGGTTCCGGAAATCTTACCCAGCGCCAGATCGGCCAATCCCAGCACATAGCTGTACTGCGAAAGCCTGTAGAAAATAGAGAAGTGCGGCGGATGAAAGACAAGCTGGTCGCCATTTAGCGAAAAATATCCCTTCGGCCGGCCAATCGATGGGTTGATCATCGAGAAGCTCTCGCTGAAATCGTTGTAGAAAGCGCACAGCAGCACCAGGTCGGGGTGGTACTTCAAACCCTCGTCCTTCAAAATTTGATACTCCTGGTCGGCGCCATAGCCGGGTACTCCCATGTTGATGACTTCAATATTCTTTGCCGATTTCCCCAGGATGTCGCTAAAGCGGTTGCCGGCTTCGACGCCGCCGGCTCCAAAAACAAACGAATCGCCAATTACCACGATGCGAAAGGTGCCGGGAGGCTTGTCGTAGGAGTGTTCTACATCGCGCCAGCCTTTGGAATTGATGGAAACGAAATAGGGCTGGGTTTCTTTGCGATAGAGTTTGCGGGCATTCGGAATCAGCTTCCAGCCGACAGTCTCGTCAGCGACGATGAGCCGTTGCTGCGAAGCTACGCGGGCATACACGCGGGCCGCTACTTCCAGAAAACATAAAATCAGCAGCGAGACCGAGACCGCAAGCGCGATCTTGCCCACCCATTTCATAGCGCGTGAGGGAACCGGAGTTGTTCCCGATGCAGCAGCCTCAGGACAAACTGCTTGAAGCGGTTTCAGAGAAGGTGTAGCCATTTTTGAAAGGGCACGCCTCCAGGCGTGCCGCAAAAAGGACAAAGGAAGTCGGCTTCAGCCGCTGAGGGAAGCGATCCCTCAGCGCCTGAAGGCGGGATTCATATGCACGGAGTGCCGGCACGGCTGAAGCCGTGCCCTTTCAAAGCCGCATACAGTAACCCTGGAACCGCGCTAACTTCACGAATATGTTCTTCGGTGTGCGGCATGGCGTTTTACCGAGTCAGATTGGACGAAAGGTAGTGGTTAAGCGTTTCAGCGGCGATCTTCTGGCCGCTGGAGTTCCAATGAAGGTCGTCGGGGTAGTAGGCAACCACTCCGGCTTGCGCTGCCTCGAGGAAGGCGGGCGTGAGGTCAACAAATTCGGTTTCCGGAGAAGCGGCTGCCAGCCCGGCCCGCAGACGTTCGGCAAGATCGTTGCTGCCCCAGGTGCCCGCTTTGGATTCCGGCGGGTAATGGCAGAACGAGCGGTAAACCGTGTACTTCATCGGTACGAAGACAAAGATCAGCCGTGCGCCCTGGCGCGCGCAGAGCTTCTGCGCCGTCAGCCAAAGTGGCGACGCTCTCGTCGATGGCCTTCAGTCGCTCCTCGTTAAGAACTGGAGGACGCGTTTCGAAGTATATGTTCACCGATTTCCCATCCGCCGTATGGAACACTCCCGAGTAGTTTCGGCCGGAAGCTTTGGAAGGAGGATGGAGCAACACCCGCACCAGCATTTCAGCGCTGCGAGTAAACGAGCGCGCCCAAAACGATTTCCAGAACGAGGGCTTGGTTCGCATCTTCTCGTGATACGTAATCACGTCTTCTACGTCACTGTCTTCCGAGAACAGCCAGATCACCAACTTGGGTTGTAAGGGCAAGGCATAGCGCTTCAGAACGACGAGTTCCTGCAACGGACCGTACGTAGCCTGTCCCAGGTTGGCGGTAGTCTTGCCCTGTAGTTTCGCCAGGCGGGTGGTCAGCAACTCGTCGTAGGGAACCGTCAGGTCTTCGACGAAGGAGTCGCCAATCACGACCATGTCTGCGCTCTTCAGATCGGTGGGATTGCGAAAGCCGTGCTGGTCGTAGGTGACGTCCCACTGGAACGCGGTCATGTCCGACTGAGGGATATGGTAGATGGAGGCGGCATCCCCGCCTCGTGCTGTGCCGCTCTGCCGGGCGTGCGGGCGATGAAGGGCGAACAACTCCGGGTCGGGCACGTTGGGAGCCCACCACATGTGGTAGGGACCGATAATGGTGCGATAGTCGATGACTCCCAGTAGCGCCGGCAATTCAAAGCAGAACAGGATGAAGGCGAAGGATGCTGCGCCCAGCAGAAGGAGCAGGACAAGCTTTCTGGCCGAGCGGGGCACACGCTCCGCGACGGCCACGGTATCCGACTCGAATTTGATATCGCTTTGCATACTGTCGGTGCCCCAGGTTCGCGTCCGTCTTTTGGACGTTAACCTGGGCCCACGTTAGCCCACAGGGATGGGCGAACGTTTAGCCCAAAAGATGGCCGAACGTGGGGCACAGCGTCGGCGCACCCACCACAGCGCCGGCACAACCATGAGGACCGTGATGAGCGAGACCATGTTTCCCACGCTCCGGTCCCATGTTCTGCCGAATTCGATCTCAACCTGGCTCGGCCCTGCGGGGACGGACACCAGCATCTGTCCCGTGACCGGCTCGGTATCAAAGCCGGCGGGATGTCCATTGATGTTAACGCGCCACGCCGGATAGCTCACCAGGCGCAGCTTCAGGCGCGCGGGTTGGTCAGCGACTACCGAAAGAACTTTTCGTTCTCCGTTCCATTGCTCGACGCGAACGCTTGCCTCCCCCTCAAGCGCGGTCACCAGAGGCGCTGCCCTGTCCAGCCGGGTTCGATCGCTGCCCAGCGGATTGCTCCAGTCGCCGAAGCGGATGGGATATCCGCTGGTCGAGTGTGCGTCGGCGATCAGGCCTTCGAGATAGTGCGCCGTGTCCCAGTTGGTGGTGTAGACGATCGCGCCGCCGATGCCGGCAAGGATCAGGCCAAGCATCACCGTGGCCATGTGTTTTCGCCGCGCCTGGGAGACAGCCGCAGCGATCAGCAGCACGCCCGCCACGCTCAGCGGCGACAGCCATCGCCAGGGAAACTCCACGTATTCCATCTCCGGCAATCGCTGATAGAGAACCAGGCTCGGCGAGAACATCATGAAGGTGGAGACTGCTGCCAGCGCCACCAGCGAGCGCCAGAGCCAGGGATTCTCGCGCCGCAGATTCCGCGCCAGCAGTGCCGCAACTGCAATTCCCGCCACCAGCAGCAAAGCAACATACGACAATCCGCGATTGAACTCGATGTACAGCGGAAGATTGTTATGGGTGAAGAGAAAATTGTGCTCCGGCGCCCATTCCGGGCGGACGGCCTCGGCAATACTGACCCAGCGCCGTTCCCAGGCCGCCGGGAAAAGGTAGAAAGCAATTCCCGCAAAGGCGGAGACCATCGCCACCGCTCCAAACCACAACGGCCGTAATGACCGGGTGCTGATGGCGGCAATCAGCAGAAGCAAAGCCAGCGAATAGCTGGCCACCACGGCGGCAGGCAGGTCCGAAAGCCAGAGCGCGGCGAAGACCATGGCCAGCGGCAGCATGGTGCGCTTCGGCGCCTGGGCCATGCGAATGCCGCCCCAAACCAGCAGCGGTAGCAGCGAGCAGGCAAGCAGGTCGGCATAATTTCCGCGCTTATAAGCGCAGATCAGCAGATAGGGATTGACCGTGAACAGCAGCGCGGCCCGGAGCGCGTCGTTCGGCGCAAGCCATTCCCGCGCGCACTTCCACATGGCTACGCCGCCGAGCACGAACATCAGCCAGATGTAAACGCCCGAAACCAGCTTCCAGGGAAGCAGCAATCCCAGACTCACACCGATGAGGCGCGAGAGCGGAGGGTAGAAAATAAAAAAGGGCTCGCCGAAGCCCATGTTCGCTCCGGCAGCCCAGCGGGGAAAGATTGTGCCTTGATGAAATTGCTGCGCGGCATCCATCCAGCCGCGAAGGTGCAGGTTCACGTCATGGCCCCACGGGTTGCCGCGGAACGGAATCGGCAGCACCGCAACCGCGGCGACCAGCGCGATCCACAGATAAGCGCGCGCTGGCTCCGCAGCAGGCCGGATGGTGTCAGTCCTTTGGCCAGAAGTCTCGCGCGAGCCCTGCTCGGTACTCTGCTCGAAAGTCAACCGGAAGTACTTCGACCGAATTAGCGGCGCGATCCATGGAAGAAACGTGAATACTCTGGCGAAAGAACCGCTACACCACGGCCGCGTGCGCGCGTGAGCCCTGCAGCTTCAACTGGCGTTGTACGGTTTCTTCGATGATTGCCGGCAGATCGTACTCCAGTTGCCAGCCGGGGAAGTGCGAGCGAAGCTTGGAGAGATCGGAGATATAGCAGATGTGGTCGCCGACGCGGTTAGTCGCGTCGTATTCGTAGTTAAGGTGGAAACCCATGGCGGCGAGCAGGTCGATAGTTTCCAGAATCGAGAGGCTGTTCCGGCGCCCGCCGCCCAGGTTGTAGACCTCGCCGCAGCGGGGATGGTTGTAGAACTCCAGAAATAGGCGCGCGACATCGTGGCAGTGAATCTGGTCGCGCACTTGTTTACCTTTGTAGCCGCGGATGATGTATGGCTTGCCGGTGACTGCGCAAACGATGATGTAGGTGAGGTAGCCGTGCAGTTCGACGGCGGCATGCTGCGGTCCGGTCAGGCAGCCCCCGCGAAATATCCCGATGGGCATCTGGAAGTAGCGCCCGAACTCCTGGCACATGACGTCGGCTGCTACCTTCGACGCGCCGAACACCGAGTGCAGGCAAGTATCGATGGACATGGTTTCATCGATGCCGTCCAAGCCATTGGCATAGTCATAGCGCTTTTCGTACTCCACCAGCGGCAATGTATTGGGACGGTCGCCATAGACCTTGTTGGTGCTGGTGAAGCAGAACGGCGACTCGCGGCAGAAATCCCGGGCCGCCACCAGAAGGTTCATAGTGCCGCCGGCGTTCACGTCGAAATCTTCATAAGGTATGGACGCAGCTTTGTCATGCGAGGGCTGCGCAGCGGCATGGATGATGAAGTCAGGCCGCTCGGCTTGCAGCAGATCGCGCATCGCTTGCCGGTCGCGGATATCCAGGTCGAAATGGCGATAGCGGCAGAGATTCTCGCGCAGCTGTCTGGACGACGGGCAGGGTGGTGCCTGGCTCGCCAAAGAACCAGCGGCGCATATCGTTGTCGACGCCAACTACCGCCCATCCCTGCTCGTGTAAGGCGTGCGCACAGGCGGAGCCGATGAGTCCACCTGAACCGGTGATAAGAGCTTTGCGAGTAGGCATGGAATTGTTCCTTGTTAGCAACTAGGAATTAGAGAAGCTCTGAATAAGTAATGGTTAAGCTAGCTTCAGAGCGCCGGGGCTAAAGAGACTGTGTCGTGAGTGGTGTCGCCGCTGCCGCGGCTCGGTTTTTTCCCCCACTCATACCCGGCGCTTACGCGCCGGGCTAACACCATCCCGCCGCTGCGCGGCTGTTTAGTTGCTAATTGCTAAGCGCTAATTGCTGGTTGCTGCTTCATCCCATCAGCTTGCGCCAGGCGCCGCTGCAGATTCGCAGCATGCGTACTCCGTTGGAAAACACCTTCGTCATCTTGGTGACGCCATAGATTCGTTCCTGGTAGTGCACCGGGACCTCCTGGATTTGCAGCTGCAGCTTGCCGGCCCCGAAGAGCAGCTCATAGTCTCCCCATAGGTCCTTCATGCCCCAATGACCCAGGTTGCGCTCGAGGCGCAGCCAGTCTTTGCGCCACAGGACCTTGGTGCCGCACAGGGTGTCTTTGATTCGCTGGTCGAGCAGATAGGAAAATGTCATGCCGAAGAGCTTGTTGCCGATCCGGTTGGCGAACTTCATGGCCTCGCGGGGAATGGCATAGACCAGGCGGCTGCCGTTAATGAACTCGCCGCTGCCGGACAACAGCGCGCGCAGGAAATGGGGCAGCTCTTCGGGCATGACCGCCAGGTCGCCGTCGAGGATCATGAGCACGTCGCCGCGAGCGGCGCGGAAGCCCGTCCACACGTTCTCCGCCTTGCAGATTCCCGGGCCTTCGAGCAGCCGGATGTCGCGGTGAGGATACGTGCGCTGCATGCGCTCCACCTCGGCGCCGGTGCCGTCGGTGGATTTGTCATCGCAGAAGATGATCTCGGTGTGCTTGCCCATCTCAGGGATGCGCTGAACCGCGAATTCCACATTGTCGCGTTCGTTGCGGCAGGGAATAATCACGGAGACGGAGGCGTCGGCTTCGCTCTGCGGTTGCGGCTTGGGCCGGGCCACGATGAATTGCATCAGGCACAGGCGGCGGATTCCAGGCAGCCGGCCCAGGACTTCATTGCAGAAGCTGGAGAGCAGGGGAATGTACTTGGGCAGCAGCAGCAGCCGGTAGGTGCGGACCACGGAAAAATCCGCCAAGTCGAGGAAGCCGGTGATGTCGCGCTCCGCCATCCAGTTCGGTTCTTCGAAGGGCGCGCGCAGGCCGAGCTTGCTCGCCAGCTCCAGGAGCGGCTGCCACAGGGGGTTGTAGTTGCACACGATGAGGCGGGTCTCGCGCCGGCACATCTGCCGCGCCCGCCGCAACCCGGCCAGGATGTCCACGGTGTCGAACAGGTGGCTGACGATCACGTAATCGAAGCTCTCGTTCAAGGCGAGGTCTTCCGGATCGGAGGTGAGGAAGCGGAGGTGAGGATAGTTCTGCCGCGCTTTCTCCACCATGGGCTCGCTGATCTCAACCCCCACGCCGTAGGCGGGCTCGACCGAAGCCAAAAGGTGTCCGGTCTGGCAGCGAATCTCCAGAACGCGCTTCGCCGGTTCCACAATGAAGCGCAGCAGCCGCTTCATGCGGTCGTAGAAATACTTATTGGAGCGCACCCAGTGGTCGCGCCGCGTGGCGAGCTCGCCCTGCCGCCGGCGCCGCGCCTCGCGGCTGGCGTGGAGCGCGTCGACGCCCCATAGCACGGCCGGTGCGGCCGGCTGGGCTGCGTCAGTTTTAATCGCTACGGGATTTTCGGCGGTGGCCATAGTGGGTGGTGTCGATTTCAGAATGCGGCTGGTCTGCGGCTCCGTCGAAAGTCATTCACCACGGAGGCACGGAGATCACGGAGAAATCCAATCAATAAGTTTCCGTGCTCTCCGTGTCTCCGTGGTGGATTTGCATTGCTATAGGTGAGTTCAAGACGCATGAACACTCGGCATCAGTCTTCGACCACGTGAGTTTCGAAGATCTCGCGGTAGTGGGCCCAGAGCTTGTGGTCGAAGCTGCCGTCGGCTTGCAGGCACTGCCCCGCCGCCTTCGCCATGAACAGCGCGTGATGGGTGTTGTCGTGCACGAAAAGCCCCTGGCGGCCGAAGGTCAGCAGTCCTTCGATGTGCCCCAGCCAACGGTCGGCAGCCGCGAAGTCGTCCTCGTATCCCCGAGCATAGACGGGATAGGCCTGGCCCAGACGGCGCGTCGTGACGCGCTGCACCATCGCCCGTATCGGCAGCCCAACGCGTTCCAGCCACATGCGCAGGCTCTCGCCGAGTTGCACATCGCTCATCTGCCAGTAGTCGGAACCGGGGTCGGCCGGCAGTTCGGCGCAGAGAACGGTTTTGCCGCGCGGCTCTGAGGAAGCGCTGTAGTTTTTCGGCTCCGACAGGCGCGAAATCGGGATCGACTCCTCGGGAAAATAGTGCGCGTCGTATTCGGTGAACTGGTCCTGCTGCAGGGTGAGATAGATAAGGATCATGCCGCGAAAACGGATGCGGGCGGCGGCTTCAAGAATGTTGCCGGGCGGCTCAGGACGCAGGCAGCGGAGCAGCAGACTGATGGGCAGGGTCGACCATACATTGCCGGTGGCGATGGTTTGTGTCTGGCCGTCGCGTTCGTAAGAGACAGCGCTTACCGCGTGGCCCTCGCACGCGACCGCCGTCACTTTGGCGGCCATCACGAACTCGGCGCCGGCCTGCTTGGCGGCCTCACACAAGCGCTCGGTAATCTGGCCGTAGCCGCGGCGGGGATAGAAGAACCGGCCGGCGCCGGGGCGCTTGAGGCCGGGAACGGCATTGGCCAGCTTGCGCAGGATCTTGCCCACCGAGTTGCCGGAAACGCGACGACGTGCCTGCGTGGCCGCGATCTGGTCGGGCGGCAAGCCCCAAAGCTTGCGCGCATAGGGAAAGTAAAAGTCGCGGCAGATGGTACGGCCCAGGCTCTTTTCCAGCACCGAGGCGAAGGTTGCAGGATAGCCGTTCGGCGACGCGCTCTTGTACACCATGTCGAACGCCACCCCGAAGGCAAACTTCTTGGGCATGCGCAAGAGCAGGTCGGCCGGGTGCAGCGGGAAGTGAATCCACCGGTTTTGCAGGCGAATGCGTCCATGACGCGGACGGTCGAGCAGTTCCTCGCCCATTAACTCGCGCAAGTTTTGCAGGATGTCCGCATCGCACGCCGGATGCAGGCGATGGCTGCCGTAGTCGACCCATACTCCGTCGAGCTGGAAGCTGCCGGCATTGCCGCCGACGGTGTCGCGCTGCTCCAGCACCGTGACGCGCGCGCGGCGATTACGCGTGAGTTCATAGGCCGCGCCTACACCAGCCGGACCGGCACCCAAAATCACCACATGCGGCAGCTCCGCATCCCGCTGCTGCAACTCGCGTATGGGCAGGGTGTCCATCATCACGCGGCGTCCGTGAGCTCTTTCGAGCGCTCACGATTGAAGCGGAGGACGGTGCGCGCGAAGGCGCTTCCGCCAATGAGGAACGAGATGAGGCCGGCGCAGAGACCGCCGGCAAGGATGATGGATTCCCAGGCCAGGCCTGCGGCCACCGCGACGGCTGCAGGGATGCCGAAGGGCGCGAGCATGGCGGCCAGTCCAACTTCACGGACGCCCAGCCCACCCAATGTCAGCGGCACCACTGCGAGCAGTTTGGCCAGCGGCCAGACCAGCAACCAAACGCGAAAATCGATGTGCAGACCGCAGGCATCGGCCAAGGCCAGCGAAAGGGTCAACAGGCTGGTCTGAATCAGGACGCCGAGACGTGAATGACACCAGAACGTATTGCGGCCGCGAGGCCATGGAGCGCGCCGCGCGCCGGAGCTTCACGGAGATGCGCCGCAGCTTGTAGGGGAGCCGCTGCCAAGGCATAAAGATGAGCAACCCCAGCAGAGCGGCGAAGGCGATGGCGAACAACGCCGCCAGGACCATGAAGGCGCGCCGATGCCGCTGATCGAGCGCTCCGGGCAGCAACACGACGCCGGCTCCCGCCACCACCGCGAGCGCCACCATGTCCAGCAGGCGATCCACCAGACTGCCCAGCACTACGGCCGCGCGGTTTCGTTGCACGCCGAAGGCTACGCCCATGCGTACTACGTCCCCGCCGACGATCGAGGGCAGAAACAGGGTTCCGAAGACGCCGGCGAAATAGCATCGTATGGCCTGCGCAAAGCTGAGCCGAGCATCGCTCAAGCGCAGGGTCAGGCGCCACTTGACCGCGCCCAGCAGGTGCGTCGCCAGGAAGGCCAACAGCACGCATGCCCAAAGCGACACAGGAATGACGCGCAACGCCGCGACCAGCTTATGCAGCGGCAAGAACGCCAGCAGGACGGACAGAATCAGCAGGCTGCCCGCGATGCGCAACCAGGGGCGCCGCAGAATGTGCTTGAGTTTTGCGGTCATTTCGAGCGGGGGAGGAGCGCGATGCGCGAAAGCTGATCGGAGAGCAGGCCAACCGCCCAGACGATCATGGCCGCGACAATCAGCAGGCCGCCATTGGGCGAGAATTTCCAGCGCCAGACGTCATATCCCAGTTTGCCCAAACCCACGGTGAAGAATACGGCGCCGAGCGGCAGGAAGAAGCGCAGCGGGTTGAAGTAGATCGCGGTGCGCAGAATGACCAGCAGGAAGTCGTACACATGCAGCGCGCGAACTTTGGAGAGGCCGACGCGCTTGTGGTAGTCGATGGGAATGTAAAGCACGCGATAATCGTTGAGCAGCGATGACATGGTGATCGTGGAGGTGAAGGAGAATCCCGAAGGCAGCAGGTGCTCGAATTTCTGCGCCAGCGATTTGCGGAAGACGCGCAAGCCGGAGTTCAGGTCGGGAATGGGATAACCGGCAAGATAATTTGCCAGCCGTCCCAACACCCACTTCATGGGTCGGCGGATCAGCGGGATGTGGACGTTCTTGCCGGTGCGCGCCGCTACGACCATGTCGTAATCGGGCAGGGCCTGCAGCAGTTGCGGAATGCTCTCGGCCGGGTAGGTGCCATCGGCATCGATGATGAGGATCCAGTCATACTTGGCCGCGGCAATGCCGGTCTTGAGCGCCGCGCCGTATCCGCGGTTGTACCGCTTCGAGATGAGGATGGCGTCGTGCTGACGGACGATGTCGGCGGTGTCATCCTGCGAGCCATCGTTCACCACAATCAGCTCGTAGGGATAGCCGGCGCGGTCCATCACTTCGCGGACGCGATCGATCTGCGGGCCAACCATACCGGATTCGTTGTAGGCGGGCATGACGACGGAAATGGCAACGGCGGTCTCGGGATCCGGCGCTTCGATCCACTCGGTTGACGAGCGCATGCGCAGCTCGACATTCTTTAAGAAGCTCATTGGTCCTCCGCTTTTGAGGTGTGTCTTGGGCTGGAGCGGCTGACGTAAATGTCGCCGCCGCCCAGCGTTCCCGGAAACTTGCGAACCACGGTGAAATTGATGTCAATCGCGCGCCACAGCTCGGGCTGGCTGGCGCGGATGGAGGCGGGCATGGCATACAGCAGCCAGGTTCCGCGATTTTCATCGATCGCCTGTTGCAGTTGCGCGGCGGTCTCGACGTACGGCCAGGGTTGGCGGTAGTAGTGCTGGTAGGGGGTGCACACCACGCCCGCGGTGATGATCGGCTCCTCGACCTTGCGCTGCTGCTCGACGAATCGCAGGGCGCCCAGGTAGTCCTGCTTGGGATAGGCGTAGGCAGCACGCAGCGGCACCAGGGACGCGAGCAGCAGAAGCGCGATGAAAGCCGCGCCCGATCTTGTGCAGAGCTTTTGCGAGGCGCCGAGTGCCCGCGCGCCGAATTCCGCGATAACGATTGCGCCGCGCGCCAGGATGAGAAGGGCAAATCCGATCTCGAAGAAGAAGAAGCGCGGCCAGAAGTTGTGACTTGTGGCCAGGACGCCGGCTGCGGTCAGGACGCCGGGAAGAACCATCAACCCGACCAGAAAGCGGTCCTGTTTCCAGTAGCTGACAACGCCGGCGAGGAGAACCAGGCCGCCGAGCGCCAGCGCCAGCCAGCCTCCCGCGGTGGTGTGGCGCAGGCCGCGCCCTAATTCCGCCAGCGCCCACCACGGGCTGGCCCACTCGTAGCGCACATGTTCGCGCCCCGCTCCCACAGTGTGGGAGAGAATTTCCGGGATGCTGGGCGCGTACAACGCCAGGGAAATCACGGCGCAGAGGACAAATCCATAGAGCAGGTTCAGCGCGCGTCGGGCCGCGGGCACGCCGAATCCTGCCTGCGCGAGCATCCACAGGTAGACCAGCGCCTGCGCCGCCACCACGAAGGCCATCATGAGGTGGGTGTAGATTCCCAACGCGGCCGTGATGCCGTAGAGCAGCCAGTCTTCGGTTTGGCTGCGGCTCGCCGAGCGGAGGAAGAAGATGCTGGACAGCAGCGTCCAGAACACCACGGCGGTGTAGCCGCGCGCATTCTGCGAAAACCAGACGTGCTGGTAGTTGACTGTCATCAAGGCACAGCCGGCAAGCGCCTCGCGATTCGTGGTGACGAGCCGGGCGAAGAAGTAGAGCGCGGGAACCGAGGCGACACCGAAGAGCATCGCCGGCAGCCGCAGCGCCCATGGCTGCTCGCCGAAGGTGCGGATCGAGACATGCGCCAGGATTGAATAGAGCGTGTGCTGGTTCTGCCCGGCATAGCGGGTGACGATCTCGCGGATGGGGGCCCGTGCCGAGCCCAGCAGGGTCATGATTTCGTCGAACCATAGCTGCTGGTTGAGGGCGATCAGACGCAGAACCAAAGCCAGCGAGGTTAGCCCGGCCAGCCATGCCCATGCGATCGGCGCTTGCTCCGCGCCGGCCGTGAGCAGCGGCTTGCCAGCCTGTAGCTCGGATGGCGTCGCGATTTCCGTGGCCAGGGACGAGTACGTCATTCGAGGGCGTTGCGAATTGCGGGGAACGTGGACGTTGGCGGAAGCGCTCAGAGCGGTTTCACAGTTGCTATGCCGTTTAGGCCCTGAGGTACATTCCCTCAGCGGCTAAAGCCGGCCTTTTCTAGCATCTTTTCGGCACGCCTGAAGGCGTGCCCCTTCAAAGCGGATACGGCTACGGTGCAAAGCGCTCAGGCGCGCCAGCCGCGCAGAAAGCTGTTCTCGTTGAACAAGCTCATCGCGCAGAAATGCAGGTTGCGGAAGCCGGCGTCTTCCATCCATTGCCGGGTCTCGCCGACCGAGTGGTTGCGTCCGGCCCGGGTGATGCACAACTCCAGCAGATCGAGCAGGACCGGAACGCGGTCTCCCATGCGGTCGTCGCGCAGGAAGCGCGCCTGCACGACCAGCGAGCCTCCCGGCTTCACCGCGTGATAGAGCCGTTTCAGCAGCGCGGCGCTGGCCTCCGGACCCAGTTGGTGCAAGGTGTTCGACACCAGGACCAGGTCGTATTGCCCCGGGATTTCATCGCGCAACGCGTCGGCGGGCACATAGCGCACCGGGTTCGGCAGCGCGTAGCTGGCCTCGACTTCTTCTGCGATTCGCAGCACCTCGGGGAAGTCGAGCAGGTAGAGGCGCAAGGCCGGATTCTGCGCGCCCAGGCAAAAGGCGTAGGTTCCCGGCCCGCATCCCAGATCCAGCAGAGTGCTGCAGCCGCTGGTATCGAGGTAGTGGGCCAGTTCCTTTCCGTAGAGTACGGCATAGGTATGCATCGCCAAGGCGAACTCACGCGTGCGATCGGCGTCGCTGCCCAGGTGGGTCATGGGATCGAAGACCGGCTGCGAGGTAAGGACCGCCTGGTCGAGGCTCGACATGGCGACATTGAAATAGGCCAGGTTGCGAATCCAGTCTCCGAGGTAGGCTTCGCCCGCGGAAGGCGTCAACACCGCTCGTCCCAGCGCAGCGGCGCGATAGGTCCGGCCGTCAGGGCTCTCCAGAAGCTTCAACATTACCCCGGCATTCAAGAGGCGTTGCAGGGTTTCCGGCTGCGCGCCGAGTTGCCGCGCCAGTTCTTCCAGTTGCTTGTCGCCATCGCCGATCAGCTCGAAGACGCGCAGCTTCGCCAGCGCGAACAACACGCTGGACTGAAAGAAACTCTCGGCCAGGCCGATGACGGTCAGCCGGTCACCGATGGCGCGAACATCGATGGGCTGCGACGCGGTGGCGGTCGTCATCGCGCCGCTCCCGCCAACGCACTACGCCCGATGTCGGGCGACTCCGGCGCCTCGCGGTAGGCGACGGGGAAGTACTCGCTTATGACCATCACCACCCTGCCGGCGGAGATGACGCGATAGGTGCGCGCCAGCAGACGGCTCTTCTTCGCCGGACTCAAAATAGTGTGCCAGGCTGGTGGCGGGCCGGCAGCGTACTTCATGCATCTGCTTGAAGGTTTCCAGCCGGTGCTCCAGCCAGAGACGTCCGAGCGGGGTGTCGGAGGTGAGCAGCGCATCGCGAAATGATCGGCGCGAGCCGATCGACGGCGACCAGCGATTCTGCGTAAACGTAGTTGCTGCGCGAGCGCGTGCCCTGCAGCAGGATCTTCCTCTCGATCAACGTCTCGCCCACGATGGGGTTGAGCAGCGCATGCGATGCCGTGGCCGGAATCACCTGTTGCGCTACCTTCACCAGCACGATGCGCTCGGCGAAATAAGCTTCGAGAATTTCGGTCAGCGTTCCATCCGTGACCAGCAGTACCCGCTGCAATGACCCCAACAGATTCACATCGAAGCCATCCAGCTTGCCCAGAACATCGATTGCTGACATGTGTCTTCTCCTGGCGAAGGCGGCGGAACAGAAGCTACAGCGGTTTCGGAGTTATTGAGTACCGGTTTTGAAAGGGCACGGCTTGAGCCGTGCCGTAATTTGGCGAGATGAGTAGGCTTTAGCCCTGGTTCACCGCGGCTAAAGCCGTAATTCGTGCCTCGCGATTCGCCGGGCTGAAGCCCGGCGCTTCCACCGTCAAGCAGGACATTAATTTTGCAGCTCTCAAATAAAGCCGATTTTCTTGGGTGCTGTTTCGGCACGCCTGAAGGCATGCCCTTTCAAAGCGGGTTACACCTACGCTGAAAATGTTCTAGCGAATCAGCTGCCAACAGCCAGGTCTGTGGCGGGAGCCGGTAATTCCGGCTCATCGGCGGCAGTGGCAGCCGGCGCCGGCGCATCAGCGTTGCGCTCGGTTGCCGCGGGAATCTGCTCCTGCACGGCGAGCGCTTCTTCGTGGATGTGCTCAAACAACTCGCGGGCAAAGCTCGCCGACAAGTGCCGCTTGACGCTGCGTTGCACCCGATCGTGCAGCACATGCTCCCAGCGTTCCAACTGCAGCAGGGGAACGTTGTGGTTCCGTTTCCAGCTTCCGATCCTGGTGACACATTCCATGCGGCGCGCGAGCAGGGCGATGAGCTCGTCATCGATGGCATCGATTTCTTTGCGCACGGCGCGCACCGCGGACGAGCGCCGCGTCCCATCTGCCGACGGATAGTGCAGGCGTCCGAGCAGTTTGCCGTATTGCCTGGGGGTGAGTTGCTGGGCGGCGTCGCTGCGCGCCATGGCCGGAGCACAGTGCACTTCAATCATCAATCCGTCAAAGAGAAAGTCGATGGCTTCTTGCGCGATCGCGGAAATGCGAGCGCGGCTGCCGCAAATATGGCTGGGATCGCAGATCAGAGGCAGTTGCGGCATGCGCCGCCGCAGCTCGATGGGAATTCTCCAGAGGGGAGGATTGCGATAGGAGCTGGGGCGATAGATGGAGAAGCCCCGGTGCACCGCCATGATCTTGGTAATGCCGGCATTGTGGATGCGTTCGATGGCGCCAATCCACAGCTCCAGGTCGGCATTCATGGGATTTTTGACCATCACGGGGATGTTGATTCCCCGGAGAGCGTCAGCAATTTCCTGGACCGCGAATGGGTTGGTGGTAGTGCGGGCGCCGATCCACAAAATGTCAATGCCGGCCTTGAGGCACTCGTGCACGTGGCAGGGGTTCGCGACTTCTGTGGCCACGGGTAGCCCGGCCGCGAGGCCTGCTCGCTTCAGCCAGCGCAGACCTGGGATGCCGACCCCCTCGAACGAGCCAGGATGAGTGCGCGGCTTCCATATGCCGCCGCGCAGGACGGTGACGTCGTAAGCGGCCAAGTCGAGGGCCGTTTGCAGAACCTGGGCTTCCGATTCCACGCTACAGGGACCGGCCACCAGGAACTTGTTGCTCGGGCGCACCGGCCAGTCGCGCAGCCGCTCCATGGCCAGAGTCCGCGGTTTCATATTGTCTTTCTTCGTCATGAGCTTGTGGGCGCTTACGAGACCAGGTCCTTGCGCAGAATCTTGCCGAAGGCGTTGCGCGGAATTTTGTCGACGAATTCCACCAGGCGGGGAATCTTGAAATCGGTCAGCCGGTCGCGGCAGAAGTCTACGATCTCCTGCTCCTGGCAGGCTTCGCGAGCAACCACCACGGCTTTGACGACATGCTCACCAAGGTATCCGGGGACGCCGACCACAACCACTTCCTGCACTTTAGGGAAGGTGGCGATCACGGTTTCCACCTCCATAGGATCCACCTTGCGGCCCGCGCTGGACATCAGCCACGCCGCGCGACCCTTGATGTAGATGCGGCCACGTTCATCTTTCCTGCCAACATCAAGCGGCCAGAAGAATCCGTCGCGAAAGCGCTGGCGAGTCAATTCCGGTTGCCGGAAATACCCGTTGGGCATGGCCGGACTTTGAATCGCAATCTCACCTTCCTCGCCGGGCTGGGCTTGGCTTCCATCCTCGCGCCGGATTTCAAGGGTCACGTTCTTCATCGGCAGCCCGACGGAATCGAGCGTGGCTTCGACGTCGGGGTCGAGATTGATGGTGACCGCGCCGGTCTCGGTCGTGCCGTAAAGCTGGCGCACGTACACTCCAAAGGCTTCCTGGAACTGCCGTGCCACGGCCGGCGACAGCGGCGCTCCCGCCGAAAAAACCAGCCGCAGTGAATTGGGCGGAGGCGGCTGTCCCGTTACCCGGCGCGCCAGCAGATCGAAGATGAACGGCACCGCCGGGAAGACGGTAATGCGCTCGCGGTGGAACAACTCCACCGCGGCGGCGCGATTGAATTCGTCCATCACCACCAGCGTGGCGCCGGCGTAGAGCGCAGCCAGCAAGCCGTGGGCAAATCCGTGCGCGTGGTACAGCGGGATGGTGCAAAGGATGCGATCGTCTGCGGTGACCCCGGTGGTCAGGTTGAAGTTCGCGGCCTCGCTGGCCAAGATTGCGATGCGAGCGCGCGGTGCATTTAGGGATGCCGGTGCTCCCGGAGGTGTATTGCACGGTAGCAATTTCGTTGTCATAGGTCCGGGACGCCGGGGGTTCGGTCGCCTGGCTGAGCAAGCTTGCGTAATTGCCGCCGCGTGAGTAGAGAGCAAAATGCTGTCCGGTGTCCTGGCGAAGCTGTTCGAGGGCTGCAATCTGCTCGGGCTCGGCCACCACCCCGGCAATTTGATTTTCCAGGAACACTCGGCGAAGTTCGCCGGCCTTGGAACCCCAGTCGAGCAGCAAGACGGGAACTCCGAGGCGGGATGCGGCCAGATAGGTGAAGATAAATTCCGGACTAGTTTTCAAAGCCAGCGCCACACCGCGATCCGGTGCGGCGCCCAGGCTCTTCAACCCGGCGGCACAACGCGCCACCTGCTCTTCCAGGTGCGCATAACTGTAGCGATGGAGGCCACACACCAGCGCCTCGCGCGAGCCGAAGGAGCTGCAGGCTTGTTGGAAAATGCGGTTCAGCATGTAGGTATTGAATCCCGGAGCCTAGGCCCGAGACGAAGCCGAGGCCTTCGCCGTGCGCTTTCGTTCCAGGAAAGCCGCGATTACGTTTATCGTGTCGAAGTTTTGCACGCCCGCATCATAAGCATCGACCTCAACCCCGAACTTCTCTTCGACAAAGCCCACCAGCCGCAGCACTCCCAGCGAGTCAATCAGACCGCTGGTACGTAAGGGCGTATCGTCATTCAGGGTTGAGATCTTCCCGGCGGGTAATAGTTCAGAGAGAAATTCGCGGAGTTGGGGTTTTACGTCATCCATATCTGGCTCTTTACCTTGCGGAGTTTTGTTGTGCTGGAGACTGGCTCTCGGGTTTCTATCTTGCCTGGGCAACCGACGCAGGCTCCTTGGTTGAGGAGCCTAATAGAGCGGCGGATAAAGCCGGATCGTGATGAATTCTGTCGTAGAGACTATCGAAGATGATCTGATGGCCGAGGGCATTGGGATGCACGTCCACCGCGTATTCCACCTGCAGCTTGCGCAGGTCGCGATGGCGGAAGGTATCGCGCAGATCAATCACCGGAACACCCAGGCCATCGACCGTGGGACGTAGTTCGTCGAAGATTTGCGACACCAGGTCGGGCTCAATCGGCGGCGGAACCAGTACGATGACCAGGCGAGCGCCCTGCGCCGCCGCATGATCGCGCATCTGGGTTAATGCCCAGCGCGTCATCTGCGGGTGGAAAGGCGCCAGTTTTGTGGTCATGCGATTCAGGTGATCGCCCGGCTGCAGCCCCGCCTGTACCGCGACTTGCTTCAAGTAATCGTATTTCAGGTCGACTCCATCGGTCCTCAACCGCGCCAGATGTACAGCGGTTGAAACCTTTTTGCTGTTCGCTTCCAGGGTGGTGAGTGCCAGCAGATAAACATCGGGGTGGAAATTCGGAGCCTTATTCAACACCACGTCCATCATCTGCAGGATGTTGTAGCCATAGACCGCAAAATTCAGAACTTGATAGCTTTGGAGGTCAGGCGTTACATCCGCCTGGTTCAGTCGTTGCTCCAGCAAGGCTCGATAATCGTGGCCGTAGGGGCCAAGTGAAATCGAGTCGCCGACCACGGCGATACGCCAGGTGTGGGGCGGTTTCGCATAACCGTACTCGGGATTTGCCATTCCGAAGCTATTAGTAAACCTGAGCCCGGCGGGATAATTACGCTTCACATTCGGCTTAAGTTCGTAGCGGAGAAAATCATTGCGGAAGCGGATATCGTCTCGTTCTTCGGGTAGGCCCGCCGGCGGAGCATCTTTTTCCAGTCCTTCATAGTATCCTGCCGCCAAAGCGTCAAAATCCTCGCGATTCAAACCGCTGGTGTGCATCAGCTTTACCAGCTTCTCCAGATGCATGCGAGCGGGACCATGCTGGATAGCCGCGGGCAACCAATTCAATCCTAGTAGTGCGACCAGGAGCGCCATGGTAGCAGCCAATTGCCGGTTGAACATAGGCATCGCCTGGCTGGTATCGAGAGCCATCAGATATTTCCGGTATGAAGGAAGCTGAACCAATCCGCGAGGCTGTCATTGCTCCACATGGACCAGAGGACAGCCATGAAGCTAAAGGTCGCGACGATGTGCAGCGCCTGCTGTAGCTGGAATCTCCATCCTGACCGGCGGGGACGCTGCCGGTTGTGGTACTCCACCCAGACATTCGTCATCATGACGATGCCCAGGACGGTCCAGAACACGGCATCATTCACCGAGAAGCGGAACTTGCCCTTGAGCCAGAAGAACTGATAGGCATGCAAGGTATAGGTGGCTACTATGACCATCATGGTGGAGAGAAGCTCGGCGCGTAGAGCGCCCTTCCGCCGCAACTTGAAATAGCACGGAAAATAAACCATCTTCACCATGAAATCTTTCCAGTAGATATTCATCCGTCGCCACATATCGTTCACGCTATGGGCGAGGAAGTAGCGATGGTTTGTTTCCGGCAAGTCATATCCGAACAGGCAGAGCATACCGGCAATAATGTGGAACTGGCCTGAGATTCGCAGGTAGAACAGATAACAGGAGATGATTTTCAAGGTGACGCCGAGGGTGAGCGACATCGCGGGAGGGCCGAGACGGGGCTGCATCTGATAAATCAGCCGGTAGAGCAGCAGGTGGGTGGTGCCGCGGAAGATCCACCACACTCCTTGCTGGGCTACGGGATGAATGTCCCGCCGCAAGAAGCTTTCCCTGAATGTCTGAAAATCCACTACCGGAAAAAGCAGGAAATAGTAGTTGGGCAGAAGAAAGAAGTAGCTGAGAAAGTCTTTGAGCTTGGCAGGTCCGGGCTGGTGCTTGATGTCATACAGGTAAATAATCATGCGAAACATGAAGACCGCGCCCAGCACGGGCCAGAAGCTTTCCAGGCCGTGATGCTGCCTGGCGCCGCGCAGGTACACGCAGGCAGCGAGGATGGCCAGCAGTGCGGCGACCCGCCAGGTGAAGCTGACGCTTTCGGTGCGGATAATCGCGAACATCAGCAGGCCGGCGCCTATGAGCAAGGTCGCGGTCAGAGGACTGAGCAGGATATAGGCCCCCGCCAGCGACAGAAGAATCGTGAAAGGCTGCTTGTAGTCAAGCGGCAACCAATACGCGACCGCAAAGCCGGCAAACACCACACAAGCCAGAGTGAAGAAGGCAGGCTCTTCCAGCGCGTAAACCTTGAAGGTGACCAGCAGCAAGGCCAGCGGGATCGCCAGCATAGCGAAGCGCCGCACGTCGGTTGTGGCGCGAGCGAGCCGCGGATCGACTGCGGGAACAGCTATGGTGCTGGGAGCTACAGCTAGACTAGCCATGAAGCTATCTGAGGCAAGAACTGCTTGTAGAAACCTTATGTACGGTGGAAGGGCACCGCTTTAGCCGTGCCGTAATTGGGCGAGATGAGTAGGCTTTAGCCCTGGCTCACCGCGGCTAAAGCCGTATTCGCGCCTCGCGATTCGCCGGGCTGAAGCCCGGCGCTTCCACCGTCAAGCAGGAGATTACTCTTGCAGCTCTCAATAAAGCCGGTTCGGGATGACAAAAAATAAGCATTCGAGCGGCGCACCTAAGGAATGTCTGATTAAGACCCTCAGCGGCTAAAGCCACTATCGAAAGCTGCGAATCTACGGACGGTCTGAAGACCGTCCCTTTCAAAACCGGCAGCTCGGTCAGATCCATCCCTTCCACTTGTAGAAAGCTAAGGCTGAATATTCGTAGGTGGCGTGATAGAACGCGCGCCAGCCTGAGTGGTAATAGATTCCCGTGGGTGGACCGAATTCCGGTACCTGCTCGAACGACAAATCGGAGTAACCGAGTTTATGAAAGACAGCGCGGATGCGCGGAACGTCGAGCTCCGAAGTCACAATGACGGCACGATGCCAGCCATGGGCCTGTAGGATCTTGCTTACCTCGACCGCCGATTGGTGAGTTCGCAGCGATTGTTGCTCCACGATCATCGCCTGAGGGGGAACGCCCGCCAACATCAGCCACTTTGCCTGTAACGCGGCTTGATTAAGCCCAGGGCTGTGACCCGAGCTGATGATGACCGGCGCGAAGCCTGACTTATAAAGCCGCAGCGCAGCCCATGTCCGCTGGGCGCCCTCCGGCGTAAGCCACTGGTCACCGATCTGCCCATGGGAGAGCAGAACAATGACGTCACTTGGCTGCGCCGAGCTCGGCTCGCGTAGTGGAGCGCCATAGTAATAAGCCAGCGGCGTGAGGGTCACAATCGCGACCGCAAGAACCATCCATGCCGCGAGCTTGCTCGCAGTCAATAGGGACCGCAGCCGGCTTGTTCTCGCCCGCGCTGGTGGTGCTGTCAAGTTGATCAAGTTGTCTCTGCCGATGCGCCGGGGAACTCATAGGCTCGCGAAGTTCGGCGGTGGCTCCGGGCCGCGAACCTATGGCCTTGATTCCAGCCTGCAATCGCCATCCCGGATTGGCGCCCTCGCCGGCATAGGCGCCGCGAAACGTCGCTGTGCCCGCGGCCTCACTCTTCGGGTGTCCATTAAAGTCGCGATTGAAATCCGTTTCGTGCTGGAATTGCGCCAGGTTAACCGGCTTGCCCTGGCACTTGCCCGGCCGGGGATAGAAGTCGATAGAGCCTAGGACCAGCGAGGGCGATTTCACGTAGTCGTCGGCCTTGGGGAACGACACTTCCAGATTGGCAGACGAGTGAGCGACCGGGCCTGCAATCGGTGTCATGGCGAAAATCAGGTTGCCGATGACTGCATCGGAGTCCAGCGCACCTGTCCCGAACAGGATTCCCTGGCCGGTGGTGTAAATCGTGTTGTTGTACACATGGGCCAGCTTCAAAGGGAAGTTCTGGCGCCTGAGGACGACGGCCGCGTAATCCGTCGGGGCATCCACAAAGATGTTGTCATGCAGCGAAAGCCGGCCGGACCCCTGGAACAGCGCCTCGTTCCCGTTATGCAGGAAAAGATTGCCGTAGATTTCGTACAGGTTCTGCGCTCCCGGGCCAGAGGCGGGAAACGCACCCACCAACAGGTTGGGCCGGTTGCCATCGGGACTGGGCTGGTCGTCCTTGATGAAAACGTTGTTGCGGATGATGGTCGAGGTAGCATTGAGCGGCATTCCGGCAATTGCAGGAATGGAGATCTGGTCCTTGATCTCCATGTTGTAGCCGATGGTGTCCTGGATCAGGTTGTCCTCGATGAGTCCATGGACAAAAGGCGCACTACCATCGGAATCGCCGAGGTAAATACCGGTGCCCGCGCCCAGGATGCGATTGTTGCGAATAATCCAGCCCCAGGTCGCGCTCTTGGTCGAAATTCCATCCGTTTGCTGATCGGCGTTCTGTCCGACCAGAGTGTTGCCTTCAATGCGGATATCGTGCGTCCGGTTTTGCTTTCCTTTAGGCGCTGATGCCGAACGCACCGGAGATGCCGCGGCTATCGATGCGCAGGTTCTCGATCGCCAGGTAGCTCGAGTTCACAATCTCGACGGTGTTGGAATTCGGCGCTCCCATGATTGATGGCCGGCGCACCTGATTCCGGTCCCCGAACCGTGATCCATGCCTGCGGCGTGCCGTTGAGATTGGCGAGATAGAGCGGTGTGTACTTGCCGGGCGCCAGATGCAGAACGTCGCCAGGCTGCAAGCGGTGCAGATGGCCGGCAAGGTTAGAAGGATTGACGTTGATTTCGGCTGCGACCATAGAGCTCGATAAGAACGCCAGCATCGCCAGCGCGAACGCCACAGCCGCAAGCGAAGTCTTCCAGTTCATCGGAATCTGATTGGTGATGCCGCGGGAATGGTCGGCCCACCCGGTTTGAAAGGGCACGCCTTCAGGCGTGCCGTAACAGAGCCGCATGAAAGCGGCTTTAAAGCTGTGGTGGGAAGCGGTCCCTCAGCGCCTAAAGGCCGCTTCTTTGTGCGGGTCCTAACGGCTCGGCTGAAGCCGAGCCCTTTCAAAGCGCTATTGCTTACAGCAACATCTTTCCGATCGAGGAATTAGATCACCTCGACGCCATAGTCACCGATGCGGACCGAAAGCGAGCGCTGGATCGGCTGGACGGAGATGATCAGCACCCGGTCGCCGGTTCGTCCCGTCAGGATGCCCTCAACTCCGTGCAAAGCGCCGCCCCGGATGCGCACGCGCTGACCCACTTCCAGGAAGGGGCAGATGCTGTATGGCAACTTGCTGGTGAGCAGCGTTTGCACCGCGTGGATCTGGGTGTCCGGGATGGGGATGCCGATGCCGCCGCGCCGTCCGCCCACGAATCGCAGCACGCCGGTGACGCTCATCACGCGCGCCCAGGATTCCGGCACCAGATTCAGGTAAACGAAGGCGTAGCAGGAGAACAGCGGCAGTTGAACCACCTTCTGACGATCGCTCCAACGGTGGACCTCGCTGACTACCGGAAGGAAGGTTGTGAGTCCCTGGCGCTGAAGGTGGGCGACCACCGATTTCTCATGTTGCGGTTTGGTGTGCAGCGCATACCACTCTGCGCCCTCAGCCGAGTAGGATACCGCCGGCTGCTGCGGTATCTCTGCGGTTGTCATCCAAGGTGACGTGCCCATGACCACACCTCTATCCTCTGAGTCACATTTCGTCGTGCGCCCAGTGCGTTTCGGTCGGTTAGCCGGGTAGTAGCACGAAGGTAGCCAGAATTCCCGTATCCCGGCGTGAGCCGCGAGTCCTGCGCCGGCGTCGATCCGAGATACGGTTCCCGGGCCATCTGCCTGATTCCGTTCCGCTTTAGCGAGCTGAGGATGGAAATCGCGGGAGATCCGGGTACGGCTCATGGCCCAACCCCCTCGCCAACAGCTTGTAAGCCATAAAGTTAAGGCGGGGAACTCAGTGGCGATTCGACTGGTGCAGCAGGAAACTTCCGAATCTCTGGGAAAAACATTTCCTCAATTTGGGGGAGGGGATGCGACTACCCGCGGGGGAGGCTTGGTGACGGATTGCGCGGCATAGCCTGCATTATTCATGAAGCTCAGGAAATTCCTTGAAGGGGCGCGGCTTCAGCCGCGTCATAAAAGGCGGACTGAGTCAGGCTTTAGCCTCTGAGGTAATTCGAAGTTTGTTGCTTTAAGGCGAGATCCCTCAGTGGCTAAAGCCCTCCGCGGAAAGAGGATTTTACGGCACGGCTGAAGCCGTGCCCCTTCAAAACCTGCGATTCGTCATGAATAATCCCCGATAGCTCTATTGACGGCTGATCCGGACAGCGTCGATGGCCTTGATGCTCACGCTCTGAGGCGTGACCGAGACCCAATCGAAGGGTGTAATCCACATCGCCAGGCGGGTAGGGGCAGCGCCGGTTGGCCAGCGGGAGCTATCGTTCGAGAAATACCCTCCCATGGCTCGCAAGTCTCCGGGATAGACCCAGATTTCCGAATCGCGATTGGGCTCGACCACAAAGTGCAAGGCCCGGGCCGAGCCGTCGGCAAAATACATCCACAGCGCCAGCGACGAGGGCTTCCGCAGCTTCCACCAGAGGGGATAGTTGGCACGGAGCCGGAGCCTTAGGAAGTCTGCTCCGGCCGCGGGCCAATGGAGTTGCCCAAGCTCCAGCCGGGTCCAGCGTTGCCGGATGGGAATTGTTCCCGGAGCATATCCGGCTTTCTCCTCCGTAAAGGTCAAGCGCCGCTCGCGGCTGTCATCGCGCACCAATCCGATTACGCCCGGGGCGGCGCTGGCTTCTGCACGATAATGACGCAGCAGATAGAACCATATTCCGGGGCTGCGCGTGAAGTTCGGGACGAGATCGAAACTATAGCTGTAGGCGGCTTCGGGGGCGTTCAGGCCCAGCGCTGGATCGGGCTCGGAGAAGTAAAGTCCGAAGGGCGGACTGGCCTTGCGCAGCCCGGCCAGGTCCAGCCCGGTGAGATGGTCGCCGCTTACCAGATACGCCTGCAAGACTCCGCTCGCGACTGTGCGACGCGACATAACGCCCAACGCGTTCTGATAGGGGAAGACCAGGATGGGATCGCCAGGCTGGGTGTGCTGGTCAACATAGCCGGAGACCGCGGCGAAGAATTTGCCGTAGTTCGGTGGATAGCAGGCGCCGTCGAACTCCTGCTTGCCCGCCGGGCAAGTATGATTCGGGCGAAAGATTTGGTGCGCGGTTGCAATAATCGAGGCGGGAAACGATTGCGAATGAGGAATGGTGATAAGCGGCGTTGTCGCGATGAAGATTGCCAGTGGCATTGCGGACATCCAGCGCAGCTTGATCTGCGCGGCCACGCAGATTGCGCCGCTGAGAAAGACCAGCGGATAAATGCCGTTGACCGCGTGAATGACGTCGGAGCGAACTATGCCGCTCTGCGTCATGAGTAGACCCAGCGCGAAGCCCGACAGCAGGAAAGCGGGCTGCTGCGTCCAGCGATCCTCGCCGGGCCGGCGGCGCCACCAGGCAATGACGAAGGTGGCGCTTGCGAATGCCAGGGCGGCGAGCATCCGCAAAGTCGAGGCGGAGGTCATGGGCCTGGGCTCCAACCAGCGGTAGTTTGCGGCCAGCAGCAGGCTCGACTTCCAGTACGCGAAGTCCAGGGGCGATGACATCAGTGAATTCACGGCGACGACCAGAATTGCCAGCGCCAATGTGGTCGCGAGGAAAAACCCGGCCAGCCGGGCAAACGCACCCGGCGTCTGCCGCTTGACCAGCGCCGTCGCCGCCAGGCAAAGCAGAAGCGAGGCCGCGGTATAGATGCCCGCATCGGCGGAGATCAAGAATGAAGCCACGCAGATGACCGCGGCTGCGAGTGCCGCCAGCAGGACCGCGACGCGACGGCATACGACCGCGTCCGCGAGTCGTAAGAATATGGCGAATGCGCAGAGGCAGATGGCGATGCGAATGCCGGGGAAGGTCCACAGCACAACCACCAGAAAGAGCGCGCGCCGCCACGGGCTGGTGCCGGGCAGCAGTAATCGTGCGGTGATGAAGATGGCCAGAATGCCGGCCAGCATCGGCAGAAAGTTGGCGGTCGCGAGGATGGTCCCGGTCGAGGCCCCGAGCCATCGCGCGGGCGCTCCCGAGAGCCACTCATAGAGCGGTCCGTAGGTGAAGAGCGAATCGCGGCCAACCCACACTCCGCGCGTCGCCTTGTAGCCGATGTCGAGCGTCCACGATTGATCGACCAGATTGACGGGGGCGGGAACGTCGGTAAGAGAGTCACGGCGGACGAGGACCGCCGGCAGGCAGGCGGCGATAAGTGCCACGAGCAGCAGCCACTCGGAGTATCGCGCCATCCCGGCCAGGGCGCGGCTTAGTTTTGGCTCGCGCGCTGGGGCGAAAGGCGAACCGGCCACCGGCGCCTCATGAAGTGCGACAGTGGCGTGCGAAGAAGTCGGCATGCAACAGGCTTGCCAACATTCGAGTTGCCAAACTCCTCAAATGTTTGAAGATTCGGCCGGTAATCTGGAGTTGAGGGGCAGATTTCGGGTAGACAAACGGGGGTTTGGCAAATGAAGTCAACAAGCGCGATCTGTTTAGCAAAGTTGCCACCCACGTAAGTGCTTTCATTCATTGCCTGCAACGCCTACAATGAATGTATGCAGTACACGATCCGTAACGTGCCGCGCACTCTGGACGAAGCTCTTCGCCGCGCCGCCCGTGAGCGGGGCAAGAGCTTGAACGAGGTAGCGATCGAAGCTCTTACGCGGGGGGCCGGCGTGGCGGGTGAGCGCAGCCGCCAGCGCGATCTCAGCGATATCGCAGGCAGCTGGCGCAACGATCCCGCTTTCGACTGCGCCCTGGCAGCGCAGGACACCATTGACGAAGAGATGTGGCTTTGAGGCTGGCGCTGGACACCAACCGCTATACCGATCTTTGCCGGGGCAATGTGCCGGTCATCGAAACGGTCGAGCTCGCCGAAGAAGTCTGGTTGCCATTCATCGCGTTGGGGAACTGCGCCCGGATTTGCAGTGGGTAGTCAAGGTACACGTAACGAAGCCGTGCTACGCCGGTTTCTTCTTAAGCCCGGCGTCGGCGTGCTCTATGCCGACGAGCAGACGACGCACCATTATGCCGCCGTCTACCGGCAATTGCGTAAGCAAGGCACTCCCATTCCGACGAACGATATGTGGATCGCAGCCCTCGTCCTGCAACATTCGCTGGTCCTGTTCGCCCGTGACACCCACTTTGACGCGCTTCCTCAGCTCACCCGCGTGTAGTTCTGAAGAGTGGAGATCTTTGACTCAGCCATCTAAGCCCCACAACATTTATATTTATGAATCGCCCACGCCGCGTCGTTCTCGACAGGGTTATCTCAATCGAGGTGGTTCCGGATGCGAATTCTGGTTACGGGAGGCGCCGGCTTCATCGGCTCGCATTTGTGTGAGCGCCTCTTGCGCGATGGACATGCGGTGGCTATCGTGGACGAGCTCAACGATTTCTATTCGCCATCGCTGAAGCGCGCCAATCTTGAAGCCGTCATGGAAGCCGGGCCCGCGAGTTTCCATCACGCCGACATCTGCGACCTGGACAAGATGCTCACGATCGCGCGCCAGCAGATGCCCGACGCCATCATTCACCTGGCGGCGCGCGCCGGCGTCCGGCCATCTCTGGAAAACCCGCTGCTCTACGAACAGGTGAATGTCCGCGGAACCACCGTGCTGCTGGAGACGGCGCGCCGGGTCGGAATACCTAAATTCGTGTTCGCTTCCTCCAGTTCCATCTACGGCATCGCCAACCGCGTCCCGTTCAGCGAGGAGGACACACTCAACCTGCCCATCTCTCCCTATGCTGCCACCAAAATTGCGGGTGAGAAGATCTGCTATACCTATTCCCATCTCTACAACATTCGTACGGTGTGCCTGCGCTTTTTTACGGTATACGGGCCGCGCCAACGTCCTGATCTGGCAATCCGCAAGTTTGCCGAGTTAATTACCGCAGGCAAGCCCATTCCGGTTTTCGGCGATGGGTCCAGTGGACGAGACTATACGTTTTATAGCGATACCATTGACGGCGTAGTGGCCGCGCTGCATTACGATTGTCCTTACGAGGTATTCAATCTAGGGAATTCTCATCCCGTGGATCTATCCACCTTGATCCGAACTCTGGAAGAGAGCTTAGGGCAGCAGGCGACGATTCAGCGACTGCCCGATCAGCCGGGCGACGTTCCCATCACCTATGCCGATATCTCGAAGGCACAACGACTGCTGGGCTACTCGCCGCGCGTGCCATTCCGCGATGGCATCGATGCCTTCGTGGCTTGGTTTACCGGTGGTAAGGGTAAGGCGACCAGTTCATGAGACGGTCGCGACTGAACCGCATCCTGGCGGGTGGGTCACTGTGGCTTCAGAGTTGCCGATGCCGGGTTCCGCTTAGAGCTGTTCCAGAGCAGTTATATCCCGGCTTTGAAAGGGCACGGCTTTCAGCCCTGCCGTTAGGACACGAACGGAGGCCGCCCTTAGGCGTTGAGGGAAAGCTTTGCCCCAGCGGCTGAAGCCGGTTTCAATTAGCCGCCTCTTACGGCACGCCTGAAGGCGTGCCCTTTCAAAACAGACTATGCCAACTATGGAATCGCTTTAGTCAGCCTCAGAATCCAGGCGTCATGGTCGCGGCTGTTGACGACCACAAAAACATCGAGCGACGGAAAATACCGGAATCTGCCAAAAATCCCGAGATTTCCCTGGTGGCCGGTTCCTTCCGGGTCCTGCGGAAAATCGACTCCGCTTTGCGGGGAAGGTTTCGTGACTGACGGTCACGTCAAGGCACTTGTGGGAAGGCACGCTACCGAAAGGCGTGTCGATAGGTTTGGTGCTGGTGTTGAGAAGATAGATCTGGTCGCCGCCTCCGGGGTAGCCCACCATCAGGCCCATCGCCGAGTCCCACGCCAGTCCGCCATTGCGATAAATGAGATCGCAGCCATTGTTGGTCCAAATCTGCACGTTGCCGCTGGATAGCGAAAATACCTGCAGGGTGTGACCCTTGGGAACGGAGGGATAGCCGGTATTGCCCGGTGTGCCGCCTGCGCCGACCACCACGAACAAGTGGTTGATGGGGTCAATGGCGGCAGTGGTGCCGTCATCCACATGGACTGACCTGTTCATCGTCCTCCACTTGTTATTTTCGGGATCGTAATCGAACAAGGACCAGTTCTTGTCGGTCATCACGATATGGCCGTTGTCGGGGTCGTACGCCGTTGTGGGATATCCGGGCGATTGCGAGAAGGGAGGACCGAGCATGGTCCATTTGCGGGTGCTCATGTCGAGGGTCCAGACTTCAGCCGAAAGAAAGCCTCCGTTGGCCACGGATCCGCCGAAGGAGTACAGCTTGTTCTGCTTGGGAACGTATTGCAGGCCGTTATAGGTGTGCCGAGAAGAAGGACTGGATCCCGCCACATACGTTCCGCCATCGTGCAGGCGCAAGAAATACGGCTTGAGTCCCTCCCAATGCTTTCCGTCCCAAATATACGGAACGGGCATGGTTGGAGGGGTAAACCGCTCCCATGCGGGTGTGCCGTCGAGGTTCAGCACCGAAACTTCGTTTCCGGCATAGTCACTATGTCCGCCGCCCCAGACAATCAGCCGGTGATGAACGTCGTCAGCCGCGGCGCCGCTCCAGGGAATAAGCTGGTTGCAATTAAAGGGGTACTCCGCGGTCGCTGTCATCGTGGCATCGCGGTACATACCATCCGGAACGTCGCCGAGGCAGACCGATTTGCGCATCTGAGTATTGGGCAGGCGATGCCAGCCGTAACCCGCGGGAAGTCCGGCGGATGGGGACGGCGCCTCCTGCGCATAAAGAGCGAATACCAGCAACGGCAGGAGTATAAAAGCGAAGCGCGTTTTCACCTGGACCTCCAAAACGTGGCAACCAGCAGCCAGTTGCCGGTTCAGTTGAAATCACCCATGGTTCGCGGGCGCCGTGCCAGCGTGATTTCGCCGCGATGCGAGATCAGCTCGGCAGGAGTTTGCCGTCCCAAAAACAGCAGTGGGCTGGCAGTGAACGCATACGCGCCGGATTTCAATACGCCAATCAGGTCGCCGATCTGCGGGCGCGGAAGCTCAACATCGACGCCCAGCAAATCTGTGGGATTGCACGATGGGCCTGCAATCGAGCAGCGGACTTTCTCGCCATCGGGATGGGAAAGGTTCGCCAAGACGTAGTTCGCGCGCAAGGCAGCGCCAAAATTACCCGCCGCGGCAAGATGATGGTGCAGACCACCATCAACCATGAAGAACAGCTTGCCGCGTGACTCTTTCTCTCCGATCACCCTCGCCACGTAGATTCCGGCGTCGGCGGTGAGGTAGCGGCCGAGCTCGAAGACAAGCTTGGGCTTCTCCTCGGATGCGTCGAGAAATTCGCGCAGCACCGGAAGCAGCTCTTTCGCCAACGCTTCAACATCCAACTCGCGCGCTTCTTCCGTGTGCGAAACGCCGAAGCCGCCGCCGAAGTTGATGACGCTTACATCTCAGGCCCGATGAGGATTCGATCCTGCGCGCAATCTGAAAGCAGTTCTGCACTCCCGCGACAATGCCGGCGGGCTCAAAGCACTGGCTGCCGGCATAGACGTGAATCCCGCGAAAGTCGAGAGCGTCGGGGTGGGCGCGAATGGCGGCCAGCACCGGGTCCAGGCACTCCTCGTCAATGCCGAACTGCACCGGCTTGCCGCCCATCTTCATCCCGAAGGCACGATTGAGGAATTGCGGGTTGATGCGAAGGACGATATTCGCCTTGCGTCCGAGTTCGCGCGCCAGTGGTTGCGCATTCGGCCAGCTCGCGGGGCGATTCGATGCTGATGCAGCCGACACCGTGCTCGATCGCGGCGCGCCGCTCAGCGGCGGTCTTGGCCGGACCGGCGAAGCTGACTGCAGCCATATCGAACCCGGCGAGGCATGCCTGCTTCAGCTCGCCGGCGGAGGAAATATCCACACCATCGGCGACCGGGCGCAAGCGCCGCAATAGTTCCAGGTTGGGATTGGCTTTGACCGCATAGAAGACCTCAACCAAGCCCTGCAATGAATCCCGCACCAGCTGGATACGGCGGATGATTTCGTCGGCACTGTAAAGAAAGTAGGGTGTGCCGTAGCGCTCGGCCAGCGCGTGCAAGCTGTCTGAGGAAACTCCGAAGAACCCGTCGCTGGTAGGTTGTTGCATAAATCGCAGGAGTGTTTCTATACCGCGGCCGCGGCCAGCTTGCGCCCGGCAAAAGTCATACCTTCCACCCAGACCTGATAGTTTCGGTCAATCAGGATAGTGGGCTTGCTGCTCTTTGGAAGCAGCAGACCCGTTATCGTTTCGGCGATCACCTCCGATAGGGTCTGCGCGGCCCCGCCGGTAAGAATCAGTTGCGCCACTTGCGACAAATCGCCGGCGGGAAGTCCCGGGCCGCGGCCCTGCGCAAAGCGATCCAGCGCGAGAAAGAGACATCCAGCCGCGAGAACTTCAGGCGCAGGCTGGTACTCGCCCTCGCGGAACAGCCGGTAGTTTTCCGTGACGTTGTCGGAGAGCAGCGTGCTGAGGAATTCGAACAGCCGCGGATGACTCCGCAGTTGCAGCAGCAGGCTGTCACGCGAGGCCACGATGCCCAGGTCGGTGAAGACGTAGCGGCCAACCGAAGTTCCGGCCATGGGGATGGGACGCGGGCCATTGTTGTCTTTGAGGATTTCCACCGTATAGTGCAGGTCGGTCGTCGCGCCACCGATGTCCAGCAGCACGCAAGGAGCGATAACTTCAATCGCTGAACTGTTCAGGACCGCACGCTGAAAGCCGAGACTCACCACCTCGGGCGTAGGCCGAATGCCGAGCGATAGATTGCCGCGGAGTTCACTGACGCCTTCCTTGTAGACGAGGTCGTCGAGGTAGGCCCGGCGGATGGTCTCGAACACCGAATTGCCGGACCTGACCAGAGATTGGCTTAAGGGGTTTGCGACAACCACGGCGGAGGGATAGCGTTGGCAGAACTCATCGGCGAGGCACTTGTTCCCGGCATACATTAATGTCGTGTAACGATATTTCTCCGGGTCGAAGCGCGCCAGCCGCTCGCGCATGGGCCAGGCATCCTCGCCATCGATGCCGCCGCCCACCAGCAGGATGTCGGCATAGCTGACGTGCTTCGGCTCTTCATCGAAGGTGTGCAGGAAGATGGGGTTGGCGCCGGCGAGCAGTGCCTGGTCACGCAAAACGGCGCCGCTGAACCGGCGGGTTAAAGACACGATGCCGACTCGCAGGCCGCCATTGGCCGACGAGCAGACCTGGACGTCGTCGCGGTCCGGAGACAGCGAAAGCGACTCGAGGATGGTTTCGACCTGGCGGACAATACCGGCCTCGAAATCGCGGTCGTAGAAGCGCTGCCCAAGCAGGTGGCCGGCCTCGTCCAGCATGGCAACCTTGACCACCGTGGAGCCGATATCCAGGGCTGCGCGCGAATTGTGCGGCTCGCGGTTCACACCATCACCCGGATGTCGGTCAGCATCTGCCGATAGGTTTTGTCGCCGCGATCCTCGCGCGAGTGCAACAGCTCGGCTTCGAGCTCCGCGTCGGCTGCGGAAATGGGCACATTAGCCGGAGCAGCGATGCGGATGGAGCCGTTGGCATCGCGCATGGAGAGCAAGCGGTTGGCATTGTCACTATGCGGCGCGAACGGCACATCGAGATAGCCGATCTGGAAGGCGCGATAGATGCTCTCCCAGAATGCGGTGCCCGGCAGCGCGAAGATCGCATCCAGAATGCTCTTGCTTTCCGATTCGATCAATGCGGCCTCGCGCTCGATCAGCGGTGACGTAACCGTGTCAGCGGAGCGGAAGGTACGGAGCACGTAGCGAACCGTGTCGCAGGCTTCGGCGTTGATTTCCGCGCGCGGCACGCCCAGCGCTTCATCCACCGTCTTCACCACAACCTTGTCGGCGGCCACCATGCTGGAGAGAATCGCCGAGCCGGCAATCAGAGCGGCTGCGCGCTCGCGTTGCGCCGGGAACTGTCCCATCCACTGGTGATACACAAGGTAAGTCTGAACGTGGCCGAAACCCAGGCGGTCGAGATAATAGCGGGCCAGCTTCTTCAGCACGCTTGCGGTTGCGATGTCCTGTAGTAGCGAACCGGTCTGCCCGAAGCTGACCGCAAACGACGTGACCCCCTGTTCGGCTGCGAGCAGGGCTTCGATGATCTCGATGGCGACGACGATGGCCGGCGGTACCAGCGTCGCGGTCAATGGGCCGAAGCTTTCGCGATGGATCGGGCGGTCTTCGGTGGAATTGATCGCGCAAATGCGATCGACGTACTGCCAGTACAGCAGCGAGCGATCGATTGGAAATCCTTCCGAATAGGGCAGACAGTAGCAGATGGCGCCGCCTTCGATCTCGGCGATGCCGGAAGCCATGGCCACTTCGGCCAGCAGGCGGGCGTCGGGCGTGCCGTGACGCAGGCTGACCGGCTTCTTCAGGCCAGCGTAAAGGTGCCGCGTCAACTGGTATCCATGGCTGACGAGCGGATAACCGTTCAGGTAGTTCTTGCCCTCTTCCTCGCTACGGTGCAGAAGCTGCGTGGCCGTTTCGTATTGGTTGTGGCGGGTGTAGCTGTCGATGGTGAGAGGAATAAAATCCGCGCCGGCCTCGTCCAGCTGACGCGTGAGTTCGTACTGTGCTTCGAACAGGGGAAATCCGCCGCGGGGCTGAATGCAGGCATACGGGCCACGCCGGGCGTAGGCTACGCGGGGAAAGCGCTCAGCCGGAACTGCGGCGAGATGCTCGCGCACCTCCTCCGGCGATATGCCCTGTGCCAACGGACTCGACAACACCTGAGCGCGATAGCGCTCAATGTCGGCAAGCCTGGCTTCTGCGCTGGGAAGCGCCACGCGTTAGGTCCTCCTGCAAATCTTTAATCGCCGCGCCGATGTCCGGCTCCTGGTGATAGATCCGGTCGAATCCGAACTGCTTGAAAAGCTTTACGACTTCGTCTTTCCGGCGATCGCCTACGACGATGTTGCCGCCCACATACAGCAACACATGCTGCAGACCGTACTGCCGAAAAACGCTGCGGAGGTCAGCGCACCAGTACTCGCCTTCGCCATTGAGCGAGGAAACGAAGACTGCGTCGGCATTGACCTCCAGCGCCGCCTGGCAAAATTCCTCGGGCCGGTTGCGGGCGCGCAAATTGAACACCTGGAAACCCGATTCCTCCAACGCGAGCTGCATAATGCGATTGCCGACGATGTGGATGTCGTCTCCGATAACGCCGATCACCACCCTCCCGCGGCAATTTTCCACTTCGTCTCCTTAGGCGTGAACCGCGGCCTGTACGCGCAGTCGCTCGAACGCGGCTTCCTTGATCGACTTGCGATCCAGCTTGCCGGCATTGCCGGTAATCGGGAAGCTGTCGAAGTGTATGAGGTAAGCCGGAACCATGTGGCTGGGCAAGTTCGCCTTCAAGTACTGCTTCAGAATCTGCTCCGAGATAGGCTGACGCGTGACCGTGGTATAGGCGCACGCGACGTCCTCGCCGATGGCGATATTCGGGACGGCAAAGGCTACGGCGTCGACGATTTCAGGATGGCGAACGACTTCCACCTCGACCTCCGTCGGACTGACGCGGAAGCCTTTCGTCTTGATCATCTCGTCGCCGCGCGCGACGAAGTAGAGATAGCCTTCCTCGTCCTTGCGAACTTTGTCCCCGCTGAAGACCAGCGTCTCGCCCGGAAACCTGGGGTGCGAGCGAAACACTTTCGCGGTACTTTCAGGATCGCGCCAGTAGCCCTTGGTGACGTTCGCCCCGCGATGCACCAGTTCGCCGACTGCGTGGGGCGGACACTCGTCGCCGTTCTCGTCCAGCACAAATACCTGGTTGTCGGGGATGGCCTTGCCGATGGAAGTCGGGTGGGAATCGATCTTGGATGGATCGAGATAGGTTGAGCGGAAAGCTTCCGTCAAGCCAAACATCGAATAAATCTTCGCATCGGGAAAAGTAGTCTTGAGGTCGCGAAGCATGTCGTCCGATAGCCTGCCACCGGTCGAACAGACATAGCGCAGCGAGGAAAAATCGCGCTGTCCGGTGGCGAGCTTCAAGCGCTTGTCAAACATCTTGGTGATGATCACGGGCATGACCGGCAAGGCGGTAATCTGCTCGACCGCCAGCAGCGCGAAAAGATCGTTGGGCAGAGCGAGGTTGTGCAGGTAGAGGGTCGCGCCTTGGCGCAGCGTCTGCCAGATCTGGTTCAGGCCGTAATCGAAGTTGAAGGACAGCACGCAGGCGATCCTGTCGTCCTCATTAGTGCCGAGGTAGTGCGCAACAATGTCTGCGCCATCGGCCAGGTTGCGATGGGAGATCAGGATGCCCTTGGGACGCCCGGTGGAACCGGAGGAATAGATAATCGCCGCATTATCGTTGCTGATGCGGTCGAAAAACATCTGCGGGCGGATGAAGCGGCGCATGTAGGGCAGGTTGGGCCAGTCCTGTTCCAACTGGCCGTGGCCGATGATGAGCCGGGTGAGGTCGCCGAACTCCACCACTTCGCCCATGCGTTCGGAGTCGGTGACCAGCGCCATCATGCCCGAGTTCTGGATGATGTGCCGGATGTTGGCCTGTTTCAGCCGGGGCAGGATGGGAACCACCACGGCGTTGGCGCATAACACGCCAAGAATGACCGAGACCTGGTCCAGCGTCTTTTCCATGCAGATGCCGACGCGGTCGCCGGGTTCGACGCCAATGCCGCGCAGGCATTCCGCGGTCGCGAGCGCCTCTTCATAGAGCTGCGCGAAGGTAGCTGATCGCTCAGCCGACACCATGGCCGTCTTGTCCGGCCGCCGTTCGACAATGTCGCACAAAAATTCGGGGATGGATCTGCCCAGCATGGTTTCTCCTCGCGCGCGAGCCGCAAACGAAATCAGTTCGGCTTCGCGGCTAGAGCGCGTTTGCTGTCGATTAACGCCATGACGCGCGACAGGCTCGCCAAGTTGTCGCGCACCAGTTCCTCGGCTTCAAGCTCGATCTTGAATTGCTCCTGAATGAACATCGCCCACTGCACGATGTTGAACGAGTCCAGGATGTGTTTCTCCAGCAGGTCGAGGTCGGCAGGAAGCTCGCCTTCATAGCCGGTTTCGTCGCGTATGTACTGCGAAAGAATCTGTAATTCGCTCATGGCGTTTTCCAATCCGGTCGTTCTCCTAGCGCCTGCTGGCCGGCCATACTAGCGCGCGGCGATTGCGGCGCGGGCCGGCTGGCGCGCAGTTTCAATTGCGTGCGATCGCGCTCGCTGCACGAAACATGAACATACGGCGGCAGCGTCGCCAATGTGCATTCCAGCATTCCCATCTGCAGGACGAACATCCGCCCGATGCAACGCGCGCCCAGCCGCAGGTGCGCGCGTCGCGATGGCAGATTGAATCGCGTCAGCCGGCTGTACGAGCAGCGGACGCCGCGAGCGCGCAGGAACTGGTTCGCCGCATTCCAAATCGCGACGAAGCCAAGTCCCATGCGATATTCCGGGAAAAGGTAAAGATCGAAGTCGAAGACCGAGTGCTTGTCGTCCGGCAGGAGAAACGTGCAGCGGACCTCGTCCTCCTGGTAGGCGCGAAAGCAGAACCAGATGTGGCCGACAAATTCATCCTTGTGGAATGCTGCCAGGCAGATGGCGTTCTGGCGGAAGCGCGACGCCTTGATCTGGGGACGCGCCGGCATCCGCGCCAGCTCAGGGGCGCCTGCGCGGATTTCGCGGAGCTCAAAGGACCCAGCCAGCCGAGGCGGAAGGAACGGCGCTTCCGGTATCGGCTGCTCCAGCAATTCGTAAAACTGCAGCCGCAGATGCGGCGACAGGCGCTGCAAAATGCGGTCCACGCAATAAATTGCGCCCGCAAAGAGGCCGAATTCCTGGAACGGACTTAGAAGTCGCGCAAGCATTGCCGTGTCGCCGCAACTAAACGTTGCAAGTGCAAGACCACTTCACGTCACCAATAGGGATGCGCTCAGTTGTCCTCCGGCGGATGCAGGTTGTACTGCTTGATTTTGTAGAGCAACGCCTTGTAGCTGATGCGCAACTGCACGGCCGCTTTCTGGCGGTGCCAATTCGTTTGTTCCAAGGCATGCGCGATGGCTGCCGCCTCGGCCTCGTTCTTCACCGACCGTGCCAGCGACTTCAGTCCGGTGAGGTCCTTCAGGTCGGCGGGGCCGGTCAGCGGTGTGCGCGTATCGCTGCCAACCCGTGCGTTGTTCTGGAGCTCGGAAATGGCAAGTTGTTCGTCGCCCAGGATCAGGTAGCGGCGGACGAAATTTTCCAGTTGGCGCAGGTTGCCGGGCCAGGAATAACTCAGGCAAGCCTGCAACAGGCGGGGACTAAACGTCCGGACCGGACTGGAGAACTGGGCTGCATTGCGCTGCATGAAGTGCTCCAGCAGCAGCGGAATCTCCTTCTTGCGCTCGCGCAACGGTGGGATCTGCATGGTGAATCCACTGAGGCGGTAGTAGAGGTCCTCACGCAGTGCCTTGGACGCGAGGGCCTGTTCGATGTTGACATTGGTAGCGGCCAGCACCCGGACATCGGCCTTGGTGGTGGTGCGGCTGCCCAGGCGCGAGAAGCGATGGTCTTGCAGGAAGTGCAGCAACTTGGCCTGCAAGGGCGGCGGCATTTCGCCAACTTCGTCCAGCAGGATGGTGCCCTGCTCGCACAGTTCGAATTTGCCGGGCTTGGCCTTGGTGGCGCCGGTGAAGGCCCCGGGCTCGTAGCCGAACAATTCGCTTTCCAGCAGATCGGCGGGCACGGCTGCGCAGTTGACCTTCAGGAATGGCGCCTTGGAGCGGTTCGACAGTTGATGAATGAGCAGAGACACGATCTCTTTGCCGGTGCCGGTTTCGCCCAGCATCAGCACCGGCATGTCGAACTTGGCAATGAGGGCGGCTTGCTCATAGAGATGCTTCATGGCCGGGCTGCCGCAGACGAATGCCTGTCCGTCCGGCAGGTCGACGGTGGCCATCCTCGAGTCGCCAGTTTCCACGATCTGGGGCGAAGGCGCCGGAGCCATCACGTATTGCTGAAACAGCGACTCAAGGTCGGTTTCGGCGATCGGCTCCGCCAGATAATCCAGGGCGCCGAGGCGGACCGCCTGGGTCGCGCTCCGGGTATCGTCAACCTTGCCGGTAGCGACGACTTTCAGGTCAGGGTGAAGTTCGCGCGCGTTGCGCAGCGCCTCCAATCCATCGTCCCCCGGCATGGCTACGTTCATCAGAACCAGGTTGGGAAACGGCCGTTGCTGCAGCCGCGCGAGGGCGCCGCTGACCGATGTGGCGGTTTCTATGCGATAGCTTTCTCCGGGTATGGCGGAGGCCAGTTGTTCCAGGCCTGGGGATTCATGATTGACAACCAGAATTACGGGAAGAGCTTGCGTTCTCACAACAGCAGTGGCCATAGTCTTCTTTCCTGCAGTCGGGGGACTTGGGTTAGTTCTAGCTGATTCTGTGGCGAGCAAGCTGTCGCCGAGCGTACATCCCCGGGTCTGTCATTGTTAGCGCTGACACCCACCCGGTAGCGTCAGCGGCTGAAAAAAGTTTCCTCGACTGCCGGGCCGGCGCATTTGGCTCTGCAGTCACCGCAAATTGCCGATCAGGGCCCATTACGCGGGGAGCGGGGGTACTTGGTGTAGCAGGGTCACCAGTACGAGTTCCGCAAACAAAAACCGAGCGAAATTCAGTTTGGAACAGCGACAACGTATTTTTTTCTGCAATTATTTGGAAGTTGAACGGTAAAGCAGTTCACTTCGGCCCGCAAGTGTTCAAACGTAACTGATGATGAGGAACAAATGTCTCTAGTATTTAGTCGTTACGTATATCCTCAGCATTTTCTGGCGATGCTTTTTCGTGGAGAACAACACTAGGATGCCAATTCTGGAAATTTATTTCCCGCTTTGTTCTACTACCGCGTGCAAACCATACCCTTAATCGTTCGTGATTGGATTTGGCGAGTCGAATGCAACTTAAAACTGAATGCCCTTTAGTAACACACTATCGGTCGATGTAGAAGATTACTTCCAGACGGAAGCCATGTCATCGGTTGCCCCGCGGGATTCGTGGAGCTCTTTCCCTTCCCGGGTGGAAGCGAACACGCGGACGCTGTTCGAGCTGTTCGCAAAGTACGATGCCCGCGCAACGTTGTTCTTCCTGGGCTGGACGGCGGAGCGTTATCCGCGGCTGGTACGCGAGGCCCAGGAGCTCGGCCACGAAATCGCCTGCCACAGCTATTGGCATCGTCCTGTATTCCGGTTGAGCCCGGCGGGATTTCGCGAGGATACTTGGCGTGCGAAACAGGTCATCGAAGACGCAGCCGGGGGTGAGGTGGCCGGGTATCGAGCGCCTTGCTTTTCCATCAATAGTTCGGTGGCGTGGGCCTACGACATTCTTCAGGAATTAGGCTTTCAGTACGATTCCAGCCTGAATCCGGTTCGCCACGCGTTTTATGGTAACCATAAAGGTAATCGCGCGCCCTACCGTATTGCGGCGGGACTTCATGAACTGCCGATCGCGACTTGGCGGGTGCTGGGACAAAATCTTCCGGTGGGCGGCGGAGCCTACCTGCGGATACTGCCTTACTGGTTGGTGAGCAGTGGAGTCAGCGAGCATCAACGCGAAAGAATCCCGGCCGGCGATACTTTATGTCCATCCCTGGGAGATCGACGAGGAACAGCCGCGGCTGCAAGTATCCATCGTTTCCCGCGCCCGCCAATACATCGGCCTTTCGCAAATGAAGCGGAAACTGGAGCGCCTGCTGCAACAGTTCAGGTTCGGAACGGTGTACGAAACTGTCTATCTACCGCTGGTGAGCCAAGAGCACGGCGGACAGGGCCTCGCATACCGAGATCATGGGCGGCCAGTCACGGGTGCTCTTAGCTAAGACTCGCCGCGGCGAGCAGCCGCCAAGCTGGTGCGCCGCCGGGGGGCATAGAGAAACCATGCCAGGCACAGAAGCCCCACGCCAAGGTCAAGAAGTACGTTTGGCTCCGGGACCGGGACGTAGAAGATGTACTCCTGTGGCGAGGCAGGGTTGATAGGCGTCAGCACTTCCCAGCCGGCAAAGTTCATACCGTAGTAGTTGTTCGCGGCTGCGATGGCAGAATTGGTGAGCCACAGAGATTCTCCCGGCACACTCGGCACGTTATTGGCGAACAACGACCAGATAGCGAATTGCGCAGCGGCGATGGTGGCCAGAGACGAGGAGGAACTTATCTGCGAGGCGATCCAGGCGGCTTCATGGTACTCGGTGGAATCGGCGGTTCCGAAGCGCGTTTGACTGAGGTTGCTGAAGCTGCTGATGATTCCTGTCCACTGATCGCCGATGCTGACCGTATGGTCGAAATCGTCGCAGATTACGGCAATCGGAGCAGCGTTGTTGATGGACACGTAATAGGGCATCAAGTATTCGCCATCGGCCTGGTTTGGTCCCAGCCCATACTCGGCGCCGCCAGCCCCGGTAAGCTGAATCTGTACGGTAGAGCCGGCACTGGCAGTCGTGACCAATAGCAAGGAACAAAACAATAGGGTAAGAACGAGGACGAAAAGACTCTTGCCGCTCGCGTACATGAATCGTCTCCTGTGAGGCTCTCGAAGAACTTCTCTAGTGACATTGCACCCACCGTACCAAAACCTGACAGGGAAGAAATTCTCGCCACCGAGCGTTGCCGCTAAGCTAAGTTGTTGCCAGGGTAATGGGTGTCGCGTGGGACAATCGGTGCAGCGGCGCCCGCTACTGCACGATTCACGTGGCATTCTGCTGCGCTTTACGCAGGAATCGGAACAAAGTTTCCTGTTTCGCAGCAAAGGGGCGAGGAGCGAGGCAACAGCAGATGTTCTCCAATCCCGCCGTACTACAACGGGTTCCGAGTGCTTTGCATGCCAGATGCGACACCATTCTGTAACTGTGTGACTTGATGGTTCCAGAATTGCTGTTCAGACTGGTTTGAATTCTCCTGTTACTTTAGGCTCAAACGCAGGTTACCGCAGCGGGTAAATTGGCGGGGTCCCGGGTTCGGGCTTTCACCCCGAACGAAAATCTACCTCAGCGACTTTGGCTCCGCACGACGAGGGCCGGCGAGTGCAGGACGAGCAAACAGCACCGACAAAGCTGCTCATTTTCGAGAAATCGGAGATGGGGTGCCAGTTGCTCGCCCGCGAGTTGCAGAAATCCGGGTACGGTGTTCAGGTGATCGGCTACCGAAGCAGCTTGCCAGATGTGGATCCGGAGATGGTCGGCAAGGCGGACGTGGCCCTCATCAGCTCCAGTCTCAAGGATGGTCCCCGGTCTGGCTTCAACGTTCTGCGGGCGCTGCGCAGTTCCAACGAAACGCTGCGTTGCATCATGCTGCTCGACCGCGACGACCCTGAAATGGTGCTGGAAGCCTTTCGTTCCGGCGCGGCGGGCATCTTCGAGCGCAACGATAGCTGCGAACTGCTTTGCAAATGCATTCAGCGGGTGCGCGAAGGTCAGGTATGGGCAAACAATTGTCAGGTGAACTACCTGATCCAGGCGCTGGGAGCCGAGCCGTCGCGCTCGCGAACACCCAGGCGCTCGCCCGGCGCGCTCACCCGAAGGGAAAAGCACATCATCAGCCTGCTGTTGGAGGGCCGAACCAACCGCGACATCGCCGTGAAGGCAAACCTCAGCGAACACACCGTCAAGAACAACCTCTTCCGGCTTTTCAAGAAGCTAGGTGTCTCCAGCCGCTCCGAGCTTATCGCCTACTTCCTGCATAATGACCACGTACTCATGGATTCGCGCAATGACGGTGCTGAGAGCTTATAGCGCGACCACCGGCGTAACAAATGGGAGCTCGTAAACCGGCGGGGCAAGCCTCTAGTGCCAGCCATAGTCGCGCGAGTGTGCTAGCTGAACTAGCCCAAACGCTTGGCACATAGGTAGGAGCTTGGTGCGAAAATGCTTGATACCTCGCTAGTTACAAGCTTGAGTACTAGGAAAGCCGGTATACACCTTTGGGCAAATCTCTGCCAATTCTCTATGGCCAATCCGCTTTAAGTCTTTTAGCTGCGCCGATATCCAATATGGAAGCTAAGTTGCTGCCCTTCTGCTCCTAAGCCCTATCAATTTCACGGTCTTGAATTAGCAGTACCAGACTGCTCCTAGGTTGATGTCCACAGGAAATGTCCGGCGCATTCCCACCTCAGGTTGAAAGGTGACTACACCATGAAAGCCACTTCGAAAGTTCTTCTGCTGACAATTCTTGCTCTTCTGGTTTTGGCGGCGCCGCGGTCGTATGCAGTAACACCTCCCGGCCTGATCATCAGCGACGGCACAAATACGGTGACGATTGACCAGGGCGGCAATGTCACTTTTAGCAGCCCTTGTCAGAATTGCTCGACCATTGTCATTTCCGCCAAGCCAGGACAGTTGGTCTGGATTGGAAATTTAGGCACGTTTTCCGAGGTTACGGCTAGCGGCACCAGCAAACCGCAGCTGACAGGTGCGCCACAACAGGATCTTTCTGTTAGTGCAGTGGCCTCCACCGGTGGAACCCTGACATTCATGTGGTCCGACGTGGGGTGGACGGAGTCCGACATCGTCAATCTTGTGCTCACCGCCGGCGGCACCATTACGGGCAGCGGCACCGCGGGCTACTCGGCTTATGCGGATAATACCAATACTCCGTTTGGACAAGGTGTTTTGGGCGGCACGCTAGGTCCATTTACGGGACCAGCGTACTCGGGCGGTCCGCTGACGGGGCCTGGGCCCACGGCTGCGCCGTTTTCGATGACTAATTCGGTGACCCTTAGCTTGGGTCCCAGCGCCCAGGGGGGCGGGGATTTTTTCTTACAGGCGCTGCCTTCGCAGCTCGGTCTCACCTGCCCTACTAGTACCGGACAGCAAAGCGTAGCTTATTCCTCCTCGCTGAACGGTAATGGCGGCATTCCTCCTTATACATACGCAATCATCAGCGGCACGCTACCCGATCAGCTGAACCTGGATACTGCGGGCGGAGGAATCACAGGCACACCGGACCAGTCTGGGACATCGACCTTCACCGCCCAGATCACCGATTCAAACGTTCCTTCCAGTACAGTCAGCCTCCAGTGCAGCATCACCATCCAGCCGCCCACGCAGTTATATGAAATCTCCGGCTACACATATTCCGATAACAATGTTCCGCCCAACATGATTTTCGACAATCCGCCGGATGCGCCGATCGGGAACGTAACGGTCACTCTGGCGGCGTGCTCGGCCCCAGGCACGGTGATAGCTTCGACTTCCACAAATAGCTCCGGGTATTATCAATTTCCTAGTCTGCAAGCGGGCTGCTACCAGGTTACCGCGCCCTCAAGCGCCAACAGTGAGAATCTGGAGACGGCGCCAACCCTGACGGCGAACATAGGACCGAATTCGGACAACAACAATTTCGGCTACATCCAGACCGGCCAGATCTCTGGGTACACCTATTCGGACAACAATGAAAACCAGGTCTACGATAGCCCGGACACCCCAATTCCGAGCGTCACGGTCACGCTGACCGACTGCAGTGGGGCCCCGATTACCGGTCAGCCGCCGATTCAAACCAACAACAACGGCTATTACAACTTCAGCAATCTGCCGGCGGGCTGCTACAAGGTGAGTGCCCCGTCGAGCGCGGGTGGCGAGTCGGCCGACACGCCCAGCACCATCAGTGTGACCTTGCCGGCTGGCGGCAACTCCCAAAACAACAATTTCGGATATACTCCGCCAGCCGTGACGGGTACATGTGTCTCGATCACCGCTGAGCAGGGCATCGCGATAACTCCAGTCACCCTGACGGGCAGCGGCGGCGCCGGTGGCCCCTACACCTTCAGCGCGACCGGACTGCCGACCGGGCTGAGCATCTCGTCCAGCGGGACGATTTCGGGCACGCCGACGCAGAGCGGGACATTCAACTACACCGTAACCGTGACCGATAAGGATGGAAATCACGGAACGGTACAGTGCTCGGTGATGGTCAATCTGCCGTTGTCGGTGACCTGCGGGACCAACACCGTGGGCGAGGTGGGCGTGGCCTTTAACAGCGGGCCGATGACGGTCACGGGCGGCACCGCACCCTACACCTACTCCATCGTCGGCACGCTGCCGACGGGGCTGAGCCTGAACACGAGCAACGGCGCCATCACCGGCACCGCGACGGCCTCGGGGACGTTCACGGTGAAGGTGACGGATGCCAATGGCGCAACCAGCACCAGTTGCACCATCACCATCAGCCCGGCGCTGGCGGTGACCTGCGGGACCAACACCGTGGGCGAAGTGGGCGTGGCCTTTAACAGCGGGCCGATGACGGTCACTGGCGGCACCGCACCCTACACCTACTCCATCGTCGGCACGCTGCCGACGGGGCTGAGCCTGAACACGACGCAACGGCGCCATCACCGGCACCGCGACGGCCTCGGGCACCTTCACGGTGAAGGTGACGGATGCCAATGGCGCAACCAGCACCAGTTGCACTATCACCATCAGCCCGGCGCTGGCGGTGACCTGCGGGACCAACACCGTGGGCGAGGTGGGCGTGGCCTTTAACAGCGGGCCGATGACGGTCACCGGCGGCACCGCACCTTACACCTACTCCATCGTCGGCACGCTGCCGACGGGGCTGAGCCTGAATACGAGCAACGGCGCCATCACCGGCACCGCGACGGCCTCGGGCACGCTTCACGGTGAAGGTGACGGATGCCAATGGTGCAACCAGCACCAGTTGCACTATCACCATCAGCCCGGCGCTGGCGGTGACCTGCGGGACCAACACGGTGGGCGAGGTGGGCGTGGCCTTTAACAGCGGGCCGATGACGGTCACCGGCGGCACCGCACCCTACACCTACTCCATCGTCGGCACGCTGCCGACGGGGCTGAGCCTGAACACGAGCAACGGCGCCATCACCGGCACCGCGACGGCCTCGGGGACGCTTCACGGTGAAGGTGACGGACGCCAACGGCGCGACCAGCACCAGTTGCACCATCACCATCAGCCCGGCGCTGGCGGTGACCTGCGGGACCAACACGGTGGGCGAGGTGGGCGTGGCCTTTAACAGCGGGCCGATGACGGTCACGGGCGGCACCGCACCTTACACCTACTCCATCGTCGGCACGCTGCCGACGGGGCTGAGCCTGAATACGAGCAACGGCGCCATCACCGGCACCGCGACAGCCTCGGGCACGCTTCACGGTGAAGGTGACGGATGCCAACGGCGCGACCAGCACCAGCTGCACCATCACCATCAGCCCGGCGCTGGCGGTGACCTGCGGGACCAACACGGTGGGCGAGGTGGGCGTGGCCTTTAACAGCGGGCCGATGACGGTCACCGGCGGCACCGCACCGTACACCTACTCCATCGTCGGCACGCTGCCGACGGGGCTGAGCCTGAACACGAGCACCGGCGCCATCACCGGCACCGCGACGGCCTCGGGGACGTTCACGGTGAAGGTGACGGATGCTAACGGCGCAACCAGCACCAGTTGCACCATCACCATCAAACCGGCGCTGGCGGTGACCTGCGGAACCAATACCGTGGGCGAGGTGGGAGTGGCCTTTAACAGCGGGCCGATGACGGTCACTGGCGGCACCGCACCTTACACCTACTCCATCGTCGGCACGCTGCCGACGGGGTTGAGCCTGAATACGAGCAACGGTGCCATCACCGGCACCGCGACGGCCTCGGGGACGTTTACCGTGAAGGTGACGGATGCCAACGGTGCGACCAGCACCAGTTGCAGCATCACCATCAAACCGGCGCTGTCGGTGACCTGCGGGACCAACACGGTGGGCGAGGTGGGCGTGGCCTTTAACAGCGGGCCGGTGACGGTCAGCGGGGGCACCGCACCTTACACCTACTCCATCGTCGGCACACTGCCGGCGGGGCTGAGCCTGAACACGAGCAACGGCGCCATCACCGGCACCGCGACGGCCTCGGGCACGTTTACGGTGAAGGTGACGGACGCCGATGGCGCAACCAGCACCAGTTGCACGATCACCATCAAACCGGCGCTGTCGGTGACCTGCGGAACCAATAACGTGGGCATGGTCAGCGTAGCCTTTAACAGCGGGCCGATGACGGTCAGCGGCGGCACCGCGCCCTACACCTACTCCATCGTCGGCACGCTGCCGGCGGGGCTGACACTGAACACGACCAATGGCGCGATCACCGGCACTCCGACGGCCTCGGGCAGCTTCACGGTGAAGGTGACGGATGCCAACGGCGCAACCAGCACCACCTGCATCATCACCATCGGTCCGGCTGTGGGCAGTGTCGAAGGAACTGTCTGGAACGATCTGAATGCCAATGACATCCAGGACAACGGCGAGCCGGGTCTTGCCAATGTCACGGTAAATCTGGAAAACAGCAGCGGCACCGTCATAGCAACCCTCACGACCAACAGCAGCGGCTTCTATAACTTCACCAATATCGCCCCAGGCAATTACACGGTGTGCGTGGTTCAGTCGACTATTCCCGTCGGGTACATTGAAACCTACGACTCCGATGGGCTGGCGACGCCGAACTGCGCATCCGGGACGGTTCCTGTCGGTCAGGAAATTACCCTTAACTTCGGGTACTTCAAACCGGCATGCCAGGCGACAACATCGATCCTCAACAACTTCAATGGCACGCGAATTTCTGGTGGCGATTACCTCTGGCTAACCCTTCATCTGAAGGCGAGCGGTTTGCCGCAGAACCAGATTGCTACCGTGCGCTTCGACAACGGTACTGCCCAGTTGTCGGTGAATGGCTCGCCAGTCAATTTGACGTTGCCGAGCGGGATCATCATTTTCAACCCGAACGTAACCACGTCCACGTTGTCCTATGATGCGCCCTCCAACACCTTCACCATCACGGTTCCCACGTCGGTATCGGGCAACGTATTCCTGACCGGGATACCGTATCAGGTACCTTCCGGCGGCTGGCCAGGCGGCATCAGCAACATCAAGGTGACCGGTCGGATGGCTTCGGATGTATCCGGGGTCTCCACGCAGTGGCAGTGGGCTGCGGCGGTGTACACGCAGTTCAGCAGCAACCCGAGCGCGCTTGGTATCAAACCGGTAGATGACAACCACACCAGCCAATACCACAACTCCGATCCCGCGGGTACGCCGGAGAACTACAAGCAGTATGTGACCGGCGGTGGCTGCGGCGGTGGCGGGTCAAATTACACGGGCAGCAACTCCGGGACGGCCACCACGTCGTGCCAGACCGGGAGCGGATGCCCGCACCATACCTACACTTGCAACGGCTGGAACGCCTCGTCCTGCAATGGAAACGCGGGCGCGCTCCTGCAGGGGAATTACAACAAGTGCTACCAGAATGGCAGCGTAACCATTGGCGGATACGGCGGCTACAGCCTGACATTTACGAGTGCCACCGCTGTAAGCGATTTCGTGCTGCAGGGCGGCTCGCCGTGGATGTTGATGTCTAGCGCAACCAATCCAACCACTTCGACCGCGGGAGTTTTTGCCGGCGATGTTCTGGCGCTGCGGCTGAACATTGATTATTCGAATGCGGGAATCACCGAGTCCGGATTCGGCAACCGCGTGGTTACCACGGGACCGCTGCAAGGCTACACGGTCAACCAGGTGATGACGCTGGCGAACCAAGTGCTGGGTGGCCAATGGTGGTCCTTGCCTTCGGGGATGCAGGTCTCCGATCTTGACAACGCCGTTGCCACTATCAACAGCAATTACGAGAACGGCGCCATCAACAACGGCTACCTGCGGTAGCCTCGCGGAGAAGCTACGGTGCGCCGCTGCGCGGTGAAGCGGCAAAAACCAGTGGGCAGTGTCCTAACCGGGACACTGCCCATTTCCACGCTGAATGCAGTGTCGGGCCCCAATCATTGCGACGGAGCTTTCTTCTCAAAGACCAGGGAACTAAGCGCCACCAGCGCCCATATCTCCAAGCAGCCTTCTAGGGTTCCAATGACGGCCCGGATCGAATCCCATCGATAAAAACCATCGAATGCCTGCTGTAGTGCGCGAGGATCGTCCCCGATTCGACGCAAACTCTGCATAATGGGGGCGGCTTGCGTAGTGGTGAGAATGACGCAGATTGTCAGCAGGGCAGCGCCATAAACGGGAATGGCCGCAGACCACGGTCTGCGCGGACCGAGGCGAAAGACGATCGCGGCGGCCAAGACCAACAGCAGTCCACCGATGCCCGCCAAAGGATAAAGAATTGTGCCATTTCCAAGATCCGCGCTTCGACTGAAGGTAGCCCACGCCTGGGCCCCGAGATGTTTCCAGGCCGGCATCTCCACTAGCGTCCGGTTCAGAGTGTCGACTACCGTCCCTAATAGTTGTTCCACGACGATTAGACCAAGCGCTGCGCCCAGCGCAGTTCGGGTCCTCATGATTGGCTCTCCTTTCTTTCGTTAATACATCGTTATACGATGTATAAGATAAACCGGACGGGTGATGACTGTCAAACAAACGGCAAATTGGCTGTGCAGGCAGCAGGCGGGCGCGGAAGTCACGTCTTGTTTCTGAGAATCACATCGAACTATAATACTTTTTTAGCCGATGTAAGTGATTGCCCGAGGTGTCTGGGAATGGCGTTCGATCGAGAGTTGCTCAAAGGCAGCATCGCGCTCTTAATCCTTAAGCTCCTGTCCGAACGCGACATGTACGGATACGAGATCATCCAGGAATCGGTGCGCCGCAGCCAGGATGCATTTGAATTCAAAGAGGGCACGTTGTACCCGGCCCTTCACCAACTGCACAAACGCGGGTATCTCCGCTCGGAATGGCGCACGGGTGAGAACGGCAAGCAGCGGAAGTATTACGGTTTGACCGCCGCTGGCCGAAAAGCCGCACGCCGCAGTGAACAAGAATGGTTTTCTTTCACAAAAATGGTAAACGCGATACTGTTGAAGGCCAATTCGTGACGCATCTGGATCACATCGTTTCCCGAGTAATTCTGCTGGCCAAGCTTCCGGGGAACAAGTGTGGGTGCGAGGTGGCGCAGGAGTTGCGCGCTCATCTGGATGATCTCGCAGAAGAGATGCGATCCAACGGCTATGATGACGAGGCCGCCGCCCGGATGGTCAGGATGCGGTTCGGCGAGCCACAGGAGATCGCCGCAGCCTTCGCTTTGGTCTACGCGCCAGACCGATGGGCGAGGCGCATTCTTCAGGCGACCATTTTGTTTGCAGCTTCCACTATAGCTGTGATGGTTGTGATCGGCACGGTGCAGTCCATCGCTGCGATGTGTACGGCCGAGTCAATCGTATCGACCTTCCGGGATATCCATCGGGAAGTCTTTGGCTTCGTTGCGATTGCGGCGGGCTATTGCAGTCTGTACGCTGGGGAGCGGCTTTCTTCGACTTCGCGGGTGAGGGCGCTCTTGCCCAGCGTCACTTTGGGTTTGGGGCTCGCCGCAGTTTTCGCTTGGCTGATCCCGCAACATGCGGTACTGCCATTGGTGGCCTTTGCGTGTGCCGCGTCCGGCCGCCTGCTGCAACGCGTGGAGATACCTTTCATTTGGTTTGCCGGAACCGCGCTGCCGCTGCTGACCGCATGGGCGTTGTTCGGCCCACTCCTTCCCGGCTGGCAGTTCCCATGGTTGGTGTGGTTGGGCTTGACAATTTCCTGCAAGGCGCTGTGGGGAATTGTTCGGCTTTTTGAAGGACTTTTTGTCGAGGATTTTGCATAAGTGAGAATATGGCCACAGCAGCCGAGAAGAGATCATTGCCGCCGCACTCTCAGGCCACGATTCCTGTCTTAGCGCGACGTTTCTTGGGATATCTTTCGGCGGATGGCTTAACTTATCTTCTAGGATTCATAATCTATGGCTGGCTGGTTCGAGTCCTCTCAAATCAGCAATACGGCAAGCTGAGCATCGCAACAACTGTATACCAGACGCTGATGATGGTGGCTGCACTTGGGTTGGACCTAACCGGGGCCGCCCTCATCAAAGAGTCTGGATCCGACTGCATCGCCTTTGCCCGGCGGGCCCAGAACCTGCGGCTTATCGTGGCACTCCTCGTCTGTGCTCCCCTGCAAGCGGGCGCGGCACTCGTTGCATGGAAGCAGAAGGACATTCTGCTCGCCACTCTCATTCTGGCATCCTTCTCCATGGTGCTAGCCCGTGCCCTTGACTTGACCTATCTCGCCGTGGCTCTCAGGGTACCAGCGCCGCTGGCCAAAACCAGAGCTCTCGGCTTGGCCATTTACCTGGCATTATTGCTTTTGTGTACCCCGATAGTGCGACAACATCTATGGCTGGTGCCGATATTAAACGCGATTGGGGTCACTATAGGCAGAATCGAATTGGGCCGCTTATTACGCCGCCACGCGATTCCGTCCGGAAACCTACGTTCTATACGGTTTTCTCATCTTCTCGCCGAAGGAGTTAAAGCTGGCGGGGGCCAGTTGTTATTGCTGATCTTGCAGACCGGCGATATCATCCTGCTGGCGAGATATGTGAATGCTGACGTGCTTGGGCAATACGCAATCGTTAGTCGTCTTTATGTGTTAGGCTTGGCTGTACTAGGGGCAATGTTTAATACCTTCCTGCCTGAAATTGTCCATGCCGCAGATCAAATCGAGAGACTTAACGCCGTATTCCTGAAATCTGCCGGCGCAAATCTTGCACTGGGAGTGATGGGAGGGGCCTCATTTTACTGGCTTAGTGCGCCACTTTCGGAGTTTCTCGGGCACCGATCGCTGATGTCTGTACATGCAATTAGTCCTATATTTGCATTAGTCTTCCTGCTAATGGCAATTACAAATCCGTTTTTGAGTACGTTGCCAAGCCTTCGGAGAGGTCGCGAATATCTGATTTGTGTAGCTTCTGGCCTGCTGGTATTAGCGGTGGTTGACCTCACCTTCATACCCCGGCAGGGCGCAATTGCGGCCGCCTGGGGCCAGACAGTGGCAACAGCTTATCTCGGATTGTTTAGCATGATCGTTTTCTTTCGCCACGCTCGTCTTCTGCGGACGGCAGCGGGGAAAGCTGCTGTCGAGCTAACCACTATTGATAACGGATTCACCAGTGTATGATTCTAGCGCTGCTTGCGATTACAGTATTGGGTTTGTATTCTTCAGGAGATCGAGAATGGCGGGCGAGCTGGGCATAGCGCCCAAACGGAGCGTGGGTGCAAGTCGCGCCGCCATCGACGGCGCTCAGGAGTAATTCGGAAGCGATGATGTTGCTTGCACTTGCGGTGGCTATTCCCTGCTGGTATGGGTATTGGCGTTCTGTCTCCCATGGCCGAGTCGAGATCAACCACGTTACCACCTTTAGCTTGGGCTTTTTGTATTACTGGATCACGCCGCTCGTGGTCAGGATTTTAGCTGCGCATCTGGTCTTTCCGTGGAGCCAGGCGTGGTTGGGATTTTTTCGTGAGCGTCTGATCGCTCCCTATGCGCTGTCGTGCATCGCCCTTTATCTCTGCTTTATGTTTGGCGACTCGCTGGGCGCCCGATGGTGGCGTCATCAGAAGACCGCATCGAGCTCGCCGCTTCCCGAGATCGCGCTTTCTCTGTGTACAGCTTTCGGATGCGTGCTCCTGGTCTATTCGGCGTATGTAGAACGAGCCGATCTCTTCCGGCCCTCGGTGCCCGGCGCTATTCAAATCCATACGGCTCTCGGCGAGGTTACCGCCTGTGTTGTGCAGTTAAGCTGCGTCGCCCTGATGTTCGCTCTGCAGCGGCCTGAGATGCCGTGGCGCAATCTCCTACTCAGCCGCTACTTTTTGCCGGCGCTCCTGGGGGGCAGCATGATGCTTCTTCTGGGCAGCAGGCTTTATGTCGCATCCCTGGTAGTGATGTTCGCCATTTACCAGAGTACTTTTCGTGCCAGATTCAAGCTCAAGAGGATGATAGCTGTGGGCCTTCTTTTTGCCCTCTTCTTTGGACTAGTTGGTACATGGCGCCAGGACAACAGCCCGACCGGCGTCTTTGCCAATATTCTCGTGGAACCTATGGCGATAAGCCTGTCCCTCGTCCATCACCTGCGATACAAGGGTATTGCATGGATCAATGAGCCTACTCAGTTAATCAGCGATTTGGAAAATCTGATTCCGACAGTTCTGATGCCGAACAAATATAAGCTGCTTAAGCAGCCCGATGCCTGGCGTCCCTTGGGCGGGCTTCATTCGTTCGTTTCTTTTAATCTATACTTCGGGTTGCTCGGAACAGCCGCCTTTTGGTTTCTTATGCCGTTAGGCCTTCGGTATCTGAGGAGCCGCCGGTCCGATACACTATTCGCGACCATGTATGTGATGTGCTCGGGCTGGCTGGCGTTTAGCTTGTTTCGGAATGCATTTTCCCTCTCCTTGATAAAAAATATCTTTGAACAATCCCTTCTCATTCCGTGTCTGATCGCGGGTTTTGGCTGGCTCCTGGCCGCAGCTTGCTCGCCAGTTGGTGCGGATCGCAGTTACGCTCCGCCGTCCCCGCCGGCAGATGCCGGAGGCGAATCTCTTTCGCCCTCCGTATCGCCATCCTAGGCCATTGTTGACACACGGGATGCTACTGCTGCGATGCTGCGGGCGGGGTGCCCTCCGCAGATATATGGGGATTTGTCGCTGACACAAGGCTGGGTGATTTATCTTGGTTCATCGGTGGTGACGGGCGCATCTTCGCGGCGGACCAACGAAAGCACCTTACGAACCAACGGAGCGGGATGGCTCTCAACGGTTACGATTGCATTGGGACTCTTGCCAACAATAACAGTGTAACGTTTCTGCGCAGTTCCATTCACCTGCTCCGGAAAACGGTTTCCGGCGCTTCCTATGATGAGATCGCCGGGCTCGGTATCATTGAGCAATCCGCGCGCGGTGATTTGTTGCACCATCTTTTGCGCAACTGCGCCGGTTGCCACCTGATTCAGCGTGATGAACAGGATGAGCACTGCGTAGACCGAGATGGTCGTTCCGGTAATATACTTTCCACTTCTGCGCTTGGTCATTACGAAAAAGTAGGACAGCGGCAACACAAATAGCAGATATCTTTGCGCCGGGCGCGTGAGAGAAAGTATGGCAACATAAATCATAACGCCCAAAAACATGCATAAGAGGTAACGGCGGACGGAGGGCGTCGCCGCATCGAGCAATATGTCTTTCGACAAGAGGACAAAGATCGCTGCAAAGACCAAGAAAATGCCGCTGTAAATCCGCGGGTTGATATATGCGTCCAAAGGGCCAAACCGCATTTCTGCCCCGAGCTTCAGGCCATAGGCTCCTGCAATGAAAATAGCAAACGCTGCAACCAGCGTGCGCAGCGCTCTTCGGACCGTGTTGACCCGCTCCCATACGGCGCCAAGGGAATAGGGGAGCAGCAGGAGAGACAGATATGCTGTATACCCAATCAGGTTCATTACGACGCTGACGAGATTCAGATTGGCTTCATGTATAGCGCGAAACTTTGGGGGCACAAACCAGAATCCGTACAATCGCCTGGTGAGAAGTACATAGAATCCAGGAATTACCAATATCAGGGCAAGAATAAAACCGAAACGCAAGAACGCTTTTCTGGTGTTGGCTCCGGGTCGGGTTACAGCTTCCAATCCAACTAGCGGCAACAATAGCGCTGCATGATATTTAAGTGCGATGGCGATACCATAGGCCGTAATGGCAATGGCTAGCCGCAGGGGAGAGCTGTTGGGCTGCCAGAACAGTGCGATGGCAAACAGCGTCAACGCAGCAGGAAAGAGATCGGCGGTGCCGCGCCCGCCAAAGGTCCAGATCAAAGGGTTAAGAAATATCACAGCCAGTAGAACGGCCGGGTTGTAGTCTCGCTCGAGAAGAGACCGCAACTGTAACAATGAATACCCAAGGAGCAAAAAGCTTGAATCTGAGATAATACGCAGTACCGCATTGTACCCGAGAAATGGCAAGACGCGATGGAGAACAGAGGCTAGAAATGGTATACCCAGCGTATTTGCTTCCAACAAGAAGTAATGTTTGAGAAGAAGTGGATCATAGCGCCTGAAATATTCGGCGCCGTCGGCAAAAACCCATTCCAGATTGATCCCTGGCAGCCAGATTAGTGATAAATGCAGCAGTATTGCTACCAGTATCACCAGGAACGCGTCACGGTTGCCAGAAGATGTTTGGGTGATATGTTGTTGTTGAAGCCGGTGACGCAAAATCGTGTCCTCTAGTGTTGTCTTTTTGTGTTCGAAAGCCAGTTAGGCGTGATCCAGCCCTATGGAGGCGTCCAGATCGCCTGGGCCAAAGAAATAGCCGCGCATTAATCCAGCGGCGCCTAACAAATAGTTTGCGCCGTCTATTGTACCGGAGAGGAATAGTAAGCCGGATGCAGGTTATCTTTGGTACACCATCAAGCCGAAGAATGGCGAAGGCGGGTTGACGCCTCGAAGGGTACTGGTCGTCGGCTCCGGTTCGCCAAACGTGCGCACTCGGCCTGAGGTGCGGGCCGGCGGTTTGACGACGGGTGCGACCCTGGCTTCAACATGGTTGGGGCTCGGATCCAGTCGGGCAGCGGGGGATTGATACCCGCCGCTTGGGTTCGACTCGCCAACCCCACGAAGCTATTTGACGACCTGCAAATCGTTGGTCACGGAGAAGAGGCTGGAGACCTCCTTGGCGGCGATGCCGGCGAGGTTCTTGTCGCCCTCGCTGTTCACATAACCCTTCAAGGTAAGGTGCAGGTTGTCGACGATGATGTGGATGCCGGGCGCAGCCTCCCAAAAATACCGCGACAATCCGCCGGTATCCGAGAGCTTGCGATACACCTGCTCGCGGGCGCGCTCGTCCAACGGGTTGGGCGGCAAGACGCGGATGTTGTTGATGACCTTGTCGACGCCCTCAATGCGCTTCACCGCTGCCTGGGCATCCTGCTTGGTCTCCGCGTGTATGGCTGTCAAGCTGCCGCCGAGGGTCACGGTGCGACCCTGCACGCAATAGTTGAGGTCGTCAAACAGCGAATAGTACGGCAGCATCAGCAACTCGTGCCGGACTTCTTTGGCGATTTTGGCTTCGGTGGAGTTGCCGAGGCGCTCCATCTGCTTGCCGTAGTCCGCTACTACGGGTCCGTTACTGCATATTTCCGGCTCCGATCCTCCCATGCCCTGGGGAGCCGAATTGGTCAGCGCCGCTGGCGATGTTGGCGCCGGCGCCTGGGCGGTTTGCGCTACCGCCGCTGTACTGAATGCCAGTAGCAACGAGAGTAGCAGTGCTTTCTGCATGGTCTTTCCTCCAATCACTAGCACTTGGATGTAACGAGGAACCCAACGGGAGCTGCTGGCATTCGGTAACAGGGACGAGCTTTACAATAATGTAACCGGCAGCTCGGAAGTTGTGCAGCAGCGCAAAGCGAGCGAGCCCTCATCGAGTCGATCCGTGACAATGCCGATTTCGGGGTTTATATTCAAGGGTTTGCTCACCCCGGTTCGAACCCGCCTGTTGGACCGGAGAGCGCCAACAGAAGCGAAATTCTCCGCCTCCGGAGTCACGTCATGAAAGCTATGAAACAAGCAGTCGCTGTGCTGTGCCTCGTCACATTTTGTTTTGGCAGCTCCATCTACGCCGATGAGGGCATGTGGTTGTTCAATGCCTTTCCCAAGGACAAGGTGCAAGCCAAGTACGGTTTTGCTCCCGACCAGGCGTGGTTGGACCATGTGCGTCTGTCCTCCGCACGCGCCCCCAACGGTTCGTCGTCGTTCGTGTCCGCCGATGGCCTCATCTTCACCAATCATCACATCGCGCAGGAATGCATCCATGACCTCTCTACGGGAGGCAAGGACTACATGAAGACGGGCTTCTACGCCCCAACTCGGGCGGACGAGGCCAAGTGTCCGGGGATGGAGTTCCTGGTCCTGCAGAGCATCTCGGACGTTACCGCGAAGGTGAACAGCGCGACGAAGCCCGGAATGTCCACCGCGGACGCGGGGAAGGCGCAACGCGAAGAAATGGCTTCGCTGGAGAAGCAGTGCTCCAGCGGCGATATCCGCTGCGACGTTGTCACGCTGTATTCCGGCGCGATGTACAACTTGTACAAGTACAAGAAGTATGACGACATCCGGCTGGTGTTTGCGCCGGAGTTCGCGATCGCTTTCTTCGGCGGGGATCCCGACAACTTCGAATATCCCCGTTACGATCTGGATATTTCTTTTCTGCGCGCCTACGAGAATGGTCAACCCGCGCAGACGGCAAATCACCTGAACTGGTCGCCGAATGGGGCCAGCGACAACGAGCTGATCTTTGTTTCGGGACATCCCGGCCGCACGGGGCGGTTGCTCACGACCGACCAGCTCGGATATTTGCGCGACTACGAGTATCCAATGCGGCTAAACTCCTACACCCACCGCACGGATGCCTTGGAGAAATTCAGCGGCGAATCCGCGGAAAATGCCCGCGAAGCCCAGAGCGATCTTTTTGGCATACAAAACTCCTTCAAAGCTCTTACTGGCTACGAAGCGGCGTTGAAAGATCAAGAGCTGATGGCCAAGAAAGCCAGCGATGAAAAGGACCTCCAGCAGTATGTGAACTCCAGCCCGCAGCGCAAGCAGGAGTACGGCGATCCGTGGTCGGCAATCGCTAAAGCCGCTGCGGTTGAGGAGCAGATCTACAAACCGCTCTGGTATCTCGACACTCTATATGGCTTCCAGGGCGATCTTTCGCGTTATGCGCGCGACATTGTGCGCGCCGCCTACCAGCGAGAAAAGCCCAGCAACCAGCGCATTCGTGGCTTCCAGGATTCGCAACTGCCCACGCTGCAGACGCGCCTTTTTGGCGCGGTCCCGGCTTACAAATCGCTGAACGAAGTTCAACTGGCGACGTCGCTGGCCGAGATGCGCGACGTGCTCGGCGCTGAGAATGCGGATGTGCAAAAGGCGCTGGCAGGAAAAACGCCTGAGGAGCGCGCAAAGGAAGTGATCCAGGGCACGAAGTTGGACGATCCTGCCGTGCGCAAGCAGCTCTACGAAGGCGGCGCGGCTGCGGTCAATTCCAGCACCGATCCGCTGATCGTCATGATGCGCGAGATCGAGCCGGATGCGGAGGCCATCCACAATCGCGATGAGGACGAGGTGCAGTCGGTATACCGGCAGCAGGGCGGCGACATTGGCAAGGCTCTATTTGCGGAAAAAGGGCTGAGTGTGCCGCCGGATGCGACCTTCACCCTGCGGCTGAGCTATGGAACGATCAAGAGCTACACGTTGAATGGCAAGAACGTTCCGTGGTTCACCACGATGGGGGGCGCTTATCAGCACGCGGCCGAGCATGGCAATACGCCGCCGTATGAGTTGCCGGAAAGCTGGGTAAAGAACAAGCCGGCTATCGACCTGAACACGCCTTACGACACCGTTTCCACTGCCGACATCATCGGCGGCAACTCGGGAAGTCCGGTGATCAACAAGGCAGGCGAGGTCGTGGGGATTATCTTCGATGGCAATATCGAATCGCTGGCGTGGAATTTCGAGTACACCGACAAGGTAGCGCGGGCGGTCGAGGTGGATTCGCGATCAATAACCGAATCCCTGCGCAATGTTTATCACGCCGATACGCTGCTGAAGGAACTGATGCCCAATCTAAAACCGAACCCGCAGCATAGGATTGTTAGGCCGAAGGCGCAGTGAGCGCGGTGAACATAGCGTTTTCGGGATTGGTGGATTCAGGTAGAGCGAGCTTTTAGGCTCGCGTGCGGTGGATCGCCGGGGATCAGAGGGTGGCCTTAACGCGGCGCTGAAGCGCCGCTCTACCAAGGACACCCCAAAACCGGAAATGCACTAGCATCAGGGCGCGACGGTGGCGCCGTGCCCTGACGAGGAAATTCCGGGGCAGAACTGAAGGTGCCAGGTTCGACCGATGTGGGGAATAAGAAAAGCCCCATTCGAGGCCAAAAAAAGGTCCTGAATGGGGCACCCTTTAGAACAGGGATGTAAGCACGTATCGGCTTCCCAAAAACGAGAGAACTTCCTGTACTCCGTTACGCCGCAGTCGCTGTCTTGTGCTCTACGTTCTGGTTCTGTTCGGCGATTTGCGCGGTCGCCTGGTGCATCTCGCGATAATGCTTGGGCGTGGCGCCCACCAACTTGCGAAAGACGCTGGTGAAGTGGCTTTGCGTCTCGAAACCGACTTGGGTCGCGACCTCTGCCAGCGCGGTCGGCGTCTCGCGTAGGATCTCCTGCGCGCGTTCGACACGCTGCCGCATCACGTATTGATGAGGCGTGGTGCCGGTGCTCATCTTGAAGAGCTTGGAAAAGTAATACTGGCTCATGCCCACCACTTGCGCCAGTTCGGTAACGGAAAGATCGCGGGCTATGTTTTCGCGAACATGCGAGAAAACTTTCTGCAGGCGCCGTGGCGGCAAACCGCCGACCACCTCGATGGGAGCCAAGGTGGCGCTGAGGTACGCGTCCACAATTTCCTGCGCCAGGTCGCCTTCCAGGCTGTGCACCGCCAGGATGAGGACGTTCATGCCCTCGGTTTTTGCGCCCACATGCGCGGAGTAAGCGTCGTTGCACAGGGCTGCGCGAATGCCGGGCACGCGATTGGCAATCACCGACGCTCCCACGCCTCGGCTGCTCACGATGACGCCGCGCTCGGCATCGTGCCGCAAAACCGAGAGCGCTACTTGCTCGGCGTAGTCGGAGCGAAGCGGCTCTTGCACACTTGGCGAGGAGTCGATGAGTTCATGCCCGTCGGACATCAGTTTTGCCGCCAGTCGTTCCTTTGCCTCATATCCTGCATCATCCGAAGCGATTGCGATACGCACTTGCCTGCCCTCCCTTTCTATAAAGCTGGTATCTGATTAGGCGCCGTGTGGGCGTCCCTGAAACTCAAGCAATTTCGACCTCGTCCGCTGTCGCGGAGAAGTCGGATTCGCTCGCAACACGCCGGCAGGGACGAGAAGCCTCCTCGAAGCGTCCGCCGGAGGAACTCATCTGCTCCACCAGGTACTGGTTCATCACGTCGGCGCAACGCAGCGTCGCGCCACCTTGCATTAGTTCGTCCAGCAAATGCTGGCCATCGGCATCCATCGCCGTTAAGCCGCAAAGATCGACCGTTACCTGCAAGCTTTGGCCTCGATTGGTCTGTTGCTGCCAAACCGTTCGCAGCTCATCGACCCAGGGACCGACCAAACGGCCCTCCAGCACAAACGAGAGAGTATTCTGCTCTTGTTCAACGCTGATCCGTAACAAGGTTCCCCCGCTCTCTCACCCCACCGCAGCTATCATCAGCCGCCTAGCCTCGACTTAGGAAGCTACCGCAAAACTCGCGAAGGGTTCGCTGCTCGTTATTTCGAAGCAGCACCACATTCGTTCAATCAAGGTGCAACTTACTTGCCAGCTCGCTCGGTCATAGTGGCGAATCTAACCAACAGAAACAAATAGCTTTAGACGAAAGAAAGCGGGGTTGAGTACCGTGTGTCGGAATTGAGTGTCGAATACTTGACACTTTTGTCGGAAACCCGACGTCACGCGCTGGCGTTCCCGGAGCGCGAGATGTGCAATTTCTCCATGCGGTAGAGAAGAGAGGTACGCTTCATTCCCAGCCGTACAGCCGCGCCGGCCGGTCCACCAATCACCCAGTTGGATTTCGCCAGGGCTTCCAGGATATGTTGCCGCTCGATATCGCGTAGAGTCCTCGAGTCCTCGGAGACCGCAGCGGACGGGGGCTCGGGGCTGAGCTTCAATTCGGAAAGCGGCGCCCGAAGTTCTCCGTCACTGCTCAGGATCACCGCGCGCTCAATGAAGTTTTGCAGCTCTCGCACGTTGCCCGGCCACGAGTACCTGGTCATCGCCTCCAGGGCCTCAACCGGAATATGCTGCACTGGCCGATTCATCCGTCGCGCATACTTGCTGGTGAAGTAGCGGGCGAGCAGCGGAATGTCCTCGGCGCGTTCCCGCAACGCCGGCAGGACGATGGGGAAGACGTTCAGCCGGTAGAACAGATCGCGGCGGAAACCGTTCTGCGCAACCATTTCGCTCAGGTTGCGATTAGTGGCCGCAATTACGCGAACATCCACTTTGCGGGTGGAGTTGCTGCCCAGGCGCTCGAACTCCTGCTCCTGGAGTACGCGCAGCAGCTTCGGCTGCAGCTCCAGGGGAACGTCTCCGATCTCGTCGAGGAACAGCGTGCCCTGGTGGGCCAGCTCAAAGCGGCCGATCTTGCGCGCAATGGCCCCGGTAAACGCGCCCTTTTCATGGCCGAAGAGCTCACTTTCCAGCAGTCCCATGGGAATCGCGGCGCAGTTAATCTTGATGAAGGTCCGTTCGCGCCGCGTACTGCGGTCGTGAATGGCGCGAGCGATGAGTTCCTTGCCGGTACCGGTCTCGCCCTCGATGAGCACGGTAGAATCCGTGGGCGCAACCGTTTCCACCTGCTGCAATACGTGACGCAACGCCGGGCTGTAGCCGACGATGTCCTCGAAGTCCTGCTCCGCGCGAATTTCGTCCTCGAGATACGATTTTTGCTCGCTCACCCGCGCGGCGCTTTCGGAGAGCTTGCGGTGTTCCAGAGCATTGCGGACACCGATGGCAATCTGCTGGGCGACCTGCCCAAAGAAGTCAAGGTCAGCTTGGGAAAAAGCGCTCTCCGTACGGCTACCCAGCGCGAGTACCCCGAGATTGGATTCGGCTCCGTTCATCGCCAGCGGCAGGACCATGCTGGAGCGCAATCCCTCGCCTGCCGCAACCTTGAGGGTGCCTGACGCGGTGAATGGAACATAACCGGGACCGCTGCCCACCAGGATCGCCTGGCCCGTGCGAAACGCTTTCCCAGGGTTGGTGCCGTCGATGGAGAGCTGCATATCGCGTTGCAGAAATCCTCGTCCTTCGGGGAAATCCAGGGCATAGATGCGCAACATGCCGGGGCTCTGCGGGTCGGGCAGCAGGAGGCTGGCGGAATCGTGCCGCACCACCCGGCGCAAGCTGGTGGAAATGGCTTGGAAGAGATCGTCCAATTCCAGATTGGAGACGACGCTGTTGTTAACTTCCAGCACCAGGCGCAGCCGGTCACGTTCGCGGGCCAACTCCTGCTGCAATAACAGACTCTCCTCATAGTGCAGGGCGTTATCGAGCGCCACGGCCACTTGCGAGGCGACCAGTTTGCCAAACTCCAACTCCTCAGTGCTGTAGCCGCCCTCGGTCGAACGTCCGAAGGCGATCGCCCCCATGCGCCGCTGCGCGGTGGTCAGCGGCAGGCTGCAGAAGGAGGCAACGCCATGCTCGGCCAACAGGTCGAAAACCACGGGATAGCGGTGCAACTCGCCGATCGACTTGTAGTTCCGCGCCAGCTGGGTTGTCCACACTTCGCCCGAAGGCGAACCTTCGACGGGGAACTCGCGGCCTTTGGCGTCCACCTGCTTGCGCCAGGAATGCAATACATGCAGGCGCATGACGCTGCGACCCTCGTCGTGCAAGGCCACCATTAAGAAATGAAAACCCAGCAGTTGGTGCAGGCATTCCGCGAGTTTGTCGAAAAGCTCGGTCAAATCGCGGTGGGAGGCAATGACGCTTGAGACTTCCATCAAGGCGAGATATTTCTCGGCGGTGGTATCCGTGTCGGTAGTCATATCGAGCGGCGAAGTGGCGGCAGCTAAGTACTCGGTCACGCTCTGCTTTTTGGGAGGACGGCCGTCGGCTGTTCTTGTGGTGCTGCCCAAAGCAAGCGCATGGCTCGTTTTTTCCACATCCTGTTTATGTTTTCATGATAACAAGGGAGGAAGTTCCACGTTAACCGGCGATATCGCGCCAAATTGCGCTAAACGGTAGCCTTTTCGCCGTCGCCAGATTGGCGCGGCGCGATAGACTTGCAAGGCAATCCTGACCGCGTCAAGGAGGAAAGCCACTTGAACTTGAACCCAACCAATCCAGCACCCGGCGCTCCGGGCATTGAACCGCGGTGGACGGCGGGTGCCAAAGACGCCGTGGGTACCGCCTACTCCGTTTCCAACCGGCTCTGGTACACCCTGGCCAATGGCATCAACACCGAGATTTACTATCCCACCATCGATATGCCACAGGTTCGCGACCTGCAATACATGGTCAGCGACGGCGAGACCTTCTTCCATGATGAACGGCGGAACACCATTAGCAAAACCGAGATGATCGACCCCGGAGCCTTGGGATTCAGGGTAACGAATACCGATCCGGAAGGCCGGTACACGATCGAGAAGCAGATCATCGGCGATCCGCACCTGAACTGCCTGCTCATTCATACCAAGTTCAACGTTGCGCCGGAGTGGCAGGGGCGTCTGCATCTCTACGTGATCTGCGCGCCGCATTTGAAGATCGGCGGCTATCACAACAATGCAGTGATAGACGAGACTCGGGGACACCGTTGGCTTCTGGCCTATCGCGACAACTTCTTCATGTGCATCAGCACGCTGGCGGGCTTCCGCAAGCTCTCCTGCGGCTATGTCGGGGCCAGCGATGGCTGGACCGACTTGTCGCACAACCTGAAGATGGATTGGGAGTACGACTCTGCGCTGGACGGCAACGTCGCCTTGACGGGAGAAATCGATCTCTCGCGCGGCACCGAGTTTACGCTCGGTATTAGCTTCGCTCGCAGCCGCCACACCGCCGCCGCGACCCTGTTGCAGTCGCTGTGCATTCCATTTGAGACGAACCTGAAGAGCTTCCTCGATCAGTGGCACCGCACGCGCAGGCGGCTTGCCGTGATCGATATGAGCCACGGAGAAATTGATGACGCGGCTTCGGCGTTGTTCGCGCGCAGCATCAACCTGATCTTGGCGCACGAGGACAAAGTCTATCCCGGCGCCATGATCGCCAGCATGAGCATTCCCTGGGGTGAGGACAAGGGCGATGACGAGTTAGGCGGCTACCACCTGGTTTGGACGCGCGACATGATCGAGTGCGCCAGCGCCCTGATGGCCGCAGGGGACACCACGACGCCGTTGCGCGCCATCATCTATCTGGCCATCACGCAACGCGCCGACGGCGGCTTCTACCAGAACTTCTGGATTGATGGCAGCCCGTATTGGACCGGCGTGCAACTGGACGAAGTTTCGTTCCCCGTCATCGGCTGTTATCGGCTGTGGAAGGCGAACGCGCTGGGCGACTTCGATCCTTATGTCACCGTGTTTCGCGCCTGCGCGTATCTGATCCGCGAGGGACCGGCGACGCCGGAGGAACGCTGGGAAGAAAACGGCGGCTACTCGCCCTCGACGCTGGCCAGTAACATCGCCGCCCTGATCTGCGCCGCCGAGATGATCGAAGCGCGCGGCGATAAACACACCGCGGAGTTCGTCCGCACTTACGCCGATTTTCTCGAGTCGCACGTCGAGAAGTGGACGGTTACGAACCAGGGCAGCCTTCTGCCGGGCGTGAAGCGGCACTACATCCGCATCACTCCTGCAATTAGCGCGCCCGGCTCTACCGGCGACGAAGAACCCGACACCGCGATCATCGGGCTGGCCAACCAGAAGCCCGGCGACCGCGAGCAGTACCCAGCCAATGAAATCATCGATGCTGGATTTCTTGAGCTAGTCCGGATGGGGATTCGCAAGCCGGGCGATCCGCTCATCGAGGACTCGCTGAAGGTGGTGGATGCGGTGCTGAAGGTGGACACACCGTTCGGGCCTTGCTGGAAGCGATATAACCACGACGGTTACGGCCAGCGCGCCGACGGGACGTCGTACCGCGGCTGGGGCGTAGGACACGCCTGGCCACTGCTCATGCTGGAACGCGCCACCTACGAACTCGCCGCCGGACGCGATATCACGGTTTTCCTCAAAGCGGCTGAGGCATTCTCCACCGGCGTCGGATTGTTCCCCGAGCAAATCTGGGATGCCCCCGATATCCCCGAGCAGCACATGTTTTTCGGCAAAGCAACGGGAGCGGCCATTCCGCTGATGTGGGCCCACGCGGAGTACGTGAAGCTGCTCCGCTCCATGGTGGACAACAAGATTTTCGACCGCATCGATGCGGTGGCCGAACGTTATTGCAACGATAATCCGCGTCGGGTAATCGAAGTATGGAAGATGAATCGGCAAGTAAGGGAGGTTCCCGCGGGTGGTGTGCTGCGCATCCAGGCGGAAGCGGCCTTCGTGCTGCACTGGAGCGACGACGAGTGGCACACGGCTCGCGACACGAATTCCACCTCGACTGCTTTAGGCATAGATTTTGTGGACCTGCAGGTCGATGCCGCGCAAAAAGCGCCGCTGCGCTTCACCTTCCACTGGTCGGACGGCAATCGGTGGGAGGGCATGGATTATGCGGTGGAGATCGAACATCCGGCGCAACGGATTCGGACGCGGCCATGAAGAAAAAGTCGGCGTCTGGTTAGGTTGTTTTCGCGCAATTCTTGCGTCAAGTTGGTGCCCCAGGTTCGCCCTTCAGTTGGGCTAACCTGGGTGCCGCAATCGATTCTTCCTTGGGCCCAGGTTAGCGTCCAAAGGAAGGACGCGAACCTGGGGCACCGAAGCCTGAGGGCACCGATAGGACCCCAATCAACGAAAAAAGTAGTTGCTCAGGCGCAACGCGCTGCGAAACGGTTTTATAGAAAGGCGGCAAGATGAGCACCCAGGTAGACACTTCCCTTCAAAGCAAAGAGCAGGCCACGAACGGCGTCGAGCCCAACCTCGAGCAGCTCTGCATCAACACCATTCGCACGCTGGCGATGGACGCGGTGCAGAAAGCCAACAGCGGGCATCCCGGAACGCCCATGGCGCTGGCGCCGCTGGCTTTCGTGCTGTGGGACCGTTATCTGCGGCACAATCCACACAACCCGCAGTGGCCGGGCCGCGATCGCTTCATTCTTTCCAATGGTCACGCCTGCATGCTGCTGTATGCCATGCTGCACCTCACCGGCTACGACATGTCGCTGGATGACCTGAAGCAATTCCGCCAGTGGGAGTCGAAGACGCCCGGACATCCTGAATATCATCACGTTCCCGGACTGGAAGTTACCACTGGTCCGCTCGGCCAGGGCGTGGCCAACTCTGTGGGAATGGCAATTGCCCAGCGCTGGCTGGCGGCGAAATTTCATAAGGACAACTACACGCCGTTTGACTATCGCATCTACGCTTTCTGCGGCGATGGCGATCTGATGGAAGGTGTCAGCAACGAAGCAGCTTCGGTTGCCGGACATCTTGGGCTGTCGAATCTGATCTGGTTTTACGACAACAATCACATCACTATCGAAGGCACCACCGCGCTGGCATTTACCGACGACGTGGCCACGCGTTTTCGCGGCTGGCACTGGAATGTGCTCGACATCAGCGACGTAAATGATCTGGAATTGGTCGACGTGGCCATCCGGGCAGCACGACGCGAAGAGGCGCGCCCGACGCTGGTCATCGTTGACTCGCATATCGGCTGGGGTTCGCCTAACCGGCAGGACACCAAGGAAGCGCACGGCGAAGCGCTGGGCGAAGAAGAGGTTCGGCTGACGAAGCAGGTGTATGGCTGGCCTCCCGACGCGCACTTCCTGGTTCCCAACGAAGTGAAGGACTACATGGGCAAGGCGGTTGGCCGTGGCGCAAAGTGGGAGCAGGAGTGGGACGCAAACTACAAGAAATGGGCGGGCGCGAATCCTGATTTTGCCAAGATGTGGGACCAGATGTCGGAACGGGAGTTGCCCCAGGGCTGGGACAAAGACATTCCGACGTTTCCAGCCGACGCGAAGGGCATCGCTACGCGCGAGTCGAGTTCCAAGGTCCTGAATGCGATCGCGCCGAAGGTTCCCTGGCTCATCGGCGGTGCAGCCGATCTGTATCCTTCCACCAGGACCATCATCAAAGACGGTGGCGATTTTGAGAAGGGCAACTACTCCGGCCGCAACTTCCACTTCGGCATTCGCGAACACACCATGGGCTCCATCATCAGCGGCATGGCGTTGTCCTCCGTGCGGCCGTATGGAGCGACGTTCTTCATTTTCTCCGACTACATGCGCCCCCCGATTCGGTTGGCTGCCATGATGAAGCTGCCGGTCATCTACATCTACACCCACGACTCGATCGGGCTCGGCGAGGATGGTCCAACGCACCAGCCCATCGAACAACTGGCCTCGCTCCGTGCCATGCCCCACATGATGACGATTCGTCCGGCAGATGCGAATGAGGTTGCGGAAAGCTGGCGCCTCATCATGCCGATGAAAGACCAGCCGGTGGCGCTGGTGCTCACCCGTCAGGGTGTGCCGACTTTCGATCGCAGCAAGTATGCCTCGGCGGAGGGCGTGGCCAAGGGTGCGTATGTCCTCGCCGATTCGCCCGGTACACCCGACGTGATCCTGATGGGCACCGGCTCCGAAGTCCAGCTTTGCGTGGGCGCTTATGAGCAGCTCACTGCCGAAGGCGTAAAGGCGCGAGTCGTGTCTATGCCTTGCTGGGAGCTGTTCGCACGGCAGTCGGCTGAATACCAGGCTGCCGTCTTTCCGCGGGAGGTGCGGGCGCGCGTTATCGGTGGAGGCGGCCGCGAGTTTCGGCTGGAGCAAGTACATCGGACCTGACGGCGATACCGTGGCTCACGACGACTTCGGCGCCTCAGCTCCCTACAAGGAAATCATGAAGCACTTTGGCTTCACGGTTGAAAACGTCGTCGCCAAAGCTCGAGAGGTAATGAAGAAGGTGAAAGGCTAGATCTCGGGACAACAGGAATCGCATCAAGGCACGGTTTTCCGCCGTGCCTTAGCCATCTCATCCCTCCCAAACGTACGCGTCGAAGACGCTCTTCTCCTCGAACCCCATTCGCCTGTAGAGATCGACGGCGCGCCGGTTCATCTCGGTCACGGTAAGCGAAAGCTGATTGAACTGCCGGCTGCGCAGGGAATTCGCGCAACAGGCGATGAGGTTCTCTCCGATCTTCTGCCCACGGTATTCGTGCAGCAGGCACACCTGGGTGACGTGTCCTACATCGTCCTTCACGCGCGAGCACAGAATCAGTCCGATCAGCGAATTCGTCGGACGATGGATTGCCGAAAATGACGACTGCGCGTCGAATACTCCGCAGCCGGGGAAGCGCACGATGTTGTTGAGGAAGCGAATGGAGCCGGCGTGGGTGCGGTACTGATCGTTGATTTCGGAGTCGATGTGCCCGCGATAGGCCGCCGTGATGACCGAAGCCGCAGGCTGATAATCCTGTTCCATCCAGCGTCGCACTTGCACATCGGCGGGCATCGGCAATGGCGGAAACTGCGGAGCGTCGCGGCCGCTCAGAGCCAATGACAAAAACAGCCGGCGATAACGCTGAAATCCCGCGGCTGCAAATCCCACGGCCAGATGGCCGGCCGCATGGGTCAGCAACTGCGCCTCTATGCGATGGATTCCCGGCGACTGCTGCAGGGTCTCAATGACGTGCTCGGCCATCTGCGATTCGATCTGGCGAGCGTCGAGGCGGCGCGGTGAAACGAACAAATCGCCCATCACCCCCTTGCTGCCCTCGTAGACGAAGAACGAATAGCCGACGATATTGCCTCGCTCCACCGCGGCATAACCGGGCAGGATTTTGGCATCGACGTAGCGCAGGATCATCTCCGCCGAGCTGCGATAGTCCCAGCACAACTGGTTGCCCCAGGAATCGACCTCCTGGTTGAGCAGGGGGCGCAGATCGCTGGAACCGAAGTGTCTTAGGTCGAGGATCTCCACGCCCGTGAGCTGGTGTGACCGACGGAAAACAGTAGCGGCCATAGACTTTGTCAGTCTAGTGCGCGTAGCGGAGGGAAGCAAACTAGAACAGCGACGGGAATACCCGCTGGTAACTAAGCGGCAGTGCAGGGTACCGCCGCTTGGCCATGGAAACTGTCGGTGCCGACGGCTATCGGGGGCCCGTTCCTCTGAAACCCTCTTCGTAGCCCTTCACGAACGACTCGCGATAAAGCTGCTTGAACTGGTCCTTAGTGCCCAAGGCGGCGGTCCAGCCGTGCAGGCCGTTCTTGTAGAGATCGTGGTCTTCCGGTTTGAACTTGTCGCCTTTCATGACATCGTGCCGCCCGGCAGCCAACCCGTCCTGATATCCGAACTGCCTGGCCTGCTGATCGCCCGGTGCCAGATTGGCGGCGGGATTGACGTTGTCGGCATTGTTCATCGCGTGGTTGTATCCGGCCTCATAGCCTTGGGTATAGGCGAGCTGGTCGGAGCTGCTGGCCCACTGGCGCCCGGTTGGTAATTGCGAACGGCGTGGCTCTGCGCATCCGTCTGGCCCTGCGAGTATCCTGCGCTATACGCCTGAGTATTGGCCTGGCGGCTCTGGCTTCCTGACAGTTTTGCGGCGCAGCCAGCGCCGGAGCTGCGCAGCCGACGACCAAGGCAGCTCCAAGAAGTATCGGCATCAACAGCTTCATGTTTTCATGCTCCTGATAGTGTGGCCTTGCCGGCCAGGGTTACCCCTCAGGCTCCTCCCCGAGGCGCCCTTAAGCATGGATGCCAGTTCAACTGGCGAGGTTGGGCTGCTAGGGAGTGGGGGCAGCTCGGGTGACCAGGTAGAAGTCGAGGTGCTGCCAGGGGAAGCCGCCGAAGCGCACTACCTTGCGTCCCGGCAGAAGATATTCCAACTCACGCTGGGTGCCCTCAGCGGCGACGACGATGTGATCGCCGGCGGGAATTTCCTTGTTTACATAGCTGGCGACGCGATGGTTGCGATAAAAGGCCAGGCCATATTCGACGCTGGCAGGCACGTCGTACGCGGCAATATCCGGGATGCGGCCGACCTCGGTTTCAGCCAGCGTCATCTCCACCGGACGCTCCGATTGCAACAGGTTGATGATCGGGGCTGTGCCACGCAAGGCCAGCGCGAACGCAATCACCAGCGGGATCAGAGTTGCGAAGCGAAGAATACGGTAGCCCTGGCTCGCCAGCGTCACCCAGAGCATGAGGACCGCCATGACGGCAAGCGCCGCGGCCACAATGATCACGGTCCGCGGCAAAGGAAGCTTCAGCAGCTTGAATGGCACGATGAGAGCGGCCGAGAGCATTGCCGCGCAGAGCAAGCCGTGCAGCAGCGCCATCCACAGTGCGGGCTTAACGTCTTGTTTTTCGCGTCGGCGGACAAAATCGGCAAGCAGGATAGTAGCTGCAGGAATGGCCGGAAGAATGTAGCCCGGCAATTTTGACTGCGAAAACGAGAAGAAGATTATCGGCAGCACAAACCATATGACGAGATACAGCCGAAAGTCTTCTTCCCCAGGCGGCTGTTGGGCTGAGTATCGACAGTCGCGAATGGCATCCACGACGGCAGCCACGGCGAACACCGTCCACGGCGCCAGCGCCAGCAGTGCCACCGGCAGATAGAACCAGAAAGGCTCCGGATGATGATAAAGATTGCTGGTGAAGCGCTCGACATTGTGTTGCAGAAAGAAGACGCGGTAGAACTCCGGATTGGCATGCTGAACAGCGATAAACCACGGCGCCGCGGCCGCGAGATAAAGCGCGATTCCAACCGGCCATAGCGTGCGCACCAGCAGCTTGCCGTCGCGACGCAGGGCGGCGAATGTCGCAAGGATGATCGCGGCCAGAAAAACCGCGACCGGACCTTTGGCCAGGGTACCGAGGGCAAGAAAGAAGTAGAAGCCGAGGAGCCAGCCGCGCTTTTGACTTGTGTACCAGCCGAACCAGGACAGCATCGCGGCGGCGAACATGGCCGTGAGCGGCATGTCCGTGGAAGCGGCGCGGCCGAAGCCGATCATGATCGCCGCGGATGCGGTAATGAGGGCAGCGTCGAGTTGCATGCCCGGGCGGAAGCGGCGCGCCCAGACATAGATGAAGACCACCAGCAGACACGACAGAACCGCACATGGCAGCCGAGCCGCCGTGTCGCTGACGCCGCCAGAAGCTTTGTAGGCGAGCATCGCGCACCAGTAATACAACGGCGGCTTCTCCAGCCAAGGATGGCCGTAGAGGACCGGAGTGACCCAGTCATGCCGCGCCAGCATCTCGCGCGCGACCTGCGCGTACCGCGGTTCGTCGGCGCCCACCAGACCGACGAGTTGAACTCCCAGCAGAAAAAGAAAACCGCAGAATGCAATCAGGGCAAGCGTGTCGATGCCGCGACGTGTGCGATCGGGAAGAGTGGGAGGTGTCGGTCGCAAGAAGGTCTATTGCACCTGCGCGTCATAGCCGTGCGCGCGCAGTTGCGCGAGCAGTTGTTGCAGCGCCGCGGTAAGCGGCCCATCCAAGGCGCAGCCGCTGGCGCACTCGTGGCCTCCGCCGCCGAAGGCCTCCGCTACGGCTGCGACGTTCACGCGTCCTTTGCTGCGCAAGCTGATGCGAAAGCGGCCGTCGGGCTGCTCGCGAAAGAACAGCGCTACTTCGATGCCCTGAATGGCGAGCGCGTAGTTCACCAGCCCTTCGCAGTCTTCGTCGTTGGCGTGACAGCTCTCGATGGCGGCGCGATCGACGTGCATCCAGGCCAACGAGCCGTCGAGTGCGGAGATTGCTCAGCGCCGCGCCCAGCAGCCGCATCTTCGAGACGTGCGTCGAGAAATAAACGTTATGCGCGATGCGCACCGGGTCGGCGCCGCAGCGCACCAACTCCTGCGCCAGCGCAAACGTCTTCTCGTTCGTGCCGTGGAAGCAGAAGGAGCCGGTGTCGGTCAGGACGGCGGTGTAGAGACACGTCGCGACCTCGGGCGAAATCTTCACCCCCGCCTCGCGCGCCAGGCGGAAGATCATCTCCGCCGTCGCGCAGGCGTTCGGGTCGATCCAGTTCACGTTCGCGAAGGGACGCGCTGTCGCGTGATGGTCGATGTTGATGAGGTAGTGCTGCTCCAGGCCGGTGAGGCGCGTGCGCGCCACGCTGTCGCATTCCAGGATGATCGCGGCCTCCGCATCCGGCGCTTCCGCCGTGTCTCGCAGCACCGAGTCGGTGAAGGGCAGCGGTCCGTAGATGGCGGGCACACCGTCGCTCAGCACCACGCTGGCTTGCTTGCCCATGCTGCGGAGAATCTGCGCGCACGCGAGAGTGGAGCCGACGGCATCACCGTCCGGTCGCGCGTGCGAGGTGAGAATGAACTTCTGTCTTCTCCCAATCTGGTTTAGAACTTCGTCCAACATTCCAGTGGCCCTGGTTCGTTCTACAGCTTCGGCTCGTCTGGCCAGTAGCCAGTATTCTTGTCATCCAGTTTGCTGCTTATTGCAGAACAGACGATAAGAACAACAATCGCAACAATGAACAAGAGCATTCCGATAACTCTACTCACAGGCGCGAGCAAGAAGACGACCGCAGCGATTCCCGCTATTATTTTCACGGCATTCAGCAGAATGTGTTTCGCTGCCATCTCACGGCCTCGAACCTAGCGCTTCCTCTTCTCAATTCGGTGCAACAACTGTTCAATCCGGCCGCCGTATTGCTCGGAGCGGTCCAGCACAAAAAAGATCTCCGGCGCCTGACGCACTCCCAGACGGCGGGTGAGCTCGTGGCGGATGTAGCCGCGGGCCGCGTTCAGTCCTTCCAGGCTTTGTAGCCCTTCATCCTCGTCGCCGTCGGCCACGATGAACACGCGAGCGGTCTTGCCGTCACTCGCCAGATGCACTTCGCTGACGCTGACCAGCCCGATGCGAGGATCGCCCAACTCGCCTTCGACCAGGGCAGTGATTTCTTCCCGTAGCGTCTCGCCTAACCTGGCGCGATGATGTTGCTGTCCCCGGTTCTCCATTGCTTCTAAAACTCCTGCACGAAAAGGGGAACGTTAGAGCATACCCCTATCTGTCAAGCCGGCGGTGATGATTGTCACGATTCGCCGCTCGAACTCGCGCCGAATTCCGCCTCGGAGAGGAAATCCAGAAAGGAATCCGTAATCTCGCCGCCGCTATTATTGGCGACCCGCATGGCGTGGCGTTCCACGTTGCGCATCAGGCCATCGAGATAGTCACGAGAATCCGAGATGCTGACCACACCGAGGGTCGCGCGCTGCCAGGCATCGCTGGCGTCGATTTCGGCCACCGCGACATTGAAGTGGCTGCGCAGGCCATCTTTGACACTGCGCACCACCTGGCGCTTGTCTTTGAGGGAATGCGCACCCTCGATGCGAATCTCCAGCGTGAGATACGCGATCATCTGTTTGCCCTGTTGCACAACGTCCCGGATACCGGCTCCTCAGAGAGGATCAGCTTCCGGGACGATGGTGACCTCTGGCAGAGCGGGCCTTTAGGCCCGCGTCTAGTCCGCATATAAATTGATCGGGGCTTCAGCCCCGGAGGTTTTCCGCCGGGCTAAAGCCCGGCTGTTCATCAAGGGCAAGCGTGACGCGGCGCTGAAGCGCCGCTCTACCAACTGCTTTCACACAAACGCTTCGGCGGCCACGCGCTCGGTCACGAAGGCCTCGATCACATCCCCGATCTTGATGTCGCCGTAGTTTGTAATCGAGATGCCGCACTCCATGCCGTTGCGCACTTCGTTCACATCTTCCTTGAAGCGCCGCACCGAGCCGATCTTGCCCTTGAAGACGACCACGTTGTCGCGCAGCAGCCGCACCTCGGCATCACGCTTCACCACGCCATCGCTGACGTAGCAGCCGGCAATCGTGCCCACCTTGGGCACGCGGAACGTATCGCGCACATCCGCGCGGCCCAGGTAGGTCTCCTTCACGATCGGCTCCAGCAGCCCGGTCATGGCCTTCTTAATCTCGTCCTGCACCTCGTAAATGATCGAGTGCAGACGGATGTCGACTTTCTCCTGCTCCGCCAACTCCTGCGCCTTGCGCTCCGGCCGTACGTTGAAGCCGATGATGATGGCATTCGACGCCGACGCCAGCAGCACGTCACTTTCGGTGATGGCGCCCACGCTGGCGCGCATGACGTTGATCTTCACGCGATCATTGGAGAGTTTGGTGAGGACGTCGCCCAGCACCTCGACCGAGCCCTGCACATCGCCCTTCAGGATGATGAAGAGTTCCTTCTGGCCGGCGGTCTTCAACTGCTCCGCCAGACCTTCGAGGGAGACGCGCGAGCTCTTGGCCAGCGTCGCTTCGCGAGCTTTGCCTTCACGATACTCAGAGATGTCGCGCGCCTTCTCGCGGTCGGCAACCGCGACTAGTTGATCGCCCGCCTGCGGCAGACCTTCGAGGCCGAGGACCTCAACCGGAGTTGCCGGGCCTGCGGTCTCCAGCGCGACGCCGCGATCGTTGAACATGGCGCGCACTTTGCCGAAGACGTTGCCGACGACGAAGTTGTCGCCGGTGCGCAGCGTGCCGTTTTGCACCAGCACCGTCGCGACCGGACCACGTCCGCGGTCGAGCTTGGCTTCCAGCACCGCGCCGCTCGCCAGACGATCTGGCACCGCCTTCAGGTCCTGGAGATCGGCGACCAGGCAGATCATTTCCATCAGCAGATTGAGGTTGGTCTTCTGCTTGGCGGAGACATCGACGAACACCGTCGTGCCGCCCCAATCTTCCGGCAAGAGGCCGCGATCCGCGAGCTGCTTCTTCACGCGTTCGGGCAGCGCGTCGGGCTTATCGATCTTGTTCACCGCGACGATGATCGGCACGTTTGCGGCTTTCGCGTGGTCGATGGCTTCCAGCGTCTGCGGCATGACGCCGTCGTCGGCGGCGACCACGAGGACGACGATGTCCGTTACCTTCGATCCGCGCGCGCGCATGCGGGTGAAAGCCTCGTGACCCGGCGTATCCAGGAAGACGATTTCGCGTCCGTACGCGGGCGAATTGGGGTCGGTGATGGCAACTTTGTACGCGCCGATGTGCTGGGTGATGCCGCCCGCTTCGCCCTCGGCAACATTGGTGGAACGAATGGCGTCGAGCAGGCTGGTTTTGCCGTGATCGACATGACCCATAATGGTGACGACCGGCGGACGGGTCACGGCCTGGCCGGCAGTACCGTCTTCACCGGCGCCTTCAGAGGACACGGTGTCCTTCGCAAGCTGCTCTTCGAAGCTGATGACCGCGGTATCCGCGCCGAAGTGGCGAGCCATGTCGGACGCCAGATCGGAATCGAGCGTCTGGTTCACGGTGGCGAAGACGCCGCGCGCCAGCAGCCGCGCGATAAGGTCCTTGGCGCGAATGCCCAGCTTCTCGGCCAGGTCCTTCACGCTGATGCCTTCCGGAATCGTGATACTGCGTGTGATCGGCAGCGGCTCGCTCGACAACGACAGCCGCGGCGGCGGAACGAACCCCTTCATCGGGCCTTCCTTCACACCACGCGGAATGTAACGCTGACCGGGCCGCGCCGGACGTCCCATAGGACGTTGTCCGGTCGGCGGCGGTGCCATGCCAGTACCCGGGGCGAATCCAGGACGAGCTCCCGGCGGTCCAGACCGCGTAGGATGCGGACCGCGGCGTTCGCCGGGCCGCATTGGCGGACGCGCGGCGCCCGTCGGCGGCGCTCCCGCTCCCGGACGCGGGCGCTGGAATATCGGCTTGCCACGCTCGGGCATAACCGGCCGCGCAGGCGTCGCGCTCGCTGCCGGGCGTGCCGGAGCGGTATAGACCGGACGCGGTCCGGTCTGCGGAACGATAAGACGCCGCGGCGGAGGCGCAGGATGCGATGCCTGCGCCGGACGCGTCGCATGTGCTGCGGTCTGTCCGTCAGCCGGAGCACTGGGACGTGCCGGCGGTGCAAGAGGCGTTGCGGACGCCACAGATGATGCTGCTTCTGGCTGCACTGGCACTTCAACTTCGGCCGGCTCCGCTACTTCTATCTCGGGCCGATCGAGGACCGCAGTTGCGCTTTCGATGGTTGCTCCTGAAGTTCTTGCCGCTTCCTGCGCGGGACGTGCTTGCATTTGTGGGGGAGCGGGTGGGGCAGGCGGCTTTGGGGGCATGACTATGGGCGCGGGCGGCCGCGCCACCGACTGCGGCGTGATAAATCGCGGAGCAGGCTTGGTTTCAGCCGGGGTTGCGGGCTGGGTGCTGGCAGCCGGAGCGGCAGGCCTCGGCGGCACTGCTGACGGCGGCGCAACCGTGGGCCGGGGCGTAGGAGGCGCGGCTGGTCGCGGAGGCGTCGCGGGTTGCGCGGCCCGTTGCGTGATCGCCTTCAGCACATCGCCAGGCTTGGAGATGTGCGAGAGGTCGATCTTGGGCTTGAACTCGTCGACCGGGGCATGCGCGCGCGCGCCGCGATGCTGCCCGGGCGATTGCTCCGCAAAGTGTTTCTTCACGCGCTCCGCTTCGTCCTCTTCGATCGAACTGGAGTGCGTTTTCTTCTCCGTGATGCCGATCTTGGGAAGAGCGTCGAGGATCTCTCTGCTCTTGACCTCGAGTTCCCGCGCCAGATCGTTAATTCTGACTTTGTGCTGCATTACGCCCCGTTTCCTCCGCTTTGTCCCGTCCAGTTACGCCTTCATAGCATCCTCACGGTTAATGGTTTATGTTTCAGAAGGGGCACAGCTTCAGCTGTGCCATATGCTTCTACTTTTTTGAAGACCCGAGCGGGCTTCAGCCCGCGAGGGTATCGCCGCTGCCGCGGCTCGCATCTTCCTCGCACCGGAGCGGGGGCTGCCGTCCCCGCCAAATTCATTCCGCCGCTGCGCGGCTGGTTCGGTCCCCTTCGATCTGGCCTCGCACAGTCTCTGCGACTTGCGTCTTCGAACTGAGAACCGACAACCGACAACTGCTTTACGACCGCTTCTCGCCCGGTTCTTCTTCGTCTGGAACGTTCTCGTTCGGCGTTGCCGGCCGCTCGCGAATGGGCAGCTCGGCCTCGTCGGCCAGAGGCGCGTTTTCGACCCCGTCGATCACTTCGGCCTCGAAAGCCTGGCCTTCATCGACCAGTTCCTTGACACTCTCGGAAGAAGCTTCCGGCACATCGTCCAAACCTTCTTCGTCGCCCGACTGACCACCCTCCTCGGAGGGCTCGACAGCGCTTTCAGCAGTTGCCGGCTCTTCCGACTCGGCCACTGCGCCGTCACGCTCAGCGGCATCGATTTCGCTAGGCTCTTCGCCGGCCGCAGCGTCGGCTTCGGCGGCCTCTTCCGCTTCGGCTTCGCGCGCCTCTTCTTCGGCGGGAACATCCTCGCCGATGGCTTCGCCGCCTTCTTCGGTACCCGCCGCCGCGTCCAGAGCGGCAAAGTAGTTATTGACCGCGATGCTGATCTTCTCCACCGTCTTCGGCCCGATACCCGGCACTTCTTCGAGCTGCTCGGGTGTCATGTCGGCGACCTGCTCCACGGTAGTGATTCCGGCCGCCACCAGCTTCTCGATGATGCCTGGCTCAAGGTCAGGCACCGACTCCAGCGGCGTGGCTTGCGGGGTCATCATGCCGCGCATCTGTTCTTCCACTTCCTGCCGCTTCTCTTCCTCGCTCTTGATATCGATCTTCCAGCCCAGCAGCTTGGCGGCCAGCCGGACGTTCTGCCCCTTCTTGCCGATGGCCAGCGACAACTGGCTGTCGTCAACGATCACCTCCAGATGCTTCTCCTGGCCTTCCAGAACCGTCACGCGGCTGACCTTGGCGGGCTGCAACGCCTTTTCGGCGAACACGACCGAGTCCTCGTGGTACTCGATGATGTCGATCTTCTCGCCGCGCAGCTCGCGGATGATGGACTGTACGCGCATGCCCTTCATGCCGACGCATGCGCCCACGGGATCGACGTCCTTGTCCTTCGACATGACAGCGATCTTGGTGCGTTCGCCGGCCTCGCGCGCGATAGCGCGAATGACAACGGTGTTGTCGTAGATCTCGGGAACTTCCGTCTGGAACAAATGCGTGACCAGTTCCGGCGCCGCGCGCGAAACCACCACCTGCGGGCCCTTGGAGGCTTTCTCCACGCGCACAATCACGACGCGCGCGCGCTCACCGGGTGCGAACGACTCCAGCCGTGACTGCTCCTTGCGCGGCATACGGCCTTCGGCCTTGCCAAGGTCGACAATCACGTCCTGGCCCTCGGTGCGCTTAATGGTGGCGTTGATGATCTCGCCCACGCGCCCGATGTACTCGTTGTAAACCGTATCGCGCTCGGCCTCGCGCACCTTCTGGAAGATCACCTGCTTGGCAAGCTGCGCCGCGATGCGCCCGAGAACGTCGGTCGCCTTGTAGGTGCGCAGTTCGCCGCCAACCTCCGCCGCAGGATCGATGCGCTTGGCATCGTCCAGCGTGATCTGCGAGAGCGGGTCTTCGATCTGCTCCGGGGTCTCGACGATGGAGCGCACGGCGAAGGCGCGAATCTGGCCGCTCTCTTTGTCGAGCTCGGCGCGCAGGTTCTCCTGCGTCTTATAATACTTGCGCGTGGCCACCACGATGGCATCTTCCACCGCGCTGACCACAATTTGCGGATCGATGCCTTTTTCACGGCTAAGAGCGTCGATTACGTTGTACAGTTCACTTGCCATAAAATCAGTGCCCGCTAAAGTTCCGGAACCAGGTTCGCCTTCTCCACGTTGTCGAGATCGATTTCGACCTCGGTCCCCGATTCCACGGCTGCGTGCTTCTTAGACTGTTTGCGCGGCGTCAGTTCGAGAGTCAGCCGGCCGTCCTCGAACGACTTCAGCCGTCCTTCAAAGTGCCGATTTCCGCCAACCGGATCGCGGGTCATCAGCTTCACCAAACTTCCCGTGAAGCGCCGGTAATCCTCCGCTTTCGACAACCTGCGGTCCAACCCGGGCGAGGATACTTCCAGCATGTACGAGCCGCCCGGCACCGCATCCTCCACGTCGAAGATCGTTCCGGCCTCGCGGCTCAACTTCGAACAGTCTTCGTGGGTTACGCCGCCCGGTTTATCGATATAAATCCGCAGCACGCGGGCCTTGCCGCCGCCCAACAGTTCCACATCCACCAGTTCCAGGCCGTCGGATTGCGCCACGCGCTCGGCGATCTCACGGATTTTGTCCAAGCCGGCTGCCATCGTCTTTCGTTCCGGCTCCCGAATGCTAAACACAGAGCGCCCGTCAGGCCCGCGTGACCACCTGGACTCGCCGTACTACAGCGGATTAACGGTGGAAATAAAAAGTGGGCGATCGCCCACCGGTGTGCTTCGCCGAATCTGCCGGGCTCGCTGCCACGCCGGGAACCGGCGACAGGAACCACAAAACACAACAGTCAGAACCAAATATACGCCTACAAAAGGGGAAACTCAACCCGAAGCCGTGCTGTGCGTATCAGGGCGATGTGACCGTGCGGCAGAGTTGGGAAAAGCGGCGATAGCTGTGTCCGCGCCGATCAGAACTGCTTGCGTGAGTCCAGCAGGATCGTCACCGGCCCGTCATTGATCAGCTCGACTTGCATCGTCGCCTGAAAGCGGCCGGTTTCGCAGCGCAGGCCAAGGCTCCGTACGCCCTCGACAAAATACTCGTACAGCTCTCGCGCTCGCTCGGGCCGGGCCGCGGCATCGAACGAGGGCCGCTTGCCGCGGCGCACATCGCCGAAAAGCGTAAATTGCGAGACCGCCAGCACCGCACCGCCGACGTCCATCACACTCAGGTTCATCTTGCCGGCATCGTCCTCGAATATTCTCAGGCCGGCAATTTTCTCGGCGAGATAATCGGCGTCCTTTTCAGCGTCTTCCTGCCCCACTCCCAGCAGCACCAGCAGGCCGAGCGCGATCTCGCCTGTGCTTTTGCCCTCTACCTTCACGGATGCCCGGCTCACGCGCTGCACAACCGCTCGCATGAAAGGGTTGTATCACAAGCAGCTCTGCTGTTTAGCCATTAACAATTGCGCTATGAAAATCCCAAATAGCGCACTGCCCAACCGGGGGGTTGACAACCTGGATTCCCCGTAGCAGAATCTCATTTATTGGCGAATAAAAAGCGAAAGTACGCAAGCCCTGCGCTTCGCCCTCCTGAGGTTCTTATGTCTTCGGTTGCCGTCAGCCCCGCTGTTCAGAATATCTTCCGCAAAGACTCTGGTCGCAACCTTCGGGCCCGCATCGAGTCTTCGCTGGGCGAGCAACTCTCTTCCACCCTGCTGCTGCGGGAGCGCACTGCCCCCCTGACCGTTCCTTTCGGAATCGCTGCTTTGGATGCATTGACCGGCGGCCTGCCGCGCGGCGCACTCACCGAGATCGCCGGACCGGCTTCCTCGGGCCGCACAGGTGTGATGCTGGCGGCGCTCGCCGGGGCCACTCGCCGGCAGATATGCGCGCTGGTCGATGCCAGCGACAGCTTCGATCCCGCTTCCGCGGCCGCCGCCGGAGTCGATCTGGAGCGGCTGTTGTGGGTGCGTTGCAGTGCAGGGGCAACTTCTCAGGCGAGGAGGAAGCCAGCCCAGAGTGGCTTCTCCAAATCAGGACTCCCGCGAAGCGCCGGTTTTGCCTTTGGCGGCGCGTTGGAACAGGTTTTGAAAGTCACCGACCTGCTTTTGCAAGCCGGCGGTTTCGGTATGGTCGTGCTCGATCTCGGCGACATTCCGGTAGAGAGCGCGCGCCGCGTGCCGCTTACTTCCTGGTTTCGTTTTCGCCGCGCCGTCGAGCCCACTGCAACCGTGCTGCTGCTGATTGAACAGGAGCCCTGCGCGAAGACCTGTGCGTCGCTGGTGCTAAGAATGCAAGCGGAGGCGGTATGCGCGGCAGATTCATCGCTTGACGCTGCAATCTCGGCATGCAGGATCGAGCCGGGCAATGTCCCCCAAATTCCGAAAACCAACATCGTCAGTCACGCAGACCTGCTGCGCGGCCTGCGTTTTCGCGCAGAGGTGGTGCGCTCCTGGTCGCAGCGCAAGCCGCCGCAATCGGCCGGCGCCCGGGTTGAACTCCGCGCCGCATTATGAGTTTGTGCCCTCATGTTCGCCTGCATCTACATCCCCGATTTCCCCGTGGAAGCCATTGTTCGCGCCGAACCACTGCTTCGCGAGCGTGCCGTTGCCGTTATTGAAGGTAAGCCTCCGCTGACACGCGTAGTTGCCCTCAACGAAAAAGCTCGCCTGCTGGGAATGGAAACCGGCATGACCAAGCTGCAGGCTGCTGTTTTCGCTGAAACGCCGGCTTCCGATTTGGCAAACTCCGCTGTCCCACAACGTCGTACTATGTCATCGCCGCGGCTGGCCTTGTTGCGGCAGCGCTCGCGGGAGCAGGAGCAAGCTGCGCACGCCGCGCTGCTCGATGTCGCACACTCTTTTACGCCGCGTGTGGAAGATGCTGCTGCCGACACGCTGCTGCTTGATCTTGCCGGCATGGAGCGGTTGTATGGCACGCCGGCGAAAATGGGCGCCGAGCTGCAATCGCGCGTAGCCGCGGTGGGCATAGAGGGCAATGTTGCCCTGGCGGCGAATCCGGATGCGGTCCTGCATGCCGCGCGTGGTTTTGACGGGATTACCGTTATTCCGGCCGGCAGCGAAATCCAGCGATTAGGCGTACTGCCCGTCGAAGTGCTGCTGGATGGCTTTGGGATTTCCTCGCCAACCGCGGGCTTCGGAGAGGCCACCGGACGTGAGCGCGAGAAGTTTCGCGAGCAGATGCTCGACACGCTGGAGCGCTGGGGAGTCCGCGATTTTCGCACCTTGGCGCTGTTGCCGGAGCACGCCCTGGCCTCGCGTCTCGGCCAACCCGGTGCACAGTTGCGGCGCCTGGCCCGTGGCGAGGGCACGCGCACGCTGAACTTGTGCGAGCCGGCCCAACAATTCCAGGAAGCGATGGAATTGGAATCTCCCGTTGAAAATATCGAGTCTCTGTCGTTTGTTTTGAACCGCCTGTTAGAGCAATTGTGCGCCCGGCTGGAAGCCCGGGCCCTTGCCGCGCAAGAGTTGCGATTGCGCTTGCAGTTGGACCGACGCGTTGCCGATGAACAAACCACAACCGTGCAGGAGCTGAATGGGCCGTCCAATATGTCCCACAATGTGATACCGAAACCTGAAGTCGAGCGTATCTTGCGGCTGCCGCTGGCCATGCGCGATGGCAAAGTGTTTTTAAAGTTGCTGCAACTGGATTTGGCGGCGCATCCGCCGGGCGCCCCGATCATAAAACTATGGATTTCGGCCCAGCCGGCGCCGCCACGAACAGCTCAAAGAGGGCTTTTTCTGCCCCTCAGTCCGGAGCCGGAAAAGCTGGAGCTTACGCTGGCTCGTATCAACGCGATTGTGGGTGAACGGCGCGCGGGAATCGCGCGACTGCTCGATTCCCATCGGCGAGACAGCTTTAATGTAGAGCGTTTTATGACCTCTGTTGCTGACCTATCCACGGCGTTATCTCCCACAATGTCAGAGGATGTTGGGTCGAAGCTGGCCATGCGACTCATTCGACCGGTATGCCAACTCACAGTTCATTTATGCGAAGGACGGCCGGCGGACCTCAATGTGAACAACGAAAAAACAGAGGGACAGAAATCTGCAAGGGAGCGTCCTTTGGTCGTCAGGGCCATGGCGCTCATCGGGAGATTGGTGGGCAGAGAATGCGAATAGCGCGGCGTCCGGCGCATGGGACCGCGAAGAGTGGGACATTGCGCTGGCAATTGCTCGCGCGGCTGGTTCTGGCACGAGCGCTGAAGAATCAAATGTCGCGTTGTATCGCATATACCACAATGTAGGCACCGGCGAATGGTTTGCCGATGCGAGCTATGACTGACAACTGCTACTGACTACTGGCAACTGCTTTGTACATCGAACTCCACGCTCGCTCCGCATTCAGCTTTCTCGAAGGGGCTTCGGTTCCGGAAGAGTTTGCCGAACTCTGCGCCCATCATGAAATGCCGGCGATGGCGCTGCTGGATCGGGACGGGGTCTATGGGGCGCCGCGCTTTTATCTCGCGGCCAGGAAGCTGAAGATCAAAGCCCACATTGGCGCGGAGATCACGTCGCTGCTGCCCGGCATGCATTTGGAACAGCCGGCCAAACTTCCACGTCTAGCATTGCTCTGCGCCTCTCGCGAAGGCTATCAAAACCTCTGCCGGCTGATAACGCGCACAAAATTGCGCGCCCCTAAGTACTCAATATCGATACCACACAGTAAGACTCGTTCCAATGCGAGTCCAAATGTACTCCCACAATGTGACACAAATGAAAGCCCGCTTCTGCAATGCCGGGCAACCGCGTCGCTGCGCGACCTTATTGAGCACGCTGCCGGGCTGATTTGCCTAACCGGAGGCGATGAGGGGCCGTTGGCTTATGCGCTCGAACGCAGCGGCATGAACGAGGGCCGCAGGGTACTTGAGCAGCTCACCTGCATTTACGGACCCGAAAATGTCTACGTCGAGTTGCAGCGCCACTATAACCGTGCGCAGGAGGCCCGCAATCAGGCCGCTATCGAACTGGCGCGCAGCCTGCATCTTCCGCTATTGGCGACCCAGGGCGCGCAGTACGCCAAGGCGGAAGAGCGGCAAATTACGGATGTTTTCACCTGCATTCGTAACCACCGCACGCTCGATTCCGCCGGACGATTGCTGGCGCGCAACAGCGAGCGATACCTCAAATCTCCTCAACAAATGCTGCAACTCTTTGCCGACCTGCCGGAAGCGACGGCGAACACGCTGGAGCTGTCATCCCGCCTCGAATTCACGCTCCACGATCTCGGCTATGAATTTCCTCGATATCCGGTGCCCGAGGGCGCCACGATGGATACGTTTCTGCGGACGCGAACCATGGCGGGGGCGCGCGACCGCTACCTGCGTCCGGGCCAGCGCGAGCTGTGGCGACGGGCTCAACGGCAGATCGAGCGCGAACTTGCGCTGATCGAGAAACTCAAGCTGGCGGGATATTTCCTCATCGTTTGGGACATTGTCCGCTATTGCCGCGAGCAGGGCATCTTGGTGCAGGGACGCGGGTCGGCGGCCAACAGCGCGGTGTGTTATTCGCTGGGCATTACCGCTGTCGATCCTGTCGGCATGGACTTGCTGTTCGAGCGCTTCTTGTCCGAGGAACGCGGCGAGTGGCCCGATATCGATCTCGACCTGCCCAGCGGCGATCAGCGCGAGCGCGCCATTCAATATGTATACGAGCGTTACGGCAAGCTGGGCGCGGCCATGACGGCCAATGTCATCACCTATCGCGGGCGCTCGGCCGCGCGCGAGGTGGGCAAAGCGCTTGGCTTCGATGGCGAGACCCTCGACCGCCTGGCCGGCCTGGTCAGTTCGTGGGAGTACAAAGATCCGGGCGATACCCTGGAACGCCAATTTCGCGATGCGGGATTCGATTTGCGGCATCCGCGCATCCGCAAGTTTTTCGAGCTTTGCCTGGCGGTGCAGGACCTGCCGCGCCACCTGGGGCAGCACTCCGGTGGAATGGTCATCTGCCAGGGGCAGCTCGATTCCATCGTACCGTTGGAGCCGGCGACCATGCCCGGCCGCGTCGTGGTGCAGTGGGACAAGGAAGATTGTGCCGACATGGGCATTGTCAAAGTTGACCTCCTTGGCCTGGGAATGATGGCCGTGCTGGAGGATTCCATTACTTTGATCCGAAATCACAATCGGGAAGAGGTCGATTTGGCAAAACTGCCCGCCGATGATCCCACAGTGTATGACACATTGCAAAAGGCCGACACCGTGGGCATGTTTCAGATCGAAAGCCGGGCGCAGATGTCGTGCCTGCCGCGGCTGCACCCCACCCATTTCTATGACATTGTGGTACAAGTTGCGATTATTCGTCCCGGGCCGATCGTGGGACAGATGGTCAATCCCTATTTAATGCGCCGGCAGGGAAGGCAGGCGGTGGTTTACCCGCATCCCTCGCTGGAGCCGGTTTTAGAGCGCACGTTAGGCGTGCCGCTCTTCCAGGAGCAATTGCTGCGCGTAGCCATGATCACCGCCGGATTCAGCGGCGGCGAGGCAGAAGAGCTGCGGCGCGCGTTTGGCTTCAAGCGCAGCGAAAAGAGAATGCGCGACATTGAAGTCAAGCTGCGCGAAGGCATGCAGCGCAACGGCATTCCTCCCGAGGCACAGGAGCAGATCATCCAGTCCATTACTTCATTTGCGCTGTATGGATTTCCCGAATCGCATGCCGCCAGTTTTGCGCTGATCGCCTATGCCAGCGCGTACTTGAAATGCCATTACCTGGCGGCGTTCACGGCCGCGCTGCTGAACAATCAGCCGATGGGGTTCTATTCGCCTGCGACGATTGTGAAAGACGCGCAGCGGCATGGATTGCGAGTCAAGCCGGTGGACATCACCTGTTCGGATTGGCTGTGCACGTTGGAGGCGGAAGAGAGCGGCGAGGTTTTGAAAGAGCACAACTTTAGTTGTGCCGAAATAGAGTTTTCTATCTGATTCGGAGCGGCCTTCAGCCCGCGATAGCCTATCACGCATTCCGAAATGGCGAAGTCCCTCAGTGGCTAAAGCCAGACACCTATGAGGGAGCTATCGGCACGCCTGAAGGCGTGCCCCTTCAAAGCAAACGCTTCGCATTGCGCATGGGATTTCGATATGCGAAGGGGCTGCGCGAGGAGACGGCACGGGCAATTCTGCGCGAGCGAAATAGGCGTCCGTTCGCATCCATTGCGGATCTGGCGTGTCGCGTTCCGGAATTGCGCCGCAATGAATTGGTGCTGCTGGCGTCGATTGGGGCGCTGAACGCAATTGGCTGTGGCGACGAAAAGCAGGTCCCTTCGGCAAGCTCAGGGCAGGCTCCTCGACTTCGCGTTCGCCCGACCGCAACCGATGCGGTCGGAGAAACTTGCGGACGCTCCGCTCGGGATGACAACTTTAAAGGAATGGGCCACGGGACGCCTGAAGGCGTGCCCCTTCAAAGCTCGCCTAAAGCTGCGCCCCTTCAAAGTCTCCTGCATCGGCGGGATGCGCTGTGGCAGGTGGAACGGGCGGCGCGCTTTGCCGGGCCGCTGCTGGAGAGTATTCCGGAAAGCGATACCGCCTCGCCGCTGGCGCAAATGTCGCCAGAGGAGCGGTTGGTGGCCGATTTTCATGGCACGGGATTGACAGTTGGGCCGCATCCCATGGCATACCGTCGCGCGGCGTTACAGCGTGCGCGCATTCTCTCGGCCGAAGATTTAAAGCATGCCGCGCATGGCCGGCGCGTGCGCACGGCCGGCTGCGTCATTGCGCGGCAGCGACCGGGAACGGCCAAGGGATTTGTCTTTCTCAGCCTGGAAGACGAGACCGGCATCAGCAATGCCATCATCACGCCAGACATTCTCGAGCAAAACCGAATTTTAATTACGACAGAAAAATTCTTGCTGCTGGAGGGTATCTTGCAGAAGCAGGAAGGCGTGATATCAGTCAAAGTGCAGAGGGTTGCGCCCATGCGCGAAGCATATGCAGCCGAGAGCGTCGATATCACCGACGCCGACGTGCGCTCGCACGATTTTCATTGATGCCGGTATGTGCCGCCCCTGAAGGGGCTCCCAACATTTAATGCAGCCCACCCAGCACTCCGCTGCGCTGCGTGCCGGGCTATCACGTCGCCGTCCCGCATAGCGGGACTTCATCATCACACTGCGCATTTTCTCGGGAACGTCCAACAGTATTGCCGTAAGGCGCCCTTTGCAACGGCTCACTTCTTCGCTTCGGCAGCCGCAACAGAATGCGGTTGCGCATCGCCGCGCCCTGGCTTCTGGCCGGGATACTCGTACACGCCGCGTCCAGACTTGCGGCCCAGGCGCCCGGCCTTCACGTACTGCACCAGCAGCGGCGCGGGGCGAAATTTCTCGCCCAGCGTCTTGTGCAGGTACTCGAGAATATGCAGGCGGGTATCGAGGCCGACCAGGTCGATCATTTCGAATGGTCCCATGGGATGATTCAGGCCCAGCTTCAGCGCCTTGTCGATGTCCTGCGGCGAGGCGATGCCCTCCTGGAGCATGTAGAACGCTTCGTTTCCGATCATCGCGTTGATGCGACTGGTAATGAAGCCCGGCGATTCCTTGATTGCGACGACTTCCTTGCCCATGCGCCTGCCGACCTCGACAGCGGCGGCCAGCGTGTCGTCGCTCGTCTCCAACGCACGCACAATTTCCAGCAGCTTCATCTTGTGGACCGGATTGAAGAAGTGCATGCCCACGCATTTGGGAGCGCGATAGGTGACGGAGGCGATTTCGGTCACGCTTAAGGAGGAAGTGTTGGAGGCGAGAATGGTTGTCGGGCGACAAACTTTATCGAGCAGCGTGAAGATCTCGATTTTGGATTCCATCTCCTCGGGGACAGCCTCGATCACCAGGTCGGCTTCGCGCGCAGCCTGCTCCACCGATGAAGCGTATTCCAGTCGCTCGAACGCGGTGTCGGCGTCCGCCTTTGTGACCTTGCCCAGTTCGACTGCTTTGTCCAGATTGGAGCGGATCTCAGTCTCAGCCTTGCGCAGAGCGGTGGGCAGGATGTCCTCAAGAATCGTGCGATAGCCTCCCAGAGCGGCAGCATGCGCGATGCCGCGGCCCATAATTCCGGCGCCGATGACGGCTATGGTGCGGATCTCGGCCATCCGGCTATGCTCCCTTTTCCAGTTGCTCGATGATGTTGAAGAAATTCGGATCCGACTTGCGCATGTACTCGGCCAATTTGTGTTTCTCCTCAGGAGTAATCAGGTAAAGGCTGGCATTAATGCGGCGCAGGGTCGCGGCGATGTCGTCAACGTAATTCATCATGCGGATCAGTTCACCGGTAGCAGTCATATCGTCCTTTCGAGCGGTTACCTTGAGAATGGCGTTGCCCGATCGCGCAGATTGCGATCCGCCAATCCCATATTTTCTTGCCTGAGTTGCGGTTTCGTAAAGCAAGTCGCCTGGGCAGCTTGCGATTTAAGCTGACCTGATGCAGGATAACAGCGCGCGTCGTGTGAGGCGGCGAGCAGCACCGTACACATTCCTCCGCATCTCACCATGGCGCGGCATCCAGCACTTGAGTGCAGCGACTGCATGCAAACCAACTCCACCCTGCTTGTCGAGGAATCCTCAGAGCTGTGCGCCTGCCTCGAACATCTAACGAATGAGAAGCGGAGCGCAATACCTCTATCGACCTATCGGCTGCAGTTCAACAGCGGCTTCCATTTTGAGGACGCGCGGAAACTGGTTCCGTATCTCGCCAAACTGGGGATCACCCACTGTTACGCGTCGCCCATCCTGAAAGCACGCTCCGGCAGCCCGCATGGTTACGATATCATCGACCACAATCAGCTCAATCCGGAGATCGGAACCGAGGAGGAGTTTCGGCACTTCGTGGCCGAATTGAAGTCCCACGGAATGGGGCTACTGCTGGACACCGTTCCCAATCACATGGGAGTCGGGCACGGGGACAATCCCTGGTGGCAGGACGTGCTGCAAAATGGCCGCACCTCCGCTTACGCCGATTTCTTTGATATCGATTGGACGCCGCTCAAACCGGAGCTGCGGAACAAGGTCCTCATCCCCGTCCTCGGCAGTCCTTACGGCGAAGACCTGGAAAACGGCAACATCAAGCTGGATTTCGAGGATGGCCGTTTCTTGGTGAGGTACTTCGACAAGGTGCTTCCCGTCAACCCGCAAACCTATCCACTCATCTTCTCGCAACCGAATGATCGGCGCGAAGCCATCCCTCCGGAGCTTGAAAATCTTATTACTGAGTTCGGGCGACTGCCTGCGAACGATCTCACCAGTCCAGCCGAAGTGAAACAACGGCAGGAGCAGATGCCTGCGCTGCTGGAGAGACTCCGAGATCTTCATCGCGATTCGAGTCCGGTACAAGCAAGCATCCAGGAAGCGCTGCGGCGGATGAATGGGACGGCAGGACACGGCGTCAGCTTCGACGCGCTCCATGAACTGCTGGAGAAGCAGGCATACCGGCTGGCGTTCTGGCGAGTCTCGGGCGAGGAGATCAATTACCGGCGGTTTTTCGATATCAACGATTTGGTCGGGCTCCGCATGGAAAATCCTCGGGTATTTGCGGAGACGCACAAGTTGATTCGGAAACTCCTGGCGGAAGGGTCGATCTCCGGGCTGCGCATCGATCATCCTGATGGGCTGCTGAATCCGGCTGAATATTTTGTGCGGCTGCAAAGGCTATATGCGGCCAGCCGCTGCATGGGGGCAGAACCTGCGTCGCCTACGGGAAGCGATGGCATTGAACTCGAGTTGCATAGTTTCTTCGCGGCGGCCGAGTCTCGGAATCAGCAAGCGCCGCTCTATCTGCTGATCGAGAAAATCTTAGAACGCGGTGAACATCTGCCTTCGATGTGGCCGGTGGACGGCTCCGTGGGATATGACTTCGCGAACCTGGTGAACGGGGTGCTGATCGATGGTCGCCACCAAGGCTTCTTCACCAAGCTCTATCACCGGGTAATCGACGGCACGGTGCGCGCGGACCGCCTGATTTATGAGACCAAGAAGCTGGTGATGCGTCGCGCGCTCGCCAGTGAAGTCAACGTGCTCACGCACATGCTGAACGAGATCTCCAACGGAGAGCGGCGCGCCCGTGATTACACGCGTGGTGTGTTGCGCGAGGCAATTCGCGAAACCATTGCCTGTTTTCCGGTCTACCGCACCTACATCGATGAACGCGGAAACGTTAGCGAAAGCGACCGCCGTTACATCCAGCAGGCAACCGAGTGCGCTAAACGCTACAACGGCACCATCGCGCCCGCCGCGTTCGATTTCTTGCGTCGCATTCTTCTGCTGGAAGGCAGCGGCAATGGCGACACGTTGTACGGTTATCATCGGCGGCTTTATTTCACCTTAAAATTTCAGCAGCTCACGGGGCCGGTGATGGCGAAAGGCCTGGAAGACACCGCTTGTTACAGTTATGCGCGATTTATCTCCAGTAATGAAGTTGGCGGGACGCCGGCCGCATTCGGTATTCCGGTATCCGAGTTCCACCGCGGCAACCAGGAGCGAGCGGAGCGTTGGCCCGCGTCAATGCTGGCGACCTCCACGCACGACACTAAGCGTAGCGAGGATGTTCGGGCACGGCTGAACGTGTTGTCGGAGATGCCGGGCGTCTGGGCGGCGCAGGTGATGAAGTGGCGGCGTGTCAACCGCGGTCGCAAGGTGCAGCTTGCCGATGGCCGAGTCGTTCCTGATAACAACGAGGAATATTTCCTTTACCAGACACTCGTGGGCGCCTGGCCTTTACGACTCGAGGGCGAAGAGCAGCGCAAGCAATTCGTGGGTCGCGTCCAGCAGTACATGGACAAGGCGCTGCATGAGGCCAAAGTGAACGTGAGCTGGCTGAATCCCAACCCCGAGTATGCGGCCGGAACGAAGACATTCATCGAGAGAATTCTTGCCCCGCAGTATCGGGGGAAGCCGAACCAGTTCTGGGACTCGATCCAGAAATTCCTGCCGCCGGTAATGTACTTCGGCGCTATGAATTCTCTCAGCCAGACCCTGTTGAAGCTCACTTGTCCAGGGGTACCCGATATCTATCAGGGCCAGGAGATGTTCGATTTCAGTCTGGTCGACCCGGACAATCGCCGTCCCGTAGATTTCGACCTGCGGAGACGGGCAGCAGCCGGCTTATGTGCGCGCGCAAGAGGCGAAGATCTGCGCGACATTTGCCAGGAGCTGTTGCAGGACGTCACCGATGGCCGGCTGAAGTTATGGGTCACGATGCTGACGTTGAACTTCCGTAGCAGCCATCGCGCTCTATTCCGGCTGGGAGATTACTTGCCGCTACACGTAAATCGTGACCGCGACCAACATGTCATAGCTTTCGCACGGCAGCACGAAGGGGAACTTGCGATCACGGCTGCGCCGCGACTTAGCTACACCATCATGAAGGGCAGGGAAGAGCCGCCCCTCGGCACGGCGTGGGGCGATTCGGAACTGCTGTTGCCGCCGGAGGCAGCCGGTCGCCGGTTGAGGAACGTTTTCACTGGAGAAAGATTCGTGCCGGACAAGTCTCTCTTATGCCGCGAACTCTTCGGCTGCTTCCCGGTTGCTTTGCTGGCACTCGATTGATCCGTCGCGGTCAGTAATCTCGACCAGTTGCGCCAGCTTCGCCGCGAGTTCAGCCGTAAGCGAGCCTCGTTGGAGTCGCCATCCCCAGCTACCGTCCGTCTCGCTGGGCACGTTCATTCGCGCCTCACTGCCCAGTCCAAGCACATCCTGCATCGGCAGAACCGACAATGTGGCCACGGAGGTTAGGGCAGCCCGGATAAAAGCCCAGTTCACGCCTTCTTCCCCAATGCTGAGGTAAGCCGACGCCTGCTGCTTCTCCTCATCCGTCGCGGCACTGTTCCACCAACCCATCACGGTGTCATTGTCGTGCGTTCCGGTATAGACGACGCAGTTGGGATCGTAGTTGTGCGGCAGATAAATGTGTGCGCCCTTGTTGCTGAACCCGAACTGCAACACCTTCATCCCGGGAATCTGCAACGCTTGACGAAGCTCGTGCACCTCGTGCGTGATGTAACCGAGGTCTTCGGCGATCAACGGCAGTTTGCCTAAGGCCTCTTGCAGACATTGGAAGAAAGGTCGATTCGGACCTCTGACCCAATGGCCGTTAACGGCTGTTGGCTCGTCGGCGGGGATCTCCCAATAAGCCTCGAAGCCGCGGAAATGGTCGACCCGGACAATGTCGCAGGTCTTCAGCGCCCAGCGCAGGCGCTCAATCCACCAGCGATAGCCGCTGGCGCCTAGCGCTTCCCAGTCGTAGAGCGGATTGCCCCAGCGCTGGCCGGTTTCGCTGAATGCATCGGGAGGTACGCCGGCTACCACCGCGGGCGAAAGGTCTGGCTTCAGGCGGAAAAGTCCAGGATAGGTCCACACATCAGCACTGTCATAGCTGACGAAAATAGAAACATCGCCAATGATGCGAATGCCGCGACCCGCGCAGTAGGAGCGCAAGGCGTTCCACTGCTCAAAGAACGCGAACTGCAGAAAACGTTCGTGATCGAGCTGGGTTTGCAGTTCGGACCGGACGCGGGCGATAGCGCCGTCTTCACGGCGTGCAAGCTCTGGGGGCCATGTGTTCCAGGGTCGTTCGTCAAAACGCTCGCGCAACACATTGAACAGGACGTAGTCGTCCAGCCACCAGGAATTCTGCCGGCAAAAATCGTCGTAACGCGCGCGCGCTCCGTTGCCGGCCGAGCGCAGGAACTTCGCGGCGGCTTTCTTCAGAAGCGGTAACTTGTAGGCGCGGACTTCTTCGTAATCGACGGGCGAGGTTCCGTCCCAATGGTCACTTAAACGTGTCCGGTTTACCAGCCCGCGTTCCGCGAGGCGCTCCAGGCTGATCAGCAGGACGTTGCCGGCGAACGCCGAAGTGCTCGAATAAGGCGAGTTGCCGCACCCCACGGGTTGCAACGGCAAAATTTGCCACAGAGTTTGCTTAGCAGCGCCCAGCCAGTCGGCAAATTCATAGGCTGCCGGCCCCAAATCGCCGATGCCCCCGCGTGAAGCCAGGGAGCTCGGGTGGAGCAGGATACCGGATGAGCGTTCACAATACATATTTCTTAGGTTGGAGGAAGCGAACCGACCGAATAAGAGAAGAAATTCCAGCCGGTCATCCCGGCTGGCAATTGAAAGTTTGGTTGGGAGTAGAGGTTAGGAACCAGCCAGGCTGCTCACCCGCTCCATCTCTTTCTTGTTGATCTTGATCTTGCCTTCTTTTTCCAGCGCGCTGCGCAGGTTCTCGACGTAGAGGTTTTCGAACTCCTCGCGCTTTTGCTCCAACAGCGTTTCTCTCTCTCTGTCCCAGTCCTGTTTGATCTCCGCGTCGGTGGGCTGCTGCAGCTCGAGAACTTTCAGCACCACCCCATTGGGACCGGCCTGAATCGGCCCGCTGATTTCGCCCGGCTTCAGGCTGAATGCGAGGCTCACCGGACCGCTCATTGCGCCCAGCTCAGGGATCTGCGAAGTGCGGCCCACTAAATCGCTGGTCTTCACCGTAGCACCCGCTTCCTTGGCCGCCTTCTCCAAGTCGTGCTCGGAATGCGCGCGATCGGCTAGCTGCTGGGTCTTCTGCGCCAGCAACTGCTGGGCGCGCTGTTCTTTGAACTGCTGTTCAATCTTGTCCTTCACCTGCTCGAAGGTCGGCGTCTGTGGAGGCTGAATGTCCGTTACCTGATACACCACGTAGCCCGCAGGTGTGGTAGCGGTAGCCGGGGGATCGTTCTTCTTCGCCCCCAGCAGCGCTGTCATGAATTCAGGAGCGCTGCCGATCCCCGGCAGCGGGTCACCTTGCGACACAAAGCCGGTGGTCGTCACGCTGAGATTGCGCTGCTGCGCAGCTTTGTCCAGACCGGCGGTACGCGCTAAGGTCTGAATCGTGCTAGCTACACTCTGCGCTTCCGCCTGCGCTTTTTGCTTCTTCAAGATGGGCTCAATTTCGGCCTTCACCTCGTCGAGCGGTTTCAGCCGGGCCTCCTGCTTGGCTTCAACGTGAATGATATGAAAGCCGTAGCTGGTTCGAACGACGCCGGTGGTTTGCCCCACGGGAGTGCTGAAAGCCGCTTGCTCGAATTCCGGCACCGTGCGTCCGCGCGTGATCGGCGGCAACAAACCGCCGTCCTTTGCAGTGCTGGTATCCTCAGAGTACTTCTTGGCCAGGTCAGCGAAATTCGCGCCGGCCTTCAACTGCTTCGCAATATCTTCCGCTTTGGCCCGCGCGGCATCCACGGTTTTCTGGTCCATCTTGCCGTTGGCGTCAGGGGTGGGTGTCTTGATCAGGATGTGACGCACCGTGACCGTCTCGGGGATGCGGAACTCATCCTGATGCTGGCGATAGTACTGCCCCAGCTCTTGCGGAGTAATCGACACCTTTTGCTCCAGACTGTTGGTGTCGATGAGGATGTACTTGGCCTTGATCTTTTCCGGGATGGTATTGGCGAGCTGCTGTTTGTTCTGCTCGTAAAACGCCTTGAGCTCGGCTTCCGTCGGATTAATCTGCTTCTTTACATCTTCCAGCGAGAGCACGGCATATTCGAACTTGACCTTCGTGTCCTGCTTTTGCAGCTCTTCACGAATGTCTTTGTCGCTCACGGTCACGGCAGAACCAATTGCGGCCAGCAGTTTGTGTTGGGCGATTTCCGCCTTGATCTCCTGCTCAAACTGCTGCACGCCCATATGAAAATTGGCGTCGACCAACTGCTCATAACTGCCCTCGCCAATGAAGTTGCCGTTGGGAAAAATCGCCTTGCCGAATTCGCCCTGGTGGAGAAAGTCGCGCAGCTCGTCGTCCGTAACCCCCAGGCCCATCTTGTCGGCCTCGTAACTCACGGCTTTCTGCGTGATCACGTTCTGCGCTGCGCGCTGCATCAGATAGGGCATCAGCGCGTCCGGCACATTGCCTTTGAACTGCTGCTGGCCGATGAGGCGCGCCTGCTGGGAGACTTGCGGAATCGTGATTTCCTGGTCACCGACTTTGGCCAGCACGCCCTGCGTGGTGAGGTCTCTGCCGAGGTAATCGCCGAAAAGGCCGCCGGGAACGAGGGTGATGACCATCATCACGCAGATGACTATCAGGATACCGCCCAGCACAATTTTCTTGATGGGACCGGGCTTTTGCAAAAATCGAAGCATGCGTTTGGAAACTCCGGAAAAGTGGTCTGAACTCTCGATTATAAATCAGCGGGGCCGGAGCCCCGATCTCTCAATGCCTGCCACCTGCCACTCACCCGCTAAAAATCGCCGTACAAGGCGACACGCTTCCCACCTCCTGAATCGGTTATGTTGTAATAAGAATTACAGCATATGCAGAAATCGCCGCCAGGGCCGCGCCGGCGCCTAATCGCCGGCAAGCGCCGCATACGTGAACTCAAGATGATTGCCAAGGGGTTGGCCTCGACCGACCACCCCATCATGGCGCACATCATTCCCATTCGTCGCTGCAATCTCTCCTGCGAGTACTGCAACGAATACGACGACTTCTCCAAACCTGTGCCCTTGCATGCGATGAAGGGCCGCATCGATCATCTGGCGCGCTTGGAAACGTCCATCGTAACCCTCAGCGGCGGAGAGCCGCTGCTGCATCCTGAGTTGGACGACATCATTGCCCATATCCGCAAGCACCCGATGATCGCCGGCCTGATCACCAACGGATACCTGCTCACCGCCGACCGCATCAAGAAGCTGAACCGCGCCGGCCTCGACCACTTGCAGATCAGCATCGACAACGTCATGCCCGACGAGGTTTCCAAGAAGTCGCTGAAGGTGCTCGACAAGAAATTGCAACTTCTGGCCGAACATGCTGAGTTCGGGGTAAACATCAACTCCGTGGTTGGGGGCGGTATTCACAATCCGCAGGACGCGCTAGTGGTGGCCCGCCGCGCTGTGCAGCTTGGCTTCACTTCGACTATCGGCATCATCCATGACGGCGATGGCCAGCTTCGCCCTCTGAGCGACAACGAGCGCGAGGTCTTTCTCAAAGTGAAGGCCCTCGATAAGCGCCACTATTCCCGCATGAACTGGTTTCAGAACAACATTGCGAATGGCAAGCCAAACAATTGGCGCTGCCGTGCGGGCGCAAGGTACCTCTACATCTGCGAGGACGGACTGGTGCATTACTGCTCGCAGCAGCGTGGCTTTCCGGGCATCCCGCTCGAGAAGTACTCGGTGGACGACATCCGCCGCGAATTCCTCACCGAAAAGGGCTGCGCGCCGCACTGCACGGTTTCCTGCGTGCATCAAGTCTCCTACATGGACTACTGGCGCGCCCCGCAGACCATCCACACCACTCCGCAGCCGCCCGTCGCCGCGGAACAACTGGTGCAGATCGAATAATGCATTCCGCGCCGCGATTGCAGCTCGATTGACGAGATAGGCTGACACTGCTGAGTGGTAATCCGCGATGACTCAAGGTGTGTGGCTAAGCGCCGTGTGCCCTCTCTGCTGTAAGAACGCAGGAACCCACCAAGCCACAAATGCGTTTCGAGGCCTCCAACCGTGCGACACTTATGCCGGGGCGATGGTGCGTTATAATCAGCTTGCCCTTCTGCAGTTCTTCCTCACAAATGGGGCGCGTAGCTCAACTGGCAGAGCAACTGACTCTTAATCAGTAGGTTGAAGGTTCGATTCCTTCCGCGCTCACCATCTTCCACTCACGTAGACCGGCTTCCGTGCCGTTGAACGCCAGCCAACCATCTCGTCTCGAATCGATCCTGGCGCGGCCCCACAATGTGAACCTAACCTGGGGCGGCGCTGAAAAACCTGTGGTTCTTGCAACAAAGTTTGGAGTAAAATCCACGGCCAGCCACCGTCCTTTCAGCTTTAGACTTGTTCCTCCGTATCAGTGCGCGACACGCGAGTCGCTGGGGAAGTTCCAGTATTGACGAAGGGCAAACTTATGAAGAGATCAATCGCCGTTTACCTCCCGCTTGTGCTGTGTCTTCTGTTTTGTACGGGAATTTCTGCGCAGCAGGCCGCGCCATCGCAGCCGGCGCAAAAGCAGGCCGTTGCTTCCGCGACGACCGACACGCAGAAGAAAAATGTCCAGGAATACATCGAGCTTTTGCGCTCCAACGTTCGCCAGCAGAAAGCCGAGATCATGGGTTCAATGATGGCGTTGGACATCAGCCAGTCGGCAAAATTCTGGCCCATCTACAACCAGTACGATGGGGAGCTCACCAAGCTAAACAATCAGCGAGTGGCCAACATCCAGGATTACGCCAGCAGCTACGACGACATGACCGACGCCAAGGCGAATGAGCTGGTCCAGAATGCGTTTGAATATCGCAAACAGCGCGCCGAGCTTCTGGCCAAATACTATGGCCGCGTGAAGGAATCGCTGGGCGGCGTTCAGGCCGCTCGCTTCGTCCAGATCGAAGAGCAGTTGCTGGAGATTATCGATCTGCAAATTGCCTCGTCGTTGCCGATTGTTGGACAGGGATCATAAGAGCTGCCAAGGAGAGATGCTGATATGCAAAATGCATGTGTTCGGACAACGATTCTATTGGCCATGGTGAGTGGCATCCTCGCGGCCGCTGCGCAGCAGAAGGTCACCGTCCCCGCCGGCACGCGCCTGCTGGTGCGCATGGTCGACGGGGTGGACTCGAGCAAACAGAAGGTGGGATATCGCTTCACCGCCGACCTTGAGACAAATTTGCAGGTGGGCGACTTAGTGGTGGCGCCCGGCGGCACGACAGTTTATGGCCGGCTGGCCAACGCGAAATCGGCGGGCAACATGTCGGGCGGCGCCGAGCTGACCCTGGAATTGACCGACATCGTGATCAACGGTACGGCCTATCCGCTGCTGACCAGCACGTATGAAGTGCGCTCGCAGGGGAAGGGCAGCAACACGGCAAAGAAAATCGTTGGCGGCGCCGGATTGGGAGCGCTCATTGGCGGAATAGCCGGTGGAGGCAAGGGCGCTGCCATTGGACTTGGCGCGGGCGCGGCTACGGGAACCGCGGTTTCGGCGGCCACAAAAGGCAAGCAGGTTTCGGTGCCGAGCGAATCGCTGCTGGAGTTCCGGTTGGCCCAACCAGTCACGCTTCCAGTAGTTCGTTAGCTTCCCACTAGGGATTTCCCTAGCTTCGCTTCCCGTCGAAGAAAGCTACAAATTTATTGCGGAAGAATTCGCCGTCCGTCATTTAGAATGCCCGTCAAGCTGACAAAACAGATTACGTTCTGCCCGGCTATCGCGAAAGTAGCTCATTTCGAGGAGCTCGCTGTGTCCCAAAATTTCAGAACTGCCGCTTGGATCCCCCGGATTCTCGGGATCGCAGTTTGCGCCGCTTGGCTGCTTTCACTCGCCGCCTGCGAAAAGCCAGAAGAAAAGCCCAAGCCCGGGCCGCCCGAGGTGCTGGTCTCCGAAGTTGTGCAGCAAAACGTGCCCATCGTTCATGACTGGGTGGCGCAACTGAACGGCCCGGTGAACGCGGAAATCACGCCCAAGGTGCAAGGCTATCTGCTCCGGCAGGATTACCAGAACGGCTTCTTCGTGAAGAAGGGGCAGTTGCTGTTCGAGCTCGATCCTCGCCAATACGAGGCCGCGCTGGATGAAGCCAAAGCGCAGGTCGCCGTAGCGGAAGCCAATTTGGAAAGATACAACAACGATGTCGCCCGCGACACGCCCCTGGCGGCGCAAAACGCCATTCCGCAGAAGCAACTGGACAACGATTCAAGCCAGCCAGGCTGCCGCCAAGGCGTCTGTGCAAGCCGGCATGGCCAACGAGGCCAACGCCAAGTTAAATCTCGCCTGGACCAAGGTGTACTCCCCCATTGACGGCATCGCCGGGGTATCGAACTCGCAAATCGGCGACCTGGTGGGAACCACGACGAAGATGGTCACCGTCTCGCAAGTGAATCCTATTTGGGCCTACTTCAACGTCAGCGAGGGCACCTTCCTCGAATTCGCTCCGCAGGTAACAAGCATCATCACCGGCAAGGTCAGTCGGAGCAGTCTCAAGAACACACCAGTGGATTACATTCAGGCGAATGACCAGCCCTATCCGCACAAGGGCGTCATCGTTTACGTGAATCGCCAGATCGGCACGCAGACCGGCACCATCCAGATGGCGGCTGAATTTCCCAATCCGGATGCTGTGCTTCGGCCCGGAGGTTTTGGGACGGTGCGGCTCTCCGCCGGCGTAAATGAGGGCGCTCTGCTGGTGCCGCAGCCGGCGGTGATCGAGGTTCAGGGGAATTACCAGATCATTGTGCTCACGCCTGAGAACAAAGCCACGTTTCGCCCGGTGAAGATGGGCGATCGCGTGGGCACGGACTGGATCGTCGCCGAGGGGCTGAAACCGGGCGAGCGCGTGGTGGTGGAAGGCATCCTGAAGGTGCAGCAGTTTGCGGCGGCAGCGCCTGAATTGATGAAGACGGGCGGCATTCCAGTTGTTCCCAAGCCGTACGTGGCTCCCACGACGCAGGCGGCGGCAGGGAGCAACTGACCATGTCGACGTTCTTCATCAACCGGCCGATTGTCGCCATCGTCATTGCCATCCTGATGGTCATGCTCGGTGTGGTGTCCATCTTCGAGCTGCCTACCCAGCAGTTTCCCAACATCGCCGACCCGATGATCCAGGTGAAGGCGAGTTATCCCGGCGCGGATGCGCAGACCATCGCGGAATCGGTGGCCACGCCGATTGAGCAGCAGATGTCCGGCGTCAGCGGCATGAATTACATGTACTCGCTGAGCGCCAGCTCCGGCGGCGGCATGACGCTCTATATCGACTTCGCGCTTGGTACCGACATCAACACTGACCAGATTCTGGCGCAAATGCGCCAGGGGCAGGCGAATTCGCAATTGCCATCTGAGGTGACGGCGCAGGGGGTCATCGTGCAGCCGGGCACGACGGCGCCATTCATGCTGCTCGATCTGTACTCGCCCAGCGGCACCTACGACAACATCTTCCTGGCGAATTACGCGACCATCAACCTGCAGTACGCGCTCACCCGTATCGCCGGCGTTGGACAAGTACAGATCTTCGGCGCTGGTCCTTACGCGATGCGCATCTGGGTGAATCCCGATCGGCTGGCCAGTCTGGGCGTCACCGTTTCCGACATTACGAATGCGGTCAAGGCGCAGAACAAAGTCAACCCCGCGGGCCAGGTCGGAGGCGAGCCGGTTCCCAACGGACAGCAATTCACGTATAACGTGCGCGCTCCGGGGCGCCTGCCCACAGCCGCGGACTTCGAGCAGATTGTTGTTCGCGCAACGCCGGACGGTTCCATCCTGCGCCTGAAAGATGTGGCGCGAGTGGAGATGGGATCGCAGTATTACTCCTATAGCGCGCGGCTGGGGGAAGCCGGCGATAACAAGCCATCGCAGCCGGCAGCGCTGATTGCGCTCTACCTCACGCCCGGAAGCAACGCGCTGCAAACCCGCGCCGCCGTCCTCAAGATGATGGAGGAGGCCAAACTCAGATTTCCTCAAGGCCTCGACTACATCACCGCCCTGGATACCACGCTCGCGGTCAGCGCCGGCATCCACGAAATTTATAAAACCCTGGGTGAAGCTCTAATTCTGGTGATTCTCGTGGTCTACATCTTCCTGCAAGGGTGGAGGGCCACGCTGATTCCGCTGCTCGCGGTTCCGGTCTCGCTGATCGCAACCTTCATGGTCTTTCCTCTGCTGGGGTTTTCCATCAACACGCTATCGCTATTGGGACTGGTCCTGGCAATCGGTCTGGTGGTGGACGATGCCATCGTCGTGGTGGAGGCGGTGGAGCACCACATCGAGCATGGGCTCTCGCCGCATGACGCCTCTGTCAAGGCAATGGAGGAAGTTTCCGGGCCGGTCATCGCCATTGGATTGATTCTGGCCGCGGTGTTTGTTCCCACGGCATTTATTCCCGGTATCACCGGACAGTTATATAAGCAGTTTGCGGTCACCATCGCAATTTCCGTTCTCTTCTCGGCGTTCAACGCGCTGACGCTCAGCCCTGCACTTTCGGCCATGTTGCTTAAGCCCAAGAAGGAGGCGCGCGGGCCGCTGGGCGCCTTTTTCCGCTGGTTCAACCGGGTCTTCGGCCGCGCTACCGACGGTTATGTTACCGCCTGTAGCCACCTGATTCACAAGGCGGGCTTCGCCTTTCTGCTGCTGGCCTTGGTTACCGTGGCGGCCGGGTTCTTTGGCAAACGGCTGCCGCAGAGCTTCCTGCCCGATGAGGATCAGGGATACTTGTACGCCGGCTTGCAACTGCCGGACGCCTCTTCGCTGCAACGCTCGTCGGATGCGGCGCGCGAAGTCGAGAAGATCATTAAGGACACTCCGGGCGTCCAGTACGTCAGCTCGGTCATGGGCTATAGCATGTTGAGCGGCGTTAACGCCACCTACAGTTCGTTCTTCTTCGTTTCGCTGAAGCCCTGGGACGACCGCAAGACCCCGGAAACGAGCTATGACGGCATTAAGAAGCATCTGCAAGTGGCGCTCTCGAAAGTGGCCTCCGGGATTGCGTTCTCGTTCCCGCCGCCGGCGATTCCGGGAGTAGGGACCTCGGGCGGAGCTACCTTTATTCTCGAGGATCGCTCCGGCAGCGGTATCGACTTCCTCGCCAAGAACACGCAATTGTTCATGGCCGAAGCGCGCAAGCGTCCGGAAGTAACCGGCCTGTTGACCACGGCCCTGTTTGGCGTTCCGCAAGTTGGGGTGAAAGTTGATAACGCCAAGGCCTTGACCCAGCAAATTCCGCTGGACCAGCTCTATCAAACTGTCCAGACGTTCATGGGCGGCTCACTGATCAATTACTTCAACCGCTTCGGTTTGCAGTGGCAGGTTTACGTGCAGGCCGATGGAGACTTCCGGACCAACGCCGGCAACCTGGGCAAGTTTTACGTGCGCAATGCCGCCAACGAAATGGTGCCATTAAGCACGTTGAGCAGCACCTACGCCCGTAGTGGCGCTGAGTTCGTCATGCGCTACAACCTGTTCAACTGCGTCCAGATCAACGCCTCGGCAGCGCCGGGGTACAGTTCAGGGCAGGTCATTGCCGCACTGGAAGACGTCTTTCACAAGACCATGCCCGCACAAATGGGGTATGACTTCAGCGGCATGTCGTACCAGGAAGTCAAGGCCTCGCAGGGCGTTTCGCCCGCCGTCGTTTTCGGCATGGCGTTTTTCGTCGTCTTCCTCATCATGGCGGCACAGTACGAAAGCTGGACGTTGCCCTTCAGCGTGCTATTGGGTGTGCCGATCGCAGTCTTCGGGGCGTTCATCACCTTGTATTTTCGACGCCTCGACAACGACGTGTACGCCCAGATCGGGTTGGTCATGCTCATCGGATTGTCAGCTAAGAACGCGATTCTGATCGTGGAGTTCGCCAAGCTGGAGTACGACAAGGGTAAACCCTTGATCGAGGCCACGTTGACCGGGGCCCGGCTCCGATTGCGTCCCATCCTGATGACCGCATTCGCGTTCATCCTGGGCTGCGTGCCCTTGTGGAGGGCAGCGGGCGCGGGCGCAATTTCGCGCCAGGTGCTGGGCACCTGTGTGATCGGCGGCATGATGGCAGCGACGCTGCTGGCCATCTTCTTCATTCCGGTTTCGTTCGATGTGGTGGAGCGCTTCGGCGGATGGTTGTCGAAGGATACGGAGCACCCCGGCACCGCGAAGCCAGGGCTCGCGGAGGGAGCGGGCGATGACTAGCATCAAGACGTGTGCGGTTTTTGTGCTGCTGCTGGTGCTGGGCGCCTGCAAACTGGGCCCCAACTATCAGCGTCCTCCGTTGGATATCCCGGGAGATTACCGCGGGCTCGCGCCGGAACCGGTACCTTCGCAGACGGCAGCGCCTTCGCCCATCGCCACCGTACCGCCGGCGGCACAGCAGACCACCACGCCGCCGCAGGGAACGCCGCCGCCTGCTCCTCCTCCAGATACGGCGCCACCAGCTGCACAGCCTGCGCCGGCGCCGTCCGAGCCTAGCCAGCCACCAGCGGCAGCACAACCACCCCAGGCTGCCGCACCGCCCGGCCAGCCTTTCGGCGACGAGCCGTGGAGTTCGGTGTTTCAGGACGACGTGCTGCAGGGGCTCATCAAAGAAGCGCTTGCGAATAACTACGACATTCGTATCGCTGCCACCCGCGTACTGCAGGCCAGTGCGAATGTCGGCATTGTTCGCGCCAACCAGCTCCCCACCCTGGATGGCTTCGCTTCTGAGACCTACGAGCGCAATATTCAGCTTCCTGGCGCGCCCACCTACGGCACTTTAGGGTTGAACTTCAACTACATTGTCGACTTCTGGGGCCAGTACCGGCGAGCCACCGAATCGGCGCGAGCGACGCTGCTGTCCACCCAATACGCGCAGAGCGTGGTGCAGATTACGCTGATCGATTCGGTTGCGACCAACTACTACCAACTGCTGCAGTATGACGATCAGCTTGAATATTCTAAGAAGACGGTAGAAGCCGACCAGGAAATCCTCAAGCTGAATGAGATCAAGTTCCATGGCGGCGAGGCTGCGATCTCAAACGTCTATCAGGCCGAGGTCCTCTTGCAACAGGCCGAGGCCGGGGTCATCACCTATCAACAGCTTGCCGAGCAAAGCGAAAACAACCTCAGCATCCTGCTGGGCCGAAATCCGGGGCCCATCAAACGCGGCCTGAACCTGGTCGAGCAGCCGCACCTGCCCGAAATTCCGGAGGGCTTGCCGTCGGACCTGCTGCGCCGCCGCCCGGATGTGCGCGAGGCTGAAGAGAATCTCGTCGCGGCCAACGCGAACGTTGGCGTTGCGAAGGCGCTGTTCTTCCCGCAATTCCCCATCACGGCTTCGTTCGGAGCCATGAGCACTGCGCTGAATTCATTCCTGGCTGGACCGGGCACGTTCTGGGCGATTGCCGGCTCAGCTACGCAGCCCATTTTCGAAGGCGGCCGTCTCCGGGCCAATTACCGATTGGCGTGGGCCCAACGCGACCAGTTTGAATTGCAATACAAGCAAACCGTGCAACAGGCACTGGCCGACGTGTCCAATAGTCTCATCGGCTACGCGCAAGCGCGCAAGTATCGCATGAAGATCGAGGAGCAGACCCAGACCTACGCCGACCTGGTGCGAATCTCCAATCTTCGCTACCAAGGGGGCTACACCGCGTTTCTGGAAGTGCAGTACAACGAGCAGCAGTACTTCCAGTCGGCCTTGACGCTATCGCAGGCCTGGTATCAGGAGCTGCAATACTATGCGTCGCTCTATCAGGCGCTGGGCGGCGGGTGGTAAACGCCGGCGTTCAAGTCTGCCGAGAATCCGCCTCGAATTTGCCGAGCGGTGAACGATTGTCGACCCGTTCCGGGTAATCTGCGTTAGCCACTAGTGTAGTGCGTCATTAAGGCGTCACTTATCCGAGCACGCTTTGTAACAGGGCACGACTTTAGTCGTGCCGAATGAACACGGAAATATGTGGGCTTTAGAGACTGTGTCGCAACCCGAAATCAATTTACGTGGTGGGAAAAACCGTCAGAATTGCAGCAGAAACGGCCGCGCAGCGGCGGGATGGTGTTAGCCTGGCGCGTAGCTTGATCCGAAGCATTAGCGATGGAAAACTGCCCTCAAGGGCGTTGGTGGGGAGATATGCGAAAAACTTGCTGCTGCCTGGGGAGCTTGTTCGTCCTGCTGATTACCTCCGGAATCGCTTTTGGGCAAATAGAACATCAATCGGCGACGTTGGTCATCAATGGAAATGCCGGGAATGCGCCGGTGATCCAGGAAAACGGCCGCACCTATGTCGACGCGGAAGCCTTGGCACACATCGCAAATGGCTCATTGAGCTTCAGCGCCAATCGGATTGTCTTGACCGTGCCGCCGCCGGCCGACGGTGCCTCCGCAGCTGCTGAAGCACCCAAAGCGCCAGACGACGCGGCCCTATCGCGGGAATTCATGAAGGCTGGGATCGAGGAGATCGCATTGCTCCGCGAATGGGGTGCTTCCGTTGGCTACGCGGTTCAGAACGGGTATCCAATCCAGGACGCTTGGGTTAACAGCTACCAGGAAAAAGCGGCGAACGGGGTCGGACTGGCTTCAGCCGCAGCCTCGACCACGGCTGACAAGAACGCGCTGCAACTGCTCAAAAACGAGTTTGACGGCGTGCGTCAATGGAGCAATCAACTCGTCGAGGCAAGCAAGAACATGAATACCGCAAAATACTCGATGGACCCGGGTTCATTGCGCGCGGAGCCCCTGTCCCAGAAGTTAATCGCTTGCTACCACTTTCTCGGATCAATGCTGGGAAGCGGCAGTTTTCAGGATGATTCATCCTGTCACTGAGGCCCCGCCCGACGCCTTCCATGATGACCGCCCCTGAAGCAGAATGCAGGCGCTGACCAGCATCACCCAGAGCGGGAAGACCGCGGGAATCCCGGGCACAATGCCAATGCTCAGCAAAAGGCCGGCGGACAGCACATACCCGGTGAAAGCGACCCAACGCGGCAAGACGCGTGTACGGAGGAAGATGGTAGAGGTGGACCCCATAAATACGCCGGCCATTTTTGTGGCGAACAAGGATGTGAAACGGTAAATCTCGGCGCGGCCAATAAGGTAAACCGGGGAGATTGTGCCGGCGTTCTGCCCAGTCGTGAGCAGCCCGACGAGCGCGCCGGCGATTGCCGTCGCGGTAAAGATCATGGCGACATACAACAAACCGCTGCCCAGAAAAACCGTGCTAAAGAAACGGTCTTCCAGATCGCCGAGCCGATCGCGAACTACCGCGATGAACCAGAGAAAGGCGATTCCAGCGAATGGAAGCAGGTTCAGCGCCAGGATAATCTCTTTTGAGTGCTGCACAATTGCCGTTGCCGCGGCGACGGGATCGGGAGGAACAGACACCCAAATCAGTACTTGGCTGGTCATCAGCAGGAGCGAAAAAACTATGCCGGCAATTGCTGCCGCCCGTGGCGTTTTCAATCGTTGCCGGATCAGGTCGCTCTCCCGCTCGAATCGGTTGGCCGGAGCCGGTTGCGTCGCATAGGACTGATGGTTCATGGCTGCTTCTTATCCCGGTGATTGGTTTTCCTGTGCCGATCGCTACCGCCGGCCGGGGCGCGGCTGGCGAATCCAACTTCAGCCTAATCCTGATTGCCGACTGAATAAAGCCCACACAAACTCAACGGCAATACTCAACAAGACTCTGATTTAGCCTCGGTTTTGAAAGGGCACGGCTTCAGCCGTGCCGCAAGTGCGGCAAGTTCAGTGCCGGCTTTTAGCCCCCGAGGGCGATCAGCAGCTTGTGCAGAGTCTCCTTAACAATAACAACTGTGGAATTTCCTATGTCTTTTTTGGTAAGGAGAGTAAGCTGAACAACGCACAAGACAGCGCTGGCTGGGCTAAAGGGTCAAGTACTTGTGACTCCAGTTCACAGGTTCGCGCCGAAGTGCGGAGCATTGCTACTGGCAGAAACCCGTTGCTTGAAAGTTATTGCTGGCGGCTTGCCAACCGCCGTTCACAATAGCAGCGTGACCCGAGTAAGAACTGTCTCAGCTCGCTGAAAAATTCTCTCCGCCTCAGTGGAGAGGGATTGGAGCGCTTATGCTTCGCATGAAATCGGTTCTGGCCATAATTCTGAGCTGGGGACTCGTGCTTGCAACTTCGCCGGCCGGGCTGGCCCAGGAGGCGCCGCCGGCTCCCTATTCTTCGGCGCAAATCGATGAGCTGGTGTCGCCGATCGCCTTGTACCCCGACGCGCTGGTCGCGCAGATCCTGGCCGGCTCCACGTTTCCTGACCAGATTGTCCAGGCTAACACTTGGCTGCAAGCCAACTCGGGGTTGAATGACGCTCAGCGCTCGGAGCAGGTTAACAATCAAAGCTGGGATCCCAGCGTCAAAGCGCTGACTCAGTTTCCGTCGGTGCTGTCCAACATGGCGTCGAACCTTTCGTGGACGTCGGCGCTAGGCGACGCCTTCTACAACCAGGAGAAGGACGTGATGGCCTCGGTGCAGCGGCTGCGCAAGCAGGCCAAGGCTGCGGGCAATCTGAAGTCCAGCTCGCAGCAGACGGTCACCACCGAAACCCAAGGCGGGCAGCAGGTCATCGTGATCCAGCCCGCCAATCCGCAGGTGGTTTATGTGCCTGCCTACAACCCAACCGTGGTGTACGGCGCGCCCTACTATCCACCGGGCTACAGCACCTCCGCCCTGGTGGCGACCAGCGTGATTTCCTTCGGCGTTGGGATAGCGGTGGGAGCGGCCATCAGCGGCGGCTGGGGATGGAACAGTTGGGGCTGCGGCTGGCACGGCGGCAGTGTGACTTACAACCGTAACGTCTATGTCTCCAACAGCAATGTCTACCGCAATGGGGGATATTACGGAAACGGATCGCGCCCGTACGGCGGCAGCTACAACCGTAACGGCAACAACTACAACCGCAACGTGAGCGGCAATACGGTCAATATCAACGGCGGCAATCGCAACAACGTGAACACCGGAAACATCAATACTGGCAATCGCAACAACAACAACATCAACAGCGGCAATCGCGGCAACAACAACGTCGCAAACGGTGGTAATCGCGGTAACACCGCCGGCGGCGGCAACAACAACGCCGGTAATGGCAACCGCCCGAATGCCGGAAATAATGCAAATCGCCCGAACGCCGGCGGTAGCCCGAATCGTCCGGCGCAACAGCCGTCGGCCAATCGCGGTTACGGGCAGCGTCCCTCCAGCGGCAACACCGCGTTTGGCAGCCCTAACGCCGGAGGCGCTACCCGCGCGGAGAGCAATCGCGGGAAGCAGAGCTATGGCGGCTCGTCCGGCGCGTCGCGAAGTTCAGGTGCGGCCCGCGGAGGCGGTGGTGGTGGAGGCAGGCGCCGGTAGCCAATATTCGGCAACATTGAAACATGGTCAGCCCGTTTATGCGACAAAGAGGCACATCTATGAAACTGCAATTCAACTTCGCCCGAGCGGTTGGGTTATGCATTCTTCTCTCCGCGGTGGTCTGCGCCCAGGAGCAGGGGCAGAAGACCTTTGCCACTCCTGAAGATGCCGGCAAGGCGCTCTACGAAGCCGTGCAGTCCGGCGACAAAGCATCTGTGGAGGCCATCCTCGGACCGTCTTCGGCGAAAATTGTTTCCTCCGGTGACGAAGTGCAGGACAAGAAAAATCACGACAACTTCGTCGAGCGCTACGGACAGATGCACCGCTGGGCGAAAGAGATCAATGGCGATCAGACTCTAATGCTGGGCGCGGAGAACTGGCCGTTTCCTATCCCGCTGAAGAGCAACGCCGGGCAATGGTATTTCGATACGCCCGCGGGCGTGAAGGAGATTCTCTTCCGCCGTATCGGCCGCAACGAACTGGCGGCCATTCGCGTCTGCTATGCGCTGGCCGATGCCCAGGACGAATACTTCGGGTTGAAGCAGCAATATGCGCAGAAGATCATCAGCGATCCGGGTCAGCAGGATGGGCTGTACTGGAAGGTGGCGGAAGGCGAAACGGAGAGCCCCATCGGACCGCTGGTGGCCTTGGCGACAGGCCAAGGCTACGGTGGGCAGCATGACACGCCGCAGCCGTTCCATGGCTATTTTTTCCACACCTTGAAGGCGCAGGGCGCGAGCGCCAAGGGCGGCGCGAAGGACTACATCGTGGATGGCAAGATGACCGGCGGTTTCGCCTTCGTCGCGTGGCCGGCCGAGTATAAGAACTCCGGCGTGATGACGTTCCTCGTCGGCAAGGACGGCGTGGTCTACGAGAAGAACCTTGGCCCCAAGACCGCCGACGTGATCAAAGCGATGACCACCTACAATCCGGACAAAACCTGGAAAGCCGTGTGGGCCGGAGAGGAAGAACAATGAGCCGGCTGAAGCTCCATCTTTGATGGGAAGCTGACGGCCATCTCTTCGCGTGCTATTATGCGGGCCGATGCCCAGGCAAGTAATTGCCGCCTGCTTCTAATCGGCAGGTTCGCCAAGGTGCCTATATGCCCGTCTGGCCTAAATATCCCACAGTGTATGAGATCAATGCCTGGGTCTGGCTCGCGGAGCTGAGCGAGAAACAGGGCCGCCCCGTCGACCTCGGCTCCGTGCCCGCCGCCGAGTGGGACATGCTCGCGAAGCTTGGCTTCGACGCGGTCTGGTTCATGGGCGTGTGGGAGCGCAGTCCCGCCGGAATCGCGATCTCCAACCGCAACCCCAACAACCTGGCCGATTTTCGCCGCGCGCTGCCCGACTTCCGCCCGGAAGACAATGTGGGATCTCCATACTGCGTTCGCCAGTACGTTGTCGATCAGCATCTCGGCGGCCGCAAAGGTTTAGCTCGCGCGCGCGAAGAGCTGGCGCGACGCGGGCTGCGGTTGGTGCTGGATTTTGTTCCCAATCACGTTGCCCCCGATCATCCCTGGGTCACCCAACATCCGGAGTACTTCATCCACGGCACCGCCGACGATGCCCGCCGCGAGCCGAACTCCTACATTGTGGTAGGGCAAGAGGTTTTCGCCTGCGGCAAGGACCCATACTTCCCGGCCTGGGCCGATGTTCTGCAAGTTAACGCCTTTGCGCCAGGACTGCGTCGCGCCGCAACCGATACCCTGAATGACATTGCCAGCCAATGCGACGGCGTGCGCTGCGATATGGCGATGCTGCTGCTGAATGCAATCTTTGAGCGCACCTGGGGCAGTCGCGCGGGAGTCGGACCGACGACCGAGTACTGGGCGCAGATCATCCCCGCCACTAAACAGGCGCATCCCGACTTTCTATTCATCGCCGAGGCGTATTGGGACCTGGAGTGGGAGTTGCAGCAGCAGGGCTTCGATTTTTGCTACGACAAGCGCCTCTACGATCGCCTGGAACACGAGAATGCGGAGAGCGTCCGCCTGCACCTCTGCGCTGATCCGGGGTACCAGGGCCGGCTGTTGCGATTTCTTGAGAACCACGACGAGCCGCGCGCCGCCGCGACATTTTCGCCCGCCAAAGAGCGCGCCGCCGCGCTCGTCACCTCGACCCTGACCGGCGCGAGGATGTTCCACGAAGGGCAGTTCGAGGGGCGCAAGGTGAGGCTGCCGGTATTTCTGGCGCGCCGGCCGCAAGAGCCGGTCGATACCAGCCTCCAGGACTTTTATTACCGTTTGCTGGCGGAAATCGCCAACCCACTATTTCATGACGGCGACTGGCGATTGTGTGAGCGGACAGGCTGGCCGGATAACCCGAGCTTTGAGGATGTAGTTGCGTGGAGTTGGGCGCGAGGCAGCGGTCTTTGCCTCATCGTCGTGAACCTGAGTGACCGTCCAGCGCAGGCGAATGTGATTGTCGCCCGCGACCACCTTCGCGGAAAACAGTGGCAATTAAATGACATGTTTTCGGGCGCTCTTTTCGAGCGGGCCGGCGACCAGATGCTCTCGCCCGGTCTGTACGTCGATCTGCAACCCTGGAGCTATCACTTCCTGCGTTTCGCCGCAGCCGCTGATTCCAAGATCAAAACTGCCGCCCGAGCTACGTGTGCGTAAACCGGAAACCCATTCGTAGGGCAACGTTGTTAAGCTAGACGTAGAAGGAGGAGCCATGTCCGCGTCCACTGACAAGAAGTCCCAGCCGCTTTCCTATGTAGAAGTGACGGAACAGAAACGATTGAATACTGCGCGCGAAAACGGTGTTCCGTGGAAAAAATGGGGACCCTATTTGAGCGAGCGGCAGTGGGGTACCGTCCGCGAGGATTACAGCAGCAATGGCGATGCGTGGAATTACTTCTCCCACGACCATTCGCGCTCGCGCGCCTATCGCTGGGGCGAGGACGGGCTGGCCGGGAT
>CAVQLZ010000031.1:0-53347 GCA_963713465.1 uncultured Acidobacteriaceae bacterium
TGGAAACATCTGTTGGGAACAAAGATTGAGGTCGATGGCACGTTCGTACAAACTGGCAGATACCGCAAGCGCAGTGGCGAGTGGGGTACCCGTTATTTGGGAGACTGCATTGCCTAGCCGGCTGGAAGTCAAACTCTCAGCCGATTTCCAGCAACAATTGGAGACGGCGCGAACAACTCACCACCGCTTTGGTCAGTACTCACAGGCTCTTGGATCAGATCCGCCTGTGCCTGGAACATCGGGCGGTCGAAAAAACGGAGCTTGAGCGAATGTGTTCCGGGCTACATCTTCCCGGTGACTTTGATGTCGCACAGATCGGCTGGCGTGCGGATTACGACCCACTCTTCTATCGTGAGCTGTCACGCCGGGCACGCCGGATTTATCTGTTCCGAGCTGAATACATTTTCGACGTTGAGAAAGCCGTTGTTGTCGAAACCCCTCAGCTGGGCCATGCTACATACGTCTTCGCCAAGCCCCGGAACATGGATAGCTTTCTCGCTCTGTACACCAAGATTACAAAGGACGACATCCGGCGGAACCGCAACAATGCGGCCGGGGAGCTGTGCTTTCTAGGGCGCGTGATTCACGGCACGAATCCAAGAGCATGGCTCAAGGGAGTCAAACTGCGCATCGGTGAAAATGTCGACTTTGCGGCCACCATCGCGCAGTGAAACAAGGCCGTTTTCGGCCACTGCTCGTAGGCACGTGCTTAGGCGGCTTGCGTGAAACCCAGGTTGTGACCAGTCAAACTGCGATTGGTGAAAAATAGGGTTGACGGCCGTGATGCCAGCGTCAGGCCGCAGGTCCCGACCGACCGAGTAGAGGCATCTTGCTGTCAGAACATCTTAAGCAACATCTTCTATCAAAATCCTCAAAATTCGGGAACGATTCGACCTAGAGGCCGACTGGCGCAACGCCAGGCATCGCTCGCCCGAGGATGCCGTTTGACTGACATTCGATTTCAAGTTAACACAGGCTGCTAGCAGGCGAAGCTGACCCTAGCGACGGTGCGGTTTGACCGAAACCGAAGCGCGTACGAGCGGCTGAGGATCATCGGAGATCACTGAACCGACACCGGCCAGGGAAAGGCGACCGACATCGCTCAATTTTCGCTACATGTTCAGGTCAGATGCTGGACCTTCAATCAATCGTAACCGTCCGGGGCATGGGGTGAAGGTGGAATCCGAAACCAAGACCTCTGTTGAAACACTCACAAAGTCGAGACGGGAAAGGCGCGGCGATGAAAACAAACAATGGGAACTCGGCAATGTCGCTGGTGCCCGAACTTTTGACCGAGACCCAAGTTTCCATGATCTTCAACGTCTCTATCAACACCCTTCGATATTGGCGGCATTGTGGCGATGGTCCGAATTGCATCAAAATGGGCAAGCTGGTGCGGTATCATCGGCTGAGCTGGAATCGTATGTCAGCGCAGGACCTGCGTGTCGAAGGCTCGAGCGACTGCGGAGGAAAACCGTGTCGCTCACTAGACGTAAAAACCGCTGGTACTATTCGATCTACTTTAATGGTCAACGCTATCGGGGGCCCTGCAGGACCTCGAAAGAGCGGGAGGCCAGAGAGTCGAATCGCTAGTACTGACACAACTGCTTGAGTAGGCGTGCGCCGGGATCGAAGAAAGTCCCGACACTCTCCGATTTCTCAAGTCGCTTCTTTTCCTGGCTGGATGCCCTGCCGGCGGTCGGGCCGAAGGAGCCAACCAGAAAGTACTACCGAATAGGCTGGAAACTGCTGCAAAAGACGAGCATGGCGGGCCGGAGGTTGGATCACATTACTCAGGACCACATCGCCTCGCTTGTTGTCGGCAGGTCTCCATCCGCAACACTAACAATGCTCTGCGCACCCTTCGGCGCTTGCTGAAGAAAGCGTATGAGTGGGAAATGATCCGCTCGGTGCCGGTTGTGAAGCTCGTTGAAGAACATGGCCGAGAAGAACTGATCGAACCGGGGATGGAGGCGAAGTTGTTAGCTGTGACTGAGATTGCGCGCACGCCAACCAGCAAGCACGCTCCGAAGTCGATCAATTACAGCTGGCAGCCTTTTCGCGACGTCCTGTTGATCATGCTTGATACCGGGAATGCGGCCGCAGAAGTCTTCCGTATGCGGTGGGAGCATGTGAAGTGGGAGAGGGATTTGATCTTCGTACCGCGGAGCAAGTCTCGCAAGTCGAAGCGGTTCGTCGGCATCACGGAGCGCGTTAGGACAGCATTGCTGGCGCGCAAAACCGATGCGCACGAGGGTTGGGTATTTCCCTCCGCTCGTGCCAAATCGGGCCATTTAGAAACTGTGCAGAAGCAATTCGAACGGGCCAAACAAATGGCCGGTTTGCCGGAATCGGTGGTGTTGTACTGTGCCCGGCACCGCTTCTCCACCGACGCGATGCAGGCCACGGAAACATCATGGCGGTGATGGATGCAATGGGACAACAGCAAGTCGACACCTTGCGCATCTACAATCATCCTCGGTGCAAGCAGATTCGGGAAGCGATGAGACAAACGGAACGAGGCGGTGCAGTAAATTGCCACAAAATTAGCCACAATCGGCTCAGAAGGGTGTAGGGAGATTAGTGTTGAAGTGCAGTGGAATCAATTGGTAGCGCTACCGGGAATCGAACCCGGGTTTGAAGATTGAGAATCTTCCGTCCTAACCCCTAGACGATAGCGCCACGATTCGGTCGATTATAACAAACGGTAGGGCAGCATTTAGCAGTTAGCATTTGGCCCTTAGGGAGGCCCTGCACAAGCTGCTGCTCGCCGACAGGGGCAAAAGCCCCGCACTGATTTTGCTGCGCTTGCGGCACGGCTAACTAAGGCCGTGACCTTTCAAAATCAGAGTCTCCTTAGAGCACTCGGCACTTAGCTTTGATTGCGATCCGGTAGAATCGCCGGGATCGCGCGATTCATCTACTTCGGAGGCTGCGGAGTTCCAACGAACAAACTAATTGCGAATTGCTAATTGCGAATTGCTGATGTTCAACAACCTTCGCCCACTCGTTCCGTATCTGCGCAAGTATCGCGCCACCTACATCATTGGCGCGATCTGCGTGCTTTTCAATAACGGCATCTGGATTTTCTTCCCGCTGGTGATTCGCCGCGGCATCGACGTCCTCAACGCCGGTCTGGGGCGGCACAAAGATCCGGCGCTGATCCGTCACGAGTTGCTGGTCTACTCGCTGCTCCTGCTGGCCATTGCCGGCGCCAAAGCCATCTTTCAGTTCCTGACGCGCTGGATCCTGATCGGCATCTCGCGGGACATCGAATTCGACCTGCGCAACGACTTGTTCGCGCATTTAGAGCGCCTGTCCTACAGCTTCTATCAGCGCACCCGCACCGGCGACATCATGGCCCGCGCCACCAACGACCTCAACGCCGTGCGCATGCTGCTGGGGCCGGGCATCATGTACACCGCGAACACCATTGTCTTCACCGCGGGCGCGCTCGGTTTCATGTTGTGGATCAGCCCCCGGCTCACGCTGTTCGCCTTCGCGCCGCTGCCGGTGATCAGCATCGTGGTGCAGTATTTTGGGCGCAGAATTCACGAGCGCTTCGAGCGCATCCAGGCGATGTTCTCCGACATCTCGGCGCGCGCGCAGGAAAACTTCTCCGGCGCGCGCCTGATCCGCGCCTACGTCCAGGAAGAAGCCGAGATCGATCTCTTCGAGCGCGACAATTCCGAGTACATTGCGCGCAGCCTGAAGCTGGTGCGGCTGATGGGCATGCTATGGCCGACGCTGGAGACGCTGCTGGGCCTCGCCATTGTGATTGTCTTGTTTGTCGGCGGGCGCGAGGTGCTGCTGCATCGCATTGGGTTGGGCAGCTTCGTCGCCTTCAATACCTATATGGTGCAGCTCACCTGGCCCATCATCGCGCTGGGCTGGGTGATCAACCTTTTCCAGCGCGGCACCGCATCCATGGGCCGAATTCACAGCCTCATGTCGGAGCAGCCCGAGATCGCTGATGTCGTCGATTCCCACGATGTCATGCGGAGCGGAGCCGCGAATCGAAGAGCGCTGCCCTGAGCTTGCCGAAGGGACCGCCTCCCGGAGCTGGAAATTCACGGCGAGATCGAATTTCGCAATCTAAGCTTCCGTTACGGCAAGACGCTGCGCTCCGTCGAAAACGGCAACGGCCGCCAGCACGGCGATGAATCCGTGCTTAAGAACATCAACCTGCGCGTGCCTGCCGGAAGCAGCCTCGCCATCGTGGGCCCGACGGGATCGGGCAAGTCAACGCTGGTTTCGCTCATTCCGCGCATCTACGACGCCGATTCGGGATCGGTGCTGATCGATGGACGTCCCATCGGCGAGCTGCCGCTTTCGGTTTTGCGGCGCAATATCGGATTCGTGCCGCAGGAGACATTCCTGTTCAGCGATACCATTCGCGAGAACATCGCCTTCGGCGCCGAATACGCGAGCGATGAAGCCGTACGACGCGCCGCCGAGGCCGCCAGCATCGCCGCCGAAATCGAGAGCTTCCCTGACGGATACAAAACGCTGGTGGGCGAGCGCGGACTGACGCTTTCCGGCGGCCAGAAGCAGCGGGCGGCGATCGCGCGCGCCCTGATTCGTAATCCGCGCATCCTAGTGCTCGATGACGCGCTGGCCAGCGTCGATACGCAAACCGAAGACCGCATCCTGAATCATCTGCGCGAAATTATGCAGGGACGCACTACCATTTTCATCTCGCATCGCGTTTCGACGGTGCGCAACGCTGACCAGATTGCCGTGCTGCACGACGGCGAAATCGTCGAGCATGGCACGCACGACGAACTGATCGCGCGCAACGGGTATTACACGGAGCTGTACAACAAGCAGTTGCTGGAAGAAGAATTGGAGACGGTGTAAGGGTAGAGCTGGCCTTCAGGCCGGCGTCCTGGCTATGTCTCTATTTGCCGAGCCGGCTTCAGCCGGCAGCACCGTGCCACGACTGGTAGATTTCGCCGGCTGAAGCCGGCTTCAAAATTGAAATTGGGCAATGACGCGGACCTGAAGATCCGCTCTACCCGAGTTTTGCAGGACCATGAAAGCACAAATCAAACTCGGCCGCATCAACGGCATCGCCATCGGGCTGCACTATAGCTGGTTCATCATCGCCTTCCTGATAGCGCTCTCGCTGGTCGAGCACTTCCGCCAGGTGATGCCGAACCTCAGCGATGTCGCGGTCTACAGCGCAGCCATCATCACCGCCGTTTTGTTCTTCGTGACTCTTCTGCTCCACGAACTGGCGCATTCGCTGCTGGCCAAGAGCAAGGGCCTGCGGGTGCAGTCCATCACTCTCTTTGCCCTCGGCGGGGTGTCGCAGATTGAGCAGGAATCTCCCGATGCCAAGACCGAGTTCTGGGTTGCGATTGTCGGCCCGCTGTCAAGCCTCGCCATCGGCGTCGTCTGCCTGTTGCTGGCGCGCCTCGCGGGTTGGGGTTGGAAACAGGGCATGGAGGCGCAAACCCCGCTGGCGGCGGTGCTGCTCTGGCTGGGCTATATCAATTTCATGTTGGCGTTGTTCAACATGATTCCCGGCTATCCGCTGGATGGCGGCCGGGTGCTGCGCGCCGTCATCTGGTGGATCAACAAGAATGCGGTGCGCGCCACCGAGATCGCGGCGCGCGTCGGACAAGTAATTGCTTTCCTCTTCATCCTCTTCGGTCTTTATCAGTTCTTCGTGGGCAGAAATTTCGGCGGCCTGTGGATCGCCTTCATTGGCTGGTTTCTGCTGGACGCCTCCCGCAGCAGCTACATCCAGACGGAATTCATGGAGGTGCTGCGCGGCCGCAAAGTCGCCGACCTGATGGACCGCAGTTGCCCGTCGGTTGAGGCGCACCTGAGCGTTGAGGATTTTGTCCATCAGTATCTGTTGAGCAGCGGGCGCCGATGTTTCGTGGTGGTGCAGGACGGCCGGCTGGTCGGCCTGATCACGCCGAATGAAGTCAAACACGTGGAGCGCGAGCGCTGGAACCAGACCAGCATTCAAAGCGTGATGCGACCGCTCAGCAAGCTGCGCACCGTCACGCCGGAGACTCCCGTCGTGCAGGCGCTCGAGATGATGGGTCGCGAGGACCTGAATCAGTTGCCAGTGGTCTCCGGAGGCGAATTGCAAGGCATTCTGTCGCGCGGGAATATCATGGGGTTTCTGCGCACCCACGCCGAACTGTTGAAGCACTGATGCAGAGCGCTTGGCGTTGGACGCTGATGACAATCTTCTGCTGCCCGCGGCGTAGGAGTTACTATCCGCTGACACTATCCACTATCCACTATGTACACCGACTCCCATTGCCACCTCGAGAACAAGCGGTTCGACTCCGATCGTCGCGGACGTCTTCGCGCGCGCGCAACAGGCGGGCGTGACCACCATGCTGGCCATCGGCAATGGCGACGGTCCGGGCACGGGCACTCTCGATTGCGCCATCAAGCTGGCGCATGAGCACGAAGGCGTGTACGCGACGGTCGGCATTCATCCCCATGAAGCGGCGCTGGCGAAGCAAGCTGATTTCGACGAACTCGAACGGCTCGCCCGCGATCCCAAAGTCATCGCCTGGGGCGAGATCGGATTGGACTATTTCTACGACCACTCGCCGCGTGACGTGCAGCAGCGCGTTTTTGTTCAGCAGATGGAAATGGCGCGCGCGGTCCGCCGCGGCGGACTGCCGATCGTCATCCACAATCGCCCGTCGGACAACAGCCAGAACGCATGGGAGGACCTGTTCCGTCTGCTACGCGAGCACTGGGCCGGCAGCGGCCTGGCGGGCGTGCTGCACTGCTTCACCGGCACCGTCGAACATGCGCGCGCGGCGCTCGATCTCGGCTTCATGATTTCATTCGCCGGCAACATCACCTATCCCAAAGCGCAGAATATTCGCGATGCGGCGAGCATGGCTCCGCTGGATCGCATCTTCATCGAGACCGACTCGCCGTACCTCGCGCCCATCCCTCATCGCGGCAAACGCAACGAGCCGGCCTTCGTGATCGAGGTCGCCCGCCAGATCGCCGAGCTGCGCGGGCTTTCGAGGGAAGAGGTTGGGCGGCAGACCTCGGAGAATTTTTCCCGCTTTTTCGAGCTGCGAAAGGAACCTGGAGGATAGTCGGATTTATCGGCGTTAGGTGGTTTTTGAAAGGGCACGGCTTCACAGCCCACTCAAAAACTCCAAGTTCGGAGGACATGAGTCAGGGCACGACTTCAGTCGTGCCGATAAGCCGTTTGTTTCGCGCTTGAGCCGGCTTCAGCCGGCGGCACAAAATTGGTGAATAGGACTTTTTCAGCGGCCCGCTCAGCCGTGCCGCAAAGCGACGCATAAAAATGCTGGCTTTAGCCCCTGAGGCCAGCGCCCTACGGATCACCCGCCGAGAGAGCTTTGTTAATCTAGTCGTCATGGATCTGCTGGTCTACTCCGCCTATTGGTGTCCCGATTCCCGCACCGCCAAACGCTTCCTCGACAAGAACAACGTTCCCTACACCGAGATCGACATCGAGAAAACGCCGGGCGCGGCCGAGGAAGTCATTCGCAACACCGGGAAGCGGGCGGTGCCGCAGTTCGTCATTGATGGCAAATGGGTGCAGCCGTACCGGCCGGGCGAAGGATTTCTGTACGAGGAAATGTCCGAGTTGTTGGGGCTAGTGGACGAAGGGTAGAGCTGGCCTAGCCCAAGCTGCGTCGTTAGTCAGCCTGGATGCGCTTCCCGCCCCACATCCAGCCGGGCTCGCGCACGTACTCTTCGTCGAGCCGGCGCAGTCGTGCTCCCATCACTTGCGAGCGTCCCAGATAGCCGACAATGTTCTTCGGATCATCGCGACTGACGACCGGCAGGCGTCCCACCTGCGCCCGTAACATGCGCGCGACCGCGTCATACAACACTTCGTCCGGATAGGCGACGACCGGATCGCGCGTGCCGGCATCGAGCACGGTTTGATCGCCCGGATTTTCCAGCGCGCGCATCAGATCCGCGCGTGTGATAACGCCCGCCAGCTTACCGTTTGCATCCACGACAAAAACGCCATCGTGCCTGGTCACCGCCGGATCATGTTGGGCGATGCGCGCGCTTAACTGGGCAACCGGCATGGTTGCGGGCACCACATCGTAGTCCTTCGCCATGGTCTCGCCCACGGTCACCTGCTGGAATACATCGGGCTCGTAGTCCTGATGGATGCGCAGGCCGCGGCGCGCCAGCTTTTCGGTCATGATGGAGTTCTTGGCGTAGCGCACCGCAATCGCGTCGGCGATCACCGTCACCAGCATCAGCGGCAACACCGAGTTGTAATCGCGGGTGATCTCGAAGGCGAAGATGATGAAGGCGAAGGCCGCGCGCGAGGCGGCGCCGAAGACCGCTCCCATCGCCACCAGCGCAAATGCGCCGGGCGCCAGATTCGCCGCCGGCCAGATCTTGTCGATGATCATGGCGTATGCCGAGCCCATCGCCGCGCTGGCCATGAACATCGGCGCCAGCAGGCCGCCGGAGGTGCCCGAGCCCAGCGAGATCACCAGCGCCACCGACTTGAAGACCATCACCGCCAGTAACCCGCCGAGCAGCATCTTCGTGTTCAAGATGTCGGAGATGGTGTCGTAGCCAACGCCCAGCACGCGCGGGACGAAATAGCCGATGATGCCAAGGCCGAGCGCGCCAATGGCCGGCCACCACATTTCATGCACCGGCAACTTCTCGAACTGATCTTCGGTCCAGTACAGAAACCTGCTGAAGCCGATGGCAGCGGCGCCGCAAAGCACGCCCAGCACCAGATAGGCTGGCAGAGCGTGCGGCAGCCCGTAGTTGAGCGCGCCGACTTTGAACATCGGACCTGGTCCCATGAGCTGGAAATGCACGCTGGTGGCGAGCGTGGCGGCGATGACCAGCGGAATGAATGAGCGTGACTTGAACTCGAAGAGCAGCAGCTCGATGGCGATAATGACGCCCGCAATCGGCGTGCTGAAGGTGGCCGCCATGCCCGCTGCCGCGCCGCAGGCCAGCAGCACTTTGCGCTCGGCCGCGGTCATGTGCAGCACCTGGCCGACCAGCGAGCCGACCGCGCCGCCGGTCTGAATGATGGGGCCTTCGGCGCCGAACGGGCCGCCGGTGCCGATGGCAATCGCTGCCGACAATGGTTTCAGGATCGCGACCTTGGGCTCGATGCGGCTGCGGTTGATCAGCACCGCCTCCATCGCTTCGGGAATGCCGTGGCCGCGAATCTTTTCCGAGCCGTAGCGCGCCATAATGCCCACGATGACGCCGCCGATCACTGGAATGACGATCACCAGCAAACCCAGATGGTTTTCGCGCGGGCTATGGAACGCGAAGGAAACGTGATGGTAGAAGGCGAGGTTGGTGAACAGGCCGATCAGGTTGTAGAGCAGCCAGGCGATGACGCCCGCAGCCATGCCGACCGCGGCGGCCAGCAGCGAGACCAGCCCGGTGCGGAAGCTCGCCTCGTAGCCGCGCGGCTGTTTTTGCGCCGCCTGCTTCGCACTAAGCGGATTGATGCCGTCAACGCCCAGAGTGTCGGTCGGTGTGGCCATGGCTAGTCTCCCACCGAAGCGGCTGATTGGAGGCGGCGGCGACGGCTGCCGGTGCGAGGGCGAAGCGCCAGTTTGCGAAGGATGGCGACCAGCGCGGGCGCGGCAGATCGCAGCTCAGCGCTGGTGTGCGCGGTAAGTTCGCTCAGAACCTGCTCGCCGCGGGGCGTGAGCTTCACCAGAACCTCGCGCCGGTCTTCCGCACTGCGAGTGCGTGTAATCAAGCCCTTCTTCACCAGGCGGTCGACGAGTTCCACCGCGCTGTGATGCTGAATCTGCAAACGCTCAGCCAGGTAGCCGATCCGCGGCTCTTCACCGGCAGGCTTTCCCTTGATGGCAAGCATGATCTGATGCTGCTGTGGCTCGATGCCGGTCTGGCGGGCAGCGTCCTCGCTGAATCGCTGAAAGCGGCGGATCTGATAGCGAAACTCCGCCAGCGCCCGGTAGTCGGAGAGAGTTAGCCGGTGGTTCTTCATAAGCAGGTCAATACGAGTATATCGTATTACGACATATTAAGACAGTGGATAGTGGATAGAAAAAGCGAAGGGAACACGTCGGTGTAAAGCGGCATGAAGCAGGGCACTAAAAGGGGAGCTCCGGAGCTATCGGTCTAGCCACTATCCACTATCCACTGCCTTACGGCACGACCGGTGCGGGTTCGGCATGAGACAGACCCACGCCTGCGCCGCGATAGGCGCGCACCACGTCATTGAGCGAGACCACGCCCAGCAACTTTTGCGTGTCGGCACGATGCACCACCGGCAGCAGCGGCCATTCGCCGATCAGGCGCAACGCCGTGTCCAGCGGATGATCGGGATGCAGAAACGGAATGCTGGCGGTAAGCACGTCCGAGACCGGCAGCGGCAGCTCGGTATCCGAGATCAGATCGAGCAGCTCGCCGCGCCCGATCCCCGACCACTGGTCATCCCCCATGGCCACCAAAAAGTAATCCTGCGCCGAACCCTTCACCCGCTGCTGCGCTTCCTCCAGCGACATGGTGCCGATGAGGGTTTGGCCCAACGGCGGCCGCATGGCATCCTCCACGCGCAGCAGAGGCACCTCGCGTTCTTCTTCCAGCGAAGGCAGGTCGAGGCCGTCCTGGCGCGATAGCAAATCGAATACCGGCGTGGGCTGGAAGGTGCGCGAGATGAAATAGGCAATCGCGTTCGACAGGATCACGGGAACAATGATGCTGTAGTTGCCGCTGACCTCCAGGATCATGAACACCGAGGTCATGGGCGCGCGCAGAATGCCGGCGAAGAGCGTGCCCATGCCGACCAGCGCATAGGCTCCCACCGGAATGGCGAGATGCGGAACCAACTGGCGCTCGAACATTCCCACCGCGCCGCCAATCATGGCGCCCATGAAGAGAACCGGCGCGAACAGGCCGCCGGGTGTGCCGCTGCTGAACGACAATCCTGTAGTGACAATTTTCAAGCCGCCCAGCAGCGCCAGAATTTGCCAGGTGTACTGCTCGTGCATCGCCTGGTCGATGTAGCTGTAGCCGGCGCCCATCACCTGCGGAAACTTGATGCCGATCAGTCCAATCAACAGGCCGGCGGCGGCGGGCTGGAAATACTGCGTCCAGGTAGGATAGCTGCGAAGCTTGGGCCGCAAGTACGCGATGTACTTTACGAAGGCCAGCGAGGCGAAGCCGCCGATCACGCCCAGGCTGGCATAGGCGCCCAATTCACCCGCGTGTTCCAGATGATAGGCGGGCACGCGGAACAACGGCTCATCGCCCAGAAACCAGCGTTCGATGACCGCGCTGGAGATGGCGGCGAGTACGACTGCGCCAAGGATGCCGGCGGTCCAGCGTCCGATGACCTCTTCGATGACGAACAGCACCGCGGTGATGGGTGAGTTGAACGCTGCGGTCAGTCCGGCAGCCGCGCCCACCGGCGCGATCAGGCGCAGCTTCTCGCGCGAAAGCTTCAGACGCCGGCCCAAGGCCGAGGCCAGGCCGGCTCCGATTTGCAATGACGGATCTTCGGGTCCTAACGATTGTCCGCTGCCAATGGCCAGCGCGCTGGTGACGAATTTTCCGATGACCGTCCAGATCGGGATGTAGCCGTCGTAGATGTAGAGCGCCGACTTGGTTTGATTGACGCCGCTGCCGCGCGCCCGCGGAAAGAACCGTTTCACCAGAAACGCAATGACCAGTCCCATTAGCATCGGCGCCAGAAACACGCGAGGCACCGACGGCTGCAGGCCGCTGCCCAGCAGCTTGAGTTGCAGAAACTCGATGCACATGCGGAAGCAGACCACGGCCAACGCCGATGCGACCCCAATCAGGACCGCCAGCAGCAGGAAGAACTGTTCTTCCCGCAAGCTGAAGCGCCCGGGCGACAACATGGCGCGCAGGCTGCTCCAGTATTGACGCCGGGTGGGCGTCGACACCGCGGGTTTGGTCCCGCCGGCATCTTTGGGTTTAGCGATAGCTGGTTCTTGCGGACTCATTTCACGCTTTCATTTTCGTGCTGGGCCAGGGTCAGCAGCGCGCGATCGGTGACATCCATGTTAGGACAGATGGGAGCGGTGGTACGTTCCACTTCGAACACGTACTGCATGGCTGGTTCCAGCGCGTCCGGGTCTTTGCGCAGCGCCTTCGCGGTGACCTCAACCTGTTTCTGCAAACCACTCATGTACAGCAGTTGCAACGGGTTCGGAGCCGCTGCCGCGCCGGTGGGAGCCGTGAGATCGACATGTTGTTCCTTTGCACAGGTGCTCAAGCGCGTCAGTGCGGAGCTGAAAGCCTCAGCCACGCGATCGGCGCGTTCGGCGAGCGGAAGCCCACGCAGCGCAGGATTGATGCGCAAGATCTCGCGGCTCAGCTCCAGCTGCTGGCGCGCGCCATCCAGGTTGGGATCGATTTCCACCGCTTTCGCAGCCGTGCGTTCGGCCTCGGCATAATTGGCCAGGGCCAGATACGCCTGCGACTCTCCCAGCCACGCCTGAGCGTTCCGTTTGTCCTGGGACAGCAGGGTATTGTAGGCCTGCAAAGCATGGGCCGGGTCGTTGACCTGAAGCAGCATATTGCCCAGCAGAAGCAGGTCGCCCGGATCGGTCGGCGCATCGGCCAGCAGCGCCAGCAGCTCCGCTTGCACGCGCGCCGGTTTCCGCTGCTGCATCAGGTAGCGAGCCAGCTCAAACCGGGCCTCCATGCGCTGCTTGCGAGGATCGTTCTGCCACACTCCATTGATGGCATCGTTGTAGTAGCGGATCGCCTGGGTGTAGTGCCCCCGAAGCCCTTCCAGCCGGGCCAGCGTGAGGTTGACCTCACCGTTGGCGGGCTCTTCTTCCCAAAGGCTTAGCAGATGCGCCCGCGCCTCGGCAAAGCGATTGTCCGCCACCAGGGCCTGCGCCAAACGCAAGCGGTACTCTTGATTCTCCCGGTCGTAGTTGAGCGCCGTACGATAGTCTTCGGCCGCATATTTGGGCGCATGCGCCTGCATGGCTTCCTCGCCACGCGTAAACCAGCGATGCGCCAGGGACATCTCGGTGGTCCGGTGCAGGTTCACGAAGGCTTGCGTGAGGATGACCCCGGCAAACATTATGAGCAGCGTGAGCGCCAGCGTGATCTTGGTCGAGCGCTCCCGCAGCAGCCGGCCACACGAGGGGCAATGGTCGGAGTCCAGCGGGACTTCCGCGCCGCAACTTTGGCAATGGGCAACGACGGGCTCAGTTGGGGCGAGGGTGGGCATTGCGCGACGATCTAAGCTCTACTCTATCAAGAGATGCAGAGAAGCGCGCCCGCGCAACCCAACGAGAATAGAAGCGATTAACAGGCCGGGTTGGGTTGCAATGCCACCTGCGAAACTCGTTCCCTAAGACCGCGCTCGCCAGCCTAATCGGGACGGGCAATTACTTCTGGGTTGCCGGCCATCCGAGCCTCAGCGGCAGCCTTTCCCGCTGGCTCTGGCGGGCAACTCGAATTTTGTTCGGCCTTGCGTTCCCCCAGCCGCAAAATTTATGTAATTTTGTTCGATCTGCAGCGTACTGCTTTATGGACGCCAAGGGAAACAATGCGAAAGGATCGCAGCTCCACGAGGGTAAAGCCACGCAAACGGAGGGGCCGGATCTGGAGAGCGTAATCGAGCGCGCGCAAGGCCACGATGCCGAGGCGCTAGGGGAGATCTATCGCCGCTTTGCCCGGCGCGTTTTCGGCTTGTGCCGTTACATGCTGGACTCACGGGAGAGCGCCGAAGATGCCACCAGCGAAGTCTTCCTCAAGCTGCAGCGCTCCATCGAGAGCTATGACGGGTCAATCCCATTTCCCAGGTGGCTGCTGCGCGTGGCCGGCAACCAATGCATTGACGCTTTGCGACGCCGCAAGCGTGGACGGCAGGTGATTGTGGAAGTTGAAGAGGGAGACGCGACCATCGAGGTAGCCAGCTCGCAGCCGTCGCCGCTGGGTACCGTCCTCAGCACGGAAGAGAGGGCGCAGGTGCGGAATGCCATAGCACGTCTGCCGGAGAACTATCGCCTGCCGTTGGTCCTGCGCTATTACGGCGAGCTGAGCTATGACGAGATCGCGCAGCAGTTGGGCCTGCAGAGGAACTATGTGGCGGCGCTGCTATTTCGCGCCAAGCAGGAGTTGCGCCGGAAACTGGGCCACAGGAGCAAGTGACCATGGAATGCTATTCGGAACAGATCGTCGCTATCTTCGTGGATGGTGAACTGCCGGTGGAGGAGGCGCAGCGCCTGCGCGACCACCTGTCCACGTGCCAGCGCTGCCGGCAGCTGTTGGACGCATTACGCGCTGAGAACCGTGTTCTGAGCGAAAGCCTGCAGGAGCTTCCGGAGGAAGCAGCCAGCCCGGCCGGCTCCTCCCGTTTGCCGTGGTCTTTGCCGTGGGGCCAGATAGCGGTGGTGGCCGCGGTGCTGGCGCTGGGGTCGGTCGTTGTCCCGTGGATCAATGAGCTGAGCGTTCCCGAAGCGCTGCAGTGGTTAAATCCCTTTAGCTTGAGCGGCCGCACCAACCTGATCTTCAACCTTTCTTACTACTTTGTGCACGGAGGTACTGCCATGCTGTCTGATTATGCGGCTTCCATCGGGGGACTCTTCTTGCTGCTGCTGTTGGGCGGCAGCGCACTGCTGCTCGCGCGTCGATGGCGGCTACGCCAGCCCGGCCTGCGCCTGCTCATGGTGTTGCTTGCCTTGTCGCTGCCTGGCTTTGCCCTGCAGCACCGTCACAGTGAGTTCGTCACGGTAGCGGCGAACGAAACCATAGACGATACCCTTTTGGCCGCCGGAAACCTTGTGCGGATGGAAGGCGTTGTCAATGGGGACTTGCTGGCTTTCGGCGGGACTGTGGAAGTGCGGGGCACCGTCAAAGGCGACCTGGTGACTTTTGCCAAGAGAACCGAGGTCAGCGGAACCGTCGAAGGCAACATCTACGACTTTTCGAATTCCCTCGACCTGGACGGGCAATTGGGCCACAACCTCTACGGCTTTATGCAGTCCTTGCATGTGAATGACCGGGGTCGCGTGGGAGGCGGTATCCTGGCGGCCGCCGGAGACGTCAGCCTCGAGGGCGAGGTGCGTCGTAGCGCGACCCTGTACGCCGGCACTACCGATGTGAGCGGCAGCATCGGCCGCGAACTGAGCATGTCCGGAGACAACCTTACCCTGACGAACACCGCGGTAATAGGCGGTGATCTGAGCGCTCGCGTGTCCTCGCTGAAAAATGTGCACATCGCCGATGGCGCGGCGATCAAGGGTACGCGCGACATCCAGGTGCGCGTGAGGCAGAGCCGTTTCGCGCGCCCTAAGTTTTACTTCTTCCAGGCTGTCTGGATCGCTGCCGCCATGCTGGTGGGATGGTTGGGTCTGCTTCTGTTTCCCGGCTTCTTCCACGCCAGCACGCAGGCAGTGGGCTCAACCTGGCGCAGTCTTGGGCTTGGGATTGCGGTTCTGGCGGCCGTGCCCGTGGCCATAATCGTGGGAGCCATTACGCTGGTTGGGCTGCCGGTCTCGCTGATGTTGCTCGCGTTATATCTGACTGCGATCGGCCTGGCAAAGGTTTGGGTTGGAGCCTTCCTGGGGCAGATGCTGCTGAAGCACCCTGGAGACACCAAGGGCGATTGGCTGCTGGGACTACTGGTGGGCCTGCTAATTCTCACCGTCGTCGGATTCATCCCGTATCTTGGCGGGTTGGTCCGCTTTGCTGTGGTTTGCCTGGGTCTGGGAGCGTTTGCCTGGCAGCTTTATCGGGTTTCACGACCGGCAATAACGGCCTGAAAAAGACTCCTGAGGTTCGTCGAGGCTATGCAAGATTTGACGATGGCTCAATCACGGGCAGAACCGAAAATTTTATCTCCAGATGGCCTCAGCCTTTTCAGGTCAGCTTCGCGGCGCAGCGCCGCCAGGAAACGTTTCGGTGCGTGGCCATTTCACCGGCTTGACGAGCCTCGCGGTGGTAGACCTGTGTAGATGGCAACCAGGGAAAATTCTAGTTGCGGCGGGCAGGGCTATACTTCACCATGGTATTCAGCCAATCCAAATTGCCGTGTCCGAATCCTGCTCAGGACATACCTTGGCCAGGACTCTCCGGCGATCCTAAAAAGGAGATTCCCTATGCAATCCAGTATTGCGCGCGCAGACGGCAGGGCACTTGCATTTCACGCAGTATTCGGCGCGATGATATTGACTTTGTTTTGTGGTGTGCCGGCGGTTGGCCAAAACCCCGATTTACAGCAGAAGGTGGCGGCGCTGAAGCAGTCGACGGCGGAGAATCAGCAGCGCCTGCACCAGTATCAGTGGACGGAAACCCAACAGGTCACGCTGAAAGGCGATCCCAAGCCCCCGAAACAGTTCCTCTGCCAGTACGGTCCTGGCGGACAGGTGCAGAAGACGCCGATTGGAGATCAGCAGCAACAGCAGCCGAGCGGCGGTCGCCTGAAGCAGCGCGTCGTGGCGAAGAAGAAGGAAGAGATGCAGGACTACATGGGCGATGTCAAGGGCGTCCTCAGCCTGTACGTCCCGCCCAACCCACAGAAGATTCAGCAGGCATTCCAGTCAGGCAATGCTTCGATCAATCCCGCAAGTGGTGGCGTGAACCTGGTCTTCAAGAACTATGCTCAGCCCGGCGACCAGATGACGATCACCTTCAATCCCCAGGCCAAGAAGATTTCACAGATCAACGTGAACACCTATACCGACAAGCCGAGCGAGGTGGTCACCCTGGCGGTGCAGTTTGCCAGCCTCCCCGATGGCACCAATTATGCGCAGCAGACGGTACTCAACGCGACTGCCAAGAACCTGTCGGTCACGACCACGAATTCGAATTACCAGAAGCTGGGACAATAAGCAGTTCTTAGGAGACCTTTATTAAGCCTCAGCCTTGAAAGGGCACGGCTTCACAGGTCGCTAAGAAACTCGATTTGATGCCCTGCTCGGGTAGTGCCGGCCTTCAGGCCCGCGGGAATGCTGGACTATCAGAGCCGGCTTTAGCCGCCGAGGTACCTCGTTCGAGTCCGCAAGAATTGCGGCCGTTCGTGCTTTGCTGACATGTACCTCGGGGGCCTAAAAGGCCCATCGAATCATTACTGCTGGACGCGCCGCTGAAGCGCCGTACTACCCTGACCGAGCGTTCCCATCAGTTTTTCAGCGGCCTCTTCATCCGTGCCGCAGGTGCAGCAAAATCAGTGCCGCCTTTAGAGACTGTATCGCACCTGGAAAACGATTTTCGTGGTGGAACAAACGGCTCGAACAATCGATCAAACTAGCCGCAAAGCGGCGGGATGAAGTTAGGCGGGGGCGTTAGCCCCCGCACAAGTGGAAATTCTGCCGAGCCGCAAAGCGGCGACACCACTCGCGACACAGTCTCTTTAGCCCCTGAGGCGATCAGCAGCTCGTTCAGAATCTCCCTTCGTCCGGCTCTCTGGCGAAGCTTTCATGTACAGCAAAATTTCGCGGGATCAGCCAGGTCTGAAGTTTTACCTGGCCAGCCTCGCCAGGATCGGCCCAACAATCGCCAGCAGTAGAACGTAAGCGGCGGCCAGCGGTCCGAGAGCGGGTTGTAGTCCGGCCCCAAGTCCCGCGATGACCATCGAGAACTCGCCGCGCGCGACCAGTGCCATGCCTGCCCGCAACCCTCCGCTGCGGTCGTTGCCGCCACGCTTAGCCGCCCAATAACCCGTCGCGACTTTGGTTCCGGCCGTGACCACGCCCAGCGCCAACGCCACCGGCAGCGCCTTTGGCAATGCCGCCGGATCGATCTCCAGCCCGAAGAAGAAAAAGAAGGTTGCGGCGAACAAATCGTGCAGTGGCGCCAGCAGCCGGTGCGCCTTCTCGGCTACCGGGCCGGACAGCGCGATGCCGACCAGGAAAGCGCCGATCGCCGCCGATACCTGGAAGCGCTCAGCCAAGCCCGCGACCAAAAGCACGGCCCCAAACGTGGTCAGCAACACGATCTCGTCCGATTCGTGCGCTGCAAGATTGCTGAGCTGCGGTCCGTAGCGCAACGCGACCACCAGCACCAGCGCAACTACAGCCACGGCGATCGATACGGAAACGGCGATTTTGCCACGAGTGCCGCCGGCCAACAGCACTCCAACCAGTGGCAAATAGACCGCCATCGCCAGGTCTTCCAACACCAGCACGGTAAGCACGGTCGGCGTTTCCGGGTTGTTGACCCGGCGCAGCTCCTGCAAAACTTTGCTGATGATTCCCGATGACGAGATGTAGGTGATGCCGCCGAGCAGGACCGCGGTAAGACCGCTCCATCCCAAGAGCAGCCCCGCAACCAGGCCGGGCGTGAAGTTCAGCAGGAAGTCCATGATGCCCGCGGGCAGGCCGGCGCTCAGGTTCTGCTTCAGCTCCTCGGCGCTGCACTCCAGTCCCAGCATGAACAGGAGCAGCAGGACGCCGATCTCAGCCCCCGCCTCAATGAAGCTTTGGCTCAAGGGCAACGGCACAATTCCGCGCTTGCTCAGGAAAAGACCGGCCAGCAAGTAGAGCGGTATAGCGGAAAAACACAGGCGGTTCGCGATGCGCGCCAGCACGGCCAGCAGGACAACGGCGGTGCCGATTTCAACAAACAGTTGTGATACTTCGTGCGTCGGCGCAGTCATTCGTCAGGGTTTTGTGACGTCGATCATATTGTCGTCGGCAATCCTGTCCACCAGTTTGTTGTAGGGATCGATGCCCGCGCGCGTGGGCATTTCATCCACAACAATCTCGAAGGTATTCTGCTCCTGGGTAAGCTTCACCTTCTTCAGGTAGAGCGGCTGCTCTTCGTCCTTCTTGCCGCGGAAGACCCCAATCTCGATGTAGTCGTCGAGCGGCATAGGCGTCTCGTTGCCGTTTCCATCGGCTTTGACCTTGCGCGCCTGAGTCACCAGCGTGACCTTGTATTTATGGTCGGCCGTCGGAGTGACCGTGGCGCTGATCGCCTTGTTGTCATACAACACAATGGACTCGAAGCCGTCGGTGATCAGATATTGCAAGTCGGGCGGCGTCTGCGCGCGCAGCGCTGCCACCAGCAGCCGCGTGTCGGGATAAGGAGCGCTTTGTGTAGTGGTGGCGTTGGCATAGCGGTACTGCATCAGAAAATTGTGCAGAGCGGCATCGACTTTGTCCTCGCCGATATAGTCGGCGAGCGTGTACATGATCTGGCCACCCTTCTGATACCAGACATACCCCTCCCGCTGCACCAGCGCCAAGGGTGGCTCGTGACGGACCTCGCCACCCCGGCCACGAAGATAGGTATCGAGTTCATGCCGCAGAAACCGGTGCATGTTGTCGCGCCCGTACTTCTTCTGCATCACCATCAGCGCCGAGTACTCTGCCAAAGTCTCCGCCAGCATGTTGGAGCCCTGCACATTGGCTCCAATGAGCTGGTGGGCCCACCATTGGTGCGCGAGTTCGTGCGCGGTCACGAAGTAGGTAAAATCGATGTCCGTCTTCTTGACTACCCGCCCGATGAATCCGATACTTTCGGAATAAGGGACAGTATTAGGGAAGGACTGGGCAAATGTCCGATAGCGCGGGAATTCCATGATGCGAAACTGCGCAAACTGGTAAGGACTATAGTTTGCCTGATAGTAGTCAAGCCCAGCTTTCGCCGACGCAAGCATATCGTCAATGTCGAATTCATGCCCCGGCGTATAGTACACCTCAAGGTTGGTTCCCTTGTACTGCTCTCGCCTGACCTGGTAACGCGCAGAGATGTAAGCGAAGAAGTCGAGTATATTCGTCGGTGCCATGTCGTACTCGAAGTAATGGCGTCCATCTTGCTGCCACTCGCGTTTCAGATAGCCGGGAGAGATGGCAATCTGGTCTGCGGAAGTGCTCACAATGGCGTGATAGGTAACCCAATCCGACTGTTTGATGAAAATCTGGTAGAGAGACTGGACTGGATCGCCGCGCGGCGCCATCTCCTCCAAAGCGCCAAGATGCTCCTCCCTGCGGCGGCGCGGGTCATCAAGTTCCACGTTGCGGTCATACCCGATCTCAGGGAAGTAGGTTGAATCGAAAAACGTGCCGTTGTAGGCCAGTTCGGCTTTCTCGTTTCCGTCACGAAATCCGTGTGACCAATAGCCCACGTTGAAGGTCATCTCCAGAGTGTCGCCGGGCGCTAGCGGCTGTTCCAGGGCATAAATTGAGTACATGTCGCGCGGGCCGGAGCTGACCAGGTGAAATGGCCGGTCAAATTGCACGTGGTAGACCGACTGCATCTGGTCGGTGACGTGGATTTCAGATATAGGTTGCGAGGTCTTATTGCGCACCGTGTAATGTCCCCAGCCTGAGAAGGAGCGGTGCGCGGGGTCAATATCGACGCGCGTGTCCACGGCAGTGATCTTCGGCTGCAGCAGGTTTTCGTATTTCTTGTAGTTGCGTTCGTAGTTGGCCTGAATATGCCGCCGTTGCTTCGCATTGAGGTATTCATTCAGGACATGCGCATTGTAAAAGTACCAGGCGCCGCTACCCACAGCGACTAGTAAGCAGAGAGCCGCGGCAGGCACCAGTCGCGGCAGCCGCGCGGCTGCAATACGCCGGCGGGCTGTCCACCCGTCTTCGGCCCCGCGCCGCGTCCATGCGATAGAGATGACGCCGAGAAATGCGGAGATACCGAGCCAATAGGTGATCGACCAGAACAGTGCCGGAACAAAATGCCCGTAGCCGTTCATATCGCTATAGATATAAGGCGGGGTATTGCCGAACAGGTAGAGAGTATTCTCCCACCCGAAGTTAAACAGGATAGGGACGATCACGAAAATGCCTATCACGATCCCATGGCCGATAAATTTATTGCTTACCATGGTCTGCACAAACAATGCCAGCAGGGCAACAATCATGACTTGCGGGAAAGTAATGACGAACAATTCCTTGAAATATTGCAGAAACTCGTAATGGTAGTAGCCGGCGATCGTCTGCATCAGGACGCCGCAAAGCATGGTGACGGCAAGCAGGACCAGCTCGACAAAAGCTATAGCCGTGAGCTTAGAAATCCAATCGACACTCACACCCAGGGGCAGGCTGTCGTGGATACCATCGAAGTGCACGTCGCGCTCGCGCCAGATAAGCTCGGCGGCATACAAGGCAGCGACGATATAAAAAAACAGTGTCGCACCGCCTTCCACCGCCTGTACCATCAGATAGGTGACGGGCCAGACATCGACCTCGCCAACCTTCCCGGCAAAGTATCCATTGCTGATAGCGAAGGCGATCATTAACCCCACGATCGCCCAAAAAGGAATCTCGCGCACGATGATGTAAATCCGTAGCCGCGAGAGCGACAGGAACTGGGCCCAGGTAGTCGCAGGGGAGAACACCCGGCGAATTTGTGGAAGTCGCACGGCCACCAGGGAGCGCACCGGCCGCAGGTCCAGCTCATCCAGTTGTTTGGCTTTGGCCGCGCGGCGCCCCTGCGAAACCGCGGTGAGCGCTTCGATGGACATAGGGAATAGCGCCCAGAGCGCAATCAGGGAAATGCAGCCGACCGCGAGCCACAGCAGACGGTTGTAGAGGAACACGCCCGCGCCAACGTGTGCCGACCAACTGAGTAGAAGAGTGTTTCTCTCGACCACCGTCCAGTAGCGCGTGATGTCATCCACCAGAATGAAACCTATAGGATCGAATATGCCCGACCAAAAGCGCTCCAGTGAGCGGTTGGCGAAAAAAACAGTTAGCAGGATTAGGTAGACCATGAACAACGCCGCCCCTTGCACGTACACCACGAATATCTTTCGGGAGAGGGCAGCGACGGCAAAGAAAAGCGACCCCAGAAAAAAGATCTGCACAACTGTGAACGACAGGAACGGCTGCAGATACCACCACAGGTGATTAGGACTGATGCGCGTGTGGTCGGCCCAGGGAGCAAAGGTGCCGGCAAATTCGCCCAGCAGGCATCCGGAGAACGCAAAGATCGTGACTACCATCGATCCAGCCCAGCGCCCGCCCAGGTAGGCGAACTTTGAAATAGGCTTGGTGAACAGCATCTGGTAGGTATCGCGCTGGAAATCGCGCAGGATGGAAGTGCCAAAGATAGCGGCGATGATGATGATGCCGAAGACGCCGATGTTAGTGCCGTACACCATAGTGGCATACGGCCCATTCAGCAGGACTTTGCCGTTGCCATTGCCCACCGGCCCGAAATTCTCGGAAGCCACGCATAGGAAATTGAACGCGAACCACACGAAGAAGTAGATATAGGTCGAGATGCTCTTGGCTCGAAGCTTCAGCTCGAAGGAGAAAAATTCCCAAAACATTCTCATAACTATAGCTCGCTCGCCTCAGGCCCTTGCCTGGTTCGAAAGATTGAAAAAGTAAACGTCTTGCAGCTCAGAATCCACAGCCTGGAATCCATCTCCGGGATTGGCATCGGAGTAAACGCGGACCTCATGTTGTCCCGCGATCAGGTGCGTGGAAATGAGGTGCAGTTGCGATTCCAGGGCGCGGAGCTCGTCATCGCTGCTGACCACCTTGCTCCAAATCTTTCCTTCGAGCGCAGCCAGCGTATCTGCCGGAGCGCCTTCGAGCAGCAGTTCGCCCGAGGCGATAATGGCCATGCGCGGGCAAAGCTCGCGAACGTCATCCACAATGTGCGTGGAAAGAATGACGGTAACTTCCCGGCCAATCGAACTAAGCAGGTTCAGAAATCGATTTCGCTCGGCTGGATCGAGGCCGGCGGTCGGCTCGTCGACGATGATGAGGCGAGGATTGGCGAGCAGTGCCTGGGCGATCCCAAAGCGCTGCTTCATGCCGCCGGAATACGTGCTGAGCGCCTTCTTGCGCACCTCCCAAAGGTTCGTCTGCTGCAGCAGCGTGTCCACCATTTCCTTGCGTTCCTTCGCATCCGCAACGCCCTTCATAACCCCCAGGTGGTGCAGCATGTCCAGCGCTGAAATCTTGGGATAGACGCCGAACTCCTGCGGAAGATAGCCAAGGATCTTGCGTATCTCGTTCTTGTTCTCCAGGACGTCGAGGCCATCAACGTCGATCGATCCCGAGTCAGGATCCTGGAGCGTGGCAACCGTCCGCATCAGCGTGCTCTTGCCTGCGCCATTCGGACCGAGCAGCCCAAACATGTTGTTGCCGATTGTGAGGGAAACATTCTTCAGCGCTTTCACGCCGTTCGGATAGGTTTTCGATAGACCGGAAATGGTGACGGCCAAGTGAGTAGCCCTCCTGAGAGAGTGACAGTGGGGTCCGTGACGGGCAAGGTATCACACATTGGTGTCTCGCACACGCCAAAACTCCTCCCATGTTCAACTTTGTGCTTGGAGCCTTGTCAGTAACAACGACAGTTTTTCTTTTCAGTGCGTTATTACGTTTGAAACCAGATGCAGGCTCAGCGTTTGAACCCGCCGCTGGAGCATCTCGACACAAGGATATGCACTTGGCGAGAATTCGTTAATTACCGGACCCGTGCGTCGAATCTGTCATCGCGCCGGTAATGCGTTCGTGGTCACGATAGCTTGGTCTCTGATCGAAAAAAGCATCCGTCAGGGATATCACCTTCATCGCCCGTTGTAGCTGGTCAAGCTTGGCAGAGGCCGTCAATCGGATAACCATCGCTTCTCCTGGCAGTAGGTCGAAGTAGTTGTCCGACAGTTTGGCGTCGAGGTCGCCGAAAGAGATGTATACGTTCCGTGCCAGTACCGGCGAACGCAGCGTGATGGTGTAGTCCGGCCCGCTGCCGGTGATATCGGCGGCGATAGTGGCTTTCAGCGGCAGTTGCAGATTGCGCATGCGATCGAAGAACACTTCATTGCGTGAGACTGTCTGCCCGGCTACATTCAAATCGAAGACGAGAAACGTGCGATCGGGATCGTAAGTGGCCGGGAACTCCTTTTCATTAAGGCTCAAGTAGACTGCGCTCGATTGCGCGGGGATTTGCACGTCCTGCGTTTTGTCCAGCAGTATCTTCCCATCGAAGCTTAGCAATCGCATTCGCACCTGCGCTGCGGTGGGCTGCAGCTTGTCTGAAACGATGTACACGTCCACCACGCCGTCATGCGCAAAGGGCGAAATGAGAAAGTCGGCATAGAAGCGCCGCGCATAATACTGCAGCGCCTTCCAACGGCCAAAGTAGTCGATGCTCGACCATGAAGCCACCGGCCAGCAATCATTCAGTTGCCAGAAGAGCGCGCCCATGGTGCGCGGCCGATCACGCCGCAGATGCTCGGCTCCAACTTTGATTGCCTCCGCCTGCAGCACCTGACTGACATACACGAACGATGCGAAATCCCTGGGCTCGGGATATTCCCGCAGCAGGTAAGTCAAAATGCGCTCATTTCCACCATGGTTTTTCTGGTGAGACAACATCACGGGAGAATCGATCGCCAACTCGTCGGGCGCGGCGAAGCTGCGGATAGTTTCGAGGGCAGGGAATGACTGGAAGCCAAACTCCGACATAAAGCGCGGGTCCTGCAGGTTGTAATTATCGATCGGCTCCAGCGCGTGCCACACACCCCAGTAGTGCATATCGCCATTGTCCTGGCTGTTGGGAGGCGCCTCGAAATCCGCGCTGGGCGAACTGGGCCAATAGGGCGTGGGATTCGCGTACTGCTCGACCACCTGCTTGATGATGTCGTGGAACAGGACCACGTAATCCTGCCAGACGCGCTCGCGCTCGGGCGGAGTGATGGACTCTTTGAAGGCGAGACGATCGGCCCACACTTGCCATCCGGCCTCGATTTCGTTGTTGCCGCACCAGATCACGATGCTGGGATGGTCGCGCAGGCGCTTCACCTGCTGCAGTAGCTTCCGCGCGGACATTCTCCTGAAACGCGAGATCGCCGGGGACCATGTCGCCGCCGAACATGAACTCCTGCCAGACCATCAGGCCGAGCTCGTCGCAGATGTTGTAGAAGTCATCGCTTTCGTAAATGCCGCCGCCCCACTCGCGCACCATGTTCATGTTGGCATCGCGCGCGGCCTGCAGGATCTCGCGATAGCGCGCCGGCGTCACGCGACTGGGAAAGCTGTCGAACGGGATCAGGTTCGCGCCCTTGGCAAACACCGGAGTCCCGTTCACCACGAAGGTGAAGCTCTTGCCCCATGGATCGGGCGCGCGGCGTAGTTCGACAGAACGCAGGCCGGTTTCGACAGCAGCATGGGCGACGGCAGCTTTATTCACCTTAATGGTTGCGATGAAGCGATAGCGGTCCTGTGCGCCATAGCCGGCTGGATACCAAAGCTTCGGTGAAGCAATACGCAGCGGAAGGGAGACGTGATTTGTGCCGGCATCGAGTTGCACCGCCTGCGCCACCGCCGGCTTCAGTGCACCGCCGGCGTCGTCATGCTCGACTGTGATCGTGGCTGTCATCGGGCGGCTCGACTCGATCTCCAGCTCCGCGTCCAGCTCCGCCACATCACGCGTGATTTTCAGTTGATGAATATGGAAATTCTCGATGCGCGCATCGTCCCAGCTCTCCAACCAAACCGGCTTCCAAATACCGATGGTGATGAACCGCGGTCCCCAGTCCCAGCCATATTGATACGCCGCCTTGCGCGTATAGGGAGCGGTCGCGACATTCTCCTCGTTGCCTTCGTTGACCGTCGAAACCGATGGCAGAATGTACGGCAGCGCCTTCACCTTCGGAATCATTGAGGTGATCGGCGAGTGAAATACAACACGCAACGTGTTCGGCCCGGACTTCAGCAGCGGGCGCACGTCAACTCGCCAGCGGCGGAACATATTGTCCGCCGTCAGTATCGGCTGGTCATTCAGGAAGACCTCGGCGAAGGTATCGAGCCCGTCGAAGACGAGATCGACATGCTCGTGTTGCAGCGTATTGGCGTCAACCTGGAACGTCGTGCGATATTCCCAATCCGTCAGACCGATCCATTGCAGGTGCGATTCGTTGTCGCCGTAAAAGGGATCGGGGATCAGATGGGCTGCGAGAAGATCGGTCTGCACCACGCCGGGAACTTGCGCCTGGTGCCAGCCGCTGACTTCGGGATGGGCCGCGGCGTTGACGGCCCGGAATTCCCATGCGGAGTTCAACGGTCGCGATTCTGGTTCCGCGGCGTGCAGGGATGCAACCATGGCCACAAGGAAAAAGGCCAATCCCAGCCGGACGAAGGATCTCCGGTTCGGCATGAGCGTCCAGCGAGCGCGGGCAAACCGCAGATCCCTCGGCTCCGCTCGGGATGACAAATCAATAACTCGCGCTGACAGCTGCATTCGATGCCAGATCCATTCGAGGTTGCGCGGGCTTACTGTCGGACCGCAGCAATATCGGCCACAGCAGCTTTGGCCCGCAAAAATTTGTTCTTGTAGTCGGCGACTGCTTCTTTCGCGCCCTTCTGTTTGAATTCCTGGTTGAGCCGTTTCGCCATCGCCTGGCTCTGCTGCTCGGTCACATGCTGCTGCAGTCGATCAATGCTGGCCGCGACCTTGGAAATCATCGCGTTCAGCCTAGGAACCTGTTCTGCGGCGAGCTGCGGATCGTAGCTTAGGCGATCGCCGGTTTGCATCGCGTCGACCAGAACATCGGGAGACCACCCCAGCGGAAATAGTTGGTTCATCGTGTTGTAGGCCTCGCGCAGCCGCGTCATGGTTCCGGCGAAATCGTCGAGTTCCCCTCGGCGCGCTACCAGATCGCTGCCTCGCCGCACGTCGACCGTTACGTTTTCCGTCACAGGAAAATCAGGCAGAGTGATGACCGTCGTCAGCGTGTTTCCTTCAAAACGCCAGCCCGGCGAAGAAGTTTCCGCAGAGTACGTCAAAGCCGTCCCATTCACCGTTACCGATTCCGGCGGCCAGTCATCCGGCAGCAGAAGCTTGTAGCTCCGGCGGGAAAGCATTCCGGGATACTCGCCTTGCGCAGGTGCAATGTTAACCGTCAGCTCGCCGGCCTTGTCCTTGGCCGTGATGGTCGTCCAGGCTGCCTGACCTTGCTGATAATCGCGCGCTTTACTCGAATCCTGATAGAGCGTGTATTGCGAGCTCTGCCCTTCAGCCAGCGGGAAAACCTTGATCAGCAGCGGATCCAGCGGCTTCTGGCTGGAATACAGCATCGGCGGCGCCATGGGAATGATGGCTCCGGCGCGAACATACACCGGCACCTGGCTGATGGAAAACCGCCGCTTGACGTTTGCCGGTCCATGAAAGTGCTTGCCGGTTTCTGCTTCAATCCACTCGCCCGGCGGGATCCACACCGACTGCTCCACCAACCCGGTAATCTTGTCGCCAGGCGCGACCACCGGAGCGACCATTATCTCCTCGCCGAACATGTATTCATTCCTACTGGAATAGGCTCCGTCGGCTTCGGGCCACTCGTAGTACAGCGGATGCAGGAACGCCAGGCCTGTGTCATAAGTGCGGCGCGCCTCGGTGTAGATGTACGGCAGCATGGCATAACGCTGGTGATAGAGATCGCGCATGATGCCGGAGTACGGCTCGGGATAAGCCCAGATGCGGCGCTCGGCATCGGGATTCTTGGTGGTGTGGGTGCGCAGAATCGGGCTGAAGATGCCGAACTGGATCCATCGGGTGTAGAGCTCAGGATCGACCACGCCGGGCATGTGTCCGCCGATGTCGTGGCTCCAATAGGCGTAGCCGACGTTGGCCGCGGTCGCGGTGAACCACGGCTGGAAGGCGAGCGACGGCCACACCGAGATGGTGTCGCCGGAAAATCCAATCTCGTAACGATGATTGCCCAACCCTCCCCAGCGATGAAACAGCAACGGCCGCTTGCCTTCGCGCGCCTGATCGGTGAAGTGAACGTAATTCAGCCACCACGTCGGGCTCACGCCGGGAGTCTTTGTATTCGCTTCCTGTTGCCAGTCGAGCCACCAGAAGTCCACGCCCTGCTTCTCCAGCGGATGGTGCAGGATGTCCATGTAATTGGTGGCGAACTTCTTGTTGGTGATGTCGAAGGGAACATACTTTTGCGTCGCCGGATCGATGCCCATGGCGCGCGCCATCGCAGGATAAGCATCCTCCCACGGTTGCACTCCAGAGGCCGGATGCAGGTTCAGCGTGATCTTCAAACCTTCTTTGTGCAGGTTCTGCAGGAAGGGCTCGGGATAGGGAAATAGAAGGCGATTCCAACTGTAGCCAGTCCAGCCTTTGGTGTGTCCCGACTGGTCTTTCTCGGGCGAAAACCATCCCTGACCGAAAGTCTTGTGCCACTCCATGTCGATGACCAGCACGTCGAGGGGCACGTCATCCTCGTGAAAGCCGCGCACCAGGTCATCGAGTTCCTGATCGGCGTACGCCCAGTAGCGCGACCACCACGCACCGAAGGCGAAGCGCGGCGGCAGCGGGATCGGCCCAGCCACGTTGATGAAGTCGGCTAGCGCCTGCTTGTAATCGTGTCCGTAGCCGAAGAAGTACCAATCCTGCCGCTCGCCCGATGGGCGCAGCATGACCCACGGCCACGGGCTGTTCTCGCCCTGAAGAAAGCGGAAGTCGGCGGAGTCGAACAACGGGCGCGTCGAGTCGTCCACCACTACCCAGCCATCGCGTGAGATCAACCCAGGGCCGATGGGTTCTTTGGTCTTGCTGCCCAGCGCGCCGTCCAGCGTGCGCGTCGTTCCTTGCAGGTTTCCGGTGTCCGGCATGCCCGGATGCCACGTGATCAGCTTTCCCATTCAGCGTCAACGTGACCGCAAGGTTGTCGGCAGTGAATTTTCCGTTCGCGCCTTCCTGTGGCGCGTAGCGCAGTTCGAGCGCGGCGGTCTTAAGCGTCAGTACGGAGCCATTCCTGGTGACGGTGAACTGCGGCACGGGAAGCCTGCGGTTCAAGAAAACGAACGACGCATGATCTTCAAACTTTCCGTCCGCCGCCCACTCCATGCGGATCAATTGCGGAGTGAGCACCGTGAAGCGCGCGTGACCGGCGATTACTTCAGCATCGGGATTTGCAATGGGGTAGTAGAGATTCGGCGGATGTTCCTGGGCGGACGCTGGCGCGCCGGCGGCGTTCTGCGCCGCAAGCGGGCAGCAGAGCGAAGTCCAACACAATAGCAAAACGAATGCCTGCGTCAGGATCGACACGCGAAGGTAGGGCAGGCGGCGCGATTTTATCGAAGGCCGAGCTGGCACGCTCACATTAGAAGCATTACACAACCAATTGGCTTGTTGCTGATCAACGCAGGTGTTGGTTCAATTTGGCTTGGCCAGGGGCGGGATTATTGGTTCTCAAAGCCGCATCATAGGCAGCTCTGGCGATGCGGGCGATGACCTGCTCGCGCGTGGCTTGGTCTGCCGTCGAATCCGTCACGAATACGGCAATCGCGATTCAACGTCCATCTGGCAGGGGAATGAGACCAATATCGTTGGTCGCGTGCGCCACGCCATTCTCTACATCGGAGGTGCCCGACTTATGGGCGACGCGGACTCCGGCTGGCAGGTCAGCGTCCAGACGATTTGTGCGAGCGGCCGGTGTCATCCAGTCCAGGAGCAGGTTCGTATGTTCCACTGTCAGCGGCGAATTGTCGCTGATCCTGCGCAGCAACTGGACAGCTCCCGCCGGCTCAAACCAGTTTCGATATTGCGCCGACACGTCATGGTGAAGGACGGCTTCGCTGTCCTGAAGATGGAAGCCGCTAACGCCGAGCGCGGCGATGTACGTATCGACCGGCTGCGGGCCACCGGCGAGGCGCAGCAAGATGTCGGCGGCCACGTTGTCGCTCAGCGAAACCGTCAATCGCAGAAGCTCGCGCAAGGGTACATCGACTCCTGCATCAGGATATTTCTCCTGCAGGGGACTGTAGACGTGCGGCAAAATGCGGTCCTGCGGAAGAAAGCGCACCGGCTGGTCCAGCGAAAACCTGCCTTGCTCAACCTGGTGCAGGACCGCGACAGCGAGCGGCAGCTTGAAAACGGACTGCATGGGAGGCTGCGCGTTTGGATTGAAGTCGCAATTCAGGGTCGCGCCAGGCAACGAACACGCCACTGCGACTTTGCCATGCGCGTCGCGCGCGATGGCGCCAATCTGTTGCCGCAGAGAATCCTGTGCAAGCGCAGATGCGGCCGAAAGAATAAAAAACAATGCGACACGCATGGGGACCCAGTATAGGTACTCTGGGCAGACGGTAGATCCGGGCTTTACTCGTTGCGCAATGCCTGCATGGGTTCAATCGACGCCGCGCGCCGCGCTGGAACCAGGCTGGCCACGAGTCCCACGATCGTCAGGCCCACAGCGAGCAGCGCGATCGTCATGGCATCCCGCGCGACGGCCAACGGCATGATGCTGGCCAGCAAACGTCGCGACGCAATACTGCCGAGGACGCCGACCGCCGCACCCGCAACCATCAGCAACGCCGCCCGGCTTAGCACCAGGCGCAGGATCTCAGGCCGCGACGCCCCCAGCGCCATGCGGACCCCAATGTCGCGGGTCTGCAGACTGACCTCCTGGCTGAGCACGCCGTAGATTCCGGTCAGCGCCAGTACCAGCGCGATCGCGGCGAAGATGCTGAACAGCCAGCCCTGCATGCGATTGAAGACCAGCGCGTCGGCAAGCACATCGTCCATGGTCTCCGGTGTGCGAAACGGTACCGATGGCGCAACCTCATGCAGTGCCTGGCGAAGCTGGCCCACGATGGTTTCGGGAGGTACGGTGGAGCGCACGAACAGGGACATGGTGTTGAGTTCGCCGGCGCTGTCCTTGAGCGAGACCTGGGACATGGGATGGTCCATTTCAGCCAGCGGCGGCTCGTCAATGGACTGCCGGCCGTTGCTGACCACGCCGATGATGCTGAGATTGCCGCCCTCATCGCGCTTGATCTGCTGCCCGATCGGCTCTTCGCCGGGAATGAAGGTGTCCACGAATTTCTGGTTGACGACCACAACCTTCCGCGACTCCGGCGTGTCGATCGCGGGATCGGGCAGGCGCCCGCGCAACAGGCGCAGCCCCATCGCCTGATACCAACCCGGCGAAGTCACGCGAACTTCCGCCAGGCGCTCGCGGTCGGGCGGATCGGGCGGCTTGCCGACCATCTCGATCCCGGTATTCCATCCATAATTCAGCAGCGGCACCAGCCGGTTGTAACCCGCAGCGGTGACGCCCGGAATCGCCCGGACCTTATCTGCCAACGGCCGATCAATCGTGGCATCCAGGTCCTTGCCGGCATACTCGCCGGGCGAAACATTGATCTCCAGCGTCAGCAAGTGGTCGGTGGTGTAGCCGAAGTCCACGTGCTGCATTCGCCACAGTTGCGTCAGCACCAGGCCAGTCGAGACCAGCAGCATCAGCGACAATGCCACTTCAATCACAACGAACAGCGATCGCAAACGGTAGTCGCCGCGCTCGGTTCCTACGGCAACGCCTGACTTCAGCGCCTGCGTCGCATCACCCGTGGACAACTTCTTCGCCGGCAGTATTCCGAAGATCAGGCTCGACACGATTGCAATCGCGAGCGCGGCGAGGAACACGGGCAAGTTCACCTGAATGTCCCCGCCGCGCTGGAACGATTTGCTGAGAAACTGCGCCATGGCTGTCGTCAATCCCCAGCCGATCAGCAATCCCACCACCGCCGCAATCAGGCCAAGCACGCAATTCTCCAGCAGGATCTGGCGCACGATGCGCACCCGCCCGGCGCCCAGCGCGGTGCGAATAGCCATCTCACGCTGTCGTCCCACGCCGCGCGCCAGCAGCATGACCGCAACGTCCACACACGCGATGAGCAGCACGAAGATCACACCCGCCGCCATGATCCACAACGCCTGCCGCTGCTCCTGCCCGGTAATCTGAGCGCTCAGGGGCATCAGATGCGCCGTCCGGCCCTTATCGGTATCGGGATAGGCCCGGCCGATGTTTGCCAGAACGTGGTCGATGTCCGCCTGCGCCTGCGCCGCCGTCACTCCCGCCTTCAGGCGGCCAATGACCTGCAGCCAATGATCGCCGCGCTCGGTGCGCAGCTCTTTCGGCACGCGCAGCGGTGTGTACACGATGTTAGGAATGCCGACCGGGAACCGGAATCCGGCGGGCATCACGCCCACAATGGTGTAAGGGAATCCGTCGACGTGTAGCGATGTCCCGACGATATTCGGATTAGAGCCGAAATTCTGCTGCCACGTCTCGTAGCTCAGCACCGCAACATTGTTGCGGCCTTCCTGCTCTTCGCCGGGGATGAAGGTGCGTCCCAGCAGCGGCTTCACCCCCAGCACATCGAAGAAGTGGTCACTGGTAGCGGTGTTGTGCAGATGCAGCACCTGCGAGCCGCTCTCCACGTTGACGCCTTGATACGCGCTGAAACCGGCCAGCGCTTCGAAGCTGCGGACCTGCTGGCGCTCGTCCAGAAAGCTCGGCCACGATGACGGCTGAATGTAGTTCGCCGCGGCATGCGTCTCAACGAAGAAAATGCGGTCGGGATTGTGAAACGGCAGCGGCCGCAGCACGGTCGCGTAGATGACGCTGAACATCGCGGTCGCGGCGCCCACGCCGAGCGCCAGCGTGAGCACGGCCACGGTTGCAAATCCCGGCGACTTGCGCAACTGCCGCAAGGCGAAGCGAAGGTCTTGGCGAAACGAATACATGGAAGCTCCCCGCGAGAAAAGCTGGGATGATAGACGGAAACGGGAGAGATTTGGTTCCGTGATTACACCAGTGACCCGGGCGCTAGAGCAGTTTCAGAGCAGGTGTAGCCCGTTTTGAAAGGGCACGCCTTCAGGCGTGCCGCGACAAGGACGAATGAGGTCGGCTTTAGCCGCTGAGGGGAAGCGGTCCCTCGGCGCCTCAAGGCGAGCCCCCGTCTGCGTGCTACGACGACACGGCCGAAAACCGTGCCCTTTCAAAGCTGGGATACAGTAAGTCTGAAACTGCTCTAATTCACGTAGCAAATTACTGGATGGAGGGCAGCCATCATTCAAAGTCCTTGAGCCAGAACTCGAGAGGACCACGTTGCTCATCTTTCACGCGCTGGGCCTCCATCTTACGTAGCTCGGCCCGGCGTATCTTCCCGGAGATCGTCTTGGGAAGTTCGTGGAATTCCAGTTTTCTCACGCGCTGATAGGCGGCCAGCTTCTCCTTGGCGAAGAGCAGAATCTCGCGGGCAATTTCCTGCGACGGGCGCGCATCGCCCACGATGGTCACGAACGCTTTGGGAACATTGGTGCGTATAGGATCGGAGCTGGGGACGATGGCCACTTCGGTCACCAGGGGATGCTCCATCAGAACGCTCTCCAACTCGAATGGACTGATGCGATAATCCGAGCACTTGAAGACATCATCCCCACGTCCCACAAAAAAGAAGTAGCCCTCCTCATCCACCGAGGCCAGATCTCCCGTGTGGTACAAACCATTCTGCATCACCGCCCGCGTCTTGTCGGGATCGTCCAGATAGCCTGTCATCAAGCCAGTCGGCCGGGGATCAAGTTTCACCGCGACCTCGCCCTCCGCACATTCCTTGTCTTGCATATCGACCGTCGCGATCCGATATCCCGGAAGCGGCCGGCCCATGCTACCCGGTTTCACCATCTGTCCCGGAGAATTGCCGATCACCGCCGTGGTTTCGGTCTGGCCGTAGCCATCGCGAATGACCAGGCCCCATGCCTTCTCCACCTGCTCGATTACTTCGGGATTCAGCGGCTCACCTGCGCTGGCGAGTTCGCGCAAGGCCTGCGGTTTCGCACCCAGGTTCTCCAGAATGATCATGCGCCAGACTGTGGGAGGCGCGCACAACGTAGTAACTCCAACTTCCTCGAGGACCCGCAGTGTATTGCCAGCCCGAAATCGCGGGGCGTCGTACACGAAGGTCGTTGCCCCTGCATTCCACGGCGCAAAGAAGCTACTCCAGGCATGCTTGGCCCATCCCGGCGAGCTGATGTTCTGGTGGATATCGCTTTCCTGAATGCCGATCCAGTACATGGTTGAGAGGTGGCCCACCGGATAGCTCTCATGAGTGTGGAGCACAAGTTTGGCTTTGGCCGTCGTCCCTGACGTGAAATAGAGCAGGAAGGGATCGGTCGCTTGCGTGGGAACGGCCTGATAGTTTCGATCTTCTGCCAAAGCAGTTTCGTAAGGTATCCATCCGGCCGCCTCACCACCAACCAGAATTCCCTTGACCTCGGCATCACGGGGAATTCGCTCCATTGCGCTTTCATCCGTGACCACAATATGCGCACCACTGCGCGCCAGACGGTCCCGAATATCGCTTTCCGTGGCCAGGGTGGTGGTCGGGACTACGACCGCGCCGATCTTGATGGCTGCCAGCATCAGTTCCCAGATAGCGACCACGTTGGGTAGGCACAGAACAATTCGATCCCCCGGGCCGACTCCCTGGCGCTGCAGAAAATGCGCTACCCGGTCGGAGCGCTCGGCCATTTCCTGGTAGCTGAGCTGGACTTCGTCTTTGCCCTCGCGCCGCAGCCACAATGCGGCCTTGTTGTTGCCCTGCGCGTAGACGTCGAACCAGTCGCGTGCCCAATTGAAGTCCGAGAAATCGGGCCAGCGAAATTCCTTGTAGGCTCTTTCATAATCGGTTCGATGGTTGAGCAGAAAGTTGCGAGCGGCAATGAACTTCTCTGTAGCCTGACATGTTTGTCCCGATTGGGCGCGGGAAGTTATCCCAGCTTTCCAGACTAGCTTTAGGGATAGCGAATTATGTGCCGCTTCGCCGCCCTAAAGCAAACTGATATTCACCCGTTCGCGTGGGGAGTGTCGCGAGGTCCGAAAACGGCAAAGAGGAGATTGAAGCACAAAAATCCATCCGCCGACTACGATGACTAGAATACTCGCCGGTTACCTACATGCGCTTTGGCCTCGGAGAGCTCTTCGCGGGTCAACTCGACCAGCTTTCCTATCTCCTCAGTCGTGGCGTCGAAGCCTGCTAAGGTTGCTCCCACAAGCAGCGCCCCATCCTGAGTAGTGACTTCGGTGTGCGTCTCGCTACCCTTGGTCATCGTGCCGGCGACGACCAGTTGGCCCACATTGGATACCGCAATGGATGTAAATTCCGGGAGATCGCTCCTCTTGACGGCCTGCTGATAAGCGAGCCAGGCCTCACTGGGATTCTCGTAGTCGTCTACGCTGAGAATGATTTTTTTCGAGCCGTCGTTGGTGGCGTAGATCACCATTCTTGTAGCTTTCGGGTGTGCCGAATGCCGTGGGGTTTGCGCCCGCGTTGAGTTCCCGAGTCACAGCTCGGGAAGAACTGCTGGGCCACCTTCAGCGAAACCATCATCTTCACGGGTAGCAAAGGTAGCGAAGGCCCAGACTTAACGCGCGGACTGCTCTTCGGAGCGACAGCCGTACTGGCGCCCGAATCCGTAGAAGGCTCCTCTTGCGCCAGCGCACTGAGGGAGAGAGCTCCGACCAGCATTGCGATCAGCCATGTCAGTCGAGCTCGACGGCATAGGATGTTAACGCCTCTGCACACGATGAACTTCACTCCGTGACGTTAAGCTATGGTACGCCGGCAGCGGCATCCGGGCACCATCCATTTTGCGCAAGTCTACTCCAAACCCATATACATATAAGGTACGTAGGTGTGTGCCCTGATGAGTGATGTCTCCCAATCGTCGTTGCTGCGCAATTTCGTGGACGGGCGCTTCGTCTCCGGCGACCGCGAGTTTGACGATGTCAATCCCGCCGATGGCACCATCATCGCGCGGGTCGCGGAGGCAGGACCGCAGCTCGTCAATGACGCCGTCATGGCTGCACGCAAAGCGGTCCTGGCTGAATGGGGACGATCTGCAGTGCGGCAGCGAACCGCGCTTTTGTACAAAATCGCGGACGGCATTGAGGCGCGCTTCGAGGAATTTGTTCGAGCCGAGTCGGCCGACACCGGAAAACCCCGCGCCCTGGCTTCCCGGCTCGATGTTCCGCGCGCGGCGGCGAACTTCCGCGCCTTCGCCGATCTCATCAAGACCGCGCCCCTCGAAGCCTTCGACACCGAAACTCCTGACGGCAAGCAGGCCCTGAACTATGCTGTGCGCAAGCCCGTCGGCGTAGTCGCGATCATTACGCCTTGGAACCTCCCGCTGTTGCTGCTCACGTGGAAGCTGGCGCCTGCTCTGGCTTGCGGCAATGCCGTCGTCGTGAAGCCTTCGGAAGAAACTCCCGCCAGCGCCACGCTTCTCGCCGAAGTAATGCGCGATGCGGGGGTTCCCAACGGCGTCTTCAACCTGGTGCACGGCTTTGGCGAGGGCTCAACCGGCGAGGCCCTCGTCAGCCATCCTGACATCAACGCCGTCACCTTCACCGGCGAATCGCGCACCGGCTCGGCCATTATGAAAGCCTGTGCGCCGGGCCTGAAGTCAGTCTCCTTCGAGCTGGGCGGCAAGAATCCGGCCATCGTTTTCGCCGACTGCGACCGCGATGAGACTATGGCGCAACTCGCCGACGGCATCTTTCTGAATACCGGCCAGGTCTGCCTCTGCGCGGAACGGGTCTATGTCGAGCGTCCCATCTTCGACTGGTTCGTAGCGGCGATGAAGCGGAAAGCGGAGAGCCTGAAGATCGGCTGGCCTGCAGACAACGACACACAGCTCGGCCCGCTCATCTCCGCGGCGCACCGCGAAAAAGTGCTATCGTATTTTCGGATGGCGCGGGAACTTGGGGCCACCTTCGTCACCGGTGGCGGAGTGCCTGAATTCGGCGACGCGCGCGACCACGGTGCCTACGTTCAGCCGACCATCCTGACAGGATTGCCGGAGTCGTCCTGCTGCGTCACCGACGAGATTTTCGGCCCGGTGTGTCACGTGGCTCCGTTCGACTCGGAAGAAGAAGCCGTGGCGATGGCGAACGACACCAAGTACGGCCTGGCGGCATCGATCTGGACGAATGACCTGAAGCGTGCCCATCGCGTGGCGCGGCAGATGAATGTGGGCATCACCTGGGTGAATTGCTGGTTCCTGCGCGACCTGCGAACCCCCTTCGGAGGCGTGGGGCTCTCCGGAATCGGCCGCGAGGGCGGCATGCACTCGCTGAATTTTTATTCGGAGCTGAACAACATCTGTATAAAAATCAGTGGATAGTGGTCAGTGGTTAGTGGATAGAGAAGCCCTGCGATTGTTCTTACCACTAAGGAGACTCTGATTAAGTTTCGGTTTTGAAAGGCACGGCTTCACAGGTCGCTGAGAAAGTCGTGCTTGGAATGCTTCGTAACAGGGCACGAGTTTACTCGTGCCGATAAGTTCCTTATTTTTGTCATTCCGAACGAGCTTCAGCTCGTGAGGAATCTGCGTTTCCGAGTTTTTCAGCGGCCTGTTTAGCCGTGCCGCAAGTGCAGCGAAATCAGTTCGGGCTTTAGAACGAAATGAAATTGTGCGGTGGGAATAAAAGTGGAAGTTACGTCAAGCCTAGCCGCGCAGCGGCGGGATGGTGTTAGGCGTGGGCGTAAGCCCGCGCTTTAGGTGGGAGAAAAGGTGAGCCGCGGCAGCGGCGGCACCAAGTCGCGACACAGTCTCTTTAGTCCCTGAGGGCGATCAGCAGCTTATTCAAAATCTCCCTAAGACGAGGACCGACCCACTGATCACTAACCACGATCCACTTCGGCACACAACATGAATGCCACTGTCGTCCCAAACAAGGCCACGCCGCGCGGCCGCTTCCCGCACATCAAGCGTGCGGGCGACTTTCTATTTGTCTCGGGAACCAGCTCGCGTCGGCCCGACAACACCATCGTCGGCGCCGACGTGGATGAGCTCGGCACGACCCACCTGGATATTCGCGAGCAGACGCGCGCCGTCATCGAGAACCTGCGCGACATCCTGGCCAGCGCCGGCGCAGAGTTGCGCGATATCGCCGAGATCTCCACCTTTCTGGTCAACATGAACGACTTCGCCGGGTATAACGAAGTCTATGGCGAATTTTTTGACTACGACGGTCCGGCGCGAACCACCGTGGCAGTGCACCAATTACCCCATCCGCATCTTCTAATCGAAATGAAAGCAGTCGCCTACAAGCCGGTCGCGCGATAATAAGGAAAGCATGGCATCCATCACCTCGCTGAAAGCGTTCAACCTGCAGAAGTGGATCGACGAAAATCGCGACAAGCTGAAGCCGCCCGTCGGCAATGCCCAAGTATGGGAAGACGGCGAGTTCATGGTCACCGTGGTCGGCGGCCCCAACCAGCGCCGCGACTATCACGACGATCCCACCGAAGAATTCTTCTATCAGCTCAAGGGCGATATCGCGCTGCGCGTGATGGAAGAGCCGGGCAAGCCGCCGAAGGATATTTCCATCCACGAAGGCGACGTGTTCCTGCTCCCCAAGCACATGCGCCACTCGCCGCAGCGCGGGCCTGACACTGTGGGACTCGTTATCGAGATGCCGCGGCCTGACGATAGCGTGGACGCCTTCGAGTGGTATTGCCCGAACTGCCACAACCTCGTCTATCGCGCCGAAGTCCGGCTGAAGAGCATCGTCCGCGATCTGCCGCCGTTCTTCGACAAGTTCTACGCCAGCGAGGAACTCCGACGTTGTAAGACCTGCGGCACCGTGCACCCGGGGAGGGCCTGACCATGCCCATCATCGACATCCACTCCCACTTCTTCCCCGAATCCTGGCCCGATTTCGCGGCGCGCTTCGGCACGCCGGACTGGCCCTGGCTGAAGCATCTTGGCAACGGCGAAGCCATGGTCATGGTGGGCAATCGCGAGTTTCGCCGCATTCCGCAGGTCTGCTGGGACCCGGTGCTGAGGTTGGAAGACCTGGACCGCCAGGGCGTCGACGCGCAAGTGATCTCCGCGACGCCGGTACTGTTTTCTTACAACCGCCCGGCGCAAGAGGCGCTGGAAGTGGCGCGCATCTTCAATGACGCTGCGCTCGAGATCTGCAGCCGCGCAAACGGCCGGCTCATCCCCATCTGCCAGGTCCCGCTGCAGGACATCGACCTCGCCTGCGCCGAGCTGACACGCTCGATGAACGCCGGCCATCGCGGCGTGCAGATCGGCAATCACGTCGGCGCGAAAAATCTCGACGATCCCGGCATCATCACCTTCCTGCATCACTGCGCCCACGAAGGCGCGGCCGTGCTGGTGCACCCCTGGGACATGATGGCGCCCGAGCGCATGCCCAACTACATGATGCCCTGGACCGTCGCCATGCCCGCCGAAACCCAGCTCGCGGTTTCCACGCTGATTCTGAGCGGCGCATTTGACACCTTGCCCGGCTCGCTGCGTCTCTGCTTCGCGCACGGCGGCGGCAGCTTCGCCTTTCTGCTGGGACGCCTGCAGAACGCCTGGATCCATCAGCCGTTGTGCCGTGGCGCGTCGCAGTTTCCGCCCATGCATTATGTCGACCGATTTTCCGTTGACTCCGCCGTCTTCGATCAGCGCTCGTTGCAGCTGCTGGTCGAGGTGATGGGCGAAGACCGGATCATGCTCGGCTCCGATTATCCTTATCCGCTCGGCGAACAACACATCGGGGAGCTGATTCGCAGCAGCGATTTGCCGGCCGCTAGCAAGGCGAAGCTGCTCAGCAGCAACGCGGAACGCTGGCTCGGCTTAAGTACTACAGCGTCAGACATGACCCGCGAGACTCAGGCGGAGCACACGCAACATAGTCCCACATTGCGGGACATTTATACGGCTGCGGCATATCTTTTCGGCGGCGACGGCGCACAGTCATCCGAAAAGCAGCGGATGACTGGGGCACCCGCGGAAAGTCAAGCCCCGGACCAGAGCTTCGGGGCGCACGACCTTTCGCCCGAAATCCAGCTCACCTACGGCTCCTACCTGCATGTGCCCGAACTCCTGCGGCTGCAACAGCCGTGTTCGCCGACCCATGACGAGCTGCTGTTCATCATCATTCACCAGACCTACGAGCTTTGGTTCAAGGAGCTGCTGCACGACCTCGACGCCGTGGTCGAAAGCCTGGCCAGCGTGGCTTCGCGCCAGTGGCACGGCCAGGTATACGAGGCCGCGCGCCTGCTGCGCCGTTGCACCGAGATCATGCGCGTGCTGGTCAATCAGTTCACCATCCTCGAGACCATGCTGCCGACCCACTTCATGGCCTTCCGCGGAAGACTGGAGCCGGCCAGCGGCTTTCAGTCCGAGCAATTCCGCGAAATCGAATTCCTCTGCGGCCTGAAGGACGAGAAGTTTCTGCGCCAGCACGCGCGCGAACCGGAAGCCTACGCCCGGCTCGAACGCAGGCTGCACGCGCCCTCGCTGCACAACGTCTTCTTCGACGCGCTCGCCGCGATCGGCAAGCTGCCGCCCGCGCCCGCATAACGCCAGCGACGACGAACGCTTCCAGCTTCGCGCCGAGGCCATCCGCAACATCTACGAAGACGAGCACAACTATCGCGACTGGATCGACGTTTGCGAGCGCCTGACCGAATTCGACGAGCTGATGGTCGCCTGGCGCCTGCGCCACATCCAGGTCGTCGAGCGCATCATTGGCGCGCGCCACGGCACCGGCGGAAGTGAAGGCGCCAGCTACCTGCGCACCACCTTGGCCAAGCGGCTTTTCCCTGAACTTTGGGAGGCGCGGACGATGCTGCATCAGCCGGATGCGACGCCCGCCAGATGAGCGCCGCGCCCAGCAAGCTCACCCTGATCGGTTCCGGACTGACCGGACCGTTGCTCGCCATGTCGCTTGTGCAACGCGGGTTTCCGGTCGAGCTTTACGAGCGCCGCTCCGATATGCGCCGCGTCCACATCAGCGCTGGACGCTCCATCAACCTCGCGCTTTCCACGCGCGGTATTCACGCGCTGCGCCAGGCCGGCGTCTTCGAGCAGATTCAGAAGATCATCATCCCCATGCGTGGGCGCATGATGCACGCGGTCACCGGCGACCTCACCTTCATGCCCTACGGCAAGGACGAAACCGAGGTCATCAACGCGGTCTCGCGCGCCGAGCTGAACATCGCGCTGATGAACGCCGCCGAAGCGCACGGTGTGCCCATTCTTTTCAACCGCCGCTGCACCGGGTTCGATTTGCGAAGCGGCACCGTGTACCTGCGGACTCATGAGACTGGCCCCAGGGTGACCATTGAGACCGGTGTCGTAATCGCCACCGACGGCGCCGGCTCGGCCATCCGTACGGCGATGCTCAAGCTGCCGCGCTTCAACTTCTCGCAACAGTACCTCGACTACGGCTACAAGGAGCTGATCATTCCCGCCGCGCCCGACGGCAGCCACGTCTTCGAAACCCATGCACTGCACATCTGGCCCCGCGGTACGTTCATGCTGATCGCGTTGCCCAACATCGACGGCACCTTCGGCTGCATTCTGTTCCTGCCGTTTGAAGGCGAAACCAGCTTCGCCGCGCTCGACACGGAAGCGAAACTGCGCACCTTCTTCAAAGCGCAATTTCCCGACGCGCTCGAGCTGATGCCTGATTTGGCCAAGAACTTTTTTGCCAACCCAACCGGCGCGATGGTCACCATCAAATGTTCGCCCTGGCAGGTGGACGGCAGGGCGCTCCTGCTGGGCGATGCCGCGCACGCCATCGTGCCGTTCTTCGGGCAGGGCATGAATTGCGCCTTCGAGGATTGCACGTACTTCCTCGAACTGCTCGACCGTCTTGGCCCCGACTGGCCGGCGCTGTTCGCGGAATTCGAGAATTCCCGCAAAGCCGATACGGATGCCATCGCCGACCTGGCCATCGAGAACTTCGTCGAGATGCGCGACCGCGTGGCCGACCCGCGCTTCCTCTTCCGCAAAAAAGTCGAGCTGGAGCTGGCGAAGAAATATCCAGGAACGTTCGTGCCCAAGTACGCAATGGTCACGTTTCATCGCACGCCGTACTCCGTCGCCGCTGCGCGCGGCGCAATCCAGGACCGCATGCTGGGCGAGCTTTGCGACTCGGTCCAGCGCGTGGAAGATATTGACTGGCACAAAGCGGAGACGCTGGTCGATCGCGAGCTCACGCCGCTCACAGGAATCTAGATGGCAACCGCACGCTTCGATACCTCCGCCACCTTCGCCGCCGGGATGGATGTCCGCGATCCGCTGGCGTCTTTTCGCGAGAAGTTTCACATTCCGCTTGCGCCCGATGGCAGCGAGTCGGTCTACCTGTGCGGCCATTCGCTGGGGCTGCAGCCGAAGCGCGTCCGCGAGTACATCGAGCAGGAGCTCGACGACTGGGAAAAACTGGCCGTCGAAGCGCATTTTCGCGGGCGCAATCCCTGGCTGCCGTACCATCGCCCGCTCAGCGAAAAGCTGACCGCCATTGTCGGCGCCAAGCCGATCGAAGTCGTGGCGATGAATTCGCTGACCGTTAACCTGCACCTGATGATGGTGTCGTTTTACCGCCCCACGCCGCAGCGTCACAAGATCGTGATCGAAGGCGGTGCATTCCCGTCGGACCACTACGCCGTCAAATCGCAACTTCGTTTTCGCGGATTCGATCCGGCCGCGTCGCTCATCGAGTTGAAGCCGCGTCCCTCCGAAGCGACGATCCGCCAGGAGGACATCGAAGCGCTGCTCGAACGCGAGGGGCATGCGATTGCGCTGGTGATGCTGGGCGGCATCAACTATGCGACCGGCCAGGCGTTCGACATGCCGGCGATCACGCGTGCGGGCCACGCGCAGGGTTGCGTCGTCGCCTTCGATCTCGCCCACGCCGCCGGAAATATCCCCGTGAAGCTGCATGATTGGGATGTCGATTTCGCCGTGTGGTGTAGTTACAAGTATTTGAACGGCGGCCCGGGATGCGTGGCCGGATGCTTCGTCCACGAGCGGCACGCCCGCGATTTCGAGCGGCCGCGCTTTGCCGGCTGGTGGGGGCACGAAGAGCAGACGCGCTTTCGCATGGGTCCCGACTTCCACCCGGCGCCCGGCGCAGAAGGCTGGCAATTGAGCAATCCGTCCATCCTCGCGATGGCGCCGTTGCGCGCTTCGCTGAACGTCTTCGCCGAGGCGGGGATGGATCGGCTGCGCGAGAAGAGCATGGCGCTGACCGGCTACCTGGAATTTCTGCTCGATCAAAGCGCGTCAGCGAAGTTTTCGATTATCACGCCGCGCGATCCCCAGCGGCGCGGAGCGCAGCTATCCATCCGTGTACGCGAGAACGGCCGCGCAGTTTGCGATCGCCTGAACGCGGAAGGGCATACTCTGCGACTGGCGCGAGCCCGACATCCTGCGCGCCGCGCCCGCCCCGCTGTACAACACCTATAACGATGTCCATCGCTTTGCCACGAGATTTGTGGCGGCGATCGGGTAAGCTTGGCTTAGTCCACAACGGCCTCGGTTTTGAAGGGGCACGGCTTCAGCCGTGCCGATCCAATCCCGTGAATGAGGGCTTCAGCTGGTGCCCCAGGTTCGCGTCCATCGTTTGGACGCTAACCTGGGCCTCGGCCTAACCCGGGCAGAGGAACACGCGGGGCTGGCCACCCGTCATTTTGAGCTCGCGATCTCTTCCCGTCCACTCCGACTCAATCTCCACCACACCCATCTCGCGGAAGGCATAATGCCGAAAGCTGCTCCACTTCCAATCGGCGGGGTCACGCACCAACCCGCGCTTCACCGGATTGCGGTGTAGATAGCGCAACTTGATCCCGAACTCGCGCACGCTGCGTACGTTCCGGTCATAGTATCTCTTCTGCCAGAACGGTTCATTGGGTCCCAGAGCCTGCTGGTGCCCCAGGTTCGCGTCCATCGTTTGGACGCTAACCTGGGCCCCGGTCAGACTCCTCGCGCGCTTACTGAACGACAGCTTGAGATAGTGCATCGCTTCAGCCAGATTGCCGTGTTCGGGCTCGCTGACTAGCAAATGCACGTGCTCCGGCATGACCACGTAGCCATAGATGCGCATCCGGAAACGCAGTCGCATGGCTTCCAGGCAGAGGGGAAACAGGTCGTAGAACCTGGTATCGGCAAATTTCGGTTTTCGCCGATAGCAACTGAAGGTGATGAAGTGCGACTGACCGGATTCGTGGTAGCGCGTGTAGGCCTCGCGGCATAAATCACGCTACATCGGCCGATGTCAGCCATCGGTGACGGCGCGCACGACCCTCCGTGAGCCCAGGTTAGCGCCAACAGAAGGACGCGAACCTGGGGCACCAGCTTCAGCTTCAGGTCGCACCAGGGAGGGGAACCTGGGCCACCAGCCCCTGATCCCCAACATCGTTCTCGCTTCCCGCCTACTTCTTAGCCGGGCGCGGCATCGGCGTCACCCCGACCTGCTCCTCCGCCGTATACGGCGCTCCATAGTACGGGAAATCCTTGCGAATGCGCCCCCGGTCGGGAGCAAGTCCATCGACAATTGGCGTATTGGCCGCCAGCGTCAACATCACATCCAGCACATCGTCGCCGAGCGCGCGTCCATTGAAGCTGGCCAGCTCAAATGCGGCCGACGTTCCAAGCCCGTAAGGCAACGTGTTGGGACAAAGCCGTGCAGCGATCAGCTTCCCGTATTCACCCGGGGCCGCCGCCGAACCGGCATAGGTCGTCAGCTTCTCAGCAAAATCCGCGATCGACTTTGCGAAGCGCTCCAGATCTTCAGACGGAACCGACGCATTGAATTGTTCTTTCACCTGCTGGTCGCTCGGGTCGTTCAGGAAGAGATGCGTAACCATGGGCAGGCCCCAACGCGAAACTTGTACCTCCGGCGCATGCCCAAAGAGAGAGATCGTCGCCCAGGCGTTGATTTTTCCCTTCCCAATCAGTTCGCTGGGCACCTCCAGCACAATCGCCGTAACATTCCGCCTTGCAAAGGGATTCTGCTGATGCAGAAAGGCGTCCCCGTCGTAGCGTTGCTCCTTATAGAAAGCAGTCATAAATGTGCCGAATCCAGCATTTGCCGCAAATAGATCTGGAGCAGTCCCAACATACGCACGAAGACCCGAATTAGTCGCGACCGAACCGGTTTCACCCTCAACCAGACTCTCTCCGGCGTCACCACGAAGAGCATCGCTACCCGTCGCCTTCCGCACCACAAATGGCTGAATGTGAGTATGCTCACTGCCATCTCCGTGTCGTGGTTCACCAAACCTGAACTTGAACGTAACCTCTTCCCTCCCATCTCCGTTCAGGTCGAACCGGAACGCGTAGAGCCCTTCTGGATGAAGCGTATCCGGAGCCGATAATCCCACATCCGGATTCACGGTCATCGCCATTACGGTCTTGCCCGAGAGGCCGTCAAATAAATAAAAGTCGCAGAGGTTGAGGCTCGGATCTTCCCTCGCCAGTTTGGTATCGAAATGATGTGACATACAGAACCTCCCTGAAAAGTATTGGCAATTAGACTCAAAAATTACCGAGATTTCCTCTCAGGCGACACTTTTTCACGGAAGATTATCTTGTGCTCCAACGCGCTGGTGCACGGCGGGCAGGGCTGCCTGCCGCGGAAGACGCGGAGCTTCCTGGACTACTGCGTGCCACGCCTGCGCGCCGCCCTGGCCGACCTGCTGCCCGCCGATGCCGCAGTCCTTACCAGTGATCTCAGCTCTTCGTGACGGCCACGCAGTCGATCTCGATATCGAAGGGACCGGTCCACTCCGGGACGCAGAAGAAGATTCGAGCAGGCGGGTTCTTGGGGAAGTAGCGTTTGTAGATCTCGTTGAAGGCCTTGAAGCGCTCGGCGGATATGCAGAGCACGTTGCACTTCAACACGTGATCGAGGTCCGACCCCGCCGCCTCCAGCACGGTCTTCATTTGTTCGAGGATTCGCTCGACCTGGCGCTCGAAGGGCGCATGCTTCAGGAGCTCGCCGGTGTCTGGGTCGAAGGGCGGCAAGCCGGAGATGAACACCATGTCCCCAGCTCGGGTGCAGACCGAGACGGGAGCGCCCCATTTTTCAAAAGTGGTGTCGAACGGTTCGACGCGGATGATCTCTCGTTTCATGGCCTTCCCCTCTAAGTTTTAATTTCTTCGTAGCGTGAATACTCACGCTTTATCCATATGTCCGGCGGTTCGTCCTTCGTAACTGTTCTCTACGGTCAGCCGCGAAGAATGGGAGCTCCGAAGGGAGCGCCCGTCAGTCCGCCATCCACGATCAACTCGACCGCGTTGATGTACGACGAATCGTCCGAGGCAAGAAAGAGCACAGCCTTGGCCAGATCTTCCGGCTCGCCCCAACGGGCAAGTGGAATCGTGGAAGAGAAGAAATCGGAAACCTTTGCGGATTCTTCTGCCGTGACATTGGCGCGCGACCCGCGCTTCCAGATGGGAGTCTTCGTCGCTCCCGGGGCGACCACGTTCACCCGAATCTTGCGCGGTGCAAGGTCCGCGGCGATGGATCGCGCCATCGAGACGAGTCCGCCTTTCGTAGCGGCGTAGGCAGCTATGCCTGGTTGACCGAGATAACTTTGCACCGATCCGTTGAAGATGATGCTGCCGTTGTCGTTCATGAGAGGGGCGGCTGAATTGACGGTAAAGAAAGCACCGTTGAGGTTGGTGTGGACTACCTTCTCGAAGATGGCTTCCTCGGTCGCGCCAGTCGGCGTGCTGCCAGAAATGCCTGCATTGGCGAAGACGATGTCAAGTTTGCCAAAGTCTTTGGCGAGTTCAGCGAAGAGCTTCTTGCGGTCCTCCGCAACCGTAACGTCGGCGCGATAGCCGTGCGCTTTCGATCCCAGTTCGGCGACCGCTTCATCCAGTGTCTGTTGATCGCGACCCGTTATTGCGACTTCCGCGCCTTCCGAGATGAAAAGGCGGGCTGTGGCCAGGCCGATGCCGCTGTTGCCTCCGGTAATGAGGGCTTTCTTGCCTGCGAGCTTCATGATTCCTCCTCCATGACCGACCATCGACCAGGATGGTCGTCATATACGTCAGAGGATGGTCATCAGAGATGGAGGATTCGAAAAAACAATGCGCTACCCCGCCAAGGAAACCGGCCCGGTGCCCCAGGTTCGCGTCCATCGTTTGGACGCTAACCCTTCGACTCGTGGCAGGCTCAGGGCAGGCTCTGGGCCTCGGCCTAACTCGGGCAGAGGAACACGCGGGGCTGGCCACCCGTCACTTTGAGCTCGCGATCTCTTCCCGTCCACTCCGACTCAATCTCCACCACACCCATCTCGCGGAAGGCGTAATGCCGAAAGCTGCTCCACTTCCAATCGCCTGGGTCACGCACCAACCCGCGCTTCACCGGCTTCCACCCCAACCAGCGCAAAACAAGCGCTGCCAGGGGCCCCGCGGCGACCGTGTTTTCCACAGCGTCAACAAATTCGCCGCGAATTTTCACAGGTTTGCTTCGCGGGAACCTCGCTTTACATTCTCCGGCACGGCGCTGATCCGCTAGCATGGCTTGATCCGTCTCTCCGGTTTCATCATGGCCAATCCCGGCGATTTCGCGTACACCGTCAAGGAACAGGCCGACATCGTCCGCGTTGTCGGCGAGTACGTGAAGCTGCGCAAAAGCGGCGCGCAGAATTTTCAGGGACTTTGCCCTTTTCACAACGAGAAGACGCCGTCGTTTTCCGTCCATGCGACGCGGCAATTCTTTCACTGCTTCGGCTGCGGAGCTTCGGGCGATGTGTTCGCGTTCGTGCAGAAGCTGGAGAACATCACCTTCCCCGAAGCGGTGCGCCTGGTCGCGGAAAAGCTGAAAATCCCGCTGCCGAAGATGAGCTATGCCTCGCCCGAGGAGGCGCGCGCTGGCCCGCATGCGCGGCGGCCTCATCGACATTCACGAGCGCGCCTGCGCCTTCTTTCAGGACCAGCTTCGCCGGCCCGAGGCCGCGCACGCCCGCGAATATCTTGCCTCGCGCGGCCTCACGCCCGAACAGATTGCCGAGTTTCGCATCGGCTACGCGCCCGATCACGGCTTCCTCCTGCGCGACGCCTTGCGCAAACAGTTCGACGACGAAGAACTGTTGCGCGAGTCGGGACTTTTTTCATGGAAGGAGAAAAACCAGTTGTCAGTTGTCAGTTCTCAGTTGTCAGCGGAAACCGGTGCAGCGGAACTGACAACCGACAACCGACAACTGACAACCGCCTCTGACAACCGACAACTGACTACTGCCTACTCGAAATTCCGCAATCGCGTGATGTTCCCCATCTGCAATGAACAAGGGAAGGTGATCGCTTTTACCGGGCGCACGCTGGCGACGGACGAGAAATCCGGGCCGAAGTACCTGAACTCGCCCGAGACGCCGATCTATTCCAAATCGCGCGTGCTATTCAACCTCGACAAAGCCAAAGAGGCAATCCGCAAACTCGACTACGCCATCCTTGTCGAAGGCCAGATGGATTGCATCTCCGTCTTCAACGCCGGATTCAAGAACATTATCGCCAGCTCGGGGACCGCGTTTACCGAGCCGCAGGTGCGCCTGCTGGCGCGCTTCAGCAAGAATGTTGTCGTGAACTTCGATCCCGATACGGCCGGCGCGGCCGCGGCCGAACGCTCGCTGGCGCTGCTGGTGAGCGAAGATTTCCAAGTCAAGGTTTTGACGCTGGAGAGCGGCTTCGATCCCGATCTCTACATTCGGCGCAAGGGAGTTGACGCCTATCAGGAGGCGCTGCGGCACTCGCAGAAATACTTCGATTACCTGATCGAGCGCGCGCGTGCGCAGTTCCCGACGCGCACGCCCGAGGGCAAGGTCAAAGCGCTGAATTATCTGCTGCCGCACATTCAGCGCGTTCCCAGCCGCATCGTGCGCGACGAATGGGCCAACGAGATTTCCCATCGGCTGGGCATCGATTCCGCGGTGCTGCGCCAGGAACTGCGCCACGCGGTCTCCTCGCGATCAGCCTCGCGGGTCAAATCGTCAGGTGGCGGCCTGACCGATGCCGAGCGAGTACTGATCCGCGCGCTGGCCACGGAAGGCTCGGCATCTGCTCCGGTCAGCAGCCGCGAAGGTCTGGACACCGAGTTCGAGCCGGCGCGCCAGACGCACTTCGCGCTCACTCGCGAGCGGCTGCACGAAGAGTCTGCCGCCGCAGGGCTCATCGACGCGCTGCTGCTCGGCTACGAGCAGGGGCTTGATCCCATGTCGCTGCCGCTGGAGGAAGCCGACCGCAGCCTGTTGGCGGCGGTGCTCATGGACGAACATGAGGAAGTGACGCCCGAGTTGCTGGAGAGCGCGCTGCGGTCGCTGCGGAAAAGACGGCAGGGCAGGGAACTGGAGCAGCTTCAGCGCCGGGTCAAAGAGCTGGAATCGCAGGGAGGACGTGATGTCCCGTGCGCAACTGGCGCAGGAGAAGCTTCGCCTCAGGCGGGCGATGCATTCGTATCAGGAAATCGGGGCAAACGACTGACGCTTCGGAGGCAGCCGCCCTAAGCTGTGATTTCGGGCAAAGCCGGGCTCACGTCGGGTTGCCGAGTTCGTCAATAACGCTAAGTAGTTGACCAGTAAAGCCTGAAGCGATTTTGGCCCTTCGGACATCTAAACACACAGGAGATTGCGAGCTGAAACATGCCGGTCGATCGCAGGCCGGTTTCCGAAATGGCTCCGTAAATCGAAGAAAAGGCTAGGAAGGCGGGCCAGCCTGTGCTAACATTTAAAAGTTTCCGCATACGCCGGTACGGCAGTACCGCTCCCGCCCTAGTGTGCACACAAAACGAGCGCCTGAAAACAGGTGCGTAATGAAGGAAATTCCGCTTTGGCTCTAGACGACAAGTTTGACGATATCAAGAAATTGATCGATGTGGGAAAAGAAAAGGGTTATCTCACCTATAACGAGGTGAACGACCTGATCCCGCACGACATGCATTCCCCCGACGACCTCGAGGACCTGCTGACCACCATCGGCACGCAGGGCATTGATGTCCTCGAAGGCCCCAAGATGGGGGGCGACAAGAAATTTGACGACCTCGAAGCCGGCGAGGACATGGAACTCGACCTCTCGCCGGGGACCCTGGAAAAAACCAACGATCCCGTCCGCATGTATCTCCGCGAGATGGGCACGGTTCCGCTGCTCACCCGCGAAGGCGAAGTGGAAATCGCCAAGCGCATCGAGCGCGGACAGCTTCGCGTGCTGAAGGCGCTTTCGCGGTCGCCGATCGTGATCCGCGAAATTATCTCCATCGGCGAAGACCTGAAGCGCGGCGTGCGCTCCATCAAGGAAGTGGTCACCTTCGACGAGGAAGAGATCACCGAGGAAGTAGTCACCAATCGCCTGCTGGACATCACCGGCAAAATCGATGAGCTGGCGAAGCACTACAAGAAGTCGATCCAGTTGGCCGAGAAGCTGGCCGGGATCGTGCAGAAGAAGCGTCCGCGCGACTACCGCAAGTGCCGGATGCAGCTGGCGCGCGAGCTGATCACGACTTCGCGCGCGATGCGCGGCCTGGGCTTCAACAATGTCGAACGCAAGCGCCTGATCGACCGCGTCAACAAGACCGTCGACAGCATGCGCGGCCTGGAAAAGCAGGCTGGCAACTTCGATAAGCGCGCCGAGGCGACGCGCTCGGAGGACCAGAAGAAGGAATACCGCAAACAGGCGCGCGGAATTCGCGTCGACCTGGAGCGGATGGAGCACGATGCCGGCGCGAGCTTCGCCGAACTGAAGCGCACGCAACGCGAGATCGTGCAGGGCGACGTTGACGCCGAGTACGCCAAGAGCGAGCTGATCGAAGCCAACCTGCGACTGGTGGTTTCGATCGCCAAGAAGTACACCAATCGCGGGCTGCAATTCCTCGACCTGATTCAGGAGGGCAACATCGGCCTGATGAAGGCGGTGGACAAGTTCGAGTATCGCCGCGGCTACAAGTTCTCGACCTACGCGACGTGGTGGATCCGCCAGGCCATCACCCGCGCCATCGCCGATCAGGCGCGCACCATCCGCATTCCGGTGCACATGATCGAGACCATCAACAAGCTGATCCGCACCTCGCGGCAGCTGGTGCAGGAGCTCGGTCGCGAGCCTACCTCGGAAGAGATCGCCAAGCGCATGGACATTCCGGTGGCCAAGGTGCGCAAGGTGCTCAAGATCGCGCAGGAGCCGATCTCGCTGGAGACGCCAATCGGCGAAGAAGAAGATTCGCATCTGGGCGACTTCATCGAGGACCGCGCCGTGGTGTCGCCGGCCGAGGCGGTGATCAACGTCAACCTGAAGGAGCAGACGGCGCAGGTGCTGCGCACGCTGACTCCGCGCGAGGAGAAGGTGATCAAGATGCGCTTCGGGCTGGAAGACGGCTCCGAGCACACGCTCGAAGAAGTCGGCCAATCGTTCGCGGTCACCCGCGAACGCATCCGCCAAATCGAGGCCAAGGCGCTGCGCAAACTGCGTCATCCCTCGCGCTCGCGCAAGCTAAGGGCGTTCATGGACGGGGTGCACGACTAGAAACAGTTGTCATTTGTTGTCGGTTGTCAGAAGCGGGACGTGAAGAGCGTCCCGTTTTTATTGCTGCCGAAGCCCGATCTGTGCACCAGGCACGTCGGTCACATCCTCCTCGCGCTCGGCCCTTAACAAATCGAGAAACAATTCTTCATATGCTATCGTTTTCCCCGAAGTGCAATCATTTCAGCCAGTGGATTTTGATTTCCCGGTGAAGCGGCCTGAATTCTGGGTCGCCGGTCACGAGTTCCGCCTTCTTTTCTTTGGCCAGCGCGGCGGCGAAAGCATCGGCCAAACTCATCTTGAAGCGTGCTTTGAAATCGGCGGCAGTGTCGGCCAGCGCGCGGGTTGTGGAATGAAAATCAATGGGCAGGCCCTCCAAGACCTTTGCGGCTTCCGCCCAGGCTGCGGCGCCGTCTTTCTTCACAATCGAATACTTCACCTCGGCGTAGTTCACGTCGGTCATGTGGAGAGGGATGTCTTTCTTGCTGGCGGAGATGAGGAGTTGCTCCACCGCTTCCGCGCCCGATTCGTCGCGGAAGTAGGCGATGAGCGCGAAGCTGTCCAGCACCCTAGCCGACATGGCGCTCCTCCAGCGCGCGCTCCTGCTTTTTGTGCTCGGCCCACTCCACAGGCAGCGGCCTGTGTCCTGACGCGCGCTTGAGGATGCCGCGCCCGCGCCGGATGAGCGCCGCCGTCACCGGTTTCAGCAGGATGCCCTCCGGCGTCGCTTGCACCACCGCTTTGGTTCCGTCCTCGATTTCGAATTGCTTGCGAAGACGCAGCGGGATGACGACCTGCCCTTTTGTCGTGAACGAGACGGTCTCGGGTTTTGCTGTCATACTCATGCCTAATAGTATTACCCATATGATATTGTCCGTCAAGATGCGTAAAGTAGGATTGACATCTAGCAAGAGGATATCGGCGGGTGAGTCTCTACGCCGGGTGCTTGGTGACCCAGGCGATTGGAAGTGGAGCAGTTTTCGGCATTACGCCTTCCGCGAGATGGGTGTGGTGGAGATTGAGTCGGAGTGGACGGTAAGAGATCGCGAGCTCAAAGTGACGGGTGGCCAGCCCCGCGTGTTCCTCTGCCCGGGTTAAGCCGAGGCCCAGGTTAGCGTCCAAACGATGGACGCGAACCTGGGGCACCAGGCGCTGCGCAAGCTGCGTCATCCCTCGCGCTCGCGTAAGCTGAGAGCGTTTATGGACGGGGTGCACGACTAGAAGCAGTGGCCAGTGATCAGTGGTCAGTTCTGGTAGAGCTGACCTTTAGGTCAGCGTCTCGATCACAACTTAAAACAGGGGCTTCAGCCCCGGGGACACGGGGCGCGATGAGCGCCCCGTTCACGTTTCGAGAACCCTTGCTGGAACAAATCAGACGAGTTCGCGATTGAGTTCTCGGCCAAAGCTGTGCCAAACTGAAGTGAAGGTGCATCATGGATTGGAGCGGTTGCGATCTGGTAGAGCGCGTTCCCGGCAAGGTCTCCGGGCAACCCGTGATCAAGGGTACGCGCATCCTTGCGGACCAAATTGTCGAAGAGGCTGCTCTCGGCAGTCCGGTGGAGGAAATCGCCGAGAATTATCCCGCCATTACCGCTGAAAACATCAAGCAATTGCTTGCCTACGCGGACTCTCATCAGCCGCAGCCACGTTGAAAATACTGCTCGACGAGAATATCCCGCATAAGCTGCGAGCGCGCTTGCCGCAACACGAGGTTGCGACCGTGAGCTTTTGCGGCTGGAGCGGGCTCAAGAATGGTGAGTTGATGAAGGCCGCCGCCGCTGCCGGCTTTGACATGTTCATCACCGGTGACCAGGAACTCGAGTATCAGCAGAACCTGGAAGGTCACGGCCTGGCCGTTCTCGTCTTGTCTGCCCATCACTGGCCCATTTATCAAGAACCACATTCCAGACATCGTGAGTGCGATGGAGCGCGCAGATCGTGGAAGTTTGCTGCGAGTGAACTGCGGCTCCTTCGCCAGGCAGAAAAACCGACCTCGATGATCGCTGGGTGCCCCATCCTTTCGCTTCTTTTCCGAAAGGGTGGGATACGAAGCTGTGGGACCAACGGTCTTCAATCCGTGCCCAAGCAGCGCTTCTTTTGCGCTGGTTGGGGTGGAAGCCGGTGAAGCGCGGGTTGGTGCGTGACCCAGGCGATTGGAAGTGGAGCAGTTTTCGCACTACGCCTTTCGCGAGATGGGTGTGGTGGAGATTGAATCGGAGTGGACGGGAAGAGATCGCGAGCTCAAAGTGACGGGTGGCCAGCCCCGCATGTTCCTCTGCCCGAGTTAGGCCGGGGCCCAGGTTAGCGTCCAAAC
>CAVQLZ010000032.1:0-45899 GCA_963713465.1 uncultured Acidobacteriaceae bacterium
GTAGGCACGAGGAGACTCGAACTCCTGACCTCTACCGTGTCAAGGTAGCGCTCTAACCAACTGAGCTACGCGCCTATTCGCTGGGCATAGTTATTGTAGCCAGCGGCGCAGCGGGGAGCAAGTTGCGGTATGCAGTTCGGTTGGATGGATTCGGCTGACTACTGCGCCTTGGCGTCTTGGGCGGTCTCATGCACGTCGGCGGTCGACACGCCCTTGAGGCGCGGCGGGCGCGCAGGCTTCTCGCAAGCGGCCGGCGGGTTCACCATTTCCTTCGCGAAGACGCGATAGGGTACGGTTCCCGGCTGTAACGGCGACCAATACGAATTTTTCGTAATCAGTGGTTTGTGATGCTCGATGATCTGGTTATCGAGAATCTTGATCCCGCACTCGAGATTGTTTCTCGGCTGGAGGATGGTCCGATCCGGATCGTGCGCCGGCAACTCGCGGTCCCGCTGCCAGTCAAAATCGCAGCCGTAGAGCTTCTGGTCTTCGAAGGTCAATTGCAGCAGGCCTTCACTGTGCACCGGCTGGCGGGTCACCTGGTCGATCTTCGCCATTTGCGGATGACGAATATTGGTTGTGGGGTTGAGGCCCGCCTCGGCTCCGGCCAGCGCCTGAAAGAAATATGCCCAGAAGACGCGCTTGTCGGTGTCGCTCATGCGATAGAAGTTCGGGCAGAATTTCCGCACGTCGCGCGGCACTTCGGAGGAGAGCATCGCCGGAGGGATCGACTCTTCAATCAACTTGTCCCAGGCGGGGTTCCAGGTTTTGCCGCCCAGTTCAGCTTTCTTCGCGTCGATGGGCGTCGCGGGAGCGGGTTTCGGATCGGCCGCAGGGGCTGCACTAGATGCTGGGGCTGTAGTATCCGAAGCCGTTCTTGCCTCAGTTGCCCGCACGGCGTCAGCCTGCGTGGAGCTGTTCTGGCCGCGTGCCGACGCTGCGGTCAGCGACAACGCACAAGCCACGGCCATACAGGCGAACGCTCTCGGCATAGCGAGTTGCAGGGGCCCCAGAATTTGCGGGCATGTGGTCTTTGACGCGAGACAGCATACTTCCTGTTGTCCAAAGACTGTCGCAAATTTTGTAAAGCAGAGTTGCGGTTCGCCCGTGGACAGAGATCCTGTCCGGCTCCGATCTGCGCCGGATCGGGCTGGGCAACATCCAAACACAGCTATGCAGCGCCTGGCTGAGCTGTGCGAGCGCATTGCCGCCACCACCAAGAAGACCGAGAAGGTCGCGCTGGTGGCCGAGTACTTTCGCTCGCTCCAGACGAGCGACGCGGCGCTCGCAGCGGTGTTTCTCGCCGGACGCGCTTTCCCCGCATTTGACGAGCGCACGTTGCAGATCGGCGGGTCGGCGTTATGGAAGCTGGTCAGCGGGATCACGGGCGCGCGCGAGTCCGCTCTCACCGCTGCCTATCGCAAACGAGGCGACCTGGGCGTGGCAGCCTATGATGTGCTGCTGCCGAAGGCGCAGGCCGAGTCGGCCATCACGCTAAGAGAGCTGCGTGCCATCTTCGACCAGATTGCCGAGACCCGCACCGCCACCGCGAAGAGCGCGATTCTCAAGTCGCTGCTGGAGCGCGCCACGGCGCTCGAAGCCAAGTACATCCTGAAGATCATTAGCGGCGAACTGCGCATCGGGCTAAAGGAAAGCCTGGTCGAGGAGGTGATTACCAAAGCGTATGAGGAGCCGCTGGCAACGGTGCAGCGCGCCAACATGCTGCTCGGCGATATCGGTGGGACGCTCACTCTCGCAGCCGAACATCGGCTGGATGCGGCGCGTATGCGATTGTTTCATCCCATCGGCTTCATGCTGGCCAGCCCCGCCGCCGACGCCGAAGAGGCGTTCCATTATTTCGAGCACGCACAGGTCGAAGACAAGTACGACGGCATCCGCGCGCAGGCACATTGCGGCGGCGGGCAGGTGCGGCTGTTCTCGCGGACGCTCGATGAAATCACGCCCTCGTTTCCTGAGCTTGTTCCGGCGCTGAGCGAATTTGCAGGCGAGGTTATTTTGGACGGCGAGATCGTTGCCTGGCGTCACAATGAGGACGGTGGACATGCGATGCCGTTCGGCGAAATCCAGAAGCGGCTGGGGCGCAAGCAGGTCAGCCGGAAGCTTATTGACGAGGTGCCCGTCGCTTACGTCGTCTTCGACGTGATGTATGCCGGCGGCGAACTCATGCTGGACAAGCCGCTCGCCGAACGGGTGCAGGTGCTCGACCGCATTTTCGCTGGCGCGAAGTGCGTCGCGCCGAAGCCGGTGGTGAACGCGCAGGGAAATCTGCTGCTGGAGCTCGAGGTCGCGGTAGATGCTGCGACGTCTGGCTGGGTACTGCGCGCTCCGTCCATGCGCGCCGACTCGCCCACGCAACTGGAGCAGTACTTCGACGAGGCGATGGCGCGCGGCAACGAAGGCCTGATGATCAAGGACATCAGCTCGCCTTACCTGCCGGGACGGCGCGGCCGCTGGTGGCTGAAGCTGAAACGCGAACTGGCCACGCTTGACGTGGTAGTAACAGCGGCGGAGTTCGGACACGGCAAGCGCATTCACGTGCTCAGCGATTACACCTTCGCGGTGCGCAAGGGCGAGGAACTGGTCAACATCGGCAAGGCCTACTCCGGACTGACCGACAAGGAAATTGCCGAGCTAACGCAATGGTTCCTGGCGCACACCACCGCCGACCACGGCCATCTGCGCGAGGTCGAGCCCAAGATTGTGCTCGAGGTTGCCTTCAACGCCATCATGCGAAGCGACCGGCACGACAGCGGATACGCACTGCGCTTTCCGCGCATTGTACGCGTGCGCGAGGACAAGCTGCCAAAGGACATTGACACGTTAGAAGCGGTGGAGCGCATCTACAAGCGGCAGCATGGGAGGTGACTCTAGTCGATCCGGGTCGTCTTCGCCACCATCCGCTCCCAACGGCGCCACGGCAGCAGCGCCCGCAAAACAAGCTGCGTCTTCACGTCGGGCCCGATGAGGTAGCGCAGCTTGGGATTGGGATTGCCGGCAATCCGCACAATCAGTTGCGCCACTTCGCGCGGGTCGCCGCGATTCGCGGCGCGCGATTTCACGAACTCGACGAAGCGCTGGGCGCGCGCTCTGTTGGGCGAGCCGTCAGCCAGCGCCTGTCTGGCAATTACACAATTGCGCTCCCAGATGTCGGTGTCGTAGTCGCCGGGCTCAACCAGCACCACGCGAATGCCGAGAGAGTGCACTTCGATGCGCAACGCCTCGCTCCAACCCTCCAGCGCAAACTTCGAGGCGGAATAGCTGCTGACCAGAGGCGCTGCCATCCGCCCCGCAATGGAAGCAATCTGGATGACGTGTCCCGACCGTTGCTTGCGCAGGACGGGCAACACGGCTTTGGTCATGGCGACATTGCCGAAGAAGTTGGTTTCCATCTGATGCCGGAGTTCGGCAAGCGAGACGTCTTCGGCGAAGCCGCCGCTGCTGAAGCCGGCATTGTTCACCAGCACGTCAATGCGGCCATGATCGCCGACAATCGCGTTCACCGCGTCGGGCAGGGAATCGGTTTCCGTGATGTCGATGCGGCGAAGGTCGAGCCGATCGCGGACACCGGCTTTCTGTGCCGCGTCGTCCAGCCGGCTGCTGCGGCCCAGGTCGCGCATGCTGGCGACCACCCGATAGCCCTGCGCGGCCAGTTCAACCGCTGTAATCAGGCCGATGCCGCTGGAGCTTCCGGTGACAACCGCGATTTTTTCGTTCGCCATAGTCTCCGCCGAATCCTTCAAATTGCATCACAGCGCGCAAAGCAGGCCGTTCGCGGCCCAATCATTGCAGTACTGTTTGCAATGCGAGAAGATGGAATTTGGCTCACTACAGCAGCGAGACAACTTGTCCCAGCAATGCTTTGTATCAGGGCACGGTTTCAGCCGTGCCAATAGAGAGCCCTTTGGATGCGGGCCTCAGCAGCCGTTCCCGGCGCATAAGGGCTAAAGCCCCGTTCTCTATATATCCTCGTTCGGCACGACTAAAATCGTGCCCTGATACAAACCGTGCTCCGATCCAACTCACTATGATTTTGCCGAATCATTCAGCGCGTTTGTATATTCCTCACGAAATGGATTAATAGCATGCCAATCGACAAGAATAAGCCGGCAGCGGGCGATATCGCTCCGGCAAAAGGAAAGCTGGGGATCATGATACCCGGCATGGGCGCGGTCGCGACTACGTTTGTGGCCGGCGTGGAAGCGGTGCGCAAAGGGATTTCGTCGCCCATCGGCTCGTTGACGCAGATGGGAACGATTCGTCTGGGCAAGCGCACCGAAGGCCGCTTTCCGAAAATCCAGGACTTTGTTCCTCTCGCCTCGCTGAACGACCTGGTCTTCACCGGCTGGGACATCTTCGAGGACGACATGTACTCGGCCGCAGGCAAAGCAGGCGTGCTCGATCGCTCGCTGCTGGAGCAGGTGAAGCCGTTCCTGTCTTCCATCAAGCCCCGTAAAGCGGTCTTCGACAAGAACTACGTCAAGAAGCTCGACGGGCCGAACGTCAAGAAGGGCAAGAACAAGATGGACCTTGCCGAGCAGGTGCGTGAGGACATCCGCGAGTTCAAGCAATCCAGCGGCGCCGAGCGGTTGGTGATGATCTGGTGCGGCTCGACCGAGACGTTCATCGAGGCTGGGGCTGCCCATCAATCCGTCGAGGCGCTGGAAAAGGCCATGCACGCCAACGACGAAGCCATTGCACCCTCGATGATTTACGCCTACGCCGCACTGAAAGAAGGCGTGCCGTTCGCCAATGGCGCTCCAAATCTCACGGTCGATATCGGAGCCATGCACGAGCTCTCGAAACAGATGCAGGCGCCCATCTGCGGCAAGGACTACAAGACGGGGCAGACGCTGATCAAGACCATTTTGGCGCCCGGATTCAAGGCGCGCATGATCGGGCTGAACGGATGGTTCTCCACTAACATTCTCGGCAACCGCGATGGCGAAGTGCTGGACGATCCCGGGTCTTTCAAAACCAAGGAAGAATCGAAGCTGTCAGTGCTGGAGCACATCCTGCAGCCCGAGCTTTATCCCGAGCTCTACGGCAACATCTGCCACAAGGTCCGCATTAATTATTATCCCCCGCGCGGCGACAACAAAGAAGGCTGGGACAATATCGACATCTTCGGCTGGCTCGGCTATCCCATGCAGATCAAGGTCGATTTTTTATGCCGCGATTCGATTCTGGCAGCGCCTATTGTGCTCGATCTGGTGCTCTTCCTGGACCTCGCGAAGCGCTCGTCAACCCTGCGCGGCATCGGCATTCAGGAGTGGCTGAGCTTCTACTTCAAGTCGCCGATGACGGCCCCGGGCTTGTACCCCGAGCACGACCTGTTCATCCAGTCGATGAAGCTGAAGAACACACTTCGCCACCTCAAAGGCGAAGAGATGATCACGCACCTGGGGCTGGAGTATTACGACTAGAGCCTCACCGTAAGAATTGCGAACATACGATGTTCCAGACCTGGGCGCCGCGGCGCAGAAGCCGTCACCCAGATCTCGAACACTGCGAGACCTGGGGCACCCTCGCGTCTGCGAAAACCGGGAGCGGCCCTCGTCTACCTGATGCAAGACCTCGCCAAGTCTGCTAAGCTCTCATGCCTGCACGCGCCAGCTCACGTCGCAACAACCGAGGGCCCCGATATGCCAAACATCTGTCGTCGATTCGTGCTTCTGCTCGCGCTCTGCACCTTTGCCGTTGCCATTTGGCCGCTCAGCCTCAATGGCGCGGTCGGCCCGCTGTTTATCACCGACTCCGCCAACGGGCACGCTCAGGCGGCCTGGCAGAACAGCGAAGTGAGCGACGGCGCGCTCAACGGTCACTACGCGTTTTCGTTCAGCGGATACAGTAATGGAACGCCGTTCATCATGGCAGGAGCCTTCGTCGCCGATGGCGTGGGAAATATCACCAGCGGCAAGATCGACCTTAACAACGGCGCGGGCGAGTACAACAATCCCTCACAGTGCGGCGGCAATCCCAACTGCCCGATCGCGCAGGTGATCCAGTCTCCCGGATCAACGTACGATCTCAGCGCGGGCAACGGGCTCGGATCGATGACCATTGTTGCCGTCGATCATCTGGGCAATCCAACCACGTTTCAGTTTTCGATTGCGATCCCGTCTGCCGCCGCCTGCATGCCGAGCACCTCGTATTCGACTTGCGGACGTCTGATCCAGCGCGATCCCAATAACCCGCAGACGTACGGCTCCGGTGTGCTGAAGGCGCAAGACAACACGTACTTCGTTTCCGGCACGTTCTTCCCCGGCAATTTTGCGTTCCAGGTTTCAGGCTTCGATCCTGCCGGGCATCGCTACGCCGGCGCAGGCGCGTTGGGCACCAACCCGGGCACACAGATCGATATCGATTGCAACGGAAATGGCTGGAGACTCAGCGGCTGCCCCTTCGATATTGACGACAATGGCAGCGCCGGGCCCGATCCGATTGCCGGCAGCCAGTTCTCGGCGGACATCGATCCGAATACCGGCCGCGGCGAGTTCGTCAACCTGCGTTTCCCCAGCGACCCCAGCGGATACTGCCTGGGCGGGACCGGGCCGAACTGCGGTTACGCCTACTATGTCGTTAACAAGCAGGAAGTGTTCCTCATCTCCAGCGATCCGTTCTCGAAGCCCGCGAATCTGACATTGTGGGATGCGGTGCGCCAATCGCAAAGCGGGGGCTGGAACCTCGGCAGCTTGAGTGGTGTGGACGTACTCGAGTTGAGCGGAGTCGATCCCAATGGCGGCCAGCCCGATCTCATCGCCGGATTGTTGACCATTCACGGCAACGGCAGCGGCCTACTCATCACCGACGAAAATGATGGCGGCGTCCTGCGCCATCAGCTTGCGGTAGCCGCGTACAGCATAAACAATGTGGGTCAGGAGGCGGGCCGTTTCCTGCTTTCCGGGGTGAACGCCTCCTCAGCGCGCCGCGTGCTTTATCTTTATTCGCCGAACAGTGGCTTCCTGGTGGGTACCGATAACGAAGTTGCCCTGGGTGATTTGCAGCCCCAAACCGGCGCACCCTTTTCGAATGGTTCGGTGATGGGCACCTATGCGGGCGGAACGGTGCTGCCGGTATTGTCGAGCGTGACTAACTCCGTCGCGACCGCGCTGGCCAATGGCGCCGGCAACATCAATGGCATGCAGTACACCAGCGGTCCGGCAGGGCCTGGCGGCCCGAACACTCTCACCTTGACGTATCAGGTGGACTCCACCGGACGTGCCCTGGTCTACAGCTCTAACGGGCAGGAGTTCGGCGTTCTGTACGTGGTGGGGCCATCGAAGTTTGCGCTGCTACCGACCGGCGCGCTTCCGGCGGAAAACGATTTCGCGTCGGGCAACTGACGGCACGCCGTGCTTCAAAAACTCGCCGGGTGCTTGCAGAAGTTGCCCCGCGGGTCTAGCCTGTCAGCAAGCAGTGGGGTGTGCCGTGTTTTCGCTGGGATACATCTTCATCATGGCAGGCTTGGCCTTCGGTGGAGCTGTGACTCTCGTCGGTTTCGGCGGGCTGCTCGTCGCCTCCTTCCATCGCTCGCTGGGATCTCCGTTGCCGTTGCCCACATTGCACAACGCATCCGAACGCAATTTGTATGTGCTGGTGGGCACCGTTGGGCTGCTGTTGTGGGGCGGCGCGCTGTGGTGCAGCCTGAATTTCACGCCCTAGCGTCGCCGCTATAATCGGGGGATGGCCACGAAAGCGGACGCGTCGATCGCCTCGGCATCCAAATACGAGCCGGTCATCGGGCTGGAGGTGCACGTTCAGCTCCTGACCCGTACGAAAATCTTCTGCGGCTGCTCGACGCAGTTCGGCGATCCTCCAAACACGAACGTCTGTCCGGTATGCTTGGGCCTGCCCGGTGCGCTGCCGGTGCTCAACCGCCGAGCGGTCGAATTCGCCGTGCTCGCGGCGACTGCGCTGAACTGCCAGATTCGCGAGACGTCGATCTTCGCGCGCAAGAACTATTTCTATCCCGACCTGCCCAAGGGCTACCAGATTTCGCAGTATGACAAACCGCTGGCCGAGCACGGCTACATCAACATCAAAACCGGAGCCGGTTCCGGGGTCCCAGGCGCGGCCGATGTTGGCGCGATGGGGCGGAAGCGCATCGGCATCACGCGCGTGCATCTGGAAGAGGACGCGGGCAAGAGCCTGCACGATGGCTTGCACGACAGCAGCGAGTGGACCTCGATCGACCTGAACCGCTCTGGCGTGCCGCTGATCGAGATCGTCAGCGAGCCCGACATCTCGTCGCCGGGAGAAGCGTGGGAATATCTGACGCGACTGAAGGAGATCATCCTCTACACCGGCGTCAGCGACTGCAACATGGAAGAGGGTTCGCTGCGCTGCGACGCCAACGTCAGCATCCGGCCACGCGGGCAGCGCGAGTTCGGCACCAAGACGGAAGTGAAGAACGTGAACTCGTTCCGCTTCATTCGCCAGGCGCTGGAGTACGAAATCGCGCGTCACGAACAGGTGCTGGAGTCGGGCGGCCGGATCGAACAGGAGACGCGGCTGTACAACGCGGCCGAAGGCAGGACCTACGGCATGCGCTCCAAGGAGCAAGCGCACGATTATCGCTACTTCCCCGAGCCTGACTTGCTGCCGCTGATGGTGGACGAGAGGTGGCGCACGGCGATCGTTGCGCTGCTTCCTGAGTTGCCGGAGGCGCGGCGCGCGCGCATGGTGACGCAGTACGGCATCACCGAATACGATGCGACCACGCTGACCAGCACGCGAGCTTTGGCTGATCAGTTTGAAGCAGCCGCAGCGGTGGCGAAGAATGCAAAGCGCGTGGCGAATTTAGTGCAGGGCGAGCTGATGGGCCGGCTCAAGGCCAGCGAGCTGGAGATCGAGCAATCGCCGATTTCGATGCAGGGCGTGGCGCTGTCCGCCGATCTGGTGGAGAGCGGCGCGATCAGCGGCAAGATGCTGAAGGATCTCTATGACATCGCGTTTGAGCGCGGCGAAGATTTTCCTGCCGTTTACGAACGCGAGAAGCCGCAGCAGATCACGGACACCTCAGCAATCGAGAAGATCATTGATGACGTGATCGCGGCCAATTCAACACAGTTGGAGCAGTATCGCGGAGGGAAGAAGACCGTCATCTCCTACTTTGTAGGACAGGTGATGAAGGCCTCCAAAGGCCAGGCGAATCCCGGCCTGGTGAACGAGTTGTTGGCGAAGAAGCTGGAAGGGTAAATATCAGCTAGGGTGCGGGGTTTCCGCGCATTGCTACTGTTGCGGCGGCGGCTCGGCGGGCGCGGATACGTGCTCGTGCGCGATTAGCCAGCGGCCACCCTGTTGCTCCAGCACCGCCGTCCACCGCAGGTAGAGCGTCTCTTTCTGGCCCTGCGGCGATTGCCCCGACATGGTCAGAGTTGACGCAACCCAGGTGATCGCGCCCGCGGGATGAATTTGCAGGTCGTCGTTGAGGGTGTACGTGATCCTAGGCGCATCCTTGAGCGAGGGCGCAACGCCGTCCCGATACTCCTCCCAACTCGAGTATTTCAGCGGCGCAACGTCGAAAAATATATGGCCCGAACCTTTGCTATAAAACTGCGCCTGCTTTTCCAGGTCGGCGGCGGCCCAGCCGTCCCAGATGCTCTGCAGATAGGCGCGGTCAACCGCGGCAGGCGTGGTCTTGGCCAATTCCTTAGGCGGGGCATTCTGTGCGACGCTCGGCAAGGAGAAGGCCACGATCAAAATCGATATGAGTTGGAGACGCATACGACGATTTAACCACAGAGACACAGAGCCACAGAGAAATCAGAAATAAAAACGCAAGTGGGGGCCTGGCTGACGAAAGCGGCTTCGCGGATGCGCGGCGCAAAGAATTAATAGCCTCTGTATCTCAGGGTCTCGGTGGCGAACGCGATTTGTTACCCTGTTAACTTCCATGAAATTGCGGTCGCTCGGGCTAATCGGGAGTGTTTTGCTCAGTTTGGCGTTCTGCGCGTGCGGAACGCCTGGCGCACCGCTGCCGCCATCGCTCAATTTGCCGATCCCGGTCGAGGATCTTACGGCTTCGCGGCGCGGCAACAAGGTCGATCTCGACTGGACCTTGCCGCACAAGAACACGGACCGTACCACCATCAAGCACAATCCGGTCACGCGCATCTGCCGCCGCGAGGGCATCACGCTCATGGCCAAATGCGAGGTCGTGGCCGAAGTGCAACCGCCATCGCCCAAGGGGCCACAAAAGCAGAAGCGTGGGCCGCCGCCGGGTGAAGTTCGCATCCACTACGTGGATACCTTGCCGGAGCAGCTCGGCTTGACCGATCCTGCAGGATTTGTGACCTACGCCGTGGAAGAGGTGAACCCGCGCGGACGCAGTGCCGGGCTATCGAACCAGGTGGCGATACCGCTGGTACCCGTGATCGCCGCGCCCGAAAACCTGTCTGCCACCGTGAGCGCTGATGGCGTGCACATATCCTGGTCAGGTCCCGCGCCGCCGAAGCCGCCGACGGGAGTCACTTACCGCTATCGCATCATGCGACGTCCGGTGGGCGCGCCCGCGTATATTGTCCTGGACGATTTGGCGCCGTCCGCGAGCGGATCGTATCTCGACAAGACGTTCGCGTGGGAACAGAAATATGAGTACCGAATTACGACCGTTGGCGAGGTCAACCTGAACGGGAGAACTGCCGCAGTCGAGGGCGAAGACTCGCCGCCGGTCGATGTGTTCACGCGCGACATCTATCCACCCGCACAGCCGGGCGGGTTACAGGCGGTGTTTTCCAGCGTGGGACAGAAGCCGTTCATCGACCTCACCTGGGCGCCCAATCTGGAGAGCGACCTAGCCGGGTACAACGTCTTTCGCTGGACCGAAGGCGGACAGCCGAGAAAGCTGAACATTCAGTTGGTGCAGATGCCGTCGTATCGTGACGAAGACATTGAATTGGGTAAGACGTACTTTTATGCTGTGTCTGCGGTCGATTTACGCGGTAACGAGAGCCTGCGTTCAGCTCCGGCCACAGAGAACGTGCCTAATAAATAATCATTGAGGGGAGGAAGCGTGCGCTATTGCAAATTTTCTGATAGAGGCTCCAGCAGCTATGGTTTGATCGAGAGCGTTGGCGGCGTCGAACGCATCACGCGCGCGCTAGCCGGCGCGCCACAATCCCACGCGGACTTCGACAAAGGAGCGAAGTGTGATCTGGTCGTAGAGGATGTCAAGCTGTTCGCTCCCGCCGAGCCCAGCAAGATCGTTTGCATTGGCCGCAATTATCGCGAACACGCCAAGGAGCTGAATCATCCCATCCCCACCGAGCCGCTGTTCTTTCTGAAACCGCCGTCGTCGGTCATAGGCCCAGGCGATGAAATTCGCCGCCCCATGGAGCTTTCGCGACGTGTCGACTACGAAGGCGAACTGGCCGTCGTGATCGGGAAGCGATGCTATCGCTTGCGCGAGTCTGACGACGTAAGACCCTACATTGTGGGATATACCTGCCTGAATGACGTGACCACCCGCGATCTGCAGAACAAAGACGGGCAATGGAGCCGCGCCAAGGGTTTCGACACCTTTTGTCCCATCGGTCCGGTAGTGGTTGACGGCCTGGATCCGTGGAAGGGCGTGCGCGTGCAGACCCGCGTCAACGGCGAGTTGCGCCAGGACGGCAGCACGGCGGATTTCATCTTCCCGCTCGATATGCTGGTACGCTTCATCGCGCAAGTGATGACCCTGGAGCCGGGTGACGTGATCGCCACCGGAACTCCGGCCGGGGTAAGCCCGGTGAAGTCCGGAGACGTGGTAGAGGTGACTGTGGAAGGCGTGGGTACGTTGAGGAACCCGGTGGTCGATCGGTAAAGACCCGAGTTGGTTAGGCAGCACCGGGCTCGTCCCGCTGTCGAAATTGAGCTGTCTAACCCAGCTATTTTCCTGTTCCCTTGCGCACGCACTCCAGCTATCTTGGAAGCAATACTGAATCGCCACAGCCACCTCATGAATTCGTTCCGACTGTACCCCGCGCTCGCGTTCGGCGTGACCGCCGCCATCGTCGGCTACGCCTTGTTGTCGCGTAAGAACAAAAAACCTGAGGAGGACATTGAGCGCGAGCGTCGTACCGACCTCACGCGCGGGGGCCGTATCATCGACGGGAATGTCATCGATGTCCTGGAGTTGGAGGAAGACAAGACGGGACGGCAGATGGTGCTGCTGGTCTACAGCTACGACGTAGCGGGTGTAACCTATGAGGCCTCGCAGGACGTGACCCACCTGCGGCAGTTCATCGATCTGTACTCATGCCGGCTGGGCTTGCCGGCGTCCGTGAAGTACGACCCGCACAACCCGGGCGATTCCATCGTGATCTCCGAGACCTGGTCTGGCTTGCGGAAGCCGACGATCATTCTGCCTCCCAGACCTGTGGCCAAATCCGGAACATTGGTGTAACGTTCTACCCCGAAGAACGTCTGAAATACTATTGTCGTAGTATCTGCCATCCGGCCACAGGCGGATGGTCTGTGACGTAAGTGCTTTACTGACAAGCTACAATAAGCTATGCACAATTTGCCTTTGCCCCTGGCTGCATTTCTGGCGGGCGTCCTGTCGTTCCTCTCGCCATGCGTGCTTCCGCTTGTGCCGGGTTACGTGTCGCTGATTTCGGGGGCAAGTGTCGAGGAACTGCAATCGTCGGAGCGGCGCATCCTGCGCACGGTCATGCTGCACTCCCTCACCTTCGTTTTGGGATTCAGCGTGGTATTTATTGCGCTGGGAGCAGTGGCGACCAGCCTGGGACAAGTTGTCAACGAATATCACTCGTTTCTGTCGAAAATTGCCGGCATCGTTGTCATCATATTCGGCCTGCACCTGACTGGATTGTTGAAGATCAAGGCGCTATATGCCGACAAGCGTCTGCATGATGTCAAGGGCGGAGCGAGCGCGATGGGCTCCTTCGCCGTGGGATTCGCCTTCGCGTTCGGCTGGACGCCCTGCATTGGTCCCATCCTGGCCACGATCTTGGTGCTGGCAAGCGCGCAGGGCACGGTATGGAAGGGAATCGTGCTGCTCGCCGTCTATTCCTTGGGTCTGGCGGTGCCGTTCCTTCTGACCTCGCTCGGCGTCGATCGCTTTCTGGCCTTCTATGGGCGCTTTCGCCGCCATCTGCACACGGTGGAAGTCTTCAGCGGCGTCTTGCTCATCGCCATTGGAGTGCTCATATTCCTGAACAACCTTCGTTTGCTGTCCGGGTATCTTTCGTTCCTTAACCGGTTCGCGTTGTAGAGAGGTTTTGTGAGAAGAAACGCCCTGGTTTTCGTCGCCTTGGTAATGGCCATCATGGCCATGCTGGCGTTCGGTAAGTACGCACGCCAAGAGCGTAAGCACGGGCCCATTAAACTGGTGGGCAATGTTCAGGGGGTGCGCGCGCCTGACTTCACGCTGACCTCGCTCGACGGCAGCAAGGTCAAGCTCTCGGATTTTCGCGGTAAGGCCGTCCTGCTGAACTTCTGGGCGACCTGGTGCCCGCCCTGCAAGGTCGAGATGCCCTGGTTTGAGGACTTGCAGAAGCAATACGGCAAGGACGGCCTGGTGGTGCTGGGCATCGCGATGGACGATTCCGAACCGGCATCCATCGCCAAGTTCGCCAGCGAGATGGGTGTGAACTACCCGCTACTGCTGGGGACCGATCAGGTCTCCGATGACTACGGCGATGTACAGTATTTGCCCACGACCTTCTATATCGCGCGCGACGGCACCATTGTAGACAAGATGACGGGGCTGCTGGAGCGGAAGGACATTGAAGACGCCGTGCGGAAAACGTTGAACGCCGGTCCTCATCCCGCGAGTGTTCAGCAGAACCAGGCGCGGGCGGCGAACAAAGCTACCGCCATGAAGACACTCGAAGCGAAAGAACCAGGCGCTGACGAACTGTCCGCCGTGGGAAGCACCGATCGATAAGGGAGCCAGCCAGCGCCGGATCGCAAATGAGAATTCATCAGCAAGATTTCACTAGATACAAGCGACGCCCTCGCCAAGGATGCTGCGCAATGAAGCTAAGATTTGCATGGATCTTTCCTGCGCTTCTGCTGACCGGGTGCTTGTGGGCGCAGAATTTGAATGACAAGCCCTTCGTGATCATGGCGCCCGTAGGCAACGTGCAGGTCCATGCCGGGGCAACCAAAGATGTCTCTCTGGATTTTCGCATCGGCTCGGAATTTCACATCAACTCGCATACTCCAAAATCCCCGTTGCTGATCCCGACGGCGCTGAAGCTTAGCGTCCCTGCTTCGGTGATCATTGCTGACCTGAAGTATCCCGCTGGTCAGGACGAAAGTTTTCCTTTCTCGCCGGACGAGAAGCTGAACGTCTATAGCGGCGATTTCAGTATCGACGCCCTAGTGAAGGTGCCCGCTGGTACGCCCGCCGGGACCTATCCGATTAAAGGGGAACTGCGCTTCCAGGCCTGCGATCATAGCGCCTGCTATCCTCCGCACAACTTGCCCGTGCAGTTTCAGGTCACGGTGGTGAAGTAAGAAACCGTACTGAGAGTCGTTCCGATCAAAGCCAGCAGTCCAGGGTTTCTGTTGCGCTCACAGATGTGTTGCGCGTTTTAACCTCGCAGCGGTCCGCCCTTGCCCCAGGCTCGCCATTACAGCGAAAAGACTGGGCGCTACGCCCTGTCCCGTGAGCGCCACACGTGCGCCATTGATCAATGCTCCGGCTTTGACGTTCTTCTCGCCGGCGAAATCGCGCAGGATTTTTTCCGCGCTCGCCTCGGAGAACTCGCCGGCCGGTTCGTAGCGCCCCGCCAGCTCCACCAACATCTCGCGTACGGCGCCGTCTTTCAAGAACTTCTCGACCGCTGCGGGATCGGCGGCAAACTCATCGGTGAAATATGCGCGAAATAGCGTGGCAAAATCTTTCAGATTGCGCGCCCGCGGCTTGACCAAGTCGACCGTACTTTGCATCGCCTCGCGGCTCACCTGAAATGGAACCAGGTCAGCCTTCTTCCATTCCTCTTCGATGAGCGGCAGCAACAGCGACGCCGGCGTGGCGCGAATGTACTCGGCGTTGAACCAGTCGAGCTTGGTGCGGTCGAAGATGGCGTTCGACTTCTGGATCCCGCTCAGGTCGAAGAGGTCGATCAGCTCGCGGTCGTGCAGGATCTCCTGCGAGGAATCGGGCGGCGTCCAACCCAGCAGCGCCAGAAAATTGCGGAAGGCCCCGGGAACGATGCCTTCGTCTTTGTACGCGATGACGCTGGTGGCCCCGTGGCGCTTGCTGAGCCGCGTCTTATCGGGCCCGAGAATGAGCGGCACATGCGCAAATACCGGCAGCGGCTGCGCCAGCGCCTGGTAGAGCATGATCTGCTTGGGCGTGTTAGAAAGATGGTCGGCGCCGCGCAACACGTGCGTGATGCGCATCTCTAGGTCGTCGACAACGACGCTCAGGTGATAGGTCGGGACGCCATCAGGACGGAGCAGGACAAAGTCTTCAATATCGGAGTTGGCGAACTCGACGTGGCCGAAGACAGCGTCGTCAAAGCCGGTGCTGCCTCGCTCGGGAACCGCGAAGCGAATCGCCGCGCCTTCGCCGCTCTCGACGCGGCGCAGTGCTTCTTCGCGACCGAGCGTACGGCAGCAATCGCGCGGCACTCGGCCTTCGGCGACGCCCTGCGCGCGCTGCTGCTCAAGCTGCTCCTTGGTACAGAAGCAGTAATACGCGTGACCGCTGTGGATCAGTCGCCCGGCTGCGGCGCGATAGAGTTCCATGCGCTCGGTCTGGAAGTACGGGCCCTCGTCCCAATCAATGCCCAGCCAGCGCAGTCCTTCGAGGATGCCCTCCACCATCGCCGGCGTGGAGCGCTCCAGGTCGGTGTCTTCGATGCGCAGCACCAGCGTGCCCCCGTAATGCCGCGCGTATAGCCAGTTGAACAACGCCGTGCGCGCCCCGCCCACGTGGAGATAGCCGGTAGGCGAAGGCGCGAAACGGAGACGGGCGGGAGAAGCAGGGCTGGACTGCACCTAACGCGACCCCTGCTGCCGCTTTTCGATCTTCGCCCAGGTGTCGCGCAGCGGCACGGTGCGATTGAAGACCAGCGCTCCCGGCTTCGAATCCGGATCGACGCAAAAGTAGCCTAACCGCTCAAACTGAAAACGATCGCCCGGCATGGCATTCGCTAACGATGGCTCGAGCTTTGCGTTAGCGATCACCTCCAGCGAGTTTGGGTTCAAGTTCTCGGTGAAGTCGTGACCTTCGGGCACATCGCCCGGATTCTCCTTCACGAACAAGTTCTCGTATAGGCGAACCTCGGCGTCAATTGCGTGCTCGCCCGACACCCAATGAATCGTCGCCTTCACCTTGCGATTGTCGGGCGCGTTGCCGCTGCGCGTCGCCACATCGTAGGCGCAATGCACCTCGACGACCTCGCCCTCGTCGTTCTTCACCACGCTCTTGCAGGTTATGAAATATCCGCCGCGCAGGCGCACCTCCTGGCCCGGCGACAAGCGGAAGAACTTCTTTGGCGGCACTTCGCGAAAGTCGTCCTGCTCGATGTAGAGCACGCGGGAGAACGGCACCTTGCGCGTGCCCGCCCCTGCGTCCTCCGGATTGTTGACGACCTCCAGCTCCTCGACCTGCCCCTCGGGATAGTTGTCGAGGATCACCTTCAACGGGCGTAACACCGACATGACTCGCAGCGCGCTCTTGTTCAGGTCCTCGCGCACGAAGTGTTCCAGCATGACGAGGTCGATAATCCCGTTCGTCTTCGAGACCCCGATCGCCGCGCAGAAATTTCGGATCGCCTCCGGCGTGTAGCCGCGACGGCGAATACCGGAGAGCGTGGGCATGCGCGGATCGTCCCAGCCGTGCACGCGCCCCTCTTGCACCAGTTGCAACAGGCGGCGCTTGCTGAGCAACGTGTAGGTTAGGTTGAGCCGGTCAAACTCGATCTGCTGCGAAGGAAAAATCCCGAGCTGCTGGATGAACCAGTTGTAGAGCGGGCGATGGTCCTCAAACTCCAGCGTGCAGATGGAGTGTGTGATGTGCTCGAGGGAGTCCGATTGTCCGTGGGCGAAATCGTACATCGGGTAGATACACCACTTGTCGCCGGTGCGATTATGGGTGGCGTGCAGGATGCGATATATCACCGGATCGCGCAGGTTGAGGTTGGGCGAAGCCATGTCGATTTTGGCGCGCAGGGTGCGCGAGCCGTCGGGAAATTCGCCGGCGCGCATGCGCTCGAACAGCTCCAGATTTTCTTCGACCGAGCGATTGCGGTACGGGCTCTCTTCTCCCGGCTCCGTGAGCGAGCCGCGATACTTGCGCACCTCTTCTGCATCCAGATCGTCAACATATGCCTTGCCGGCTTTAATCAGTTGCACCGCCCATTGGCAAAGCTGGTCGAAGTAGTCGGAGGCGTAGAACATGCGGTCGCCCCAGTCGGCGCCTAACCAGCGCGCGTCGGCGATGATCGAGTCTACATACTCCTGCTCTTCTTTTTCGGGATTGGTATCGTCGAAACGCAGGTTGGTATTGCCGCCGAACTCGGCCGCCAGCCCGAAGTTCAGGCAGATAGACTTGGCATGGCCGATATGCAGATAGCCGTTGGGCTCAGGAGGAAAGCGGGTGTGCACGCGGCCGTTATACTTGTTGGTCTTCAGGTCGTCGAGGATGATGTCGCGGATGAAATTCGAGGGACGGGCATTGGCTTCATCCGGCTTGGCCGTGGCGACCCTTTCCTCTTCTTGCGTTGATGTTGACATAATTGTGTTGCCTCGTTAGAAAACGGCGGAGCGGCAGCCCAGGCTGCATTTCGCCGAAAAGTTTATTCTACGCGGATGGGAGAATCAGCGGCTGCTTGCACACCGGGCTCCTCTGCGGTGTCAGGCTCTTGGAGAAAACTCGCATGACCGCAATTGATGCCGATTCGCCGGGCGTGAAGGTCCCACCGCCGCTGTTGTATGCGGGGGCGTTTGCGTTGGGGATGCTGTTGCAGAAATTCGCGCCCTTACGGCGGCGCGAAGCCAGGGTCGCCGGAGCTGGTCTGGCCGCCGGCGGCGTCGCGCTGGTGGTGTGGACGCGACTTCTTTTTCTGCAACGCGGAACAACCATACTGCCCACGCGCGCTGTCTCCGTATTGGTCGAGAGCGGTCCGTTCCGCATCTCGCGCAATCCCATCTACGTGGGATTCGTAGCGATCTACATCGGCTCCAGTTTGCTACGCCGATCCGTTTGGCCTCTACTGCTCCTGCCGGGCGTTGTCCTTGTGATCCAGAAGACGGTGATCGACCGCGAAGAGGCTTACCTCGAGCGGCGCTTCGGTGAAAACTATCTCAGTTACAAAAGCAGAGTGCCGAGCTGGCTATAGGGTAGAGCGGGCCTTCAGAGACTGTGTCGCGGCCTGGTATCGCCGCTCCGCGGCTCGCCTGTTGGTCGCACTCGGAGCGCGGGCTCACGCCTAACACAAATGTTGCCGCTCCGCGGCTGAATAAGCCAGATTTCGTGGTGTTCGTTCCACCGCGAAATCTGATTTCCGGTCGCGACACAGTGTCTAAATACCGGTACGATCCAATTACGGCCAGCTAATCTCACACAGCAGTACGGCGACGTGCGCGATGGCGGCGTTGTCGGTGCCCATGCCTTCCGGGGTCTTCGCCTTGATACCGACCCGCGAAGGCTCGATGCCGAGCAGGCCGGCGACCTTCTGCTGGACCGCCGAGGCGTGCGGGCCAATGCGGGGCGAGGCGAGGATCATCGTGCTGTCGACATTGCCGACCTGGTAGCCGGCTTCGTCGATGAGCTTCAGCGCCTGTTGCACGAACACTACCGAGTCGGCGCCCTTCCACTTGGGATCGCTGGGCGGAAAGTAGGTTCCGATATCGCCGGCCGCAACCGCGCCCAGCAGGGCATCGGTGAGCGCGTGCAGCAGGACGTCGCCGTCCGAGTGGCCGGCGAGACCGCTGTGATGCGGGATGGTGACCCCGCCGATTCTCAGAGGGATACCGGGCTTGAACTCGTGCGAGTCCCAGCCATAGCCGATGCGCGGAGTGCGGAAGATGGGGGAAGTGGACACTGGCGTCGATAGGTGCCGTCCCTATGGGACTCAGATCTTGTTTCGACATCGCCCAGCGCTGAAGCGCTGGGCTAAAAACTCTTTCCCGCCTACGGCGCTCCTGATGGGCCGCTCATTGGGCCGCGCTCGGCTATAGCCTGCTAGTTGCCAGGCAGACTCTGAACAAGCTGCTGGTCGCCCTCAGGGGCTAAAGCCCGAACTGACTTTGCTGGACTTACGGCACGGCTGAAGCCATGCCCTTTCAAAACCAAGGCTTAATCAGAGTCTCCCTAGCTGCTAATCGTTAGCCGCCTTCATTCAGCCGCTCAGACTGACCGCGCGGCGATTCTCCAGCGACAGGAAAAATTCTGCCAGCTCCAGGTCGGCGGGCGTGGTGATCTTCATGTTGCGGGGCGAGCCCATCACCACGTGCACCGCGCCGCCAGCGCGCTCGATTAGCGATGCCTCGTCGGTCCCGGTAAAGCCGTCGGCCATCGCCTCATCAAAAGCTTTCTTCAGCAGGCCGAAGCGGAAGCCCTGCGGCGTTTGCGCCAGCACCATGCGCTCGCGCGGGACGGTGGCAATCACCACCGCGCCATCTGCCGTGCGATCTACCTGCTTCACGGTATCGACCGCGGGAATGCCGGCGATGGCAGCGTCATATTTCTTCACCGCCTCGATCACATTGACGATGGTTTCCTGATCGACAAAGGGGCGGACAGCGTCATGCACCAATACGATGTCATCCTCGCCTGCATCCAACGCGGCGATGGCGTTGGCAACGGAGTTCTGCCGATGCTCGCCGCCTTCGACCACGCGCAGCGGCTTACGGAGGTTTTCCCTCTCGATTTGCTTCTGGAAAGTCGCAGTTTCGCTCTTACGCAGGGCAACGATGATCTCGCTGACCGCTTCGCATTGGGCAAACTTGCGCAAGGTATGCACCAGGATGGGCGTGCCTTGCAGTTCGAAGAACTGTTTGCTCTTGCTCTTGAGACCGCCGTGGGCGGCGGACATGCGCGTGCCGAGCCCCGCGGCCGGAATGATGACGATAACCTTCATGTCGGGGAGGCGAGTATAACAGTTTCGAGTTTCAAGTTTCGAGTCTCAAGTGCGAGCCATGCGTATGGTCTTCACCACGGAAACCCGGAGGACACGGAATTTCCATTTCCGCATGTGAGCCGGACAGCGCACGATGGATTGCCAATTCCTTCTTATTCCGTGTTCTCCGTGCTTCCGTGGTGAACAGGACCACAACTGCAGAAGCCTGAAACTCGAAACTGCTCTTACTCCGGTTTAGCTGTCTCCACGGCCGCAGTCGTGGTCGTTGTCGGCCCCGGCTTGCGAATGTCGGTACGATGCTCCACCGGGCGCGGCATGGTGAGTGCGCGCTCGTCGAATTTGCCGAAGATCATTTTGCCCGCCGTGGTCTGCAGCACTGAGGTTACGGAAATATCGACCGTCTTGCCGATCATCTTGCGCGCGTTGTCCACCACAACCATGGTGCCGTCGTCGAGATAGGCGACGCCCTGGTTGTACTCCTTGCCTTCTTTCAGGATGAAGACCTTCATGATCTCGCCGGGCAGAACAATCGGCTTCAGCGAGTTGGCCAGCTCGTTGATGTTCAGCACCTCGACGCCCTGCAGTTGCGCCACTTTGTTCAGGTTGAAGTCGTTGGTGACGATCTTGCCTTCGTAGACCTTGGCCAGCTCAATCAGCTTCAGGTCCACTTCGCGGACGGCCGGGAAATCGTCTTCGACGATCTGAATGGTCAAGGTCGCGATCTTCTGAATGCGCTGCAGGATGTCGAGCCCGCGACGGCCACGATTGCGCTTCATGGAATCGGCGGAGTCGGCCACCAGTTGCAGCTCGCGCAAAACGAACTGCGGGATAACGATGACGCCGTCGAGAAAGCCGGTTTCCGCAATGTCGGCGATGCGGCCGTCGATGATCACGCTGGTGTCCAGAATTTTGTAGCTGCGCTTGGCCTGCTTCTCACCGCCGAAGATGCCACCCAGCGCGGCCAGGTTCAGCAGGTCACCCTTGCCCGCGCCGACCGTGAGGCCGACATAGGCCATGAGCAGCATGACAAAGAGTTGCAGGAAGCTTTGTGTCGCGCCGGGCTCGATGCTATTGCGGATGACGAGACTGAACAGATAGGCGCCGATGATCCCAAGTATGCTGCCGATGACGGCGCCAATCAGCCGTTTCAGGCTGACCTGGCGCAATCGTATTTCGAAGAGGACCACGGCCAGCCCTAGCGCCACCCCGAGGCCGGCGGCGACCACAGGTTTCAGGCCTAAGGGTTGTAATTCATAGCAGGCAATGGAAATAACGACAACAAAGATAACCCTTATAAGAACCAGCTCCACGGCACACCTCCCAAAGGCTGCTGGGGGTCTGCGGTCGGGAAATGTGCGCCGGGGTTATAAGAGCCAGAAAGAAACCGGCGACTCAGTCCTGTTACCTAGACGACAAGCGGCCTTGACTCGCTACCGTATAAATCACCGGGGAATAGGAAAAGAGGAGCGGTCCCCGATCCGCCACTGGGCGGCAATGACAAACTTCGAGCAAGCGAAGTATATCTCAGCTTTGCGCCTTAAGAGAGAGCCAAATGAGTGCCCGGCTCGAACTCCCAATTTGGGAACGCGGTAGGGAGTTCATGCCACCCTCTGCGACGCATCGTTTTCGCCTGCTCCACAGCAGCTACTCAGAATAGATGCAGGTTTCGACCGTGGCGTGTAGCTCAGGAGAAAGCAGCGCCGATTGCCGAGACTCCCAACACCCAGACAGCCCACCAGCCGAAGACCACCGCCATGCAGGCGCCGCGCTTGGCTTTGGTCAGGCAGGCGAAACCGATGCTGGCCAGCACCAGCGTCCAAATGGTGAAAAGATCGACCTGTGTGGCGACGGAATACAGGAAGTGGGACGAGGGGTCGACCAGCGGGCTGAGGTTGCTGGCTACCGGATTCTGGAAGGTGAACGATTCGCCGGCGCCGGCGGCGAGCGCCAAAATGGCGAGCAGGGCTTTGACAATGCCCGGCAGCGACGAGTACATCACCACTGCCATCGTCTGGTTGAACGTCAGCTCCGCGCCCATGCCAAAGTTAAAGGTCGCCAGCAGGATGGCCCCGACGATAACCAGAAACACCAGCAGGATCGCCGGGGAGACATAGGCCGAGACGCTGGTGATCTTGACCACTAACTGCATCTGCTTGGCACGATCTTCGGGCGAGAGCTGATCGAGTTTGGCAGCCTGCTTGGGTTGCAGCGCGAGTCCGTTCTCTGCGATTTTCTCGAAGCCGACTTTTCGGTCGGCGACGAAGACCAGGGCTTCGGTGGCGAGGATCGTCAGCAGCAGGGGGACCAGCCAGTTGGCGTTGCGGCGCAGATCGGTAAAGGTCTTGCTGGGAGCAACGAAGGTGTCGACAACCCGCGCGACTTGCGAGAGCGGCTCTGGTGGCGGCGATGGCACAGCTGAGGCAGAGGTCATTGGCGTCTCCTGCTAAGGGGAGTGATCCGTACGGTGCATACTAACTTTTTCACGAGCCCACGGAAAGGGCCGTATTCGCGAAGGGGGGCGGGAATACATTCGCAAGTTCGGACGGAGCCGTGATGATTTCCTGCGTCTGCTGGAGGGTCGTTGATCGGCGATGCAGGCAAACGAAAGCCCTCTCACGAATAAGAGGGCTACGCTGAACCACAAAAACTTAGGCTTTGGTCACCTTGCCGCTGCGCAGGCAGCTGGTGCACACGCGCATGCGCTTGCTGCCGCCCTGCACCTTGGCGCGCACCGGCCGCAGGTTGACGTTCCAGCGCCGGCGCGTGACGTTATGCGCGTGGCTGATGTTATTTCCCGACTGCGGCCCTTTGCCGCAGATTTCACAAACTTGTGCCATGGTCGCTCCAGATCTGTTGCCAAGATCGCTGGGTAAATTTCAATTATACGGACATCGGCTACAAATCAGCAAACCACGGTAGCGCGGACCTTCACGGCCCAATTAAACCAAGCGCGGATTTTCAGCCGACCATCTGATGCTAGCGTATGTTCGGCAACGAGCGGCTGAGATCGCGTTCCAGCTTGCGCTCATGCCACAGCCTGCGCGGACGCCAGTAGGTGATGATGCCGAAGGCGGCAATGGCGGCCAGCAATAGGATGCTGCTCACCACCAGAAACACCAGCGAGGCCTTGGTTGCGGCAATGTGCGCCAGCACCGCGACGTTGCCCGGCGTGATCGTCAGAGCGAAAGCCAGCGTCAGCATGCCCACGCCTGCCAGCAGGCCAGTGATGTTCTTGGCCCACTTGCCCGTCGCGTGATACTGGGCAAAGAACACAAAACCGTAGAAGATCAGGCCGCCGATCAACAGAAAGTTAGCGACGATCGCAATCGAGGCGCGCAAACTCATACTTCAATAGGACGCGAAGCTGCAACCACAGGTTGGAAGAGAGCTCCTGATGGTGGTTCATCACGGGCCATCAGAAGCGGAAATCGATTCCCAGGTTCTGGGCAATGTATCGCGTGGCATCGCGAAACTGCCCCGGCGTACTGATGAATTCGGATTGTCCCCCAGTGCTCGCCGCCAGCTCCCGCAGCCGAGATTGGCCTTCGGCGTCGCTGACGTCCAGACCGATGCAATAAATGCGCACGCCGGCCCCATTGATTTCGGCAGAGGTCTGCAGCGGAGAAGCGTGGCTGTCTACGTTCCGCCCGTCGGAGATCACCAACAGCACGCGATTGGGATATTTGGCGATGCGCGCCAGATGTCCGGCTGCAAACGCCACGGCATCGTCCAGCACGGCGCCTTTCTGCGGCTTGATGCTCTCCATCGCCTGCTCCAGTTGGTGCGGATCGTTGGTCAGGTCCTCCTCGAAGACCAGATTGTTGTCGTAGCTGAGGATGAAGGCCTCGTCGCGATCGCTCAGGCGGCGCAGCATGTCGGTGAGGCTGTCGATGACCGCCGCGCGATTTTCTCTATTGGCGAGCGAGGTCTCCACCAGAATACCCAGCGACATCGGCCCGGTTGTCCAGAGCACGCGACGTTTGCGCACGGCTGGCGAATTCGGTTCCGTGTTGTCGGCCCACACCGAGGGCGAGGGCTGTGGTTTTCGAGGTTTCGAAACTGCAGGAGGATGGGCGACTGCAATCTCAACCGGCGGTGTGCTTGCGCTGGGCGGGCGTGGCACCGGCGGCGCAGGATTTGCCCAGGTCAGCGCTGTTCCGTTCGCGGCGCTCGCGTTCGGCACTGCAGCGGCGGCCAGAAACTGGTTCCAGTCCGTCGTGCTGCCGCCGTCTTTCACATACCGCGCCCGCGCATCGCGCGCGATTTCGACTCCCTTCGGAGTTCCTCGCGACAGGTCCGCGGCCCGAGCCAGGTTCCAATAGCCTTCTGTAGGATTTCGGTCGGGACCATTCAGGTCGGCAAGGCCCAGGTTATAGAGGTCCTGGGCGTTGTTCGGCTGCACCGCGATTGCGCTGTGAAGATACACGCGCGCCGAGACATAGTCCTTCATCCGCAGCTCGGCAAAACCCGCAGCGCTGCTCAGCATGGTGTAGACGTGGCGCTTGAGCAGCTCGAAATCCGCGCCGTTCATGCCCAGCGGCCGCTGCAGCTGCGGCAACGTGTCCAAGCCATGGGACGCCATCGCCAGCAGCCGCCCCGCTTTCATGCTGCCGTTTTCCGCCGCCGGTCTCGCCGCATTGGTGAGCAGCGCGATGGCGACGGCATTGTCCTTATCGGTTGCAGCAAGCTCGTTTGCCCAGTTCAGTGCATGCGAAGTCTGCCCCTGCCGCAGATAGTTCCAGATGATGAACTCCAAGGCGTCAATCTTGAGCGGCCCCGGCTGGGCATTCATCGCAAATCGCTCCAGCATTGCCAGGCGCTCGTTGGGCTGCACATGGGCGACAGCATCGGTGTAAGCGCTGAGCTCGTTGCCTGGCGATTGCGCCCAGGTTAGCGGAGCTGCTGACAATACTACGAGAACCAGTCCGATGGTCAGGAGGTCGGGCCTGAGAGCTGCGGGACGGAGTCGATAGGGATTCATATGGGAAGCCGGTGGGGGACAGAAACAACACGGGCCAGATTTGCGAAGGTGCTGATCTTTAGGATGGCAGCTCGCAACCCCAGGCTGGCCGAGCGGATGAAAAATCGAGCTACTCTAGTGAGCGCTGTTTGTCCGGAGCTGGATCGCCGGCGAGTCACCGAACGCGACAGCGCCGGTTGGGAGTTCCTGCAGCGCACTCGTGGTTGAGGCCATCAAAGTCCATACCAACAGCAGCTTGTTGTAGCGGGTGGCAAACATGGTTTGGGAGAGGCGCCCAGCCAGTTCCTCGTCCGCGCGGCGCGGTGCCAATCGTGCCGTGGAAAACCATGAATAAACGGCCGGCGATCGACATGAGTCCATCCGACCCGATCTCGCCGAATTCACCCAACTCCTCCAGACTGGCGGCTACCTCGTCCGCCGTGCGTTTGTCGGTCAGCGAAGCCGGGGTGCGCATCGCCAGGCAATCAGGATCAAGCGCGCGTACCACGATCGCTGCTTGAACATCATTCGCCCGCTGCTCCTGCGGTATTGCCTGCAACAGGATGCGTGAGCAGGCGTGCAGGAACCGGTACTCACGCAATGCCGTGGATTCCAGCGGCGGATCGCCGGCGCCGGTCGCGAGCGGCTTCCATCCTTTGGGCAGCTCGTAACGCAAGCCGAGATCGTCGTTCTTATAAACTCCATCGACAACCTCGCCCGGCGGAATATTCTTGCCCGGCGCATCATGCAGTGCAGCATTGACCCGGAAGGTCGGGACCGTAGGTCCAGCGTAGGGCTCGCCCTGCGCCTTCACAGGTTTGCCGTCCTCCGTGGTCAGGGTACCGTCGTCCTGTGGACAATAGAACTTCACCTCCGCCATCGCATCCTTCGTCTTGCGCAGGAACTCCTCATCGTCGGTGACGACAAAAATCTTCACCGTGTAATTGTCGATGCCCGTCCAGTATTGCGCGGTGTAGTTGCGCCCGCGGTGATTGAAGCGGTGATAGAAGTGAGCGGAGCGCAGCATGAATTGCGGAACCGGCGCTAGCGGCAGGCCGCCGGCCTGGGTCCCGGCCCTTGCCCACTGATCCAATTCTTTCTGCCTTTCTTCCGGGATGTTGACGTCGAAACCGGCCACCGGATCGTCTGCCGTGACCATCAAGTAGCCCTTCTGCCGCCCTTGTTCAAACTGCAGCGCCAGAAGAACGTGCTGCTTCTCCGGCATGACCGGCATCATGATCTCGTGCCCTTGCACCGTCAGCGGCAAGTCGAAGGAGAAACCGAAGAACTGGCTGGTGTAGTGAGTATTGGACAGGAAGCCAGCTTCCGGAAGGATCGGCTCCGCGCGCACGGACTTTTCGACCGGGAGCTTGGGTAAGACGCGGGGATCGAGGCTCGCACTGCCGCACTGTGCACTTGCGCCAGCAACGGCGAATAGCACGAGCAGAACGCTTGCCGCCGCACCTGCCGCAATCCGGCTATGGCTGAACATGCGGGTACTTCTCGGGAGAGGTTGCTGCAACCATTGCCGTCATAATGCCAGCATCAAAGTGCCTTCGCAAGTCTCGTGAGCATGGAGATTCTTCCCGTCCCTCAACCCGATGTAGTTTACAACCTGCTGTTGGTTGACTTACAAATCCAATCAATGCCGCAGTCCGAGGTCAAGGCTGGACACAACTCGCGCCTGCTTAACTCGTCCTTGCGCCGAAGCGTCGTTCTTGCCGTTTTGCTGGCAGCCATAACCGTTGCGGCCTACTACCCGGTACACCGGTTGCCTTTTGTCAGCCTGAACGACGCCGAGTACGTGACCCAGAATCCCCGCATTCAGCAGTTGAACTGGAGCACGATAGCCTGGTCGTTCACCACATTTCACGCCGCTAATTGGCATCCGCTGACTTGGATGTCGCACGCCGTGGATTATCAGTTGTTCGCGCTCGACTCCGCCGGGCACCACGATTCCAATCTGCTGCTGCACGTGCTGAATGTCCTGCTCCTGTTCTGGGTGTTATGGCGCGCGACAGCTCGCGCCGGACGCAGCTTCATGGTGGCCGCTCTCTTTGCGCTTCATCCCATTAACGTCGAATCCGTCGCCTGGGTGGCTGAGCGAAAGAATCTTCTCAGCATGTTTTTTCTCCTGCTGGCTCTGGGCGCTTACCGTTGGTACGCAAGCCAGCCGCGCATGGGCCGTTACTACGTGGTCGCCGGATTGTTTGTACTCGGACTGATGTCTAAGCCGCAAGTCGTCACCCTGCCATTCCTTCTGCTGTTATGGGATTACTGGCCACTGGAACGGCTCGCTCCTCACTCTTCGCCCTTCGCTCCTCGCCAGAGTAACCGGCCCGAGCGTTCTGGCGAACCGCGAACAGCGAATGCTGAAAAGCGACTGTCGTGGCTGGTACTGGAAAAGCTGCCGCTGCTGGCGTTTTCCGCCGCCGCCGCGATGCTTACGATCCAAGCGCAGCGTACGGGCGGCGCAATGGGCGGAGCCTTGCGTTCGTACTCGCTGGGCATGCGCGTGGAGAATGCCATCGTTTGCTACGCGCGTTATCTGGGCAAAGCGATCTGGCCCGCGCACCTGGCGTTCTTTTATCCTCATGCCGTCGCTTTCCGCCAGCGGCAAGTCGTCCCGGCACTTATCCTCCTGCTGACCATAACGGTGCTCGTACTCGCCTTCCGCAGCCGCCGTTACCTGCTTGTGGGCTGGCTTTGGTTCCTGGGTGCGCTGGTGCCGATGATCGGCGTGTTGCAGGTCGGCGGGCAAGCGATGGCGGACCGCTACGCTTATCTTTCGTTTGTAGGACTATTCATCGCCGCGTGCTGGCTGGTCGCGGATTTGGCCGAGCAAAGACACATCTCCCAGGCCTTGCTGGCTCCCGCGTGTGTTGTCGTGCTGGGACTGCTGATGTTCGCGACCCATCGGCAGCTGAGCTATTGGTCTGACGATGTGAGCTTGTGGTCGCACACCGTGCAGGTAACCCGCAACAACGCGGCGGCGGAAAATCTGCTGGGAGAAGCCCTGCAGAGGGAAGGCCGCAGAGGTGAAGCGATGACTCACTTCCGTGCCGCCGCAGCTATGGATCCGCTCCTACCCTATCCTCATTACCACGTTGGGATCTACGACGAAGAACAGGGACTTCCGCAGGAGGCCCTCGAGCAGTTTAAGACGGTCATCGCTCTGACGCGGACCGATACCGGTGTGCTGGCGCCTCTGCGCGCCGATACGTTTCAGCGTATGGCTTCCGCCTACGACGCGACGGGTGACTCAGCTGCTGCCGACGATTGCATCCGATCGTCGTTGCAGGAGCAGCGCGTTGGCCGGAAGTTTGACCTCAACACCGCCCCATGAGAATACGGAAGACGTCGCTGCCTATTTTTCCGGCGCTGCCGGCACGATGAGGTCGCGCCCGGTCATCTCCTTCGGTTGCGGGATGCCTAGCATGACCAGCATTGTGGGTGCAATGTCCTGCAGTGCGCCTTCGGGACGCAAGGTAAAGCGGCGCGCATCTCCCTTGTGATTGGCCGCCGAGCACGGCGTGCTCGGCAACCACGATGAACGGCACGGGATTAGTGGTGTGCGCCGTCTGCGGGCCGCCGGTGGCCGGGTCGATCATCTGCTCGGCGTTGCCATGATCGGCAGTGACAATCATCGCGCCGCCGCGCTGGCGGAGTGCAGTGTAGATTTGCCCGAGGCAGCCATCGACCGTCTCGACTGCGGTGATGGTTGGCGGGATCTTGCCCGAGTGTCCTACCATGTCGGCGTTGGCGAAGTTCACTACCATCACGTCGAAGGTATTGTCGCCGATCGCCTTCACCACCGCATCGGCGATGCCCTGCGCCGACATCTCCGGCTTCAAATCGTAGGTCGCGACTTTGGGCGACGGCACTAACACGCGGTCTTCGCCGGGAAATGGCTTCTCCACGCCGCCGTTGAAGAAGTAGGTTACGTGTGCATACTTCTCGGTTTCGGCAACCCGCAGGTTGCGCATCTGGCGATCGGCCATCACGTTGGCCAGGATGTTGGTCAGCGACTCCGGCGGCGAAACTACCGGCAGCGTGAAATATTTGTCGTACCGCGTCATGCAGATGTAGGTCAGGTCTTTGGGCACGCGGTCACGCGGGATGACGAGATCGAGGTCGTCCGCGCCTTCCAGTTCGCGGCCATCCTGCGGGGTGAAGTGGCTGTTGCGGCAAAGGCAGCGCGTGATCTGCCGCGCGCGGTCGGCGCGAAAGTTGAAGTTGATGCAGACATCGCCGTCGCGAATGTTGCCCACGGCGTCGCCACGCTCATCGGTGAGCACGAAGGGCACGATGAACTCGTCCGTAACTCCCCGATTGTAGGACTCCTTAATGCCTACCACAGCGTCAGAGTAGCGGCCGCCTTCGGCGTCGCCATACACCATTGCGTCGAACGCCTTCTTCTCACGCTCCCAGCGCCGGTCGCGATCCATTGCGTAGTAACGGCCGCTCACGGTCGCGATCCTGCCTGAGCCATACTCACGCATTTTCTGCTGTAGCTGCTCGATATAACCGGCACCGTTGGTGGGCAGCGTATCGCGGCCATCCATGAAGCAGTGGACGAACACGCGCCCCACGCCATTGTGTTTGGCCATGCGCAGCAGCGCGTAGAGATGGTTCTGATGCGAGTGCACCCCTCCGTCCGAGAGCAGCCCGAACAGGTGCAGCCGGCGCTCGCCCGTACGCGCCGCGGTCATCGCCTTCAGCAGTGCCGGGTTGGTGAAGAACTCGCCATTCTCGAGCATGAGATCGATTTTGGTGATATCCATGTAGACGACGCGCCCGGCGCCGATATTGAGGTGTCCCACTTCGCTGTTGCCCATCTGGCCGGTCGGCAGGCCAACGTAGCGTCCGCTGGTATGGATCAGCGTGTTGGGAAATTCCTCCAGCAAGCGATCGTAATTGGGCTTGCGCGCCAGCGAGATGGCATTCGAGGCCGACGGCGGAGCGTAGCCCCAGCCATCCAGGATAATGAGGACAAGAGGTTTCAGAGCAGACATGCTCCCATACTACTTGGTGATGCATAAGCGCACAAAATGATTCATCATTCCATAGGCTTGGATTTCGCGCAGTTCGAGCTGTTCAGGCTGGGATGCCGTACCCGGCTCGACTAGCGCGGATGCGCGTTCAGGTGTGTCAACGCCACAGCGAAATTGTTGCCCACAATTAAAGCGTAGACGCCGCACAGGGTCCACAGCCGCCCTGCCCGCTTCGTCATACACGCTAGCAGCACAATGGCTGCGCAGGCCAGCAGTTTCACGTGCCATAAACCGAGCCCCCGCACCAGCGGATTCAACTCGATCGCGCCCGCGGAAAATGCCAAACGAGTTGAAGCAAGATCAACGGCCTGCAGCAGCGCCAGCAGCGCGAACGGGATTAGCTTAGGTTTCATGTCCGTCTCCGAATTCAACTCGACGCCGCAAGTGCCAGGTCGTTCCTGTAGGACTGATCAGCGTCGGTCGCGTTAACTTAAACGGCCGTCTTCTTCCGTTTGCATCCATCGGACTAAACCGAATGCCATGCGGTCGCCTGCATGAAAGCACGTGCTTGTCCAAACGAAAACTCGCTGGCAGAGTAGAGGAATAGCGGCTCGGGACCGACGTTTTTTTATGGAATCAAAAGCTTAGAGGTACTTGCCCGTCAGCCCCTCCACGTTTAAGTCGGAGCTGTTGCAAGCCCATTGGAAGCTCTTAATAAGCAATGTGAGGAGAAGCTAAGCTTCGAGCCAGTTGCCGGATTGTTGGCGAGATATGATCGGCATGACCTTGCCTGGACTACGTAGCGAGGTCCGACGCTTGCCACCAGGTCAAGGGGGCCGAGTTTGAGCGCGCAGAAGGCGCTGCTGCAAATTCTGGAGCGGCACACTGGCGGCCCCCTTTCGTCGCCGCTTGACACGTTCTATTTTGCCGCTACTTGCGCTTAAGCGGCATGGGTGATACCCCATTGCCGATGGCCCGGTTCCGACTGCATTCTTTAGTTTAAAGAACTGGTCAGATGCGCCTTTCCGATTTTGCACTTTCCACTCGTGGTTACTTTCGTGCGAAGACATACGTTGCCATCACAGACACCGTTGCATTTGCCTGCCCTAGCATCGTAGGTGTGGAAATCGCCAGTCCAACGCTCCTCTTGTGTGCTTACCAGAAGACTGCCCAGTCCGCAGGCGGCCCACGAGGCAGTAGCGATCCCGCAACCTTTAGGCGTATAGCGCCCACTGTCGAAATGCGAATTACTGAGTTTGCCGAAAGGCGTTAGTTCACCAGCAGGTGAAGGCTCTTGCCGGTTAGGCGTCCCAAGTTGGTAGTTGGTTTTTTCTTGGATTTGTCTCCTGCTTTTTGTTCGTCCACTGTGGCAAATGTCACTGCCAAGCCATCGCCGCAAGCTTGAAATGGGTGGGAGAAAGGACTCACGACTGCTATGAAACGTACCGTTCCACTGGCGCTGCTCCTGGCCCTTGCCCTAACCCTGCTCGCAGGATGCGGCGGCAACACAACACCGGCAGCGCCGCCTCCCGCTCCGCTTAGCTCCAGCAACCTCAACCTGATCTTCGTTGCGAGTGAGGATTTGACATACCAGGCTCCCGGGGACATCAATGCCAGCACCGCCAACCTCACCAATCAGGGCTTACAGCGGTCGCTCCTCATGGCCACATTTCTGCAACAGAAGGTGCTGGGGATGCAGAATGTGACGCAGATTTACGCGCTCGAACCCATGACTCATCTGCAAACGGCCAACAATTATCCCGACATGGTGGGACTGGAGACCATTCAGCAGTTCGCCATGCTCAACCAGGTCAGACTGTCCAGCGACCAGAATGGCGGCACGCCGCTTCCCGGCCACAGCTACCCCATCAATGCATCCTATGCGCCAGGGCCCTTGCCCGACGGAGTTGTGCCGCCGCAGCAATTCTGCCCCAACTGCCAGGGACTGGACTTCCGCGACACGGAAGGCGACAACGAGGCCTTGGTAACGGATATTTTGAAAAAAAATGCGCCGGGTTTCTATGTCTTCTCGGCACCATGGGAAACCGTGAGCGCACTAATGGCTAACATCAACCAGAGCGAAGGTTATAACTTGAGCCTTCCGGCCAGTTATCTCGGTCCCAACTTTATTTACGCGATCTCGATCACGCCGTCGGGAAGCGCCAGCCTGATCACCTACAGCAGCTACTTGACTCCGCCTGCTAGTTATCCAACGCTGCCCGCGGGAGGGATCGTCAGCACTGCCTGCACCGCGCAGTGGCCGCCTTTCAACGTCACCGTGACCGGCGGCAAAGGTAGCGCCGTAGTCCCGGCGGGAACCAACACCAACGAAACCCTCTACATCATTCGGCACGCCGACGCGCATCCCACCGCCTACTGGGACGACAACAACTATGTCGGCGCGGGGCAATGGCGCGCACTGGATCTTCCCAACGCCCTGCTCGGCAAAGTCGTCAATGTTAACCAGGTATATTCGAACGACCCCGCTCAATTTGGCCCCGGTTCCATTAGCGCCACGGGGGATGCTACCTACTCGTCGGTTGCGCCGCCGATGACCGCCGCGCCGTACGCCATCGCCAACGGCTTGCCCTACAATCTGGTCACCGGCTTCGGGCTTTCCGATCCACTGGTCTACCAGAAGACCAGCACGTTCTTCTTCAATGGCGGCCAATTCTCCAATCAGAGTGTGCTGCTGGCGTGGTCTTTCCAATTCATACAGAAGACGATCACTACGCTGCTCACCAGCTATAACGCCACCAGCCAACAGCTGGCGCAGATTTCTGCCTGGCCGCCCACCGACTACGACACGATCTGGACGGTGAAGCTTGACGCCGTGGGCAACGTGACGGTGAGCAACGCAATGTGCGAAGGCATCAGCTCCAAGGCGCTGCCGCCCACGCCGCCGCAATTCTGAGCGTCGCCAGGGAGAGCTAAATGGGAAGTCGCTTGAATACGACTGGATGGCAAACAGCACAATGCTGGTGCAGTTGACCAGCTCCCGGCTGAAAACTGGAGGACCGGTCCGTGAATGGTCTGCTTGTTATTGGCGCCTCGATGCTGCTGTCGGTCGCGGGACTACTGCTAGTGCGCCGTTATGTCAACGCCGCCTGGCTGCGGAAACATCACGAAGTTGCCAGTCATTTCTTCCTGATGATTGGAACGCTCTATGCCGTGCTCATTGCCTTTGCCATCTTTGTAGTTTGGAGCGCGTCCACGGAAGCGGGCACGAATCTTGAACACGAGGCGACTGAGGTGGCCGATCTGTCTCGTCTCTCGACCGCGATGCCTGACCCGCTGCGCCAAGAAATCACCACCGCTCTCATGGAGTATCTCAACAGCGTGGTGGAGGAGGAGTTTCCGAATATGCAGCGGAGTCGGGACAGCCAGCGTACCTGGGATGCGATCCAACATCTATGGGATGTGTATGGAACCAGCCAGCCCGAAACATCCCGGTCGCAGGCTTACTTCGCCGAATCGCTGAAGCACTTGACCCAACTATCAGACTATCGCCGGAGCAGGCTTTTCGCCAGCCATGGCACGGTTCCCGCGCTGCTATGGCAATTGCTGGTTTCTGGTGCAATCATACTGATCGCTTTCACCTACTCTATCGCGCAGGAGAGCGTGTGGTCGCAGGCTGCGATGGTTGCGGCACTGGCGGGGATCATGGCCTGCAGCTTGTTCCTAATAAAATCGCTGGACAACCCTTACGCGGGATTGGAACGCGTTACGCCGCAACCGTTCGTGCTCGAACTGCAGCATGTAGCCTCGAGGATGCCAAAGCGATTCGCACCTCCCGAGTAATCTGCCCTAGGCCATCGCCAACAATTTACCCTACAACCTTGCAGCCAGCTTCGAGATGTGGGCCCAGAATTCGCTTGCGCTGGCCACCTCCGGCCGGCCGCAAGATAGCGAGTCGCGGAACGGACCCGAGAGCAGAACGCTGCGAAGATGATTCCCGGCAAGGGATTATCAACGCGGCAAAAGCCGGGCTCGGCGAAGCCGCAGCGTGGGGTGGTTTTGCAATTTGCGACAAAGTCGCGGAGAGGAGGAGCTTGTAAGTGGAGATTCAGCGCCATTGCTTGCTGCCTCCGGCTGCTAGGGTGTGCGGGCCAGCGCCGTTAGCTCCTGCTGGTGTTTGCCCAGACGATCAAGTTCATGGGCGACCGCATTCGTTCCCGCGGCCATCAGCTCTCTAGCATTCGACAAGGCGCGCTCCGCGGCGTCGCTTACTTCACGAAGGAGCCGGCGAACGTCGGATTCAAGGCGTTGCCGGCTCTCCACAGCTCGCTGCTCCACGTCGCCCTGCACCCGCGAGGCGTTTGTGTCCAGTAGCAACTCGAGGAAGCGCTCCGCGTCTTTGCGGAACCAATAGCGAATGCGCAGCGCGCCCATAAGCGTGTCGATACTGTAGAGCAACGGCGAAGCCGGTCGCGCAATTGTGATCAGGTCGTGGAAATAAAAACGCGAGCGCGTTCGAAACCCTTGTTCGGAGTCGAGCGATTTTGGCAGGTGCGAGAAGTCGGAGGACTGCTCCTCGGAGATGCGCTGTAAAAGGCCGTTCACCAGACTTACAAAGCGCCGCGTAACTGCGGTGTAGAGTTCTTCGGCCTGCGCTTCTTCCGTGTCGAGCCACGGCATTACATGCCGCCGGACTACCGTTCGGGCGATCGACATAAGCTCTCGCCGCAGCGCCGGGCCGAAGGTGGTCCTTACCGAGCGAGCTTCGCACTGCAATTCTTCGACGGCCGTTGGAAAAATATCGCGCAAAAATCTCTTTCGCTGGGCCAGCAGCGTATTGGAAAGCCGCATTTGCTCGGCAGAGAACAGTGCGCCTAGATCGCGCAAGGATTGTTCCGCCTGGCTGACGGTTTGTCGAAGATTGGCGATGCGCTGCTCCGTGTTGGCGATGGGCTCTTTGAGTGCCCGCACCCGTTCCTCGATCAAGCGTTCGAGCGAAGCGGAGAGTCGGCACAGCCCACGCTCGGCCGCGGAGCGTGTCATCTCCTGGCCTGACTTGCTTGCGAGCCTCGTGAGGTCCCCGGTTAAGGTGCTCCAGTCATCACCGTCTGAGGAGTGGGTCAGATGATTGAGCGCACTGGTTTCATAGACACGCTCGACAGGTTTTTTCAAGCGTGCCTCCAGCACTTTGCTCGCGAATGCCGATGCCTCCTGGCGCTCCGCGGGCGAGACGCGATCGATTTTATTGAGCACGATGAGAATCTGGTCGACGTTCGCGGAGACCGCCTCGATGAGCGCCAACTCCTCTCCCGAAATCGGCGGGTCGGCGCCGACGACCAGGATGGCCGCATCGATCTGCGGAATAAAATCTTTCGTCGACTCCGTATTGGCTAAAAAGACGGAACCGATTCCGGGTGTATCAACCAGGCACATACCGTTTGCCAGCAACGGCGAAGGCAAAAATACTTCCACCGCTTCAACCTGTCTTTCGTTTTCGGGATTCAGCTCTTCGGAGACATACTTTGCCAGCTCCTCTGTCACGACCCTCTGCCAGTTACCGCCGATCAAAACGCGCGCGCTTCTTCGACTACCGAATCGTAGTACGGTTGGAACGGCGGTGACAGGTACAACCCCGGTAGGGAGTATCTGCTCAGCCACGAGCGCATTGAGTAGGGTAGATTTACCGCGCTTGAACTGGCCGACGCAGGCGACGAAGAAGCGCCCTTCATTGATTCTGGTAACAAGCTGACGTATTTCCGAAAAAGTAGAAGCTTCCCCTAATTCATCCGCAATTTCTGCCAAACGGGAGAGCGCACCACTCGCGCCCACCATCTTCGAAGCGTCATCGGGGACCGAGATGTTCTCCAGGTTATGCATTTTGCTGTTACTGCTGCGCGTTATGCGAGCCCCATCACTCGCTGACCGTCGCAATCTTGTAATCGATGTACAGCGGAGCAATCTTGATCCGGTTTTCGTGACGGTACTTAGGATCGCGCGCCAAGCAAATCATCCGCAGCATGGCTCCGGGATTGCCTTGGCCGTATTCGACGACCTTATCTACGAACTGAGGCAGGTTGTCGGCAGCTAGCCCTTCGCTCTGCGCAAATGCTTCTGCAAACCTTGCTGCCTTGTCCGGATCGAAGTTGCGCAGGGCAAGTCTTTCCGATCGGTCGCCGAATAGAGGAAGAATGAAACCCGCATCCTCCATGTGCGGCGAGCGTGTGACGGCGACCACCGGCAGCGAACAATTCAGCATCAGCTCGCGCAGGGCAGCAGCCAGCGTCTGCGAAGGCCGCTTGAGGTGGTCGAGCACCACCAGATAACCGGAGTTGAGCAGCGCATCACGGACCAGCCCTTTAACGGCGACAGCACTCTTCGTGCTCAAAGACGACATTCCATTTGGGCAGGCCTTAACTAACACAGGTCGGCGCGCTCCCAGTAGCAGTTCCGCCAAACCGTGATAGAGAGCTTGAGGTGTCGGATTGCTGGCGCTGTAGAGAATGTCCGGAAAATCCGCCAGGACAGCCGACAAGAGCAGGGTCTTGCCAACCCCAGAGGGTCCATGCAAAAGAAACGATCGACGTAGGGCCAGCCGCTGACGCAACTGTTCCATTTCTGCCACTCGGTCGAATATCCGGACTTGACTACTGGCCCTGCTATCCGGCCCCAGGCGAACCCCCGTTTGTGTAGCTTGCCTCAAGGCTGCGATCGCTTTCCTTCCTGGTGCACGTACTTGATGACTTCAACATCGGACATTGCTATTAAGCCTTCCAGCACCATTTCATCCAGCGCGAAAATGAGACGCTGGATGTTCTCAGCCGTATCGACGATCGGTACGAGGATAGGGGCGTCAGAGGAAAAGCGCAGCAGGTGCGACCTGCGGATCATGGTGCTTGCGCCGTAGCCCTCGATTCCGCGGTAAACGGTCGCGCCGGCGATGTCCAGCTTGCGGTAGCGCTCCACGATGGCCTGATACAGCGGCTTGCCTTGCCATTGGCCATCCTCGCCAACAAAAACGACATTACCAGGCCGACCAGAAACGAACCGCTCACGTTGATGACAAACGTACCCAACAGAAAGCGACCGCCATAGGGCTTCCGATGTAAACGCCGAGGGCGTATCGGGCTACTGCTCCCAGAAATCCACCCACACGAACCGCGATATATTTCAGCAAAGTTTACGTTCCTCTAACTCAGACATGGATTCAGGAAGCCATTGCTTCATTGTTGGTCACGGATATCTCCGCAACGAACATTCTGGACAGCTTTTCCAGATCCGACCGGACCTGATCGGAATCGATGGCGGTTCGCTTCCGATCCAGCAGGAGCCGCTCCAATTGGGCGCGGTATCGATTGGCGAAGCTGTCAAAACGGTGCTGCAGATCTGAGCTGGCAGCGGTACCCCACGAGTACAACAGGCGAGAAAAGCTCTGCAGCGCTTCGTTCAGCCCACCTTCGTACGGTTTCAGGACGCGCCTTGCGGCGCGTACGCGGAACCAACTCCCCAACTTCCCCGAGATTGGCCGCCTCACAAACCGGCTCTGTCGATTCATGTGAAATACCGGCATTTCCGCCAGCACCTGCAAATCCTCCTCACCCGGCACATCGCTCGACCTCAGGAGGGTCGCTGCTTTCGATAGCTCCTGGTGCAGGATCTCCTGCACTCGCGACAGCGTGCTTCGGACTTCGCCTGCCACCTCCAGGGCCACTTCGGCTGCGGTGTTCCGCAACACTTCAGCGCAGTCCACCTCCCGCTTTCTGTCCCATATACCGGCCACAGTTTCGGCCGCTTTCTCCAGAATAAGGGAACTGAGCCGAGTGGCCTCATCCGTTGTGCGGCGCAGTTCCGTGTGAAACGTTTGGAGATGGCCAGCGCTGCGCCTCAGCTGTAGATCGATCTCCTGCAACTGCACGCGATCACCGCTCTCAGGCCGCGCGTAAGACACCAGCGCTTCAAGAGCGGAGCGTACCGCGCCTCCCAGCATTAGGGTTTTTCTCGCCAGCGACTCCTGAAGCAAGGTTTGCTTGCGTTCGTACAAGGGCCACAGCCCCTCGGCGAACCACTGCTCCAGCAGCTCCGCATGGCTTGGCATGACGCTCACGGCCCGTACCGGGAGATCGGTGTCAAACCCGCTTTTCAGTTGCCGCTTTACATAAGCGATCTGATGTTGCAGATCGGCAGCAGAAAGGAGATCCGCTTTGCTGACGAGCACGCTGGTGGCAGTGCCGGCCGGGGTCAATGCGCCGATGATTTTCAGGTCATCCGGGGTGAGCGTCGAACTCCCGTCCACTAGCACAATGCCGGCATCGCAGCGCGGCAGGTAAGCAAGCGTCTCTGCTGCTCCGCGGGTCGCGAGCGACCCTACACCGGGTGTATCGACAAAGATGATGCCTTCGCGCAGCCGCTCCGACGGGTACAACACCAAAATCCTGCCCACCCGTTTTCGGTTCTCCGGATTTAACCGTTCATCGACAAACGCCGGCAGTTCATCAATGCTATGCTCGGAGACCCCGAGACCTTGCTGCCAGACCCTGACCACTGGCTTTTGCCCGTAACCTATCCGCGTCGGTACCGCCGTAACGGGCGTAACTCCCACTGGCAGCAGATCGGCGCCAATCACATGATTCAGTAAAGAAGACTTGCCGGTGCTGACTCGTCCAAACACCGCGATTTCGAGCGCTGTATCTTCGGCGCGATCGAGCAGCATGGCTATGGTCGGGCGAAATTCCGTCAATCCGTGACGGTCGATAATGTCCGCCAAGGTTTGCAGACCCGCAACATCCCAGCCTTCTTTCGCCAGCTTCTCCACTCTTTCTCGCAGGTCGCCGGCACTGGGCTGCAAAATGTAAAGCGTCAGCTCCTTGATCGCGGACTGCAACTCGGCGACCATGCCGTTCAGATCGGTGGCGCCCTCCGGCGACACTGCACCGTAACCGCGCATGTAGTGTGGTGCCAGTTCCGCAATGGCGATCTCTACGAATGTGAGATTGACGTGGATAGAATGGACGGCCGATACGCGCGGCGGTTCCGGCGCCAGTGACTGTCCGGCCAACACTTGCAGGAGCTGGCCGCGAACCCTCGCAATGTAGTCTTCAATGGTTTTTCGTTGTATGGCCGTGATGTCGTTGACGTAGTTCGGGAAGACGGTTTTCGATGCGGCTACGTTGAGCGTCGCCTCCACATCGCCCAGCAGCTTGTCGATGTGTTTGCACGCGATCAGCAGGTGTTGGCGCTGGCTCGCGTTCAACGTGATGTGGTCGTCACCCACCTCGTTCTGTCCGCCTTCCAGTCGGTTCCGATCCCGGATTCCTCGTCTAACTGCGTGTAGCATTCAGCAACTATGTGCAGTGGATCGTCACCGAGCAGAGAAGTCTATCCACAACACTAATTGACCGAGATCTATCATAAATGGCGCAGCAGATCGCGAATGTCAAGAAGGTATGCGGGGGCAGGCCGCCGGAGGCGGTCAGTTGCCTGGATGGCACGCCGCCTTCGCCCGTGCCGGAAGCGCAGCTGCAGCCGGCAACGCTGCTCAGCGTGGCTGCAGTGCCGTAATTTAATCCATACGTACGAAAAGGCAGGGACTTTCATCCCTGCCTTTTTCTTTCCTCCTCCCTGTCGGAGGATTGTTTACGGACCCGAGACGTAGGTGTACTGGTTGTACTGCCACTGGCCGCCAACGTACGTGAACAGCGTCACGTAAATCTGGCTGCCGTTGGCAGGCAGAGTGGTCACCGTGTCTTGAAGCACGTTGTTCAGGTTGCCCGACTGCCAGATATCGTTACCACCTTGCGTGCTGCCGATGTCCAGCCAGTAAGCCGTGGCCCCGTTACCCGCGCTCCAGGTAAAGGTTTGGGTGTTGCCGCTAAGGGTTGAGCCCGGAGTCGGCGTCTGCATCACGCCCAGCGCGCCCGCCTGGTTGTAGGCGGTGTAGGTGTACGAGTTTGGCAGCCACTGTCCGCCGACGAGCGAGTACAGCGTGGCATAGACCGTGCTGCCGTCGCTGGGCAGGCCGTTGACCGTGACCGTCGTGACGTTTCCCAGATTGCCCGACTGGTAGTACTGGTTACCGCCGGCCGTGTTGCCGAGATCGAGCCAGTACGCCGAGGCGCCCGCGCCTGCCATCCACTGGAACGTAACCGTAGTGCCCGTGAATTGCGAGCCCGGAGTCGGGGTGGTCAGCACCCCCTGCGAACCAGCCTGGTTAAAGGCGGTGTAGGTGTACTGATTGTTCAGCCACTGTCCGCCGACCAGCGAGTACAAGGTCACGTAGACGGTGCTGCCGTTGCTGGGCAGTCCGCTGACCGTGTAGCTGGTCACGTTGCCGATGTTGCCCGACTGGAAGTACTGATTGCCGCCCGGCGCGCTGCCGGCGTCGATCCAGTAGGCCGTGGCGCTCGAACCGGGCGTCCAGGTGAAGATCTCGCTCGTGCCGGTCAGGGTCGAACCCGGAGTCGGCGAGGTGATGACGCCTTCCGAGCTGCCGCTGTTGAAGGCCGTGTAGGTGTACTGATTGTTCACCCACTGGCCGCTGATCAGGGTCCACAGCGTGACATAGATGGTGCTGCCATCGGTGGGTAGGCTGTTGACCGTCTGCGACACGGTGGTGGTTGGCAGGCTGCCGGACTGGTAATAGTTGTTGCCGCCCTGCGTGCTGCCTACGTCGATCCAGTAGGCCTGCGCCGCGTTGCTCGGATACCAGGTAAACGTCGCCGAGCTCCCGGTCAAGGTCGAACCCGGCGCCGGACTGGCCATCGTCGCCGGACTGCTCTCCGGCCCGGTGGGCAGCGGCCAAACATAAGCGCCGCGGCTGCGGGTCCACAGCGCCAGAGTGGTTGCGCCGCGATCAACCGACATGTCCCAAACCATGACGTTGGGCAGGCCATTGTTGAAGCGGTTCCACACCGGAGGATTGGCGGTGATGTTATCAGTGTAGTAGAACCCGAAGTCCGTACCAGCGAATACCTGGATGGGGTAGTTCGGGTTGACGATGACGGAGTCAACCGATATGTCAGGCAGGTTGCCGGTCTTGTCCGTCCAGGTAAACCCGTCGCACGGGCTCGAGGTCATGGTGCAAACTATTTGGAACACATGGCCGGGAGTACCGGGAGAGTTGTTGTTGAAGCCACCGACCGCAGCGTATCCGACTGGGGTACCTACTGCCGGAGAGCTGGGATCGAGGGCGATGCCCATGATCGGCCGGTTGGGCAGAACGGCGTTGCCGCCAGTCACGTTCACCCAAGTGGCTTGCGCTTGCGTGCCTGTACCCAAGTTGAAGCCGATCTGCACGTTGCCGTCGTTGGTTGCAGCGATCGCCACGCTCTGGTACTTGGGCGAGTACTTGACCTGATTGATGTACGAGCGATTGCCCAGAGTACCTTTCGTCAAGTTTGCCGTGACCGGGTTATTGGTGACATACCACTGGCTGCTGGAGAAGCTTGACGCGGTGCCGCTCACCGTCTCCCAAACGCGGGTGGTGCCGGCCAGCAGGTGTCCGCAGCCGGAGGTCGTGCCGGCAGCGGGGCAGTCATCGCCTCCAGCTATACCACCGTGGAAGAGGCTAACCGGCAGAACGAAAGACTGGGTGTCGCCGGACCAGCCACCTTCCCAGGTTGACCAAGTCGCGCCGGGCTGCGTGCAGTTGAAAATGCAACGGCTGAAGCCGCCGCTGTTATTACCTTCCCAGTAGCGAAGACTACCGGTATTATCGCCTGCCCTTGTGCCGCCGAGGAACCCGCTACCGTTCATGGAGAAGTTGCTAGCATTAATGTTAGTAAAGACAATCGAGTTGCCGCTGGTACCGCCGGTGACGGCGGTTACAACTACCGTGGCTCCGCTGCGCGCGGCCGTGACCACGGTCGGGATCGTGGCGGCGATCGCGCTGACGATGTTGTTGCCTTCCGTCGTGGTGCTTGAGCTCAACACCACATTGCCGCCGGTGTTACTCCCCGAGGCGACGAAGGTGAAGACCTGCGGACCGATCTGGAATTGCTGACCGGCCTGCGCACCACCCGTTGTCAATGTGATCGTTCCTTGAGCCTGGGTGGAACCTGTGCCCATCGGATCAATCAACCCGGAGAAGCCGTCGCCGCCCAGGCCCATCTGCCACTGCACCCCACCTGTGGGCGAGCCGGAGAACATCGCCGAGCTGGGTCCGTTGTCCTGAGCTCCTCCCACGGCAGAGGGATTCGCCGAGGTGGCAAAATTGCCGCTGATGTCGCCGGAGTAGAACTCGATAGCGTTGATGCCGCCATCCTGATTCATCCACGTGGGGCGAGCGGTGTTAAGGACCGCGGTGCTGGCGTTGAGGGTGGCGTGAACGCCACCGTCGTTGCCCACCAGAAGAATGTCAGATGAGCCGTTAACGAAAGCGAGAGCGTGCTGGTCCACATGCACCACGTGGTTGGTCACGCTGGTGCCGTTGTATCCGCACGTGAGGTCATACCAGGCCGTGCCGGTGCGGCTGGCCAGCCAGACCTCGAACGTATCGAAGAAGACACGATCCGGATTATTGGGATCGACCGCGATGCCCTGGTCGTACCAGTTCTGCGGATAGTCTGCGGTGCCGGTCCCGGTACCTGGACCGGAGCTTGCGCACCCGAACAGTGAGCCACCAGCCGAGCCGGCCATAAAGGTCCAGGTATTGCCGCCGTCATTGCTGGCCCACGCGCCAATCTGGCAGCCGTTGGTGTTGCCGCAATTGCTGTTGTTATCCCAATCGATGGCCTGCGCTTGGGCGTAAATGACGTTCGGATTGCTGGGTGCGACGCCGATGTCGATGCGGCCCAGATTATTGACCGTGCCGCCGTTCGTCGTAGTGCCGCCGGTGGCGCCGTTGCCGCAATAGGTCGCGTTGCCGCCGGTTAGTGGATAGTTGCACGCATTACCGCTGCCGGCGTTCATCAGCGCGCCCGTAAGGTAAGGGCTGCCGGTCACCTGGGTGCCAAAAACAAATCCGTTGGAGTTGCTCGCGATGGAAGTGAAGCTGGGGCAGCCGCCGGCTTGCATAGTGGCCGTATAGAGGCCGTTGGCGCCATTATTCCCTAGATCGTACTGCACATAGGTGGGAAAACCACGCGTGCCCACAGCTGCCAAAATGCGCGTTACGCCGCCGCCCATGTTAGTGAGTTCCAGGCCGGTGATGTCCTGGCGCTGGCTGGCGAAGCTGTTGGTTGGACAATTGGTCCAGGTCTGGCCCTGGTCGTAGGACAAGTAAAGACCCATCTTGGTCCCGGCTGCGATGTTGTTGCTGTTATTGGGATCAACCCGAACTTTGCCGACCGCGTTGTACTGCGGGTAGTTGCCTGCCGGCTGGATATACTCGGGGCCAAAAACGTCGGCACCCAGAACAGTCCAGGTATTGCCGCCGTCGGTGGACATATAGATGCCCTGGCTGCCCATGGAGAATGAGCCGTAATTCAGATCGCCCGTGCCGGCATAGATGGTGAGGTGATTGTTGGGATCGATCGCCAGCGTATCAATGCTGGTAGTCGCCAGCACCGGGCTATCGGTGGTGACGGTCCAGGTGGTGTTGGTGGTACAGCAGTTTGTGGTTTTCCAGACGCCGCCGCCGACACTGCCCATATAGGCGACGATGCTGCCGTTCGTGGTCGTGGTCGGATCGGTCACGATGGCATTGACGCGTCCCTCGGTGGTTCCGTAGTCATAACAGCCGGAACAACCCGTCATGTGCTCGGGCATCGGGCCAAGGGCAGTGAAGCTTGAGGCGTTCAGTCCTTCGATGCCGAGTGCAGGGTTCAAGACCACGCCCTTGTGCCCAGCCGGCACCCCGCGGTTGATCGCCCGGTCTTGTTGGGCAGCCTTACGCGTCCAGGCGGGCGAGTAGTGGCCCGTCGGATACGTCAGCCGGTGGTACCAGAATTCTTCCTCGCTGATAAGACGCTCAGCATCGGTGGGAGCGTGGCCGAGGGTGAACTGCGTGGAGATTGATGACCCCGAGGAGCCTATCGCGGTAGCTATGAGAAGCGGCGTGTTCTTGCCGCCGGTGTTAGCACTGCCCAACGAAGGCAGCTTCGGCATAGTTGCGGAGATGTTCAAGAGGCCATTGTCGTCGGCCTTGCCTTGGATGGTGGCGACGATGCCCGCGGAATCGGTCTTAATGACGATCGTGACGCCCTCTCCCGGCTTCCAACTTCCACCGCTAAAGACCATCGTCTCGCCCGGCAAGTAGCTGATCTTATCGGCGATCAGCGTCGGTTTTTCCGCGGTGGGGCCGTCTGTCCTCTGCGCGCCGGCGATCGGTGATAGAGCGAGGATTGTGGCCAGGATACATAGAAACACAACATCACGACGACGAAGTAGGCGACGATTCATTATTTGTCTCCGAGGAGAATTTCCGGGCTCTAGGAGGGAATGCGGTGTTTCGCAGGGGTCCGCCCTGATCACGGTCACATCTTTGAGCAACTGAGAAGCAGGTACCTTCGTACTATCCCCCTAGTAAATGTGTAAAGAAAATTATTGAAAGGCGATTACAACTTTCTGGTCATTTTATGGCGTAGGAGTGCCGGGCCTGCGACTTCGAGCAGAAGACGATTAGGATCTCGTATGCCGAGCGGGTGTAACGATACAAAAGTCTGGGAAAGCTATCGAATTCCGGGTAGTCCGCGTCGCAGGACTCATCCGGTTCGGTGCGGCGAATAGAACGCCGGCAGGCTGAGGAACTCGAGCCCGGACTCGTTGCCAGTCAGAATACCCTGGTACGACCGGGAGACCCCCCGACGCTGCCGGTGAGGCGGCAACAGTTGTGCCTCGCCTGCACCTCTTCCTGATTAGGCGCACTTCGCCAGATGACCCTGATCGCCCTGCTCCAGAGCAAAAGTCCGCGGCATGTCCTGCCCCTCGATGAAAACCTCCAGCCGCAAGCTCGACCCGCTGAGGGTCCCGGTATAGGTCGCCTTGACCCCTGAAGCAGTCAAGCGGCCATCAACCGCGGCAGGCGCCGGCGTCTCAGCCATATAGATACCTCGGACCTTGAAGCGCCCCTTATCGTCAAGCTCCAAGCGTTGCGCAATACTTCCCCGGGCGCAGTCGAATTCAATGTCTGCGCCGCCGTCGTTTACTTCCATGCGAATGTGCTCACCGCCCCACACGCCGTTCGGAACCGCCTTGGTCGGAGCAGCGGGGCCGGATTGCACCGGGCGCCAAGCCTTCATCTGGCCGGCGCAGGATAGACCGACGCACACGGTGATTAGTACTACGGCCACGAATCGCATTTCACCATCTCCTCGTAAGATTGCCCGCGTCACAACGGAGTTCCCTTCCGCTTCTCGTCGGCTGTGATTTATCAGTGTCTGGGCATCGCAGCCCAGTCAGGGAACTATTGTATGGCGCGCGTGGCGAATTCTTATACCTCTTCGCCCGGACTCTGGCAATCCGCACTTCCAAGACGGCTGCCGGAGAGAGAGTGGCGCCTCCTACGGACGTAGCTGCTTCTGCTCTGGCGCGGCTGCGTCGCAGGGCCGAGTCCTTCGGCATTGTCGAGCCGTCGCATTAGGTCTTCGCGGCTTTGGCCCCAAGTTCACATTCAGCGGCAAGAGAGTCATCGGCTACACCGTCACTGCTTTCGACCCGACTGCGCACGTCAAAGAGCTGGAGGTCAGCTTGGCGAACTCTGACGAAGAAAGCGGGCTTCCGGGCTTCCGTTTCCATGATCTGAGGCACTGCGCCGTCACCCAGCTTGCGGAGGGTGGCACGTCGGACTCGACCATCATGGCGATTGCGAGGCACGTCAGCAGACGGATGCTGGAGAGGTACAGCCACGTTCGAATGGAAGCGAGACGCAACGCTATGGAAGCCCTTGCCGCAAGCACCAAAACGGCAGGTTATGACACAAACATCACGGCTGGAAGTCCTCGCCCTGTCTAAGTTGAGAAAAATGGTGGACCTGGTCGGGATCGA